>NZ_JAEMDY010000001.1:0-1271698 GCF_016457215.1 Luteimonas sp. MC1895
GGGGACCGGCGCCTCAGCCATCCATGGCTGAAGCGCCTACCGCGCACGTCCCTGTGCGCTGTCCCCACCCACCCCGCAGCGCCACGCTCCTCCACAAAGCCGGCCAACTTGGCTGGCGTGCCCACCAGAACCCTGCAGCCGAACATCGACCTCAGGACAGCGCGATCCGGATCGCGGCGGCCGCGGTGAGCGGGGCGAGGACCAGGGCCGCCACGAGGCCCGCGGCGAGGAGGAGCAGGCCGCCGGCCGGGTCGAAGCCCTGGGTGGCGGCGGTGACGCTGCCGGCGCCGAAGACCAGCACCGGGACGTAGAGCGGCAGGGCCAGCAGCGCCACCAGGATGCCCGAGCGGCGCATGCCGACGGTCAGCGCCGCCACCACCGCGCCCAGCAGCGCCAGCAGCGGCGTGCCGAGCATCAGTGACGCGAAGAGCACCGGCCAGTGCCCGCGCGGCAGCGCCATCAGTTCGGCCAGGAGCGGCATCGCCAGGACCAGCGGCAGCGCCGTGGTCGCCCAGTGCGTGGCGACGCGGACCAGGACCAGCCACGCCAATGGCACCGGTGCCAGCAGCCATTGCTCCAGCGAACCGTCCTCGGCATCGCCGCGGAACAGCGTGTCCAGCGCCAGCAGGCCCGAGAGCAGCACGGCCACCCAGAGCGCCCCGGGTGCGACCCGCGCCAGCGTCACGCGATCGCTGCCCAGCGCCAGCGCGAACAGCACCAGCACCAGCAGGGCGAACAGCGCCGGCTGCAGGCTGTCGCCGCGCCTGCGCCACAGCATCTGCAGGTCGCGGACTGCGAGTGCCTTGGCGGCGGACCACATCATGATGGACGCTCCAGCACCAGCAGCCGGGTGCGCACCGGCGGCGCGGCATACGCGCCGTGGGTGGTGACCATGGTGCCGCCGCCCTCGCGCAGGTGGGCCTGGATCATCCGGTTCACCAGCTCGATGCCATCGAGGTCGAGGTTGGCGTAGGGCTCGTCCATCAGCCACAGCGGCGCCGGCGACAGCCACAGCCGGGCCAGCGACAGCCGCTTGCGCTGTCCGGCCGACATCTGCCGCGCCAGCGCGTCCTCATAGCCGGCGAGCCCGACGGTGGCCATCGCGTCTTCCAGCGACATGCCCGCTCGGCTGCCGTGCAGGCCGCAGAGGAATCGCAGGTTCTCCAGCGCGCTCAGGTCGGCCTTCTGCGCCGGCAGATGGCCGAGATAGCCGACCACGCGTGCGCGCAACGCGTCGTCGACCGCACGGCCCTGCAGGCGGATGTCACCCGACTCGGCACGCAGCAGGCCGGCGAGCACCTTGAGCAGCGTGGTCTTGCCGGCACCGTTGTCGCCCTGGACCAGCAAGGCTTCGCCCGCCGCGACCTTGAAGTCGACCGGACCGAACACGGGCGTGTCGTTGCGCGTGAAGCGCAGCGCCTGGGCGGACAGCAGGGGAGGTGTGGGGCTGGCGGGCTCGGGCATCGTGCGACACGGGCCGCGACGGCGACCGGACGGCGGCTATTCTAGCCAGTCGACCTGGGCGTCGTCGGGGAAGCCCGCCGGCTTCGCGGCCTGCATGCGCAGGCGGACCGGCTGGCCACGTTCCCACCACAGCCCGCCGAGCTGGCCGAACTGGCGGCACAGCGCGTCGAGGAGCGCGCTGTCGACGTCGAAGACCACCCAGCCCGGCTCGCGCCAGCTGCGGTTGCGCGCCGACGAGAACGACGGGACGCGCACGATGTCGCGCGCGGCCAGTTCGCTTTCCAGCGCCGCGTCCGCGCG
This sequence comes from Luteimonas sp. MC1895, assembly GCF_016457215.1. Taxonomy (NCBI): domain Bacteria; kingdom Pseudomonadati; phylum Pseudomonadota; class Gammaproteobacteria; order Lysobacterales; family Lysobacteraceae; genus Luteimonas; species Luteimonas sp. MC1895. Next base: position 1,765 of record NZ_JAEMDY010000001.1, read on the forward strand.
CCGGTTGGCGGCGTCATCGCGCGGCTGCGAGACCGGGTTCCACGCCGACAGCAGGCCGAAGCAGCGCACGTCGGGATGCAGCAGCTCGAGGCCCGGAACCGGCAGCCCGATGCGGATGTCGTGCCAGTCCCCGTCGCGCGCCCAGCGGTACACCGCGTCGAGATAGGCCGTGGCCAGGCGGTGGACGTCGGCCTCGATGGGGGCGGGGGGCAGGGAGGACATGTGGGGATTTAACGCGATGCCGGCACGCTGCGTAAACTCGCGGATGCTCCGGCACGCGGCCGGGATGGAGGAAGACGCATGCCGGGCACCAAGCTCCCGAAGGTGGGGACGACCATTTTCACGGTGATGTCGCAGCTCGCGGCCGCACACGGCGCGGTCAACCTCGGCCAGGGCTTCCCCGACTTCGACGTGCCGCCGCGGCTGGTGGACGCGCTCGAGCGCGCCATGCGCGCCGGCCACAACCAGTACGCGCCGATGACCGGCGTGGCGGCGCTGCGCGAGGCGATCGCCGACAAGACCGCCTCGCTGTACGGCCATCGCCCCGATCCCGAGGCCGAAGTCACCGTGACCAGCGGCGCCACCGAGGCCATCTTCAACGCGATCCACGCCGTGGTCCGCGCCGGCGACGAGGTCGTGGTCCTGGACCCGGCCTATGACTGCTACGAGCCCGCGATCGACCTGGCCGGGGCGCGTGCGGTGCACGTGCCGCTGGATCCGGCGACCTTCGCACCGGACTGGGCGCGGGTGCGCGCGGCGATCGGCGCGAAGACCCGCATGCTGATCGTCAACACGCCGCACAACCCGTCGGGTGCGATGCTCTCGGCCGACGACATGGCCGAGCTCGCGTCGATCGTGCAGGACACCGGCGTCTGGCTGATCTCCGACGAGGTCTACGAACACATCGTGTTCGACGGCGCGCGCCACGAGTCGGCGCTGCGCCATCCGGCGCTGCGCGAGCGCGCCTTCGTGATCTCCAGCTTCGGCAAGACCTACCACTGCACGGGGTGGAAAGTGGGCTACTGCATCGCGCCGCCCGGGCTGTCGCTCGAGTTCCGCAAGGTGCACCAGTACAACGTGTTCTGCACGTTCGCGCCGGCCCAGCATGCCTTCGCCGAGATGCTGCGCGAGGAGCCTGGGCACTACCTGGGCCTGGGCGCGTTCTACCAGGCCAAGCGCGACGCGTTCCGCGAACGGCTCATGGGCACGCGCCTGCGCCCGCTGCCGGTGCCGGGCGGCTATTTCCAGCTGGTGGACTACTCCGCAGTGAGCGACCTACAGGACGCCGAATTCTGTCGCTGGCTGACCGTCGAGCACGGCGTGGCCTCGATCCCGCTGTCGCCGTTCTACGAGTCGCCGCCGCCCGGGCAGCGGCTGGCGCGGCTGTGCTTCGCCAAGGCGCAGCCGACCCTGGACGCCGCCATCGCGCGGTTGGCGAACCTCTGACCGATCAGGACGGGAACATGGACAACCTGCGCATCTCCCTGGTCCAGGGCGACACGCTCTGGCACGACCCCGCCGGCAACCGCGAGTACTACGGCGAGCTGATCGGCCCGCTGCGCGGCATCACCGACCTGGTGCTGCTGCCCGAGACCTTCACCAGCGGCTTCAGCAACGACGCCATCGACCAGGCCGAAGACATGGACGGGCCGACGGTGCGCTGGATGCGCGAGCAGGCCGCCGCGCTGGGCGCCGTGGTCAGCGGCAGCGTGCAGCTTCGCGATGGCGCAGGCGTCTACAACCGCATGCTCTGGGTGCGGCCCGACGGCAGCCTCGCGCACTACGACAAGCGCCACCTGTTCACCTATGCGCGCGAACACGAGCGCTATGCCGCGGGACGCGAACGGCTGGTGGTCGAGCTGCGCGGCTGGCGGATCAACCCGCTGGTCTGCTACGACCTGCGCTTCCCCGTGTTCGCGCGCAACACGCTCGACGCCGACGGCCGTCCGGCCTTCGACCTGCAGCTCTACGTGGCCAACTGGCCGGCGGCGCGCGCCCACGCCTGGAAGATCCTGCTGCGCGCGCGCGCGATCGAGAACCTCTGCTACGTCGCCGGATTGAACCGGGTCGGTCGGGATGGCAACGGCCTGGCCTACGCCGGCGACAGCGCGGTCATCGACTTCCTCGGCGCGCCACTGAGCGAATGCACCGACGAGGAAGTGGTGGTCACCACCACCCTGCTGGCCGACGAGCTCGCCGCCCACCGTGCGCGCTTCCCCGCCCTCGGCGACGGGGATGCGTTCACGCTCGACCGGGGCTGATCTCAGGCGCCGCGGCGTCCGCCGCCGCCACCGCCGCGCGGGCCGCCCGGGCCACGCGGACCGGCGCCCTGCGGACGACCGCCGGGACGGCCGCCCGGTGCACCGCCGGGACGGCCACCCGGCCCACCGGCGCCGGGGCGGCCACCGGGGCGTCCGCCGGGCTTGCCGGCGCCGCCAGGCCTGCCGCCGGGACCGCCGGGGCGCGGGCCACGCGGGCGCTCGTGCCCGCCGGGCGTGGCGTGATCGGAGGGAAACACCGGCGCGTTGCCGGGATGGCCATAGGGATGCGCCGCACGGGCGGGCCTGCCGGCGCCACCGGTGCGGGCACCCGCGCCACCACCACCCGGACCGCCGGGGCGGGGGCCGCCGGGCTTGCGTCCGGCCGGCTTGCGCGCGCCACCCGGACCGGCGTTGCGGTGGCCCGAGGGGCCGGTGTCGACGCCGTCGGGCACGTACCAGCTGCGGAACGCGGCCGGGTTGCCTTCGGGCAGGGCGCGGCGGTCCTGGCGCTGCTTCAGCGGCTTGTGCGACTGGCGCGCCGCGGCTTCACCGGTGACCGTCAGGCCACCCGAGGGCTTGCGCGGACCGCCGCGACGGCCGCGGTCCTCGCGCACGTTGTCGAAGCGGCGCAGCTCGCGGCCTTCGTCGGCGGTGGTGGTGTGGCCGCCGACATAGCCGTGGCTGCGGTGCTGGCCGCCCACCTGGACCGTGGACTTGGCTGCCCGGCGCTGGCCGATCACCGGCAGCAGGGTCAGCGCGGCCGGCGTGCCGTCCTCGAGGCCCAGCTGGGTGCGCAGCGCCTGCACCTTCTCGTCGGCCAGCTCCTGCGACTGGCCGCGCAGCAGCGGCTGCGGCAGTTCCACCTGGCCGTAGCGGATGCGCTTGAGGCGGCTGACCTGGCAACCCTGCGATTCCCACAGCCGGCGCACCTCGCGGTTGCGGCCTTCCTTGACCGTGACCTGGAACCATTCGTGGGAGTCGGTGCCGCCGATGCGCTTGATCTCGTCGAATTTCGCCGGGCCGTCGTCCAGGGCCACGCCGCGCTGCAGCCGGTCGACGATGGCGTCGGGCACGGTCTCCATGCCTTCCGGCGCGCGCACGCGGCAGACGTACTCGCGCTCGACCTCGAACGACGGGTGCATCAGCGCATTGGCGAGTTCGCCGTCGGTGGTCAGCAGCAGCAGGCCGGTGGTGTTGATGTCCAGGCGCCCGATCGCGATCCAGCGCGCGCCCTTGAGCGCGGGCAGGGAATCGAAGATGGTCGGCCGGCCTTCGGGATCCTCGCGCGTGGTGACCTCGCCCTCGGGCTTGTTGTAGAGCAGCACGCGGGCGGGCTCGGTGAGCGCGCTGGCCACGAAGGTCCTGCCGTCGAGCTCGACGCGGTCGCCGCCGCGGATGCTCATGCCCACTTGGGCGGTCTCGCCGTTGACCTTCACCAGGCCGTCGGCGATGCGCTGTTCCAGCGCGCGGCGCGAGCCCAGGCCGGCCTGGGCCAGCACCTTGTGCAGCCGCTCCTCGAGCTTCGGGGCCTCGGTTTCGGTGGTCGCGGCCGGGCCGCGCTTCAGCGACAGCTTGCGCCCGCCGGTCTTGTCTTGCGTCATTCTTCTTCCACTCCAGTGCTGTCGCCGTCGTCGGCGAGGGCATCGTCTTCGTCGGTTGCCGCGATGTGCGGCGGAACGTCCCCGGCGTCCGTGGCGTCCACGGTGCCGGATCCGGTGTCTGTGTCTTCTGTGTCTGTGTCTATGTCGTCGTCGGCGTCGGCGCTGCCGGCATCGATGTCGCCCAGCGGCATCGCGTCGCCGGCGTCCTTCGCCTCGGGCTCGAACTGCAGCTGCGGCTCCAGCTCGCCGAAATCCTTGAGCTCCGACAGCGGCGGCAGTTCGTCCAGGCGCTTGAGCCCGAAATAGTCGAGGAAGCCCTTGGTGGTCCCCAGCAGCTCCGGTCGCCCGGGCATGTCGCGGTGGCCGACCACGCGGATCCACTCGCGCTCTTCCAGCGCCTTGATGATGTTGCTGTTGGTGGCCACGCCGCGCACCTGCTCGATTTCGCCGCGGGTGATCGGCTGGCGGTAGGCGATCAGCGCCAGGGTCTCGAGCGTGGCGCGGGTGTACTTCACCTGGCGCTCGGTCCACAGCCGCGCCACCCAGGCGTGGACCTCGGACTTCACCTGGTAGCGCCAGCCGGAGGCGACTTCCACCAGTTCCACGCCGCGGTCGGCGCATTCGGCCTGCAGCGCTTCGAGCGCCTGCCCGATGCCGCCTTCCGGCGCCGGTTCGTCCAGCGGGAACAGCCCGTTGAGCTGCACCACGGTCAGCGGCTGGCTGCTGGCCAGCAGGGCGGCTTCGACGATGCGTTTGATCAGTTGCGGATCCATGCGTGTCCTGTTGCGGGTGGCGACGCGTCAGCGCCCGGCGTCGTCGCCGGCGGCATCATCGATGTCGTCGTCGAATTCGCTGGCGAACTCGAGCGGGGCGTCGCCGGAGCGGTCCACCGCCAGCGACTTGACGTAGATCGGCGCCAGCGGCGCTTCCTGCACGATGTCCAGCAGGCGTTCCTTGGCCAGCTCGAGGATCGAGAGGAAGGTCACCACCACGCCCAGCTTGCCCTCGCGCGCTTCGAACAGCTGCTCGAAGCGGTGGAAGGCGCCGTCCTCCAGCCGCGCGAGCAGTTCGCCCATGCGCTGGCGCACGCTCAGCGCGTCGCGGCGGATCGCGTGGCCGGTGAACAGCTCGGCGCGCTTGAGCACGTCGTGCAGGGCCATCAGCATCTCGCGCAGGTCGACCGGCGGCGGCTCGCGGTGGATCGTGCGTTCCGGCACGAAGGCGCTGGCGACGCTGGTGTCACGGTCCAGCCGGGGGAGGGTGTCGATGTCCTCGGCGGCCTGCTTGAAGCGCTCGTACTCCTGCAGCCTGCGCACCAGGTCGGCGCGCGGATCGTCCTCGAGGCCTTCGTCGGCCGGCGGACGCGGCAGCAGCATGCGCGACTTGATCTCGGCCAGGATCGCGGCCATCACCAGGTATTCCGCCGCCAGCTCGAAGCGCAGCTCCTGCATCACGTCGATGTAGGAGACGTACTGGCGGGTGATCTCGGCCACCGGGATGTCGAGGATGTCGAGGTTCTGGCGCCGGATCAGGTACAGCAGCAGGTCGAGCGGCCCTTCGAACGCTTCGAGGATCACCTCCAGCGCGTCCGGCGGGATGTACAGGTCCTGCGGCAGCTGCAGCAGCGGCTGCCCGTGCACCGTGGCCAGCGCGATTTCCTGCTGCATCGGCGCCCGCCCGGGCACGTGGGCGTCCGGCGCGGCTGCGGCAGCGGTGTCAGAACCGGCTTGGGTCATCGGTGTGGCGGCCCCCTCCGGGCCACTCGAACTTGAAAGAACGCATGCGCCAGGCCCCGGACGGGACGCGGTGGCGCCTGTGCGGCCGGCGGCCGCGGGCACTGCAGCCAGACCACTCCGGCCGGGCGCGACGGCTTCAGCCGTGGCGGCGCGGTGGCAGTGAGGTCGTGGGTGGGCCGGCTGGGGCAGGACGGGCGGACCGCGCCGCCGCTGCGTTCCGGCACTCGGAACCGGGGTTCAGGGTACTGGCAGCGAATGCGGCTTGTCCAGCCCGTACAGATGCGGGGCTTCATCGCGGGTTGCGGCTAGCATGGCGGCCGTTGCCGGCAGATGGAGCAGGACCGATGTGGTACGCGATCGAGGGGCGCGACGGCGCCGGGGTGCTGGACAGGCGCGCGGCGTCGCGCGGCGCGCACCTCGCGCGCCTGCAGCTGCTGCGCGACGAGGGCCGGCTGCTGGTGGCGGGTCCATGCCCGGCCGTCGATGCCGACGACCCCGGACCGGCCGGATTCTCGGGCAGCATCGTCATCGCCCGCTTCGACTCGCTGGAGGATGCGCGCGCCTGGGCCGATGCCGACCCGTATGTCGCCGCGGGCGTCTATGCCAGCGTCGAGGTCCGTCCGTTCCGCAGGGTGCTGCCCTGAGCAAGGCGGACGGGCGCGTGCACCCGGCGCTCACCAGCATGGGGTTAGATATCGCCGGGCTCGGGGCATGTGCGTCGCGGCTGCGGCTGCAGTCGAGGGAGGGGGCCGGCACAGGGGACGGCAGCCGCTCCATCGTCCAGCAGTGCGTGTCCGCGGAACCCGGCCTGCGCGCCGGCGCCCGCCCCGTCCCCTGACTGGCCCCTGGAGATCGACATGAGCACGCACCCCCAGCGACACCTTCACGTCCAGCGTTCGCTGCTGGCCGCTGCCCTGGCCACCGGCCTGCTGCTGGGCGCGACGCCCGCGCTCGCCCAGTCGACCGCCGCCACCATCCGCGGCCAGGTCATGCTGGATTCGGCTCCGGCCACCGACGCCGAAGTGACCGCGACAAACCTGGCCACCGGACTGCGCCGCAGCGTGCGCGCGAGCAACGGCGCCTACAGCCTGGGCGGGCTGCCTCCGGGCAGCTATCGTATCGACGTCAGCGCCGGCGGCCGGACCGACAGCCGCGAGATCACCGTACGCGTGGGCCAGACCGCCACCCTCGACCTGGGCGTGGGCGGGGTCGAGGAAACCGCCACCGCCGGCGATGCGGAGACCCTCGACGCGGTGACCGTGACCGCCCAGGTGCTGGTGGAGACGCGGACCTCGGAGGTGGCGACCTACATCACGCCCCGGCAGATCCAGGCGCTGCCGCAGGGCACGCGCAACTTCCTCGCCTTCGCCGACACCGTGCCCGGCGTGCAGTTCTCGCAGGGCAGCGACGGCTCGACCCGGCTGCGCTCGGGCGCGCAGGACTCCAGCGCGATCAACGTCTTCATCGACGGCGTGGGGCAGAAGAACTACGTGCTGCCCGGCGGCGTCAGCGGCCAGGACTCGACCCGCGGCAATCCGTTCCCGCAGGCCGCGATCGGCGAGTACAAGGTGATCACCTCCAACTACAAGGCCGAATACGACCAGCTCGGCAGCGCGGCGATCACCGCGGTCACGCGCTCGGGCAGCAACGAATTCGGCGGCAGCTTCTTCTGGGACCGCACCTCCACCGACTGGCGCAAGGCGACCGAGAGCGAGGCCGCGGAGGGCCGCAAGGCGGAATTCCGCGAGGAGCAGTACGGCGCGTCCTTCGAAGGCCCGATCATCCGCGACCGGCTGCAGTTCTTCATCGCCTACGAGGCCAAGGAGTACATCTCGCCGCGCGCGGTGACGCCGGGGCAGGGCTTCGCCAGCACGCCGGAACTGCTGCCGCCGGCGCTGCAGCCGCTCATCGGCAGCTTCAGCGCGCCGTTCAAGCAGGACATGTACTTCGGCAAGCTCAGCTGGCTGCCCGGCGACGCGCACCTGGTGGAGCTGACGGCCAAGGTCCGCGAGGAAAGCGAGCTCGGCAACTTCGACGGCACGCGCGCCCGCATGTACGGCAGCGAGAAGGACAACGACGACCGCCGCATCGACCTGCGCTACCAGTACAGCGGCGAGCGCTTCCTCAACGACTTCCACGTCGGCTACGAGGATGCGAGCTGGCGCCCGCGCGCGTTCACGCTGGAACCCGGCTACGTGCTGACCACAGACAACTCGAACGACGTGATCCTGCAGGCCGGTGGCGGGCCGGATTTCCAGGACAAGGGGCAGAAGGGCTGGTCGGTGCAGAACGACCTGACCCTCAACAGCTTCGAGTGGAGCGGCAGCCACACCATCAAGATGGGCGTGAAGTTCAAGGACATCGACATCACGTCGCTGGAGCAGAACCCCTACAACGCCCAGTATTACTACGACATCGGCCAGGACACCTCGATCCCGTACCAGGTCCGCTTCGGCGCGCCGCTGGGCGAGGCGACGGGCGGACTGACCACGTCCGGCAAGCAGTACGGCATCTATGTGCAGGACGACTGGGAGGTCAACGAGCACCTGACGCTCAACCTCGGCCTGCGCTGGGACTACGAGACCAATCCCGCCTATACCGATTACGTGACCCCGGCCGACTACGTGGCCGCCCTGCGTGGCTGGGACAACATCAACGCGCCGGGCTCTGGCATCCGCATCGACGACTACATCAGCACCGGGTCGGAGCGCGACGATTTCAAGGACGCGTGGCAGCCGCGGCTTGGCTTCTCCTACGACCTGCTCGGCGACCAGCGGCACGTGATTTTCGGCGGCGCGGGCCGGTCCTACGACCGCAACCTCTTCAGCCAGCTGGCGCTGGAGACCACCAAGTACAGCTTCCCGCCCTACACCTACCAGTTCGATACCGTGGGGCATGACTGCGACCCGTCCAGCCCGACCTGCCTGGCCTGGGACGAGACCTGGTTCGATCCTGCGGCCCTGCAGGCCCTGGTGGCCGCCAATCCGAACCTGGGCTCCGAGCGCTACCTGCTCGACAACGACCTGAAGACCCCGTACTCCGACCAGTTCAGCCTGGGCATGCGCAACCTGTACGGCGCGTGGGTCACCGAGGTGACGCTGTCGCACGTCACCAGCCATGACGGCCTGGTGTTCCACCTCGGCAACCGCAGGCCGGACGGCGAGTTCTTCGCGCCGGGGACGACCTGGGGTCCGCCGTGGGACGACGCCGCGTTCGGCGTGCCGGGCTACGGGCGCCTGATCATCGGCACCAACGGGCTCGAAACGCGCGCCAACAGCCTGGCGCTGAAGGTCGACAAGCCCTATACGCCCGCCTCGCGCTGGGGCATGACGCTGGCCTATACCTTCACCGACGCCGAGCAGAACGCGAACACCACGTCCGGCGGCGCGTTCGACTATCCCGACCTGGCCGGCTTCGGCTGGCTGGCCTCGACCGGCGTGCCGAAGCATCGCCTGGTCGCGACCGGCATCTACGAGGCGCCGTTCGGTCTCACGCTGTCGGGCAAGCTGAGCCTCGCCAGCCCCAGCCCGCGCCAGGGCACCAACTGCCTGGCCGGCTGGGACGACTGCATCATCGACTACTACACCCCGGACGGCACGCTGGGCTTCAAGCAGTTCGACCTGGCCGCCCAGCGCACCTGGCAGGCCGGGGAGCGGCTCAGCTTCTATGTCCGCGGCGACGTGCTGAACGTGTTCGACTGGGTGAACTACGATGGTCGCGATGACTGGTTCGGCGCGCCCGGCGAGCCGAATCCCAATCTCGGCCGCCCGACCAGCCAGCTGCTGCCGACGCGGACCTTCAAGCTCTCGATGGGGTTCAACTGGTGACCAGGTTGCGGCAGGAATGATGCGGACGCGGACACGTCCAAGCCCGTTCGTCCTGCCGCTGCTCGCCTGCGTGCTGCTGCTCGCCGCCTGCGGGCGTGGAGACCAGGCGCAGGAGGTCGAGCCGCCGCGGCCGGGGCCGATCGAGGAGGTGGTGGTGACGGCGCCGCCGCCGGACGCGGCGCCGCCGGGGCCGATGCCGCTCCCACCGCTGTTCCGCGATATCGAGAAGCGCACCTTCCAGTTCTTCTGGGACACCACCGACGAGCGCAACGGCATGACGCCCGACCGCTTCCCGTCACGCCCGTTCGCGAGCGTGGCGGCGATCGGCTTCGCGCTGACGGCCTATCCGATCGGGATCGAGAACGGCTGGATCAGCCGTCGGCAGGCGGTCGACCGCACGCTGCTGACCCTGGAATTCCTGCTCGAGTCGCCGCAGGGGCCGGCGGCCACCGGCACCATCGGCCACCGCGGCTTTTTCTACCATTTCCTCGACATGCGCACCGGCCACCGCTACGAGCCCTGGGTGGAGCTTTCGAGCGTCGACACAGGGCTGATGATGCTGGGCGTGCTGTTCGCGCAGGCCTATTACGACAGCGACGAGCCGCGCGAACAGCGCATCCGCGAGCTGGCCGATGCGCTCTACCGGCGCATCGAGTGGCCCTGGCTGCAGGTCCGGCCGCCACTGGTGTCGATGGGCTGGTACCCGGAAAGCGGCTTCATCGAGCACGACTGGACCGGCTACGACGAGGCGATGCTGGTCTACATCCTCGCGCTCGGATCGCCGACGCACCCGGTCGAGCCGGAGGCCTGGACCACGTGGACGAAGACCTATGACGACAGCTGGGGCATCTACCAGGGCCAGGAATACCTGAGCTTCGCGCCGCACTTCGGCCACCAGTACAGCCACGCCTGGATCGATTTCCGCGGCATCCGCGACGCCTACATGCGCGACCGGGGGATCGACTACTTCGAGAACTCGCGTCGCGCCACCTACGCCCAGCGCTCGTACGCGATCGAGAACCCGATGGGCTGGAAGGGCTACGGGCCGGACATCTGGGGCCTGACCGCCAGCGATGGGCCGCAGCGCACCGACCAGGACTACAACGGGCAGATGCGCGAGTTCCGCCATTACAGCGCCCGCGGCGCGGGGATCGCGGTGGCCTTCGACGACGGCACGATCGCCCCGACCGCCGCGATCGCGTCGCTGCCGTACGCGCCCGAGCTGGTGGTGCCGGCGACCGAAGCGCTGGTCGAGCACCATGGCGAGTACCTGTACTCGAGCTACGGCTTCCTCGATTCCTTCAATCCGAGTTTCGAGTACGACATTCCGCTCAAGACCGGGCGCATCGTGCCCGGCAAGGGCTGGGTCGCCAGCGACTACATCGGCATCGACCAGGGGCCGATCCTGATCGGCATCGCCAACTACCGCAGCGGCTTCGTCTGGGAGGTCATGAAGCGCAGCCCGTACATCCGCAGGGGGCTGGAGCGCGCGGGCTTCACCGGCGGCTGGCTGGCCGAGCTGCAGGCGGGTGACGCGGCCGGGGAGCAGGGCACCGGCGAGGGCGGGGACGATCCGCCCGGTGAGGGCCAGGGCCCGGCTCCCGATGCCGCTGGGGGCGACGGCGCCGACGCACGCGCGCCGGCCGGTGTCACCCGCGAGCCACGGGCGGTGGCCCGACGCCCCGACGGCGCGGCGTCGGCCCGCCTGCCGCGACGCGCGGCCTGACCCGGATGGTCCGGCTCCGCCCGGCGCGAATCCCGGCGGCCGCCGTGGCCCTGCTGTTGGTGGTGGTGGCCTCCCTCGCCGGCTGTGCGAGGCGCGGCGACGACACCACCACCATCCGCTTCTGGGCGATGGGCCGCGAAGCCGAGGTGGTCGCCGAGCTCCTGCCGGATTTCGAGCGCGAGCATCCCGGCCTGCGCGTCGAGGTCCAGGCCATCCCGTGGACGGCGGCGCACGAGAAGCTGCTGACCGCCTATGCCGCCGACGCGATGCCCGACCTGCTGCAGCTGGGCAATACCTGGATTCCCGAGTTCGCGGCGCTGGACGCGCTGGAGCCGCTGCGGCCGCGCGTCGACGCCTCGGTCGTGGTCGATGCCGGCGACTACTTCCCCGGCATCCTCGACACCAACATCGTCGATGGCCAGCTGCTGGGCGTGCCCTGGTATGTGGACACCCGGCTGCTGTTCTACCGCAGGGACATCCTGCGCGACGCCGGGATCGCGACGGCGCCGCGCACCTGGGAGGAGTGGGCGGCGGCGATGGCCGCGGTGCAGCGCGCGGCCGGTCCAGGCCGGCACGCGATCCTGCTGCCGCTCAACGAGTTCGAGCCGCAGCTGTCGCTGGCCCTGCAGCAGGACGATCCGCTGCTGCGCGATGGCGACACCCGCGGCAATTTCGACAGCCCCGGGTTCCGCCGCGCGCTGGCGTTCTATGCGCGGATCTTCGAGGAGGGCTGGGCGCCGGCGCTGTCGGAAACCCAGGTGTCCAACGTCTGGGACGAGTTCTTCCGCGGCTCGTATGCCTTCTACCTGTCGGGGCCGTGGAACATCCGCGAGTTCCGCCGCCGCGCGCCGCCGGCGCTGGCCGATGCCTGGGGCACGATGCCGCTGCCCGGCCCCGAGGGCCCGGGCGCCGGCATCGCCGGTGGCACCAGCCTGGTGCTGCCGCGCGGCGGCGCCCACGCCGATGCCGCCTGGCGGCTGGTGGAATACCTGTCGCGCCCGGCGGTGCAGCGCCGCTTCCACGCGCTGAGCGGCAACCTCCCGCCGCGCCGCAGCGCCTGGCAGCACCCCGACCTCGCGGCCGACCCGCTGGCCGCCGCCTTCCGCGACCAGCTGGAGCGCGTGCGGCCCACGCCCAAGGTGCTGGAGTGGGAACGCATCGCGCAGGAGCTGCGGCTGGTGACCGAGCGCGTGGTGCGCGGTGGGCTGGCGCAGGACCAGGCCGTGCGCGAGCTCGATGCCGCCGTCGACGCCATCCTCGCCAAGCGGCGCTGGATCGTGGACCAGGAGGCGCGGTGATGCGCGGCGGAGTCGCCGGCTGGATGTTCGTGGCCCCCGCACTGATCGTGATCGGGCTGTTCTTCGCCCTGCCGGTCGCCTCGGCGCTGCTGCTCAGCCTGACCGACTTCGACCTCTACGCGTTGGCCGATCCCGCGCACCTGCGCTTCGTCGCGCTTGACAACTACCTGGAGCTGCTGCGCACGCCGATCTTCTGGAAGGCGCTGTGGAACACCAGCTACTTCGTCCTTGTCGGCGTGCCGCTGTCGATCGGCCTGTCGCTGGCGGCGGCGCTGCTGCTGGACTCGCAGCTGGCGCGCGCCAGGGCCGTGTTCCGCACCGCACTCTTCGCGCCGGTGGTCACCACCCTGGTGGCGGTGGCGGTGATCTGGCGCTACCTGTTCCACACCAGCTACGGCCTGGTGAACTGGGCGCTGGGCCACGTCGGGATCCCGCCGGTCGACTGGCTGGGCGATCCGCTCTGGGCGATGCCCACGATCATCGGCTTCGCGGTGTGGAAGAACTTCGGCTACAACATGGTGATCCTGCTGGCCGGCCTGCAGGCGATCCCGCGCGAGCTCTACGAGGCCGCGCGCATCGACGGCGCCTCGACCTGGCGGCAGATCCTGCACATCACCCTGCCGGCGCTGGGACCGGTGCTGCTGGTGGTGTCGGTGATCACGGTGTCGGGCTATTTCCAGCTCTTCGCCGAGCCCTACGTGATGACCCGCGGCGATCCGCTGCAGTCCACGGTCAGCGTGCTCTACCTGATGTTCGAGGAGGGCTTCCGCTGGTGGAACCTCGGTCGGGCGTCGGCGGTGGCGTTCATGCTGTTCCTGGTGATCCTGGGCGCGACCACGCTGCTGCTGCGCGCCGGGCGCCGGCGGGACCTGGTATGAGCCGGCCGGTCGGCGGTTCGCGGCTGCAGGCGCTGCTGGTCAACGGCGCGCTGGCGGTGTTCGCGCTGCTGGCGCTGGCGCCGCTGGCGTGGATGGTCTCGGTGTCGTTCATGCCGACGGGCGAGGCCTCGGGCTTCCCGCCGCCGCTTCTGCCCAGCGCGGTCACCCTCGACAACTACCGCGAGCTGTTCGCGCGCACCGGCATCGGTCGCGCCTTCGCCAACAGCCTGCTGGTGTCGCTGGGCATCACGCTCGGCTCGCTGGTGGTCAACACCGCGGCCGGCTATGCCTTCGCCAAGCTGCGCTTCCGCGGGCGCGACCGGCTGTTCCAGGTCCTGCTCGCGGCCCTGGTGGTGCCGGCGCAGGTGGCGATGCTGCCGCTGTTCCTGCTGATGAAGGAGCTCGGCCTGGTCAACACGCTTGGCGGCGTGGTGGTGCCGGCGCTGGCCGGCGTGTTCGGCATCTTCCTCGTGCGGCAGTACGCGCGCTCGATCCCCGACGCGCTGCTCGAGGCCGCGCGCATCGACGGCGCCGGCGAGCTGCGGATTTTCGTCCAGGTGGTGCTGCCGATGCTCAAGCCGGTGCTGGTGACCCTGGCGATCTTCAGCTTCATGGCCGCGTGGAACGACTTCATGTGGCCGCTGATCGTGCTCGCCGACCAGGACCGGTACACGCTGCCGGTGGCCCTGGCGGCGCTGTCGCGCGAGCACATCATGGACGTCGAGATGATGATGGCCGGCGCGGTGGTGACCGTGCTGCCGGTGCTGCTGCTGTTCCTGGCGCTGCAGCGCTGGTACATGCAGGGACTGCTGCTGGGCAGCGTCAAGGGCTGAGGAGGCGCGGACGGATGGTGGAGGACACGGGTTTGCAGGGTGCGCGGTGCCGGGTGCAGCGGGTCGCGGGCAGGCGTGGCCGAAGGGGCAGGGCGGCGACGGCCGTGCTGGCCGCGCTGGCGGGATGGCTGGCGGTCGTCGTGCCCGCCGTCGCGCAGGAGGTCCTGTCCACGCAGGTGCTCGACGGCTTCGAAGACCCGCCGGCCTGGAGCGTGGTCGCCTCCGACCAGGTCCGCGCCTCGATCCGCGCGGTCGAAGGCGCGGAGGGACGCGCCCTGTGCCTGGACTACGATTTCAACGGCGTCTCCGGCCACGCGGGCATCCGGCGCGCGCTGCCCCTGGAGTTCCCCGGCAACTACCGCTTCGACCTCCAGCTGCGTGGCGATGCGCCGGCCAACGACCTGCAGTTCAAGCTGGTCGATGCCAGCGGCGACAACGTCTGGTGGGCCAACCGCACGTCGGTCGAGCCGCCGTCGCGCTGGACGCCGCAGCGCTACAAGGCGCGGCACATCGTCAAGGCCTGGGGGCCGGATCCGGACCCGGTGCTGCGCGCCAGCGCCGCGATGGAACTCGTGGTCTACAACCGCGTCGGCGGGCGGGGCTCGGTCTGCTTCGATCAACTGGCCTTCAGCACCCTTGCACCTTCGGACGACGGCCCGCTCGCCGCCACGGCAATGGCTACGGCAGGCGGGGCCGCGGCGGCGGTCGACGCGGACAGGGCCAGCGCCTGGCGCGCGCCGGTGGTCAGGGGCGGCCAGCGGCTCGTGCTCGACCTGGGCAGCGTCCGTGAATTCGGCGGCCTGGTGCTGGACTGGCTGCCGGGCCGGCAGGCCTCGCGCTATCGGGTACAGCTGTCGGAGGACGGAGTCGCCTGGCGCGACCCGCGCACCGTCGAGGGTGGCGATGGCGGGCGCGACTGGATCGCCCTGCCGGAGGCCGAGGCGCGCTGGATCGCGCTCGACCTGCTGGAGGGACCCGGCGCGGAGTTCGCGCTCGCCGAAGCCGCGGTGAAGCCGCTCGCGTTCAGCGCGCATCCCAACGACTTCGTGCGCGCGGTGGCGGCCGACCTGCCGCGTGGCCGCTACCCGCGCGGCTTCAGCGGCGAGCAGCCGTACTGGACCATCCTGGGGCTGGACGGCGGTCTGCAGCAGGGTTTGCTGGGCGAGGATGGCGCGGTGGAAGTGGCGCGCGGCGGCTTCAGCGTCGAGCCCTTCGTCATCGCCGGCGGCCGGCTGGTGAGCTGGGCCGACGTGACGCCGCGCCAGTCGCTGCAGGACGGCTACCTGCCGATTCCCAGCGTGGACTGGCGCCACGACGATTTCTCGCTGCGCATCACCGCGTTCGCCGCCGGCACGCCGGAGCGGTCGCAGCTGGTGCTGCGCTACCGGCTGGCCAATACCAGCGGGCGCGCCCAGGACCTCCAGCTCGCGCTGGCGGCGCGGCCGCTGCAGGTCAATCCGCCGGCCCAGTTCCTCAACACCATCGGCGGGGTCAGCCGGATCGCCGCGATCGGGGTCGATGGCGGCATGGTCACGGTGGCGGGCGTTCCGCGCGTGTTCGCCAAGCAGGTGCCCGACGCCTCGTTCGCATCGGCCTTCGACGCCGGCGACGTCGTCCAGCACCTGGCGGGCGGCAGGCTTCCGGGCACGGTGCGCGTGGCGAACGATCCGACCGGCCTGGCTTCGGCGGCGCTGGTCTGGCGCATGCGCCTGGCACCGGGCGCGGTGCAGAGCGTCGAGGTCATGGTGCCGATGACCGGAAGCAGCGCGCCGGCGCGGCGCTGGTGGGACGCGGACACGCTGCAGCAGGAGGTCGCGGCGCACTGGCGCGGCACGCTCGACCAGGTGCGCCTGGACGTGCCGCCGCAAGGCCAGGCGCTGGCCGACACGCTGCGCACCGCGCTCGCCCACATGCTGGTCTCGCGCGTCGGGCCGCGGCTGCAGCCGGGCACGCGGTCATACTCGCGCAGCTGGATCCGCGACGGCGCGATGATTTCCGAAGGCCTGCTGCGCATGGGCCGGGCCGACGCGGTGCGCGACTACCTCGCGTGGTACGCGCCCTTCCAGTTCGACGACGGCAAGGTGCCGTGCTGCGTCGACGACCGCGGCAGCGACCCGGTTCCCGAGAACGACAGCCACGGCGAGCTGATCTTCAACATCGCCGAGTACTGGCGCCACACCGGCGACGACGCCTTCCTCGAGCGCATGTGGCCGCACGTGCTCGCGGCCTGGGAGTACATGGAAGCGCTGGCGCAGAGCGAACGCACTGCCGCCAACCGCGCGCAGGACCCGGCCTTCTACGGAATGATGCCAGCCTCGATCAGCCACGAAGGCTATTCGGCCAAGCCGATGCATGCGTACTGGGACAACTTCTGGGCGCTGCGCGGATACAAGGACGCGGTGCAGCTGGCCGCGGCGCTGGGCAGGGCGGACGATGCGGCGCGCATGGCGGTCGCGCGCGACCGGTTCCGCGCCGACCTGCTGGCCTCGCTCGATGCCGCCGCGAGCCGCCACGGCATCGACTACCTGCCGGGCGCCGCGGAGCTGGGCGACTTCGACGCCACCTCGACCACCATCGCGCTCGCGCCCGGCGGCGAGCTGGCCAACCTGCCACCCGACCGCCTGCGCAACACCTTCGAGCGCTACTGGCGCGAGTTCGCCGAGCGCCGCGACGGGACGCGCGCGTGGGATGCGTACACGCCCTACGAGTGGCGCAACGTCGGGGCCTTCGTCCGCCTGGGCTGGCGCGACCGCGCCTGGGACGCGGCCCAATGGTTCCTCGACGACCGCGCGCCGCCGGCCTGGAACCAGTGGGCCGAGGTGGTCACGCCGACGCCGCGCACCCCGTTCTTCCTCGGTGACCTGCCGCACGCCTGGGTCGCGTCCGACTTCGTGCGGTCCGCCCTGGACATGTTCGCCTACGTCCGCGAGTCCGACGACAGCGTGGTGCTGGCAGCCGGCGTACCCACGTCGTGGCTGGACGGCAGCGGCGTCGCGCTGGCCGGCATGCGCACGCCGCAGGGGACGCTCGGCTATCGCCTGCGGCGCGAAGGTGCGCAGCTGGTGCTCGAGATCGCGCCGGACGCCGGCCTGCCGCCGGGCGGGCTGGTGCTGCCCTGGCCCTGGGCGGGCGAGCCCGGGGCCGCGACCCTCAACGGTGTGCCGCTGACCTGGGAGGGCCGCGAACTTCGCATCCCGCATGCCGGCGCACGCGTGGTCGTCGACCTGCAGCCCTGACGGCGGCCGGGGCCGCGCCGGACGGATCGGACCGGCTACGCGGTCACGGGCACCAGAGGATCCGGAGCGCGGCGCCCGGCGTGGTGAAGGCGATGCGCACCGGAAACTCCATCGGATCGTCGCCGGCCAGCACCTGGTCCAGCAGCTCGCGCTTGCGCGCGCCGCGGATCAGCAGCAGGCGCGTGCTGGCGGAGGCGAGTCCCGCGGGCGTCAGGCTGATCCGTCGCGTGAAGCGGCCGGCGCCCGGGCAACCCGTGGCGTCGACGGCCACGTAGGGCCGCGGCGAGGCGAGGGCGTCGGCCAGCCCGACCATGCCCGGGAACAGCGAGCCGACATGCCCGTCCTCGCCCATGCCCAGCACCACCACGCTGGCCGGATGCGCGGCGTGCATGTTGGCGATCGTCACCGCCTCGGCGAAGCCGCGCCCCGCGCGGGTGATCGATTCGAAGCGCGTCGCCGCGGCGCATTCGACCAGCAGCGACTCGCGCACCATGCGCGCGTTGCTGTCGGGGTCGTCGGGCAGCAGCCAGCGCTCGTCGACCAGGGCGACGTCCACCCGGTCCCAGGCCAACGGGGCACGCGCGAGTGCGGCGTAGGCGGGGCCCGGCGTGCGCCCCCCGGACAGCAGCAGCCGCGTGCGGCCCTGGGCCTCGAGTGCGCGGCGCAGCGCCGCCGAGAGGATGACCGCCGCGGCCCATGCCCACTGCGTGCGGTCCTGGTACGACTGGAACTCGACGCCGTCGCGGAGCCGCGTGCCGCCATGGGGACCGGTGTGCAGGGAAAGGTCATGCATGCCGGCGCCGGGATCCTCGGATCAGTAGGGAAGCGGATCGGACAGCGTGCGCCCGTTGCTGGCGATCACCCCGGAGTACCAGCGCGCGCTGTCCTTCGGCGTGCGCTCCTGGGTGGCGTAGTTCACATGGACGATACCAAACCGCTTCGAATACCCGAGTGACCATTCGAGGTTGTCCAGCAGCGACCAGGCCATGTAGCCGCGCACATCGACACCGGCGGCGATCGCGTCGTGGATGGCGCCCAGGTGCTTGTGCAGGTAGCCGGTGCGCAGCGGGTCGCGCACGCGCCCGTCTTCGGCTACCGGCGGATCGAAGAACGCGGCGCCGTTCTCGGTGATGTAGACCGGCAGGTCGCCGTAGGTGTCCTTGAACCACAGCAGCAGGTCGGTGAGCCCCTGCGGGAAGACTTCCCAGCCGGTCTCGGTATAGGTTCCCAGTGGCTGCCGCACCACCGCGGTCTTCAGCGGGTAGCTGTCGCCGGCGGCGGTCACGCTGCGGGTGTAGTAGTTGATGCCGACGAAGTCGAGCGGCTGGCGGATCAGCGCGAAGTCATCCGCCGGCCAGTCCGGCCAGGCATCGCCGAAGATGTCCTTCAGCTCCGGCGGATAGTGGCCGAGCAGGGCCGGATGCAGGAACTGCTCGTTCATGTAGGCATGCGCGCGACGCACGGCCGCGGCGTCTTCGGCCGAGTCGCTGGCCGGATACTTCGGCTCGATGTTCACCACCAGGCCGATTTCGTGCGCGCCCTCGGCGCGGTAGGCCTGCACCGCGGCGCCGTGCGCGCGCATCAGGTTGTGCGCGGCGATCGGCGCCTCGTAGCGGCTGCGGTGGCCGGGGGCCAGCGCGCCGTGCAGGTAGCCGCCGTCGGTGACCACCCAGGGTTCGTTGATCGTCGCCCACTTCTTCACCCGGCCGTCGAGCGCGCGGTAGAGCGTGGTGCCGTATTCCGCGAACCAGTCGGCGCAGTCGCGGTTGAGCCAGCCACCGCGATCGTCGAGCGCGGCCGGCAGGTCCCAGTGGAACAGGGTGACCAGCGGTTCGATGCCGTTTTCCAGCAGCTCGTCGACCAGGCGCGAATAGAAGTCGAGGCCCGCCTGGTTGGCGCGACCGGTGCCCTCGGGATGGATGCGCGACCAGGACACGCTGAAGCGGTAGGCCTTGAGCCCCAGCTCGCGCATCAGCGCGACGTCCTGCTTCCAGCGCCGGTAGTGGTCGCAGGCGACGTCGCCGGTGTCGCCGTTGAGGGTCATGCCCGGCGTGTGCGCGAAGCGGGTCCAGATGCTGGGGCCGGCGCCATCGGCCAGCGGCGAGCCCTCGATCTGGTGCGCGGCGGTGGCGGCGCCCCAGAGGAAACCGTCGGGAAAGCTGGCGTCCCGGGCACGGGCGGGGGCGTCGGACATGGGCGGTGCTCCAGGGGCGCGGCAAGGCGCGGAGATGCGATGAAAGCGGTTACATTGCGAGGATAACGCAGCGACCCCGGCACCGCATGACGGGGACATACCCCGGGAGTGGCGATGGCGCAGGTCCGGCTCGAACACGTCCGCAAGGTCTATCCCGACGGTTTCGTTGCCGTGCACGACGCCAGCTTCGAGGCACGCGACGGCGAGCTGCTGGTGCTGGTCGGCCCGTCGGGCTGCGGCAAGTCGACGCTGCTGCGGATGATCGCCGGCCTCGAGGCGGTCGACGCCGGCACGCTGTCGATCGGCGACCGCGTCGTCAACGACGTCGCGCCGCGCGAGCGCGACATCGCCATGGTGTTCCAGAACTACGCGCTGTACCCGCACATGAGCGTGGCCGGGAACCTGGCCTTCGGCCTGAAGCTGCGCGGCATGGACAAGCCGGCGATCGCCGCGCGCGTGGCGGACGCGGCCAGGACGCTCGGCCTGGAGGACATGCTGGAGCGCAAGCCGGCGGCGCTGTCGGGCGGCCAGCGCCAGCGCGTGGCCCTGGGCCGGGCGCTGGTGCGACAGCCGCAGGTGTTCCTGCTCGACGAGCCGCTGTCCAACCTCGACGCCCGGCTGCGTGCGGCGATGCGCGTGGAGATCGCGCGGCTTCATCGCAGCCTCGGGACCACGATGGTGTACGTGACCCATGACCAGGTCGAGGCGATGACGCTCGGCCAGCGCATCGTGGTGCTCGACGGCGGGCGCATCCAGCAGATCGACACGCCGATGGCCCTGTACGAACGCCCGGCCAACCTGTTCGTGGCGACCTTCCTCGGCAGTCCAGCGATGAACGTGCTGCACGGGCGGCTGGATCTCCGCGGCAGCGCCGCACTGCTCATGGACGATGGAACGCGGCTGCCGCTGCCGGGCCTGCGCGCGCTCCCGGAGTGGGACAGGCGCACGCTGGCGCTGGGGCTGCGGCCGGAGCATCTCCTGCGGGCGGACCGCGCCGCGGATGCCGGCGCGGCGGAGTCTGCGCGAGCGGAGGTTGCGCAGGCGGAGGACGGCATCGGTCCCAAGGACGCCTTCGCGTTTCAAGCCGTGGTGGAAGTCGTCGAACCCGTGGGCAGCGAAGTCTTCGTCAACCTGCGGGCAGGCGGGCATGCACTGGTGGCGCGGCTGCCGCCGGGCGACCTGCCACGCGTGGGCGACACCCTGCCGCTGCGGGTGGCCGCGCGGCACGTCCACGTCTTCGAGCCCGACGGCGGCGAACGTCTCGATGCCGGGTCCCGGGACTGACCAGGTCCGGGCGTCATGACCCGCGTGACGCGGCAGCGGGTCAGGGGGAGGCCGCCGTCGGCTCGCCGGTTGCGCCAGGCGGCTCCCGCAGCCGCAGGTAGCGCGGGAAGCGCGGCAGTCCGTTCACGGTCAGGCCGCTGTAGCGATAGGTGACCAGGCTCCCGACCGCCGGGGGCGAGGCACGCTCCGCGTCGTCCAGTCCGCTGCCCAGGCGGAAGCGCGAGCCGTCCGCGCGCTCGACCAGCAGGGCACCGACCATCCCGGCGTATTTCCCGCGGCCCGGCAGGTGGCCGACGACCCGCGCCTCGGCATCGTCGTGCGGCTTCAGCTTGAGCAGGTCCGGATGGCGGCCCGCGACGTAGCGGGCGGCGTCGTGGTGCAGCATCAGCCCCTCGCCTCCGGCCGCAAGCACGGCGTCCAGCCGCGCGCGCAGCTGCGCGCCGTCGGCCACCCGCGACTGGGCGACCGGGCGCAGCCAAGGCGCGATCCCTGGACCGGCGAGCCGCCGCATCGCCAGGACCCGCTCCCCGAAGCTTCCGGGATCGCCGGGCAGGTCGAAGACGACGAAGCGCATCGCGCGCCAGGGCGCGTCGTCCGCCGGCGGATTGCGGACCAGGCTGCTGGCCTCCTCGAAGCGGCCCCGGCCCAGCCACAGCTCCCCGTCCATCCGCAGCGCCGGCCAGCCGGCGGTGAACCAGGCCGGGGCGTCCACCGGCAGGCCGCCGCGGGTCCACAGCCTGCGGCCGTCCCACCGCGCCCGCACTCCGTCGAGCTTTTCGCTCACCCAGTACTCGTCAACCGGGCGAGGCGTGGTCAGGCCGTGCGCGCGGGACAGCGAGGCGGCCAGCATCAGCCCCTCGTCGCGCCCCGGCGCCTGCGCCAGGACCGGTCCCGGCGCCGACGCGACGCCCAGGGCCAGGGCAAGGACGGCCACGCGAAGCCCGGTCCGGGGTGTGCCGGGAACCTGCATGCGGGCCGTTGGCAGGGTGTCCATGCCGCGATGCTGGGCGCGCCGGAGGGCGGGCGGCATCGGGGCTCCGGCCCTCCGCGGATCGGGACTTGCCGCGGCCGGGCGGGCCGGGGCCGGGCCCCACGCCTGCCGCTATACTGCGGCGATGCCGGCCCGCCGGGCCGCATTCACGCACCAATCCCGTCACCGACCGCGCCACGGCCTGCCCGTGCGCCGCCGAGGCCACCGACCGCCGCATGCGCCTGTCCACGATCAAGCTCTCCGGATTCAAGTCCTTCGTCGACCCGACCACCCTGCACCTGCCGACCAACATGACCGGCGTGGTGGGTCCGAACGGGTGCGGCAAGTCGAACATCATCGACGCGGTGCGCTGGGTGATGGGCGAGAGTTCGGCCAGCCGCCTCAGGGGCGACTCGCTGACCGACGTGATCTTCTCCGGCTCGACGGCGCGCAAGCCGGTGTCGCAGGCGACCGTCGAGCTGATCTTCGACAACAGCGACCACACCATCACCGGCGAGTTCGCGGCCTTCAACGAGATCTCGGTCAAGCGCCTGGTCTCGCGCGACGGCCAGAGCAGCTACTACCTCAACGGCGCCAAGTGCCGCCGCCGCGACATCACCGACCTGTTCCTCGGCACCGGCCTCGGCCCGCGCAGCTACTCGATCATCGAGCAGGGGATGATCAGCCAGATCATCGAAGCCAAGCCCGAAGAGCTGCGCGTGTACCTGGAAGAGGCCGCCGGTATCTCCAAGTACAAGGAGCGGCGCAAGGAAACCGAGACCCGGATCCGCCACACCCGCGAGAACCTCGACCGCCTCGGCGACCTGCGCGAGGAGGTCGGCAAGCAGCTGACCCACCTCGCGCGCCAGGCCCGCCAGGCCGAGCAGTACACCGCCATCCAGGCCGAGCGCCGGGTGCGCGACGCCGAGTGGAAGGCGCTGGAGTTCCGCGCCCTGGACACCCGCCTGTCGCGCCTGCGCGAAGGCCTTGCACAGGAAGAGACCCGGTTGCAGCAGCTGATCGCCGAGCAGCGCGAGGCCGAGCGCGAGCTCGAGGAAGGCCGCGTGCGCCGCGAGGAGGCCATTGAGGCGCTCGGCCGCGCCCAGGCGGCCGGCTACGAGGTCGGCGGCACGCTGGCGCGCATCGAGCAGCAGATCGCCCACCAGCAGGAGCTGTCGCAGCGCCTGGTTCGCGCGCGCGAAGAGGCCGAGGACGCGATCGCCGAGCTGGCCCTGCATATCGGCGGCGACGAGGAGCGGCTGGCGATCCTGGAGGAATCGATCGCCGAGGCCGAACCCGCGCTGGAAGCCCTGCGCGAAAGCGACGAGGTCCGCCAGGACGCGCTGCGCGACGCCGAGGCCGCGCTGGCCGACTGGCAGGAACGCTGGGACGCGCACAGCCGCGAGGCCGGCGAAGCCGCGCGCGGGGCCGACGTCGAGCGCACCCGGGTCGACTATCTCGACCGTCAGTCGCTGGAGTCCGGCCGCCGCCGCGAGGCCCTGTCGGGCGAGCGTTCCGCGCTCGATCTCGATGCGCTGGCCGAGGCCTTCGCCGGCGTGGCCGAGGAACACGAGGCGCAGAAGATCGCGCTGGAAGGACTCAACGAGAACCTGGACGCGCGCAAGCAGGCCGCGCTCGAGCTGCAGGACCAGCAGCGCGCCGCGCAGCAGGAGATCTCCGACGTCCGCAAGCAGGCCCAGGAGGCCCGCGGCCGGCTGTCCTCGCTGGAGACCCTGCAGCATGCGGCCCTGGGCCAGGAGCAGGGCGCGGCGATGGCCTGGCTGCGCCAGCACGACCTGGATTCCTCGACCCGCGTCGGCGAGGCGCTGGAGGTCGAGGCGGGCTGGGAGAACGCGGTCGAGGGTGCGCTCGGCCAGATGATCGAAGGCGTGCTGGTGGACAGCCCGGAAGCACTGGTCGAAGCGCTGGCCGACCTGGGCGACGGGCGCATCGCGCTGGTGTCGTCCGAAACCGGACAGGACGCGTTCGCGCCGACTTCGCTCGCCTCGCGCGTGCGCGGTCCGCTGGCGATCCGCCGCCTGCTGGCACGCCTGCACGTGGCCGACTCGCTGGCCGAGGCGCGCGCGCTGCAGGCAGGGCTCGAGCCCGGCGATTCGGTGATCACCCGCGACGGCGAGCGCCTCGGCGCCGGCTGGCTTCGCGTGCTGCGCTCCGGCGCCGCGCGCCAGGGCGCGCTGCTGCGCGAGCGCGAGATCCAGGGTCTGCGCGAGCGCATCGAGCAGCTGCAGGCGCGCGAGGCGGAGCTCGAAGAGGCGATGGCCAGCGGCCGCGAGCGCCTGCTCGCCGCCGAGCAGGCCCGCGAGGATGTGCAGCGCCAGCTCTACCAGGCGCATCGCAGCGTGTCCGAGCTCGCGGGCCGACTCCAGGGGCAGCAGGGCCGCCTGGACGCGGCGCGCAACCGCATCGAGCGCATCGACGCCGAGCTCGCGCAGCTGGGTGAATCGCTGGCCGGCAGCGGCGACCAGGCGCGTGAGGCGCGTGGACGCCTGGAGGACGCGGTGTCGCGGATGGCCGAACTGGAGGAGACGCGGCGCGCCCTCGAGGCCGAGCGCATCCGCCATGCCACCGCGCGCGACCAGACCCGCGCCGCGGCGCGCGAATCACGCGAGCAGGCGCACGCGCTGGCGCTGCAGCTGGAAACCCAGCGCACGCAGGCCCACGGGCTGCGCCAGTCGCTGCAGCGCATGGGCGGCCAGCGCGGCCAGCTCGACACCCGCCTGGGCGAGATCACCACCCAGCTGGCGGCCGGCGACAGCCCCGTCGACGATCTCGAGCGCCAGCGCCAGGCGGCGCTGGCCCAGCGCGTGCACGCCGAGCAGGCGCTGTCCGGGGCGCGCAGCACGCTGGACGGCATCGATGCCGCGCTGCGCGAGCGCGAGCAGGTGCGCCACCAGCGCGACGAGCAGGCCATCGCCCAGCGCGAGGCCATCGCCCAGCGCAGGCTCGACCAGCAGGCGCTGGTGATCCACGCCGAACAGCTGGGCGCCGCGGTGGTCGAGGCCGGCTTCGTGCTGGACGAGGTGGTCGCCGGCCTGGCCGACGACGCCGAAGCCGGCGCCTGGGGGCGCATGGTCGCCGACTTCGACGCCAAGCTTCGCCGCCTGGAGCCGGTCAACCTGGCCGCGATCCAGGAGCACGCCGAGGCCGCGCAGCGCAAGGACTATCTCGACAGCCAGGATGCCGACCTCAACTCGGCGCTGGAGACGCTGGAGGACGCGATCCGCAAGATCGACCGCGAAACCCGCGGCCGCTTCAAGGATACCTTCGACCGCGTCAACTCCGGCGTGCAGGAAATCTATCCGCGCCTGTTCGGAGGTGGCCATGCCTATCTCGAACTCACCGGCGAGGACCTGCTCGACACCGGCGTGGCGATCATGGCGCGCCCGCCGGGCAAGCGCGTGTCCAACATCTCGCTGCTGTCGGGCGGCGAGAAGGCGATGACCGCGGTGGCGCTGGTGTTCGCGATCTTCCAGCTCAACCCGGCGCCGTTCTGCCTGCTCGACGAGGTCGACGCGCCGCTGGACGAGGCCAACGTCGGCCGCTTCAGCGCGATGGTCACCGAGATGAGCGAGAAGGTGCAGTTCCTGTTCGTGACCCACAACAAGGCGACGATGGAAGCCGCGAGGCAGCTGTCGGGCGTTACCATGCGCGAGCCCGGCGTCAGCCGGCTGGTGTCGGTGGACCTCGCGGAAGCCGCGCGCCTGGCCGGCGCCGCCTGAGCTTCAAGCACCTTTCAAGACGGAGAGCACGATGACTGACACCTGGCTGCTGCGGATCGGGATCCTGGTCGTGGGCGTCCTGCTGTTCGCGGCCATCTGGTACTTCGGCACGCGACCGCGCAGCCCGCAGGGCCGCCGCGTGCCGTCCAGGAGCGCACCCGCGCCGCGCGACGAGCGGATGGAGCCGACGCTTGGCGCGCAGCTCGAGCGCGAGCTGGGCGAGGGCGCCGCGCCCGCCGGCGAGGACACCGTGCAGGCCGAGATGGAACTGCTCGACGGCGCCGTCGGCGGCACCGCCGGCGCCACGGTCAGCCAGTACGGTCGCCGCGTCAGCGACGAGTTCGACAAGATCGTGACCCTCTACATCGCCGCGCGCGCCGGCAACGTGCTGCGTGGCCCGGACATCGTGGTCGCGGCCGAGAAGGCGGGGCTGACCTATGGCCACCTCAACGTCTTCCATCGCCTGGTCAACGGCCATCCGGAGCGCGGGCCCGTGTTCAGCGTGGCGAACATCCGCAAGCCGGGCAGCTTCGAGATGGAGGGGATCCAGTCGCTGGAGACGCCGGCGATCGCCTTCTTCCTGACCCTGCCGGCCCCGGTACCGGCGCTCGAAGCCTGGGACGCGATGCTGCCCACGGCCGAGCGCATGGCCGACCTGCTTGACGGTGTGCTGCTGGACGAGCACCGCAACGCGCTCGGCCGCCAGCGGATCTCGCACCTGCGCGAGGAACTGCGCACCTACGACCGCGAGCAGGACGTGCCGATCACGCGCAGTCCCGACTGGTGATCCCCTCGTGATCCTGTAGGAGCGGCTGCAGCCGCGATTGGGACGTTCCGGCGCCCCCGATCGCCGCCATGGCGGCTCCCACAAAAGCGCAGCGGAATCGCCGCGATGGCGGCTCCTGCAACAGGCGGCGAACTGCCCGTGTGGCCGCTTCCGCGGATTCGCGGGACAATCCCCGCATGGCCCAGACCCCCCAGCAGCGCGCCGCCGAACTGCGCCGCCTGATCGACGACGCCGACCATCGCTATCACGTGCTCGACGATCCGGCGCTGCCGGACGTGGAGTACGACCGGCTGCTGCGCAAGCTTGCGGAGATCGAGGCCGCCGATCCGTCGCTGCAGACCCCGGATTCGCCGACGCTGCGCGTGGGCGGCGCGCCCTCGGGACGGTTCGCCGAGGTCCGCCATGCGGTGCCGATGCTCTCGCTGGGCAATGCCTTCAGCGACGGGGAAGTCGCGGAGTTCGTGGCGCGCATCGTGCGCGAGACGGGCCTGGATGCGCCGGTGTTCTCGGTGGAGCCGAAGTTCGACGGGCTGGCGATCAGCCTGCGCTACGAGGACGGGCTGTTCGTGCGCGGGGCGACCCGTGGCGACGGCGCGGCGGGCGAGGACGTCACCGCCAACCTGCGCACGCTGAAGGCGATTCCGCTGCGCCTGCGGGACACGGGCGGCGAGGCGGGTGGCCCGGGTATCCCGGAGGTGCTCGAGGTGCGCGGCGAGGTCTACATGCCGCGCGCGGGCTTCGAGGCCTACAACCAGTGGGCACTGGCGCACGGTGCCAAGCCGCTGGCGAATCCG
Source organism: Luteimonas sp. MC1895 (assembly GCF_016457215.1). Taxonomy (NCBI): domain Bacteria; kingdom Pseudomonadati; phylum Pseudomonadota; class Gammaproteobacteria; order Lysobacterales; family Lysobacteraceae; genus Luteimonas; species Luteimonas sp. MC1895. The sequence goes on from NZ_JAEMDY010000001.1 coordinate 28,930, forward strand.
CGCAACGGCGCCGCCGGTTCGCTGCGCCAGCTCGACCCCGCCATCACCGCGAAGCGGCCGCTGGCGTTCTTCGCCTATGCGCTGGGGGAGGTCGAGGGTACGCGCGTCCCGGCCACGCACTCCGGCGTGCTGGCCTGGTTGCGCGGGCTCGGCCTGCCGGTGTCGCCGCTGGTGGAGTGCGCCACGGGCCTGGCGGGCGTGCTCGACTACTACCGCCGCATCGGCGAGGCGCGCGACGGGCTGCCCTACGACATCGACGGCGTGGTCTACAAGCTCGACAGCCACGAGCTGCAGGTGGACCTCGGCTTCGTCTCGCGCGCGCCGCGCTGGGCGATCGCGCACAAGTTCCCCGCGCAGGAAGAGTCGACCGTCGTCGAGGCGATCGAGGTCAACGTCGGCCGCACCGGCGCGGTCACACCCTGGGTGCTGATGCGCCCGGTGCACGTGGGCGGCGTGACCGTCACCCGCGCGACGCTGCACAACGCCGACCAGGTCGCGCGCCTGGACGTGCGCGTGGGCGACACGGTGATCGTGCGCCGCGCGGGCGACGTCATTCCCGAAGTGCTGCGGGTGATCCTGGAGCGGCGCCCCGAGGGCACGAGCGCCTGGCGCATGCCGGGGCAATGCCCGGTCTGCGGCTCGGAGATCGTGCGCGAGGAGGGCGAGGTGGTGGCGCGCTGCAGCGGCGAGCTCGTCTGCCCGGCGCAGCGCGTGCAGGGCCTGTTCCACTTCGCCTCGCGCCGCGCGATGGACATCGACGGCCTGGGCGAGCGCCTGATCCAGGCGCTGGTGGACTTCGATTACGCGACCAGCATCGCCGACCTGTACGGCCTGGGCGTGGACGAGTTCGTCGAGATGCGCCGTCGCGCGGACGAACGCGATGGCACCACGCCGGAGACGGTGAAGTCGGGGAAGGTCGCGACCAGGTGGGCGGAAAACCTCGTGGACGCCATCGCGCGCAGCCGCGAGACCACGCTCGAGCGCTTCCTGTTCGCGCTCGGCATCGAGCACGTGGGCGAGAGCACCGCCAAGGCGCTGGCCGCCTGGTTCGGCGATCTCGACCGCATCCGCCGCACGCCGTGGCCGCTGTTCAAGCGCGTGCCCGACATCGGCGACGAAGTGGCGCGCGCGCTCGGACACTTCCTGGACCAGCCCGGAAACCAGGCGGTAATCGACGGGCTGCTGGCCGCGGGCGTGCATATCGCAGACACCCGGGCGCCTTCGCCGAAGCTGCGCGAAGGCCTCGACCTGCAGACGCTGCTGGCTGATCTGGGCATCGCGCGGCTCACGCCGCTGCGCGCGAAGCAGCTGGCCGACGCGTTCCCGGACGCCGCCACGCTGCTTGACCAGGAGCGCCACAACCTCGTGATCGCGGGCCTGCCTGACGAAGCGGCGAGCGCCGTGGCCGAGTGGCTGTCCGATGATGCCAACGCGCGCCTGCTGCTGGCCGCCGCCGCGATGCAGGCCGAGCTGCTGGGCGCGCTGCCCGAGGACACCGCGGCGGCCGGACCGCTGGAAGGCGTGACCGTGGTGCTGACCGGCACGCTGGAGTCGATGGGCCGCGACGAGGCGAAGCAGAAGCTCGAGGCGCTCGGCGCCAAGGTGTCGGGCAGCGTGTCGAAGAAGACCGGCTTCGTCGTCGCCGGCGCCGAGGCCGGCTCGAAGCTGGCCAAGGCGACCGAGCTCGGCGTCGAGGTCTGGGACGAGGCGCGGCTGCTGGCCTTCCTGGGGGCACAGGCATGAGCCGACTGGATGCACCGCTGTCGCTGCGCAGCGCAGGGCCGGAAGACCTGTCCGCACTGCTCGACATGCTGCGTCGTTTCTACGCCGAGGACCGGATCCCGCTCGATGAAGCCCGCGTGCGCCGCGGGCTGGGCGGCGCGCTGCTGGCCAGCGCGTGCGACTGGGTGCGCCGGCACGGCGCCGAAGTCGCGCGCCTGGAAGTCAACCGCCACAACCCGCGCGCGAAGGCGCTGTACCTGCGCGCCGGCTTCCGCGACGACGATCGCGACATCCTCGGCATCGCGCTCGCGCCGGTGGACGCGTGAACCACGACGCCCTGCGCCTGCGCGCGCGCCTGAATCGCCTGGTGCGCGACTTCTTCGACGCCCGCGGCGTGCTGGAGGTCGAGACCCCGGTGATGTCGCGCGCCGGCAACACCGATCCCAACATCGCCTCGTTCACCGTCGAGTTCGGCGGCCGCACCGACGGTGCGCCGCGCACGCGCTGGCTGCGCACGTCGGCGGAGTACCCGATGAAGCGCCTGCTCGCCGAAGGCATCGGTGACTGCTACGAGCTGGGCCGCGTGTTCCGCGACGGCGAAGCCGGTGGCCGCCACAACCCCGAGTTCACCATGCTCGAGTGGTATCGCGTGGGCTGGACGCTGGAGCCGCTGATCGACGAGACCGCGAAGCTAGTGCGCGCCGCGCTAGCCCTGGTCGGACGGGAGGCGAGCCTGCGCAAGGCCTCGTTCCGCGAGGTCTATCGCGAAGCGCTCGACCTCGATCCGATGACCGCATCCCTGGCCGAACTGCAGGCGGCGTTCCGCGGCGAAGTCGATCCGGAGGGCCTGACCCGCGACGACTGGCTGGACCTGCTGATGACCCATCACATCCAGCCGGCGTTCCCGGCGGGCCAGCTGCTGGCGATGCATGACTATCCGGCCTCGCAGTGCGCGCTGGCCAGGGTCGTACGCCGCGGCGACGTGGACGTTGCCGAGCGCTTCGAGCTCTACCTCGGCCCGCTCGAGCTGGCCAACGGCTACCACGAGCTCACCGACGCGGACGAGCAGCGCGCCCGCTTCGCGCGCGACCACGCCGTGCGCGGGGCGCGCGGCGACGTGCGTCCGCCGGTCGACGCGGCGCTATTGGCCGCGCTTGCCGCGGGGCTGCCCGCAAGCGCCGGCGTCGCGCTCGGCATCGACCGCCTCTTGATGACGATGCTCGACACCGGCGCCATCGCCGACGTGCTGGCGTACGGGTTCGCGCAGGCCTGAGGGCCACGTCGCCGCGGCCGACGCATCGTCGCCCCGACCTTGGCGCCGCGGCCGAAGCATCGCGGCCCGACCTTGGCGCCGCGACGGCCCGGTAAACTGCGCCGATGGAGACCGCCATCGATTACGCCCGCTACGACCGCATCCGCCCCATCCGCTGGACCGGCGAGGCACTGGAACTGCTCGACCAGCGCAGGCTGCCCTTCGCGACCGAATACGTGACCTGCCGCGACAGCGACGCCGTCGCCGCGGCGATCCATGCACTGGCGGTCCGCGGCGCGCCCGCCATCGGCATCGCCGCCGCGTGGGGCACGGTACTCGCCGCGCGCGCGATCGAGGCCGGCGACGCGGCGCAGGCGGCCCAACGCCTCGAGCCCGCCCTGCAGCGGCTCAACGCCGCGCGGCCCACCGCGGTCAACCTGGCCTGGGCGCTGGCGCGGATGCGCGCCGCGCTGCTGCGTGCGCAGGCGGGCGAGGGCACCGACTGGCGCGGCGCCCTCGAGGCCGAGGCGCGCGCGATCGAGACCGAGGACCTGGCCGCCAACCATGCGATGGGCGTGCTCGGTGCGTCGCTGATCGACGCCGGCAGCGGCGTGCTCACCCACTGCAATACCGGCTCGCTGGCGACCGCCGGCTTCGGCACCGCGCTGGGCGTGATCCGCGCCGGCGTGGCGCAGGGCAGGGTCGAGCGCGTCTACGCCGGCGAGACGCGGCCCTGGAACCAGGGCGCGCGGCTGACCGTGTGGGAGCTGCAGCAGGACGGCATCGAGGCCACGCTGATCGCCGATGCCGCCGCATCGCACCTGATGAAGGGCGGCGGGGTGCAGTGGGTGGTGGTCGGCGCCGACCGCATCTGCGCCAACGGCGACGTCGCCAACAAGATCGGCACCTACCAGCTCGCCATCGCCGCGCGCCACCACGGGGTGAGGTTCATGGTGGTGGCGCCGTCCTCGACCGTTGACATGCACACGCCCTCGGGCGACCTGATCGAAATCGAGGAGCGCGATCCCGCCGAGCTGCTGGCTGCCGGCGGCAGCCGCACGGTGGCCGAGGGCGTGCAGGCCTGGAACCCGGTGTTCGACGTGACGCCCGCCGAACTGATCGACGCGATCGTGACCGAGAAAGGAATCGTCGAACGGCCTGACACCGGGGCCATGCAGGCGCTGTTCGGTCGGTGATGCACAGGCCAGGCGCCGTGCCCTGACCGCGCCGGTCGTGACGACGTCGCACGGATCGTCATGGCGTGGTGGCTCGCTGTCGCGCCTCGCAGTCGCGCTCCAAGGGCCTCGGATCCGGGAGGGAGCGGGGCGCTGCAAGGGGGGTACGGACCGGCACATCAGCCATCCATGGCTGAAGTGCCTACCGCGCACATCCGTGTGCGCTGTCCGTACCCCCCTTGCAGCGCCCCGCGCCGCGAGATCGGGGACCTCGGCTTCGAGGGCGCAAGCCCGGACATCGCGGCCTTCGGTCCGTCCCGTCGGTGCCACGCTCGTGCGTACGAGTCGACCCTGCGCACACGAAACCGACAACGGTCGGGCGGGAGGGGGTTGCCGGGGGGCGTGCGGAGAGTGGGCCATGGATGGCCCACGCCCCGGCCTTCGGACATGGATGTCTGAGGCCGGGCGGAGCACGCCCCCCGGCAACCCCCTCCCGCAGCGGAAACCCTCCCCGGAGCGCACCCGCAAACCACCCGCAAGTGCTTGATTTGAAGCAGGATCGGCCCCGCGTGAATGGCCGCGATGTGATAGAATCAACTGCTTCCGTCCGGCCTTTCGCGCGCCCTCCGCGCGCCTGCCCGTGGCGGATTCCCGAAATACTCTCAAAGGGTCACGATGGCCGAGCTCGCCAAGGAAATCATCCCGGTCAATCTCGAGGACGAGATGCGCCGCAGCTACCTCGATTACGCCATGAGCGTGATCGTCGGGCGCGCGCTTCCCGACGTCCGCGACGGACTGAAGCCGGTGCACCGGCGCGTGCTGTTCGCCATGACCGAGCTCGGCGCCCACAGCAACAAGCCGTACTACAAGTCGGCGCGCATCGTCGGTGACGTGATCGGTAAATACCATCCGCACGGCGACCAGTCGGTGTACGACACCCTGGTGCGCATGGCGCAGCCGTTCTCGCTGCGCTACATGCTGGTCGACGGCCAGGGCAACTTCGGCTCGATCGACGGCGACTCCGCGGCGGCCATGCGTTACACCGAGGCGCGCATGTCGCGCCTCGCGCACGAGCTGATGGCCGACATCGACAAGGAAACCGTCGATTTCCAGCCCAACTACGACGAGAAGGAGCTGGAGCCGACGGTCATGCCGACCCGGTTCCCGAACCTGCTGGTCAACGGCTCAGCCGGCATCGCGGTGGGCATGGCCACCAACATCCCGCCGCACAACCTGGGCGAGGTGATCGACGCGCTGATCGCGCTGATCGACAACCCCGAAATCGACATCGACGGCCTGATGGAATACATCCCGGGTCCGGACTTCCCCACCGGCGGCATCATCAACGGCGTGGCCGGCATCCACCTCGGCTACCGCACCGGCCGTGGCCGCGTGCGCATGCGCGCCAAGGCCGACATCGAGATCGCCGACAACGGCCGCGAGTCGATCATCGTCACCGAGATCCCCTACCAGGTGAACAAGGCGCGGATGATCGAGAAGATCGCCGACCTGGTGAAGGAGAAGAAGCTCGAGGGCATCAGCGAGCTGCGCGACGAGTCCGACAAGGACGGCATGCGCATCTACATCGAGATCAAGCGCGGCGATTCCGCCGAGGTGGTGCTGAACAACCTGTACCAGCAGACCCAGATGGAGTCGGTGTTCGGCATCAACATGGTGGCGCTGGTCGATGGCCGCCCGCGGCTATTGAACCTCAAGGACTTCCTCGAGGCCTTCGTGCGCCACCGCCGAGAGGTGGTCACGCGCAGGACCATCTTCGAGCTGCGCAAGGCGCGCAACCGCGCCCACATCCTCGAGGGCCTGACGGTCGCGCTCGCCAACATCGACGAGATGATCGAGCTGATCAAGACCTCCGACAATCCGCAGGTCGCCAAGGAGCGGATGCTGGCCCGGCTGTGGCAGCCCGGCCTGGTCGGTGCGCTGCTGGGGGCCGTCGGTGCCGAGGCCTCGCGTCCCGAGGACCTGCCGCAGGGCGTCGGCCTGCTGGGCGACGGCTACCAGCTGACCGAGGTCCAGGCGCAGCAGATCCTGGAGATGCGCCTGCACCGCCTGACCGGGCTGGAGCAGGAGAAGCTCACCGAGGAGTACAAGCTGCTGCTCGAGACCATCCGCGGCCTGATCGAGATCCTCGAGGATCCGGACGTGCTGCTGGAGGTGATCCGCACCGAGCTGCGCAACGTCAAGGAAGAGTTCGGCGACGCGCGCCGCAGCGAGATCCGCGCCAGCGAGGAAGACCTCGACATCCTCGACCTGATCGAGCCAGAGGACGTGGTGGTGACCGTCTCGCAGGCGGGCTACGCCAAGCGCCAGCCGGTCAGCGCCTATCGCGCGCAGAAGCGCGGCGGGCGTGGCCGCAACGCGGCGGCCACCCGCGACGAGGACTCCATCGCCCAGTTGTGGCTGGTGAACACCCATGACACGCTGCTGGCCTTCACCAGCCTGGGCCGCGTGTTCTGGCTGCCGGTGCACCAGCTGCCGGAAGCCGGCGCGAACGCGCGCGGCCGCCCGCTGGTGAACTGGATCCCGCTGGAGGAAGGCGAGAAGGTGCAGGCCGTCCAGCCGGTGCGCGAGTACCGCGAGGACCAGTACGTGTTCTTCGCCACCCGCCGCGGCACGGTCAAGAAGACCCCGCTGACGGAGTTCGCGTTCCGCCTGGCGCGCGGCAAGATCGCGATCAACCTCGAGGACGGCGATGCCCTGGTCGGCGCCGAGCTGACCGACGGCGGCCGCGACATCCTGCTGTTTGCGAGCAACGGCAAGGCGGTGCGCTTCGACGAGTCGGCGGTGCGCGCCATGGGCCGCACCGCGACCGGCGTGCGCGGCATCCGCCTGGCCGATGGCGAGTCGGTGGTCAGCCTGATCGTGGCCGATCCGGCCGACAGCGCCGAGGAGTTCGAGGGCGAGGACGAGGCCCTGGCCATCGACGGCGTCGAGCAGGCCGAGGCCGAGCGTGCCGGTGAGCCCGACGCCTATGTGCTGACCGCGACCGTGAATGGCTACGGCAAGCGCACGCGCCTGGCGGAATACCCGCGCAAGGGCCGTGGCACCCAGGGCGTGATCGGCATCCAGACCACCGAACGCAACGGTGCGCTGGTCGCCGCCGTGCTGCTCAGCCGCGAGGACGAGGTGCTGCTGATCTCCGACGGCGGCACCCTGGTGCGGACCCGTGCCGCCGAGGTCTCGGTGGTCAGCCGCAACACCCAGGGCGTGACGCTGATCCGCCTCGGCGAGGGCGAGCGCCTGCAGGCGATCGAGCGCGTCGACGGTTCGATCGGCGACGACGAGGACCTCGACGGTGCGGAAGCGGACGACGCCGACGGCGGTGTCGAGACCGTCGAGCCCGCGTCGGAGTAGGCCGAACCCGTCCGGTTGGCGAGCGGCCAGGCCATGCGCCTGGCCGCTTCTGTTTCGAAGCAGGCCGCTGCGCTGATTCCGACCCCGTTGCGCGCCGCCACGCGTTGTCGACCCGGATGCCGACGCTCCTATACTGCCGGCGACTCCCGGGGATGACGCGATGAAAGGATTCCACCGCTCGACCGGCCTGCGGCTGCTTGCCGTCGGTGCGGTGCTGCTGGCCGCCCTGGCCCTGGGCTGCAAGCGCAACGAGGGCGGGCAGCTGCCGGCTCCCAGCGGCGAAGCGATCGTCGGGCAACGCGCAACGGTCGAGGGCTTCGGCCTGGTGCGCGCCTGGCCGGACGAATCGGAAGGCTCGCTGGCGCTGGCCGTGGAGTTCTCGCAGCCCCTGGTCGGCACCCAGGACTTCGACCGGCTGCTGACCTTCGCCGAGCCGGTCGCCGACGGCAGCGCCTGGAGCCTGGACGAGGGCGGCACGGTGCTGCGCTTTCCCTTCGTCGAGGCCAATCGCGACTACACCCTGCGCATTTCGGCCGCGCTCACCGCCGCCGACGGCAGCACGCTGGGCCGGGACATCGAGCAGAAGGTCCACACCGGCGAGCTGAAGCCGGCCGCCGGCTTCGCCTCCCAGGGCAGCGTGCTGCCCGCGCGCGAGTCGCGCGGCCTGCCGGTGGTCTCGGTGAACGTGGCCGAGGTCGACGTCGAATTCCTGCGCGTGCGCGAATCCGAACTGCCGCGCTTCTTCTCCGAGTACCAGCGCGGCGGCCGCCGCAGCAGCTGGGAGCTGGAGAACCGCTACGGCAGCGCCCGCGGCGTGGCGCGCATGGCCGAGCCGGTCTACGTCAACCGCTTCGTGCTGGCCGGCGAGCGCAACGAGCGCGCGGTGACCTACCTGCCGCTGCAGGACATCGCCGAGCTGCAGCAGCCGGGCCTGTACTTCGCCAGCATGAAGCGCGCCGGCAGCTTCGAGGACATGTACGACACCGCGTTCTTCACCGTCAGCGACATCGGCCTGCACGTGCGCGCCTACGCCGACCAGCTGTTCGTGCACACCGCATCCCTGCAGGACGGCGCGGCCCTGGGCGGGGTCGCGCTGCGCGTGCTGGGCAAGGATGGCGAGCCGGTCTTCAAGGCCGAGACCGACGCCAACGGCAACGCGGTGCTGGCGCACGCGTTGGATGCGGCGCAGGTGCTGGTCGCGACCCGCGGCAGCGACATTTCGATGCTGCCCTTCAACCAGCCGGCGCTCGACCTGTCCGAGTTCGCGGTCGCCGGCCGGAAACAGGCGTGGTTCGACGTCTTCGCCTGGTCGGGCCGCGACCTGTACCGGCCCGGCGAGACCGTGCGCGTCTCGGCCCTGCTGCGCGATGCCGACGGCCGGCCCGTCCCGGCCCCGAAGGACGGCAAGGCGCAGCCGCTGTTCGCGCGGCTGAAGCAGCCCGACGGCAGGACCTTCGTCGAGTCGCGGCTGGAGGCCGGTCCCCAGGGCCATTACCGCTTCGAGAAGGCGATCCCCGCCGAGGCTCCCACCGGCCGCTGGCAGGTCGAATTCCGCACCGATCCCGCCAGCAAGGAGGTCGTGCAGGGCATGGCGCTGCGGGTGGAGGAGTTCCTCCCCGAGCGCATGAAGCTGGAGCTCGACAGCGCGCAGCCGCGCCTGTCCAGGGGCGACCCGCTGCGCCTTGCGGTCACCGGCGCCTATCTCTACGGCGCCCCCGCCGCCGGCAACCGGTTCACCGCGCGCCTGGCGGTCGCCGTGGAGCAGCATCCGGTCGAATCGATGCCGGGCTGGTTCTTCGGCGATCCGACGGTGTCGCTGCCGCGCGAGGCCAGCGACGTCGTCGACGCGACCCTGGACGCGTCCGGCAGGCTGACGCAGACGCTTGCGTTGCCTGCGGAAGTGCGCGGCGACACGCCGGTCTCGGTGGTGGTGGCCGGCAGCCTGTATGAGAGCGGCGGGCGCACGGTCAATCGCAGCCTCGAGCGCGTGCTGTGGCCGGCCGACGCCCTGGTCGGGATCCGCCCGCTGTTCGACGACGCCGAAGGCAGCGACGCCAACGCGCGCGCCGGCTTCGAGATCCTGCGCGTCGACGCCCAGGGCCGGCCCAGGCCGCTGGCCGGCATCGAGCTGACCCTGGTCCGCGAGCACCGCGACTACCACTGGAACTTCGACCAGGACGGAGGCTGGAGCTACAGCCATACCAGCCGCCACGAGGTCGTCGAAACGCGCACGGTCGACGCCGGCGCGAACGCGCAGCGCATCGACCTGCCGGTGGAATGGGGCGAGTACCGGCTCGAGGCGCGTGATCCGCAGACCGGCCTGGTGACCCGCTATCCCTTCCGCGCCGGGTGGAGCTGGAACGACGACAACCGCGGCCTGGACGCGCGGCCCGACAAGGTCAAGCTGGCGCTCGACCGCACCGGATACCGCGCCGGCGACACCCTGGAGGTCACGGTGACGCCGCCGCACGCGGGCAAGGGCCTGCTGCTGGTGGAAAGCGACCGGCTGCTCTACGTGCAGGCGATCGACGCACGCGCCGGCAGCACGTTCAAGGTGCCGGTGACCGCGGACTGGGAGCGCCACGACGTCTACGTGACCGCCCTGGTGTTCCGCGGCGGCAGCGCCGCAAGCAAGGTCACCCCGGCACGCGCCGTGGGCGTCGCCCACGTGCCGATGGCGCGCGGCGACCGCCGCGTGGCGGTGGGACTGTCGCTGCCGAAGCAGGCCAGGCCCGACCAGTCCCTGCGCGTCACCGTCGCGGCGCCCGCGCTCGCTGGGAAGACCGCGCACGCGACCGTGTCCGCGGTCGACCTTGGCATCCTCAACATCACCCGCTATCCGGTGCCCGATGCGCACGCGCACTTCTTCGCGCAGCGCCGCCTGGGCGTGGATGCGTACGACGTCTACGGGCGGGTGATCGAAAGCCTCGACGGCGGAACCGCGCGCCTGCGCTTCGGCGGCGACCAGGGGATGCTGGCGCTTCCGCAGTCGCGGCGGCCGACCGCGCGCGTGCAGACCGTGGACCTGTTCTCGGGGCCGGTGCAGCTGGATGCCAAGGGCAATGCGACCGTCGAACTGCGGCTGCCGGACTTCAACGGCACGCTGCGGGTCTCGACGCTGGTGTTCGCAGACGCCGCCTACGGCCATCGCGATGCGGAGCTGCTGGTACGCGCGCCGCTGGTGGCGGAGGCCAGCATGCCGCGGGTGATGGCGCCGGGCGACCGCGCCACGGTGACCCTGGACCTGGCGAACTACACCGGCAAGGCCGGTGACTTCCGCGTGCGCGTCGACGGCGTCGGGCCACTGCGGGTGGAGGAAGGCGTCCGCACCGTCGCGCTCCCCGCCGACGGCCGTTCGACGCTGTCCTTCCCGCTGCAGGCGCTGGACGGCCATGAAGTGGCCAGGGTGCGGGTGCGCGTCGATGGCCCGGGCGTGGCCGTCGACCGCGGCCATGATCTCCCGGTGCGCGCGCCCTGGCCGCAGGTGCTGCGCTCGCGCAGCCGTGTGCTCGACCCGGTGGCGCCCGTGGTGCTCGACCCGGCCCTCGCCGACGGCCTGCTGCCTGGCTCGGTGAACGCCCGGCTGGGCCTGGACGCGTCGCCGCCGATCACGTTCGCCGCCGCCCTGGACGGTGCGCTGCGCTATCCCTATGGCTGTGCCGAGCAGACCGCGAGCAAGGGCTATGCGGCGCTGGTGCTCGATGCGCCGACGGCTGCCGCCTGGGGCATGTCGCCGCTGCCGGGCGACGAGCGCCAGCGGCGCATGGAAGGCGCGCTGGGACGGCTGGCCGCGCTGCAGACCGGCTCCGGCCACTTCAGCATGTGGGGCGGCAGCGACCGGCCCGAGGCGATGCTGACGCCCTACGTCGCGGAGTTCATGCTCGATGCGCGCGAGGCCGGCTTCGACGTGCCCGAGGCGATGCTGCAGCGCGCGCTGGCGCGCCTGTCGGAAGACCTGCTGTCGGACGCCGAGCAGTTCTACGGGCGGGATCATCGTGCGCACCTGCGCCTGGCCTACAGGGCGCACGCGGGCTACGTGCTGGCACGGGTCAACCGCGCGCCGCTGGGCACCCTGCGCGCGCTGCACGACGGCGAGCGCAAGGCCGCGCAGGGCGCGATGCCGCTGGCGCACCTGGGCCTCGCACTGTCGCTGCAGGGTGACGCCAGGCGCGGCTCCCAGGCCCTGGACGAGGCCTTCGCCTGGAAGGGCGACCGCCCCGGCTGGCTGGGCGACTACGGCACGCCGCTGCGCGATGCCGCGCTGATGCAGGCCCTGGTGCGCAAGCACGACCTGTCCACGCCGGCGCGCACCGCCGGGCTGCGTGGGCTGGGCGCCGAGCTGGACGCGCGGCGCAAGGCACGCTGGTTCCATCTCAGCACGCAGGAGCAGGCCGCGATCGCACGCCTGGGGCGCGAGCTTGGCGGTGGCAGCGGCAGGACCTTCACCGCCACCCTCACCGAGGCCGGCATCGACGAGGCGCTGGGGCCACTGCGCCGCTTCTCGCGCGGCTACGGTCACGCCGCGCTCGTTGCCGGCGTGCGCCTTGCGCCGGTGGGCGAGGCGCCGCTGTACGCGAGCATGGACGTCGCCGGCATCCCGCGCGCGGCGCCGGCCGCCGACGACAGCGTGCTGCGCGTCGAGCGCCGCTGGTACACGACCGACGGCAAGCCCTGGACCCCGCGCGCCCTGCGCGAGGGCGAGGCGCTGGTCGCGCGCGTGACCCTGACCGCCGATCGCGACATGCCCGACGCGCTGCTGACCGACCTGCTGCCGGCCGGGCTCGAGGTGGAAAACATGAACCTCGGCGACGCCTCGACCTGGGCGGATGTCGTGGTCGGTGGCATCCGCCTCGCCGAGCGTGGCGACTCGGCCGACGTGGTGCACGAGGAGTTCCGCGACGACCTCTACGTCGCCGCGCTGCGCCTCGACGCCGGCCGCGCCGCCGACGTCTTCTACCTGGTGCGCGCGGTGACGCCTGGCGAGTACGCCGTGCCGCCGCCGCTCGCGGAGGACATGTACCGCCCCGAACTGCGCGGCGTGGGCCGCGCGCAGCCGGAGCGCCTGACCGTCGTCCAGCCATGACCGCGCCCCGCGCCCTCGCGATCCTGCGCTGGGGCACGGTCGCGCTGCTGCTCGTCCTGCTGGCGCTGGACCTGGCCTTTCCGCCGCCGCTGCCGGCGGCCGGCGACCACGCCACCCTGGTCACGGCCCGCGACGGCACGCCGCTGCGCGCCTTCGCCGACGCCGGCGGCGTCTGGCGCCATCCGGCCACCGAAGCCAGCGTCTCGCCGCTGTACATCGAGGCCCTGCTGGCCTACGAGGACCGCTGGTTCCGCCGCCATCCGGGGGTGAACCCCGTGGCCCTGCTGCGTGCGGCGTCGCAGGCGGCGTCGAGCCGCCGCATCGTCTCCGGCGGGTCGACCCTGACCATGCAGGTCGCGCGCATCCTCGAGCCGCACCGGCGCACGCCACTGGGCAAGCTCCGGCAGATCCTGCGCGCGCTGCAGCTCGAGGCGTGCCTGTCCAAGGCACAGATCCTCGCCCTGTACCTGGAACGCGCGCCGTTCGGCGGCACCATCGAGGGCGTCGAGGCCGCGAGCTGGGCCTACCTGGGCAAGCCGGCCGCACGCCTGTCGCATGCCGAGGCCGCGCTGCTCGCCGTGCTGCCGCAGGCGCCGACGCGGCTGCGCCCCGACCGCGAGCCGGAGGCCGCGCGGCGCGCGCGCGACAAGGTGCTGGCCCGCATGGCCTCCAGCGGGCGCTGGAGTCGCGCCGAGGTCGACGACGCGCGCATCGAGCCGGTGGTGGCCCGCGCGCTGCAGCCGCCGCTGTCCGCGGCCCTGCTGGCGGAACGCCTGCGCGCACGCGATCCCGGGGCGACGCGCATCGTCTCCAGCATCGATGCCGCCCTGCAGCGCACGCTCGAGGAGCGGCTGAGGGCCCACGTCGGCCCGCTGCCCGAACGCACCTCGGCCGCGCTGCTGGTCGTCGACAACGCCAGCATGGAAGCGCGTGCCTACATCGGCACCGCCGCATTCGGCGACCGCGCGCGCCTGGGCCACGTCGACATGGTGCGGGCCTGGCGTTCGCCGGGCTCGACGCTGAAGCCCTTCGTCTATGGCATGGCGCTCGACGACGGCCTGGTGCACGCGCAGAGCCTGCTGGTCGATGCGCCGCAGTCGTTCGGCGGCTACCGGCCGGGCAACTTCGACGCCGCCTTCAACGGCCCGGTGTCGGTGGCCGACGCGCTGCGCCTGTCCCTCAACGTGCCCGCGGTCGACATCCTCGACCGGGTCGGGCCGGCGCGCTTCGCGGCGCGCCTGGACCACGCCGGAATCGGCCTGCGCTTCCCGCGCGGCAGCCGGCCGAACCTGGCGCTGATCCTCGGCGGCACGGGCGCGCGTCTTGAGGACCTCGTCGGTGCGCACGCGGCGCTGTCACGCGGCGGGACCGCCGGGCGCGTGCGCTACACGCCGGCCGACCCGGTGGTCGAGCGCCGGCTGCTCTCGCCCGGGGCGGCGTGGATCGTGCACGAGGTCCTGGCCGCCAACCCGCGGCCGGGCGAGCGCGACGACACCTTCGATGCCGGCCGGCGCCCGCGCGTGGCCTGGAAGACCGGGACCAGCTACGGCTTCCGCGACGCCTGGGCGCTGGGCACCTCGCGCCGCTACACGGTGGGGGTCTGGGTGGGCCGGCCCGACGGGACGCCGCTGCCGGGCCAGTACGGCGCGGTCACCGCGCTGCCGCTGCTGTTCGAGGTCTTCGACAGCCTGCCCCGGCAGGCCGGCGATGCCGTGGGCCTTCCACAGCCGGCCACGGTCACGGCGCGCGCGGTGTGCTGGCCGCTCGGCACCGCCGCGGACGCACAGCCGGAAGGCGCCTGCCAGCGCCGCCTGGACGCCTGGGTCCTCGACGGGGCGGTGCCGCCCACGCTGCCCGAGCGCGACGTGCGCCGCTGGGGCGCAGGCCTGGAGCGGATCGAGGTGGATGTCGACAGCGGCCAGCGGCTGGGCGCGGACTGCCCCGCGCCCCATCGGCGCGGGGTGCGGCACGTGGCGCGCTGGCCGGCGCTGGCATCGCCCTGGCTGACCGCCAGCGAACGCGCCGCCGCGCGACTGCCGCCGCTCGCGCCCGACTGCGCCGACGATGGTCGCGCGGGCGCCATCGCGATGCACATCGAAGGGGTCAATGACGGTGCGTTGCTGCTGCGCGCGCCCGGATCGCTCCAGGGTCCGCGGCTGGCGCTGCGCGCGGTGGGCGCCGAGGGGGAGGTGCAGTGGCTGCTCAACGGCCGCTGGGTGGGCGCGACCCGCGGCAGCCAGCCGCTGTGGCGCGAGTTCGGCGAACCCGGCCGCCAGCAGCTGACCGCCCTGGCCGAGGGCGGCGCCTGGGCCAGCCTGGCCTTCGATGTCGCCCGAGGGCCCTCAGATTGAGGCGAGGACGTGCTCGGCCGAGGACACCTTGAACTCGCCCGGCGCCTCGACGAACAGCTGGCTGACCACGCCGTCCTCGGCATAGAGGGCGAAGCGCTTGCTGCGCACGCCCATGCCGTAGGCGCTGGCGTCCATCTCCAGGCCGAGTGCGCGGGCGAAGTCGCCGTTGCCGTCGGACAGCATGCGCAGGCCCTGCGGCACGTTCTGGCTCTCGCCCCAGGCCTGCATCACGAACGGATCGTTGACCGCCATGCAGGCGACCTCGACGCCGCGCTCGCGGAAGGCGTCGAAGTGCTCGACGAAGCCGGGCAGGTGGCGCTCGGAGCAGGTGGGCGTGAACGCGCCCGGGACCGCGAACAGCACCACCTTGCGGTGCGCGAACAGGGTCGGGGTATCGATCGTGTGCACGCCGTCGTCGATGTGCTTGAGCGTGACTTCGGGAATGGCGTCGCCGGGCTGGATGGGCATGGGGGCTCCGTATGCGCAGTGGGCGGCGACGGATTCGCGCGCCCTCGCCGCCATGGTGCCACGCCGCGATCCGGGGGGCTTGCCTTGCCGGCCCGGCGCCCCGATCTTGCTACCCTGCCGCGGCCCGGCGTGTCACCGGACGCCGCGCGAACGGAGTACGCATGCAGTTCAAGGATTACTACGCCGTCCTGGGCATCGAACCCAGCGCCGGCGACGCCGAAATCAAGACCGTCTACCGGCGGCTCGCGCGCAAGTACCATCCGGACGTCAGCAAGGAGTCCGACGCCGAGGATCGCTTCAAGGCGGTCAACGAAGCCTACGAGGCGCTGCGCGATCCGGAGCGCCGCAAGGCCTACGACCAGCTGCGCGCACGCGGCTACCGTCCCGGCGACGACATCCATCCGCCCCCGGGCGGCTTCGGCGGCCAGGGTGGCGGACCCGGCTTCGACTACGAAGAGGTGTTCGGCGGTGGAGGCGGCAACGGCGGCTTCAGCGACTTCTTCGAAAGCCTGTTCCGGCGCCAGGCGCAGCAGCAGCGCGGTGGCCCCGGCTTCGGTGGCCCGCCGCGCGGCGACACCCGCGCGCGCCTCGTCGTGCCGCTGGACACCGTCCACAAGGGCGGCGCGATGCGCATCGCGGTCAACGGCCGCACGCTCGACGTCAAGGTGCCGAGGGGCATCCGTCCGGGCCAGGTGATCCGCCTGGCGGGGCAGGGCGAACGCGGCGGGCACCTTCTGCTCGAAGTCGAGTACGCGACCGACGCACGCTTCGAGGTCGACGGCCGCAACATCCTCTACGCGCTGGAAGTCGCGCCCTGGGAAGCGGCGCTCGGCGCCAGCGTCAGCGTGCCGACCCTGGGTGGCACGGTGGAGCTGAAGGTGCCGGCGGGCTCCGAGGCGGGCCGGCGGCTGCGGCTGCGTGGCCGCGGGCTGCCGGGCAGCGGCGGGCTGGCCGATGGCGACCAGATCGTGGAGCTCGAGGTGCAGGCACCGGCTCCGCGCGACGAGGCGCAGAAGGCGGCCTACGAGGGCCTGCGCGAGGCGTTTACCCGCTCGCGATCGCCCGGCTGATCGTCTCCGACAGGTCGGTGTCGCTGAAGGGCTTGGTGATGTAGGCGCGCGCGCCCTGGCGCATGCCCCAGACCTTGTCGGTTTCCTGGTCCTTGGTGGTGACCAGCACGACGGGGATGTGCTTCGTTGCCGGGTCCCGGGTGATCGAACGCGTGGCCTGGAAGCCGTTGAGGTTCGGCATCACCACGTCCATCAGGATCAGGTCGGGGAGTTCACGCTTGGCGGCCTCGACGCCCGCGGCGCCGTCCTCCGCGGTCAGCGCTTCGTGGCCAAGGCTCTCCACGATGCGGCGGATGCCCATCAGCTGCGACGGCGAATCGTCGACGATCAGGATGCGCGCCATGTTGTCCCCCATTCAAGTCCGGCGATTGTAGCCGCAGCGACCGGGCCTGCAAACGCCGCCCTGCGCTACAGCCGGACCAGGGTGCGTCCGAGCGAGCCGCCGCCGAGCATGCCCTCGAACACGCCGGGGAGTTCCTCGAGCCCGACTTCGCGGGTGCAGATGCGCTCCAGGTGGCGCGGCTTCCAGTCGCCGCCCAGCCGCGCCCAGACCGCGTCGCGGATGTCGCGCGCGGTGCCGGCCGAGGCCACCCCGAGCAGCGAGACGCCGCGGATGATGAAGGGCATCACGGTCGCTGGCAGGTCGTGGCTGGCGGCGAGGCCCGCGCTGGCGACATTGCCGTAGGGGGCGGTCTGCGCCAGCAGGCTGGCCAGCATCGTCCCGCCGACGTTGTCCAGGCCGCCGCCGAAGCGCGCGGACTCCATCGGCCGCGTGGTGGCCAGGGCGTCGCGCCCGATCACCTCGCTGGCGCCGATGGCGCGCAGGTAGTCCACCTGCTCGGGCTTTCCGCTGACCGCGTGCACCTCGTAGCCGGCGCTGGCGAAGATGTCGACGGCGAGCGAGCCGACGCCGCCGGTGGCGCCGGTGACCGCCAGCGGGCCAAGGCCGGGATGCTGGCGGTTTTCGGTCATGCGCAGCAGGCCCAGCGCGGCGGTGAACCCGGCGGTGCCGAGCACCATCGATTCGCGCAGCGTCAGCCCGGCGGGAAGCCGTACCGCCCAGGCCGACTCCACCCGTGCGTACGCCGAGTACCCGCCGTCGCGGGTCTCGCTGAGTCCGCAGCCGGTGACCAGGACCTCGTCGCCCTCGCGGAAGCCCGGGTCGCGGGATGCGACCACGTGGCCGGCCACGTCGATGCCGCCGACCAGGGGGAAGCGGCGCAGGATCTTGCCCTTGCCGGTGCCGGCCAGCGCGTCCTTGAAGTTGACCGACGAGTACGCCGTGCGCAGCACGATCTCGCCGGGCGCCAGGTCGTCCAGGGCGATGTCCTCGATGCCGGCGCGATAGCCGGCGTCGTCGCTGTGGATGCGAAAGGCAGGGAACGTGTTCGGAACGGTCATGGGATCAGTCTCCTTCGCACGGCGCTCCTGCAATCAAGCCATGGGGTAGCGGGTGGCGGCTCAGCGCAGTTCGCGGGTGCGTTTCTCGTCCAGCCACTTCGAAGCCTGGGCGGGCTGGTAGGCCTGCATCCAGGCCAGCATGTCGTCGATGTCGCGGCCCGTCCACAGGTCCTCGCGCTGGCCGGGATGCAGGAAGCGGTCCTCGACCATGCGGTCCATCATCGCGATCAGCGGGGACCAGTAGCCGTCGACGTCGAGGATCGCGCAGGGCTTGTTGCCGATGCCCAACTGGCGCCAGGTGAGCATCTCGACGATCTCCTCCAGCGTGCCGAAGCCGCCCGGCAGCGCGACGAAGGCGTCGGCGAGGTCGAACATGCGCGACTTGCGCTCGTGCATGGAGCCCACCACCTCGAGCTCCGCGAGCCCCAGGTGCGCCACTTCCATGTCGACCAGCTGCTTCGGGATCACGCCGACCACGTCGCCGCCGGCCGCCAGCACCGCGTCGGCCACCGTGCCCATCAGGCCGATGTTGCCGCCGCCGTAGACCAGGCGGATGCCGTCCCGGGCCATGCGCGTGCCGAGCGCGATCGCGGCCTCGGCGTAGGCGGGGCTGGAACCACTGTTGGAACCGCAATAGACGCAGAGACTCTTCATGCCGTGGAAACCCGTGTGGAGCCGGAAAGGACGACGCCGGGCAGGGCCCGGCGCCGGTGTCGGAGGGTCGGGACGGGCGCCTGCCCGGCGTCCGCCCGCGGCCTCAGTTGGCCTTGTGGATCGCGCGCTTGTCCACCGCCATGGCGGCGTCGTGGATCGCTTCCGAGAGGCTGGGATGCGCATGGCAGATGCGGGCGAGGTCGTCGGCGGAGCCCTTGAACTCCATCGTCAGCACGCCTTCGTGCACGAGTTCGGACACATTCGCGCCGACTAGGTGCATGCCCAGCACGCGATCGGTTTCGGCGTGCGCCAGCACCTTCACGAAGCCCGCCGGCTCGACCATGGCCACCGCGCGGCCGTTGGCGGCGAAGGGGAAGCTGCCGGACTTGTACGGGATGCCCTCGTCCTTCAGCTGCTGCTCGGTCTTGCCGACCCAGGCCAGCTCCGGCTCGGTGTAGATCACCCAGGGGATGGTGTCGAAGTTGACGTGGCCGGGAAGGCCCGCGATCAGCTCGGCCACCGCGATACCTTCCTCGAAGCCCTTGTGCGCCAGCATCGGGCCGCGCACGCAGTCGCCCACGGCCCAGACGCCGTCGACGCCGGTGTGGCAGTGCGCGTCGACTTCGATCTGGCCGCGCTCGGTCAGCTTCACGCCGCTGCCCTCGGCCAGCAGGCCCTTGGACGCGGCCTTGCGGCCCACGGCGACCAGCAGCTTGTCGACGGTGATGGTCTCTTCGCCCTTCTTGTCGGCGAAGGTGACCTGGACTTCCTTCTTCTTGCCCTTGCCGGTGACTTCCGCCTTGGAGACCTTGGCGCCCAGGCGGATGTCCAGGCCCTGCTTCTTGAACTCGCGCGCGGCGACCTTCGACACCTCCGCGTCGGCCGCGGCCAGGAAGTCGGGCAGCGCTTCGAGGATCACGACCTCGGAGCCGAGGCGCTTCCACACGCTGCCGAGCTCCAGGCCGATCACGCCGGCGCCGATGACGGCCATGCGCTTGGGCACTTCGGTGAAGTCGAGCGCGCCGACGTTGTCGACGATGGTGTCGCCGTCGAACTTCGCGAACGGCAGCTCGATGGAATCCGAGCCAGCGGCGATGATCACGTTGGTGCCGGTCAGCTCGATCTCGCCGCCCTCGTGCTGCGCGACCTTGACCAGCCGGTCGGCGTGCAGGGTCGCGAAGCCGTAGTACGGCGTGACCTTGTTGGCCTTGAACAGCTGCGCGATGCCGCCGGTGAACTGCTTCACGATCGCGTCCTTGCGGCCGACCATGGTGCCGACGTCGATCTTCGCGTCCTTGGCGGTGATGCCGTGCTGTCCGAAGACATGCTGCAGGTTGTGGAACTGGCGCGAGGAATCCAGCAGCGCCTTGGACGGGATGCAGCCCACGCGCAGGCAGGTGCCGCCCAGGGCCGGCTTGCCGTCCTTGCCCAGGCCCGCGTCGATGCACGCGACCTTCATGCCCAGCTGGGCGGCGCGGATCGCGGCGTGGTAGCCGGCGGGGCCGGCACCGATGACGACGACGTCGAATTGTTCAGCCATGTCTGTTGCTCTCCTTACATGCCCAGGAGCATGCGGTGCGGGTTCTCGAGCTGGTCCTTGATGTCGACCAGGAACTGCACCGCGTCCTTGCCATCGATGATGCGGTGGTCGTAGCTGAGCGCGATGTACATCATCGGCGCCGCGACGACCTGGCCGTTCTCGACGATCGGGCGCTCCTTGATGGTGTGCATGCCGAGGATCGCGGACTGCGGCGGGTTGACGATCGGCGTCGACATCAGCGAGCCGAAGGTGCCGCCGTTGGTGATGGTGAAAGTGCCGCCCTGCAGGTCGTCCAGCGACAGCTTGCCGTCGCGCGCCTTCACGGCGTAGTCGCCGATCGCCTTCTCGACGTCGGCGAAGCCCATGCGCTCGACGTTGCGCAGCACCGGCGTCACCAGGCCGCGGTCGGTCGAGACCGCGATCGAGATGTCGGCATAGCCGTGATAGATGATGTCGTCGCCGTCGACCGAGGCGTTGACCACCGGGAACTTCTGCAGCGCGTTGGCGGCGGCCTTGGCGAAGAAGCTCATGAAGCCGAGCTTGACGCCGTGCTGCTTCTGGAACGACTCGCCCAGCTCCTTGCGCATGGCCATCACCTTGCCGAGGTTGACCTCGTTGAACGAGGTCAGCATGGCGATGGAGTCCTTGGACTGCATCAGGCGCTCGGCGATGCGCTTGCGGATGCGGGTCATCGGCACGCGCTCTTCCGGACGCGCGCCGCCCGATACGCCGGGCGTCTTGCCGGAGGCGTAGTTGACCAGGTCTTCCTTGGTCACCGCGCCGCGGCGGCCGGTGCCCTCGACCTGCGAAGGATCGATGCCTTGGGTCACGGCGGTGAAGCGCGCGCCCGGGGGCAGCTCGCCGGCGCCGCCGGAGACAGGAGCGGGACGGGTGGAGGCGGGCGCCTTGGCTTCTTCCTTCGCGGCTTCGGCCTTCGGCTGGACCTGCTCGGCCCCGGCGGCCGGGGCGGCCTTCGGGGCGTCGGCGGACTTCGCGGGCGCGGCGCCCGCCTCGATGATCGCGAGCACCTGCTGGCTGGTGACGGTGTCACCCTCGGCGTACTTCAGCTCCTTGATCACGCCCTCGACTGTCGAGGGAACCTCGAGCACGACCTTGTCGGTCTCGAGGTCGACGATGTTCTCGTCGCGCGCGACCGGGTCGCCCACCTTCTTGTGCCAGGTGGCGATGGTGGCGTCGGAAACGGATTCGGGGAGTACCGGTACCTTGATCTCGGTGGCCATGGTCTTGATGCGTCCTGGTCGTAATCGGTGTGGGGTCAGTCGGCGGCGAAGACGCTGCCGACGGGGGATGCAAGCGCGTCGTCGACCAGCTTCTGCTGCTCTTCGACGTGGTCGGCGAACAGGCCGACGGCAGGCGAGGGCGAGCGCGGGCGGCCGGCGTAGTGGAGCTCGAGGCCGGCCGGCACACAGGCCTGCAGGTGGTGGCGGATCTGGTACCACGCACCCTGGTTCTGCGGCTCTTCCTGGCACCAGACCACGTCGGTGGCCTTGCCGTAGCGGGCCAGCTCGGCGACCAGCGCTTCGCGCGGGAAGGGATAGAGCTGCTCGACGCGCACCAGGGCGACGTCGCCGCCGCCGCGCTTGTCGAGTTCCTCCAGCAGGTCGTAATAGACCTTGCCCGAGCACAGGACCACGCGCTTCACCTTCTTCGCGTCCGCCGAGGCGTCGCCGATGAGGTGCTGGAACCCGCCGGTGGCCAGCTCGTCCAGGGTCGACACCGCCAGCTTGTGGCGCAGCAGCGACTTGGGCGACATCACGATCAGCGGCTTGCGCGTGGTCATGCGCATCTGCCGGCGCAGCATGTGGAAGGCCTGGGCGGGCGTGGACGGCACGCAGACCAGCATGTTGTCGAGCGCGCACAGCTGCAGGAAGCGCTCCAGGCGCGCCGAGCTGTGTTCCGGGCCCTGGCCTTCGTAGCCGTGCGGCAGCAGCAGGGTCAGTCCGCTGATGCGGCCCCACTTGGCCTCGCCCGAGGCGATGAACTGGTCGATCACCACCTGGGCGCCGTTGGCGAAGTCGCCGAACTGGCCCTCCCAGATGCACATCGTGCTCGGGTCGGTGGTGGAGAAGCCGTACTCGTAGGCCATCACCGCTTCCTCGCTCAGCAGCGAGTCGATGACGGTGGCGCGCTCGGGTTCGTCCACGAGCGCGCGCAGCGGCAGGTGGTAGGTGTCGGTCTTCTGGTCGTGCAGGATCGCGTGGCGGTGGGTGAAGGTGCCGCGGCCGACGTCCTGGCCGACCAGGCGCAGGCCGAAGCCCTCGTCGAGCAGGGTGGCGTAGGCGAGGTTCTCGGCAAAGCCCCAGTCGGCAGGCGCGTCGCCGGCCGCCATCCTGCGGCGGTCCTCGTACACCTTGGCCACGCGCGCGTGCAGCTGCACGTCGTCGGGGATCGTGGTGATGGCGCGGGCGAGCTCCTTGAGCTTGCCTGCATCGACGGTCGTGTCCGCGCCGTCGGTGAGCTTGCCGGCGACGAGCGTGCCCCAGTCGACGAACAGGCGGCTTTCCGCCGGCGTCTTGCCGACCTCGGCCAGTTCGGTGGTGACCTCGCCCGAGTCGAGCTTGTCGCGGTAGCGGTCGACCAGCGCCTGGCCGCCCTTGTCCTCGAGCACGCCGGCGGCTTCGAGCTGCGTGGCGTAGAGCTCGCGGGTGGTCTTGTGCTTGCGGATCACCTGGTACATCACCGGCTGGGTGATCGCCGGCTCGTCGGCCTCGTTGTGGCCGTGGCGGCGGTAGCAGACCAGGTCGATCACCACGTCCTTGCGGAATTCCTGGCGGAAGTCGTAGGCCAGGCGCGCGGCGAAGGCGACCGCCTCCGGATTGTCGGCGTTCACGTGCAGCACGGGCGCGGCGATCATCTTGGCCACGTCGGTGCAGTACAGGGTGGAGCGGGCGTCCTCGCGGGCGCTGGTGGTGAAGCCGACCTGGTTGTTGACCACCACGTGCACGGTGCCGCCGACGGCGAAGCCGCGCGCCTGCGACATCTGGAACAGCTCCATCACCACGCCCTGGCCGGCGAAGGCCGCGTCGCCGTGGATCAGGATCGGCATCACCTGGCGGCGGTCGGCGTCCTTGCGGCGCTCCTGGCGCGAACGCACGGAACCGGCGACCACGGGATCCACGATCTCGAGGTGCGAGGGGTTGAACGCCAGGGCCAGGTGCACCGGGCCGCCGTCGGTGGCGACGTCGGCCGAGAAGCCCATGTGGTACTTCACGTCGCCGGCGTGGGCCAGCGCGTTGTGCTCGAACTTGCCTTCGAACTCGTCGAACAGCCGGCGCGGGCTCTTGCCGAGCGTGTTGACCAGCACGTTGAGGCGGCCGCGGTGGGCCATGCCGATCACGATGTCCTTCACGCCGTCGCTGCCGGCGCGGCGGATCACGGTGTCGAGCAGCGGGATCAGCGAGTCGCCGCCCTCGAGCGAGAAGCGCTTCTGGCCGACGTACTTGGTGTGCAGGTAGCGCTCGAGACCCTCGGCCGCGGTCAGGCGCTCGAGGATGCGCTGCTGCTCGTCGGCGGTCAGGCTGTAGCGGCCGCCGGCCTGCTCCATGCGCTCGTACATCCAGCGGCGCTGCTCGGCTTGCGGGATGTGCATGAACTCGGCGCCGATCGGGCCGGCATAGGTCGCACGCAGCAGCGCGAGCAGGTCGCGCAGGCGCATGCGCGCGGCGCCGCCGAAGGTGCTGGTGCCGCCGCCGGGTCCGGTGGCGAACTCGGTGTCGAGGTCGGCGTCGGACAGGCCGTGGAAGGGCAGTTCGAGGTCCGGCGCGTCGATCTTCTCGGCCATGCCCAGCGGATCGGTGTCCGCCTGCAGGTGGCCGCGCGAGCGGTAGGCGGTGATCAGCTTGAGCACCGAGCCCTGCTTGCGCTGGGCCTCGAGGTCGCCGCCACTGGCCCCGCCGGTGGTGACCACGCCCGCCTTCGCCTCGCGGCCGGCGCGCGCGACCGCGTCCATGACCACCGAGTGGGGAACGTCACCCGCTTCGCGGCCCTTGAAGCCGTCGAACCAGGCTTTCCACGTGGCGCCGACGCTGTCGGAGTCCACGAGGTACTGCTCGTACAGGTCCTCGATATAGGCGGCATTGGCGCCGAGTTCGGAAGACTGCGCAAACTGCTTCAATAGATTGGCCACGATGGCGTCGGAGAGCTCAGGAAGGAGGGGGAGGGAAGCCGTGCCCGCCGTGCGGCACTGGCGCGTTGCCTGTTCAGGCGATGGATCCGCTCAATTATAGCCCCGACCGCGCGACGAAGCGGCGCGCATCAGATGCCGAGCACGCGGAATTCGCTGCAGGCGCGCGCGCGCTCCCAGAACGGATCGAAGACGCCGCGCAGGTGCCGCGCGCGGCCCGGCCCGTCCAGCCGCGTCTCGCCTTCCCAGCGGTTGCCCAGCGGGCGGAACAGGTGGCCGCCGCCGTCATTGGCGATGAAGGCCGACGGAAAGGCGCGGTCGACCTGCTCCTCGATGGCGCGGAAGGCGATCGCGCTGGGCAGGCGCTGGCCGAGCGCGACCAGCGGCGCCAGCGCCCGGCGCGGCGCGGCCGGATCCTGCAGCAGGATGCGGATGTTGCACTGCCCGCGCGTTGCCACCTGGCGCAGGGCGTCGACCACATCGGCCTGGTCGAGCAGTCCGGGGTCGAGTTCGCGCGTATAGATGTCGAGCTGGCGCCGCGCGCCGCCGACCACGCCGAGGGTGGCGGCGATCGCCGCGGCGCGCGATTCGACCAGGTTGAGCGCGTCGATCAGCAGCCGCATCCCCTGGTGCTCGATGCCGGCTTCCTGGAAGCGCTCGCCGACCGGCAGGAAGCCGGCCCGGGCGTAGAAGCCGATCGCGCTGGCCTGGGCGTGCAGCGAGACCTCGCGCCAGCCGAGGCTGCGCGCCTGGTCGACCAGTGCCGCAAGCAGCGCTTCGCCGACGCCGCGGCCGCGCCACCCGGGCAGCACCGCCATCCGGCCGATGGTTCGCGTGGGCGTCAGCCGGCCAGTGCCGATCGGCGCGCCGTCGGCGTCGCGGGCGATGACGTGGTGGCAGGCCGGATCCAGTTCGTCCCATTCCAGGGCCAGGGGCACGCCCTGTTCCTCGACGAAGACGGCTTCGCGCACGCGGCGCAGCTCGGGCAGGCCCTGCGCGTAGTCGCAGGACTGGATCCGGAACGCCTCGCCGTCGCGCATGTCAGTCTCCCCGGTCGTCCGGATCGCGTGTGTCGGTGTCTTCCAGGCGGTAATGGCCCTCGGCCATCAGGCCCGCCACGCAGTCGCGGCCGGCGGCCGACAGGCTGTTCCACGCGGCCGCGTCCAGCAGGTCGGTGGCCGCCAGGCGCCGGGCATCGGCCACGGGCAGGCGCCAGGACTGGCCGGCCACGTACAGGCTGGCGCCCTTGGCCGCGCGCCGCCAGGCCACCCGGGTCCAGGGGTAGCGGGCGAGCACGAGGCCGTCGTCCAGGGCCTGGCCGAGCTGGCCGGGGTCGGGCACCCCGCCCTCGGCGCGATCGGCGCCCGGGCCGGTGCCCGGGCCGGCCGCGGCGCGGTAGACGGTGATGAAGCGGCCGAACCAGTCGCCCAGGGCGTCGGCGTCGGCCATGCGCACCGCGTTCAGGGCCTCGACCACGCGCGCCATTGCCGCGGCGTCGATCTCCCAGGGATCCTTCGCCGCCTCCAGGGCCGGGTCGGCGTAGCGCAGCGCCTCGTCGGCCTCGGCGGCCAGGGTGTCGACGTAGTCGCCCATGAGCTCGGCCACCGAGGGTGCGCGCATGCCCAGCGAGAAGGTCAGGCAGGGGTCCTCGGCGACGCCGTGGTGCGGGACCAGCGGCGGCAGGTACAGCATGTCGCCTGGCTCCAACACCCAGTCGTGGGTCGGCGAGAAGTCGCGCAGCAGCTTGATCTCGGCGTCGTCGCGGAAATCCAGGGCGGGCGTGCCGCGGCCCATGGCGTCGGAGGCATCGATCTGCCAGCGGCGGTGGCCCATGGCCTGCAGCAGGAAGACGTCGTAGTGGTCGACGTGCGCGCCCACCGACCCGCCGGTGGCGGCGAAGCTGACCATCACGTCGTCCACGCGCCAGCGCGGCAGGAAGTTGAAGGCCGGCAGCAGGGCGGCGATGTCCGGATCCCACTTGTCCATGTCCTGCACCAGCAGGGTCCAGTCGCGGTCGCCCAGCCCCGGGAAGAGCTCTTCCGGGAACGGGCCGCTGCGCACGGTCCAGGCGTCGCGGGCGCGGTCATGCTGGATCAGGCGCGCGAGCACGCCCTCCTCGCAGGCCAGTCCGGCCAGGTCCTCGGGCTCCACCGGCGAGACATAGCCCGGGAAGGCACCGCGGACCAGCAGCGGGCGCTTGTGCCAGTAGTCGCGCAGGAAGGCGCGCGGGGCCATGCCCAGCGGCTGGCCGGGGCGGGCCTGGACCTCGAAGGGAAGGGAGGAGGGGCGCTTGGCCATGTCGGGGTCCTGTCGTGGGGCGGTCAGACGGTGCGGGCCTGGGCTTCCGCCAGGCCGGTATAGCCGCCGGGGGTGAGCTCGAGCAGGCGCTGGCGCTCGGCTTCGGGCAGTTCGAGGCCGGTGATGAAGGCGCGCATGGAGGCGGCATCGATGCCCTGGCCGCGGGTCAGCGCCTTGAGCTGTTCATAGGGGCTGGGCAGGCCATGGCGGCGCATCACCGTCTGCACGGCTTCGGCCAGCACTTCCCAGGCCGCGTCAAGGTCGGCGGCCAGGCGCTCGTGGTTGGCGCTGAGCTTGCCGAGCCCGCGGCCCAGCGCGTCGAAGCCGATCAGGGCGTGGCCGAAGGCGGTGCCGACCGCGCGCAGCACGGTGGAATCGGTGAGGTCGCGCTGCCAGCGGCTGACCGGCAGCTTGGTGGCGAAGTGCTCGAACAGCGCGACCGCGATGCCGAAGTTGCCCTCGGCGTTCTCGAAGTCGATCGGGTTGACCTTGTGCGGCATGGTCGAGCTGCCGACTTCGCCGGCCTTGACCGCCTGGCGGAAGTAGCCCAGCGAGATGTAGCCCCAGACGTCGCGACACAGGTCGATGCAGATGGTCGCGATGCGCTTCATCACGTCGGCGATCTCGGCCACGCAGTCGTGCGGTTCGATCTGGGTGGTGTAGGGATTGAAGTCCAGGCCCAGCGATTCGACGAAGCGGCGCGAGAACGCGGGCCAGTCGACGTCGGGATAGGCCGCCACGTGGGCGTTGTAGTTGCCGACGGCGCCGTTGGCCTTGCCGGTCAGCGACACCGCCACCAGCTGGGCGCGCTGGCGCTCGAGGCGCGCCACCACGTTGGCGATCTCCTTGCCGACGGTGGTCGGCGAGGCGGTCTGGCCGTGGGTGCGCGAGAGCATCGGCACGCCGGCCAGTCCGTGGGCCATGCCGCGCAGGGTGGCGGTGACGGCGTCCAGCGCGGGCAGCATGACGTCGCGGCGGGCGGCGTCGAGCATCAGGCCGTAGGCCAGGTTGTTGATGTCCTCGCTGGTGCAGGCGAAGTGGACGAATTCCAGCGCGGGCCCCAGCTCGGCGTCGTCGGCCAGACGTTCCTTGATGAGGTACTCGACCGCCTTGACGTCGTGGTTGGTGGTGCGCTCGATCTCCTTCACCCGGGCGGCATCGGCGGAGGTGAAGCCATCGGCCAGTGCCCGCAGGCGCGCCGCGGCGGCGTCGCCGAAGGCGGGCAGCTCGGGAACGCCGGGTTCGGCGGCAAGGGCCAGCAGCCATTCGATCTCGACGCGCACGCGGGCGTGGATCAGGCCGAACTCGGAGAACACCGGTCGCAGGGCCTCCACCTTGCCGGCATAGCGGCCATCGAGCGGGGACAGGGCGAGCAGGGGGTCGAGGGCGGGCATGGCGGGCGGTCTGGGGGGGAGGCCGTTCATTCTAACCGGGTGGGGTCGGGCCTCTCCGGGTCGGCTTCGTGCGGACGCGTGCCGCTGCGGGGTCGGGATGGACCGGCGCATCAGCCATCCATGGCTGAAGCGCCTTCCGCGCACATCCATGTGCGCTGTCCATCCCGACCCCGCAGCGTCCCGCTCTCGCGGGCGCCGGCATTTCGGCTTCGGTGAGAGGTGGTACGGGCGGCGGCGTATCCTGCGGGGAAAACCCGTTGGAGGATGCCGTGGGCAGCAAGGAGTTCCGGATCGAGCGCGACAGCATGGGCGAACTGCAGGTGCCGGCCGATGCGCTGTGGGGCGCGTCGACCCAGCGCGCGGTGGAGAATTTCCCGGTCAGCGGGCGGCCGATGCCGCGTGGCTTCATCCGCGCCCTGGGGCTGGTGAAGGCGGCCGCGGCCGAGGCGAACGCGGGCTTCGGCTTGCTGCCCAAGGGCTTGGCGGCGTCGATCCGCAAGGCGGCGCGCGAGGTCGCAGCCGGCCAGCACGACGCGCACTTCCCCGTCGACGTCTACCAGACCGGGTCGGGCACCTCATCGAACATGAACGCCAACGAGGTGATCGCCACGCTGGCGACCCGCGCGGGGCGCAAGCCGGTGCATCCGAACGACCACGTGAACCTGGGGCAGAGCTCCAACGACGTGGTGCCGACGGCGCTGCGCGTGTCGGCGCAACTCGCGGTGGTCGAGGAGCTGCTGCCGGCCCTGAAGCAGCTGCGCGGCAGCATCGACCGCAAGGGCCGGTCGCTGGCCAAGGTGGTCAAGACCGGGCGCACGCACCTGATGGATGCGATGCCGCTGACCTTCGCCCAGGAGTTCGGTGCCTGGTCGGCGCAGCTGGCGTCGGCCGAGGCGCGCTTCGCCGATACGCTCAAGCGGCTGCGGCGGCTGCCGATCGGCGGGACGGCGATCGGGACCGGGATCAACGCCGATCCGCGCTTCGGCCAGGCGGTGGCCCAGGCCCTGTCCGACGCGACCGGCACGCGCTTCGAGTCCGCCGCGGACAAGTTCGAAGGCATCGCCTCGCAGGACGATGCGGTGGAGCTGTCGGGCCAGCTCAATGCGCTGGCGGTGGCGCTGATCAAGATCGCCAACGACCTGCGCTGGATGAACGCCGGGCCGCTCGCCGGCCTGGGCGAGGTGGAGCTGCCGGCGCTGCAGCCGGGCAGCTCGATCATGCCGGGCAAGGTCAATCCGGTGATCCCGGAGGCGACGGTCATGGCCTGCGCCCAGGTCATGGGGCACCACGTGGCGGTCACGGTCGCCGGCCAGACCGGCAACTTCCAGCTCAACGTGGCGCTGCCGCTGATCGCCAGCAACCTGCTGGAGTCGGTGGGCCTGCTGTCGGCGGTGTCGCGGCTGCTGGCGGACCGGGTCATCGACGGCCTGACGGTGCGCCGCGACGTGGTGGAGGCCGCTCTCGGGCGCAATCCGATCCTGGTGACCGCGCTCAACCCGGTGATCGGCTACGAGAAGGCGGCGGCGATCGCGAAGCAGGCCTACCGCGAAGGCCGGCCGGTGCTGGACGTGGCGGTCGAAGCCACCGGGCTGCCGGAGGCCAGGCTGCGCGCGCTGCTCGATCCGCTGGCGCTGACCCGCGGCGGCATCCGCGGCGACTGAGCGCGACGCCGCGTCCGTCGCCCCCTGCCGGGGCGGCGGTCACGCGTCCCGGCGGGCCTTCGGCTCCGGCACCAGGAGGGTGTCGCAGGGGCTCGCGTCGAGGATTCCGCGCGCGACGCTGCCGATCAGCAGGTGGAACAGCGCGCCGCGGCCCTCGCAGGCCGCCACCACGAGGTCGGCGTCGACGGCCAGCGCGTGCTCGGCCAGGCGCACCGCGGCGTCGCCGTGGGCGGTGGCGGCGGGCAGGTCGGCGTGGCCCGCCGCGTCCAGGAACCGGCGCGCCGCGTCCAGCGTCGCATCACGCGCATCGTCGACGCCCCCATCGCGGTCCCCGTCGCGCAGGCCCAGGTAGGGCACGTCGAAGGCGGTGAACAGGCTGGCGGCGGTATCGGGAAACAGCGCGCGGGCGACGTCCAGGGCGCGTGCCGACGGCGGGCTCAGGTCGCTCGCCACCAGCACCCGCGCGTAGGGCGCGTGCGCGCGATCGCGCACCACCAGCAGCGGCAGGCCGCCGTGCCGGACCAGCCAGTCCACGGTGCTGCCGAGCAGGTGGCGACCGAAGAAGGCGTCGTGGGCCACGCCGGTGACCAGCAGGCTGCAGCCGGTCTCGTCGGCCACCGCATCGATGCATTCGCCGACCCGGCCTTCGCGGACCAGCAGTTCAAGGTCCAGGCCCTCCGCGGCGGGGCCGATGTCGCGGCGCAGGCGGGCCGCGGCGCGCAGCGCGACCTCGCTGGCCTGCACCGGCAGCGCCTGGCCTGGCTGCAGCGGCGGCGCCGGGGGCGGCTCGACCACGGTCAGCACGACCAGCCTGGCCGCCCAGTCCCGCGCGAGTGCGACGGCCCGGTCGAGCGCGCGGTCGCAGCGCCCGTCGAGGTCGGTGGCGAGCAGGATGGCGCGCGGCGCGCCGGGCTTCCAGACGATGTCGCGCATGCAGTCCCCGGATCGGTCGCCACGCCGCCGGCTGCGGCATGGCCTCGCCCGAGTCTAGCGGCAGCCGCGGAGCCTTGCCCGTGGGAGCCGCCGCGCCCACTGTGGCCGCGATGGCCGCATCGCCTGCATCGCTCGCAGCGGCGTCAGCGCTTGCGCGGCAGGTCGGCCTGGCCGGAAACGCCCGCATGGTCGACCGAGCCGCTGCCCACCGCGCGCACGCGCAGGTTGCCGCCCACGCCATGGATGTCGACGTCACCGGAGCCGATCGAGCCCACGCTGACGTTGCCGCCGACGCGTTCGAGTGCGATGTCACCCGAGCCCAGCGAGCCCACGTCCACGTTCCCGGTGACGTCCGCCAGTTCGACGTCGCCCGAGCCGACGCTGCCCACGCGCGCATCGCCGCGCACGCCGCGGACGGTGACGTCGCCCGAGCCCACCGAACCGAGGTCGAGGCTGCCGATGTCGGCGAGCCCGATGTCGCCGGAACCCACGCGGGCGTCGACCGGCCCGCGGATGCGGCGCGCGTCGGCATCGCCGGAGCCGACGGTCAGGCCGAGACCGGCCAGGCCCGTGGCCTGCAGATCGCCCGAGCCGAGCTGGACCTCGACGGGCAGGCCGTCGGGCACGCGGCCGGCGAGGTCGAGCCAGGCGTAGCGGTTGCCGAGGTTCCATCCGCTGCGCTCCTCGCGGACCAGGCGCACCACCAGGGCGTCGCCTTCGCGCGACTGCTCCACGCGAAGCCGGGCGAGTTCCGCGGCGCTCGAGCCGCAGGCGCGGCCCTGCAGGCTGCCGGCCTGGCCGGGCTGGCCGTCCAGGCGCAGCCGGCCGTTGCCGACGTGGAAGCGGACGCTGCGGGCGTCGCCGATGTCGAGCACCAGGGACTGCGGTGCACTGTGGCTGCAGGCGCGGTCGTCGTCGGCGCGTGCGACGGGCGCGGCGGCCAGTGCGAGCGCCAGCAGCGGGAAGAAGAGGGGAGTCGCGGTCGGTCGCATCGGAACCTCGCTCAGGCGTGGAGACGGGTGGTCGGTGGGTGGCGGCGCGCGCGCGATCAGGCCCGGGTGCCGCCGTCGGTGGCCGCGTCTTGGACCTCGTTGCTGCAGTCCTCCACGTCCTGCGGCGTCATCGTCGCGTAGGGCGCGAATGCCGGCAGCGCGGCGGCCAGGGCCTGCTGGCTGTCGTACAGGGGCGGGAGCAGGGTGCACAGGCGCATGGCCTCGTCCTTGATCCGACCGGCCTCGGCTTCCATCCTGGCCTCGAAGGCACGGCGGCCTTCCTCGCCGCCGAACACCGCCTCGCCAAGCCCGCCCAGGGCGGTGCCGGCGATGTCGGCACCCTGGGCGCCGATCGCCATGCCCGCCAGGGCCACGTCCTCGAGATGGCGGCGGTGCGCGAGCAGCAGCGCGCGCTGCGCGGTCGAGGCCTCCACCGGCTCACCCGCGATCAGGAGGTCGCCCGAGGGGGTGATCTCGGCCTTCGGCAGGTCGCTGTCCGCGGGGGTGCTGCCGTAGTTGCGCCCGTTGATGCTGATGCGCGTGCCCTGGCCGACCTGGATGTTGCCGGCGCGCAGCTTCTGCCCCGCCTGCTCGATTGCTTCGGCGGCCTTGCGCCCGATGAAGCTCCGGTCGGCGTCGGTCTTCGCCTCGGCAACCGCCGGCGCGGCGGCGGGCGGCGGGTCCTGGGCGCGCTCGCAGCCAGCGGCGACGAGCACGGACAGGGCGGAGGCCAGCAGGATGGACGGGCGGGTCAGTGGCGTCATGGTGGATCCTCCTCGAAGTCGCATGGGTTCAGCCCTCGTCGCGCCAGCGGCGCAGCCGGGTGGCCAGCAGCAGCATCACGATGCCGACCGCCGCGCCGATCCAGGTCTCGGCCTGGAACAGGTTGGACCAGACCGCGGACGGCTCGATCAGCGCCACCATCGAATCCTGGCCGGCATCGAGGCCGCCGATTCGATGGATGTCGTGCCGGGTCAGCGGCACCACGCCCAGCAGCAGGCGGGCCACGATGTGGCTCCAGAACCACTCGGCGCCCAGGTCGAACAGGCGCATCACGCTGAACATGCTGACGAAGAGACCGGACAGGATCGGGACCAGCAGCGCCCACAGGAAGGGCACGCTGCGCGCCCAGGCCGAGCACAGCATCAGCCAGCCGACGGTGGGCAGGGCCCACACCGCGTAGACCGGGATCGCAGCCAGCACATAGGCGGAGACCTGCAGCGGATTGCCGGGGCCCCAGATGAGCTCCCAGGGGTTGCCGCCATGGGCCATGACCATGACGCTCAGCAGCAGCAGGAAGGCGAACATGGTCACGATCGCGGCCAGCGTCGCCAGCAACGGGATCACCAGGGTCGCGCTGACCACCTTGGACAGCACGGTCTCGCCGTCCGACAGCGGCAGCGACTTCCAGAACAGCACGCTGCGGTCCTTGCGCTCGTCATACAGGGCGCCCAGGCAGTAGAAGAACATCACGAACACCATGACGATGTACGGCCAGACCGAGGCCATCAGCATGGTCATGTCGATGCCGCTGGCCAGCTGCGCCTTGTCCTCGGCGCTCAGCCGCTCGGCCAGGGCGCCGAGGTCGAGGCCGTTGATCGTCATCGTGCGGCCGTCATCGAGGTGGAAGGCCGCGTCGCTCTGCGCGTTGCGGATGCCGATCGCGGCGATGACGAAGAACACCGCGGTCAGCAGCAGCGAGATCGCGCCGGCGATCACCGGCGCCCAGAGGAAGCCGCCGCGGTGCTCCCAGTATTCGCGCCGCAGCAGCATCTGGAAGCGGTGGGTGGCATGGGCCGGGGCCTTCGCCACCGGCAGGGTTTCGGCTGTGGCGTTCATGCGTAGGTTCCCTTCATGGTGGCGACGAAGAGGTCGGCGAGGCCCGGGGTGCGGGTTTCGCCGTAGGGGGCGAGGGCGCTGCGCTCGACGCCGTCGAACAGCATCACGGTCTTGCCGAAGGGCAGGCTGCGCTCGTCGATCGGCGCCAGCGCGCGGGCCGCGTCGGCCTGGCCGGCGTCGACCAGCACCTCGGTGAAGCGCTGCGCGAGGTCGTCCATCGGCGCGTCGAGCACGATCTTCCCGTCGCGGATGAACAAGGCGTCGGTGAGGATGTGCTCGACCTCCTCGACCTGGTGGGTGGTGATGACGATGGTCTTCCCGTCATCGAAGTAGTCCTCCAGCAGGCGCTGGTAGAACTCCTTGCGGTACAGCACGTCGAGGCCGAGCGTCGGCTCGTCGAGCACCAGCAGGCGCGCATCGATGGCCATCACCAGGGCCAGGTGCAGCTGCACGATCATGCCCTTGGACATCTCGCGCACGCGCATCTTCGGGGTCAGCTTGGTATTGGCCAGGAAGCGCTCGCAGCGCGCGCGGTCGAAGCGCGGATGCACGCCCTCGACGAAGGCGATCGCCTCGCGCACCCGCATCCAGCGCGGCAGCACGGCAACGTCGGCGATGAAGCAGACGTCGTTCATCAGCTCGTTGCGCTGGCTGCGCGGGTCGCGTCCCAGCACCGACAGGTCGCCCTGGAAGGGGACCAGGCCGAGCACCGCCTTGAGCGCGGTGGTCTTGCCGGCGCCGTTGGGGCCGACCAGGCCGACGATCCGGCCGGCCTCGATGCGGAAGCTGGCGCCGTCCAGCGCGGGCTTGCCCTTGTAGGCCTTGCGCAGGCCACGGGCGTCGATGACGGCGGTGTCTTGGCGGTTCATGCGGAATCCCCTTCGCGCAGAAGTTCTTCGGGTGAGAGGCCGAGCAGGCGGATGCGTTCCAGCACCTGCGGCCACTCTTCGGTCAGGAAGCGCTCGCGTTCGTTGCCGAGCAGCTTCTTCGAGGCCTGGTCGGTCACGAACATGCCCAGGCCCCGGCGCTTCTCCACCAGGGCCTCGTCGGCCAGCTCCTGGTAGGCGCGCGACACGGTGATCGGGTTCAGCTGGTACTCGGCGGCGACCTGGCGCACGGAGGGCAGGGCGTCGCCGGGCTTGAGCTGGCCATCGAGCATCATCGCGATGACCCGCTCCTTCAGCTGGCGGTAGATGGGAGCGCCATCGCTCCATTGGATGCCGGACATGGTTTCAGCCTCCGATGCGACGGACGCCGCGGGCAAACGAGAAGTAGGGCATGGCCAGTCCGCGGCGGTTGAGGGCGGTTCCACGGCGTTCGCGGATGCCCGGGTCCGCGTCGCCGACCGCCGCCGCGGCCGGGAGGCCGGCGTCGTCGGTTGGCGCGAAGCCGGGCGTCGCGAACAGCGCGATGGCGGTCAGGGCGAGGCCGCTGGCAGCCAAGGCGATCAGTGTGTTGTCGAGCTTGCGGTTCATGGTGGCCGTCCTGCTCTGCATGACTGGTGTTGTATGCAACTATAACACCACCACACACCCGGTCAAGTCCCCGGCAGCCCAACTGATGGCACGGGGTGCCGCGGTCATTGCCGGGGCCGCGCCGGCCCGCGACAATAGGCCCAGACGCCGCGGATCGCGGCCCGAGTCCAGGAGCACCCCCCTGATGAAGTCCCTGCTGCGCGGCCTGGCCGCGTTGTCCGTCGCCGCGGCCCTGTCGCTGGCACCCGCCATTGCCCAGGAGAATGCCGTGCCGTCCAGCGAGCGCGAGAAGAACAGCTACATGATTGGAATGGATGTCGGCCGCTCGATCGAGGCGGTCGGCCCGGACCTCGACCGCGCGGCCTTCCTGCGCGCCGTGCGCAACGCGTTCGACGGCGGCAAGCCGCTGCTGTCGGAAGCCGAGGCGGCCGAGATCGGGCCTGCGCTGATGCAGCGCGTCGGCGTGCGCAGCGGCCAGTCGATGCCCGGGATGGCGCCCGGCAGCGAGCCGCCGCCGGTGGCCAAGGACAAGGTCGGCCTGCTGGTCGGCGCCGACGTCGGCCGTTCGCTGGCGCCGCTGAAGGACGAGGTGGACCTGGCGGTGTTCGGCCGCGGCGTGGCCACGGTGCTCGACGGCAGCCAGCCGCTGCTGGCCGAGGCCGAGCTGGCCTCGCTGCGCGAGACGTTCACCGCCCGCATCCAGGAGCGCATGCGCCAGGAGAGCGAGGCGGCCGCGCGCGAGAACACGGCCGCGGGCGCGGAATTCCTCGCCACCAACCGCACGGCCAAGGGCGTCGTGACCACCGGGTCGGGCCTGCAGTACATGGTGCTGCGCCAGGGCTCGGGCCCGCGTCCGCCCAACGGCACCGCGCAGGTGCGCGTGCACTACGAAGGCCGCCTGCTCGACGGCACCGTCTTCGACAGCTCCTACGCCCGCAATGATCCGGCGACCTTCGGCCTCGCCCAGGTGATCGCCGGCTGGACCGAGGGCCTCCAGCTGATGCCGGTGGGCGCCAAGTACCGCTTCTGGATCCCCTCCGGGCTGGCCTACGGCCGCAACGGCTCGCCGGGCAGCATCCCGCCGAACGCCACCCTCGTCTTCGACGTCGAACTCCTGCAGCTGCCGTGATCGCAGCTCGTCCCACTTCCGAGGTCTCCCGATGAACACGCTCGCACGCGCCACCGCGACCAGCCTGCTGGCCGCTTCGCTCCTCCTCGCCCTGGGCGCCTGCAAGAAGATCGATCCCGACGCGCCCAAGCCCGCCAAGGCCGGCGCCACGCCGTCCTCGCTCGAGATCGAGGGCCTGGCCACCGAAGAGGAGCAGGCCGGCTACGCCATCGGCCTGCAGATCGGCTCCACGCTGGCCGAGATCAAGGACGACGTCGATTTCGACGCCATCGTCAAGGCCATGCGCACCTCGATGGACGGCGAAGCGCCGCTGATGGACGAGGCCCAGGCCCGCCAGGCCTTCGAGGCCTTCGGCCAGCGCATGCAGGCGCGCATGGCCTCGGGCAACCGCGAGGCCGGCGAGGCCTTCCTCGCGACCAATGCCAAGCAGGAAGGCGTGCAGGTCACCGCCTCGGGCCTGCAGTACAAGGTTCTGACCGAAGGCACCGGCCCGAAGCCGGGCCCCGAAAGCCGGGTCAGCGTGCACTACAAGGGCTCGCTGCTCGACGGCACGGTCTTCGACAGCTCCTACGAACGCGAGGAACCGGCGGTGTTCACCCTGTCGAGCGTGGTGCCGGGCTGGCAGGAAGGGCTGCAGCTGATGCCGGCGGGCAGCAAGTACATGCTCTGGCTGCCGAGCGGGCTGGGCTATGGCGACGTCGGCACGCCGGGCGGTCCGATCGCCCCGGGCAGCGCGCTGGTGTTCGAGGTCGAGCTGCTGGACGTCCTCGCGGATCCGGCGGAGTAGGCCATGCGCGTCAGCATCTTCGGCACCGGCTACGTCGGCCTGGTCACCGGGACCTGCCTGGCCGAGGTCGGCCATGACGTGCTGTGCGTGGATGTGGACGCGGGCAAGGTCGAGCGCCTGCACCAGGGCGTCATCCCGATCTACGAGCCGGGCCTGGAGCCGATGGTCAAGGCCAACCACGCGGCCGGCCGGCTGGACTTCACCACGGATGCCGCGCGCGCCGTCGCGCACGCCGAGGTGGTGTTCATCGCGGTCGGCACGCCGCCCGACGAGGACGGCAGCGCCGACCTGCAGTACGTGCTGCAGGTCGCGCGCACCATCGGCGAGCACCTCGAGCGCCCGGCCATCGTCGTCGACAAGTCGACCGTGCCGGTGGGCACCGCCGACCGGGTGCGCGACACCATCGCCGCCGCGCTCGCGGCGCGCGGCGTCGACGTGGCCTTCGACGTGGTGTCCAACCCCGAGTTCCTGAAGGAGGGCGCCGCGGTCGAGGACTGCATGCGCCCGGACCGCATCGTGCTGGGCGTGGAGAGTCCGCACGCCGAGGACAGGCTCAGGCGCCTGTACGCCCCGTTCAACCGCAACCGCGACCGCTTCGTGGTCATGGACGTGCGCTCGGCCGAGCTGACCAAGTACGCGGCCAACGCGATGCTGGCGACCAAGATCAGCTTCATGAACGAGATCGCCAACATTGCCGAGCGGGTGGGCGCGGACGTGGAGATGGTGCGCAAGGGCATCGGCTCGGATCCGCGCATCGGCTGGCACTTCATCTATCCCGGCGCGGGCTATGGTGGCTCGTGCTTCCCGAAGGACGTCCAGGCGCTTGCGCGCACGGCCCAGCAGGTGGGGCACCCGCCGCTGCTGCTGGACGCGGTGGAGGCGGTGAACGAACGCCAGAAGGGCCACCTGCACGAGCTGGTGATGCGCCACTACGGCGACGGCGGCATCGCCGGCAAGACCTTCGCGGTCTGGGGCCTGGCCTTCAAGCCGGACACCGACGACATGCGCGAGGCCTCGAGCCGGCGGCTGCTGGCCCAGCTCTGGGAGTCGGGCGCGCGCGTGCAGGCCTATGACCCGGAGGCGCGGGACGAGGCCGGCCGGATCTTCGGCGAGCGCGACGACCTGGTCCTCTGCGACTCGGCCGCCGACGCGCTGGACGGCGCCGACGCCCTGGTCGTGGTCACCGAGTGGAAGCAGTTCCGCAGCGTGGACCTGGAGCAGGTCCGGTCGAAGCTGGGCGACGCGGTGGTCTTCGACGGGCGCAACATCTACCGCCCCGAAGACGCCGAGGACGCCGGCCTGGCCTACTACGGCATCGGCCGCGGGCGCTCGGTCCGGGCGCGCCAATGAGCGCGACCGGCATCGAGGCGCGCGTGGTCGAGCTGGAGACCCGGCTCGCCTTCCAGGAGCAGGCCATGGCCGAGCTGAGCGATGCCCTGGCCGAGGCGCGGCTGGAGCTGTCGCGCAACGACGTCCTGCTGCGGCGCGCCCTGGACGAACTGCAGTCCAGCCGCCCCGGCGTCACCGGCGATCCCGCCGACGAACCCCCACCGCCGCATTACTGAAGACCGATGAGCGATACGTTGCGCGACCAGCTGCTGGGACTCGGCTTCAAGCCGGCGCCGGTGGCAGACAAGCCGAAGGGACCCCGACGCCAGGACGGCGAGGGCGGACAGCAGCGCGCGGGCAACCCGCGTGGCGGCAAGGGCGCGCGACCGGGCCAGGTCGATCGTCGCCGCGAAGGCCAGCCGCCCCGCGACGGCCGAGGCGCTGCGACAGCGCAGCGCGGCTCGCCGGGCGCAGCCGCGCCGCAGGGCCAGGCACCGTCGAAAGGTGCGGCCAGGCGTGCCCGCGCCCCGCGCCCGACCGGCGACATCGACCTCGCCAAGGCCTACGCGATCCGCGCCCAGCGCGAGAAGGACGAGCGCATCGCGGCCGAGCGCGCGAAGCAGGAAGCCGCACGCCTGCGCCGCGAGGCCCAGGCGAAGGTGGCCACGCTGCTGGACGGCAAGGCGCTCAACGCCGCCGACGCCGACCACGTGCGGCATTTCGAATACGGCGGCAGGATCAAGCGCGTGCACGTCACCGCCGACCAGCTGCGTGCCCTCAACGCCGGCGAGCTCGGCGTGGTCCAGCTCAACGGCCGCTATCTCCTCGTGACCGCCGACACCCTGGCGGAAGCCGAATCCGTGTTCCCCGCGTGCGTCGCCCTCAAGGTCGATCCGAACGCCGCACCGGGCGCCGATCCGTACTCCGACCCGAAATACCAGGTGCCGGACGATCTTGTCTGGTGAGGGAGTCGAAAGCTTTTTTGCCGCGGATGACGCGGATCACGCGGATTCGCGCGGATAGGGCAGGAGCTTTGAGGCGGGGTGACCCCGTCGTCGTCAGGTCCAGGCTGCCCACGCGACCTCTTGTGCGCGCCGAAAGGAACCGCGGCGACACCCTGATCAA
This sequence comes from Luteimonas sp. MC1895, assembly GCF_016457215.1. Taxonomy (NCBI): domain Bacteria; kingdom Pseudomonadati; phylum Pseudomonadota; class Gammaproteobacteria; order Lysobacterales; family Lysobacteraceae; genus Luteimonas; species Luteimonas sp. MC1895. The sequence continues at coordinate 68,124 of NZ_JAEMDY010000001.1, forward strand.
AGAAAGCTTCATTCTCGCCTCGGCCAGATCTGCGTAAATCCGCGTGATCCGCGTCATCCGTGGCAAAAAAAATGCTCCTGCTTTTTCCCGCCAGTCGCCTTATCCGCGGCTATCCGTGGCCAGGCTTCCGTCCCCGCCAGTGCGCCGACGCGGCACCACCCAGGTCCAGGTGATGAGGCAGCCGAGGAGGGCGAAGGCGCCGGCGGCGAGGAAGGCGGCGCGACCGTCGCCCAAGGGCCAGAGCTGGCCGGCGATCAGGGCGCCGAGGACGCCGCCGAGGCCGGAGGAGAAGCCGTAGAACAGGCCCTGCGCGTGGCCGTTGAGCGGGCCCGGGAAGTGCCGGGCGAGGAGCTGCATGGCCGCGGCGAAGAAGGCGGCGAAGCTCAGCGCATGGGTGGCCTGGGCCACCAGCATGACCGGCATGCTTTCGGGCCAGAGCGCGGTGGCCCACCAGCGCAGCACCGCGCTGGCCATCGACACCAGCAGCAGCCAGCTCGGATCCCAGCGGCGGAAGATGCGCGAGATGGTGAAGAACACCGCGACCTCGAACACCACGCCCACCGTCCACAGCAGGCCCAGGGTCGAGGTCGAATAGCCGAGGCCGTCCATGTAGACCGAGAAGAAGGTGTAGTAGGGGCCGAAGGACAGCTGTTCGAGGAAGGCCGCGACCAGGAACGCGGCGACCCGCGGCTGCCGCACGATCGTCCAGAAGCCGGCGCCGGCCTTGCCGCGCGGCCCCACGTGTCCGGCGTCGCGGTTGGCGAAGGCGCTCACCGCCATCAGCGCGAACAGCGGCAGCATCGCCCAGGGCAGGATGCCGGCGCCGTGGCGTTCGATCAGCCAGCCGAAGCCGGTCGTGACCAGGATGAAGCCGATCGAGCCCCAGACCCGGATCGCGCCGTAGCGGTGCGCGTCGGCGCCGAGGTGGCCGAGCGTGATCGCCTCGAACTGCGGCATCACCGCGTTGTAGAAGAAGCAGAAGGCGATCATCGCCGCGAACAGCGTCCACTCCGGCTGCTCCGGCAGGAAGCAGGCGAAGCTCGCCACCGTCAGCACGCAGCCGATGCGCAGCCAGCGGATCGGCCGCGGCGAGGCCGCCGCGATCGTCGCCCACGCGCTCGGTGCGACCACGCGCGTCGCATACCACAGGCTCATCATCACGCTGATCGCGGTGATGCCCATGCCGCGCGACTGCAGGTGCATCGCCCAGTAGGGCGTGAACGCGCCCAGCGCCGCGTAGTAGGTGAAGTAGAAGCTCGACAGCCGCACCACCGGTGCCGCCGCCGCGGTGCGGGCGTGCTCGATCATCGACGTGCCGGTGCCGTGCTCAGTCGGGATCGTAGTCGAGGTTGGAGGCCAGCCACTGCTCGACCTGCGCCAGCGGCACGCCGCGGCGCTTCGCGTAGTCCGCGGCCTGGTCCTTGCCCACGCGGCCTACCACGAAGTACTGGCTGCCGGGGTGGCTGAAGTAGTAGCCGGACACGGCCGCGGTCGGCAGCATCGCGAAGCCTTCGGTCAGCTCCATGCCGGCATTGGCCGTGGCGTCCAGCACGCTGAACAGCTGCTGCTTCGGACTGTGGTCGGGGCAGGCCGGGTAGCCGGGCGCCGGTCGGATGCCGCGGTAGGCCTCGGCGATCAGGGCCTGGTTGTCGAGCGCCTCGCCCGCCGCATAGCCCCAGAATTCGGTGCGCACGCGCCGGTGCAGGTGCTCGGCCAGGGCCTCGGCGAGGCGGTCGGCCAGGGCCTTGAGCAGGATCCCGCGGTAGTCGTCGTGATCGGCGCGGAAGCGCTCCAGGTGCGGCTCGATGCCGATGCCGGCGGTGACCGCGAACATGCCCATCCAGTCGGGTACGCCGCTGTCCTTCGGTGCGATGAAGTCGGCCAGGCAGAAGTCCGGGCGCTCGACCGGCTTGTCGACCTGCTGGCGCAGGAAGGGCACGGTGACGCTGTCGCCGGGCGCGACCTGGAGTTCCACGTCGTCGCCGACCGCTGCCGCCGGGAACAGGCCGAACACCGCCTTCGCGGTGAGCCACTTCTCGCGGATGATCGTGTCGAGCATAGCGCGCGCGTCGCGGTAGAGCTCGCTGGCCGCCGGTCCGACCACCGCGTCCTCGAGGATCGCCGGATAGCGCCCGGCCAGCTCCCAGGCCTGGAAGAACGGCGTCCAGTCGATGGTCTCGACCAGGTCGGCGAGCGGGTAGTCATGGAAGGTGGTGATGCCGGGCCTGGCCGGCGTCGGAGGCGCGTAGCCGTCCCAGCCGCCATCGAAGCGTTGCCCGCGCGCCTTCTGCAGGGCCACCAGCCGCTTGGCATCGCCGCGGTTGCGATGGCGTTCGCGGATGCCGGCGTAGTCCGATTCGCAGGCGGCGACGAACGGCCCGCGCAGCTCGGGCGAGACCAGCGACTGGGCCACGCCGACCGCGCGCGAGGCGTCCTTCACCCACACCGTCGGAGACCGGTAGTGCGGATCGATCTTGAGCGCGGTGTGCGCGCGCGACGTGGTGGCGCCGCCGATCATCAGCGGGATGGTGAGGCCCTGGCGCTGCATCTCGCGCGCGACGTGGCCCATCTCCTCCAGCGACGGGGTGATCAGGCCGGACACCCCCACCAGGTCGGCGTTCTCCGCCACGGCGGTGTCGATGATCGTCTGCGCCGACACCATCACGCCGAGGTCGATGACCTCGAAGTTGTTGCAGGCCAGCACCACGCCGACGATGTTCTTGCCGATGTCGTGGACGTCTCCCTTGACGGTGGCCATCACCACCTTGCCGTTGTTGCTGGCGGTGTCGCCGGTGCGCAGCTTCTCGGCCTCGATGTAGGGCAACAGGTGGGCCACCGCCTTCTTCATCACCCGCGCCGACTTCACCACCTGCGGCAGGAACATCTTGCCGGCGCCGAACAGGTCACCGACCACGTTCATGCCGTCCATCAGCGGACCTTCGATCACGTCCAGCGGGCGCGTGGACAGCAGGCGCGCCTCCTCGGTGTCTTCGACAACGTACTGGTCGATGCCGTGCACCAGCGCATGGCTCAGGCGCGCGCGCACGTCCTTGCCGCGCCAGGCGAGGTCCTCGGTCTTTGCCTGCCCCTTGCTGCCCTTGTAGCGCTCGGCCAGCGCCAGCAGGCGTTCGGTGGCGTCCGGGCGGCGGTTCAAGATCACGTCCTCGACGTGGTCGCGCAGCTCCGGGTCGAGGTCGTCGTAGATCGGCATGGCGCCGGCGTTGACGATGCCCATGTCCATGCCCGCGGCGATCGCGTGGTACAGGAACACCGAGTGGATCGCCTGGCGCACGGTCTCGTTGCCGCGGAACGAGAACGAGACGTTGGAGACGCCGCCCGAGACATGGCAATGGGGCAGCGTCGCCCTGATGACGCGCGTGGCCTCGATGAAGTCCACCGCGTAGTTGTTGTGTTCCTCGAGCCCGGTGGCGACCGCGAAGATGTTCGGGTCGAAGATGATGTCCTCGGGCGGGAACCCGACCCCGTCGACCAGGATGCGGTAGGCGCGGGTGCAGATCGCGACCTTGCGTTCCGCGGTGTCCGCCTGGCCGTCCTCGTCGAAGGCCATGACCACCGCCGCGGCGCCGTAGCGCAGCACCTTGCGCGCCTGTTCGACGAAGGCCTCCTCGCCTTCCTTGAGCGAGATCGAGTTCACCACGCCCTTGCCCTGCAGGCACTTCAGCCCGGCCTCGATCACCTCCCACTTCGAGGAATCGACCATCACCGGGATGCGCGCGATGTCCGGCTCCGACGCGATCAGGGTCAGGAAGCGGGTCATCGCCTTCGCCGAATCGATCAGCCCCTCGTCCATGTTGACGTCGAGGATCTGGGCGCCGCTGGCGACCTGCTGCCGCGCGACCTCGACCGCCTCCTCGAAGCGGTCCTCCTTGATCAGCTTCCGGAACTGCGCGCTGCCGGTCACGTTGGTGCGTTCGCCGACGTTGACGAACAGCAGCTCCGGCGTGATCTCCAGCGGTTCGAGCCCGGACAGCCGCGTGTACCTGGGGACGTTCATCGCGGGACCTCGGGGAAAGACAGCACTCACGCCCCAGCCCCCCACGAAGCCGGCACCCGCGGAGGGATGCCGTGCACGGCGTCGGCGATGGCCGCGATGTGCTCCGGCGTGGTTCCGCAGCAGCCGCCGACCAGGTTCAGCAGGCCGGAGCGGGCGAACTCCTGCAGGGTGTCGGCCATCTCCTCCGGGGTCTCGTCGTATTCGGCGAAGGCGTTGGGCAGCCCGGCATTCGGATGGGCGCTGACCGGGCAATCGGCGACGCGCGCCAGGGTCTCGACGTGCGGACGCAGCTCCTTCGCCCCCAGCGCGCAGTTCAGCCCGACCGAGAGCGGGCGGGCGTGCGACACCGAGATCCAGAAGGCCTCCGCGGTCTGGCCGGACAGCGTGCGGCCCGAAGCATCGGTGATGGTCCCGGAGATCATCACCGGCAGACGCGCGCCGCGGGCCTCGAAAGCCTCCTCGATCGCGTACAGCGCGGCCTTGGCGTTGAGCGTGTCGAAGATCGTCTCCACCATGAGGATGTCGGCGCCGCCATCGATCAACCCGTCGATCGCCACGCGATAGTCGTCGCGCAGGGCGTCGAAGCTGGTGTTGCGGTAGCCGGGATCGCTGACGTCGGGGCTGATCGACGCGGTGCGGCTGGTGGGCCCGATCACGCCCGCGACGAAGCGCGGACGGTGCGGCGCAAGGGCCTCGGCGGCATCGCAGCAGCCGCGTGCCAGGCGCGCGCCTTCCAGGTTCAGTTCGCGCACCAGGTGCGGCAGGCGGTAATCGGCCTGGCTGACGGCGGTGGCGTTGAAGGTATTGGTTTCAAGGATGTCGGCGCCGGCCGCGAGGTAGGCCTCGTGCACGCCGGCGATGACGTCGGGGCGGGTCAGGGTGAGCAGGTCGTTGTTGCCCTTGAGGTCATGCGACGCGGCGGCACCCGGCTGCAGGCTGTCGAAGCCCCCGGCGAAGCGTTCGCCGCGGTAGTCGGCTTCCTCGAGGCGGTGGCGCTGGATCATCGTGCCCATCGCGCCGTCGATGACCAGGATGCGCTCGGCGAGCGCGGCCTCGAGACGCGCCACGCGGTCGTGATGGAGCCAGGGAAGGCGGCTCATGGCTTGCCCGCGATCAGGGAGACGACTTCGAAATGCGGCGGGCGTTTCTCGCGGGTGACGGTCTCGCAGGACTGCAGCGCGAGGCCGGCCTTGTCGACGAAGCGCCGCAGCTCCTTGTCGGTGAAGCCCAGGTTGACGTGGCCGAAGGCCTCGACCGCGGCGCGGTGACCGTGGCGGGCGAGGCTGGTGAGCAGCAGGCGGCCGCCGGGCCGCAGCACGCGCGCCGCCTCGGTGACCGAGAGCGCCGGCTTGGCCGCGTAGGTCAGCGCATGCATCAGCACCACCAGGTCGAAGCTGCCGTCCTCGAAGGGCAGGGCGTGCATGTCGGCCTCGCGCACCTCGACGTTGCGGTAGCGCTTCAGCCGCTCCTGCGCGGCGGCCACCACGCGCGGGCTGGCGTCGATGCAGACGTAGCGCTGCGCATGCGGGGCGAGCAGCTCGGCCAGCACGCCGTCGCCGGATGCGATGTCGAGCACATCGCCGGTCTCGAGCAGCGGCAGCGCCGAGCGCGCCATCGCTTCCCAGGTGCGGCCGGGCGAGTAGTGGCGCTCCATGTCGCCGGCCACCGAGTCGGCCCAGTTCTGGTCGGCGGCGCGCATCGCGAGCACGCCGGCGACGCGCTCGGCATCCTGGCGCAGCAGCGGGTCGTCGCTGCCTTCGCGGAGGGTCTGCCACAGCGCACGCTGCGCCGGATCCAGGCGGTCCTCGTCGAAGCGGTAATAGGCCGAGACGCCGGCGCGCCGGTCACGCACCAGCCCGGCGTCCTTCAGCCGCGCCAGGTGGGTGGACACGCGCGGCTGGGCCAGCCGGGTGATCGCCGACAGCTCGGCGACCGTGAGTTCTTCCCCGTCGAGCAGCGCCAGCAGGCGCACCCGGGTGGCGTCGGCAAGCACCTTGAGGTGACTCGACCAGGCTTCGAGATCCATTGATATATCTTCGCATCGCGATATAGCGATGCATTGTTCAACGCCGTCCGCGCCCGGTCAAGGCCGCGCGCGGCTGCCCGCGGCGCCCCGGCGCCCGCCGAGTGTCGATGCCGGACGGCGGGCAGGCTAGAATGGCGCTCTTGTTTTCAGGCCGTCGCAGGCGCGGCGCATACAGGAGCAGCGCGTGGATTTCAGCTTCACCGAAGAACAGTTGATGATCCAGGACGTGGCCCGCCGCATCGCGCAGGAGAAGATCGCGCCGAGCGCCGAGCACCACGACCGCACCGGCGAATTCCCGCTCGACAATATCCGCCTGCTGGGCGAGAACGGGCTGATGGGCATCGAGGTGCCGGCGGAGTACGGCGGCGCGGGCATGGATCCGGTGGCCTACGTGCTGGCCATGGTCGAGGTGGCTGCAGCCGACGCCGCGCATTCCACGATCATGTCGGTCAACAACTCGCTGTTCTGCAACGGCATCCTGACCCACGGCACCGAGGAGCAGAAGACGCTCTACGTCTCGGCCATCGCCGAGGGCCGCGAGATCGGCGCCTTCGCGCTGACCGAGCCGCAGTCCGGATCGGACGCCACCGCCATGCGCTGCCGCGCCGTCAGGCAGGCCGACGGCAGCTACGTCGTCAACGGCAAGAAGAGCTGGATCACCTCCGGCCCGGTGGCGAAGTACATCGTGCTGTTCGCCATGACCGATCCGGAAAAGGGCGCGCGCGGCATCACCGCCTTCGTGATCGACACCACGCGCGAGGGCTTCGCCCGCGGCAAGACCGAGCCCAAGCTCGGGATCCGCGCCTCGGCCACCTGCGAAATCGAGTTCGACGGCTACGTGGTCAAGCCCGATGAAGTGCTGGGCAAGGAAGGCGAGGGCTTCAGGATCGCCATGGGCGTGCTCGACGCCGGTCGCATCGGCATCGCCTCCCAGGCCATCGGCATCGCCCGCGCGGCCTACGAGGCGACGCTCGAGTACGTCAGGGAGCGCAAGGCCTTTGGTGCGCCGATCGGCACCTTCCAGATGACCCAGGCCAAGATCGCCGACATGAAGTGCAAGCTCGACGCGGCCCTGCTGCTGACGCTGCGCGCGGCGTGGGTGAAGGGCCAGGGCCAGCGCTTCAGCAACGAGGCCGCGATCGCCAAGCTCACCGCGTCCGAAGCGGCCATGTGGATCACCCACCAGGCGCTGCAGATCCACGGCGGAATGGGCTATTCGAAGGAAATGCCGATCGAACGCTATTTCCGCGATGCCAAGATCACCGAGATCTACGAGGGCACCAGCGAGATCCAGCGGCTGGTGATCGCCCGGCATGAGACCGGGCTGCGCTGACGCATCGACGACCGTGCAGCCCGTGCGCAAACCCTGCCATTGCCCGCGTCCCGTGCCGATCCCGATCCCGGGCCGCGGCGCGGCGGCGCGACGCCGTTCCTGACGAACCGACTCCCTTGGCCCGTGCCTGTGCGCGGGCCTCATTGCATCCGGATACCGACATGAGTACTGCATCGAAGAAGGCTCCTGCCCGCCCCGCAAAAGCCACCACCGGCGACCGCCGCGCGGCGGCGCGCGACAGCCGGCTGCTCGAACCCGTGCTGGCCGCCGTGCGCAAGCGCGCGGGCAAGTCCGGTGGCGACGACGCCGCCACCTTTGCCGCGGCCTTCTACCAGCGCATGGGCGAGGACGAGATCAGCCTCCACGAGGCTGACGGCTGGGCCGCGCTCTCGACCGACTTCCTCGCCTCGATCGGCAAGCGCAAGGCCGGCAGCGCCAGCGTGCGCCTGTTCAATCCGACCCTGGCCTCGCACGGCTGGGAGACCCAGCACACGGTGCTGCAGATCGCCAACGACGACATGCCGTTCCTCGTCGACTCGGTGACCATGGCGCTGTCCGAACTCGGGATCGGCGTGCACGTGCTCGGTCACCCGGTGGTGCAGCTCGGGCGCGACCGCGCCGGCAAGCTGACCGGCGTCGGCCAGGGCACGCCCGAATCGCTGATGCACCTGGAGATCGACCGCCAGACGCCGGAAGGCTGCGCGCGCGTCGAGGCCGCGGTGCGCGGCGTGCTCGAGGACGTGCGCCTGATCGTGGGCGACTGGCAGGCGATGCGCACGCGCATGGAAGAGGTCGCCGAGGGCCTGTCGGGCGCGGCGCTGCCGGTTTCCGAGGCCGAGCGCGCGGAAATCCAGGCCTTCCTGCGCTGGGCCGCCGACAACCACTTCACCTTCTTCGGCTACCGCGAGTACGAGGTGGTCAGGAAGGGCCGCGACGACGTGCTGCAGGCGGTCGAAGGCAGCGGCCTGGGCCTGCTGCGCTGCCGCGACGTGGGCAAGCCGCGTCTGCTCAGCACCGTGGGCGCGCAGCGCACCGAGCGGACCATCGAGCCGCTGATCCTGACCAAGACCAACGCGCGGTCCACCATCCATCGTCCCGGCTACATGGACTACATCGGCCTGCTCGGCTTCGACGCCAAGGGCACCCGCGCGGTCACCGAGAAGCGCTTCCTCGGGCTCTACACCTCGAGCGCCTACAACCGCCGTCCCTGGGACATCCCGATCGTGCGCGAGCGCTACGAGCAGGTGATGGGCTCCTCGGGCCTGGCCGACACCGGCCACAGCGGCAAGGCGCTCAAGCACATCCTCGAATCGCTGCCGCGCGACGAGCTGTTCCAGGCCTCCAGCGGCGAGCTGCAGCGCGTGGCCAGCGGCATCCTCGGCCTGCAGGAGCGCGTGCGCAGCCGCGTCTTCCTGCGCCGCGACCACTATGGCCGCTTCTACTCGGTGCTCGGCTACGTGCCGCGCGACCGCTACAACACCGAGGTCCGCCTGCGTGTCGAGGCGATGCTCAAGGAGGTCCTGGGCGCCGACCACGTCGACACCAATGTCACCCTGGGCGAATCGCCGCTGGCCCAGCTGCACATGCTGGTGCGCCCGCGCACCGGCGAGGCGGTCGAGGTCGACGAGGCCGCGCTGCAGGCGCGCCTGGCCGCGATCGTGCGCAACTGGCAGGACGACCTGCGCGAGGCCCTGATCGGAAGCGAGGGCGAGGCGCGCGGCCTGGCGCTGGCGTCCACCTGGGGGCGCGCGCTGCCGGCACCGTACATCGAACGCGCGACCCCGGCCGTGGCGGCCGGCGACGTCGCCCGGCTCGACGCGCTGACCGGGCCGGAGGACCTCCGCCTCAGCCTGCAGCGCGCCGTGCTGCACCGCCCGGGCGAGAGCGTGCTGCGCCTCAAGCTGTACCGGGCCGGCGGCGACATCGCGCTGTCGGAAGTGCTGCCGATGATGGAGAACATGGGCCTGCGGGTCATCGCCGAGCATCCGCACCGGCTCGAGGTCGCGGCGGCCGACGGCGGCGCGCCGCGCGTGGCCTATATCCAGGACTTCGAGGTCGAGGTGGCCGGCGGGGTCGAGCCCGATGCCGCCCGCTTCGAGGACGGCTTCGCCAGCATCTGGCGCGGCGACGCCGAGAACGACGGCTTCAACCGGCTGGTCGCGTCGGCCGGCCTGGGCTGGCGCCAGGTGTCGATGCTGCGCGCCTACTGCAAGTACCTGCTGCAGGTCGGCGTGCCGTTCTCGCAGGCCTACGTCGAGGAAACCCTGGTCCGCAATCCGAAGCTCGCGGCCAAGCTGGTCGAGCTGTTCGAGGCGCGCTTCGATCCCGCCGTGGCCGACAAGGCCCGCCGCGCCGCCATCGATGTCGCGCACGCCGGGATCCGCGAGCTGCTGGAGGGCGTGGCCAGCCTCGACGAGGACCGCATCGTGCGCAGCTACGTCGGCGTGATCGACGCGACGCTGCGCAACAACTATTACCAGCTCGACGGCGAGGGACGGCCGAAGGACTACATCGCCTTCAAGTTCGACTCGGCCCGCGTTCCCGACCTGCCCAAGCCGCGTCCCTACCGCGAGATCTTCGTCTGCGGTCCGCGCGTCGAGGGCACCCACCTGCGCTTCGGTCCGGTGGCGCGTGGCGGCCTGCGCTGGTCCGACCGCCGCGAGGACTTCCGCACCGAGGTGCTGGGCCTGGTCAAGGCGCAGATGGTGAAGAACACGGTGATCGTTCCGGTCGGCTCCAAGGGCGGCTTCATCGTCAAGCGTCCGCCGGTCGGCGGCGACCGCGACGCCCAGCAGGCCGAGGGCATCGCCTGTTACAGGCGCTTCATCAGCGGCCTGCTCGACCTGACCGACAACCTGACCGTCGACGGCGCCATCGTGCCGCCGAAGGACGTGGTGCGCCACGACGATCCGGATCCCTACATGGTGGTGGCTGCCGACAAGGGCACCGCGACCTTCTCCGACATCGCCAACGGCATCTCCCGCGAGTACGGCTACTGGCTGGACGACGCCTTCGCCTCGGGCGGCTCGGTCGGCTATGACCACAAGGGCATGGGCATCACCGCGCGCGGCGCCTGGGAGTCGGTCAAGCGCCACTTCCGCGCGCTGGGCATCGACTGCCAGAAGCAGGACTTCACCGCGGTCGGCATCGGCGACATGTCCGGCGACGTGTTCGGCAACGGCATGCTGCTGTCGAAGCACATCCGCCTGGTCGCGGCGATGGACCACCGCCACATTTTCGTCGACCCCGATCCGGACGCGGCGATCTCCTTCCGGGAGCGCCAGCGGCTGTTCAAGGTGCCGCGTTCGAGCTGGGACGACTACGACAAGTCGCTGATCAGCGCCGGTGGCGGCGTGTTCCCGCGCAGCGCGAAGTCGATCCCGGTGTCGGCGCAGATGCGCGCCGCGCTGGGCCTCGACGAGGGCGTGACCGCGATGAGCCCGAACGAGCTGATGTCGGCGGTGCTCCGGGCGCCGGTCGACCTGCTCTGGAACGGCGGCATCGGCACCTACGTCAAGGGCGCGGGCGAGACCCATGCCGACGTCGGTGACCGCGCCAACAACGCCATCCGCGTCAACGGCGGCGAACTGCGCTGCCGCATCGTGGGCGAGGGCGGCAACCTGGGCATGACCCAGTGCGGCCGCATCGAGGCCGCGCAGGCCGGCGTGCTGCTCAACACCGACTTCATCGACAACTCCGCCGGCGTGGACACCTCCGACCACGAGGTCAACATCAAGATCCTGCTCAACGCGCAGGTGCAGGCCGGCAAGCTGAAGCTCGCCGACCGCAATGCGCTGCTCAAGGCGATGACCGACGAGGTCGCCGGCCTGGTGCTCAACGACAACTACCGCCAGAACCAGGCCATCAGCCTGATGGAGCGGATGAGCGTGTCGCGCCTGGGGTCCAAGCAGCACTTCATCCAGACCCTGGAATCGCAGGGGCTGCTCGACCGCCAGATCGAGTACCTGCCCAGCGACGCCGAGCTCGCCGAGCGCAAGGCCCGCGAGCAGGGCCTGACCCGTCCGGAGCTGGCCGTGCTGCTGTCGTACTCGAAGCTGGTCGCGTTCGAGCAGCTGCTCAATTCCGACATCCCGGAGGACCCTTACCTGTCGCGCGAGCTGCAGCGCTACTTCCCGCAGCCGCTGCAGGCGAAGTACGCCAAGGCGATGGAGCAGCACCGCCTGAAGCGCGAGATCATCGCCACCGCGGTGACCAACTCGACCATCAACCGCATGGGCGCGACCTTCCTGCTGCGCATGCAGGAAGACAGCGGGCGCACGCCGGCCGAGGTGGCCAAGGCGTTCACGGTCACCCGCGAGACCATCGAGGCGCGCACGCTGTGGGCGCAGATCGATGCGCTCGACGGCAAGGTGCACGAGTCGGTGCAGATCGACGCCCTGCAGGTGATCTGGGCACTGCAGCGCTCGTTCACGCGCTGGCTGCTGGCGCGCCCCGGCGCGCTACCGACCATCACCAGCGCGGTGGAGCGTTACCACGACGGCTTCCAGGCGATCTATGCCGGCGAGGACATCCTGACCGCCGCGCAGCGCCCCGCCTACGAGCAGTCGCTCGTCGACTGGCGCGCCAAGGGCGTGCCGGACGGGCTGGCCAGCCAGCTGGCGGCCCTGCCGTACCTCGAAGCGAGCCCGGACATCATCGAGCTGGCCCGCGAGCGCAAGCGCAAGCCGGTCGAGGTGGCGCGGGTGTACTTCCGCCTGGCCGATGCGCTCAACCTGCCGTGGCTGGTGCGCCAGATCGACCAGCTCGCGGTCGACGGGCGCTGGCACGCGGTCGCCCGCGGAGCTCTGCGTGACGAACTCGCTGCGCAGCAGCGCGCCCTGGTGGGGCAGGTGCTGTCGATGCCGGGCCGCGATGCCGACGCCAAGGTGGCGCAGTGGATCGGCCGCGACGATGCCGCGCTGCGCTTCACCCTCGGCATGCTGGCCGAGCTCGCGGCGCAGACCACGCTGGACTACCCGACCGCCTCGGTCGCGGTGCGCCGCCTGGCGCAGCTCGCCAGCGCGGGCTGAGCCAGCAGCCCGCCCTCCCTCCGCGCCGCGGGGGAGGGCGGGGCTTTACCGGCCAGGGGCCCGCGGTATGCTGCGGGCATGACCGGATCGCCGCGCATCGCCTTCCTTGCCAGTCCCGCGGCCGACGCGCAGGCCGCGCTGGCGCGCTTCACCGCCCGCCACGGCCAGTGCGCCCCGGCCGAGTCCGACATCATCTGCGCCCTGGGCGGCGACGGGTTCATGCTGCAGACGCTGCATCGCCACGGTGCGCTGGGCAAGCCGGTCTACGGGCTCAAGCTCGGCACCGTCGGCTTCCTGATGAACCATTACCAGGGCGAGGTCGGCAGCGTGCCGGACCTGATGGCGCGGCTGGAAGGGGCCGAGCCGGCCGTGCTGCGGCCGCTGGAGATGGTGGCGGCCACCGAATCCGGCGCCAGCGTCGGATCGCTCGCCTACAACGAAGTGTCGCTGCTGCGCCAGACGCGACAGGCGGCGCATGTCTCGATCGAACTCAACGGCCAGGTGCGGCTGGACGAGCTGGTCTGCGACGGCGTGATGCTGGCCACGCCCGCGGGCAGCACCGCCTACAACTATTCCGCGCACGGTCCGATCCTGCCGCTGGGCAGCAGCGTCGTGGCCCTCACCCCGATCGCGGCGTTCCGCCCCCGGCGCTGGCGCGGCGCGCTGCTCAAGGCCGACACGGTCGTGCGCTTCCGCGTGCTCGATCCCTACAAGCGGCCGGTGAGTGCCACCGCCGATTCGCATGAGGTGCGCGACGTGGTCGAGGTGACCATCCAGGAGTCGCGCGACCGCACGGTGACCCTGCTGTTCGACCCCGAGCACAACCTGGAAGAACGCATCCTCAGCGAGCAGTTCGAGACCTGAGGCGTCTCGCCCCCTGCGACCGGCATCGCGCATACTCGCGCCATGCCATCCGACGTCCTTCCGCCGCTGATCGTCGCCATCTCGTCCCGCGCGCTGTTCGACCTCGAGGACAGCCACGCGCTGTTCGAGCGCGACGGCATCGAGGCCTACGCCGAACACCAGCGCATCAACGAGGACGAGATCCTCGAGCCGGGCATCGCCTTCCCGCTGGTGCGCAAGCTGCTCGCCCTCAACGAGGGTGCGTCGCCCGAGGCGCCGCGGGTGGAAGTCATCCTGCTGTCGCGCAACTCGGCCGACACCGGCCTGCGCATCTTCAACGCCATCCAGCACCACGGCCTGGCGATCTCGCGCGCCACCTTCACCTCGGGCGAGCCGACCTGGCCCTATATCCGCCCCTTCGGCGCCCAGCTGTTCCTGTCGGCCAACCCGGAGTCGGTGCGCGCCGCGCTGGTGAACGGCGTGGCGGCGGCGACCATCCTGCCGGCCAAGGCGCCGGCGCACCGGCATGACCAGCTGCGCATCGCCTTCGACGGCGACGCGGTGATCTTCGGCGACGAGGGCGAGCGGGTCTCGCGCGAGTCCGGCATCGAGGCCTTCCACCGCCACGAGATCGAGCGGGCACGCGAGCCGCTGTCCGGCGGGCCGTTCCGCGGCTTCCTCGACGCGCTGCACCACCTGCAGGCGGCCTATCCGCCCGGCGAGGCCTCGCCGATCCGCACCGCGCTGGTGACCGCGCGCTCGGCGCCTGCGCACGAGCGGGTGATCCGCACCCTGCGCGAGTGGGGCGTGCGCCTGGACGAGGCGCTGTTCCTGGGCGGACGCGCGAAGGGACCCTTCCTCGATGTCTTCGGCGCCGACATCTTCTTCGACGACTCGCAGCACAACATCGACTCGGCACGCCAGCACGTGACCACCGGCCACGTGCCGCACGGCGTGTCCAACCCGCTCTGAAGCCAGCGGCCCGGCCGGTCCGCGCTGGTCAGCGCAGGGCGGCCGGCGACGCGTCCGCCGGGGGCAGCCGGATCTCCGACAGGCGCCAGCGCAGGCCCTGGCGCGTCAGCACCAGGCCGAGCTCGCTGCCATCATCGAGCGTCACCACGGCCGAGCTGCGGGAAAGGGATTCGAAGCGCAGCCGTGGCCGCGGCGTGGCGTCGGGTGCCGCGTCGCCGCCGCTGCCGGAGGCGGGCGGGACGTTGCTGGCGCGGTCCCAGACCCTGCGCCCTTCCATCAGCGCGGCAAGCCCGGTGGGCGTGACCATCGCGTCGACCACCCCGGCCGCCAGTCCGGTGGCCACGGTCAGCCCGAAGGCGGCGAACCGTCCCGTCTGCGCCTCGACGCCCGCGGCGCGGACGATGCGGTCCTGCACCTGCGGCTTGAGGCTGGCGCGCAGCGCCGGGAAGTCGACGTGCCGCGCCAGGGCACGCGCGTCACCGGCGTCCACCGCCTGGCGGATGCCGGCGACCGCCCGCCAGGGTCCGCTGGCGGTCCAGGCCAGCAGCGCCAGCAGCGCCACCGCCACGGTCCAGGCGGCGAGCCCGCGCCTGCGTGTATCGGCCATGTCAGAACTCCAGGTCGAGTGCCGCGCAAAGATAGTCGACGAAGGGCGCGAGGTCGCGCAGGTCCTTCGCCAGGACCTGGCGCAGCCGCGGGCCGGTGACGGTGTCGTCGTCCAGCGGACGCCAGGCGACGAAGCTGCGGTGGCGCAGGTCGTCGATGAAGGCAAAGTCGGCCGGGAAGCCGCGCGGCGGGCGCACCAGCCGGTCCTCGTCGTCGAGCGTGTAGCGGCGCCGGAACGCCGGCGCGTGGGCCGCGGCCTGCCAACCTGCGGGATTGTCGACGATGAACTGGCGGAGGGTCCGCAGCGCGGGCGATTCGGGGCGCCAGATGCCGGCGCCGACGAAGCAGCCACCCGGCTGGACGTGCAGGTAGTACAGCGGCGTCGCCAGCTCCTGCCGCCGCGCGTGGAACAGGCGCGCGCCCTGCCAGGTCTTGTACGGGCTCTTGTCGTTGGCGAAGCGGGTATCGCGCTGGATCCGGTAGAGCGATCCGCCGACCGCGCGCGGGTCCGCGCGGAAGTGGAGGCTGACGGCCGCGAGGTCGGGCTGGAGATCGGTGAGGAGCCGCTGCAGCGGGTCGCGCACGTGCGTGTCGTAGTCCTGCTTGTGGGCGTGGAACCAGGCGCGCTCGTTGTGGCGCGCCAGCGCACGCAGGAAGCGGAAGGTGTGGTCGGTGAAATAGCGGGTCATGGCGTGGCGGGGTCGGCGTCGGCGCCTGCTTCGGCTTCGGATACGGATACGGGGACGTCGGCCCCGGCGTCTCCGCCTGGCACGTCACTGCCCGGGGGCAGTCCCGCCGCGAGTTCGCGACCCCAGTGCTCCAGGCGGTCCAGCAGGGCCTGGCGGACGGCGTCACCCGTCGTCTCCGCGCGCAGCCGCGCGATATCGGCGAAGTAGGCCTCGAAGGTGCATTCGGACAGGCCGGCGTCGGCATGCAGGCGCTGGCGGCGATAGTCGTCCCAGCGCGCGCGGTCCGCGGCGCCGAGTGTCTCGGGCCAGTTGCGGGCGCGGTAGCGGAACAGCAGTTCGGGCAGGCGCGGGTCCTGGAAGCCGAAGTCGACGGCGCCCAGCTGCGCGGGGGGCGTGGCGCGCACGCGCGCCATGCGCGCCTTGTCGCCGTCGCCGATGAAGCCGTCGTAGAGCGCGGCGTCGACGTCGGTCGGCTGGCGCGCGTCGCGTTCCCGTGCGAACACGCGGCGGACCTTCTCGGCGATCGCCGGCCCCTGGGCACGGATGCGCGCGGCGCGGGCCTCCGCCGCCTCGCGGTCGATGCCCAGGCGCGCGAAGTCGGCGGGACGGAGATGGCCCCACTGCACCAGGGCCGGGCAGCGGTTGGTGCGCACCTCCTTCAGCGGCACGCGCGACACGCCTTCGGGCAGGTCGGCCGAGCGCACGTAGAGGCGCGCGGCGATCTCCTCCGGCGACAGCGCCAGCAGTTCGCCGGGGTCGCCGTCGAGGTCGTAGACGATGACGCGGCTGGGGATCTGCGGGTGCACCGCCACC
The DNA here is from genome assembly GCF_016457215.1 of Luteimonas sp. MC1895. Taxonomy (NCBI): domain Bacteria; kingdom Pseudomonadati; phylum Pseudomonadota; class Gammaproteobacteria; order Lysobacterales; family Lysobacteraceae; genus Luteimonas; species Luteimonas sp. MC1895. The sequence continues at coordinate 84,451 of NZ_JAEMDY010000001.1, forward strand.
GGCACCACCGCCGCCGCGCAGAGGCGCGCGGCCGGATAGCGCTGCGAGACGTGCAGGACCGGCGTCATCGCGATCGGATCGAGCAGGCCGGCCACGTGGCGCTTGCCGCGCAGGGCCAGCGCGTACTGCCACAGGCGCGGCTGGGCGCTGCGGAACAGGCGCGCCAGGCCGATCAGCGCGCGCACGTCCGAGAGCGCCTCGTGGGCATCGCCGATGCGCACGCCGTTGGCCGCGGCCAGGTGCTCGAGCCGGAACGAGGTCGCGCCATCCTCGCGCACCGGCCACTCCAGGCCCTCGGGCCGCAGCGCGTGCGCCAGGCGCATCACGTCGAGCAGGTCCCAGCGGCAGTTGCCGTTGCGCCACTCGCGCTCGTAGGGGTCGTGGAAGTTGCGGAACAGCCCATGGCGCACGAACTCGTCGTCGAAGCGCAGCGAGTTGTAGCCCAGCGTGCAGGTGCCCGGCCGCGACATCTCGTCGGCGATGCGCGCGAAGGCCTCGGCCTCGGACAGCCCGCTCCGTGCGTCCTGCGGGGCCAGGCCGGTGACCATCGAGGCTCCGGGCGAGGGCAGCAGGTCGTCGGGTGGGCGGACCAGGAACTCGATCGGATCACCCTGTTCGACGAGGTCGGTATCGGTGCGGATCGCGGCGAACTGCGCGATGCGCGTGCGCCGCGGATCGGTGCCCCAGGTTTCGAGGTCGTAGAACAGGAAGCTGTCGGTCACGCGCGTGCCACTCCATCGCCGGGCCGCCGCGGCGCCGCGGGCCACGGCCGCCCGGTCGGCGCACTCATGGCGTGTCCGCCAGCGGCGGCAGGGCGGCCTCGACCACCGGGTCGAGCGCCGCGACGTCGACCTGCTCGAGCGCCGAGCAGCCGCGCGTCGCGTCTTCCAGGATCCGCCGTTGGATCTCGCTGCGCCGGAGGGCGAGCGAGTAGGGGATGCGCATGAAGGTGACCATCGCGTAGTGCGGGATGAAGCGCGTCGGGTGGCGCGCCTGCAGCGCCAGCTCCAGCCCGCGCTGCAGCAGGAAGCCGGGGTCGTCGACGAGGTCGCGCATCTCGATGTAGTTGTCGAGCGCCATCGTCTGGATGGCGGCGGCGTCGGGCATGCGCTGGGCCGCGAAGGCGGCGTAGGCCGCCGCCAGGTCGGGCGTCGCGTCCAGGTGCGTCGCCAGCGCCACGCAGTCCTCGAAGGCGCAGTTCATGCCCTGGCCATGGAAGGGCACCATCGCGTGCGCGGCGTCGCCGATCAGCACGGCGTCGCCGCCGAGGTGCCAGCGGTCGAGGTAGAGCGTGCCCAGCGTGCCGACCGGGTTGGCGTCGAAGTCGTGGTCGAGTCCGGGAATCAGCGGCAGCGCATCGGCGAAGTCCCGTTCGAACAGCGCCCTCGCGGCGGCCGCGTCGGGCACGGTCTCGAAGCTCGGGTCGCCATGACCCTCGTCCTTGAGCGCCATGAACAGCGTCACGGTGAACGTGCGCTCGTCGTTCGGCAGCGCGATGCACATGTAGCGGCCGCGCGGCCAGATGTGCAGCGCGTTCGGCTCGATGCGGAAGTCGCCGTCGGGCGCCGGCGGGATCTCCAGCTCCTTGTAGCCGTGGCCCAGCCACTCGGTGCGCTCGCCGAGGTCGCCGCGCTCGCGCATCTGCGCGCGCAGGGTGGAGCCGGCGCCGTCGCAGCCGACCAGCGTGCTGAAGCCGACCCGGTGCAGCCCGCCGCCGCCGCGGTAGAAGGCGCGCTTCGCGGCGAAGTCCACCGCCTCCAGCCGCCGGTCGAAATGGATGTCCGCGCCCGCCGCCTCCGCGGCATTGATCAGGGTGATGTTGAGTTCGCCGCGGCTGACCGACCAGATCACCTCGCTGTCGTCGCGGCCATAGCGCTGCAGCTGCGGGCTGCCCGCGGGCGGGTGCACCATGCGCCCGCGCATCATCACTGCCTGCGCCAGCACGTCGCGGTCGGCGTCCGCCGCGCGCAGCGCGTGCAGGCCACGCTCGGCCAGGGCCAGGTTGATCGAGCGCCCGCCGGCGAATCCGTGCAGGCGCGGATCGCCGCGGCTTTCGTACACCTCGACCTTCCAGCCGCGCTGGGCGAGCAGGGTGGCCATCAGCGCGCCGGCCAGGCCTGCGCCGATGATGGTCGCTTCGCGTTGGCCGGTGGTGCCGGCGGCCGCGGGTGCGCCGGGCGCGGTCACGCCCGGCCCTCGCGCCAGGCCTCGGTGGCGCGGACGAAGCGCAGCACGTCGGCGTGGCTGTTGTACATCGGCACCGGCGAGATGCGGATCACGTCGGGTTCGCGCCAGTCGCCGAGCACGCCCTGCGCCGACAGCGATTCGAACAGCGACCGCCCGGCTGCGCGTCCGCGCAGGCCGCGTCCCTCGAGTACGCGCAGCGACAGTTGTGCGCCGCGCTGCGCCGGATCACGCGGCGTGGCGATGCGCAGCGTGTCCGCCAGGCGCTGCTCGATGAGGGTTTCGAGATAGCCGGTGAGCGCACGCGATTTCGCCTGCAGCGTCTCCATGCCCACGCGGTCGAACAGTTCCAGCGATGCGCGCAGCGGCGCCAGCCCGAGGATCGGTGGGTTGCTCAGCTGCCAGCCGTCGGCGCCCGGCGTGGGCTCGAAGTCGGGCGCCATGTTGAAACGCGTTGCTTCGTCGTGTCCCCACCATCCGGCGAACCGCGGGCGATCGGTGTGCGCATGGCGCGCGTGCACGAAGCATCCCGCGACCGCGCCCGGCCCGGCGTTGAGATACTTGTAGTGGCACCACACGGCGAAGTCGGGGCCATCGTCGTGCAGGCGCAGCGCGAGGTTCCCCGCGGCGTGCGCCAGGTCGAAGCCCACCACGGCACCGGCGGCGTGGCCGAGCCGCGTGATGGCGGCGATGTCGAAGGCCTGGCCGCTGCGGTACTGCACGCCGGGCCACAGCACCAGCGCCAGGCGCGGCCCGTGCTGTCCGATCGCGCGCGCGATGGCCTCCATCGAGAACGTGCCCTCGGGCAGGTCGGGCTGCAGCTCGATCAGGTCGGTGGCCGGGTCGAAGCCATGGAAGCGCAGCTGCGATTCCAGCGCGTAGCGGTCGGACGGAAACGCGCCGGCCTCCATCAGGATCGCCGGCCGCTCCGGCGTCGGACGGTAGAAGCTCACCAGCATGAAGTGCAGGTTGGCGGTCAGCGAGTTCATCGCCACCACCTCCGCAGGCTCCGCTCCCATCACCCGTGCCAGCGGATCGCGCAGCAGCGCGTGGTAGGGCATCCACTGCGTGGTCCCGGTGAAGTGCGCTTCCACCGCCTCGGCCGCCCACTTGTCGAGCACGTCCTCCACGTGCGCCCGCGCCGCCTTCGGCTGGAGCCCCAGCGAGTTGCCGACGAAATACGCCTGCTCGCCATCGCCGTGGCGCGGGACGTGGAACTCGGCGCGTATCCCGCGCAGCGGATCGGCGTCGTCAAGGGTTGCAGCGTGCCGGTCGGTGTACAGGTCTGTCATGGAAGAAGCCTTTGCCACGGATTTGCGCGGATGCGCACGGATTTACACGGATGGAGCCAGAGAACCAGATGGGGAGAGTGCCCTTGAATCTGCTTTCGCGTGATCCGCGTGAATTCGTGCGCATGCGCGTAGATCCGTGGCAGAAAGCTCCTCACGTAAACCTTGACATCGGCAGGCCCAGCCATTCCAGCGCAGTGCCGTGGTAGAGGCGGGCCTGGGCGGCGGGGTCGAGGTGGAGGGCGTCGATGCCGGCGCCGGGGTGCTGCTCGCCGAGCGGGAAGGGGTAGTCGGTGCCGAGCATCACGCGGTCGACCCCGCAGGTGTCGAGCAGGTACTGCAGGGCGCGGTCGTCGGCCACCCAGGAGTCGAAGTACAGGCGCGACAGGTACTCGCGCGGGTTGCGCGGGTTGTCGGTGGCCACCAGGTCCGGGCGCATGTTGAAGCCGTGCTCGATGCGGCCGATGGTGTAGGGGAAGCTGCCGCCGCCGTGCGCCATGCAGATCTTCAGCTTCGGCAGGCGTTCCAGCACGCCGCCGAAGACCAGCGAGCAGGCCGCGCGCGACTGCTCAGCCGGCATGCCCACCAACCACGGCAGCCAGTACTTCGGCATGGTGGCGGTGCCCATCATGTCCCAGGGATGCACCAGGATCGCGGCCCCCAGGTCGGCGGCGGCCTCGAAGAACGGGAACAGTTCCGGCGCGTCCAGGTTCCAGTGGATGTCGGGCGAGACCTGCACGTGCGAGCCGATCTGCACGCCCTGCAGGCCGAGCTGGTCCATGCAGCGCTCGAGTTCCTGCACCGCCAGCCGCGGCGACTGCAGCGGCACGGTGCCGATGCCGGCGTAGTGGCGCGGATGCGCGCGGCATGTTTCGGCCATGTGGTCGTTGAGCGCCTGGTGCAGCTCCAGCGCCTGGTGCGGCCGGGCCCAGTAGCTGAACATCACCGGCACCGTACTGATCACCTGCACCTGGACGCCGAAGCGCGCGTAGTCGTCGATGCGTTCCTGCGCGTCCCAGGTCTTGGACCAGATCTCGCGGAAGAAGCGACCGTCCTTGTAGATGCGGTGGCGGCCGTCCTCGGTGTGGTGGATCACCGGGAAGCGCTCGTCGCCGTACTTGCGCGCGAGGTCGGGCCAGTCGCGCGGCAGGTAGTGGGCGTGGATGTCGATCTTCAGCATGTCAGGTGATGTCGGCCTGCGAGTCGGCCTGCATCTCGTAGCGCGTCGGCCGCGGGTTGAGGTGGCCGCACGCCTTGCAGGTGCGCAGGCCTTCGTCGCGGTAGAAGGTTTCGAAGACGCGGAAGAAGTCCTGCTCGATGTCTTCGAGGTGGAAGAACTCCTCGTAGAGCTTGGCGTTGCATTCGACGCAGAACCACATCAGGCCGTCGTCCTCATGCGCCAGGCGCCGGCGTTCGATCACCAGCCCGATCGAGCCTTCGGCGCGCTGCGGGGAGTGGGGCACGCGCGGCGGCAGCAGGAAGGTCTCGCCGGCGCGGATCGCGACGTCGCGTACCTGGCCCTCGTCCTGGATGCGCAGCACCATCTCGCCCTCGAGCTGGTAGAACCATTCAGGCCCTTCCTCGAAGTGGTAGTCGGTGCGGGCGTTGGGTCCGCCGACCACCATCACGATGAACTCGCCGTCGTAGATGCACTTGTTGCCGACGGGTGGCTTGAGCAGGTGGCGGTTGTCGTCGATCCATTTCTGGAAGTTCAGCGGCGCGGGAATCATGGCGTGTCTCCCTTCAGGGCCGCGACGCACTTGAGCTCGATCGCGATCGGCGTCGGCAGCGCGGTGATGCCGAGCGTGGTCCGGCACGGGGCGGTGGCCGGGTCCGGGAAGTGCTCCGCCCACACCGCGTTGTAGGCCTTGAAGTCGCGCGCCATGTCGGTGAGATAGACGGTCACGTCCACCAGGTCCTCCCAGCGCGCGCCGCTGGCCTCGAGCACGGCGCGGACGTTGGCGAACACCGCGCGCGCCTGCGCGGCGATGTCGTAGCTGCGCACGCGGCCATCCGCGAAATAGACGTTGCCGGGGATCGCATCGCTGGCCGGGTCGCGCGGCCCGATGCCCGACAGGAACAGCAGGTCGCCCACGCGCCGCGCATGCGGATAGGCACCGACCGGCTTGGGTGCGGTGTCGGCCTGGACCGCGGTGCTAGCCACGTCAGCGGTCCTCGCGGTCTTCGCTGATGCGCTGCAGCGCAGGCTCGTACTGCTCGGGCAGCGCGTTCGGGCAATCGATCGACAGTCCGAGGTCATGCACCCGGCCGTCGCGCAGCGAGTAGACCCAGGCGTGCACGGCGAGCTGCTGCCCGCGCGCCCAGGCTTCGCGCACCACCGTGGTCTCGCAGACGTTGATCATCTGCTCCAGGGCGTTGAGCTCGCACAGGCGATCGTGGCGGATCTCGTCGCTGTCGAGCGCCTCGATGATCGCGCGGTGCTTGTGCTTCACGTCCTTGACGTGGCGGATCCAGTTGTCGGCCAGGCCCACGCGCTGGCTGGTGAGCGCGGCGCCCACGCCGCCACAGCCGTAGTGCCCGACGACCAGGATGTGCTCGACCTTGAGCACGTCGATCGCGTACTGGATCACCGACAGGCAGTTGAGGTCGGTGTGCACCACGACATTGGCGATGTTGCGGTGGACGAAGACCTCGCCCGGGTTCATGTCGATGATCTGGTTGGCCGGCACGCGCGAGTCGGAGCAGCCGATCCACAGGTATCTGGGGTGCTGCAACCCGGACAGGCGGCTGAAGAAGCCGGGATCCTCGGCGCGGGCGCGCTCGGCCCAGATGCGGTTGCGTTCGAGGAGGTCGTGCATTCGGTACATGGGGGTTCCGTGTGGTGCGAAAGGGGGTGCGGGCTCAGGTCGCGATGCAGACGTTGCGCGGCTCGGTGAAGAAGCGCATCGCCTCCAGTCCGCCCTCGCGACCCAGGCCGGACTGGCCCATGCCGCCGAAGGGCGTGCGCAGGTCGCGCAGCAGCCAGGTATTGATCCAGACGATGCCGCAGCGCAGCTGCGCGCCAAAGCGGTGGGCGCGGGCGAGGTCGCGCGTCCACACCGAAGCGGCCAGGCCATGGTCGCCGGCGTTGGCCAGCACCAGCGCGTGGTCGTCGTCGTCGAAGGGCTGCAGCGTGGCGACCGGCCCGAAGATCTCCTCGCGGTTGCTGGCGCAATCCGGCCCCAGGCCCTCGATCACCGTGGGCGGCACGAACCAGCCCGGACGCTCGAGCGCGCTGCCGCCGCAGAGCACCGTGCCGCCCTCGTCGCGCGCCCGCGCGATCGCCGCCACGACCTTGTCGAAGTGCGCCTGCGAGACCAGCGGGCCGAGGTTGGCATCGCTGTCCATGGGATCGCCCGGGCGCAGGGTCAGCGCGGCCTGGACGAAGGCGTCGCGGAATTCCACGTACACCTTGCGCTCGACCAGGATGCGCGAGCCGCACAGGCAGATCTGCCCGCTGTTCTGGAAGGCCGAGCGGACGAGGATGCCGAGCTGGTCGCGCCAGTCGCTGTCGGCGAAGACCAGGGTCGGATTCTTGCCGCCCAGCTCCAGCGAGACCTTCTTCAGCAGCGGCCCGGCAATGCCGGCGATGCGCTGGCCCACCGCGGTGCTGCCGGTGAACGAGATCGCGCGCACGTCGTCGTGGCGCACCAGGGCCTCGCCAACGTCCGGCCCGCTGCCGTGCACCACGTTGAGCACGCCTTGCGGCAGGCCGGCCTCCAGCGCCAGCTGGCCGAACAGGGTGGCGGTCGCGGGCGTCACTTCCGACGGCTTCGCGACCACGGTATTGCCTGCCGCGAGCGCTGGCGCGAGCTTCCAGGTGAACAGGTACAGCGGCAGGTTCCAGGGCGAGATGGTGCCGACAACCCCCAGCGGCTGGCGCAGGGTGTAGTTGAGGCCGGCTTCGCCGTGGTGCGATTCGCTGCTGAACTGGGTGGCCGCGTGGGCGAAGAAGCGCAGGTTGGACACCGCGCGCGGGATTTCCGCGTCGCGCGCCAGCGCATAGGGCTTGCCGCCGTCACGGGCCTCGGCGTGGGCGAAGTCCTCCGCCCGCGCCTCCAGGGCGTCGGCGAGGCGCTCCAGGTGGCGGGCACGCTCGCTGTTGCGCAGGCCCGACCAGGCGGGGAAGGCCGCGCCCGCCGCCGCGACCGCCGCGTCGATGTCGGCGGCATCGCCATCCGCGACCTCGGCATAGGGGCGGCCCAGGGCCGGGTCGCACACCTCGCGCCAGCGACTGCTGGCGGCGTCGCGCGTCCCGCTGCCGATGACGTGTGCGTAGCGTCGCATCCCGCAAGCTTACCCGCGCCGGACCGGGCCGTCAGGCTGGCAGGCCGGGCAGAGGTAGAGCCGGCGCGATCCGACGCTCATGCGCTCGATCGCGGTGCCGCAGGCGGGGCAGGGCTGGCCGCCGCGCCCGAAGACCTGGAAGCGGAAGGCGTCCGGCGTGTCGGTGAGGTAGTCATCGCGCATGCGGTCGGCGGGTGCGATGCCGCGGGTGGCGTAGCTCAGGCGGGGGATGGCGAGCAGCGCCCGTGCGAGGCGTGCCGTCGCTTCCGGCTCCAGGTCCTTCGGCCGCCGCTCCGGCCGCAGCCCCGCGCTGAACAGCACCTCCGAGCGCAGGTAGTTGCCCATGCCCGCAAGGAAGCCCTGGTCGAGCAGCAGGCTGCCGAGTGCTCGGCCGCGGTAGGGCGCGGACCGCAGCCGCGCGGCAACGGCGGTCGCGTCCAGAGCGGTATCGAGCACGTCGGGTCCAAGGCCCTGCAGGAACGGATGCGATTCGACTTCGTCGCTGCGCCACATCGACACATCCGATGCGGAGTACAGCAGGATCGCGCCGCGCGGGGTCTCGAAGGCAACGCGCAGCGACCGCTGCGTCTCCGGCTGCTCACCCGGCGCGGCCACTTTCCAGACGCCGTACAGCTGGTTGTGGCTGTACATCGTCCAGTCGTGGTCGAAGCGGATCAGCATCGCCTTGCCGCGCGAGGTGATCGATTCGATGCGGCGGCCGACCAGGCCGGCTTCGAAGCGCTTCAGTGCGGTGAATGCGAACCAGGCGCGGACCAGCGGCTCGCCCGCCACCGCCTCGGCAAGGCGGTCGGCGGCGCGGCGGATCTCCGGGCCTTCGGGCACGGCCTCAGATCGAGGCCATGCGCCCGCCGTCGACCGCGAGGCTGACGCCGTTGACGTAGGACCCGGCCGGCGAGCACAGGAAGGCGATCACGCCGCCGGTCTCGTCGGCGGTGGCGAAGCGTCGGGCCGGGATCGCGGCCTCCATCTCGCGGCGGATGTCGTCTTCGCTGCGGCCTTCCTTCTTCGCGCGGTCGCCGATGATCTGGCGGATGCGCCCGGTCTCGGTGAAGCCGGGCAGCACGTTGTTGACCGTGATGCCCTCGGGCGCCAGTTCGCGCGACAGCGTCTTGGCCCATGAGGCCACCGCGCCGCGGATGGTGTTTGACACGCCCAGTCCGACGATCGGTTCCCGCACCGAGGTCGAGACCACGTTGACCACGCGGCCCCAGCGCGCTTCACGCATGCCCGGCAGCACAGCCTGCAGCAGCACCTGGTTGGCGAGCAGGTGGCGGCGGAAGGCGGCTTCGAAGGCGTCCAGCGGCGCGTCGGCCGCGGGCCCACCGGGCGGCCCGCCGGTGTTGTTGACCAGGATGTGCACGGGGCGCCGCGCGACCACGGAGGCCACGGCCTTGGCCAGGCCGTCGGTGTCTGCGCTGTCGGCCGCCACGAGGGCGTGCTCGCGGCCCGCACCACTCGCCAGCGTCGACACCACCTCGCGTAGCGCATCCTCGCGGCGGGAGAGCACCGTGACGCTGGCGCCCAGCGCGGCCAGTTCAATCGCGGTGGCGCGACCGATGCCTTCGGACGCACCGCAGACCAGTGCGTGGCGTCCGGTGAGGTCGAGGTCCATGGCTGTCTCCTTGCTGGTCTGGGGCGGGAGCCCCGGTCAGGCGTTGCCGCCGAAGGTCTGGATCATGCCGGCCTGCAGCACGCCCTCATCGTCGCCTTGTGGCGGCGTGAGCTCGCCGGGGAGGAAGCCGCGCTCGGCGGCATCGGCGTCGTCGAGGCCGTCGAAGGCCACGTATTCGGCATCCATCAGCATGGCGCGCGCGGTGTCCTCGCTGTCGTAGCCCAGGGTGTTGCCGTCGCTGTCGAGCACCTCGGCGGTGCCGCCCTCGCGCACGCGCAACCGGGCCCAGATGACCATGCGTCCAAGCGTGGCCAGCCACCATTCGTCACGCTGGCGACCGTCGTCGAAACCGGTCATGACAGCGCCACCGACCAGAGCCACAGGATCGCGGCGCCGGACAGCCCGAAGATCACCGTCGACAGCGCCACGCGGGCCGGCGTCGCCAGGCCGGTGAACGCAGGATCGCCGGTCTCGCGGTAGCCGCCGGACAGCAGCCACCACATCACCCGCGGCTTGAGGAACGCACCTTCGCCCAGGCGCTCGCGCACGGCGGGATGGAGGTCGCGCAGCTGCACCAGCGACAGCGGCCAGAAGATGATGTACGCGCTGGCGCCGGCGATGGCGACGCCGACGAAGCACAGGGCGAAGAACAGCAGCACGGCCTCAGTACTCCGCCGTGCCGGGCGCGCGCGGGTAGGGGATGGCGTCGCGGATGTTGGACAGCCCGCAGATGTAGACGATCAGGCGCTCGAAGCCGAGGCCGAAGCCGGCGTGCGGCACCGTGCCGTAGCGGCGGAAGTCGCGGTACCAGCCATAGAGCTCGCGATCAAGGCCGAACTGGTCCATGCGCGCGTCGAGCACGTCGAGCCGCTCCTCGCGCTGCGAGCCGCCGATGATCTCGCCGATGCCCGGGGCCAGCACGTCCATCGCGGCGACGGTCCTGCCGTCGTCGTTGAGGCGCATGTAGAACGCCTTGATGTGCTCCGGATAGTTGGTCACCACCACCGGCCGGCCGACGTGCTGCTCGGTCAGCCAGCGCTCGTGCTCGGTCTGCAGGTCCAGGCCCCATTCCACCGGGAAGTCGAACTTGTGGCCGGATTTCTGCAGCAGTTCCACCGCATCGGTGTATTCGATGCGCTCGAACGGCGCATTGATGAACGACTCCAGCCGCGTGATCGCGTCCTTCTGCACGCGCTCGGCGATGAAGGCCATGTCGTCGCCGCGCTCGTCGAGCACCGCCTTGAACAGGTACTTGAGGAACTCCTCGGAGATGCGTGCGGTCTCGGCCAGGTCGGCGAAGGCGATCTCCGGCTCGATCATCCAGAACTCGGCCAGGTGGCGCGTGGTGTGGCTGTTCTCGGCGCGGAAGGTCGGACCGAAGGTGTAGACCTTGCTCATCGCGAGCGCGAAGGCCTCGACGTTGAGCTGGCCCGAGACGGTGAGGAAGGTTTCCTTGCCGAAGAAGTCGCGGTCGAAGTCCACGCTGCCGTCCTTGCCGCGCGGCAGGTTGGCGAGATCGAGCGTGGACACGCGGAACATCTGCCCCGCGCCCTCGGCGTCGGAGGTGGTGATGATCGGCGTGTTGACCCAGTAGTAGCCGTTCTCGTGGAAATAGCGGTGCGCGGCCTGCGCCAGGCAGTGGCGGATGCGGGTGACCGCGCCGAACAGGTTGGTGCGCGGACGCAGGTGGGCGACCTCGCGCAGGAACTCGAGCGAATGCGCCTTGGGCTGGATCGGATAGGTTTCCGGATCCTCCACCCAGCCGACGACCTCGATCGACTCCGCCTGGATCTCGAAGCTCTGGCCCTGGCCCTGCGACGCCACCAGGGTGCCGGTGGCAATCACCGAACAGCCGGCGGTCAGGCGCTTCACCTCGGCCTCGTAGTTGGCAAGCGTGGACGGCGCGACCACCTGGATCGGCGCGAAGCACGAGCCATCGCTGACGTTGACGAAGCTCAGCCCGGCCTTGGAATCGCGCCGGGTGCGCACCCAGCCGCGGACCGTGACTTCGCCGCCGGCGGCGACCTTGCCCGCGAGCGCGTGTTCGACGCTGACAACCGTCATGCCTTGAATCCTTGAATGGAGGGACCGATACAGGGAGTGTGAGTTTACCGGACCCATCGCCGCGCGGATGCCGGATCCGCGCCGGCCCCACGGAGTAGAATGACGCCATGGCCATCACCCTTGCACCCGCCGCCCTCGAACGCGTGAAGGGCTACCTCGCATCTTCTCCCGCGGCCCTCGGGCTGCGCTTCGGCGTCAACCGCACCGGCTGCTCCGGCTGGGGCTATGCGGTCGATCTCGCACGCGACGAGCGCCCCGGCGACACGGTGTTCGAGCAGGACGGCGTGCGCATCTTCGTCGACGCCGACAGCCTGCCCCTGGTCGACGGCACCGAAATGGACTTCCTCAAGCAGGGCCTGAACGAGCAGTTCACCTTCAGCAACCCGAAGGCCGCCGCCGCCTGCGGCTGCGGCGAAAGCTTCACCACCGACGCCGACAAGGTCGCCTGACCTCCTTGCTCCTGTAGGAGCCGCTATCGCGGCGAACCGCACTCGCGTGTGATTCCGTTCTGGCAGCATCTTCAATGCGGCCTCTTCGTGACGTCCACGCTGCAGGAGGCGGCTGGCGGGGGGAGTGCTCCGCCCCGCCGCCAGCCATCCATGGCTGGAAGCGGGGGCGTGGGCCATCCATGGCCCACTCTCCGCACTCTCCCCACCATCCACCTCCTGCACCGCCGCCGGCGGCCTCGTGGTGGACGACACCAACCATCACCCCGCGTCGGCACGTCGCACCCCTCCCTTGCAGCGGCACGCGTCCCACACGAGGCCCGCGGTCGACACCCGGCGGCCAAGTCGCCCCGGGTTGCGCCACCAGCAGCCCCGCTGCCATAATGCGCGGCTCCCGTTTTTCCGGGAGTCCCTTGCCCCACGGCGTCCTCCAGGGACCGTCCGGGGGCTGTCCCGGCCAGCGGCGTTCCGCCCGCGGCCGATATCCACGAGGAAACAACATGCGTCACTACGAGATCGTGTTCCTGGTCCATCCGGACCAGAGTGAACAGGTGCCGGCCATGGTCGAGCGCTACAAGACCCTGATCGAAGGTTCCGAAGGCAAGATCCACCGCCTCGAGGACTGGGGTCGTCGCCAGCTGGCGTATCCGATCGACAACCTGGTCAAGGCCCACTACGTGCTCATGAACATCGAGGCCGGCCAGTCCGTGCTCGACGAGCTGATCGAGGGCTTCCGCTTCAACGACGCCATCCTCCGCCACCTCGTGGTCCGCCGCGAAGAGGCCGATACCGAGCAGTCGCTGATCATGAAGAACAAGGACGAGAAGCCGGAGAAGCCCGACCGTCCGGAGCGTGGCGAGCGCCGCCGCCGTGACGACGAGGAAGGCGAGGGCGAGAAGCCCGCCGCCGACACCGACGACAACTCCGAAGCCGCCTGAGGATCACCGACATGTCCAAGTTCTTCCGCCGCCGCAAGTTCTGCAAGTTCACCGCCGAGGGCGTCAAGGAGATCGATTACAAGGATCTCAACACCCTGCGCCAGAACCTGACCGAGAACGGCAAGATCGTTCCCAGCCGCATCACCGGCACCAAGTCGAAGTACCAGCGCCAGCTCGCCACCGCCGTCAAGCGCGCGCGTTTCCTGGCCCTGATCCCGTACACCGACAACCACAACGTCTGATCCCGCGCCGCCCCAGGGCGGCCCGGCCACCGTCCATTCGGACAGCAACGGTTGCGGCGCGCGTGGGTGCGCCGCTAACGAATACGGAGTACATCCCATGGATCTGATCCTCCTGCAGAAGGTCGTCAACCTCGGCAACCTTGGCGACAAGGTCAGCGTGAAGCCCGGCTACGGCCGCAACTTCCTCGTGCCGCAGGGCAAGGCCGTCCCGGCCACCGCCGCCAACCTGGCCGGTTTCGAGACGCGCCGCGCCGAGTACGAGGCCAAGGCACAGTCGAGCCTGGACGAGGCCAACACGCGCGTCGCCGCGCTCGAAGGCGCGAGCGTCACCGTCTACGCCAATGCGTCGACCGAGGGCAAGCTGTACGGCTCGGTCGGTCCGCGCGACATCGCCGAGGCCCTGACCAAGGCCGGCACCCCGGTCGAGAAGTCCGAAGTGGTGATGGGCGAGGGCGCCTTCCGCACCGTCGGCGAGTACGAGGTCGTCGTGCACCTGCACGCCGACGTCGAGACCACCGTCAAGGTCGTGGTCGAACCCGAAGCCGCCTGAGCCATCACGGTCGGGACTGGAGCGGGCGCCTCTCGGGGCGCCCGTTTCCGTTTCCGGCGTCCGCGGTCGCGGTTCCTGCGATACCCACCGGTTATCCACAGGGTTGTCTGCAACGCTTCCCGGCCGGGGGCCTTTACGATGTCAGTCCGACACAGCACCAGGGGCCGCGGCGACGGTCCCACCAGGGGAGTCCCGATAGTGACGAGCGTGCAGCGATGAGCGCCAGACCCGGCTTCAAGCGTGACGGCCGCGACCCGCACGGGCGTGGCGATGCCCGGGTCGAACACCTGCGCCTTCCGCCCCAGTCGGTCGAGGCCGAGCAGGCCGTCATCGGCGGGCTGATGCTGTCGCCCGAGGCCTATGACCGCGTCGGCGACCAGCTCGACGAGGTCGACTTCTACCGCCGCGACCACCAGCTGATCTTCCGCGCCATCAAGGAACTGGCCGAGCGCAACCGTCCGTTCGACGCGGTGACGCTCGGCGAGTGGTTCGAATCGCAGGGCCAGTCCGAGCTGGTGGCCGGCGGCGCCTACCTGGTGGAGCTCGCCACCACCACGCCGTCGGCCGCGAACATCGTGGCCTATGCCGAAATCGTCCGCGACAAGGCGGTGCTGCGGCAGCTGATCGAGGTCGGTACCGGCATCGTCAACGACGGCTTCCAGCCGGAGGGCCGCGAGAGCTCCGAGATCCTGGCCAAGGCCGAGCAGGACGTGTTCGCGATCGCCGAGGCCGGCAACCGCGGCCGCAAGGACTTCACCGCGGTCAACGACGCCATGAAGGACGCCTTCGACGTCCTGCAGACGCGCTATGCCGCCGGCGGCTCGATCACCGGCCTGCCCACCGGCTACGTCGAGTTCGACGAGATGACCGCCGGCCTGCAGCCCACCGACCTGATCATCCTGGCCGCGCGCCCGGCCATGGGCAAGACCACGCTGGCGCTCAACATCGCCGAATACGCGGCGATGAAGACCAGGAAGCCGGTGGCCGTGTTCTCGATGGAAATGTCGGCCAGCCAGCTCGCGCTGCGCCTGATCTCCTCGGTCGGCCGCGTCAACGCCGCGCGCCTGCGCACCGGCCAGCTCGAGGACGAGGACTGGAGCCGCATCTCGAGCGCGATCCGGCTGCTGAAGGAAACCAAGATCTTCATCGACGACACGCCCGCGCTGTCGCCCGACGCCCTACGCGCCAAGGCGCGCCGGCTCAAGCGCGAGCACGGCCTGGGCATGATCATGATCGACTACCTGCAGCTGATGCAGGTGCCGGGCAACAGCGAGAACCGCGCCACCGAGATCTCCGAGATCAGCCGCTCGCTGAAGGCGCTGGCGAAGGAGCTCAACGTGCCGGTGATGGCGCTGTCGCAGCTCAACCGCTCGCTGGAAACGCGCACGGACAAGCGCCCGGTGATGGCGGACCTGCGCGAGTCCGGCGCGATCGAGCAGGACGCCGACCTGATCGTCTTCATCTACCGCGACGACTACTACAACAAGGAAAACTCACCCGACAAGGGCCTGGCCGAAGTGATCATCGGCAAGCATCGCAATGGCCCGACCGGCGCGGTGAAGCTCAAGTTCTTCGGCGAGTACACCCGCTTCGACAACCTCGCCCACGACTCGGTCGGAAGCTTCGAGTAGATCCCGTGAGCCTGCCCGTTTCCGAACGCCCGACCCGCGCCCTGGTCGACCTGGGCCGCATCGCGGGCAACCTGCACGCGATCCGCGCGCACGTCGGCGTGCCGGTGATGGCCATCGTCAAGGCCAATGCCTATGGCCACGGCCTGGTGCCGGTGGCGCGCCACCTGCAGTCGGTGGGCGTCGAGCACCTGGGCGTCGCATTCCCCGAAGAGGGCATCGCGCTGCGCCGCGCCGGCATCACCGTGCCGATCCTGGTACTGGGCGGCGTGTTCGCGCCGCAGGTGGCGCAGTACATCGCGCACGACCTGCAGATCACCGTCTCGTCGCTGGAGAAGCTGCACCAGGTCGAGGCCACGGCCGAGGCCATGGGCCAGCGCGCCACCGTGCACCTGAAGGTCGACACCGGCATGCAGCGCATCGGCGTGCACGCCTGGAGCGCCGGTCCCTTCATCGAGGCGGCGGTGGCCTCGCGCTGGATCACCCTGGCCGGCATCTTTTCCCACCTGGCCTGCGCGGACGAGCCCGACTCGCCGATGACCGCGCTGCAGCTGGAGCGCTTCGAGGAGGCCTGCGCGCATTTCCCGCGCATCGGCGCGCCGATGCCGCCGCGGCACATCGCCAACTCCGGCGGCGTGCTGCACTTCCCGCAGGCGCGCCTGGACATGGTGCGGCCCGGCATCATGCTCTACGGCGTCCTGCCGGGCGCCGCCTGCCGGCCGACGGTGGCGGTGGAGCCGGCGATGAGCCTGGTCTCGCGGGTGGTGTACTTCAAGGTGGTCGAGGCCGGGCACACGGTCAGCTACGGCGGCAGCTGGGCGCCGACCCGCGATACCCGCGTGCTGACCATCCCGATCGGCTACGGCGACGGCTTTCCGCGTGCGCTGTCCTCACGGGGCTCGGTGCTGATCCACGGGCAGCGCTTCCCGATCGTCGGCCGGGTCTGCATGGACCAGTTCATGGTCGATATCGGCGAACAGAGCGCCTGGAACGAGGACGAGGTCGTGCTGATCGGCCGACAGGGCACCGGGGAACTTCGCGTCGAGCAGGTCGCCGAAGCGGCCGGCATGATTCCCTACGAGGTCCTGGTGGGCCTGAACGACCGGATCCCCCGGCTGTACAGCGGCGGAGACTATCCGGCGGCTGAATAGGGCAGGTCCCCATCACTTCACGCGGACGCTTTCGCGGTTAGCGTGGCCCCCGTTCATCCAACAGGGCGCCCGCCGCCCGCCACAGGAGCCTCCCACCATGCGCACGTCGCCCCGTATCATCCTTGCCTCGCTCGCCGCCAGCGCGGTCATGCTCACCAGCTGCGCCAGCTACACCGGCCAGACCAGCGATCCGAATGATCCGAACAAGACCCGCCGCGGCGCGCTGATCGGCGCCGGCATCGGCGCGGTGGCCGGCCTGCTGAGCGGTTCAGACGCCACCGAGCGTCGCCAGCGCGCGCTGGTGGGCGCCGGCGTGGGCGGCATCACCGGCGGCGCCGTCGGCGCCTACCAGGATCGCCAGGAGGCCGAACTGCGCCGCCAGACCGCCGGCACCGGCATCGTGGTCGACCGCGACGGCGACGTCATCAAGCTCAACCTGCCCGATGGCGTGACCTTCGATTTCAACAAGACCGACCTCAAGCCGCAGTTCTACCCGGCGCTCAACAACGTCGCGCGCACGCTGTCCGAGTACAACCAGACCATCGTGGAAGTCGCCGGTCACACCGACAATGTCGGTGGCGATGCGGTCAACCAGCGCATTTCCGAGCAGCGCGCCTCCTCGGTGGCCAACTACCTGATCGGCCAGGGCCTGATGCGCGAGCGCTTCGAGGTCGTGGGCTTCGGCAAGTCGATGCCGATCGCCGACAATGCGACCGAGCAGGGCCGCGCCCTGAACCGCCGCGTCGAGATCCGCGTGGTGCCGCTGCAGGGCTGACGCGACGCGCGACGCGCGCCCCCATGCGCAACGCGCACGCATGTCCGCATGAAAGGCCGCCGCAAGGCGGCCTTTCATTTGGTTGTTCCGGCGGGACGCTTGGCGGTGCTGCGATGCGATGCCTGCTGCCGCTCATGTCCCCCGGCTCCGGCCTGCGGCCGAAGCCTCCTCCTTGACTTCCCCTCAGCAGGCCATGCGTCAAAGCGCCTCGGCGCCGCACCCCCTCGCCTTCCTCAGTTCCGGGATGAACGTTGTCATTTGCGTCTGCGTAATCCCTGCGCAGTCCGCCGCCGTTACATACGGTTACAAACCGTTACCGCCCGCTGCCCGTGCGCGCGTGGCGGCTGAATAGAGTGGCTGGCATCGCGACGCAGGAGCCGCCCATGTTCCACAACGCCATGTCCAGCCAGTCCGCCGCCCGCGGCCAGGCAGGTGACTGGTCCTCCGACCGCCAGCAGCACGCGGCGCCGGCGCTTGAATCGCTGCTGCTGCGCTGGCCGCCGCGGGTGCACCGGATGGAGCCGCGCCAGGCGCTGTTCCATGCTGGCCAGCCGCGCCACTCGCTCTATTACGTGCGCAGCGGCTGCTTCAAGACCAGCGTGCTGAGCGAGGACGGCCGAGAGAAGATCACCGGCTTCCGCATGCGCGGCGACCTGCTGGGCCTCGACTCGGTGGACATGCCGGCCCATGCCTGCGATGCGGTGGCGCTGGACGGGGCCGAAGTCTGGGAGCTGCCCTGCGCGCGCCTGCAGGACATGCTGCCAGAGATCCAGTCGCGGGTGACCGCCATGCTCGCCGGCGAAATCCGCCGCGACTGGCGCTGGATGCTGGCCATCGGCACGCTGGGCGCCGACCAGCGCGTGGTCGCGTTCCTGCTCGACCTGTCGGCGCGCTTTGCCACCCTGGCCCTCGACCCTGAGCTGCTGCAGCTGCGCATGACCCGCGCCGAGCTCGGCAACTTCCTCTCGCTGACCCTGGAAACCGTGACCCGCGCGCTGTCGCGCATGCAGGCCCGCGGCATGATCGAAGTCAGCGGCCGACGCATCCGCATCGTTGACGAGGGGGGCCTGCGCGCGGTGCTCGCCGGCGAGGACGAGCGCTGCCACTAGCGCGCGAGTTCGTCGCGCACGGCCTCCACCAGCACCTCGCGTCGCCAGGGCTTGCGCAACAGCCGCAGGCCCGAGGTGGCCGCCGCGTCCGCGGCGTGTTCCTCGTCGCCCGAGGTCAGCAGCACCGGCAGGCCCGGTCGCAGCCCGCGGGCGGCGACCGCCAGGCGCTTGCCGTCCATGCCGGGGCCCAGCATCACGTCGGTGAAGAGCAGGGCGAAGCCGTCATCCTCGCGCAGGCGCACCAGGGCCGCCTCGGCGTCGGCGACCGCCTCGACGGCGTAGCCGCCCGTGCGCAGGAAGGCGACGGTGATCGCGCGCACCGCAGGGTCATCCTCGACCACCAGTACGCGCTCGCCGCTGCCCGATGACGACGCGGCGGACACAGGCGTTGCCGGCGCGTCATTCGCGCCGGCGCCACCCAGCGGGAGGTACAGCCGGGCCTCGGTGCCCACGCCCGGGCTGCTGTCGATCTCCAGGTCGCCGCCGCTCTGGCGCGCGAAGCCATGCACCATGCTGAGGCCCAGGCCGCTGCCGCGCTCGCGGCCCTTGGTCGTGAAGAACGGCTCCATGGCGCGCGCCAGCACGTCCGCCGGCATGCCGCGTCCGGTGTCGCGCACCGAGAGCCGCAGGTAGCGCCCTGCGGGCAGGCCGGGCCGGGGCCGCTTGACGCTTTCCTCGCCGGCCCCGAGCACGATCTCGCCGCCCTGCGGCAGCGCATCGCGCGCGTTGAGCACCAGGTTGAGCAGCGCGGCTTCCAGCTGGCCGGCGTCGATGCAGGCGGACGAGACGCCGTCCTCGACCTCGAGCCGCAGCCGCACGGCGTCCCCCAGCGTGCTCCGCAGCACCCGCTCGACGTCGTGCAGCAGCGCCGGGACGTCGACCTCGCGCGGCAGCAGGCGCTGGCGGCGCGCGAAGGCCAGCAGCTTGGCGGTGAGCTCGGCACCGCGGCCGACCGTGCGCAGGGCGCTGGCCAGCAGTTCGCGTCCCGAGTCGCTGGCGACCTCCGTCTCCAGCAGCTGCAGGCTGCCCGACATCACCGTCAGCAGGTTGTTGAAGTCATGCGCCACGCCGCCGGTCAGCTGGCCGATCGCGTCCAGGCGGTGGGCATGCGCGAGCTGTTCCTCGGCGCGGCGCTGCTGCACGAATGCGCCGAGCGTGGCAGCCGCGGACTGCAGGAGGTGGCGCGTGTCGTGGTCGAAGCGGCGTGGTTCGCGGGCGCTGGCCAGCAGGGCGCCGGCCACGCGGTGGCGTTCGAGCACCGGGACCATGACCGCGCTGCCCGAGGGCGGCAGCGGCAGCGGGAACAGGGCGGCTGCCGACGGATCGACGGCGACGTCGTCGATGATCCAGGCCTCGCGGTGCTGGCCGGCGAAGGGCCGCGGCGTGGTGCCGGCGACGCTCCACGCCGGGCCGATGGCCGCGCGGACTCCCGCCGGGTGGGCATCGTGCGGGGCCGCCAGGATCGCCACCGAGTCGACGCCGAGGGCCTCGGCCAGCAGGCCGGGCAGCAGCTCGAGCAATTCCGCCTCGGTGCCGGTCTCCAGCGCCAGCTGTCCGATGCGCGCGGCGATGGCGTCGTAGCGCGCCCGCGCCAGCGCCTGGCGCACGCGCTGGGTGCCGGAGATGTCGCGCACCGACGCCAGGTAGCGCGGGCCGGCGGTCGATTGCAGCGGACTCAGCGCGATCTCGACCGCGAATTCGCTGCCGTCGCTGCGCAGTCCGGTCAGGGTCTGACCGGTCGCGCCCATGGGCCGCACGTGCGGCTGGCCCATGTAGCGGTCGCGGTAGTCGCGGTGGCGCGCGCGCGCCGCGGCCGGCAGCAGGTCCTCGATCTCACGGCCTTCGAGGCTGCCGCGCGGGTGGCCGAACAGCGCTTCCGCCTGGCCGTTGGCGTGCAGGATGCGGCCGTCGGGACCGATCACCACCAGCGCGTCGGGCACGGCTTCGAACAGTCCCGGGATGGCGTGAACGGGCAGTGCGCCGTCGCTCATGCCGGCCGCACCTCGGCGGCAAGCAGGTAGCCGAGGCCGCGCACCGAGCGGATGAGGTCCGGGTTCGCCGGGTCCGGCTCCACCTTGCGCCGCAGGCGCGCGACGCCGACGTCGATCGCGCGGTCGAAGGGCCCGGCTTCGCGGCCGTACAGGCTGGTCATCAGCTCGTCGCGGCTGCGGACCTCGTTGGGCCGCTCGAGCAGGGCGCGCAGCAGGTCGAATTCACCGGTGGTGAGCGGGATCTCGGTGCCGGCGGCGTCATGCATCCGCCGCGCCGCCAGGTCGACGACCAGGTGCGCGAACGCCAACCGGCGCGGCGTGTCGGCCACCGGCTGCGCCTCGACCGGCGCGGCGCGGCGCAGCACCGAACGGATGCGCGCCAGCAGCTCGCGGAAGTCGAAAGGCTTGGCGACGTAATCGTCGGCGCCCAGCTCGAGCCCGACCACGCGCTCCACCGCGCCGCCGCGGCCGCTGACCACGATCACCGGCCCCTGCCAGTGGGTGCGCAACTGCTGAAGCAGCGAGAGGCCGTCGACGTCGGGCAGGCCGAGGTCGAGCAGGACGACGTCGGGCGCGGCCGCGGCCAGGGCGAGGTGCATGTCGGCGCCGGTGTGCGCGGCGCGGACGGCGAAGCCATGTGCGCCCAGGTAGCGGTCGATGAGGTCGACGATGTCGGTGTCGTCGTCGACGACCAGGACGTCGGGACGCCCCGTGGTCAAGGCTGCAGCCGGGTTGGCGTCGGACGTCATGCTGGGTGGTGCGGGCGCGCTCGGCGGGACCGACAGGATCGCACAGGGCACCGCGGAAGGCGCCCGCCCGACGCCGCACGCGGACCCGCCGCGTGGTTGACGCTACGGCGGCTCCGGCGCCGCCGGGGACGCGTGCGGGAGGCTGGCCAGCAGTGCCTGGCCCGTGGCGGTCAGCTGCACCAGGGTGCGCGTGCCGTCATCGCGCGTGCGCACCCAGCCGGGTGCGGCGTGGTCGCCGATCGGATCCTCGCCGATCCACGCCAGCATGCGCAGCAGCACGCTCATGCGCAGCCCCAGGCGCTTGCACAGGCGCGCGCTCGACACCCCGTCGGGATGCCCGGCCAGTTCGGCCAGGAGCGCGTGGAGCAGGGCCGCGTCAGCCGACAACGGCGGCGGGGATGTCGCGCTGGCGCGCCGCGGCGCCGTCGGGACGGTGGGGAGCCAGCACGACCGGGACCGACTTGGAGGTGGGCGTGCGCGAGCCTTCGGCGAAGCTCGACAGCGGCACCAGCGGATTGGTCTCGGGGTAGTAAGCCGCCAGGCAGCCGCGCGGGATGTCGTAGGCGACCAGCAGGAAGCCCCTGGCCTGCCGGCGCACGCCGTCGTCGGCCAGGCTCTCCAGATCGACCCGGTCGCCGGCCTGCATGCCGAGTGCGGCGATGTCGTCGGCGTGGGTGAAGAGCACCCGCCGCTCGCCGAAAACGCCGCGGTAGCGGTCATCCAGTCCGTAGATGGTGGTGTTGTACTGGTCGTGGGAGCGCATGGTCGCCAGCAGGAACACCGGCGGCGCGTCCAGGGCGGCGCCCGCCGCGCGCGCGCGGTGGATCGGGTTGTCGACCGGCACCGCGGCCGCGATGAAGGCCGCCTTGCCGCTCGCGGTGTCCCAGCGCCGCTCGCGGGCGCCGTTGGGCAGGCGGAAGCCTCCCGGCACGCGCACGCGTGCGTTGAAGTCGTGGAAGTCGTCGAACACGCGCGCGACCAGGTCGCGGATGCGGTCGTAGTCCTCGACCAGCCAGGACCAGTCGACCGTCGACTGCTCGCCCAGCGTGGCCTGCGCCAAGCGCGCGATGATCGCGGGCTCCGACAGCAGGGTGGCCGATGCCGGCGGCCGGATGCCTGCCGACAGGTGCACCATGCTCATCGAGTCCTCCACCGTGACGGCCTGCGGTCCGCTCGCCTGCAGGTCGATTTCGGTCCGGCCGAGGCAGGGCAGGATCAGCGCCTCGCGCCCGTGCACCAGGTGGCTGCGGTTGAGCTTGGTGGCCACGTGCACGGTGAGCGCGCAGGTGCGCAGGCCGCGCGCGGTGGCCCCGGTGTCGGGGGTGGCGGCGGCGAAGTTGCCGCCCATGGCGAAGAACACCCGCGCGCGGCCGTCGAGCATGGCCTCGATCGCCGCCACGGTGTCGTAGCCTTCCGCGCGCGGCGGTTCGAAGCCGAACACCTCGCGCAGGCGGTCGAGGAAGGCGGCAGGCGGCCTCTCCCAGATCATCATCGTGCGGTCGCCCTGCACGTTGCTGTGGCCGCGCACCGGGCACAGCCCGGCGCCCGGGCGGCCGAGGTTGCCGCGCAGCAGCATCAGGTTGGCGATCATGCGGATGGTCGCGACCGAGTGCCGGTGCTGGGTGATGCCCATGCCCCAGCAGGCGATCACGCGCTCGGACTGCAGGTAGAGATCACCCGCCTGGCGCAGGCGGGCCGGGTCGAGTCCCGACTCGGCGGCGATCGTGTCCCAGGACTCCGCGCGCACATCGGCGGCGAAGGCCTCGAAGCCGGTGGTGTGTTCGGCGATGAAGGCGCGGTCGAGGAGCGAAGGCCGGCCCTGCGCCAGGGCCTCGTCGTCGCGCTCGAGCACGTGCTTGACCATGCCCTTCACCGCGGCCAGGTCGCCACCGATCTTCAGCTGGAAGTAGTCCGACGCGATCCGGGTCGAGCCGCCGCGCAGCATCTCCAGCTTGTCCTGCGGGTCGGCAAAGCGCTCCAGTCCGCGCTCGCGCAGCGGATTGAACGCGGCGATCCTGCAGCCGCGCCTGGCCGCGTCGCGCAGCTCGCCGAGCATGCGCGGGTGGTTGGTGCCCGGGTTCTGGCCGAACACCAGGATGCAGTCGGCCTGCTCGAAGTCCTGCAGCGAGACAGTGCCCTTGCCGACGCCGACCTGCGGCTTGAGCGCGGTGCCCGAGGACTCGTGGCACATGTTCGAGCAGTCGGGGAAATTGTTGGTCCCGTACTCCCGTACGAACAGCTGGTACAGGAAGGCGGCCTCGTTCGACGTGCGGCCCGAGGTATAGAAGATCGCCTGGTCGGGCGAGGGCAGGGCCCTGAGATGGCCTGCGATCAGCGCGAAGGCCTCGTCCCAGGTCGCAGGGACGTAGTGGCCGGTCGCCGCGTCGTAGCGCATCGGCGTGGTGAGCCGGCCCTGGGATTCGAGCCAGTGGTCGCTGTATTCCGACAGCCGCGCGACGCTGTGGCGGGCGAACAGCTCCGGCCCGGCGCGGTGGCGCGTGGCCTCGGCGGCAACGGCCTTGGCGCCGTTCTCGCAGAACTCGAAGGTGGAGGTGTGGTCGCGGTCGGGCCAGGCGCAGCCGGGACAGTCGAAGCCGTCCGGCTGGTTGGCGTGGAGCAGGGCGCGGGCGCCACCGAGGCCGACGTCCTCCCTGACCAGCTGGCGGGCGACGCTCCTGAGCGCGTCCCAGCCGCCGGCCGGGCCGTCGTACCTGCGGATCGGGCCGTCGCTCATGGCGGCGTACCTGCGCTGGCCCCGGTGTCGCCGGACGCAGCTGGCCGGTCGGCAAGCAGCCGCCGGGGATGCGTGTAGACCGCCTGGCCGTCGTCGCGGGCGAAGCCCAGCAGGGTCAGGTCCGCATGCTCGGCCAGCGAGATCGCGAGTGCGGTCGGCGCCGAGATCGCGGCCATGAAGGAGATGCCGGCGCTGGCCGCCTTCATGGCCATTTCGTAGCTGGCGCGGCTGGTGACCACGAGGAAGCCGGCTTCGGGCTGATGGCCGGCGGCGGCCATGGCGCCGATCAGCTTGTCGAGGGCGTTGTGGCGACCGACGTCCTCGCGCGCCAGCAGCAGGCTGCCGTCCAGTGCCATCCAGCCCGCGGCATGCGCCGCGCCGGTGAGCGCGGTGAGCGCCTGCGCGGCGCGCAGTTCGCCCAGGGCGCGGCGCAGCGCGGCGGTGGTCACCCGCACGTCGGATGCGACCGGCGGCGGATAGCGCAGGGCCGCCTCCAGCAGCTCACTGCCGCAGACCCCGCAGCCGCTGCGGCCGGCCATGCTGCGCCGGCGCCGGGCCAGTGCCTGCGCGCGCGCAGCGGGAATGCGCAGCCGCACTTCGATGCCTTCGATGAAGGTCTCGATGTGCTCGACCGACACGTCCGCCAGGCGCTCCACGATGCCCTCGCTGAGCGCGAAGCCGGTGGCGAAATCGGCGATGTCGGCGGGCGTGGCCATCATCACCGCGAAGGGCTGGTCGTTGTAGACGAAGGCCACCGGGACCTCCTCGGCGACATGGTCCTCGACGTGCCGGACCTCGCCGCCGCGCCAGCGCTCGACCCCGCGCAGCACGCTGCCGGCGCCTGGAGCGGCCGCATGCGTGGCGGCAACGCCGGAGTTCGCAATGGGAGCGGGTGCGCGTGACATGCGCCTAGGATGCCGCAAGCGCGCCCCGGAGGCAGGTTTCCGGGGCCCGGACAGCAGGAAGCCCGCATCGCGGCGGGCTTCCTGGTCCTGCGTTGGTGGAGGTGGCGGGAATTGAACCCGCGTCCGAAGGCACTCCATCCCCGGCCCTACATGCTTAGCCCACCGTTGGATCTCGTCACCCGGCAGCACGGTGTGCGAAGCGCGCCGGATGACCAGCCTGTCAGTTCAACCGCGGAAGACAGGCAACCTCCGCGGCTGGATTCCCGTGATAATGACCCTACATCCACGAGCACAGGCACAAGTGGGTTCGGGGCTTACGCCTTAAGCGGCGAGAGCGTAGTTGTCGTCGTTGGCAACTAGAAGTTTGCCGCTGGATTTACGAGGAAAGCTGCCCCCTCGGCATGCACCAGGCGATTTCGCGACCCCCGTCGAAGCCAGTACACCCCCGTATCCGGGACAGCTGGCGTCTGCCGGGTGGCAGAGAACGCGCTTGACGTCCCCAGTATAGGGGCGCATCGGCGGGCCGCAAGGGACGCGACGTTGGACGAAGACCGGCGTTCAGCCCCGCCCGCGGGGGCAAAGCGCGGCGCACGCGCTATTCTGGCCGCGGATGAGCACTCGCGACGACATCTCCGCCGGCGAACCGATGCCGGCCCGCCAGGGCTACATGCTGGCCACCCTGGTCCTGGTCGCCTCGCTCAGCCTGGTGGTGATCTATGCGATGGGCGCCGGGAACCGCGAACGCGCGCTGGCCGAGGCGCGGCTGGCCGTCGAGGCCGAGCAGGTGGTCGCCGGGCTGCGCCAGCAGCTGCTGACCTACGAGCTCATCACCCGCGGCGGCGTGTCCCTGCTCGCCGCCGTGGACCGGCCCAGTCCGCGCCAGTGGCGCAATTACGCCGAGGGCCTGGATCTTCCGAGGCGCTTCCCGGCGATGCTCGGCCTCTGCTATGCGGCCGCCATGTCGCCGGCGCAGCTGCAGGATTTCCAGCTTGAACAGCGCCAGGCCACGCGCCTGCTGTTCCGCGTGGATCCGCCGGGTGCGCGCGCGGAATACGGGCCGATCGTGCTGCTCGAGCCCCAGGTCGTCGCCACGGCCGACGCGGTCGGCTTCGACATGCTGACCGAGCCGGTGCAGGCGGCCGCGATGTCGGCGGCGCGGGCCAGCGCCTCGGCACGCATCACCGCGCCGATGCCCGCGGTGCAGCAGGGCGCGGGGCCCGGGCTGGTGATCTATGCGCCGGTGTACCGCAGCGGCATCGTGCCGGCCAATGCCTCGGCGCGCACGGCGGCGCTGGCGGGCTGGGTCTGCGCGCCGTTCCGCCTGGACCTCTTCGTCGCCAATGCGCTGCCGGAAGGCCGCGAAGGCTTTTCGATGCGGATCGTCGACATCGGCGAGGCCGACGGTCCCACGGTCGAGGCCACGGAGGCCGAACTGCCGGTCTTCCCGGTCGACGGCGCCGCGCCTGCCGCCGGCACGGTCGAGGGCGCGAGCCACAGCGTGGTCGAGGAGGTCTACGGCCGACGCTGGCGACTGGACTTCCACCAGGATCCGGGGCCGGACGACGATGCCGGCCTGCTCGGGCCGACGGGAACCATCTACGTCGGCATGCTGGCGTCCCTGCTGCTGTTCGCGCTGGCGATGATCCTGGCGCGGACCCAGTCGCGCGCGCAGCAGATCGCGGTGCGCATGAGCGAGTCCTACCGGCGCAGCGAGCAGCGCTTCCGCGCGGCGATGCGCTTCTCGGCGATCGGCAAGGCCCTGCTGGATCGCGACGGCCGGATCATCGACAGCAACCTGGCCCTGGCCAACATCCTGCGCGCTTCGCCGGAAGAGCTGCTGGGCCGTGACTTCGAAGGTCTGTTCACCGGCTTCGACAGCGCGGCGGAAACGCGCGCGCGCGAAGCCACCGGCAGCGCCTACCGCGTCACCCGCGAACTGCGCCGGGAAGACGGCGACCTGCGCCACGTGCACCTGACCTATGCCCAGGTGCCGGGCGAGGAGGGCCAGGGCATCGCCAGCCTGGTGCAGGTCGAGGACATCAGCGACCGCCTGCGCGCCGAGGCCCGGGTGCTGGCGCTCAACCGCACCCTCGAGGCGCGCGTCGTGCTTCGCACGCGCGAGCTGACGCGCGCCAACGAGGAGCTGGAGTCGTTCGCGTACACCATCTCGCACGACCTGCGCGCCCCGCTGCGCGCCATCGACGGTTTCAGCCGCATGGTCGTCGACCGCCATGGCGACGCCTTCGACGAAACCGGCCGCGCCTACATCGCCCGCGTGCGCGCCGCCACCGCGCGCATGGGCGAGCTGATCGATGCACTGCTGAAGATGTCGCGCGTCTCGCGCGGTGAGCTGAAGCGCGAGCCGCTGGATCTTTCGGCGATGGCTGACGACCTCGTCGCCGAGCTCCGACAGGCCGAGCCGGGGCGCGAGGTCGATGTCCGGATCGAGCCGGGGCTGCACGCGTCGGGCGACAGCGCGCTGGTGCGCAACCTGCTGGGGAACCTGTTGGCGAACGCCTGGAAGTTCACCCGCGACGCCACCGGCGCGCGCATCGGATTCCACCGGGTGTCGGAGGGCGGGCACGACTGGTTCGAGATCGCCGACAACGGCGTCGGCTTCGACCAGGCCTATGCCAACAAACTGTTCCGGCCGTTCCAGCGCCTGCACGCGGCCGACGCGTTCAGCGGCGAAGGCATCGGCCTGGCCTCGGTCAAGCGCATCATCGAACGCCATGGCGGCACCATCACCGGCGCCGGCGTGCCGGGGCAGGGCGCGCGTTTCCGCTTCACGCTGCCCGACGATCCGGGCTAGCGCAGGGCTCAGGCGTCGCGGTTGTGGCGGCGCATCACGCGCTGCTTGTCGCGCTGCCAGTCGCGGTCCTTGGCGACGTCGCGCTTGTCGTGGTCCTGCTTGCCCTTGGCCAGGGCGATCTCGGCCTTGACCTTGTTGCCCTTCCAGTAGAGCGCGGTGGGCACGATGGTGTAACCCTCGCGCTGCACCAGGCCGACCAGCTTGTCGATCTCGTGCCGGTGCAGCAGCAGTTTGCGCGTGCGCCGCTCCTCGGCGACCACGTGGGTCGAGGCCTGGATCAGCGGCGTGACCTGGGCACCGAACAGGAACAGCTCGCCGCCGCGGACCACGGCGTAGCTTTCGCCGATGTTGGCGCGGCCGGCACGGATCGATTTCAGCTCCCAGCCCTGCAGGGCAAGGCCCGCCTCGTAGCGCTCGCCGAGCGCGTACTCGTAGCGCGCGCGCTTGTTGAGCGCGATCGTGCCCCCGTCCCTGGCCTTTCCCTTATCCTTTGCGTTCTTGCCCATCGCG
Source organism: Luteimonas sp. MC1895 (assembly GCF_016457215.1). Taxonomy (NCBI): domain Bacteria; kingdom Pseudomonadati; phylum Pseudomonadota; class Gammaproteobacteria; order Lysobacterales; family Lysobacteraceae; genus Luteimonas; species Luteimonas sp. MC1895. The sequence continues at coordinate 112,448 of NZ_JAEMDY010000001.1, forward strand.
CCATTCTCCCACACCGCCCATGCCCACGATCACCCGGTCCGCACTGGTCGAGCACTCCGCCGCGCGGATGTTCCAGCTGGTCAACGACGTCGAAGCCTATCCGCGTCGCTTCGCCTGGTGCAGCGGTGCCGAAGTGGTCGAAGCGGGACCGGATCGGGTGCTGGGACGGCTCGAACTGGGCATCGGCGGCATCAGCACCTGGTTCACCACCGAGAACCGGCTGCAGCCGCCGCACCGCATCGACATGGCGCTGCGTGACGGTCCGTTCCGCAGGCTCGAAGGGCGCTGGGATTTCCACGCGCTCGACGAGTCGGCCTGCAAGGTCACCCTGGTCCTCGATTTCGAGCCGCGCAGCCGGTTGCTGGTGCCCGCGCTGAAGCTCGGGCTGCAGGGGCTGGCCGACCGCATGGTCGACGATTTCGTGCGCGTGGCCGACGCGGCGGACTGAGCCATGCGCGTGGAGGTGGTGCTGGCACTGCCGCGCGCGCACCGCGCCGTCGTGGTCGAGCTGGATGCCGATGCCACGCTCGGCGAGGCGGTGGCCGCGAGCGGACTGCCGCTCGCCGGCGTCGACGGCTATGCGGTGTTCGGCGTGCGCGCCGGCGAGGAGACCCGGCTCGGCGACGGTGACCGCGTGGAACTGCTGCGGCCGCTGCAGGTCGATCCCAAGGATGCGCGCCGGCGCAGGGCCGCCCGCGGTGCGCGCTGACGCGGACTAGCGTCCGGCGCCGCGCTTGGCCGGGCGGGCGAGGTTGGGGCCGAACTGGCGGCGCACGTCCTGGATCAGCTGCTGGTTGCGCTCGGGGAAATAGTCGCCTTCCCAACGGGCCACCGAGTCGCCTTCGAAATGCACGACGAAGTTGCGCTTCTCGGTCTTCGAGCCGCGGCCCACGCGCTCGGTGGCGGTGTAGTCCCAGCGGTTCTGGTGGAACGGATCCTGGATCGACGGCGTGCCCAGCAGCGCCTCGACCTGCTGGCGGCTCATGCCCACCTGCAGCTGCTCGACGTTGGTCGGCGAGATCAGCGTGCCCTGGTAGACCGGCTGCTTGTAGATGATTCCGCAGCCCGCGGTGAGGCAGGCGGCGAGGGCGGTGACGATCAGCTTGTGCATCGGGAACCAGGTCGGGGCGGACATGCCGCGATGATACACTCGCCGGGCCACGGCAACCGGTCGACGGCGGCTGGCGCCCCCCAACCGCCTCACTGACGGGAGACGCATGGAAACCAACGAGTTGCGCAGGGCCGGACTGAAGGTCACCCATCCGCGCATGCGCATCCTGCAGCTGCTCGAGCAGGAGTCCTCGCGCCACCACATGACGGCCGAGGAGATCTATCGCCAGCTGCTGGATTCCGGCGACGAGATCGGCCTGGCGACGGTCTACCGCGTGCTGACCCAGTTCGAGGCCGCGGGCCTGGTGCTCAAGCACAACTTCGAAGGCGGCACGGCCGTCTACGAGATCGACCGCGGTGGCCACCACGACCACATGGTCGAGGTCGACACCGGCCGGATCATCGAGTTCGAAAGCCCCGAAATCGAGGCGCTGCAGCACGCGGTGGCCGAGAAGTACGGCTACATCCTCGAGGAGCACTCGCTGGTGCTCTACGTCCGCAAGAAGCGCTGAGTCCGGCCTCAGGCGACCGGCGACCCCTCCGCCTCGCTCAGCAGGCGCCTGGCTGCGGCCCGCGCCTCGCTGCTGACCTCGATCCCGCCCAGCATCCGCGCCAGCTCCTCCTGGCGGCCGGCGTCGTCGAGCAGGCGCACCGCGCTCTGGGTCATGTCCGCACGCTCGGCCTTGCTCACCCGGTAATGCGCGTGGCCCTGGGCCGCGACCTGCGGCAGGTGGGTCACGCAGAGCACCTGGCGGCGACTGCCCAGGTCGCGCAGCTTGCGCCCGACGATGCCGGCGACGTTGCCGCCGATGCCCGAGTCGACCTCGTCGAAGACCATGGTCTGGACCGCGTCCAGGCCGAGCGCGGCGACTTCGATCGCCAGCGAGATGCGCGAGAGCTCGCCGCCCGAGGCGACCTTGCGCAGCGGGCGCGGTGGCTGGCCGGCGTTGGCGGTGACCAGGAACTCGGCGCGCTCGGCGCCCTGCGCGTCGGGTGCGTCGGCCGCGATGGGTTCGAGCGCGATCTCGAAGCGGCCCCCGCCCATGCCCAGCTCGCCCACCAGGGCGGTGGTCGCCTTGCCCAGCGCGGTCGCGGCCCGGGCGCGAGCCTTGCCGAGCTTCGCCGCGGCCGTGCGCCACGCCGCCGCCGCGCCGGTGATCTCGGCGCCCAGGCCTTCCAGCCGCCTGGCGGAAGTGGCCAGCATCTCGAGTTCCGCGGCCAGCGCATCGCGGTGGCTCGCCAGGTCCTCGACCGGCACCCGATGCTTGCGCGAGAGTTCGTGCAGGCGCGAAAGCCGCGCGTCGTGCGCCTGCATCCGCGCGGGATCGATGTCGAGGTCGGCGCGGATGCGGTCGAGCAGCACCGCGGCCTCGTCAAGCTGGATCGCGGCGCCCTCGAGCAGGGCGTCCACGTCCCCGAGCCGTGCCTCGTGCGCGCGCATGCGCCCGAGCAGGGCGCGCAGCTGCTGCACCGCGGCGGGCAGGGCGTCGCTGTCGCCGCCCAGGCGTTCGAGCGCGGCGTCGCAGGCCTCCACGAGCTCGGCGCCATGCGCCTGGCGCCGGTGCGCGACCACCAGCTCGGCGATCGAGTCCGGCTCCAGCGCCTCGCGCTCCAGCTCGCCGAGCTGGTGGCCCAGGAAGTCGATCCGGTCCGAGACGTCGCCGGCCGCGTTGAGGCGCTCGTGCTCGCGCAGCAGCGCCGACCAGGCGCGTGCCGCCTGCGCGACGGCCGCCAGTTCCGCCTCGTGGCGGCCGTAGGCATCGAGCAGGGCCAGCTGGCTGCCGCGCGACAGCAGGGCCTGGTGTTCGTGCTGGCCGTGGATCTCCACCAGCAGCGCGGCCAGCGCGCCCAGCTGGGAGAGGGTGGCCGGACGGCCGTTGATCCAGGCCCGCGAGCCGCCGTCGGCGCGCAGGGTGCGCCGCAGCTGGCAGGCGGCGCCGTCGTCGAATTCCTGCTCGCGCAGCCAGCCCAGCGCCGCGGGTGAGTCGTCGAGCGTGAACTCGGCGTCGAGTTCGGCGCGCTGCGCGCCATGGCGGACCATGCCGCTGTCGGCGCGCAGCCCGGACAGGAAGCCCAGCGCGTCGACGATCAGCGACTTGCCGGCGCCGGTCTCGCCGGACACGACCGTGAGTCCCGGCCCGAATTCCAGTTCGGTGGCGGAGACGACGGCGAAATCCTTGATCGACAGGCGCTTGAGCATGGCGTGCGAATTGTGCCGCGGAGACGCGCAGCCTGTCATCGGCGAATCTCGCCGCTTGCGACGGGCGCCCGGCGGACGTATACCCGCGGCATGTCCCGACGCCCTGACGATCCCCTCGATGCACGCAGCCGCCAGCTGCTGCGCACCCTCATCGCGCGCCATATCCGCGACGGCGAGCCGGTCGGTTCGCAGACCCTGGCGCGCCATGCCGGACTGGACGTCAGTCCGGCGACGATCCGCAACATCCTGTCCGACCTCGAGGAGGTCGGCCTGCTGTCGGCACCGCATACCTCCGCCGGGCGCGTGCCCACCGCACGCGGCTACCGGGTCTTCGTCGACTCGCTGCTGCAGCTCAGCCCGCTCGAGGACGCCGAGTTCGACCGCCTGCGTGGCGGCCTGGCGCCCGGCGGCGGCACCCAGTCGCTGCTGGGCAATGCCTCGGAGCTGGTCTCGGCGATGACCCGCTTCGTCGGCGTGGTCAGCGTGCCGGGCCGCGAGCAGTTCGCCTTCCGCCAGATCGACTTCGTGCCCCTGGATGGTCAGCGGGTGATGGCGATCGTGGTCTTCGCCGACAACGAAGTGCAGAACCGCATCGTCCAGACCCGCCGCGCCTACGATGGCGCCGAGCTCGAGCGGGTCGCCAACTACCTCAACGCGAACTTCGCCGGGCAGCCGCTGCCGGCCATCCGCGCCGGCCTGCTGCGCGAGCTGAAGAGCGCGCGCAGCGAGCTCGAGGGGCTGCTGCGCGCCACCACCGAGCTCGCCGAGCAGGCGCTGGCGCCCGCCGGCGAGGACATGGTGGTGGCCGGCCAGGCCCGGCTGCTGGGGCTGCAGGACCTGGCCGACCTCGACCGCCTGCGCGAGCTGTTCGAGGCGTTTTCGGAAAAGCGCGAGATCCTGCAGCTCCTCGAGCGCACGGTGAAGGCCCAGGGCGTGCGGGTGTTCTTCGGCGAGGAAACCGGGGTCGCGCCGCTGGCGGGGATGTCGCTGGTGACCGCGCCCTACGGCGCCGGTGGCCGCGTGCTGGGCGTGCTCGGGGTGATCGGGCCGACCCGGATGGCCTACGACCGGGTCATCCCGGTAGTGCAGGCGACCGCCGAGGCGCTCGGCGCCGCCTTGAATCCCGACGCGGCATCCCCACTCAGTCCGGACCGAGCCATTCCGGACCCACGAGAGCGATGACCACCGAACAGACGCCCGACCACGCCGCCGAGGCGCCCGCAGACGACCTTCCGCTGGAAGACGTGATCGAAACCCTCCGCGCCGAGCTCGAGCAGGTGCGCGCGCAGTCCCTGGTGGACCGCGCCGACCTCGAGAACCAGCGCCGGCGGATGGAGCGCGACGTGCAGAACGCCTGTCGCTTCGCCAACAAGCAGCTCCTGGGCGACCTGCTGCCGGTGTTCGACAGCCTGGACGCCGCCCTCGTCGCCGCCGGCGGCTCCGGGCCGCTGCACGATGGCGTCGAGCTGACGCTCCGCGAGCTGCGCCGGGTCACCGGCAACCAGGGCCTGGTGCAGATCGCCCCGGCCGCGGGCGATGCGTTCAATCCCGAGCTGCACCAGGCCATGAGCGTGGTGGAGGCGGCGGGTGTCGAGGCCGGCGCGGTGGCCCAGCTGTTCCAGAAGGGCTACCGGCTCAACGAGCAGCTGCTGCGCCCGGCCATGGTGGCCGTGGCCAGTTCCGACTGAAGCAAGGCCTTCCCGGATGGTGCGCGGCGCTTGAAGGCGCCGCCGTCATCCCCAGATAGCAGTCATCGGCGGCGCGGCCGCTCCCCAGACCAAGATCCAAGAGGCTAGAGACCCATGGCAAAGATCATCGGCATCGACCTGGGCACGACCAATTCGTGCGTGGCGATCATGGACGGCGGCAAGGCCCGCGTCATCGAGAACAGCGAGGGCGACCGCACCACGCCGTCCGTCGTCGCCTACACCAAGGACGGCGAAGTGCTGGTCGGCGCGTCGGCCAAGCGCCAGGCCGTCACCAACCCGAAGAACACCTTCTACGCGGTGAAGCGCCTCATCGGCCGCAAGTTCACCGACGCCGAGGTCAAGAAGGACCTGGGCCTGGTGCCGTACGCGATCGTCGCGCACGACAACGGCGACGCCTGGGTACAGACCAGCGACGGCAAGAACCTGTCGGCGCAGGAAGTCTCCGCGCGCATCCTCGAGAAGATGAAGAAGACCGCCGAGGACTACCTGGGCGAGAAGGTCACCGAGGCCGTGATCACGGTGCCGGCGTACTTCAACGACTCGCAGCGCCAGGCGACCAAGGACGCCGGCCGCATCGCCGGGCTCGACGTCAAGCGCATCATCAACGAACCCACCGCGGCCGCACTGGCCTATGGCCTGGACAAGGACGGCGGCGACCGCAAGATCGCCGTGTACGACCTTGGCGGCGGCACCTTCGACATGTCGATCATCGAGATCGCCGAAGTCGACGGCGAGAAGCAGTTCGAGGTGCTGGCCACCAACGGCGACACCTTCCTGGGCGGCGAGGACTTCGACAAGCGCGTCATCGACTACCTGGTCGAGGAATTCCAGAAGGACTCCGGGCTCGACCTGCGCAAGGATCCGCTGGCCCTGCAGCGCCTGAAGGACGCCGCGGAGCGCGCCAAGATCGAGCTCTCCAGCGCCCAGCAGACGGAAGTGAACCTGCCCTACGTGACCGCCGACGCCTCGGGTCCCAAGCACCTCAACATCAAGCTGACCCGGGCCAAGCTCGAGGCGCTGGTCGAGGACCTGGTCAAGAAGACGATCGAGCCCTGCCGCGTCGCGCTCAACGACGCCGGCCTGCGCGCCAGCGACATCAACGAGGTGATCCTCGTCGGTGGCCAGACCCGCATGCCCAAGGTGCAGCAGGCCGTGGCCGAGTTCTTCGGCAAGGAGCCGCGCAAGGACGTGAACCCCGACGAGGCCGTCGCCATCGGCGCCGCGGTCCAGGGCGGCGTGCTGGCCGGCGACGTCAAGGACGTGCTGCTCCTCGACGTGACCCCGCTGTCGCTCGGCATCGAGACCCTGGGTGGCGTGTTCACCAAGATCATCGAGAAGAACACCACGATCCCGACCAAGGCTTCGCAGACCTTCTCCACCGCCGAGGACAACCAGTCCGCGGTCACCGTGCACGTGCTGCAGGGCGAGCGCGAACAGGCCCGCTACAACAAGTCGCTGGCCAAGTTCGACCTCAGCGGCATCGACGCCGCGCCGCGCGGCATGCCGCAGGTGGAAGTGTCGTTCGACATCGATGCCAACGGCATCGTGCACGTGACCGCCAAGGACAAGAAGACCGGCAAGGAGCAGAAGGTCGAGATCAAGGCCGGTTCGGGCCTGTCGGACGACGAGATCCAGCGGATGGTCGCCGACGCCGAGGCGCACCGCGAGGACGACAAGAAGTTCCACGAGCTGGTCGGCGCCCGCAACCAGGCCGATGCGCTGGTGCACGGCACCCGCAGCGCGATCAAGGACAACGGCGACAAGGTCCCCGGTGACGTGATCGGCCGCGTGGAGTCCGCGATCGCCGAGGTCGAGACCGCGATGAAGGGCGACGACAAGGGCCAGATCGAGGCCAAGACCAAGGCGCTGGAAGAGGTCGCGCAGGCGCTGTTCGCCGCGGCGGCAGCGGCCGGGCAGGGCGGTGAGGGCGAGGGCCCCGGCCAGGCCGACGCCGGCCAGGCCGACGACGTGGTCGACGCCGAGTTCACCGAAGTCAAGGACGACGACCGCAAGGCCTGATTCCCCGGGCGATTGTAGGAGCGGCCATGGCCGCGATCGCGACACCCGAGGCGGGGACCGGAATCGACACCCGGTTCCCGCCGCGTATCCGGACCCCGCACACCGGCGGGTCCACCAGGCAGCACGGACCTGATCGATGAGCAAGCGCGACTATTACGAAGTCCTCGGCGTTGCACGCAGCGCCAGCGAGGAGGAACTGAAGAAGGCCTATCGCCGCTGCGCGATGAAGCACCACCCTGACCGCAACCCCGGCGATGCCAAGGCCGAGGCCGCGTTCAAGGAGTGCAAGGAGGCCTACGAGGTCCTCTCCGACGGCGGCAAGCGCCGCATGTACGACCAGCACGGCCACGCCGCGTTCGAGCACGGCATGGGCGGCGGCAACGCCGGTCCCGGGTTCGGCGGCGCGGACATGGGCGACATCTTCGGCGACATCTTCGGCAACATCTTCGGCGGGGGCGGCGGTCCGCGTGGCCCGCGTCGCGGGGCCGACGTCGGCTACGTGATGGAGCTCGACCTGGAGGACGCCGTCGGTGGGGTCGAGCGCCGCATCGAGCTGCCGACGCTGGTGGAGTGCGAGCCCTGCAAGGGCACCGGCTCCGAGGACGGCCAGCTCGAGACCTGCGACACCTGCCATGGCCACGGCCAGGTGCGGTTCCAGCGCGGCATCTTCTCGATGCAGCAGCCGTGCCCCTCGTGCCACGGGCGCGGCAAGACCTTCAAGAGCCCGTGCCCCTCCTGCCGCGGCAACGGCCGCGTGGAAGAGGAGAAGGTGCTGCAGGTGAAGGTTCCTGCCGGCGTCGACAACGGCGACCGCATCCGCCTGTCCGGCGAGGGCGAGGCCGGCCCGTCCGGCACCCAGCCGGGCGACCTCTACGTCGAAGTCCGCGTGCGCCCGCACCCGATCTTCGAGCGCGACGGCGACGACCTGCATTGCGAAGTGCCGATCCGCATCTCCCAGGCGGCACTGGGCGACACCGTGCGCGTGCCGACCCTCGGCGGCGAAGCCGAGATCCGCATCCCGGCCGAGACCCAGACCGGCCGGGTCTTCCGCCTGCGCGACAAGGGCGTCAAGTCGGTGCGCAGCCGGACGCAGGGCGACCTCTACTGCAAGGTCGTGCTGGAGACCCCGGTCAACCTGACCACGGAGCAGCGCGAACTGCTGGAGCAGTTCGAGGCCACCTTCATCGGCGAGGGCGCGCGCCGCCATTCGCCCAAGTCGAGCACCTTCGTCGACGGGGTGAAGGGCTTCTGGGAACGGATGACGTCCTGAGCGGCTTGTGGCCGCCCGGGCGCGTCGCTAGCCTTGGTGCATGGCCGATTCCGTCAAACTCCTGATCCACGGTGCCAGCGGCCGCATGGGGCGGGCGCTGCTGCGGCTGTGCGCCGATGGCGTCGTCGCCTGCACGGTGGTGGCCGCGGTCTCGCGGCGTCCCGCGCAGCGCGTGGTCGACGGCGTGCCGCAGTTCGCGGCCAGCGAGCTGGCGGGCGTGCCCGCGTTCGATGTCGCCATCGACTTCAGCCTGCCGGAGGGTTTCAGTCCGCTGCTGGCGCTGTGCCGCCAGCGCAGGGCGGGGCTGGTTTCCGGAACGACCGGGCTGTCGGATGCCCAGCGCCAGGCCATGGCCGAGGCCGCCGGCGAGATCCCGCTGCTCTGGGCGGCGAATTTCAGCCTCGGGGTCGCCGTGCTGGAGGAACTGGTCGAGCGCGCCGCGTCGGCGCTCGACGGCTGGGACTGCGACATCGTCGAGACCCACCACGTGAACAAGCAGGACGCGCCCTCCGGCACCGCGCTGGCGCTGGGGGCCGCGGCCGCACGTGGCGGCGCCACGCCGCGCTACGCCAGCCTGCGCGCCGGCGACGTGGTCGGCGAGCACCTGGTCCAGCTCACCGCGGCCGGGGAGCGGATCGAGCTGATCCACCGCGCCACCAACCGCGACGTGTTCGCGCGCGGCGCCCTGCACGCGGCTTCGCGGCTGCGCGGCCGGCAGCCGGGGGCCTGGCGCCTGCGCGACCTGCTCTGACGGGCCCGCAGGCCGCCCTCGCGCTGGCGCAGCGGGACGCTCGCCGGTATCATTCCCGCTCGCCTGATCCTCTTGCCTCCGGGCCGGCCGCTGCCGGGCCGGCGGTGTCTTGCAACCCCACGTAGGCGACCGCCAGTGACATCACCCGCAATCCTCGCGCTCGAAGACGGCACCGTCTTCGCAGGCGTATCCGTAGGCGCGCCCGGCCTTTCGGTCGGCGAAGTCGTGTTCAACACCGCGATGACCGGCTACCAGGAGGTCCTGACCGACCCCTCGTACGCGCGGCAGATCGTGACCCTGACCTATCCCCACATCGGCAACACCGGCTGCACCGGCCAGGACGACGAGTCCGGCCGGGTCTGGTCGGCGGGCCTGGTGGTGCGCGACGTGCCGCGCCGGCCGAGCAGCTGGCGCAGCCGCGCCGCGCTCCCCGAGTGGCTGGCCGATCGCGGCGTGGTCGCGATCGCCGGCATCGACACCCGCCGCCTGACCCGCCTGCTGCGCGAGCGCGGCTCGCAGAACGGCGCGGTGATGGCCGGCGACATCGACGTCGACCGGGCCATCGAGGCCGCGCGCAAGTTCCCCGGCCTCAAGGGCATGGACCTGGCCCAGGTGGTCAGCACCGACAGCCGCTACCAGTGGAACGAGGGCGACCTCGACCTCGACGCCGGCACCTTCCGTACCGTGGCGCCGCGCTTCCGCGTGGTGGCGTGGGACTACGGCGTGAAGCGCAACATCCTGCGCATGCTGGCCGACCGCGGCTGCGACGTCACCGTGGTGCCCGCGCGCACCAGCGCCGCCGAGGTGCTGGCGCTGAAGCCCGACGGGGTGTTCCTGTCCAACGGTCCCGGCGATCCGGAGCCCTGCGACTACGCGATCGAGGCGATCCGCGACGTGCTGGCCGCGAAGGTGCCGACTTTCGGCATCTGCCTGGGCCACCAGCTGCTGGGCCTGGCCGTGGGCGCGCGCACGCTGAAGATGGCCAACGGCCACCACGGCGCCAACCATCCGGTGCAGGACCTGGAGACCGGCCGGGTGATGATCACCTCGCAGAACCATGGCTTTGCGATCGACGAGGCCACGCTGCCCGATACCGTGCGCGTGACCCACCGCTCGCTGTTCGACGGCACCAACCAGGGCATCGCGCTCACCGACGCGCCGGCCTTCAGCTTCCAGGGCCACCCGGAAGCCGCGCCCGGCCCGCAGGACGTGACCCCGCTCTTCGACCGCTTCGTCGCGCTGATGGAGGCGCAGCACTGATGCCCAGGCGCACCGACCTCAAGACCATCCTCATCATCGGCGCCGGCCCGATCGTCATCGGCCAGGCCTGCGAGTTCGACTACTCCGGCGCGCAGGCCTGCAAGGCGCTGCGCGAGGAGGGCTACCGCGTGGTGCTGGTGAATTCCAACCCCGCCACGATCATGACCGACCCGGACACGGCGGACGCGGTCTACATCGAGCCGATCACCTGGCAGATGGTCGAGAAGATCATCGAGAAGGAGCGCCCCGACGCGCTGCTGCCGACCATGGGTGGCCAGACCGCGCTCAACTGCGCGCTGGATCTCGCCGACAACGGCGTGCTCGAGAAGTATGGCGTCGAGCTGATCGGCGCGAAGCGCGAGGCCATCATGATGGCCGAGGACCGCGAGCTGTTCCGCGTGGCGATGGGCGAGATCGGACTGGAGTGCCCCAAGGCCGAAGTGGCGAAGACCTTCGAGCAGGCGGTCGAGATCCAGGCCAAGGTCGGCTATCCCACCATCATCCGCCCGAGCTTCACCCTCGGCGGCAGCGGCGGCGGCATCGCCTACAACCGCGAGGAGTTCGAGGAGATCGCCAAGCGCGGCCTGGAGCTGTCGCCGGTGGGCGAGATCCTGGTCGAGGAGTCGGTGCTGGGCTGGAAGGAGTTCGAGATGGAAGTGGTCCGTGATACCGCGGACAACTGCATCATCGTCTGCTCGATCGAGAACCTCGATGCCATGGGCGTGCACACCGGTGACTCGATCACGGTCGCGCCGGCGCAGACCCTGACCGACCGCGAGTACCAGCGCCTGCGCCAGGCGTCCATCGACGTGCTGCGCAAGATCGGCGTCGACACCGGCGGCTCCAACGTGCAGTTCGGCATCAACGCCGAGACCGGGCGCGTGGTGGTGATCGAGATGAACCCGCGCGTGTCGCGCTCGTCGGCGCTGGCGTCGAAGGCTACCGGCTTCCCGATCGCCAAGGTCGCGGCCAAGCTCGCGATCGGCTACACCCTCGACGAGCTGAAGAACGAGATCACCGGCGGCCGTACCCCGGCCTCGTTCGAGCCCTCGATCGACTACGTCGTCACCAAGATCCCGCGCTTCGCCTTCGAAAAGTTTCCGCAGGCCGATTCGCGCCTGACCACCCAGATGAAGTCGGTGGGCGAGGTGATGGCGATCGGCCGCAGCTTCCAGGAGTCGCTGCAGAAGGCCCTGCGTGGCCTCGAGACCGGCAAGGTCGGTCTCGACCCCACGGGGCTGGACCTCGAGTCCGACGATGGCCTGGCCGCGCTGCGGCGCGAACTGCGCGAACCCAAGCCCGATCGCCTGTTCCACGTCGCCGACGCCTTCCGCGCCGGCATGACCGTGGACGAGGTGTTCGCGCTGTCGTGGATCGATCCCTGGTTCCTCGACCAGATCGAGGACATCGTCGCCGCCGAGCGCGAGGTCGAGGCCGCGGGCGTCGATGCGCTCGACGCCGTGCGCCTGCGCGAACTCAAGCGCATGGGCTTCTCGGATGCGCGCCTGGCGCAGCTGGTCGGGGTCGAGGAGAAGGCCGTGCGCGCGCTGCGCCGCGCCTTCGGCATCCGGCCGGTCTACAAGCGCGTGGATTCCTGCGCCGCGGAGTTCGCGACGACCACCGCCTATCTCTACTCGACCTACGAGGAAGAGTGCGAGGCCGAACCCACCGGCCGCGACAAGATCATGGTGCTTGGCGGCGGTCCCAACCGCATCGGCCAGGGCATCGAGTTCGACTACTGCTGCGTGCACGCGGCGCTCGCCCTGCGCGAGGACGGGTACGAGACCATCATGGTCAACTGCAACCCGGAAACCGTGTCCACCGACTACGACACTTCCGACCGCCTGTACTTCGAGCCGGTGACCCTGGAAGACGTGCTGGAGATCGTCGAGCTCGAGAAGCCCAAGGGCGTGATCGTGCACTACGGCGGCCAGACGCCGCTCAAGCTCGCGCGCGCGCTCGAAGCCAACGGCGTGCCGATCATCGGCACCTCGCCGGATTCGATCGACCTTGCCGAGGACCGCGAGCGCTTCCAGAAGCTGGTCGACGGCCTGGGGCTGAAGCAGCCCCCCAACCGCACCGCGCGCAGCGCGGAGGAAGCCCTGGTGCTGGCGCGCGAGGTCGGCTATCCGCTGGTGGTGCGCCCGAGCTACGTGCTCGGCGGCCGCGCGATGGAAGTGGTGCACGCCGATGCCGACCTCGAGCGCTACATGCGCGAGGCGGTGAAGGTGTCGAACGATTCGCCGGTGCTGCTGGACCGCTTCCTCGACAACGCGATCGAGGTCGACATCGACGTCATCGCCGACGCCGACGGCCAGGTGCTGGTGGGCGGGCTGATGGAGCACATCGAAGAGGCCGGCGTGCATTCGGGCGACTCGTCCTGCTCGCTGCCGCCGTACTCGCTGTCGGACGACACCAAGGCGCGCCTGCGCGAGCAGGTGGCCGCGCTCGCCCGCGAGCTCAAGGTCGTGGGCCTGATGAACACCCAGTTCGCGGTGCAGACCAGCGACGAGGGCGAGGACACGATCTTCCTGCTCGAGGTCAATCCGCGCGCCTCGCGCACCGTGCCCTTCGTGTCCAAGGCCACCGGCGTGCCGCTGGCCAAGATCGCGGCGCGCTGCATGGCGGGCCGCACGCTGGCCGAGCAGGGCGCGGTCGAGGAAGTGGTGCCTGGGTACTACTCGGTGAAGGAGGCGATCTTCCCCTTCGCCAAGTTCCAGGGCGTGGATCCGATCCTGGGCCCGGAAATGCGCTCCACCGGCGAGGTGATGGGCGTGGGGCGCGACTTCGGCGCGGCCTTCGCGCGCGCGCAGGAGGCCGCGGGCATCCGCGCGCCGCAGCCGGGCAAGGCCTTCGTCTCGGTGCGCGATCCGGACAAGAAGCGCGTGCTGCCGGTGGCGCGCGCGCTGGTGGGACACGGCTTCACGCTGGTCGCGACCTCGGGCACGGCCAGCTGGCTGCGCGCCAACGGCTTCGACTGCGAGCAGGTCAACAAGGTCGCCGAAGGCCGGCCGCACATCGTCGACCTGATCAAGAACGGCGAGATCGCCTACATCGTCAACACCACCGAAGGGCGCCAGGCGATCGCGGACTCGTTCTCGATCCGCCGCGAGGCGCTGCAGCAGCGGGTGACCTATTCGACCACCATTGCCGGTGCGAAGGCCCTGCTGCATTCTCTGGATTATCGCGGCAGCGGCCCGGTGTGGGCGCTGCACGAACTGCATGAGGAGTTGAAGCGGACATGAGACCACCGATCACGGCACAGGGGGCGCAGCGGCTGCGCGCGGAGCTGGACGAGCTGAAGAGCGTCCAGCGACCTGCCGTCATCAACGCGATCGCCGAGGCGCGTGCGCACGGCGACCTGAAGGAGAACGCCGAGTACCACGCGGCGCGCGAGCAGCAGGGCTTCATCGAGGGCCGCATCAAGCAGCTCGAAAGCGAGCTGTCGCATGCCCAGGTGATCGACGTGACCTCGCTCAACGTCGGCGACAAGGTCGTGTTCGGCGCCAGGGTGCTGCTGGCCGACGAAGAGACCGGCAACGAGACCCGCTACCAGATCGTCGGTGACCTCGAGGCCGACATCAAGCTGGGCCTGATCGCGATCTCGTCGCCGGTGGCGCGCGCGCTCATCGGCAAGCATGCCGGCGACGTCGTCACCATCGAGGCCCCGGGCGGCAGCAGCGAGGTCGAGATCGTCGAGGTCAGCTACGGCTGATCCGGCGATGCCGGACCTCGATTCCAGCGTGATCCTGCTGCTCCCGGCCGCCGCGCGGCTGGGGCGCCAGCGCCTGTCCGCGACCAGCGCCAGGCGCCTGGGCCGTGGCGGCGACCTGCCCGCCGGCGAGGCCGGCAGGCGGGCGCAGCTGCTGCGGCATTTCCCGCTGCGTGGCGAAGGCTGGCCGATCGCGGCGCTGTCGCGCCAGGCCGAGGCGGGCGATGCCGAAGGCGCGTCGTGGCTGCGCGCGGACCCGGTGTGGCTGCGCCCGGACATCAACGGCGTGCGCCTGCTCGCGCACGGCGATGCGCTGGGGCTGACCCGCGCCGATTGCGACGCGCTGCTGCCGGCGCTGCGTCCGCTGTTCGGCGATGCGGGATTCATCCTCGACGCGCCGGACCCGGCGCGCTGGTACCTCCGGCTGCCGGCCGAAGCACGCCTGCCGGTGTTCTCCGATCCCGGCGACGCACTGGGCGAGGACATCTTCGAGCACCTCGACATCAGTCCCGAGGCGCGGCGCTGGCGAACGCTGGCCAGCGAGGCGCAGGTGACGCTGCACAACCACCCGCTCAATGCGCGGCGCGCGGCACGCGGCCAGTCGCCGGTGAACGCGCTGTGGTTCTGGGGCGGCGGGCGCCTCCCCGCGGCGACCGTCGCCCATGGCCTCACCGGCTACAGCAGCGACGACACCGCGCGCGCCCTGGCGGCCGCCGGTGGACGCGCGGCCGGCCTCCCGGAGCGGTTCGAGGCTGCGCCGGGCGTCTACGACCTGGAAGGCACGCGCGACCTGGCGTGGATCGAGCGCGAGTGGCTGGTCCCGGCACTGGAGGCGCTGCGCGCCGGGCGGATCGCGACGCTGGGCCTGGACGATGGCGATGGCTGGCGCTGGGAGCTGCGGCGTCGGCAGGCGCTGCGTGTCTGGCGCCGCCCGCTCGCGTGGCCGGCGACGTGACGCCGCTGCGCAGGATCCGGCGCCGGACGTGGGCGGAGGCGATGCCGGCCGCCGCGTGGCCGGCCGATATCCCGCCGCTGCTGCGGCGCATCTATGCCGCGCGTGGCGCCAACCATGCCGACGCCGCGCGCCCGCGGCTGGCCGGGCTTCTGCCGCCAGACGGCATGCTCGACCTCGACCGCGCCACGGGCCTGCTGGCCGACGCGCTCGCGCACGGCCGGCGCATCCTGGTGGTCGGCGATTTCGACGCCGACGGCGCCACCGCCTGCGCGCTCGCGGTGCGCGGCCTGCGCATGCTCGGGGCGGGCGACGTGATGCACGCGGTGCCCAACCGCATGGTGCACGGCTATGGGCTGTCGCCTGCACTGGTCGCCGAACTGGCGCCGCTGCGGCCCGACCTGCTGGTCACGGTGGACCACGGCATCGCCTGCCATGCCGGCATCGACGCGGCCAAGGCGCTGGGGTGGCAGGTGCTGGTCACAGACCACCACCTGCCCGGCGAGCGCCTTCCGGCGGCGGATGCCATCGTCAACCCGAACCGGGTGGGCGACGGCTTCGCCGGCAAATCGCTGGCAGGCGTCGGCGTCATGTTCTACGTGCTGCTCGCGCTGCGCGCGCGCCTGCGCGCCGAGGGCCGGCTGGAGGGGAAGGGTCCCGACCTCGGCCAGCTGCTCGACCTGGTGGCCGTGGGCACGGTCGCCGACCTCGCGCCGCTGGACGCGAACAACCGCGCCCTGGTGGCGGCCGGCCTGCGTCGCCTGCGCGCGCGGCAGGGCTGCGCCGGCCTCATGGCCCTGGTCGAGGTCGCGGGCCGCCGCGCCGAATCACTGGTCGCCGCGGACATCGGCTTCGCCATCGGCCCGCGGCTCAACGCTGCCGGGCGGCTTGAGGACATGGCGCTCGGCATCGAATGCCTGCTGTGCGACGACCCGGCGCGCGCGCGCGAACTGGCGCAGCGGCTCGACGCGATCAACCGTGAGCGCCGGGACGTGCAGCAATCGATGCTGGACGAGGCCGAGCAGGCACTCTCGGCGCAGATGCTGGAGGCCTTCGGCCGGGGCGGCGAGGGCATGGCGTCGATCTGCGCCTTCGACGCCGGCTGGCACCCGGGCGTGGTTGGCCTGGTCGCATCGAAGCTCAAGGAGCGGCTGCACCGCCCGGTGGTGGCCTTTGCGCCGTCGGAGCCGGGCAGCGCCAGCCTGCGCGGCTCGGCGCGTTCGATCCCGGGATTCCACGTGCGCGACGCGCTGGCTGCGATCGACGCGCGCCACCCGGGGCTGATCGAGCGCTTCGGCGGCCATGCGATGGCCGCGGGACTGTCGCTGGATGCGTCGCGGCTGGAGGCGTTCGAGGCCGCGTTCCACGCCCATGCCGGCAGCGTGCTCGACGCGGCCACGCTGCAGGCGACCCTCGACAGCGATGGCGCGCTGGCTCCGCACGAGTTCGATCGCGTGCACGCCGAGGCATTGCGCGATGGCGGCCCATGGGGCCAGGGTTTCCCGGAGCCGCTGTTCGACGGCGAGTTCGACGTTGCCGGCTGGCGCGTGGTCGGCGAGCGGCACCTGCGGCTCGACCTGCGCGCCGACGGGGTCCAGGCCCGGCTCGCGGCGATCCACTTTGGCGCATGGCGCGGTGATCCGCCGCCGGGACGCGCCAGGCTGGCCTACCGGCTGGTGCCCGACGACTACCGCGGCGGCGATGCGATCCAGCTGGTGGTCGAGCACCTCGAAGCTTGCTGAGCCGGCGCCCCCATTCAGGGGGCTATCGCATGCCCGGCGTCGCGCCTGATAATCGCGCACCGCCTGCGCGTCCGCGTCGGCACTTCGACCAGAAGGATCGACGCATGCCTGTCCGCAACACCGCGCTCGCGATGGCGGTCCTCGCCGCCAGTGCCACCGCCTCGGCCGCGACGCCGACACCGACGCCGCTGGCGCTCGACCAGCCGGTGCGCGGCGAGATCACCAGCGCCGACACGATCAACTGGCGCGATGGCAGCCGCAGCGAGCTGTACGCCATGCGCCTGGACGAAGGGCAGGGCGTCCGCTTCGAGGTCGGGGGACCGCTCCAGGCCCAGCTGACGCTGTTCCGCGACGGCGACCTCGTCCAGGCCTCGGGTGACGCGCGCGACGCAGCCAGCCTGGCCATCCGCGCACCACGCGCCGGCCGCTACGTGCTCGCCGTGAGCGGGCGCGATGCCTCCGCGTACGGCCCCTTCACCCTCACCGCGACCGCGATGCAGGTCTACGGCGGCGATGCGCTGGAGGTCGGGTCGACCATCACCGACTGGGCGCAGGGTCCGCGCACGATCCCGCTGCGCATCGCCGAAGATGGCGTGTACCGCATCCGCATGGCCTCGGATGACTTCGATACCGTGCTGTCGCTGGAGGGCAACGGGATCTCGCTGCGCAGCGACGATGCCGAAGGCAGCAACTCGATGCTGACCATGCCGCTCGCGGCGGGTTCCTACACCCTGCTGGCGTCGGGATTCCAGGACACCATGGGCGGCCAGTACGAGCTGTCGGTGGCCGCGCATGCGCTGCCGGCCGGCGTCGAACCGGCCGCCGACGGCGAGCTGGTCCCGGGCCGCGACATCAGCGCGCTCTACCAGGGACAGCCGGTGCGCTACAGCCTGCGTGTCGACGGCCGCCGGCTGCTGCGGCTCGACCTGCGCAGCAGCGAGATCGACCCGGCTCTCCGGCTCGAGGGCAATGGCGTCTCCCTCGAGGACGACGACTCGGGCGAGATGCTCGATGCGCGCATCACCACCGTGCTGCAGCCGGGCGACTACACCGTGCATGCGTCGGCCTTCGATTCCGGCGCGGGGGTGTACACCCTGTCGGCGGCGCTGTCGGAGGTGCCGGCCGACGCCGGCGGCGGTCCGCTCCAGGTCGGCCAGGCGCGGACGGCGCGCCTGATGTCGGGCGCGACGGACCGCTACAGCTTCAGCATCCAGCGCGCCGGCAGCCATCTGGTCGAAATGTCCTCGGAAGACGGCGTCGACAGCCTGTTGCGCCTGTTCCGCGACGGCGAGGAAGTCGCGATGGACGACGACAGCGGCGGCGGTCTCGACGCGCGCATCGAGCAGGCGCTGCAGCCGGGCGACTACACGCTCGAGGCGTCCTCCGCCGTCGGCGGCGAGGGTGGCCGCTACCGCATCGGCGTGCGCCGGCGCTGAGCGGCGCGAACGCCGCGGAACGTGCCGGGTCGCGATCGCGGCGCGCCGCGCCGCGGCTCGACGCCCGGCCCCGCGGCGGAAATTGCTAGAATCCGCCTCTTTCCAAGCGGATCGACCGGCAGATGATGGAGCTCAATCCCGTCCGCCAGCGCATCGCCGACCTCAAGGGTCGGCTGGATGCGCTGAGGGGGTTTCTTTGACTACGACACCAGGCGCGAGCGGCTCGAGGAAGTAGAGCGTGAGCTCGAGAATCCGGCCATCTGGAACGATCCGGAGCGGGCGCAGGCGCTGGGGCGCGAGCGCTCGATGCTCGACAAGACCGTCAATGGCATCCGCGACCTGACCGACGGGCTGGTCGGGGCCGCCGAGCTGCTGGAGCTGGCCGAGGCCGAGGACGACGCCGAGACCGCCGACGCGGTCGAATCCGACGTCGAACGGCTCGCCAGCCAGGTCGAGAAGCTCGAGTTCCAGCGCATGTTCTCCGGCAAGATGGATTCGTCCAACGCCTTCCTCGACATCCAGGCCGGTGCCGGCGGCACCGAAGCCCAGGACTGGGCGGAGATCCTGCTGCGCATGTACCTGCGCTGGGCGGAGAACCGCGGCTGGAAGGCCGAGATCATGGAGGCCAGCGGCGGCGACGTCGCCGGCATCAAGTCGGCGACCGTGCGCATCGAGGGCGAGTACGCCTACGGCTGGCTGAAGACCGAGATCGGCGTCCATCGCCTGGTGCGCAAGTCGCCGTTCGACTCCGACAACCGCCGGCATACCAGCTTCACCTCGGTGTTCGTGTCGCCGGAAGTCGACGACGACATCGACATCCAGATCAACCCGGCCGATCTGCGCACCGACGTGTACCGGTCTTCCGGCGCCGGCGGCCAGCACGTCAACAAGACCGAATCCGCGGTGCGCATCACGCATATCCCGACCAATACCGTGGTCGCCTGCCAGAACGGGCGCAGCCAGCACCAGAACCGCGACACCGCGATGAAGATGCTGGCCGCGAAGCTCTACGAACTTGAAGTGCAGAAGCGCAACGTCGAGAAGGACGCGCTGGAAGCCACCAAGTCCGACATCGGCTGGGGCAGCCAGATCCGCAACTACGTGCTCGACCAGAGCCGCATCAAGGACCTGCGCACCGGCATCGAGCGCTCGGACACGCAGAACGTGCTGGACGGTGACCTGGATGAATTCATCGAGGCGAGCCTGAAGTCGGGGCTCGAAGCCGGTTCGAAACGGCTTGATGCGGTTTGATTTCGCGCTGGCCGGAGGTCGCAGCTACAGCCGCGATGCCGGCCACCATCCCGTTCGCCCCCACGCCCACGCATACCCAGAGACCGACATGACCACCCCCGCCCAGCCCCAGCCTCCCGCCGACGAAAACAGCCTCATCGCCGAGCGCCGCGGCAAACTGGCTGCGCTGCGCGGGCAGGGCGTGGCGTTCCCGAACGACTTCCGCCGCACCGACCACGCCGGCGACCTGCAGGCGGAGTACGCCGACGCCGAGGCCTGGACCGCCGAGGCCCTCGAGGCCACCGGCCACAGGGTCGCGGTGGCCGGACGCATGCTCGCCAAGCGGGTCATGGGCAAGGCGGCCTTCGCGCAGATCCAGGACGTCAGCGGGCGGATCCAGCTCTTCCTGCAGTCGAACGCGCTGGGCGAGGCCTACGACGCCTTCAAGGGCTGGGACGTGGGCGACATCGTCGCCGCCGAGGGCGTGCTCACGCGCACCCGCACCGGCGAGCTGTCGGTCCGGGTCGACGCACTGCGCCTGCTGACCAAGTCGCTGCGCCCGCTGCCGGACAAGTGGCATGGCCTGGCCGACGTCGAGCAGCGCTACCGCCAGCGCTACGTCGACCTGATCGTGAACCCCGAGGCCCGCGACGTGTTCGTGGTGCGCTCGAAGGTGGTCGCCGCGATGCGCCGCTGGCTGGACGCACGCCGCTTCCTGGAAGTGGAGACGCCGATGATGCATTACATCGCCGGCGGCGCCACCGCGCGTCCGTTCACCACGCACCACAACGCGCTCGACCTCGAGCTCTACCTGCGCGTGGCGCCCGAGCTCTACCTCAAGCGCCTGGTCGTCGGCGGCTTCGAACGCGTGTACGAGATCAACCGCAACTTCCGCAACGAGGGCGTCAGCACCCGGCACAACCCGGAGTTCACGATGCTCGAGCTGTACGAGGCCTACGCCACGTACACCGGGATCATGGACCTGACCGAGCAGATGATCCGCGACATCGCCGTCGAGGCGACCGGCGCCACGCGCTTCGCATGGGACGGTCACGACATCGACCTGGCGCCGGCGTTCCGCCGCTGGAAGATGGACGACGCGGTGCGCGAACTCAATCCGGGCATCAGCGCCGCCGACTGCCGCGACCGCGACGCGCTGGCCGCGCACTGCCAGCGGCTGGGCATCCGGGTCAATCCCGCCTGGGGCTGGGGCAAGCTGCTGCTGGAACTGTTCGAGGCCACGGTCGAGGACGGCCTGGTGCAGCCGACCTTCATCACCCACTATCCGGTGGAGGTCTCGCCGCTGGCGCGCGAGTCGGATGGCGAGCCGGGCATCACCGACCGCTTCGAGCTCTTCATCGGCGGCAAGGAGCTGGCCAACGGCTTTTCCGAGCTCAACGATCCCGAGGACCAGGCCGCGCGCTTCCGCGCCCAGGTCGACGCGAAGGCTGGCGGCGACGACGAGGCGATGCACTACGACGCCGACTACATCCGTGCGCTGGAAGTGGGCATGCCGCCAACCGGCGGGCTGGGCGTCGGCATCGACCGCCTGGTCATGCTGCTGACCGGTTCGTCCTCGATCCGCGACGTGCTGCTGTTTCCCTACATGCGGCCTCAGGCGACGTCCGAGTGACGCCCGCAGGCCGGAACTGCCCGGTCGGGGCCGGTTCTGACGTATCCTCGGTCGCCAGGGCCCTGGATCCGGAGCCGGGGATGCGCGCGCGGGCCGAGGGAAGCTGAACCGGTGAATATCGTCATCGTCGACGACCAGACCTCGGCACGTACGATGCTGCGGCACATCCTCGAGGACATCAGTCCCGAGCTGGACGTACTCGATTTCAGCGATCCGCAGGAAGCCCTGCGCTGGTGCGAGGACAACCGTCCCGACCTGCTGCTGCTCGACTACCGCATGCCGGTGATGGACGGGCTGGAGTTCGCGCGCCGCTTCCGGCGTCCACTGCGCCACCGCGACGTGCCGATCGTGCTGGTGACCGTGGTCGGCGACGAGCCGATCCGCCAGGCCGCGCTGGACGCGGGGGTCATCGACTTCCTGGTCAAGCCGGTGCGTCCGCGCGAGCTGCGCGCGCGCTGCCGCAACCTGTTGCAGCTCAGGCAGCAGGCGGAATCGGTCAAGCAGCGTGCGCTGTCGCTGGAGCAGCGCCTGCTGTCGAGCATGCACGAGGTCGAGGAGCGCGAGCGCGAGACCCTGACCCGGCTGGCGCGGGCGATCGCCTACCGCGACGCGGGCACCAGTGCCAACCTCGCACGCCTGGCCGCGGTGGCTGGCATCATCGCCGAGGGCCTGGGCCTGGCCGAGGACGATGTCCGCACCATCGAGCTGGCGGCGCCGCTGCACGACATCGGCAAGATCGCCATTCCCGACGCGGTGCTGCTCAAGCCCGGACCGCTGGATGCGGACGAGCTCGAAGTCATGCGCAGGCACCCGGAGATCGGCCACGAGCTGCTGAAGGGCAGCCAGAACCGCTTCGTGCAGATGGGCGCGACGATCGCGCTGCGCCACCAGGAGCGCTACGACGGCAGCGGCTACCCCGGCGGGCTGCGCGGTGACGAGATCCCGCTCGAGGCGCGCGTGGTTGCGGTGGCCGACGTGTTCGATGCGCTGCTGTCCGCCCGGCCGTACAAGCGGGCGTGGAGCATGGACGAGACCATCGACTACATCCGCGACGAAAGCGGACGCCTGTTCGATCCACGCTGCGTCGACGCGCTGGTGGCCAATCGCGGCCGGGTGGAGGAGCTCTGCGCCCGCTACGCGGCCGAGGCCGCTGAAGCCGCCGAGGCCGCCGAGGCCGCCGAAGCGGCTGGCAAGGCCGGTACGGCCGGGGCTGCCGTGAACGCCGGCGCCGGCGACGCGGACAGCGGGCCGGCGGGGACCTAGGCCATGCCGCCGGTCCTGCAGTGGATCAGGGGCCGGCTGGCCAACAGGCCCGACTCCGAGCACGGCCAGGCGCTGGTGCGCATGGCGATGCTGGTGCTGGTCGTGGCCTACCTGCAGGTGGTGGTCAGCGGCTACCCGCACGTGGCCCGCGAGCTGCGGATGTCGCAGCTGCTGCTCGCCGTCGAGTTCGGCATCGGCCTGGCGATCCTGGGCTGGCTGCTGGCGCGCCCGGGCGTGTCCTACCCGCGCCGCGTGCTCGGGATGCTCGCCGACTACAGCCTGATGGGTGTCGGCCTGTACCTCTTGGGCGACCTGCTGGCGTGGATGTACGTGGTGATCATGTGGGTCACGGTCGGCAACGGCCTGCGTTACGGGCCGCGCTGGCTGTACCTGGCGATCGGCTTCGCGACGGTGTCCTTCGGCGCGGCGCTGGCGGTCACGCCGTACTGGCAGCAGAACCTGTGGCTGGGCACCGGGCTGTTGATCGGCCTGGCGGCGGTGCCGCTGTACCTCAGTTCGCTGCTGCGGCAACTCGTTCAGGCCAAGGAGGCCGCCCAGGCGGCCAACCGTGCCAAGAGCCGCTTCCTGGCCAATATCAGCCACGAGCTGCGCACGCCGCTCAACGGCATCCTCGGCATGTCCGAACTGCTGGCGGCGACGCCGCTCAGCACCGAGCAGCGCGACAGCGCCGAGGTGATCCGCACGTCGGCGCGCGCGCTGCAGATGCTGGTGGACGAGGTGCTCGATCTGTCCAGCCTCGAGGCGGGCAAGTTCCGCCGCAACGACGCCGACTTTTCGCTGGCCGAACTGGTGCGCGGCATCGGCCTGATGCTGCAGCCGGGTGCCCATGCCAAGGGGCTGGCCTTCCATACGCGGCTGGGCGAGGGCGTTCCGGCGCATCTGCACGGCGACGGCAACCACCTGCGCCACGTGCTGGTGAACCTGGTTTCCAACGCCATCAAGTTCACCGATGCCGGGCAGGTGTCGCTGGAGGTCGAACGGCTGCCGCGCACCGATGCCCATGCCTGGCTCCGCTTTTCCGTGCGCGACAGCGGCATCGGCATCCCGGCGTCGGCCCAGGCGCGGATCTTCGAGGCGTTCGAACAGGCCGATGGGGGCCTGGAGCGCCGGCATGGAGGATCCGGGCTGGGCACGACGATCGCCAAGGCCCTGGTGGAGCAGCTCGGCGGCAGCATCGGCCTGGAGAGCCATCCCGGCACCGGCTCGCATTTCTGGGTGGACCTGCCGTTCGCGGCCGCCAAACCGGCGGCGGAAGGCGAGGGCGGCAACGTCATCGCCTTCAGCGATCCCTTCGTCCGCCATCGCGCACGCGTGCGTCCGATGCGGGTGCTCGTGGCCGACGACCAGGCCGCCAACCTGATGGTCATGCGCCGGCTGCTGGAGAAGGCGGGCCATCGGCCGCAGGTGGTGGACGACGGCGACGAGGTGCTGTCCGTGCTCGAGGCCCAGGCCTTTGATGTCGTCATCATCGACCTGCACATGCCCGGCGCCAGCGGACTCGAGGTGCTCAAGCAGGCGCGCTTCATGGAGGCCGGCCGCAAGCGCACGCCGTTCATCGTGCTGACCGCCGATGCCACGCCGGAGGCGCGCGCGGAATGCGAGCGCGCGGGGGCGTATGCCTTCATGACCAAGCCGGTGGTGGTCGACCGCCTGCTGGAGCGCCTGGCCGCGCTCGCCGATGGCGAAGCCCCGGCGTCGCACCGTGACGCCGCCGCGCATTCGGCATCCGGCACCGGCGAAGAGCCGGGCGACGCCAGCGTCATTTCGCAGCACATCCTCGACGAACTGCGCGAGATGGGCCTGGGCGACGCGTTCGTGCAGAGATTCCTCGGCGAGTGCGCGCGCGATGCACGCAAGTCGCTGGCCGACCTGGAGACGGCGGGAGGACTGGCCCAGTGGGAGGGCTTCCGCGACGCCTGCCATGCGCTGAAGGGCGCGGCCGGCAACATGGGCGCGGTGCGGCTGTCGGAGACGGCGTCGGAAGGCATGCGCATGCCCACCGACGGCCTGGTGCGCGAGTGGCCCGGCATGGTCCGCCTGTTGCGGCAGCAGCTCGAGCAGGCGCTGGCCGCGCTGCGCGCGCGCGGCGACCTGGCCCGGGGCGATGCCGCCGCCGGGCCCGACAGCGCCTGAAGTCCCGCGCTAGCGGCGCGCGGTCGCCGGAGCGGACAGTGCGACGGGACGCTGCAGCTGAGCGCGGACGAGGCGTTCCATCATCCTGAGCTGGCGGTCACCCAGCTGCAGCGCGGTGTCGACCCAGATCCGGGTGGTGTCCATCAGTTCGGCGTGGGGGATCGGGTCGATCGACTCGCGCACGCGGTGGAGCGCGAGGCGGGCGGCGGCCATGCGCCCGTTCTGGCGGATCAGCTCGTTGACCGCGCGCACGCCCTCGCCGGGCTCCGCGAGCACGTCGACGATGCCCATGTCGTGCAGCGCCTCGCTGCTGTACATCACCCCGTCGAGCATCATCGCCTCGGCGCGCCGGGCGCCGATCCGGCGCGACAGCAGCGAGTAGGCGCCCATGCCCGGGAACAGGCCGAACAGCACTTCCGGGAAGCCCATCTGCACGCCGCGTTCGGCGACGATGGTCTGGCAGGCGAGGGCGAGTTCGAAGCCGCCGCCGAGTGCGTCGCCCTGGACCAGCGCCACCGTGTGGGCGTCCGGGTGCAGGCGGGTGTGCAGCAGGTGGATGCTGTCCACGCATTCGGTCGCGTAGCGCAGCAGGCCGTCGCGGTCGCGCTGGCGGATCAGGCCGGCGAACAGGTCGAGGTCGCCGCCGAGGTTGAAGACGTGGGCGTCGGAGCCGATGACGATGTGCGACAGGGCCGGGGCGGGGCCGTCGGCGGCGGCGGAGGCCGCCTGGCAGCCTTCGATCGCCTCGCGGGCGAACAGCCGGAGCTCACGCAGGAGCCGCGGGGAGAAGCAGGGCCGGTAGGCGGCGTCGCTGAAGGCCTGGCTGGCGTGCATGTGGCACCAGTGCGAGGCATTGGACGGATCGTGGGTGATGCGGAGCGTAGCCAGGTCCGTGGCCGTGCTGCGGTGGAGAAATTCGACGTTCATGTGGAGGTCCCCTGACAAGCAGGACGCCTCCGGCCGGGCCCGCCGGCGGAGTCCTGGAAAGATGATGAATGCCCGTTGCGGGGCATCTATGCGCCCATTTGGTCGCTTGGGCAAGCCGGGATGCCGGGTTGGGGCAGGGGCCCGGCCTTGTCAGGGCAGGAGGTGTGAACGCGGTCACATTACGGCGTAACCGTTTCGTCCCGCAGCTCCCGGCGCAGGATCTTGCCCACATTTGTCTTGGGCAGCTCGTCACGGAACTCGATGTAGCGCGGCTGCTTGTAGCCGGTGAGCTCGGTCCTGGCGTGGGCCTTGACCTGCTCGGCGGTCAGCGACGGGTCCTTCTTGACGATCACCAGCTTGACCGCCTCGCCGGACTTCTCGTCGGGCACCCCGACCGCGGCGACCTCGAGCACCCCGGGCATCATCGCGATCACGTCCTCGATCTCGTTGGGGTACACGTTGAAGCCCGAGACCAGGATCATGTCCTTCTTGCGGTCGACGATGTAGAAGAAGCCGCCCTCGTCCATCCGCGCCATGTCGCCGGTGTGCAGCCAGCCGTCGGCATCGATCGCCGCGGCGGTGTCCTCGGGGCGGTTCCAGTAGCCGCGCATGACCTGCGGGCCCTTGATGCACAGCTCGCCGACCTCGCCGACCGGCAGCATACGGCCCTCCTCGTCCTTGAGGCAGGCGTCGGTGGACGGGATCGGCAGGCCGATCGCGCCGTTGTATTCGGCCAGGTCCATCGGGTTGATGCAGGCCGCGGGCGAAGTCTCGGTCAGTCCGTAGGCCTCGACCAGGGTCACGCCGGTCGCCTTCTTCCAGCGCTCGGCCACCGAACGCTGCACGGCCATGCCGCCTCCCAGCGTGAGGCGCAGCTGCGAGAAATCGACGTCCTCGAAGCCGGGCGTGTTGAGCAGTCCGTTGAACAGCGTGTTGACGCCGGTGATGGCGGTGAAGGGCTCGCGCTTGAGCTCCTTGACGAAGCCCGGCATGTCGCGCGGGTTGGTGATCAGGATGTTCTTGGCGCCGAACTTGGTGAACACCAGTCCGTTCGCCGTCAACGCGAAGATGTGGTACAGCGGCAGCGCGGTGACGATCACCTCCTGCCCGGGCTTGGCCTGCTGGCCGACCCACGCGGAGGCCTGCTGCATGTTCGCCACCAGGTTGCGGTGGGTCAGCATGGCGCCCTTGGCCACGCCGGTGGTGCCGCCGGTGTACTGCAGGAACGCGATGTCCTCGCGGTCGATGTCCACTTCGCCCGGCGTGCGCCGGGCGCCGGCCTTGAGCGCGTCGCGGAAGCGGATCGTGCCGGCGATCGTGTAGTCCGGCACCATTTTCTTCACGTGCTTGACGACGAGGTTGACGATCGCGCCCTTGGGGAAGCCCAGCAGGTCGCCCAGCGCGGTGGTGATGACCTTTTCGACCTTGCTCTCGGCCAGCACCTTCTGCACCACGTGGCCGAAGTTATCGAGCACCAGGATCGCGCGCGCGCCGGAGTCGACCAGCTGGTGGCGCAGCTCGCGCGCGGTGTACATCGGATTGGTGTTGACCACCGCCAGGCCCGCGCGCAGCGCGCCGAAGGTGGCGATCGGATACTGCAGGCAGTTGGGCATCATGATCGCGATGCGGTCGCCCTTCTTGAGCTTCAGTTCCTCGAGGAGGTAGGCGGCGAACTGCCGGCTCAGCGTGTCCAGCTCACCATAGGTGATGGACACGCCCATGTTGGAGAACGCGGGCTGGTCGCGGTACTTGTCGATCGCTTCCTGCAGCAGCGCGGGAATCGAGGGGTACTCGTCGGCGTCGATCTGCGCGGGAATCCCCTGCGGATAGTTCGCCAGCCACGGCCGTTCAATGCTGCTCATTCACTTCCCCCTCGGGCGGTAGGCGCCAGGTTCCGTGCCCCGGCGTATCGACTCGATTGGATCACACGCCTCCGCGGCGCGGCAAGGCGCAGTGCAGCTATGCTGGGGCGCATCGGAATGCGGGAGCTGCGGCGGCATGGAGGGACGTAGGTACTTCGTTGCCGGACTGGCGTGGCGCTTCGCCGCCATCCTGCTGATCGTGGTTGCGCTGGCCGCCTGCAGGAAGACGGCGCCGGAAGAGGCGCTGCGACAGGCGCTCGCCGACGCGCAGACGGCGATCGAATCGCGGGACGCGGGCGCGCTGTCGGAGCATCTCGCCGAGGACTTCATCGGTCCGGGCGGACTCGATCGCGACGGTGCGCGACGCCTCGCGGCCGTGCATTTCCTGCGCCATGGCGAGGTGGGCGTGCTGTCCGGACCGCCGGACATCCAGCTCGAGGGCGAGCGTGCACGCGTGCGCCTCGCCGTCGCGCTGTCCGGCCGCAGCGGTCGCCTGCTGCCGGACAGCGCCGAGGCCTGGCAGGTCGACACCGGCTGGCGCCTGGTCGACGGCGACTGGCGGATGACCAGCGCGGACTGGTCACCCGCCTTGCGCTGAGGCGGGTCTTCAGGCCGCCGGACGCTGCCCCGCCAGCTGCCTCAGCACGTAGTGCAGAAGGCCGCCATTGCGGAAGTACTCGACCTCCTTCGGCGTCAGCAGCATCACCGAAACCTCGAAGCTCTTTTCACTGTTGTCGGTGGACGTCGCGGTGACCGTCGCACGCTTCGCCGCGCCGTCCCTGAGTCCGGTGATGGCATAGGTCTCGGTGCCGTCCAGGCCCAGCGAGTCGGCGTTCTGGCCGTCGAGGAACTGCAGCGGCAGCACGCCCATGCCGACCAGGTTCGAGCGGTGGATGCGCTCGAAGCTCTCGGTGATCACCGCCTTGACGCCGAGCAGGTTGGTGCCCTTGGCCGCCCAGTCGCGCGAGGAGCCGGTCCCGTACTCCTTGCCGGCGATCACCACCAGCGGCGTGCCCGCGGCCCTGTACTTCATCGCCGCGTCGTAGATCGGCATCTTCGCGGGCTCGCCCTGGCCATCGCCGAAGTACAGCGTGTTGCCGCCTTCCTCGCCGCCGAAGAACCTGTTCTTGATGCGGATGTTGGCGAAGGTTCCGCGCACCATGACGTCGTCGTTGCCGCGGCGCGAGCCATAGCTGTTGAAGTCCGCCGGCTGCACGCCGCGCGACTGCAGGAACAGGCCCGCGGGCGAGTCCTTCTTGATCGCGCCGGCGGGCGAGATGTGGTCGGTGGTGATCGAGTCGCCGAACAGGCCCAGCACGCGCGCGCCATGGATGTCCTCGATGCCGCCGACCTCCATCGTCATGTCGTCGAAGTAGGGCGGGTTCTTGATGTAGGTCGAGGCCTCGTCCCAGGGGTAGAGCTCGCTCTCGGGCGATTCCATCGAGTTCCAGCGCGCATCGCCCTTGAACACGTCGGCATAGTTCTGCGCGAACAGCTCCGGGCCCACGGTCGCGGCGATCATGTCGCCGATCTCCTTGTTGCTCGGCCAGATGTCGCGCAGGTAGACGTCCTTGCCGTCCTGGTCCTGGCCCAGCGGCTGGCTGGTCAGGTCGATGTCGACGGTACCGGCGATGGCATAGGCGACCACCAGCGGCGGCGAGGCCAGGTAGTTCATCTTCACCTCGGCATGGATGCGGCCCTCGAAGTTGCGGTTGCCGGAAAGCACCGCGGCCACGGCGAGGTCGTTCTCGGCGATGCCCTTCGACACAGCCTCCGGCAGCGGGCCGGAGTTGCCGATGCAGGTCGTGCAGCCGTAGCCGACGACGTAGAAGCCCAGCTTCTCGAGGTCGTCCATCACCCCGGCCTTCTTGAGGTAGTCGGTCACCACCAGCGAACCCGGGCCCAGCGAGGTCTTGACCCACGGCGCAGCCTTCAGCCCCTTGGCCACCGCATTGCGTGCCACGAGGCCCGCGCCCAGCATCACCGCCGGGTTGGAGGTGTTGGTGCAGGAGGTGATGGCCGCGATCACCACCGAGCCGTCGGTGATCTGGTGCTGGCAGTCGTCCATGCTGATGGTCGAGGCCGGCTTGGTGGCAAGGCGCTCGGCCTGCGGCTGGCCCCCGCCTTCCTTCTCGTAGCGGTTGACCTGCCAGTCGCGTGACTTCTCGCGCTGCGCGGTGAACGGACCGACGTTGTCGTTGAAGTTCTGCTGCATGTCGCCCAGCAGCACGCGGTCCTGCGGACGCTTCGGGCCGGCCAGCGACGGCTGCACCGTGCCCATGTCGAGTTCGAGCACCGCGGAGTAGGTGGCCTCCTGCTGGCCCGGCTCGTGCCACATGCCCTGCGCGCGGGCATAGGCCTCGACCAGCGCGATCTGCTCCTCGCTGCGGCCGGACAGGCGCAGGTAGCGCAGCGCCTCGCCATCGATCGGGAAGATGCCGCAGGTGGCGCCGTACTCGGGTGCCATGTTGCCGATGGTGGCGCGATCGGCCAGCGGCAGGTGCTGCAGGCCCTCGCCGAAGAACTCGACGAACTTGCCCACCACGCCGTGGCTGCGCAGCATCTGGGTGACGGTGAGCACCAGGTCGGTGGCGGTCGCGCCTTCGGGCATCCGGCCGGTCAGCTTGAAGCCGACCACCTGCGGGATCAGCATCGACGAGGGCTGGCCGAGCATGGCCGCCTCGGCCTCGATGCCGCCGACGCCCCAGCCGAGCACGCCGATGCCGTTGATCATCGTGGTGTGGCTGTCGGTACCGAAGACGGTGTCCGGGAAGGCCCAGGTCTCGCCGTCGACCTCGCGTTCCATGACCACGCGGGCCAGGTGCTCGAGGTTCACCTGGTGGACGATGCCGGTGTTGGGCGGCACCACCTTGAAGTTGCCGAAGGCGTTCTGGCCCCAGCGCAGGAAGCCGTAGCGCTCCTTGTTGCGCTCGAACTCGATGCGGCCGTTGAGGTCCAGCGCATCGCTGCGCCCGAACACGTCGACCTGCACCGAGTGGTCGATCACCAGCTCGGACGGGATCAGCGGATTGATCTGTTCCGGCCGGCCGCCCAGGCGCGCCACCGCGTCGCGCATCGCGGCCAGGTCGACCACGCAGGGCACGCCGGTGAAGTCCTGCAGCACCACGCGCGCCGGCATGAAGGCGATCTCGGTGTCCGGCTCGGCGCTGGCATCCCAGCGCGCGACCGCCTCGATGTGCTCCTTGCCCACCGTGACCCCGTCTTCGTGCCGGAGCAGGTTCTCCAGGAGGATCTTCATCGAATAGGGCAGGCGCGCGAGGTCGAACCGCTGTCCGAGCCGGGTCAGGCTTGCATAGGTATAGGACCTGCCGTTGACCTCGAAGCGGTCGCGGGTGGAGAAGGAATCGGCCATGGCGGAGCTCCTGTGCTGAAGGCGTGGCGTGTGGGCAGGCCGACAGTCTACGGACGGATGTGTAAGCGGTGCGTTGCACGCTCCCTGCAGTATGCGGGCTTCAGTACGTATTCCAAGGTATGTATAATGGGCGCATACCGCTTGCCTGTAGCGGACGCCGGGAGACGCCCATGGAAGCCACCGTTGCCGAGCGCGGCCAGATCACCCTGCCCAAGGCCGTGCGCGATGCGCTGGGGCTGACCAAGGGCACCCTGCTGAAGGTCGAGCTGGAAGGCGGCCGCATCATCCTGCGCAAGAACGTGGACGATGCGATCTCCCGCGCGCGCGGCCGCTTCAAGCTGCCCGAGGGCGTGAGCACCGACGACGTCATGCGCGAACTGCGCGGACGCGCGCCCGGCGATCCGGTCGAGCGCTGAGCGCCTACGCCGGATGATCGCGATCGACACCTCCGTGCTGATCGACCTGCTGGGCGACGACCCCGGCAGGGCGGACGCGGCCGAGCGCTGCGTGCGCGACGCGCTGGCGCAGGGCCCGGTCGTGCTCTGCGACGTGGTCGTCAGCGAGATCACCGCCGGCCTGGGCCACGGCACCGACATCATGGACGTGGTCGAGGAGATGGGCATGCGCTATGTGCCGGTCGAACGCCGCTCCGCCATCCGCGCCGGCGAGATGCAGCGCCGCTTCAACCAGCGGGTGCGGGCAGCCGGCGGTGACGCGCCGCCCTCGCCGCGCACGGGGCCAGACTTCATCGTCGGCGCGCATGCGCTGCTGCAGTGCGCCGGGCTCATCACCCGCGACGCGGGTTTTTTCCGCGACTACTTCAAGGGCCTGAAGATCATCGTTCCCAAGGCGCCCTGAACGATTCCGAGTTCCGCCGCGATTACAAACTATCCACCGCGACATTCCTGGAGTACCCCATGTTGGAAGCCTATCGCCACCACGTGGCCGAACGCGCTGCGCTCGGCATCCCCGCGCTGCCGCTCACGCCGCAGCAGACCGCCGAGGTCATCGAGCTGCTGAAGCAGCCGCCGGCGGGCGAGGACGCGTTCCTGGTCGACCTGCTGACCCACCGCGTGCCTGCCGGCGTGGACGATGCCGCCAAGGTCAAGGCGTCCTATCTGGCGGCGCTGGCCTTTGGCAGCGAGCAGAACCCGCTGATCAGCCGCGAGCGCGCCACCGGACTGCTGGGCACCATGCTCGGCGGCTACAACGTCGCGCCGCTGGTCGAGCTGCTGGACGACCCCACGCTGGGCGCGGTCGCCGCCGACGGCCTGAAGCACACCCTGCTGGTGTTCGACGCCTTCCATGACGTCGAGGAAAAGGCCAGGGCCGGCAACCCGCATGCGCAGGCCGTGCTGCAGAGCTGGGCCGATGCCGAATGGTTCACCTCGAAGCCGGAAGTGCCGGAGTCGCTGACCATCACCGTGTTCAAGGTGCCAGGCGAGACCAATACCGACGACCTGTCGCCGGCGCCCGACGCGACCACGCGCCCGGACATCCCGATGCATGCGCTGGCGATGCTGAAGAACGCGCGTCCCGACGCGCCCTTCGTGCCCGAGGAGGACGGCAGGCGCGGTCCGATCCAGGCCATCCTTGACCTGAAGGCCAAGGGGCACCTGGTCGCCTACGTCGGCGACGTGGTCGGCACCGGCTCCAGCCGCAAGTCGGCAACCAACAGCGTGCTGTGGTGGACCGGCGAGGACATCCCCTTTATCCCGAACAAGCGCTTCGGCGGTGTCTGCCTGGGTTCGAAGATCGCGCCGATCTTCTACAACACCATGGAAGACGCCGGCGCGCTGCCGATCGAGCTCGATGTGTCGAAGATGGAGCATGGTGATGTCGTCGAGCTGCGTCCGTACGATGGCAAGGCGCTGAAGAATGGCGACGTGATCGCCGGGTTCCAGGTCAAGTCCGACGTGCTGTTCGACGAAGTGCGCGCCGGTGGCCGCATCCCGCTGATCATCGGCCGTGGCCTGACCGCCAAGGCGCGCGAGTCGCTTGGCCTGCCCGCCGCCACGCTGTTCCGCCAGCCGGCGGCGCCTGCCGACACCGGTCGCGGCTTCACGCTCGCGCAGAAGATGGTCGGCCGCGCCTGCGGCCTGGCCGAGGGGCAGGGCGTGCGCCCGGGCACCTACTGCGAGCCGAAGATGACCACCGTCGGCTCCCAGGACACCACCGGTCCGATGACCCGCGACGAACTGAAGGACCTGGCCTGCCTGGGCTTCTCGTCGGATCTCGTGATGCAGTCCTTCTGCCACACCGCGGCCTACCCGAAGCCGGTGGACGTGAAGACGCACCACACGCTGCCGGAGTTCATCTCCACCCGCGGCGGCGTCTCGCTGCGTCCGGGCGACGGCATCATCCACAGCTGGCTCAACCGCATGCTGCTGCCCGACACCGTCGGCACCGGCGGTGACTCGCACACCCGCTTCCCGATCGGCATCTCGTTCCCGGCCGGCTCCGGCCTTGTCGCGTTCGCCGCCGCCACTGGAGTCATGCCGCTGGACATGCCGGAGTCGGTGCTGGTGCGCTTCAAGGGCCAGATGCAGCCAGGCGTGACGCTGCGCGACCTGGTGCACGCGATCCCGCTGTACGCGATCAAGGCGGGCCTCTTGACGGTTGCCAAGCAGGGCAAGAAGAACATCTTCTCCGGCCGCATCCTCGAGATCGAAGGCCTGCCGGAGCTGAAGATCGAGCAGGCCTTCGAGCTCGCCGACGCATCGGCCGAGCGCTCCGCCGCAGGCTGCACCGTGCGCCTGGACAAGGCGCCGATCATCGAATACCTCACCAGCAACATCACGCTGCTGAAGTGGATGATCGCCGAAGGCTATGCCGACGCCCGCACCCTGCAGCGCCGCATCGCGAAGATGGAGCAGTGGCTGGCCGACCCGCAGCTGCTCGAGCCCGATGCCGACGCCGAGTACGCGGCGGTGATCGAGATCGACCTGGCCGAGATCGTCGAGCCGATCGTGTGCTGCCCAAACGACCCGGACGATGCCAAGACCCTGTCCGACGTTGCCGGCAACACCATCGATGAAGTGTTCATCGGTTCCTGCATGACCAACATCGGCCACTTCCGTGCCGCCGCGAAGCTGCTGGAAGGCAAGCGCGACATTCCCACGCGCCTGTGGGTCGCGCCGCCGACCAAGATGGATGCCAGCGAGCTGACCAAGGAAGGCCATTACGGCACCTTCGGCGCAGCAGGCGCGCGCATGGAGATGCCGGGCTGCTCGCTGTGCATGGGCAACCAGGCGCAGATCCGCGAAGGTGCCACCGCGATGTCGACCTCGACCCGCAACTTCCCCAATCGCCTGGGCCGCAACACCGATGTCTACCTTGGCTCCGCGGAACTGGCGGCGATCTGCTCGCGCCTGGGCCGCATCCCGACACGCGCGGAGTACATGGAAGGCGTCGGCGTCATCAGCGACAAGGGCGCCGAGATCTACCGCTACATGAACTTCGACCAGATCGAGGAGTACCGCGAGGTCGCGGAGGCCGTGCCGGCGGACTGATCCAGACCGCCGTTGCAGCATGAAGAAACGCCCGGCATCGCCGGGCGTTTCCCTTCAGGCCCCTGCTTTTGTAGGAGCGGCTACAGCCGCGATTGCCCCACCCAACCCGGACCACCCATGCATCCAGTACCACGCCCCCTGTCACCGACCGGCAGGCTCTTCTCCATCGTCGCCCTGATCGAAGCCTTCACCTGGGCAGGGCTGCTGATCGGCATGTACCTCAAATACGTCAGCGGGACGACCGAGCTCGGGGTCTGGCTGTTCGGTCGCCTGCATGGCGGCGCGTTCCTGCTCTACGTCGTTGTCACGTTCGTCGCCGGCGCCAGGCTGCGCTGGCCGATGTGGGCCTTGCTGGTGGCGGTGCTGGCGGCGATCCCGCCGCTGGTCACGCTGCCGCTCGAGGCCTGGTTCCGTCGCCGCGGCCTGCTGTCGGCGACGTCTGCTTCGGGATGAAGATCGTCACCGAGATCAGCGCGGCGATCGCCATCAGCGCATTGAACGCCAGGCCCACCATGCCGGCTTCGCGCACCGCCAGGTTGTCCTGGCGCCCCGAGAATTCGACCACCGTGCCGACGATCTCCAGGCCGCTGGTCGACAGCGCGGTGAAGATCGCGGCCGATGCCGCCACGCCGAAGGCCGCGCCCAGCGAGGAGGCCATCTTGTAGATGCCCGAGCCCGCGCCGGCCTGGTCGCCCGGCAGGTTGGTCAGGGCGGCATCCGTCGACGGGGTGGCATAGAAGGCCAGCCCAAGGCCGAACAGCGAATAGGCCACCGCCGCGAGGATCGAGTACTGCCACTGCATCGTGTGGGTGGCCATCAGCAGCGCGATCGAGAGCAGCACGATCATGCAGCCCCACAGCATCGGCTTGCGCGGGCCGAAACGCTGCAGCAGCTTCTCGCCCACGCGGATGAAGGCGATGATGAAGACCGCGTAGCCGATCGTCAGGTAGCCGGCGGTGGCGGCCGACATGCCGGCCGCGCCCTGCAGCACCCACAGCGACACGGTCAGCGCGCCGGCGGTGCCGTTGATCAGGAAGTTCGAGATCGTCGCGCCGGTGAACACCGTGTTGCGGAACAGCTTGAAGTCGACGAGCGGGTAGGGCGCCTTGAGCTCGGCGTTGACGAAGATGCCGAAGGCCACCAGGAAGACCGCGAACAGCCCCCAGGTGAGCAGGTTGGCCCAGCCGATGCTCGAGCCCTGGGTCACCACGATCAGCAGCGCCGCGAGGCCCACGGCCATCGAGATGATGCCGGCCCAGTCGGTCTTGCCGGGCCGCCCGGCCAGCGGCGCCGACTCGGGGATCTGCCGCATCAGCGCGATCGAGGCCACCGAGACCAGCGCGCAGATGACGAAGATCGAGCGCCAGCCCAGCACGGTCGACGCCATGAAGCCGCCAAAGATCGCCGTGAGGCCCGATCCGCCCCAGGAGCCGATCGACCACATAGACACCGCGCGCTGGCGGTCCGCACCGTCCCAGTAGACCTTCAGCAGGGCCATGGTCGACGGCATGATCGCGCCGGCGGCCAGGCCCTGCAGGATGCGCCCGAGCAGGATCATCGGCGTTGCCAGCGCGCCCTCGATCGCGAACGCGATCAGCAGCGAGCCGGCGATATTGAGCAGGTTGCCGAAGAAGACCACCCGGACGCGACCGAAGCGGTCCCCCAGGCCGCCCAGCACCACGATGAACATGCCCGAGAACAGCGCCGACAGCGAGATGGCGATGTTCATCACCGGCATCGGCATGCCGACGTCGTCGGCCATCATCGGCCCGATGTTCATCGTCGTCTGGGCGAACAGCCAGAAGGTGACGACGGCCAGCACGATGCCGAGCAGGGCCGAGTCGTTGCCCTTGAAGCCGGCGGCGCCGGCAGTGGAACGGTCAATGGTCGCCATTACCGGTCTCCATCAGCCAGGGCGAGGCGGCGACGATGATCGCCTCGATACCACGATCGAGCGTGGGCTGGATGTCGGGCGCGAAGAACGGCGAATGGTTGCCCGGCGCGTTCTTCCAGTCCGCGAATCCGCCCAGGCCCCAGTAGGTGTAGGGGCAGCCGAAGGCGTCCGGGATGACCGAGAAGTCCTCCGACGCCGGCACCGGCGACATGTCGACCGAGTCCTCGCCGAACCAGGCGTCGAAGGCCGCGCGCACGCGGACGGTGGGCGCCTCGTGGTTGTCGGTCAGCGGGTACTGGTCGTAATAGCGGAACTCCGGCGGCTTCGGCGAGCGCGCCGCCTCGCACTCGGCACGGACGATGCGCTCGATGGCCTCGTGCAGGTGCTTCTCCACCTCCTTGTCGAAGGCGCGGGTATTGAGCTGCAGCACCGCGGAGTCGGGGATGATGTTAGACTTGGTGCCGGCGTGGAAGCTGCCGACGGTGACCACCGCGGTCTCGCGCGGCGCCACCTCGCGCGCGACGATGGTCTGCAGCCGGGTGACGATGGCGGCGCCCAGCACGATCGGATCCACGCCCAGGTTCGGCATCGAACCGTGCGAGCCCTTGCCGTGGAGCGTGATCCCGATCGAGGCCGCGGCCGAGAACAGCGGACCGCTGCGAATGCCCACGGCCCCGCCAGGCAGCGAGCCGAGCACGTGCTGGCCCAGGTAGACATCGGGCTTAGGCACCTGGTCGACGATTCCGGCGGACACCATGGCCTTCGCGCCCGCGGCATTTTCCTCGCCCGGCTGGAACACGGCCACGAAGGTGCCGGACCAGAGTCCGCGGTGCGCGTGCAGCAGCTCGGTCGCCCCCAGCAGCGAGACGATGTGCACGTCGTGGCCGCAGGTATGCGCCACGGGCGTCTCGAGGCCGGTGGCCTCGTCGACCTGGGTGACGCCTTCGGCCGCGTAGTCCAGGCCGGTGCGTTCGGCCATCGGCAGGCCGTCGGTATCGCCGCGCATGGCCACCACCGGCCCATCGCCGTTGCGCAGGATCGCGACCAGGCCGGTCCTGCCGATCTTCAGGACCTCGTCGACACCACAGGCGCGCAGCTCGGCCTCGATGCGTTCGGCCGTGCGGTATTCCTGCAGCGACAGCTCGGGGTTCAGGTGGAAGTGCTTGTACAGCGCCTCGCGCCGGTCCCGGCTCGAGGCGAGGTCGGACAGGATGGTCTGGATCGACATGCGGATCTCCGCTGGCGGGACATGGTGGCCGCGGGCCGGGAGGGCGCGTGGCGGACCGGTCCTGTCGATCCTAGCCGAGCAGCTCCTCGACCGCGCGTCCCATCGCCCCGCGCTGG
The DNA here is from genome assembly GCF_016457215.1 of Luteimonas sp. MC1895. NCBI lineage: Bacteria > Pseudomonadati > Pseudomonadota > Gammaproteobacteria > Lysobacterales > Lysobacteraceae > Luteimonas > Luteimonas sp. MC1895. The sequence continues at coordinate 149,801 of NZ_JAEMDY010000001.1, forward strand.
AACAGGAAGTCCCACGGGCTGCCGCCGGACTGCCGCCACAGCACCGCCGAGCGCAGCGCCGCCAGCAGCATCGCGCGGATCTCGGCCACGATCGCCGCCTGGCCCAGGTAGTGCGGATTGCCCTGGACCAGCACGCGCGGGCGCAGGTGGCTGACGGTGTCCGCGTAGAGCGCGCCGAGCCGGGTCAGCACTTCGGGATGCGCGTTGCCCAGGCGCTCGGCCTCGTGGCGCGCGGCCAGGATGCCTTCGTGCACGCGGCCGGACACCTCGTCGTCCTGGATGAAGCGACGCTCGAGCTGGGTCACCGCCAGCGCCAGCTTCGGCAGCAGCGGATCCTGGCCCTTGTTGCCCAGGTAGTCGCGCAGCAGCATCAGGCCCGGGCGCACGTTCGGCACGCCGCCGTAGACATCGGCCGCGGTGCTGGCGTCGATGCGGAAGACGCTGCCGAGCGCGGTCTCGAGCACGGTGCCTTCGGCCTGTCCGGTCTCGGCCACCCGGCGCACCTGGCGCAGGGCCTGCGCCAGGCCGGCCAGCGCCATCACCCGGTCGTGCATGTCGCTCATGCGTCGGCCCCCGGCATCGGCGCGTCGGTGGAGGCGATCACGGCGCCGCCGAGGCAGGCCTCGCCCTGGTAGAGCACCACGGACTGGCCGGGGGTCACGGCCCGCTGGGGGCGCTGGAAGGCGACCCGCAGGGTCCCGGTATCGTCAACGGTCACTTCGCATGGCTCCTCTGGCTGCCGGTAGCGCGTCTGCGCCGTGCAGCTGAAACGGGTGGAGGGCGGCGCGCCGGCGATCCAGTGTGCGGTCTCGCTGCGCAGGCCCTGTGACATCAGCCAGGGGCTGTCGTGGCCCTGGTCGACCGTCAGCACGTTGGTGGCGACATTCTTGCCGACCACGTACCACGGCTTGTCGTCGAAGCCGCGCCGGCCGCCGATCTGCAGGCCTTCGCGCTGGCCCAGGGTGTAGTAGAACACGCCCGGGTGCTCGCCCACGGCCTGGCCATCCGGCGTGCGGATCTCGCCCGCGCGAGCCGGCAGGTACTGGCCGAGGAACTCGCGGAAGTCGCGCTCGCCGACGAAGCAGATGCCGGTGGAATCCTTCTTCGCCGCGGTCGGCAATCCCGCGGCGGCGGCCATCGCCCGGACCTCGTCCTTGCGCAGCGCGCCCAGCGGGAACACGGTGGCGGCCAGCTGGGCCTGTCCGAGCTGGTGCAGGAAGTAGCTCTGGTCCTTGCCGCGGTCGGCGGCGCGCAGCAGCCGCCAGTGGCGTCCGGCGTGGTCGACGCGGGCGTAGTGGCCGGTGGCGATGCGCGAGGCACCGAGGTCGCGTGCGGCGTCCAGGAAGTGCCGGAACTTGATCTCGCGGTTGCACAGCACGTCCGGGTTCGGCGTGCGGCCGGCGGCGTATTCCGCCAGGAAGTGCTCGAAGACGCCGGCCCAGTACTCGCGCGAGAAGTCGCGGAAATGGATCGACAGCCCGAGCCGCCCGCAGACCGCCACCGCGTCGCGCCGGTCCTCGTCGGCGCGGCAGTGGCCGCTGCCGTCGTCGGCCCAGTTGTCCATGAACAGGCCGGCGACGGCTTCGCCGGCATCGCGCAGCAGCAATCCGGCGACCGACGAGTCCACGCCGCCGGACATGCCGACGATGATCTCCGGCGCGGCCATCAGCGCACCGAGCGCAGCAGCGACAAGGGCTGCCGGCTTCCGGCGAGGTGGTCGGCGACGACCTGCCAGACCAGGGGGCTCCGGTGGCGCGCGGCGTCGGCGTGCAGTTCGCCGGGGGTCAGCCAGACGGCGCGCACGATGCCTTCATCCAGCGCCCGCGCCGGGTCGTGCGACAGCGGTCGCGCCGCGAAGGCGAAGCGAAGGTAATGCCGCCCCGGGCTGCCATCGGGCAGTGCCGGCGAGGTCCACTGGTAGGCCCCGATGAAGGCGGTGGGCTCCACTGTCCAGCCGGACTCCTCGAGGGTTTCGCGCACCGCGGCGTCGACCAGGTCCTCGTCGGGCTCCAGGTGCCCGGCAGGCTGGTTGAGCACGATGCGTCCGCCGGAATGCTCCTCGACGCAGAGCACGCGGCCGCCGTCCACCACCACGGTGGCGACGGTGACATCCGGCTGCCAGAACCGACCCTGCCGATAGGTCATGGACGGCACCGCCCGCCGGCCCGCCCGCATTGGGCGGCAGGGTGGAGGTCGGTCGAAGGCGGGCGGGAAGGGGACATGCGCGAACCGGTCTGGAGGCGGCCATTTTCGCCCGGGCGGCGGGGGCCGTCCACCGGGTGCCCCGGTATAATCACGGGCATGAGCAGCCACCCAGGACATGAGCGCGACCATGGCGTCGCCGTCGAAGCCGGCCGTCCCGAGCTGGCGCGCCCGCCGCTGTACTCGGTCCTGCTGCTGAACGACGACTACACGCCGATGGACTTCGTGGTCGAGGTGCTGGTGCGCTTTTTCGGCCTGGACATCGAACGGGCCACCCAGGTGATGCTGCATGTGCATACCCGCGGCCGCGGCGTGTGCGGGGTGTTCACCCGCGACGTGGCCGAGTCGAAGGTCGCTCAGGTCAACGAGTACGCCCGGCTCAACCAGCATCCGCTGCTGGCGACGTTCGAGAAGGCCTGACCGGAGCGGCCGCGCCTGCACGCGGCCCTGACGCGCGCTGCCGGAATACTGCGAAGTGCGGATGGCCCTTGCCAACCGCGCGGGCGAGGGCCTACAAGGACCCTGACGCGGGATGGAAAAGCCTCCCGGGCGACCCCATCCTCCAGGTAGTGAATCGAGGAGGCACGCGCCCCATGTTCAGCAAGGATCTCGAGTACAGCATCGGCCAGTGCTACAAGCGCGCCCGTGAGGCACGCGACGAGTACATGACGGTCGAGCACCTGCTGCTGTCGCTGCTCGACAACCCGTCCGCGGAAACCGTGCTCAAGGCCTGCGGGGCGGATTTCCATCGCCTGCGTTCGGACCTCGAGCAGGCCATCGCCAGTTCCGTGTCGCGGCTTGCCGAGGATGACGGCCGCGATACCCAGCCGACGCTGGGCTTCCAGCGCGTGCTGCAGCGCGCGGTCTACCACGTGCAGTCATCGGGCAAGAAGGAGGTCAGCGGCGCCAACGTGCTGGTGGCCATCTTCGGCGAGAAGGACTCGCACGCGGTCTACTTCCTCAACCAGCAGGACGTGACCCGGCTGGACGTCGTGAACTACCTGTCGCACGGCATCGCGCGCACAGGCGACGAGCCGTCGCCCGGCTCCGGCGACCCCGAGGCCAAGGCCGAGGGCGGCGAGGGCGAGGGCAAGGCGGACGCGCTGGCCGAGTTCGCCACCGACCTCAACGCGATGGCCCGCCAGGGCAAGATCGACCCGCTGGTGGGGCGCGCGGACGAGATCGAGCGCACCATCCAGGTGCTGTGCCGGCGTCGCAAGAACAACCCGCTCTACGTGGGCGAGGCCGGCGTGGGCAAGACCGCGATCGCCGAGGGCCTGGCCAAGCGCATCGTCGACGGCGAGGTGCCCGAGGTGCTGTCGCAGGCGACCATCTACTCGCTCGACCTGGGCGCGCTGGTCGCGGGCACCAAATACCGCGGCGACTTCGAGAAGCGCCTGAAGGCTGTCCTGGCCGCGGTCGGCAAGCACGAGGGCGCGATCCTCTTCATCGACGAGATCCACACCATCATCGGCGCCGGTTCCGCGTCGGGCGGCACGATGGACGCGTCGAACCTGATCAAGCCCGCGCTGGCGTCGGGCGAGCTGCGCTGCATCGGCTCGACCACGTTCCAGGAATACCGCGGCATCTTCGAGAAGGACCGCGCGCTTGCACGTCGCTTCCAGAAGATCGACATCGTCGAGCCCACCGTCGGCGAGACCTACGAGATCCTCCAGGGGCTCAAGCCCCGCTACGAGGCGCACCACGACGTGACCTACGCCGACGACGCCCTGCGCGCCGCGGTCGACCTTTCGGTGAAGCACATCGGCGACCGGCTGCTGCCGGACAAGGCGATCGACGTCATCGACGAGGCCGGTGCCCGCCAGCGGCTGCTGCCAGCCGACGTGCGCAAGTCGCTGATCGACGTCGAGGAGGTCGAGGCGATCGTGGCGCGGATGGCGCGGATCCCGGCCAAGCAGGTCAGCGCGTCGGACAAGGACGTGCTGCAGCATCTGGAGCGCAACCTGAAGATGGTGATCTTCGGCCAGGATCCGGCGATCGGAACCCTGACCAGCGCGATCAAGCTGGCGCGTTCCGGGCTGGGCAATCCCGACAAGCCGATCGGCAACTTCCTGTTCGCCGGCCCGACCGGCGTGGGCAAGACCGAGGTCACGCGCCAGCTCGCGCTGCAGCTGGGCATCGAGCTGGTGCGCTTCGACATGTCGGAGTACATGGAGCCGCATTCGGTGAGCCGGCTGATCGGCGCGCCCCCCGGTTACGTCGGCTTCGACCAGGGTGGCCTCCTGACCGAGAAGATCGTCAAGACGCCGCACTGCGTGCTGCTGCTCGACGAGGTCGAGAAGGCGCATCCGGACATCTTCAACATCCTGCTGCAGGTGATGGACCGCGGCATCCTGACCGACACCAACGGGCGCGAAGCGAACTTCCGCAACGTGGTGCTGGTGATGACGACCAACGCGGGCGCGGCGCAGGCCGCGCGGCGGACCATCGGCTTCACCCGCCAGGACCACAGCACCGATGCGATGGAGGTGATCCGCAAGGCCTTCACCCCCGAGTTCCGCAACCGCCTGGATGCGATCGTGCAGTTCCAGCCGCTGGGCTTCGAGCACATCCTGCGCGTGGTCGACAAGTTCATCATCGAGCTGGAAGAGCAGCTGCACGAGAAGGGCGTGGGCCTGGCGGCGACGCAGTCCGCGCGCGAATGGCTGGCCCAGCACGGCTTCGATCCGCTGATGGGCGCACGTCCCATGGCCCGGGTGATCCAGGACCAGGTGAAGCGGCCGCTGGCCGACGAGCTGCTGTTCGGGAAGCTGGTGGGCGGTGGCCGGGTGGCGATCGACGCCGTGGATGGCGAGCTGGTGCTCGACGTGCATGCGGAGCCGGAAAAGCTGCTGCCGGCGACCGTGGAATAGCCATTGTAGGAGCCGCTATAGCGGCGATCACGACGATCGCGGCTATGCCGCTCCCACAGCGATAGTCGCACCACGAAAAAGGCGGCCTTCGGGCCGCCTTTCCTGTTCGCGTCGAGCGCGAATTACTTCATGCGATAGGTGATGCGACCCTTGGTGAGGTCGTAGGGGGTCATTTCGACCTTGACCCTGTCGCCGGTGAGGATGCGGATGTAGTTCTTGCGCATGCGCCCGGAGATGTGGGCGATGATCTCGTGCCCGTTCTCAAGCTTCACGCGGAACATCGTGTTCGGAAGGGTTTCCGACACCGCTCCCTCGAATTCAATGACGTCGTCTTTCGCCATGCGTCCTGTACTGACCATTGCTGTGGGTCGGGCGCGAAGCCCGCAAGAGGGCAATTGTCGCACGGACACCCGTCCCGCGCAAAAGTTCCGTCAGTCGGCCGCCATGGGCGTCGGCTCCGCGGGCCGGCCCAGCGTTGCAGCGGGCAACTGGCCAAACGCCGCGGTCCAAGAGCCCGGCCGGCCGGGCAGGGCGGTGAGGCGACGCACCTCGGCCAGGAAACGGGACCTGGGCCAGGCGCGCGCGCCCATCGCGACCAGGTGCGGGTTCTCGACCTGGGCATCGAGCAGCGGCCAGCCCCAGCCGCGGAGCACATGGGCCAGCGCCGCAAGGGCGACCTTGGAGCCGCCGCTGCGGGCGCTGAACATGCTTTCGCCGAAGAACATCCGGCCCAGCGCCACGCCGTACATGCCGCCGGCCAGGCGGCCTTCGCCGTCGTGCACCTCGATAGAATGCGCGTGCCCCAGCAGGTGCAGCCGCGAGTAGGCCGCGCGCATCGGACCGGTGATCCAGGTGCCGTGCTGGCCGCCGCGGGGCGCCGTGGCGCAGGCGAGCACCACCGCGTCGAAGGCCTGGTCGGCGACCACGCTCCAGTCGCTGCCGCGCAGCTGGCGGCGAAAGCGCGAGGACAGGTGCACGCCGTCGGTGGCGAAGACGGTGCGCGGATCGGGCGACCACCACAGCAGCGGCTGGCCCTCCGAAGACCATGGAAAAATCCCGCTGGCATAGGCGGCGAGCAGGCGCCGAGGCTCCAGGTCGCCGCCGATCGCCAGCAGGCCATCCGGCTCGCGCAGCGCGGTGGCCGGATCGGGGAAGGGCGAGGCGGGATCGCGGCCGAGCAGGGCGGGCAGGGCGCGGCTCATGTCGCGTCGGAGGTCGCGCGGAACGGACTGCGCCCGGCCAGTGCGCGGGCCGTGGCGTCGACGACTTCCGACTCTTCGCGACACCAGGCCTCCAGCGCCGCGTGGAAGCCGTCGTGTGCGATCCAGTGGCGGCTGCGCACCGGCGTGGGCAGGAAGCCGCGCGCGATCTTGTGCTCGCCCTGGGCGCCCGGTTCGAAGCGGGCCAGTCCTTCGCGCAGGCAGTACTCGATGCCCTGGTAGTAGCAGGTCTCGAAGTGCAGGCCGGGCACCTGGCGCAGGGCGCCCCAGTAGCGTCCGTACAGCGTGTCGCGGCCGCGCAGGCAGAGCGCGCCGGCGATCGCCCCGCCGTCGAGGTCGGCCAGCACCAGGACCAGGGCGCGCGGCATCGTGCGCGCCAGGTGATACAGGAACTCGAGCGTCAGCGCGGGCGCGTTGCCGTAATCGCTGAACGTTTCGAAGTAGAAGGCATGCATGGCGGCGAGGTCGTCGTCGGTGGCCTCGTCACCGTGGAGCACCCTGAAGGTGGCGCCGGCACGTGCCACTTTGGCGCGCTCCTGGCGGATGTTCTTGCGGTGGCGATGGTCCATGTCGCCAAGGAAGGCGGCGAAATCCGGCCAGCCCGCGGTGTTGTGCCACTGGTACTGGATGTCCTGGCGCGGGAGCCAGCGCCCGTCGAACGCCGCGTCCTCCGCGGCGGTATGGAAATTGACGTGTGCCGACGACAGTCCCAGCGCCCGCGCATCGTCGACGATGGCCTCGAGGAGGCGGCGCCGCGCGGCGGCGTCGCGTGCCAGCAGGCGCGGCCCGGTGACCGGCGAGTAGGGCACGGCGCCCAGCCACTTCGGGAAGTAGTCGAGGCCGTGGCGCGCATGGGCGTGTGCCCAGGCATGGTCGAAGACGAATTCGCCGTGAGAGTTCTGCTTCAGGTATCCGGGCGCGGCGGCCACCAGCGTGCCGCCGTCCCACACCGTGACGTGGCGCGGCGTCCAGCCCCACTGCGGCCGCAGGCAGCCGCAGGATTCCAGGCCCTCGAGGAAGGCATGCGCGAGGAAGGGATTGCCGCCGTCATGCAGCGCGTCCCAGGCCGCGGCCGGGACCTCGGCCAGCGAATCGTGCGTGCGCGCGACGGACATGCGCCGACTCAGCCGGCCGCCGTCGCGCGCCGCGGCTCAGGCATCCTTGTCGAGGAAGCGTTCCGCATCCAGCGCGGCCATGCAGCCGAAGCCCGCCGAGGTGATCGCCTGGCGGTAGACCTGGTCGGCGACGTCACCGGCGGCGAACACGCCCGGGACCGAGGTCTCGGTGGCGCCGCCCGACAGGCCCGAGCGGATGTCGAGGTAGCCGTTGTTCATCGCCAGCTGGCCCTCGAAGAGCGAGGTGTTGGGCGTGTGGCCGATGGCGACGAAGAAGCCGTGCACGGCGATCTCGCGCGTGCTGTCGTCCTGCACCGACTTCAGGCGCAGTCCGGTGACGCCGGCCTCGTTGCCCAGCACCTCGTCGACGACGTGGTGCCACACCGGCACGATCTTCCCGGCGTCGATCTTCGCCTGCAGCTTGTCCTGCATGATCTTCTCGGCGCGCAGGGTGTCGCGGCGATGCACCAGGTAGACGGTGCGCGCGATGTTGGACAGGTACAGCGCTTCCTCGACCGCGGTGTTGCCGCCGCCGACCACGGCCACGTCCTGGTCCTTGTAGAAGAAGCCGTCGCAGGTGGCGCAGGCGGACACGCCGCGGCCCTTGAAGGCCTCTTCCGACGGCAGCCCGAGGTACTTCGCCGTGGCCCCGGTGGCGATGATCAGCGCATCGGCGGTGTAGTCGCCGTTGTCGCCCTTCAGGCGGAACGGGCGCTGCGACAGGTCGGCGCTGTGGATGTGGTCGAAGATCGTCTCGGTCTCGAAGCGCTCGGCATGCGCCTGCATGCGGTTCATCAGGTCGGGGCCCATCAGTCCGTGGGCATCGCCCGGCCAGTTGTCGACCTCGGTGGTGGTCATCAGCTGGCCGCCCATCTGCAGGCCGGTGACGACCACGGGCTTGAGGTTGGCGCGCGCGGCGTAGACGGCGGCGGTCCAGCCGGCGGGGCCGGAACCGAGGATCAGCAGGCGGCAGTGCTTGGAAGTGCTCATGTATACTCGCGGGCCATGGAATCACGGCGTTGGGAAGCCCATAGCTTGGCGGCGCCGACGCGGCAAGACAAGGCGCAGGCGTGCGCGATGCGCGCAACGCAGGGTTCCCGATAGCACCTCGATGAAACGCCGCGCCTGCGGCGTTTTTTGTGCGGCACTGGAGAGCGGGACCGAAAACGGAGAAGGGCGATGCGCATCGGTGTTCCGAAGGAAACCAAGCCGCAGGAAGGGCGCGTCGCGCTGGTCCCGGCTGCCGCGGGTGACCTGGTCAGGCGCGGACACGAGGTCTGGCTCGAGCACGATGCCGGTGCGAAGTCCGGCTTCACCGACGCGGACTACAGCGCGCTTGGCGTCGGGATCGCGCCGGACGCCGCCGCGCTGTATGCGGCCGGCGAGCTGATCGTCAAGGTCAAGGAGCCCATCGCCGGCGACCTCGCGCACCTGCGCCGCGACCACCTGCTGTTCTGCTACCTGCACCTGGCCGCGGAGCCCGCGCTGACCCGCCGGTTGCTGGACATCGGGCTGACCGCGGTCGCCTTCGAAACCGTCGAACTTCCCAACGGCGACCTGCCGCTGCTGGCGCCGATGTCGGTGATCGCCGGGCGCATCGGCGTCCAGGTCGGCACCCAGCTGCTGCACACGCCGATGGGTGGCAAGGGCACGCTGCTCGGCGGCCTGCCATCGACGGGGCGCGGCAGCGTCGTAGTCTTCGGCGCCGGCCGTGCGGGCGGAGCCGCCGCGGCGCTGGCCGCGGCCGGTGGCGCCAACGTCACCGTGTTCGAGATGCGCCCTGATCGCATGGACCAGATGATGCAGCTGGGCAACAACGTCACCGCGCTGTACCCGTACCAGGACGTTGTGGCGCGCGCGGTGTCGCGCGCCGACCTGGTGGTGGGCGCGGTGCTGGTCACCGGTGCCAAGGCGCCCAAGGTGCTGACCCGCGGGATGGTCGCCGGCATGGAGCCGGGCAGCGTGCTGGTCGACATCGCGATCGACCAGGGCGGCTGCTTCGAGACCTCGCGCGCGACGACCTGGGAAGCGCCGACCTATGTGGAGGAGGGCGTGACCCACTTCTGCGTGACCAACATGCCGGGTGCCGTGCCGCGCACGTCGTCGCAGGCGATCTGCGCGGCGATCCTGCCCTGGCTGGACCGCCTGGCGAGCGGCCGCGACCCGGCGGACGATCCGGCCTTGGCGCGCGGCGTGAATGTCGCCGATGGCAGACTGGTGCATCCCGCCCTGCTCGACATGGCCCGCTGAGCACGCACTCGGGCGGAATGTGAGTAGAATCATCCCATTGCGAGCATTTCTTAAGGTCTGATCACACGTGGCAGCACGCCCCGCAATGGAACGCGGCACCCGCCGCAAGCGCAAGGCGGCGCCAACGGCGGCCGCAGCGGCCCCCAATCCCCGCCGCCAGAAGCTGCTGCGCGACATCGCGCTGATCGCGATCGCCCCGCTGCTGGTCTACCTGCTGGCGTGCATGGTGACCTACTCGCCGAGCGATCCCGGCTGGAGCAATGCCGGCAGCCTGACCGCGCCGCTCAACAACGCCGGCGGCCGCGTCGGCGCCTGGATCGCCGACGTGATGCTGGGCCTGTTCGGCCACGTGGCCTTCGTGCTGCCGCTGATCCTCGGTGCCGTGGCGTGGATCGCGCTGTTCGGCATGGACACCGACGGCGACGGGCAGGCCGACCTCGGACCCGCGCTGCGCCTGGTCGGCATCGTCGGTTTCATCGTGTCCTCGACCGGTCTGCTGTACCTGCGCATCGGCGCGGTGGAAGGCTATTCGGCGGGCAGCGGCGGCATCCTCGGGCGACTGGTGGGCAACTCGCTGTACTCGGCCTTCGGTCCGGTGGGCGGCAACCTGTTCCTGCTGGCGCTGCTGCTGGTGTCGGTGACCCTGGCGACGGGCCTGTCCTGGTTCCGGGTGATGGACATCCTCGGCGGCTGGGTGATGAAGCTGCCGGCGCTGTTCCGCCGCGGCAGCAAGCAGGCCAGCGAGTGGCAGGAAGCACGCGCGCACCGCGAGGAGCGCACCGAGGTCCGCAAGATCGACACCGAGCTGCGCGCCAAGCGCGAGAAGGTGCGCATCGAGCCGCCACCGGCGCCGGTGGTGGAGAAGAGCGAGCGTGCGAAGCGCGAGCAGCAGATCCCGCTGTTCAACGTCGGCGACGGCACCGGCATCCCGCCGCTGGCGCTGCTGGACGATCCCAAGCCGCAGCCCAAGGGCTACGACGAAGGCACGCTGGAAACGCTGTCGCGCCAGATCGAGTTCAAGCTCAAGGACTTCCGCATCGACGCCCAGGTGGTCGGCGCCTATCCGGGTCCGGTGATCACCCGCTTCGAGATCGAGCCGGCGCCGGGCATCAAGGTCAGCCAGATCAGCTCGCTGGACAAGGACATCGCGCGCGGGCTGAGCGTGAAGTCGGTGCGCGTGGTCGACGTGATCCCGGGCAAGTCGGTGATCGGGCTCGAGACCCCGAACACCCACCGCGAGATGATCTACCTGTCGGAACTCCTGCGCTCCAAGGAGTACGACAAGGCTTCGAGCCTGCTGACGCTCGCGCTGGGCAAGGACATCGCCGGCCGGCCGACGGTCGCCGACCTCGCGCGCATGCCGCACCTGCTGGTCGCCGGTACCACCGGCTCCGGCAAGTCGGTCGCGGTGAACGCGATGGTGCTGAGCCTGCTGTACAAGGCCTCGGCCAAGGACCTGCGGATGCTGATGATCGACCCGAAGATGCTGGAGCTCAGCGTCTACCAGGGGATCCCGCACCTGCTGGCGCCGGTGGTCACCGACATGAAGGAGGCCGCCAACGGCCTGCGCTGGTGCGTGGCCGAGATGGAGCGCCGCTACAAGCTGATGAGCGCGGTGGGCGTGCGCAACCTGGCCGGCTTCAACAAGAAGGTGAAGGACGCGCAGGACGCGGGCCAGCCGCTGCTCGATCCGCTGTTCAAGAGCAACCCGGAATCCGGCGAGGTCGCCCAGCCGCTGGACACGATGCCGTTCATCGTCATCTTCATCGACGAATTCGCCGACATGATGATGATCGTCGGCAAGAAGGTGGAAGAGCTGATCGCGCGCCTGGCGCAGAAGGCCCGCGCGGCCGGCATCCACCTGATCCTGGCGACGCAGCGGCCGTCGGTCGACGTGATCACCGGCCTGATCAAGGCCAACATCCCGACGCGCATCGCGTTCCAGGTCTCGAGCAAGATCGACTCGCGCACCATCCTCGACCAGTCCGGCGCGGAAACCCTGCTCGGCCACGGCGACATGCTCTATCTGCCGCCGGGCACCGCGCTTCCGGAGCGCGTGCACGGTGCATTCGTGTCCGACGAAGAGGTGCATCGCGTCGTCGAGAACCTCAGGCAGTCCAGCGGCGGCCCCGACTACATCGAGGGCGTGCTGGAGGAAGTGCAGGCCATGGGCGACGGCGTGGTGGTCGGCGCGACCGGCCTGCCGGAATCGACCAGCAGCGGCGACGAGAGCGATCCGCTGTACGACGAAGCGGTGCGCGTGGTGACCGAGACGCGTCGCGCCTCGATCTCCGGCGTGCAGCGCCGGCTCAAGATCGGCTACAACCGCGCCGCGCGCCTGGTCGAGGCGATGGAGGCCGCGGGCGTGGTCTCGCCGCCCGAGCACAACGGCGACCGCAGCGTGCTGGCACCGCCTCCGCCGCAGTAGTGCGGTCCACTGTGGGGGCAACGCGATGACCGCGATCGCGGCTGTAGCCGCTCCCACAGCGGCCGTCCCACTGCGGCTGTTCCCGCGTCGGCTGTTCCCTGTGGGAGCCGCGATAGCGGCGATGGACCTGCGCTGCGCGTGATCCCGCATTCAGTCGACAGGCCGCACACTCGCGACGCATTCCGAGGAGAGTCACCGATGATCCGCATGCGCAACTGGCTGGCCGCGCTGGCCCTGCTGTCCACCGTCGCCGGCACCGCGTTCGCGGGCCCGCGCGACGACCTCGCCGCCTTCAGCGACGGGCTCAAGGGCCTGGACGGACGCTTTGAACAGAAGCTCTACGACCTCGACGGGCGCCTGAAGGAAACCTCCAGGGGCCGGGTCGCGCTGTCGGCGCCGCGACTGTTCCGCTGGGAGTACGCCACGCCCTACGAGCAGCTGATCGTGGCCGACGGCAAGAAGGTCTGGGTGTTCGATCCCGACCTCGAGCAGGTCACGGTGCGTCCGCAGGGTCCGGAGGAGCAGAACAGCCCGCTGGCCGCCCTGGTCGACCCGGCCAAGCTGGAACGCGATTTCAACGTCCGCGAGGGCGGCGAGTCCGAGGGGCTGTCGTGGCTCCTGCTGTCGCCGAAGGATGCCCAGCAGGCCAGCTTCAGCAGCGCCCGCCTCGGGTTCCGCGGCCCGTCGCTGGCACGCATGGAGGTGGTCGACACCCTGGGCCAGCGCACCGAGGTCGTGTTCAGCGGCTGGAAGCGCAATCCGGTGTTCGAGCGCTCGACCTTCCGCTTCGTTCCGCCCGCGGGCGTGGACGTGGTCGGCGAGGGCTGAAGCCGGCGCTGCACGCGGCAGGCGAGGCGGTCGGACCAGGAACGGCGCGGCGGGTGGCCCCCTCCGCGCCGTTCCTGCGTTCAATCGAAGGTATCTGCTTCGAGCACCACGTCCATGCCGGCAGTCCACCGCGCCCCGCTGCTGCTCCTGGCCATGCTGTCCGTCATCGTCGCCCCGTGCGCGCTGGCGGACATCGGGGAGGGCAGGGCCAAGGGTGGGGGGGCTGCCGACACCATTTCGATCCCGGTGCCCGCCGGCGAGCAGGCCCAGGCCGCGGTCGCCGCGGTGCTGGTGACCACCCTGGGCGAGCGCTTCGACGACCCCGCTCTGGAGGTGCGCCTGGATCCGGCGGAGATCAGCGCCAGTGGTCCGCGCGACCAGGTCGTGCAGGGCCAGGGCCAGCTGAAACTGACCGGTAGCGGGGAGCAGGACTGGCTCGCCTTCCGCTACCGCAGCCGCTACGACGCGCTGTTCGGCACCGCCGGCTTTGCCGAAATCACCCTGGGCGGTGACGGCGAGGGCGAAAGCGAGCGCTTCGTTCCCAATGACGCACGCCTCCTGGTCGACCTGGAGACGCGGGTTGCCACGGAGTTCGAATCCTGGCCGGACGCCGGGCGCGTGTTCCTGCAGCTCGACGACATCAGCAGCCTGCAGTCGGGCCAGCGCTTCCTGCGCATCGAGGCCAGCGGCATCGCCGACTTCGGACCCGGCGGCAGCACCGCCGCCCACGTCGATGCGATCTACGACCTGCAGGCGGACCGCTGGCTCAGCATCGAGCACGAACTGGCGCCGAACATCGTCGCCTACGACGACGGCGGCACCGCGGGCTACTGAGCGGACGACCCGGCTTGGTATCGTGTCCGTCCCCCATCGCGTGGATGTGACGTGCCCCGCAAGCCAGCCCCGGACGCCGGCGGTCCCGGACTCCTGCCTCCCGATCCCGACGCGCTCGCGCTGCGCCCGCTGGCCGAGCGCATGCGCCCGCGCACGCTCGACGACATGGTCGGGCAGCAGCGCCTGCTCGCGCCCGGCTCGGCGCTGCGGCGCGCGGTCGAGTCCGGACGCGTGCATTCGATGGTGCTCTGGGGGCCGCCCGGCTGCGGCAAGACGACGCTCGCGCTGCTGCTGGCCGAATACGCCGATGCCGAATACCGCGCGATCTCGGCGGTCCTGACCGGCTTGCCCGACGTGCGCAAGGTGCTGGCCGAGGCCGACCACACCTTCGCCGGCGGCCGCCGCACCGTGCTCTTCGTCGACGAGGTGCACCGCTTCAACAAGGTCCAGCAGGATGCGTTCCTGCCGCACATCGAACGCGGGACGATCATCTTCGTCGGCGCCACCACGGAGAACCCTTCGTTCGAACTGAACTCGGCGCTGCTGTCGCGCTGCCGCGTGCACGTGCTCGAGGCGGTGTCGGTCGAAGACATCGAAACCGCGCTGCGGCGCGCGCTGGCCGACGATCAGCGCGGCCTTGGCGGCCGCGGCATCGACATCGGCGACGGGCAGCTGAGGCTGGTGGCCACGGCGGCCGACGGCGACGTGCGCCGCGCGCTGACCCTGCTCGAGATCGCCGCCGAGCTCGCCGGCGACGGCGGCAGGATCACCGACCAGACCCTGGCCCAGGTGCTGGCCGACCGCAGCCGCCGCTTCGACAAGGGCGGTGACCACTTCTACGACCAGATCTCCGCGCTGCACAAGTCGGTGCGCAGTTCGAACCCGGACGCGGCGCTGTACTGGCTTGCACGGATGCTCGACGGCGGCGCGGATCCGGGCTACCTGGCGCGGAGGCTGACGCGGATGGCGGTCGAGGACATCGGGCTGGCCGATCCGCGCGCCCTGGCCATGGCCCTCGAGGCCTGGGACGCCTACGACCGGCTCGGCAGCCCCGAGGGCGACCTCGCGCTCGGCCAACTGGCGATCTATCTCGCCAGCACCGCCAAGTCGAACGCCGCCTACAAGGCCCTTGGCGAGGCGAAGCGCGACGTCGCGGAATACGGCAGCGCCGAAGTGCCGATGCACCTGCGCAACGCACCGACGAAGCTCATGAAGCAGCTCGGCCACGGCACGGGCTACCAGTACGACCACGACGCCGAGGGCGGCGTGGCGCTGGGCCAGACCGGATTCCCCGACGCCATGGGCGAGCGCGTCTACTACCGCCCGGTCGAACGCGGCCTGGAAATCAAGCTGCGCGAAAAACTCGAACGCCTGCGCGCCGCCCGCACGCCCACGTAGACGCGACGTCAGAGCGACTGTAGGAGCGGCTATAGCCGCGATCGAGGGGCTGCGGCGCGCGTCCAGAATCGCGGCTGAGGCTGCGGCGCGCGTCCAGAATCGCGGCTATAGCCGCTCCAACAGGGCAGGTCTGAAGCCGTTGCAACAGTCGTGCGTCGCGCCTCAGGGTGGCGGCAGGCAGCCCAGCGCCGCCAGTGGCCCGGCCAGCGCGGGGATGTGCATCAGCCAGGGCGCCGCGATGGTCAGGAGCCCCGCCGCCAGCACCACGCCCCCGATCGCCATCCGCCATGGTCCACGCTGCAGCCACTGCCCGAGGCGCGCGCCCGACCAGGTCAGCGAGACCATCAGCGGCAGCGTGCCCAGGCCGAAGGCGGCCATGGTCAGCGCGCCGTTGCGGGCGTCGGCCTGCAGCCAGGCGGCGGCCAGCATCGTCGTGCTGAGGCCGCAGGGCATCCAGCCCCAGAGCACGCCCAGCGCGATGCGCTTGCCGGCGGTGTTGGCCGGCAGCAGCGGCCTCTGCAGCACCCGCAGCCGCTGCCACAGCGTGGCCCCGGGACGGCCGAGGAAGGCCAGGCGGCCGCCGCGGTCGAGCAGGCGCAGCGCCACCAGCACCAGGACCACGCCCACCAGCATGCGGGCACCGAAGGCCAGCCACGGGCTGCGCGCGGCCGCCAGGATCCCGCCGCCGATGCCGCCTGCGAGCGCGCCGGCGAGCACGTAGCCGCCGACCCGTCCGAGATTGGGCTGCATCGCCATCCACCAGCCGCGGCGTCCGCCCATGGCCGAAAAGCCGGTGGCGATGCCGCCGCACATCGCGGCGCAGTGCACCCCGCCCATCAGCCCGGTCAGCAGCGCCGCACCGATCGCGAGCCAGTCAGTCGGCATCGGTCCGGTCGCCCTGCGGCCGCCTTGTGGACTCGTTCGTGGGCATCGCTCCCGCCGGCGTGGCGGCGGCAGGGGGCTGGTCCGCGCTGTCGTCGCGCAGGATGTCGATGGCCGCCGCGTCGAGGTTCTCGAACTGGCCCTTGCGCACCGCCCAGCGGAACGCCCAGATCGCCACCAGCAGCAGCACCAGGCTCACCGGGATGAGGAACAGCAGGATGTTCATGCGGCGGGAATCCGCGCCAGGCGCAGCGCATTGACGGTGACGATCAGCGAAGACAGCGCCATGCCGAGCGCCGCGACCCAGGGCGTCACCAGCCCGGCGGCCGCCAGCGGGATCGCCACCAGGTTGTAGCCCAGCGCCCAGGCCAGGTTCTGGCGCACGATGGCGCGCGTGCGCCGGGCCAGCGCGACCGCCGCGGGAATCCGCAGCAGCGACGGCGCGGTCAGCACCAGGCTGGCGGCGCGGTGGGCGAGGGCGGCGCCGCTGCCGATCGCGATCGAGACGTCGGCCCCGGCCAGCACCGGCGCGTCGTTGAGCCCGTCGCCGACCATGGCCACCACGCGCTCGCGGCCCTGCAGTGCACGCACGCTGCCGAGCTTGTCCTCCGGCGACTGCCGCGAGGCCGCACGGTCGATGCCGAGCTGGTCGGCGAAGGCGGTGACCGGTGCGGCGGCATCGCCGCTGGAGAGATGCACCTCGATTCCCTGGCCGCGGATCCTGGCGATCGCCTCGGCGGCGTCGGCACGCGGCGACTCCTCGAGCACGAAGCGGGCGGCCGCTTCCGTGCCGTTGCCCAGCCACAGCGCGCCGTCATCGGCGCGGCCGACGGCGAACTCCGCGCGGCCCAGGCACCAGCGACGTCCGTCGACGGTTCCCGCGATGCCCTGGCCCGGATGCTCCTCCACGCCGTCCACGTCCAGGCCGGCATCCTGGCCCTCGAACGCACGCGCGATCGGATGCAGGCTGTCGCGCTCCAGCGCCGCGGCGATGCCGAGCACGTCCTCGATGTCGAAGCCGCCGAGGGCCTCGATGCGGGCCAGCGTCGGGCGGCCGCTGCCCAGCGTGCCGGTCTTGTCGAAGACCATGTCGGTGGCCCCGGCGAGCGAACCCAGCGCATCGGCGTCGTTGGCCAGCACGCCAAGCCTGGCCAGCGCGCCGTGGGCGACGGTGATGGCGGTCGGGACCGCCAGCGACAGCGCGCAGGGACAGCTGATCACCAGCAGCGCCAGCGTGACCTCCAGCGCCCGCGAGGGATCGTGGATGCGCCAGGCGATATGTACCAGCACCGCGACCACCAGGATGGCGGCGACGAAACGCCCCGAGACCGCGTCGGCCAGCTGCGCCACCCGCGGGCGGTGCGACTGCGCGCGGTCGACCAGGGTCTCGAGTTCGGACAGGCGCGTGCCCGCGCCCACGCGCTCGACGCGGATGCGCGCGGGCGCCTCGCGGCAGACCGTGCCGGCGTAGATCGTGTCGCCGGGCTGGTGCATGACCGGATGCGCCTCGCCGGTGAGCAGTGCCTCCTCGAAGCGGGCCGGGGCGTCCAGCAGCCGCCCGTCCGCGGGGACCGTATCGCCCGCCGCGATGCAGGCGATGTCGCCGGCCGCCAGCGCGGCTGTTGGGACCACCTCGCGGCTGCCGTCGGCGCGTTCGCGCGTGGCCAGCGCTGGCCGTGCCCGTGCCAGGGTGTCCACCTGGGCCACGGCGATGCGTCGCGCGCGCTGCTCCAGCATGCGCGCGCCCAGCAGCAGGAAGACGAACATCACCGCCGCGTCGTACCAGACATGGGCCCCGCCGCGCACGGTCTCGTAGACGCTGGCGAAGTAGGCCAGCAGGGTGGAGCTGGCGATCAGGGTGTCCATGCCCAGGTGGCGGTTGCGCAGCTCGCGCAGCATGCCGGCGATGAACGGCCAGCCGCACCAGAACACCACCGGCGTCGAGACCAGGAAGGTGATCCAGCGCAGGAAGTCGCGCGTGGGGACCGGCATCTGCTGGTAGACGTCGAGGTACAGCGCCTCGGCGAACATCATCGCCTGGATCGAGGCCAGGCCGGCGATGCCGATGCGCAGCAGGTCGCGGTTGCGCTGCGCGCCACGCTCGCGCTCGCGGTCGGTGCCGGTGGCCAGGTAGGGCACGTAGCCGAGCGCGGCCAGGCGGCGCAGCGGGGTCGACAGCGTCGCGCGCGCCGGGTCCCAGGTGATGCGCACGCGGCCGGTCACCGCGTTGGCCACCACCTCGCGCACGCCCGGCTCGCGGGCCACGGCGCGGTCGATCAGCCAGGCGCAGGCCGCGCAGCGCATGCCGTCGGTGAGCACGGTGATCTCGCGGCCGCCATCGACGTCGCGCACGTGCCCGGACTGGATGTCGTCGCGGTCGAAGGCCGCGAGCTGCGCTTCGAGGTCGACCGCCGCGCGGCCGGCCGGTTCCGAGCGGAGCCGGTAGTAGTCGACGAGGTTGGCGTCGCGGATCCATTGGGCGGCGGCGGCGCAACCATCGCAGCAGAAGCTGCGGACCTGGCCATCGACCTGGGCGGTCGCCGCTGCGGCGGGCAGGGCCTCGCTGCAGTGGAAGCAGCCGCCATGCACGCCCTGCGCGTCGCGCACGGCGGCGGCCGTGGCGACCGCGCCCGCGTTCACCTCACTCCCGCTCGCCGGAGATGGCCGGCTTCACGTGGGCCGCGCGCTGGCCTGCGGGCAGTCGGCCCTGCAGCCGCCAGGGCATGCCTTCGGGCATCAGCTCCAGCTTCCAGTCGTGGCCGAGGGCAAGTTCGGTCTCCGCGCGCCAGCCGTTGCCGGCGGGATCGGCGCGCAGCTCGAGGTCGGAGGCGGCCAGGGTGGGGTGGCGCAGCACCAGGCGCAGCGGCTGCTGGCGCTGGAACTCGCCGGTCACCGGCAGCACCTCGAGGAAGCCTTCGTCCACGCGCACGATCGCGCTCAGGCGCAGATCGCGGGCGCGTGCATCCGGGCTGAGGTCGGACACCTGGATCTGGGCGGTGCGCGTCACCACGTCGCCCACCGAATCGCTGGAGTCGCGCGCCGCCAGGCTGACCAGGATCACCCCGGCGACCACGGAGGCCGCGGGCAGGCCCAGCACGAGCCACATCATCGGCTCGCGCCAGAACGGTCTTTTCTTGTCGTCGTCGGTCATCACATGGGTCCGAAGAAGCTGCTGTCGACCGTCTCGCTGGCACCGCCGTCGCCGGTTTCGACGCGGAAGGTGAGCGGGTGGCGGCCCTTGAGGGAGTCGGGCGCGGCGACGATGACCGGAACGCTGATCACCTGCTGCGGAGCCGCGCGCACGGCATCGAGGCGCGCACCGCGCAGTTCGATGCCGGACGCCGCACCCTCGATCACGATGCGGTAGGTGACCGCGTCGTCGCTCTTGTTCACGACCTTGATCGTGTAGTCGTTCTCGACCTCGCCGCCGCCGACCACGCGGTACAGCGCGTTGCGGTCGCGCAGCACCTCGACGATCAGCGGGCTGCGCGTGTTCACGCCGACCACCCACGCCACGGCCAGCACGAGCAGCAGGGCGCCGTAGATGAAGACCCGCGGCCGCGCCACCCGCGTGGGCTTGCTGTCGATCGCATTCTGGGTGCTGTAGCGGATCAGCCCGCGCTCGAAGCCCATCTTGTCCATCACTGAGTCGCAGGCGTCGATGCAGGCGCCGCAGGCGATGCACTCGTACTGCAGCCCGTTGCGGATGTCGATGCCGGTGGGGCAGACCTGCACGCACATGGTGCAGTCGATGCAGTCGCCGAGTTCATCGGGCGAGAACTTCGGCAGCGGCTCGGCGACCTCGCCGACCGCACCCAGGGTGATCGAACCCGCCGCCTGCACGCGGTTGTCGGCCGCGGTCGGATGCAGGGCGGAACGGAACACGTAGTCGTAGGCGGTGACCTGGTCGAGCAGGGCGCGGCCACGTTCGGCGATGCTGCCCAGGCCGCGCTTGCGCGGGCCGCGCGGCTCGCCGCGCATCGGGTCGTAGGCGATGATCAGGGTGTTGCGGTCGAACATCGCGCTCTGGAAGCGCGCGTAGGGACACATGTACTTGCAGACCTGCTCGCGCAGGAAGCCGGCATTGCCCCAGGTGGCCAGGGCGTAGAACAGCACCCAGAAGGTCTCCCAGCCGCCCCATTCGAACGGCACCAGTCGCGCGCCCAGGTCGGTGATCGGGGTGAAGAAGCCGACGAAGGTGAAGCCGGTCCAGAGCGCGAACACTGCCCACAGCGCGTGCTTGGCGCCCTTGCGCAGCAGCTTCTCGCGCGTCCACGGGCCGGCGTCGAGCTTCATCCGCTTGTTGCGGTCGCCCTCGGTCCAGCGCTCCATCCACAGGAAGACTTCGGTCCACACCGTCTGCGGACAGGCATAGCCGCAGAACAGCCGTCCGGCGAGCGCGGTGAAGAAGAACAGCGCAAGCGCGGCGATGATCAGCAGCAGCGCCAGGAACAGGAAGTCCTGCGGCCAGAAGGTCAGCCCGAAGACGTGGAACTTGCGCGCCGGCAGGTCGAACAGCACCGCCTGGCGGCCGTCCCAGCGCAGCCACGGGAAGACATAGAACATGCCCAGCAGCCAGAAGACCGCCGCGACGCGCAGGGTGTTCAGGCGGCCGGACACGTCGCGCGGATAGACCTTGCGCTCGCTGACGTACATCGAGCCGCCAGTGTCCTCGGCGAGCTCCAGGGGAATGCGACGGCTCACTGCTTGTCCGGGGGAAGTGCCCTGTTGAAGCGGCTCGAGGGCCGCAGGAGGATCCAGGTGAACAGGCTCGAGGCCGCGGTCGCGACCCAGAACATGAAGAAGGCGATCGAGTATCCCAGGCTGCGGCTGATCGCGATCTCCGGGAAGGTGATGTCGCGCAGCGCGAGCGGATCGACGAAGGCCGAGAAGACCATCGTGGCCACGCACGCCGAGAAGAAGCTCGGCCACAGGATGGCGCCGACCCGCTGCGCCATGGGGCGCGGCGGGTGGTCGAAGCCCGGGCCGGGGGCGGCGCTCACTGGGCCTCCGGGGACCGCTCCGGATTCGCGCTGCCGCTGGACAGCGACCAGACGTACGACGCCACCAGGCGCGAGCGGGTTTCGCCCAGCAGGTCGCGGTGCGCCGGCATGACGCCATGGCGGCCGTTGTTGATGGTGTCCATGATCGACTCCACCGAGTTGCCGTACATGGTGTAGCCGTCGGTCAGGTCGGGCGCGCCCAGCTCCTGGTTGCCCTTGCCCTCGATGCCGTGGCAGGCCACGCAGACGCCTTCGTACAGGCCCTTGCCCTGGGCGGCGAAGAAGTCGTTCTCAGGGACTTCGCCGGCCAGCGAACGGACATAGGTGGCTACCGAGAGCACGGCGTTGTCGCCGCCCATGCCGGTGAGCACTGTGCCCCACTCGGGCATCACGCCCTGGCGGCCGTCGAGCACGCTCTGCAGGACCTGGTCCTCGGAGCCACCCCAGTGCCAGATGTCGTCGGTGAGGTTGGGATAGCCCACCGCGCCCTGCGCGGACGAGCCGTGGCAGGTGGCGCAGGTGTTGGCGAAGATCGCCCGGCCCAGTTCCACCGCGCGCGCGTCGCCGGCCAGCTGGGAGATCGGCTGGCCGTCGTAGGGACGGAAGGTCTCGGACAGGATCGCGTCCTGCCTGGCCTTGTCGGCGTCATGTTCGGACGCCGAGCTCCAGTTGCCGAAGCCCTTGAAGTTGCCCAGGCCCGGATACCACAGCAGGTAGCCGACCGAGTACACCATGGTCAGGTAGAAACCGATGATCCACCAGCGCGGCAGCGGCTTGTTGTATTCGGTGATGTCGCCATCCCAGACGTGGCTGGTGTCCTCGGGCTTGGGATCGCCCGGGCGGCGCCGGCTGGTCCAGGCCAGCAGGGCCCACAGGCCCAGCAGGTTCAGCACCACCAGCACGATGACGAAAATGCTCCAACCGGTGCTCATTCCCGCGACTCCTCGGCGTCGTCCTCAAGGGGCAGCCTGGCGGCTGCGTCGAACATGGCCTTGTGCGAAGGCCTCCAGATGAATGCCCAGCCGCCGACGAACAGCAGCAGCAGGAACAGGGTGATGATCCCTCCGGTCATTGCGCGGACCCCGCGGCAGTCGTTGCGGCCGCGGTGGCGGCGGTCGGCGCATGCCGGCCCAGGCCCTGCAGGTAGGCGACCATGGCGTCGAGTTCGGTCTTGCCCTCGACCGCCGCGGCCACGCCGGCGAGGTCCTCGTCGGTGTAGGGGTCGCCGAGGCGCTGCAGGTTGCGCATGTTGCGCGCGACCTTGGCGGGATCGACCTTCGCCTCGGCCAGCCACGGGAACGACGGCATGTTGGATTCCGGCACGACCGCGCGCGGATCGATCAGGTGCACGCGGTGCCAGTCGTCGGAGTAGCGGCCGCCGACGCGGGCGAGGTCCGGACCGGTGCGCTTGGAGCCCCACTGGAACGGACGGTCGTACACCGACTCGCCGGCGAGCGAGTAGTGGCCGTAGCGTTCGGACTCGAAGCGCAGCGTGCGCACCATCTGCGAATGGCAGTTGTAGCAGCCCTCGCGGACGTAGACGTCGCGACCGGCGAGCTCGAGCGCGGGGTAGGGCTTGACGCCGTCGAGCGGCTCGATCGCCTCGGCCTGGTACATCAGCGGCACGATCTCGGCCAGGCCGCCGAAGGACACGGCGACCGCGATCAGGATCATCATCAGGCCGACGTTCTTCTCGACCTTCTCATGGGCGTTGGGCGGCGGATTGGTCTTGTTGTCACTCATGTCAGGCTGCCTGGGTCGAAGCGCGGGCGCTGGAGGGGTCGGGCGGCATCACCGGATGCGCGACGGGGGCCTTGGCCATCTGGAAGGTCTTCCAGGTGTTGACCGCCATCAGGACCATGCCGGCGAGCACCAGCAGGCCGCCGCCGAGGCGCACGAGGTAGTAGGGATAGGTGGTGTTGAGCGCCTCGACGAAGCTGTAGGTCAGCGTGCCGTCGGCGTTGGTGGCGCGCCACATCAGGCCCTGCATGACGCCGGCGATCCACATCGAGACGATGTAGAGCACCACGCCCACGGTGTGCAGCCAGAAGTGCACGTCGATCCACTTGACCGAATGCATCTCCTTCAGGCCGAGCACGCGCGGCATCAGCGAATAGATCGAGCCGACGGTGATCATGGCGACCCAGCCCAGCGCGCCGGCGTGCACGTGGCCGACGGTCCAGTCGGTGTAGTGCGACAGCGAGTTGACGGTCTTGATCGACATCATCGGACCTTCGAAGGTCGCGATCATGTAGAACGACAGCGCCACGATCAGGAACTTCAGGATCGGGTCGGTGCGCAGTTTGTACCAGACGCCCGAGAGGGTCATGATCCCGTTGATCGCGCCGCCCCAGCTCGGGGCCAGCAGGATCAGCGAGAACACCATGCCCACCGACTGCACCCAGTCGGGCAGCGCGGTGTAGTGCAGGTGGTGCGGACCGGCCCACATGTAGACCGCGATCAGCGCCCAGAAGTGCACGATCGACAGGCGGTAGGAGTAGATCGGGCGCTCGGCCTGCTTGGGCACGAAGTAGTACATCATGCCGAGGAAGGCGGTGGTCAGCAGGAAACCCACGGCGTTGTGGCCGTACCACCACTGCACCATGGCATCGACCGCACCGCTGTACACCGGATACGACTTGTCGAAGCCGGACGGGATGGCGATGTTGTTGACGATGTGCAGCAGCGCGATGGTGATGATGTACGCGCCGAAGAACCAGTTGGCGACGTAGATGTGGCTCACCCGGCGCTTGGCGATGGTGCCGAAGAACAGCACCGCATAGGCCACCCAGACGATGGTGATCGCCCAGTCGATGGGCCACTCGAGCTCGGCGTATTCCTTGCCCTGGGTCATGCCCAGCGGCAGGGTGATCACCGCGGCCACCAGGATCGCCTGCCAGCCCCAGAACACGAAGGACGCCAGCTTGTCGGAGATCAGCCGGACGTGGCAGGTCCGCTGGACCACGTACAGGCTGGTCGCGAACAGCGCCGAGACGCCGAAGGCGAAGATCACGCCGTTGGTGTGCAGCGGGCGGAGGCGGCCGTAGGAGAGCCACGGAATGCCTTCGCCAAGGGTGGGCCAGTACAGCTGGGCGGCGATCAGCACGCCGACAGCCATGCCGACGATGCCCCAGAACACGGTCGCGATCGTGAACTGGCGCACCACCTTGTCGTTGTAATAGCCGGACCTGGCGTCACCCTGGACGCTGGGGGCGGCCGAAGCCACGGTGGCTGGGGTCGAGGACATGGATTGATGACCTTGGTTTGCGTGTGTGGATTCTCCCGCCCCGGAGCGGACCCTGGATTGATCGCAGTCAATTCCGGGGAAGGCGCATGCCGCTGGCGCCCTCTGAGCGGGCGCACGGCCGGTTCGGCCGGAGGAGGGAGGTGATGTTGCGGTGAACATTATAGGCCCGTGCACGCAAAAGGGCGCGCCGGAGCGCGCCCTGCAGCGTCCCACGCCGCACCGTGTGCGGCGCGCCCGGGTCAGGGAGTGACGACCAGCTTGCCCTTCATCAGTGCGGCGTGGCCGGGGAAGGAGCAGAAGAAGGTGTAGTCGCCACCGGCCTTGAGCTTGCTGCCCGCGAACGAGGCCTTGGTGCTTGCGCCGCCGCCGATCATGTCGGTGGCCGCGAGGACCTTGGCATCGCCCTGTGGCAGGTAGCCCGCGGCGGCACCGGCCTTGGCGCCGGCGGTGTTGATCGCCTGCACGTCCGGCGTTGCGGACACGACAACGTTGTGTCCCATCGCCGCCGCCGGAAGCTTGCCGGTGTGCTCGAGCTCGATGCTGATGGTCTTGCACGCGGCCGAGACGGTGATTTCCTTCTGGTCGAACTGCATGCGGTCATCGCCCTTGAGCTTGATCGTGCAGTTGGACGCCACAGCGGTGCCGCCGAAGGCGAGCAGGCCGAGGCCCAGGGTGGCGATGATGAGCTGCTTCATGGTGTATCTCCTTGGGGGCTGATCGGGTGGACCGGCGGTGTCGCCGGTCCATGCGCAACAGTATCGACCCGGCTCGCCGTCGCGGCCATGACCTGAGTCAAGCGGCTCCCATGAGCCAGAGCAGGCCGGCCGGGTGATGGGTCCGCGCGATGGAGTAGACGAAGCCGAACACCAGGAGGGCCGCGACGTAGGCCGCCAGCCGCACGCGCGCCGAGCGGCCACGCTTCAGGGCCAGCGAGCCGAGCACCACATAGGCGACCAGCAGGACCAGCTTGGCCGCCAGCCAGCCGTTGGCGAACAGCGCGCCCGGCAGCATCGTGAGCAGCATGAGGGCCGCGGTCAGCAGGGTGGTGTCGATGGCGTAGCTCAGGTAGCGCACCGGCGCGGCCATGGCCCAGCGCGCCTGGCCCGCCTGCACCAGCAGCCCGCGGAGCAGGAACAGCAGGCCGCTGGCGACCGCCGTCGCCACGTGCACGGACTTGATCTGGGGATAGAACTCGATCACCGGCTCACCCCGGCTTTCCGTCCGCGCGCGGGATGAGGTAGATCCTGCCCAGGCGGATCGCCCAGGGCGCCAGCGCCACCAGCCAGCCGAACGCCGCGACCGCCCACCAGAAGCCGGCATCGGCCGAGACATCGGCCAGGATGCGCACGACGGTCACCAGCTGGATCGCCGCGAACGCGAACCAGGCCACGCCCGGCATCTCGATCCTGCGACCCGAATGCCCCTGGGTGACCCGCGTGACCATGGCCACCAGCAGGCTGCCGAAGAAGCCCACGAACAGTGCGTGGGCCGGGGCGCGGCCGAGGATGAAGCCTTCGCCGGCCAGCCAGGCCAGGCTCTGCGCCGAGTACAGCGCGAAGGTCACCGGCAGCCAGCCCAGGCCGATGAACAGCACGGCCAGGATCCCCGGCTTCGGTCCGCGCGGCCACCAGCGCCACACGGCGAGCAGGGACAGCGCCAGCAGCGGCAGGTCGGCCACCCACAGCCAGGCATAGGCGTGCATGAGCTCCAGGCCCAGGTGCAGCATGCACAGGGCCCAGAACGCGGCCAGCAGCCACAGCGGCCGCCACGACACGTAGCCGGCCACCACGTTGGCGGCGAAGAACGGGAACATCCGGTGCGCCACCGTGAGGTACACCGGCAGCAGCAGGCCGAAGGTGCCGATCTTGATGCTGGCGAAGATCCAGGTGGGCGCGCCCCCGAGCAGGGCGGCCCCGAAGGCCGCCAGCCCGACCCAGCCCAGCACCAGGGCGGCGAAGCAGGAACGGGCATGCCAGGTCCGGTTGCGGTCGCGCAGCACCAGGTCGCCGAGGAAGAACAGCCCGGCCATCCACCCGGCCAGGGTCATCGCCACGCCCACCTCGATGCCGGCCGGTGCGCCCAGCGCCCCGAGCAGCACCGCGATCTGCCCGCCGAACATGCCCAGGCCCACCGGCACGTAGTGCCAGCGGGCCGCGTCGGGCAGGCCCATCCAGCGCGGGAAGGTGGTCAGCAGGAAGCCGAAGATGAAGCTCGGCAGCATCTGGTACTGCATGACGATCGCATGCAGCCAGCCGGCGTAGGGCTCGGGCTGCGGCATCGCCAGCACCCCGGGCCAGCGGTTGGCCACCAGCCAGGCCGTCCACCACGCCATCGCCAGCAGCACGTTGCCGGTGCCGACGAAGAACATCAGCCGGTGCGGCGCGGCGGCGAGCTGCACGAACGGCGCCGAAGCGCCGCCGTGCCGGCCATGTCCCATGCCCGTGGCCATGTCAGGCCTGTTCCTTCGCCTCGACGCCCACGACGGGCTCGCGCCGCGGCACGACCCAGAGCCGCAGCACGAACCAGGCGAGGGCGACCGCGCCGATGCTGAAGATGGTGTCGCCGGGCACGCGCATCCACACCAGCAGGTCGACGATCGGCTGCTGCATGAACTCCGCCGAACGTGCGTAGGCATAGCCGTGCTCGATCGCCGCCAGCAGCTGCATGGTGCCCAGCGGCAGCAGGGTCAGCAGCGCCATCAGCGCCAGGCCGATGTTGAGGGCCCAGAACGACAGCTTCAGCGCGGCGGTATCCCAGACCATCTGGCCGCGCAGCCCGCGCAGGCAGAACAGCACCAGGGCGATGCCCAGCATCCCGTAGACCCCGAACATCGCCGTGTGGCCATGCAGCGGCGTCAGGTTCAGGCCCTGCATGTAGTAGAGCGACAGCGGCGGGTTGATCAGGAAGCCGAACAGGCCCGCGCCCACCAGGTTCCAGAACGAGACCGCGATGAAGAACATCACCGGCCAGCGGTAGCGCGCCATCCACGGCGTGGCCTTGCCGTACTTCCAGGTCTGGTAGGCCTCGAAACCGATGTAGGCCAGCGGCACCACTTCCAGCGCCGAGAAGCTCGCGCCCAGCGCCACTACCGCGGTCGGCGTGCCGACGAAGTACAGGTGGTGCAGGGTGCCCAGCACGCCGCCGGACATGAAGATGATCGTGGCGAACAGCACCGCGACCGTGGCCACCGAGACCTTGATCAGGCCCAGGCGGGTGAAGATCAGCGCCATCACCGCGGTCGCGAACACTTCGAAGAAGCCTTCGACCCACAGGTGCACCAGCCACCAGCGCCAGTACTCGACCTCGGAGATGTGCGTGTGCTCGCCCCACATCAGCGCCGAGGCGAAGAACATGCCGATCGCGGCCGTGGCCATGAACAGCAGGGCCACGATGTGGCGGGTCTCGTTCTTCCGGTCGCGCAGCACCGGCCACAGCGCCCGGCCCACCAGCGCGACCCACAGCAGCAGGCCGACGAACAGGTACCACTGCCAGAAGCGGCCCATGTCGGCGTATTCCCAGCCCTGGTGGCCCCACCAGAAGTTGTGCTCGAGGCCGAGCTTCTGCATCACCGCCAGCCACTGGCCGGCGAACGAGCCGACCACGATGATGATCAGCGAGACGAACAGGAAGTTGACCCCGAACCGCTGGAACCGGGGCTCGTGCCCGGACAGCATCGGCGCGATGTACAGGCCCGTGCCCAGCCAGGCGACCGCGATCCACAGCACCGCGAGTTGGGTGTGCCAGGTGCGCGAGAGCGAGTAGGGCAGGACCTCGGACAGCGCGAAGCCGTAGGCGTCCTGGCCCTCGACCTGGTAGTGGGCGGTGATCGCACCCAGCAGGATCTGCACCAGGAACAGCGCCAGCACCAGCCAGAAGTACTTGGCGACCGCGCGCATCGACGGCGTGAGCCGGGTGAGGGCGAACGGATCGCTGGCCGGGATGGCGTGGCCGCGGTCCTCGCCGTCATGCTCGCGCGCGTGGTGCCAGCCGAGCAGGCCGATGCCGGCGATCAGGAACAGCACGCTGAACGCCGACCAGACCCACAGCGGCGCCGCCGGGCGGTTGCCCACCAGCGGCTCGCTCGGCCAGTTGTTGGTGTAGGTGACCTGCTGCGGCACCACGCCGGCCTTGTCCGGGACCATGCCGTCGCCGGATTCCCGCGGGCGTTCGGTGGTGGCGGCCCAGGCGGTCCACCAGAAGAACGCGGTCATCGCCTGCCGGTGTTCCGGGGCGGCGATGGTGTCGTTCTTCATCGCATACGCTTCGCGCAGCTCCGCGGTGTCAGGCTCGCTGCCGAACAGGCTGACGTAGTGCGCGCCGACCTCGCGGATCGCCGTGACGCGGTCCGCGTGCAGGGTCACCGTGCCGGTGCCGGCGTCGTAGGTATTGGCCCGCATCATGTCCTGCAGGCGGCCCTGCAGCTGCGCGCGTTCGCCCGCGCCCATCGAGGCCCAGCTTTCGGCGCCGGCTTCGCGCGCCCAGGCGTCGAGGATCGCCACCGCTTCGCGATGCAGCCAGTCGGCGCTCCAGTCGGGAGCGACGTAGCCGCCGTGGCCCCAGATCGAGCCGAGCTGCATGCCGCCGATCGACTGCCAGACCTGCCGCCCGCGCTCGATGTCGGCGCGGGTGTAGACGACGCTGCCGTCTTCGGAGACCACCTGTTCCGGCACCGGCGGCGCGGCGCGGAAGATTTCCCCGCCTGCCCAGAGCAGGACGGCGAAGGATGACACGAGCAGAACGGCCAGGCCGATCCACAGCTTTCGATAGTTCCCCATGACGGGCTCCCGGTTTCGGTGCGCGCATGTTCCGTGAATGGATCCCCGGCCCTCCATGACGCAAGTCAAGCCGGCCACAGGCAGGCGTGCCGACGGGCGCTTACTGGTTCCAGAGCACCGGGGTGGCGAGCGCGGTGAGCCGCGGCTGGTCGGCGATCTCGAGCTCCCTGCGGTCGACGCGCAGCAGGCCGTCGGCCTGGAAGCGCTTCAGCACGCGGCTGACGGTCTCGGGCGCGAGCCGCAGGTAGTTGGCGATGTCGGTGCGCGCCATCGTCAGCTGGAAGCGATCGGGCGAGAAGCCGCGCGCGGCGAGCCGCCGCGACATCATCACCAGGAAGGCGGCCAGGCGCTCGTCGGCGGTCCAGTCGCCCGAAAGCAGGGCGGCGCGGCCGATGTCGCGGCTGAGCAGGCGGAACAGGTGCTGCTGCAGGCCGGGCAGGCGGCCGGCGAGGATCGAGATCTTGGGGAACGAGAACCGGCACAGCATCACCGTGTCCAGCGCCACGGCGTTGCAGGGATAGGTGTCGCCGTCGATGCCGTCGAGCCCGATCACTTCGCCCGGAAAATGGAAGCCGAGCACGTGCTCGCGGCCGCTGGGGTCGATGACATAGGTCTTGACCGTGCCGGCGCGCACCGCCGCGATCGCCTCGAAGGGATCGCCGACGCGGAACACGTGGTCGCCCGCGCGCAGGGGGCCGACGTGCTCGACCAGCATGTGCAGCTCGCCCAGCGCGGCCTTGTCCATGCCCTGGGACATGCAGGCCTGCGAGAACGCGCAGGTCGAACAGAAATGGAAGGCGTCGCCGTCGTCGGCCAGGATGCTGGGATCGACGCGCGGGAACGCGATCTTGTCTACCACGGGCGGGCCTCCCCAGGCGTCAGATGGCGCGGGAGAAGCGGGGCCGGCTGTCGGAATCGGCGGGGACGGGGGCGAGGTAGCGGTCGAAGCACATGGCAATGTTACGCAAGAGCAGCCGTCCGCGCGCGGTCACGCGGATCCGGTCGTGCTCGACGCGCACCAGGCCGTCCGCCTCGAGCGGCCGCAGCTTCTCCAGTCCCTCGGCGAAATAGTCCTTGAAGGTGATGGCGTGGCGCCGCTCCAGCGCGTGCATCGGGACCTCGCCCTGGCACATCAGCTGCTGGATCAGGTCGGCGCGGATCACGTCGTCCTCGTCGAGCTGCATGCCGCGGAACACCGGCAGGCGGCCCTCGTCGATCGCGAACTGCCAGGAGGGCAGGTCGCGCGGGTTCTGGCTGAAGGTGTCGCCGATGTGGCTGATCGCGCTCACGCCCATCCCGATGAGGTCGCTGTCGGCGTGGGTGGTGTAGCCCATGAAGTTGCGGTGCAGGCTGCCGCGCGCCTGGGCCATGGCCAGGGCATCGTCGGGCAGGGCGAAATGGTCCATGCCGATGTACTCGTAGCCGCCCGCGGAGAGCCTGGTGATCGCCAGCTCCAGCAGGCCGAGCTTCTGCTCCGCGCTCGGCAAGTCCTCGGCCCTGATCTGGTTCTGCGGGCGGAAGACCTCGGGCAGGTGCGCATAGCCATAGACCGCCAGGCGATCGGGGCGCATCTCCAGCACCGTGTCGAGCGTGCGCGCGAAGCCCTCCGGGTTCTGCTTCGGCAGGCCGTAGATCAGGTCGACGTTGACCGAGCGGAAGCCGTTTGCGCGGCAGGCCTCGACCACCGCGCGGGTTTCCTCCACCGACTGGATGCGGTTCACCGCCTCCTGCACCACCGGGTCGAAGTCCTGCACGCCGAAGCTGGCGCGGTTGAAGCCGATGCGGCCCAGCTCGGCGATGTCGGCGGGCGAGACGAAGCGCGGGTCGAGTTCGATCGAGATGTCGCTCTCTTCCGGGCGCGCGAAGTGGAACTGGCGGCGCAGGGCGTCGACCAGCTCGCCGATCTGCGCGGGATCCATGAAGTTCGGCGTGCCGCCGCCCAGGTGCAGCTGCACCACCTCGCGGTCGCGGTCGAACAGCGCCGCGGTCATGTCGATCTCGCGGTACAGGCGCGCGAGGTAGGTCTCGGCGCGCGACTTGTCGCGGGTGATGATGCGGTTGCAGCCACAGTAGAAGCAGGGGCTGACGCAGAACGGGACATGGACGTAGAGCGACAGCCGGCGCGGAATCGGATCGCCGTTGCTGGCGGCCGCCGCCTCGCGCAGCTGCACCTCGCCGAATCCGTTGCTGAACTGCGGCGCGGTGGGGTAGGAGGTGTAGCGCGGCCCCGGCCGGTCGTAACGGCGGAGCAGTTCGGCGTTGAAGGGCAGGGAAGCGTCCATGGGCAGGAATACTGCAACAGCTGCACCAGGCACGCCTTGACTCGCGTCAAGGCCTGCCGTGCCCGGGAGGTTCCCGACATGGGGGCGTCCGCCGGCCCGATGCCCGGGGCGTGCGGACCCGCACCCGCGTGCGTGCGCTGGCCTGATATTCGGGATTGCACCCACGGTCCAGGATGCCGGCTCCGCATCGCTGGCGCGCGGGAAACCGAGGGGGGAGGGCGGATGGAAACGCGTTCGAAGTGGAAGCCGGGCCGGGATGCGTTGGCGGTGGTTTTCTGCCTGATGTGCTGCGGCGCTCCCGCTGCCGCGCAGACGGTGCAGAAGTGCGTGGGTAGCGATGGACACGTGACCTTGACCAGTGAGGCCTGCGGGGCTGGCCAGCGGCTGGCCGCGCGCTATGACGCGGTCCCGGAACCGATGCCTGCCGCGGCATCGGCGACGGCGGCGGCCGGTCGGCAGGAGACGGACCGCCAGGGGCGGGGGGCCGTGCAAAGGACAGTCGCGAGGCGTGGCACCGGTCGTGCGACGGCAGGTTCGCGTCCCGGCGTGGATCGCTGCGAAGCGGCCCGCGCGCGGCGGGAGCGGACGCTGCAGCGCGTCGGTCTGAAGCGCACCTTCGACCTGCTGCGCAAGCTCGACGACGAGGTCCGGGCAGCCTGCCGCTGATGCGGTTGGCCGTGGACGCGGCGCATCCCGACGCCGGGGTTCGCCCGCCTGGTTGTTGCCTCGTCGCCTAGAACTTCCACGTCGCCCGCAGGTAGACGTCGTCGTCCCGGCGAGGGCGGGCGGCGCTGGCCGGCAGGTCGATCTCCTCGCGTCGACGGATACGCGCGTCGAACTGCCAGGCCTTGGACGCCTGCCAGACCCATCTTGCCTCGAGCAGTTCCTCGTTCGGCCGGAAGTCGCTGGACAGCAGCCAGCCATCGGCGACGCGGCCGTAGACGATCCCGACGTCGTGGTCGGGCCGCACGTCCATCAGGCTGAGGGAGGCCTGCCAGGACAGCGCATCGGCGGCACCGGTGCCGGAATTGACCGCTTCGCGGCGCGGCGTGTCCGGCGCCCAGCCGACCTCGCCACCCAGCCGCAACTTCGTGCCGCCCTGGCCCAGCGGCCATTCGGCGGCGGCCTTGGCGGTCAGCGCCAGATAGTCCTCGAGCGCCGGGTCGGCGAGGCCGTTCGTGCGCAGGGCCGACGGGAGCCAGGTCATCGTGACCATTCGCTGCACAAGGGGACCGACGGCGGTCTTCGATTCGACCGCCACGAACAGACCCGCACGCGAACTGTCGTCCGCGAAGTCCAGCGGTCGCCGCAGCGCCCCGGTGGGACCGCGGCGATCGTTGTGGCGCGCGATCACGTGCGTGGTCCAGTCATTGCCGCGCCATTGCCACCAGATGCCGTCGGTCCAGGTGATGTCGAAGTTGGTGCTGTCGTTCTGGTCCAGCGACTTCTTCATGATGTCGTCGAGGCCGAATGCCGCCTGGAAGCGGCCGAGGCGCAGGCTCCAGGGCGACTCCGCCGGCCGGTATTCGAGGTAGGCCTCGTCGATGGTCGCCTGGCCGTCCTCGAGCCCCGCGGGGCCGGGAGCCCAGGTCCGCATCCAGAACTCCTCGTCGTCCTGTTCGCTGTCCAGGCGCGCGGCCACGCGGCCGCTGGCGTGCCAGCCGCCGCCGAGCGCGCCAGCCACGCGCAAGCGCGCCCGTGCGCGGACGCTGTCCGCGTCGGTGGTGGCGCCGCTGCGGGCGCGCGTTTCAGAGGCGACGTAGCCGAAGCGGATGTCGCCGCTGGTCTGCCTCGCGTCGCTGGCCTGTACGCCGGCGGCGACCACCATCAGGGCGGCTGCCAAAGGAAGGCGGATGGCGTTGGCACGCAGGGTGTGCGTCAAGCGGATGCCGGGAACAGTGCGCATCGGATCTCTCCGTCACCGGTTGCGGAGTGCGGGATTCACGCGGTTACGGTGCCTCAGGTGCCGGTGGGAATACCTTGATGCAGGTCAACGCAGGGGTCTGGTGTGATCCTGTCCAGTTGGGGATGGTGGGGATAAGCATGAGGACGGCAGGTACCGACAGCGCCAGCTCCCGCCATCGACGCCGCTGGCAACCAGCCTCTGAATTACATAATGTGCATTATGCGAAGTTCCGTTTCTGGGCTGGAGCCCGGAGTCCCCATCGATTTGCACGGCTGATCTCCATCGCGCACATTCAGAAGACGCGAGATGTTACCCCCAAGCAACCCGCTGCAACCGGAGGCCGGGGCTCGATGCGGGCAACTTCGACCTGCACGCCACGCGCTCGGACCTCCCGCTGCTGGTGGATTTCTGGGCACCCTGGTGCGGGCCGTGCCGGATGATGGCGCCGCACTTCGAGGCCGCCGCCGCGCAGCTGGAACCACGGATGCGCTTGGGAAAGCTCGATACCCAGGCCGAACCCGCGCTCGGCACCCGCTTCGGCATCAGCAGCATTCCGACGCTGGCGCTGTTCCAGGGCGGCCGCGAAATCGCGCGCACGTCCGGTGCGATGCAGGCGGCGGACATCGTGCGTTGGGCCACTACGCAGCAGGCGCGCCCTTGAAGCACCTCGCCATCCCGGGCAACGGCCGCCCTCCTCCGCTCAGGTCGCTTGCGAGCCTCCTCGTCCATCATGTGACATGCAGATGCGATTTCCTGAGGCTCAGCACCCCTGAGGCGGTCAACGCGCACCCAGGACAACCACCGCCAATGCGATGTACCGCCCCACCTTGGCGATCGTGACCAACACCAGGAAGGTTGGCAGGGGCTCGCGCATGACACCGGCGACGACCGTCAGCGGATCACCCACCACCGGCACCCAGCTGAGAAGCAGCGACCATTTCCCGTAACGCCGGTACCAGCCGCGCGCCCGGTCGAGCTGGGCCTCGTTGGCCGGGAACCAGCGCCGATGCCTGAAGCGCTCCACCTGGCGCCCGATGCCCCAGTTCACGGTGGAGCCCAGCACGTTGCCGACGCCCGCAATGGCGATCAGCAACGCTGGCGCGTAATCCGCCATCAACAGTCCGGTGAGGAGGGCCTCCGACTGGAGCGGCAGCAGCGTCGCGGCCCCGAACGCGACGAAAAACAGCGCGGCATGGACAGCTAGATCCGACATCAGTCGAGCCGTGGGTCAATCCGACCGCGACTTCTCATTGCCGCGGCTTGGAGGTCATGCGCCGCATCGCCCCGTCGGGCGGTATGGTCACAGTGACGGGTCGATCAGGTACTTCTCGCCGGTCGACTTCCGTTCGTAAGCGGCCAGGATCTCTGGCTGGAGCGCATCGCCAAGGCTGATGGTCTTCGTATAGTGGCTGGCGAACGTCGTCCTGAGCTCGTCCACGACGCGTTGACGCATCCGCCCCACGACTTCCCTGCCCGCCTTCTGCAGGAACGGGGAGAGCAGCCATCCGCCAACGTTCCAGGCAAAGCCGAACGTCCGATCGATCATGGTCGGTCCCGTGTCCAGGGCACCGTAGATATAGACCTGCTTGGGCACGTCCGATCCGTAAGGGCTGTAGGTAGCGCCGCTGCGGCTGGCGGCTGTCTCCATCGCCTGGAGGATCTGGCCGGCCAGCTTTCCGCCACCAATGGCGTCGAAGCCGATCGTGGCGCCCGTTTCAGCGATCGCTTCCGTCAGCTCGGCCTGGAAGCCGGGCGACGTGCTGTCCACGATGTGGCGAGCGCCGATCCCGCGGAGAATCGCCGCCTGCGCGCTGCTGCGCACGATGTTGACGAGCCCGATTCCGTCCGCAAGGCAGATCCTGTTGAGCATCTGGCCCAGGTTCGAAGCGGCGGCGGTGTGCACGATGGCCTTGTGCCCTTCGGCCTTCATCGTCTCGGTGAAGCCAAGCGCAGTCAGCGGATTGACGAACATCGACGCTCCTTCCGCCACATCCACGTCATCGGGCAGCAGGATGCAGTCCTGCGCCCGCAGTTTGCGCAGCTGCGTGTACATTCCGCCGCCCAGCATGCCGACCTTTTTCCCGAGGAAGTGCTGCACATCGCGGCCCGCCTTGACGACGGTGCCTGCGCCTTCGTTCCCGACCGGCAGCGACCGATCCAGCCGGGCGCGGATGGCCGCGAGGCGCTGCTGCGGAATCTCGGCGACCAGGACCGGTCGCTCCGGCGTGCCTTCGGCGCGGACGGTCGATACCTCGGCAGGCCCGAGCAGAAGCCCGAGGTCCGACGGATTGATGGGCGTGGCCTCGACCCGCACCACCAGTTCCTCCGGGCCGGGCTTATCGAGGGTGACAGTCTCCAGGCTCAGGCGGAGCTGTCCGCCGGATGTCGCCAGCGCTCGCAATTCCAGTCCACTCATCTCTTTATCCATCTCGGGCCCTCATGTGGGTTGTTTGATGTTGAACACCTGCAGCGTCGACGTGGCCGTCTCACAGAGGTGGCCGTCGCCGTCACGCAGCGTCGCCTCGGCGACCGCGTAGCGGGCGCCAGTGCGGCGTTTCGAGGGTCTAGAGCTGGAACCAAACCGTCGTGAAGCACTCAGCGACGAACGTTTCGCACATCGCATGCGTTGGCCTGCAAGGCGGCACTGCGCTGAGATTGTTCAATCGAGGAATTTCCACGTATCTGCACCATCGAAGCGCCTTACGGCCACTGACGCAAGGACTGTCGGCTCGAAGTTGCGCAGGTTGACCCCATGTCGGGCGCCAGGCGTGGCGTCAACTGGCTCCCAGTGAGTGAATACGCCGCACACCTTGCACCGCACGTTCCTCATGGTCCGGTCACCCCAGACATAGTCATCCGTGTTCTCTGGATGGCCTTGAATGGACACCGTGCCCAGCTCGTAATAGGCGCATATGACTCCTGATCGACGACAGAGCGAGCAGTTGCAGCTCGTGGCCTCGCTCGGCGCGAATGGGAGGGTGAGTCGAACTGCGCCGCAGTGACAGGAGCCTTCAAGCGATGGTGTTAACGGTTCCCCACTCATCTACGGCAGCCTCGTGCGAGGTGGCACTGCGCGATCCGGCACGCAGAGCGCGACCTCCCGGCCAACGCGCAGCTCGACGCTCTGAAGGTCCTCGAAGCTGATGGTTCCCGCGTCCCTCTCTCCCATCGCCCCACCACCGCCACGGCCACTGCACGCCCGACGTGATCCGCTGTGCGCTCCAACGGAGCCTGCAATGAACAGCCCCAGTCCGAACATGCCGTATGCCGCCAGCATGCCGGCGGGCCCGATCCGGTGCTCGAAGCCAGGGCTGAGCCGCCGGGAGACGACGTGATAGTCGACGACGTACGCCCCCAGGGCCACGGCCGCCGCGCGCAGCGCACGGCCGCGGGGTCCGGCGCGGCGCGGCTGCAGGCTTTCGTACACGCCGCCCCACAGCAGCGAACTGGCGTGATGTACGCCGTAGCCGGCCACGGTGTAGCGCAGCGAGGGCTCGTCGACATGGCGGGCACGCGGATACCAGAACCACTGGCTGGCCGCGTTGGTGCCGGCGGCGGCGTGTCCGCTGCGCCGCCGGCTGAAGACCGACACGGCCACGGTGGACAGCAGGCTGGCCAGGCTGCCCGAGGCCAGCATGCGTCGCGCGAAGCGGGCGGGCTCCGGGTGCTGGTGCTGGGTGGTGGCCTGGTTGGCGGCGCCCTGGCTGGGCAACTTGCGCTGCGGGGTCATGGCGTCCTCCTGGCGACGCGCAGTGGCCGCGCGCGGGACGGCCTGGGTGCAATCGCGCTGGACCTCACCGCCCTGCCCGGCGAAACCGCCCTGCTCGAAGCGCTGCGCGGCGTCGACGTGGTGGTGAACACCGTCGGCATCTTCCTCGAGTCAGGACAGCAGGGCTTCGATGCAGTCCACGTGAACGGTCCACGCGTCCTGCTCGAGGCGGCCCGGGCTGCCGGAGTCCGTCGCTGGATCCAGCTGTCGGCCCTGGGTGCCGATGCGGGATCGGCCCTGCCCTATTTCGCCAGCAAGGGGAAGATGGACGCCCTGCTGCTGTCGACCCAAGGCGTGGAGACCGCGGTGGTGCGTCCTTCGCTGGTGTTCGCCCCGGAGGGCACCAGTACGCGCTGGTTCGCACAGCTGGCCAGCCTGCCGGTGACGCCACTCCCGGGCGCCGGCAACCAGCTCGTCCAGCCGCTGCACCTGGATGACCTGCTGGGGGCGCTGGTCGCCCTCGTCGAACGCGACCAGGTGCCCGTGATGTTGGATGCGGTAGGTCCCCGCCCACTTCCGCTGCGCGACTACCTGCAGGTGTTCAAGCGCGCGATGCGCACCGGCGGGACATTCCTGCATATGCCCATGGCCCCGCTGCGCCGGTTGGCCGCGCTTGCACCGCGTCTGGGGCCCGCCCCGTTCGACGCCGACGCGATGTCGATGCTGGAGGCAGGTAACACCGCCGATCCTGCGCCGTTCCATCACTGGCTCGGGCGCACCCCTCGCGATCCTGATTCCTTCGTGCCGCCAGCCCAGGGCAGCGCCATGGCGAACCGCGCGATCTTGGGGTGGACGATCCCCGCGATGCGCGTGGCGCTGGCGGCGATGTGGCTGGCCACGGCGGTGGTTTCGCTGTGGGTCTATCCGCGCGCCGACAGCCTGGCGATGCTGGCCCAGGTCGGGCTGCACGGCGCGGTGGCAGTGGCGGCCCTGTGGGCCGGAGCGCTGGCCGACCTGGCGCTGGGCATCGGCATGCTCGTGCGCCGATTCCGCACCCTGGCCTACGCCGGCCAGCTGCTGCTGGTGGCGGCCTACACACTGATCATCAGCATCTGGCTGCCGGAGCAGTGGGCCCATCCCTTCGGTCCGGTGCTGAAGAACCTGCCGCTCCTGGCCATGATCCTCGCCCTCCTGATGCTGGACCGGACCCATGGACCTGATCCTCGTTAAATACCTGCACGTGCTGTCGTCGACGCTGCTCTTCGGCACCGGCGTCGGCACCGCGTTCTACCTGCTGTTCGTCAGCCTGACGCGGGACGTGCATGCGATCGCGGTGGTCGCGCGCTACGTGGTGGTCGCGGACTGGATCTTCACCGCGACGACGATCGTCATCCAGCCGGTGACCGGGTTCTGGCTCGCCCACCAGATCGGCTACCCGCTGACCGAGCCCTGGCTGCTGTGGTCCACCGTCGCCTTCGTGCTCGCCGCGCTGTGCTGGCTGCCGGTGGTCTGGCTGCAGATGCGGCTGCGCGACATCGCCGTCGAGGCGGACGCAAGCGGCACGCCGCTTCCGCGGGGCTACGGCAGGATCCTGGCGATCTGGGTCGCGCTGGGCGTGCCGGCCCTGGTCTCGTTCCTGGCGATTTTCTACATGATGGTGGCCCGGCAGCTGCCCTTCGCCGGGTGACACGTCCCCGTTGAGCGGACGCCCCGCGCGCAGGCGCGGGGCTTTTGGCCAATACTCGCCGCATGCTTCCTCCCGATTTCCAGGGCTCACTCGAGTTCCACCGCACCCTGGTGCTCGTGCTGGACCTCTTCGGCACCTTCGCCTTCGCAGTCAGCGGCGCCACGGCGGCGGTGCGCCGGCGCCTGGACCTGTTCGGCGTGCTGGTGGTGTCGTTCGCAGCCTCGACCTTCGGCGGCATCAGCCGCGACGTGCTGATCGGCGACACCCCGCCGGCGGCCTTCGAGGACTGGCGCTATCTCGCGGTGGCGCTGGCCGCCGGCGTGGTGGCCTTCTACTGGTCGGCGTTGATCGAGCGCCTGCGCAATCCGGTGCGCCTGCTCGACGCCATCGGTCTGGCCTTCTTCGCGGTGGCCGGCACGCAGAAGGCCCTGGCGTTTGGGCTCAGTCCGGTCATGGCCGCGTTGATGGGCATGTTGACCGGCATCGGCGGCGGCATGGCGCGCGACATCCTGCTGGCCGACGTCCCGGCGGTGCTGCGTTCCGAACTCTATGCCGTCGCGGCCTTGGCCGGCGCCGGCATCGTGGTGGCCGGGCACCTGCTGGGGCTGCCCGTGCTCGCCAGCGCGCTGGTGGCCGGACTGACCTGCTTCGGGCTGCGCATGGCGGCGCTGCGCTGGGGCTGGCGGCTGCCGGTGGCGCGCAGCCCTCAGTCATCTTCGGACGACGGTCCGAAGTAGAATTGCGGCATCGTGATACGTGCCCTGCCCCTGCGGATCCTGCTGATCCTCGCCCTGATGCTGGATGGCATCGGCGGCGCCGTGGCCGGCATGCTGGCCTCGCTTCCGGCGGAACCCGCGGCACTGTCGATGGCCGTCGGAGTCGACGAAGCGGTCGGCACGGCGGTCCAGGCGGGCACGGACGGTTGCCCCGGGCACGCGGTCGCTGCCCTGCCCTCGCACCAGGTCCCCCCGTCGTCAGACCCCGTTGGCCATGCCGGGGATGAAGAACCCTGCGACCAGAGCGCCGAATGCCGGCAGGCATGCATGCACGCCGCGGCGGCCGTCCCGGCGGCGCTCGCCCTCGGTGCCGCCCCGGCGCATGCGAGCCTGATCCTGCATCCGCTGGCCATCGGCCATCCGTCGCCGTCCCTGTCCAGTCCGATCCGGCCACCCATCGCCTGAAGGCCGCGCCCTCCGGTGCCGTCCCTGCGTCCCCTCCCGGGGGGCGATCCGATGACCTCCGACGCCCGCGCTGCCGTGGCGTTGGCCCGTGACCAGGATCTTCCATGCACGTTTCCCGCTTTCCGCGCTCCGGCGCGTCCATTCCGCGCCGGCGCTTTGTCCAGGGACTGGCCGGCGGCGGCGCCCTGGCGGCACTTGGCCTTGGCAGCCGGCCCGCGCTCGCGGTGCAGCCGCCGGTGCCCGTGCTGACAGGCAGCCGTTTCGACCTGTCGATTGGCCGCTCGCCGGCTGATTTCACCGGCCGCCCGCGCCTGGCCACCACGGTCAACGGCAGCCTCCCCGGTCCCACGCTGCGGATGCGCGAGGGCGACAACGTCCTGCTGCGCGTGGCCAACCGGCTGCGCCACGACTGGACGTCGATCCACTGGCATGGCCTGCTGCTGCCGGCCAACATGGACGGCGTGCCGGGCCTCAGCTTCGACGGCATCGCGCCTGGCGAAGCCTGGGAGTACCGCTTCGACATCCGCCAGTCGGGGACCTACTGGTATCACAGCCATTCGATGTTCCAGGAGCAGGCGGGCCTGTACGGCGCGCTGGTCATCGACCCGATCCAACCACCGCCCTACCACTTCGACCGCGAGCACGTGGTCCTGCTGTCGGACTGGACGGACATGGACCCGACGGCGCTGTTCCGGCGCATGAAGAAGGACGCGGGCTACGACAACTGGTACCGGCCGACGGTCGGTGACCTGGTGCGCCACGCCCGCGCGAACGGGGTCGGGCCGGCGCTGCGCGAGCGCGCGATGTGGGACCGGATGCGGATGACGCCCAGCGACATCTCCGACATCAACGGCCACACCTATACCTACCTGCTCAACGGCACCGCGCCCGCCGGAAACTGGAC
Source organism: Luteimonas sp. MC1895 (assembly GCF_016457215.1). Lineage (NCBI taxonomy): Bacteria > Pseudomonadati > Pseudomonadota > Gammaproteobacteria > Lysobacterales > Lysobacteraceae > Luteimonas > Luteimonas sp. MC1895. The sequence continues at coordinate 190,525 of NZ_JAEMDY010000001.1, forward strand.
CGGCCTGTTCAGGCCCGGCGAACGCGTGCTGCTGCGCTTCATCAACGCGTCCGCAATGACCTATTTCGACGTGCGGATCCCGGGACTCGAGCTGACCGTCGTCGCGGCCGATGGCCAGTACATCCATCCGGTCACCGTGGACGAATTCCGGATCGCGGCGGCGGAGACCTTCGACGTGCTGGTCGAGCCCGCGGGCGCGGATGCCTTCGCCATCTTCGCCCAGGACTCGGGGCGCACGGGCTACGCCCGCGGAACGCTGGCGGTGCGCCATGGCCTCGTGCCGCCGGTGCCTGCCCTGGATCCACGCCCGCTGCTGACGATGGACGACATGGGGCACGGCGGGATGGACCATGGCGGGATGGACCATGGCGCGATGGATCACGGCGGAATGCAGCATGCGTCGACGGGATCCGCGCCGATGGATCACGCCGGGATGGACCACGGCGGAATGGATCACGCTGGAATGGATCACGCCGGAATGGATCACGCCGGAATGGATCACGTCGCCATGGGCCACGGCCCTGGCAAGCAGCCCGCTGACTCCTCCGCGCACGGCATGCAGCGCCACCCCGACAGTGAACGCGGCAATCCCCTCGTCGACATGCAGGCGATGTCGCTGGCACCGCGGCTCGAGGATCCCGGAGTCGGCCTTCGCGGCAACGGGCGCACCGTGCTCACCTATGGCGCGATGCGCAGCCTGTTCGACGATCCCGATGGCCGCGATCCGGGCCGCGAGGTGGAGTTGCACCTCACCGGCCACATGGAGAAGTTCGCCTGGTCCTTCGACGGCCTGTCGTTCATGGACGCCGAACCGCTGCGCATGCGCTACGGCGAGCGCCTGCGCGTCACCCTGGTCAATGACACGATGATGTCCCATCCCATCCACCTCCACGGCATGTGGAGCGACGTCGAGGACGCGGACGGCCGCTTCCAGCTGCGCAAGCACACCGTCGACATGCCGCCGGGCACCCGGCGCAGCTTCCGCGTGCGCGCCGATGCCCTCGGCCGCTGGGCCTTCCATTGCCACCTGCTCTACCACATGGAGGCGGGAATGATGCGCGAGGTGCGGGTGGAGGAAGGCGCATGAGCACCGGCCATCGCACGATCCTTGCGGCAGCGCTCGCACTCGCGCTGGCCGTTGTTCCGACCGGGCAGGTGGCAGCTCAGGTGCAGGGCTCCGACGCCGAACATGCGGCCCACGAGCACCACGCGGCGCACGACCACCATGTGCCGCACGACCACCATGCGCCGGACGACTACCATGCGCCGGACGACTACCATGCGCCGGACGACTACCACGCGGCGCCAACTCCGCCAGCCGGAAATGCGGGGCACGCAGGGCACGCGGGACATGCGGGACATGCGGGACAGGCTGGGCAAGCCGCGCACGGAGGGCGCGCAGGTCATGGCGGACATGCCACACACGCCGCACACGCCGCACACGCCGCACATGCCGGACATGCAGGACATGCGGACATGTCCCCGCTGACCCCGATCCCCGCCCTCACCGACGCCGACCGCGCCGCGGCCTTCCCCGCGGTGAGTCATCCGATGAGCCACGGCCCCGGCACGAACCACCTGCTGCTGTTCGAACGCCTCGAAGCCTGGGATGGCGACCACGGCGGCGGCCAGGCCTGGGAGGCCGAGGGCTGGATCGGTGGCGATACCCGCAGGCTGTGGCTGCGCTCGGAAGGTGAGCGCTCGGGTGGGCGCACCGGGGCGGCCAGCCTGGACCTGATGTACGGCCGCAGCGTGACCCCGTGGTGGGACCTGCTCGCGGGCGTCCGCCATGACTTTGCGCCCGGAGACGCGCAGGACTGGCTGGGCGTCGGCATCCAGGGCCTGGCGCCCTACCTGGTCGAGGTTTCGGCCACCGCCTGGTTCGGCGGATCGGGGCGCAGCATGCTCGAGCTCGAAGCCGGCTACGACCTGCTTCTGACCAACCGGCTCATACTCGAGACCTCCCTGGAGGCCACCGTCCATGGCAGGACCGACCCGGGCCGCGACGTCGGTTCAGGGCTGTCGACCGTCGAGGCCGGGCTGCGGCTGCGCTACGAGCTCCACCGCCGCTTCGCGCCGTATGTGGGCGTGACCCACGAACGCGATTTCGGCCAGACCGCACGGCTCGCCCGGGCCCGGGATGGTGCGAGTCGCGAGACCCACGTGGTCGCCGGCATCCGATTCTGGTTCTGATTCAATACATTGGAGAACATTCTTCATGAATTACAACAACAGCTTCCGCTCGCTGCTGGTCCTGGCCACCCTGTCGGGACTGCTGGCCTGCTCCCCCGCCACCAGTGCGCCGGCGGCGTCCGCAGACACCGCCGCCTCCGCGGACACCGTCACTCCCCGAACGCAACAGGGTCCGGGTGCGGCAGCTCCGGCAGCCCCGGCGCAGAGTCCCGTCCCGGCGAACGGGGACGCCCGCTCCCTGCTCGTCGTCCACAAGCACCCCAGCTGCGGCTGCTGCGGCCTGTGGATCGAGCACATGCGCGAAGCCGGCTTCCAGGTCCAGGTGCACGACCACGAGGACATGGGTCCGATCAAGGAGCGGGTCGGCGTGCCCTACGCGAAGGGCTCCTGCCACACCGCGGAAATCGACGGCTACTTCGTCGAGGGCCATGTGCCGGCGGCCGACGTGAAGCGCCTGCTCGCCGAGCGCCCCGAGGCGCGTGGACTCACCGTGCCGGGCATGCCGGCGGGTTCGCCCGGCATGGAGATGCCCGACGGCACGGTGCACCCCTACGCGGTTGAGCTGGTGGGCAACGACGGCAGCACCAGCGAGTACGCGCGCCACGGCGACTGAGGCGGCGCGTCCGTCGCGCGCCGACGGCGGTCAGTACATGTGCTGGCCGCCGTTGACCGCGATGTTGGCACCCGTCACGTAGCCGGCGCCTTCGCTGCAGAGGAAGGCGACGACGGCTGCGATCTCCTCCGGCCTGCCCAGGCGCCCCATCGGAACCTGGGCCACGATCGACTCGACGATCTCGGGCTTCATCGACGTCACCAGCGTGGTGCCGACGTAGCCGGGCGAAACGGCATTGACGGTCACGCCCTTGCGCGCCATCTCCTGCGCGAGCGCCTTGGTGAATCCCTGCACGCCGGCCTTCGCCGCCGAATAGTTGGTCTGTCCGAACTGCCCCTTGGTGCCGTTGACCGACGAGATGTTGACGATGCGTCCCCAGCCACGCGCGGCCATGCCCTCGACGAAGGGCTTGCTGACGTTGAACATCGAATCGAGGTCGGTGCGCAGCACCGCGTCCCATTGCGCCTTGTCCATCTTGCGGAACGTCGCATCACGGGTGATGCCGGCATCGTTGACCAGGATGTCGACGCCGATGCCGGCGTCGTGCAGGCGCGACGCCATCGCCTGGCAGCTGTCGTAGTCGCCCACGTCGACCGGTTCGACCCGGAAATCGCGACCTGCCGCCGACTGCGCCGTGCGCCACGCGGCCGGGTCCTCGACGCCGGCGTGGCAGGTCACCACGACGCGATGCCCCGCTTCGTGCAGCGCGATCGCGATGGCTTCGCCGATGCCGCTGGTGCCGCCGGTGACGAGCGCGGTTCGCGGGGTCTGGGTGTGGGTCATTCGGGGCTCCGGTTGGACGATGAAGCCGCGCAGTATCGCGTGCCGTGCACGGCCGCGAAAAATTCCCGTCGCAATGTGTTGACGTCGCCGCGAAGGCTGCCTACAATTTCCAGCTCGCAACACGTGGGGCCATAGCTCAGCTGGGAGAGCGCCTGCATGGCATGCAGGAGGTCGGCGGTTCGATCCCGCCTGGCTCCACCACTCTACGAACCAGGCCGTTCGTGAGTGCGGACAGATCCAAGTCCCCATCGTCTAGAGGCCTAGGACACCACCCTTTCACGGTGGACACCGGGGTTCGAATCCCCGTGGGGACGCCACACACGAAAGCCCGCCTTCATGGCGGGCTTTTTCTTTCCTGCCGCAGCGTGGCGACGCCGTGGCCGCGCTCGGCCAGGTATTGCAGCCACTTGCCGAGGAAGGTGTTCATGCGCATCCGGTGCCCGAGCACCGCGGCCGGCGGCGGGAACATGCCGATCGCATCCTGCCAGCGGCGGCCGACATAGCAGTGCGTGGCTTCGACCTGCCGGGCATCGCGATAGAAGCGCAGGTAGACCGAGGGGTCGGGTTCGCCGGTCACCGGGTCGGGGAGCGCCACGTAGGCCATCCGCAGCTCGCTGGTATAGGCGTGGCGTTCGATCACGTCCAGGCGCAGGTCCAGCCCGTCGCCGACGCTCGAGACGTAGCTGCCGGCGGCGAGGTCGCCCGGTTCGAACAGGCGCACCAGGCGGGCGTGGTTCTCGGCGTACAGCGCCATCAGCCAGCCGAGGCGGCTGAGGCCGGGAAGTCGTGCGCGTCGGGCGAGCAGTTGCGACATGACCCGATGCTACACGCTCAGAACATGCCGCGGCGGATGCCCAAAGTGCTCATCACCTTGCTTGAAATCTCCTCGATCGAGGTATGCGTCGTGCTCAGCACCGGGATGCGCTCGGCGCGGAACAGGGACTCCGCCGCGGCCACCTCGCGCCGGCAGGTCTCCGGCTCGGCGTAGCGCGAGTTCGGCCGCCGCTCCTGGCGGATCTGCTGCAGCCGCACCGGATCGATGGTCAGCCCGAACAGCTTCGCCCGGTGCGCGCGCAGCCGCGGTGGCAGGCGGTCGTGCTCGAGGTCTTCCTCGGTCAGCGGATAGTTGGCGGCGGCGATGCCATGGTGCAGGGCGAGGTAGACGCAGGTGGGGGTCTTGCCCGCGCGCGACACCGCCACCAGGATCACGTCGGCATCGTCGTAGTTGATCGACATGCCGTCGTCGTGGGTCAGCGCATAGTTCATCGCGTTGATGCGCTTGTGGTAGGCGTCGAAGTCGACCATGCCGTGGGCCTGGCCCACGCGTGGCTGGCGGGTCTCGCCCAGCTCGGCCTCGAGCGCGGTCATGAACGGCTCGAGCACGTCGAGGACCAGCGCGCCGCTGCCCCGGATCGCCGTGGTCAGCTCGCCGTTGATGCAGGAATTCACCACCACCGGCCGCAGGCCGCTGGCCTCCCCCGCCTCGCGGATGCGCCCGGCGATCTCGTGCGCGCGCTCCACGCTGTCCACGAACGGGATCCGCTCGGTGGCGAAGGCACTGTCGCGGAACTGGGTGAGGAGGCTGTGGCCGACCGTTTCGGCGGTGATTCCGGTGCCGTCGGAGACGTAGAAGACCGGGCGCGGGCTCGACATGCGTGTTTTCCTGCTTGGCCGCGGGCCCCGCGGCGGGATGGCTTGCTAAAATAGCCGTTCCCGTCGTCCAGCGCCGCAGGCCCAGGACGGCTCTCCCGCGACCCCATGCCTTCCCTCCGGAGCCAGCCTTGAGCGCCAACATCCTGTGGCTTGACGACCTTCGCCTGACCGACCTCGCGCAGGTCGGCGGCAAGAATTCCTCGCTTGGCGAGATGATCGGCAACCTGGCCAGGCTCGGCGTCTCGGTCCCCGGCGGCTTTGCCACCACCGCCGACGCGTTCAAGGACTTCGTCGCTCACAACACGCTGCACCAGCGCATCTTCGACCGCCTGGCCACGCTGGACGTGGAAGACGTTCCGGCGCTGAACAGCGCCGGCGCCGAGATCCGCGGCTGGGTGATCGATGCACCGCTGCAGCCGGCGCTCGAGGCCGACATCCGCAGCGCCTACGCCAAGCTCTGCGCCGACAACGGCGGTGGCGACGTCGCCGTGGCCGTGCGCTCCTCGGCCACCGCGGAAGACCTCCCGGACGCCAGCTTCGCCGGCCAGCAGGAAACCTTCCTCAATGTCACCGGCGCCGACGACGTGGTGGTCAAGGTCAAGGAGGTGTTCGCCAGCCTCTACAACGACCGCGCCATCGCCTACCGCGTGCACCACGGCTTCAAGCACGAGGACGTGTTCCTGTCGGCCGGCGTGCAGCTGATGGTGCGCTCGGACTGCGGAAGCTCCGGCGTGCTGTTCACGCTCGACACCGAGTCCGGCTTCCGCGACGTGGTCTTCGTCACCTCGAGCTACGGCCTGGGCGAGAACGTCGTGCAGGGCGCGGTCAACCCCGACGAGTTCTACGTCTACAAGCCCACGCTGCGCCAGGGCCGTCCTGCGATCCTGCGCCGCTCGCTCGGCGCCAAGCAGATCCGCATGGTGTATTCCGATGCGCCCGGCGAGCGCGTGCGCAACGAGGACACGCCGGCCGAGCTGCGCGCCACGTTCTCGATCACCGACGCCGACGTGCAGGAGCTGTCGCGCCAGGCGCTGACGATCGAGGAGCACTATGGCCGCCCGATGGACATCGAGTGGGCCAAGGACGGCATCACCGGCAAGCTGTTCATCGTGCAGGCGCGCCCGGAGACGGTGAAGTCGCGCGCCAAGGCCACCCAGATCGAGCGCTTCATGCTCGGCGCGCGCGGGCCCGTGGTCTGCGAGGGCCGCGCCATCGGCCAGAAGATCGGCTCGGGCGTGGCGCGCGTGGTGCGTTCGCTCGACGACATGGCCCGCGTGCAGCCCGGTGACGTGCTGGTGGCCGACATGACCGATCCCGACTGGGAACCGGTGATGAAGCGCGCCGCCGCCATCGTCACCAACCGCGGCGGCCGCACCTGCCACGCCGCGATCATCGCGCGCGAGCTCGGTGTCCCGGCCGTGGTCGGCACCGGCAACGCGCTGGACGCGATCGAGGACGGCGCGACGGTCACCATCAGCTGCGCCGAGGGCGATACCGGCTTCATCTACGCCGGCGCCCTGCCCTTCGAGCGCATCACCACCGACCTGACCTCGATGCCCGAGGCGCCGCTCAAGATCATGATGAACGTCGCCAACCCGGAGCGCGCGTTCGATTTCGGCCAGCTGCCCAACGCCGGCATCGGCCTGGCGCGGCTGGAGATGATCATCGCCGCGCACATCGGCGTGCATCCGAACGCGCTGCTGGAGTACGCCAGGCAGGACGCCGAGACGAAGAAGAAGATCGACGAGCGCGCCGCCGGCTACGCCGACCCGGTGAGCTTCTACGTCGACCGCCTCGCCGAGGGCATCGCCACCCTGACCGCGTCGGTGGCGCCGAATCCGGTGATCGTGCGCATGTCGGACTTCAAGTCCAACGAGTACGCCAACCTCATCGGCGGCCAGCGCTACGAGCCCGAGGAAGAGAACCCGATGATCGGCTTCCGCGGCGCCAGCCGCTACGTCGATCCGGCCTTCGCCCAGGCCTTCGCGCTGGAGTGCCGCGCGGTGCTGAAGGTGCGCGAGACCATGGGCCTGGAGAACCTCTGGGTCATGATCCCGTTCGTGCGCACCCTCGACGAGGGCCGCCGCGTGCTCGAGGTGCTGGCCGCAAACGGCCTGCGCCGCGGGGTCAACGGCCTCAAGGTGATCATGATGTGCGAGGTGCCGTCGAACGCGCTCATGGCCGACGAGTTCCTCGAGATGTTCGACGGCTTCTCGATCGGCTCCAACGACCTGACGCAGCTGACGCTGGGCCTCGACCGCGATTCGGCCGTCGTCGCGCACCTGTTCGACGAGCGCGATCCGGCGGTGAAGAAGCTGCTGTCGATGGCGATCCAGGCCGCCAAGGCCAAGGGCAAGTACATCGGCATCTGCGGCCAGGGCCCGAGCGACCATCCGGACCTCGCCGAGTGGCTGATGCAGCAGGGCATCGAATCGGTCTCGCTCAACCCCGACACCGTCGTCGACACCTGGCTGAAGCTCGCCAAATCCAAGGCCGCGGGCTGACGCACCACCCCCATGTAGGAGCGGCTACAGCCGCGATCGCACTGCGCGAAGGCCGGGCCTGGTGCCCGGCCTTCTTTTTTTTGCCACGGATCTACGCGGATAAGGCGGATTTGCGCGGATAGAGCAGTGGTTGCAGCGGGAAAAGCCGGTGTGAACGGCTGTAGCACTTTGCAGCGGTCCGGGCCCAACGGAACGTGCGCGGCGGGAGACGCCGCGCCGCTGAAAGAAGATCCGTGCAAATCCGCTCTATCCGCGTAAATCCGTGGCAAAAACCCGCTCTTCTTCCCGCTCCCGCGGACCTTACTCGTGCGGAGCGAAGGTCCCCATGCCGGTCCGGTAGTGGCGGAGTTCGGCGATCGAGTCGTGCACGTCGCTCAGGGCGGTGTGCGCCGCCTGCTTGCGCAGGCCGGCGTAGAGCTCGGGTGCCCAGCGGCGGGCGAGTTCCTTCAGCGTGCTGACGTCCAGGTTGCGGTAGTGGAACCAGCGCTCCAGCGCGGGCATGCGGCGGTGGAGGAAGCGGCGGTCCTGGCAGATCGAGTTTCCGCACATCGGCGACCGGCCCGCCGGGACCCACTGCTCGAGGAACTCCAGGGTGCGGGCCTCGGCCTCGGCCATCGGCACGCCTTCCTCCAGCACCCGCCGCCAGAGGCCGGAGCGTCCGTGCTGGTTGCGGTTCCACTCGTCCATCGCCTCCAGCGTCGCCAGCGGCTGGGCGACGGCCAGTTCGGGGCCTTCGGCCAGCACCCGCAGCTGCGCGTCGGTGACCACGGTGGCGATCTCGAGGATGGTGTCGTTGTCGGTGTCCAGACCGGTCATTTCCAGGTCGATCCACACCAGCCGTTCTTCTCCGTTGCCCACCCTCGCTCCTTCGTGATCCGTCGTGACCCACATGGTAACGCCGCGCTCAGGCCGGCGGCAGGCCGCGCTTGGCGCGGAAGTAGTTCCTCAGGCGGGCACCGGCCTCTTCGCCCAGCACGCCCCCCAGTACCTCGACCCGGTGGTTGTGGCGCGGATCGGCCAGCAGGTTGAAAACGCTGCCCGCGGCGCCGGTCTTGGGATCGCCGGCGCCGTAGACCACGCGCGCGACGCGGGCATGCACCATCGCCATCGCGCACATCGCACAGGGCTCGAGGGTGACGTACAGGGTGCACCCGACCAGGCGGTGGTTGCCGAGCGCCCTGCCCGCTTCGCGCATGGCGACGATTTCCGCGTGCGCACTCGGGTCGTGGTCACCGATGTTGCGGTTCCAGCCTTCGCCCACGAGGCGGCCGTCTGATTCCACCACCACCGCGCCGACCGGGATCTCGTCGTGCTCGCGCTCGGCGCGCCCGGCCAGCGCCAGCGCATGGCGCATCCAGGCGATGTCCGCGTCGGCCAGGTTCGATCCGGGGTTGCTCGGCTGCTGCTGCATGGCCGGCATTCTAGTGGTCGGAGGCCTAGAATCGGGACATGCAAGCACATGATCCAGGGGCGCGCGCCGCGGCGCCGGGCGCCCATCCTTCACTCCAGCCGATGCAGATGGACGTGGTCTCGGTGCAGTCCCAGGTGGTCTATGGCCAGGTGGGCAACACCATCGCCGTCCCCACCTTCCAGTCGCTGGGCCTGCGCGTCGCCGCAGTACCGACGGTAGTGCTGAGCAATACCCCGCACCATCCCAGCATCCATGGCGGTCCGGTGCCGACCGGGTGGTTCCAGGGCTATCTCGACGACCTGGTGGCGCGCGATGCCGTGCGCGAACTGCGGGCGGTGGTGGTGGGCTATCTCGGTGGACCGGAGCAGGCCGGGGTGCTGGCGCGCTGGATCGAAGCGCGCCTGCGCGAACGCCCCGGGCTTTCGGTCTTCATCGACCCGGTGATCGGCGACGAGGACGTGGGGATCTATGTCGATCCGCGCATGATCGACGCGCACTGCGGCCAGCTGGTCGGGCTCGCCGATGGTCTGGTGCCCAACGGCTTCGAGCTCGGCGTGCTGACCGGGATGTCGGTGGCCGACACCGCCGACGTGGTCCATGCAGCACGCAGCCTCCTCGTCGGACGCACCCGATGGGTGGTGGTGACCAGCGCCGCCCCTGCGGCCTGGGGCGATGGCGGGATGAAGGTGCTGGTGGTCCAGCGCGACGCCGAGTGCGTGATCCGCCACCGCCGGCTGGACGCCACGCCCAAGGGCACCGGCGATCTGTTCAGCGCCACCCTCGCCGCCCACCTGCTGCGCGGCGCCCCTGTGGAGGACGCGGCGCGGCTCGCCTGCGACCGTGTCCTTGCCGTCCTGGACGCCAGTCAGGCGGCCGGTAGCGCAGAAATGCTGGTGTTCCCCGAACCCGGCTGAACCGCGGCGCCGGCGGGGTTCCCGGCCAGTCGCCGGCGCGCCATGCCGGTGGTGCAGCCGAACGCATGCTTGAACGCGCGGCAGAACGCACTCTCGCTTTCGAAGCCCAGGCTGCCGGCGATCTCGCAGACCGGCATCGCGGTGTCGCAGACCAGCTCCCAGGCGCGCTGGCAGCGCAGGCGCGAGGCGTACTCCGTGGGCGTCTCGCCGAAGACGTGCCGGTGCACGCGGATCAGGTGGCACGGCGAATAGTTGGCGCTGGCCGCCAGCCGCGACAGCGCGATGTGGTCGTCCAGGTGGCAGCGGATCAGGTGCTGGACGCGCAACAGGCGCAGCAGCGTCTGCCGTCGGCGTAGCCGGGTGCGGCCACTGCAGCGGCCCATGCGGCCCTGGAGTTCCGCCTGGTGTTCGGCCAGCGCCTGGCGCAGGTCGGCCACGAGGTCGGTCGCGAGGCGGCCGGCCGGGAACTCGGCCGCGTGCGCACGCCTCGCCAGTCGCACGATCGGGCGCAGCACCGTGCGCGGGCAACCGGCCTCCCACGGCAGGAGGTCGGCGCCGGGGATGCGAGCATCCGGCGTCCAGGTGGCCGGCGGCGCTGTCACCAGCAGCCACCAGCACTGGCCATGCGCGGCGCAGCGCAGGCTTCCCTCCAGCCACAGCTGATAGCGACCCTGGGCCAGCATCCAGTTGGCGTCGTGGGACTCCAGTACCAGCGCGCCGGACAGCACGACGCACAGGGTGATCCAGCCCGGAGGCACCTGCAGCGCGCTGCCCCGGCCGCGCGCCCGCACCACGTTCAGGCAGTGCGGATCCAGCTGGCCTGCGGGAAGCGACTGGGCACCGCGCAGCGGATGCAAGCGGGTCTGCAAGGGCGCCTCCTCGGGATCCGGCGATCGTCCGGGCATCGGATGTGCAGGCCGCGTGAAGGCACGCCGCGTCCGGTTGTGTCCTGGTCCGAGCGGGAGGATAGTCCGGCCTTGCCCAGGTGTGCCGGAACGGAGGCGTGGATGGCCGATGGCGAGCTGGCAAGCCTGGTCCACGGTGAGCAGCTCCTCGCCCGGGGCGAGATCGCGTCCGCACTGAAGCTGGCAACCCTGGCGCTCGCCGCGGAAGCGACACGTCCGGCGTGGCACCGCCTCCGTGGCCTTGCCCTGGCCGCGTCTGGCCGCGCGTCGGAAGCGCGTCCGCACCTCCAGCGCTATGCCGAGCTGGAGCCGCGCGAGGCCGAAGCCTGGACCAACCTCGGCAACGCCTGCCTGGACGCCGGTGACGCCGCCGCTGCGGTCGACGCGTTCCGCGTGGGCGGTGACGCAGGCGCGTCCGGCCTGCCCTACCTGCTTGGCCGGGGATCGGCGCTGCTCGGGACCGGCTGCTGCAGCGAAGCGCTCCCCTGGTTGCAGCGCGCGCTCGCCCTGGAGCCCGACGCCGCCGATGTGCGGCTTGCGCTGGGACAGTGCCTTGCCGAGCTCGAGCGGTTCGAGGCGCTCGACGCCTGCCTGGCCGGAGTGGATGCCGACGCCCTGGACTTCGGACAGCGCACCGCGTTCGCCTGGCTGTCGGCGCTGGCCGGACGTGACGAAGCGGCGGTCACGCTCTACTCCAGGCTGATCGCGGAGCAGCCCGAGGCGCGGCGCCCCAAGGTCGAGCTGGCGCTGCTGCTGGAGCGCATGAACCGGGTGCAGGAGGCGGCCCGGCTGCTTGGCGACGGGGCCGGCGATCCGACTCCGGCGGCAACAGATGCGATGGACGTCCTTGCGCGTGCACGCCTGGCACGACGCCTGGGACGGACGGCCGGTGCTGCCGATGCGCTTGCCCGGGCAGCGGAAGCCGAGCGCGACCCGGCAATGGCGGCCCAGCTCGGCTACGAGCTGGCGCGCTGGCACGACCCGCAGGATCCCGATGCGGCCATGGCCGCGCTGTCGCAGGCCCACGCGAATGCCGCCGCCGCACTGCGGCAGCGCCATCCGGACCTGCGAGCCGAAGGCGTGCTCGACTGGCTTCGCGAGCGCCTGTGCCATCCGCTGCCCGCGCCGCACGTGGCGGCCGCCGGCGACCCGCCGGATCCGGTCTTCCTGGTGGGGTTCCCGCGCTCGGGCACCACGATGCTGGAGCAGATGCTGGAGCGGCACCCTGCACTTCAGGTGCTCGACGAGCGGCCTGCCGTGGAACGCGTCATCCATGCCATGCGCACGTCCGCGGGATGGAACGGTGGGGACCTGGACGCGGCCCTGGCGGGTCTCGACTTCGGCCACTGGAGCAGCCTGCGCGCGCGGTACCGCACCGAGGTCGCGCGATACCGCGTGCCTGCGGGCCGCCTGGTCGACAAGTACCCGCTGTACCTGACCCGGGTGCCGTACATCCAGCGGCTGTTTCCCCGGAGCGACTGGCTGCTGCTGCTCCGCCACCCCTGCGACTGCGTGCTGAGCTGCCATTTCCAGGCGTTCGGGCTCAACGGTGGCGCACTCGCCTTCGCCTCGCTGGAGTCGACCGCCCGCACCTATGCCGCGGTGATGGGCTACTGGGAGGAGCAGCGTGTCCTCGCCCGGCCCCGCGTCCACGTCCTGCGCTACGAGGAACTTGTGGGCGGGCCAGAGCCCGCGCTCCGGCAGCTGATGGACGCCCTGCAGTTGCCCATGGATCCGTCGCAACTGGCGTTTCCGGCCGCCGTGGCCGCGCGAACCCGCCGCATCAACACGCCCAGCTACGCGCAGGTCGCCGAGCCGGTCAACGCCAATGCCGTGGGGCGCTGGCGGCGGTACCGCGCCCATTTCAGCGACGCGGTCCTGGAGCCGCTCGCGCCCTTCGCGCAGCGCTACGGCTACGCGCTGGACTGAGGCGCGCTGGACTGAGGCACGCTGGACTGAGGCGCGCCCTGCCCGGTACCGGGCTGCACGAACCTCAGGTAGGTCGACAGGATGAACTTGTCCTGGGTCGGCGACGGCTGGCCCTGGTGCGCATACAGCCAGTACGGCGGGAACATCAGCAGGCGGCCGGCCCTGGGGGGCACGCCGGTCTGCAGGCCGGGGAACCAGGTGCAGCCGCCCTCGGACACGTCGTTGAGGTACCAGAGGAAGACCAGGTAGCGGTCGCAGACCTCGTTGATCGAATCGAAGTGGGTCTGGAATTGCTCGTCGCTCCCGGCGCGGTAGCGCTTCAGGATCAGCGGACTCAGCAGCGGGCTGTCCGGCACGGGGATCGGCAGGCCGACGTCGGCGTTGTAGCGCTGCAGCTGGCGGCTGACCAGCTGCCTGAAGTAGGACAGGAAGGGCGCGTCGGACAGGCGGCTGACGTCGAGCTCGGTCCAGGCGCTGTCCTCGAGTCCGGCGCGCACGCCGCGCCCGTTCACCGTCTGGAACCTCGCCAGCGCGGTGAACGAGTCGACCAGCTTGCGGCACATCCCCGGATCGAGCACGTCGTCATAGACGCGGATGTAGTGCCGCAGCGCCGCGTCCGGGGCTGCCGCCGCGGCCTGGGCCGCGACGGCAGGGGTCACCGCCGGATCAGAAGCGGGCAGTCCAGCGCATCCAGAAGAAACGGCCGATGGCATCGTAGGTCCGCATGTCGGTGGAAGCATTGAAGCCGGAGTAGATCAGCGGCGGCTGGCGGTCGGTCAGGTTGCGCACACCGAGCTGGATCGAGCTGTTGTTGAAGTCCGCGATACGGTAGCCCACCTGCAGGTCGGTCTGGGTGTAGGACGGAACGCGCCGCTTGGCGACGTAGCCCGGGTCGGTGACGTCGGCCACGTCCGGGGCCTCGTAGACGTGGTGGACGTAGCGCGTGGTCACGCTGGCGCTGAAGTTGCCGCGCGTCCAGCTGATGTCGTTCAGCCCGCGCCAGCGCGCCATGTTGCCGAAGCCGGACGACGCGCTGTCGACGAACGTGCCCGCCAGGCCGCTGCTCTCCGGGATGCCCGGGAAGGCCCCGACGTTGCTGCTGGGATCGCCGGACAGCAGCTGCACGTCGTATTCGGCCAGGTAGCTCGTATCCAGGTTCCAGCGGAACTGGCCCCAGCCGGATTCCGGGAACAGGTAGCGCAGGCCGACGTCGACGCCCGAGGTCTTCAGGCTGCCGAAGTTGCCGATGACGTTGGTCATCTGGGCCACGTCGCCGCTGTCGTCGCGGATGAAGGTGTCGCAGAAGCGGCCGAAGTCGTAGCACTGGTTGAGCAGCACGTTCTCGGGCAGGTTGGTGATGAACTGGTCCAGCTCCACCCGCCAGTAGTCGGCCGTGACCGAGAAGCCGTCGAACCAGCCCGGGCTGTAGACGAAGCCCCAGGTGAGCACGTCGCCCTCTTCCGGCTGCAGGTCCGGGTTCGCGACCTGGAACGAGGTCACCTGGTTGTTGCTCTGGCGGAAGGAGCCGTCGGTGGGCACGCCGCCGCAGGCGCGCGGATCGGCCGTGGCCTGGCCCGCATAGCCGTTGCAGGGGTCGGTATAGGTGTTGGCGCTGGGCACCGTCGGCGCGAACAGGTCGCCGATGGTCGGCGCGCGGAACACGTCGGCGAACGTGGCACGCACCAGCAGGTCGGCGAACGGCTTCCATTCCAGGCCGATCTTCGAGTTCGTGGTGCCGCCGAAGTTGGAATAGTCGGAATAGCGCGTGCCCAGCGAGATGCTGAGCCGCTCGGCGAACGGCACGTTGGCGAGCAGCGGCAGCAGCGCCTCGGCATAGATCTCGTTGACGTCGAACTCGCCGCTGATGTCGCCGAACGTGCAGGCTTCCTGGGTGATCAGGCAGACCGTCTCGCCCGGCGGGATGATGGTCAGGAAATCGCTGCTCGAGCTTGCGCTCTCCTCGCGCCGCTCGACGCCCAGGGCCAGCGACGCGGTGCCGGCGTCCCACTGGAAGAGGTCGCCGGTGATGTTCGCGTTGAACACCTTCAGGTCGTTCTCGTTGGTGTTGTGGATCGTCGGGTTGATCAGTTCCAGCGCCGCCAGCTGCGCCTGCCCGGCGGGCGTCGACGGATCCGGCGGCGGGCCCATGAAATTGACCGGCAGGCAGCCGTCGATCACCGACGTCGGGTCACCCGGGGTCCGGACGCAGATCGGGTCCCCGGTGGAGGGATCGATCATCGACGGGCCCAGCGCGTCGGTCAGGCCCGGGCTGTAGAGGTAGCCGCGCACCGACGAGGACTGCGGCGTGCGCCCGTAGCCATAGGAGGCGTCCCAGCTCCAGCTGCTGTCGCCGAACACACCGCGCAGGCCTCCGGTGATCTGGTAGGTCTCGGTCTCGAAGCGCGTGGTCCGGGTCGGGATGAAGTCGCGCAGGCGCAGGCGCGCATCCGCGATGTCGACCCCGAAGGGGTTGTACAGGCTGTCGCCGCTGATCGGCACGTTGTCGACCGCGGCGCGGCCGTCGAAGGGCAGCGGCGCGATGAAGAACGAGGATTCCGTGCGCAGCCAGGATCCGAGCAGGAAGGCCTCGACGTCGTCGCTGATGTCGTAGCTGCCGGCCATGAACAGCGCCGTGCGCTCCTGCGGCGTCAGGTTGAGGTTGCCGTCGGCCTGGAAGTTGTAGACGTCGTTGGTGTTGTCGAAGCAGCGGAAGTCGGAGGGCGAGGTGCCGGGGCGGCCCTCGATGCGGGTCAGGACCACGTTGGCACCACCGCCGCAGTTGGGGTCGGCCAGGTTCACGCCGGTCGCCGCCGCGCGCGGCAGCACGTAGCGCCCGGTCAGGATGCGGCTGGTCCCCCCGATCCCCTTCTCGCCAGCGTAGAGCTGGTAGGGCTGGCTGGAATAGGCGCGGTTGGCGGCGCTGACCGAGCCTTCCTCGTCGTAGCTGGCGCCGAGCATCAGCCGCCCCTTGTTGCTGACCAGGCCGTAGACCGCGTCATACCGCTCCGTCTGGGCGTCGCCGCGCGAGGACACGCCGTAGTAGGCGCTGGCTTCCAGTCCGTCGAAATCCTTGCGCAGGATGAAGTTGACCACGCCGCCGATCGCGTCCGAGCCGTAGATGGCCGAGGCGCCGTCCTTGAGGACCTCGACCCGCTCGATCAGCGCCATCGGGATCGAGTTCACGTCCACGGCGCCGTTGGCGTTGGAGATGGTGCCGATCCAGCGCTTGCCGTCGACCAGCACCAGCGAGCGGTTCACGCCCAGCCCGCGCAGGTCGACCGTGGCCGCGCCGGCACCGCCGCCGTTGTTGACCTGCGGATTGGTCGCGGCACCGGCGATCGCCGGGGTGCGCTGGAGGAACTCACCGACCGTGACGGCGCCGGAGGCTTCGATGTTCTGGCGATCGATGACGAAGACCGGGCTGGCCGTTTCCATGTCGGCGCGCTTGATGCGCGTGCCGGTGACTTCGATCCGGTCGAGCGTGGTGGCCTCCTCGCGGGGAGGTTCCTGTGCCGCCGCGGTCGAGGCCGCGAGCGCAAGGGCGAGGGCCGAAAGCGGCAGGCGGACCGGACGGGCGACGTGGCGGAATGACTGGGTGGTCACGGGGGACTCCACTTCGAGCGTTGAAGGGAGTCGTGAAATTACGAAAGTTTAACGGCGCGGGATGTGCGGCGCTGGAAGCAGAACATGTGCCTGGATTGATATTCCAGCCCCGGCCGCGGCCTCAGGCCGGCGTACCGCGTCTGCGGTGCATCAGGATCCCGGCGATGCTGACCCCGAGCGCCACCAGCACGACGATGATCGTCGCCAGGGCGTTGATCTCCGGCGTCACGCCCAGTTTGACCTTGGAATACACCACCATCGGCAGCGTGCTCGAGCCCGGGCCCGAGGTGAAGCTGGCGATGACCAGGTCGTCGAGCGACAGGGTGAATGCCAGCAGCCAGCCCGCCAGCAGCGCCGGCGCGATGAGCGGCAGCGTGATCACGAAAAAGACCCGCCACGGCCTGGCCCCGAGGTCCATGGCGGCTTCCTCCAGGCTGTCGTCCATGCCGGCCATGCGCGAGCGCACCACCACGGTCACGTAGCAGGCGGTCAGCGTGATGTGCGCCAGGGTGATCGTGACCATGCCGCGGTCGGGCCAGCCAAAGGCCTGCTGCAGGGTGACGAACAGCAGCAGCGAGGACAGGCCCATCATCACGTCGGGCATGACCATCGGCGCCGAGTTCATCAGGCTGAGCAGCCCACGCCCCGGAAACCTGCCGAAGCGCGACAGTGCAAGCCCGCAGGCGGTGCCGAGGAACACCGCCGCGGTGGCGGTGAGCGCGGCGATCAGGAAGCTCCGCTGCACCGCATCCAGCAGCTGCTGGTTCTCCATGAGCGCGACGTACCAGCGCGTGGAGAACCCCCCCCACACCGTGGCCACGCGCGAGGCGTTGAACGAATACACCACCACCGACAGGATCGGGAGGTAGAGGAAGGCGTAGCCCAGCGCCATCGCGGTGTAGAGGAACGTCGGATTGCGCCTCATGCCTGCGCCTCGCGTTCGGCGCGACGGTTCTCGACGTACTCGAACAGCAGCGTCGGCAGCACGATCAGCACCAGCATCGCGATCGTGACGGCGGCCGCCAGCGGCCAGTCGCGATTGGTGAAGAACTCGATCCACAGCACCCGCCCGATGGTCAGTGCATCCGGCCCGCCGAGGATGTCGGGGATCACGAACTCGCCGACCGCCGGAATGAACACCAGGAGTGCGCCTGCGATGATGCCGGGCATCGACAGCGGCAGGGTCACCCGGACAAAGGCCTGCCAGGGCTTGGCGCCCAGGTCCTCGGCCGCTTCCAGCAGCGTGAAGTCCAGCCGCATCAGCGTGGCGGTCAGCGGCAGGATCATGAAAGGCAGGTAGTTGTAGACGATGCCGATGTAGACCGCGGTGTCGGTATGCAGCAGCGCGAAGTCCGGCCCCGCCAGTCCCAGGGCCCACAGCGCCTGGGCCAGCAGCCCGTTGGCCTTGAGGATCCCGATCAGCGCATAGGTGCGCAGCAGCGAACTGGTCCAGAACGGCAGGATCACCAGCACCAGCAGCAGCAGCCGCTTCACCGGCGAGGCGCGCGCGATGCCGTAGGCGATGGGGTAGCCCAGCAGCAGGCAGGCCACCGTGGACACCGAGGCGAACAGCAGCGACTTCAGGTACGCCGCGACGTACAGCGGGTCGGACAGCAGCATCGCGTAGTTGGACGTGTGCAGCCGCAACGATGCCGCGCCGTCGGCGGCATGCTCGATCAGCGCGGTATAGGGCGGCGCCTGGCCGAACACGGCCTGGGCGAAGCTGATCTTGAGCACGATCAGGAACGGCACCAGGAAGAACAGGCCCAGCCACAGCATCGGCAGCGCGGTCACCAGGAAGCGTCCGCGCCGCGTGCGGAACTCGCGCCCCACGGCCCGGAACCAGCCGAACAGGTTGCGCACCACGTCGAACCAGAAGTCCCACAGGCCGGCATTGCGCCCCGCGGTGTTCATGCCGTCAGCACCACCGCGCTGGCCGCTTCCCAGCTGAGCCAGAGGGTGTCGTCCCAGTCGTAGTGCGGCTCCGAACTGCGCGCGACGTGGGTTTCCTGCACGCGCACGATCGCCCCGCCCTCGGTCTCGACCTGGTAGATCGAGACGTCGCCGAGGTAGGCGATGTCGCGCACCTTGCCCACCACCACGTTCTCGGTGGCGACCGTGCCGCGGTGGGGCGGCGCCTCGTGCACGTCGATCTTCTCCGGGCGCACGGCCACGCTGACCGACGTGCCCTCGGGAAGCGGATCGGTATGCCGGGCCAGCAGCTCGGCATCCAGCGCATCGCACTGGATGCGGGCCTGGCCCGTGGCCTCGTCCATCCCGAGCACGCGACCCTCGAACAGGTTGATGCCGCCGATGAACTCGGCGACGAAGCGCGTGGCCGGGTACTCGTACAACACCGCCGGCGTCGACACCTGGACGATGCGGCCGGTGTCCATGACCGCGATCCGCGACGACATCGTCATCGCCTCCTCCTGATCGTGGGTGACCATGATGAAGGTGGTGCCGACGCGCTCCTGGATGTTCACCAGTTCGAACTGGGTGTGCTCGCGCAGGCGCCGGTCGAGCGCGCCCAGCGGCTCGTCCAGCAGCAGCAGCTTGGGTTGCTTGGCCAGCGCGCGCGCAAGCGCCACGCGCTGGCGCTGTCCGCCCGACAGCTGGTGCGGCTTGCGGTTGGCCAGCTGCGGCATGCGCACCAGCTCCAGCATCGCCTGCACGCGGTCGCGGATCTCGCTTGCGGGCAGCCGGTCCTGGCGCAGCCCGAAGCCGATGTTCTGCGCCACCGTCATGTGCGGGAACAGCGCGTAGTTCTGGAACATCATGTTCACCGGCCGCTGGTAGGGCGGCAGGTCGGTGACGTCCAGGCCGTCGATCAGGATGCGCCCCTGGTCCGGCGCCTCCAGCCCGGCCAGGATCCGCAGCAGCGTGCTCTTGCCCGAGCCCGAGCCGCCCAGCAGGGCGAAGAACTCGCCGCGGTAGATGTCCAGGGTCACGTCGTCGCAGGCGTAGACCTTGCCGAAGGTCTTCGTCACCCCCTCGATGCGCACGAAGGGCTGCGCCGCCGGGTCACGCCAGGGCTCGGACGCGACGCTCCGCGCGGGGGCCGGCATCGCCTAGCGGCCGCTCTTGATCGTGGTCCAGGCGCGCACGCGCTGGCGCTGCACGTCCTCGGGCAGCGACGCCGGATCGACCAGGCGCGCGCGCACGTCGTCCGGCGGATAGACGCCGGCGTCGGCGGCGATCGCCGGATCGACCAGCGGCGTGGCCGCCAGGTTGGCATTCGCATAGGCGACGTGGTCGGTCACCGCGGCGATCACCTCGGGCTGCATCAGGTAGTCGACGAAGGCGTGGGCGTTGCCCGGGTGGCGCGCATCCTTCGGGATCGCGACCACGTCCATCCAGCGGATCGCACCCTCCTTCGGGATGACGTAGCGGATGTCGGGCGTGGGCTTGCCGGTGGCCTCGGCGGCCTCGCCGGCGACGTCGCGCGCCTGGCCGATGTCGCCGGAGTAGCCCATCACCAGGCAGGCGTCGCCGTTGGCCAGCGCATCCTTGTACTCGGCGTTGTTGAAGGTGCGGATGTGCGGACGGATGGCGGCGTAGACCTGCTTCACCGCGTCGATCTCGTCGGCGGCGCCGGCATTGGGGTCACGGCCGAGCCAGATCAGGGCGGCACCAAAGACCTCCTGGTCGTCGTCGAGCACGTGGATGCCGCAGGACGCGAGTCTGGCCGCGTTCGCGGGATCGAACAGCAGCGCCCAGCTGTCCAGGGGCGCGTCGGGCCCGAGCGCAGCGGTGACCTTCTCCACGTTGACGCCCAGGCCGGTGGTTCCCCACATGTAGGGCACGACGTGGGCGTTGCCCGGATCGATGTCGGTCAGGCCCTGCATGATCGCCGGGTCCAGGTGCTGGCGGTTGGGCAGCTTCGACGCGTCCAGTTCCGCGAACAGGCCCGCGCGGATCTGCCGCTGTGCGAACGGCCGCGCGGAGGGGAAGACCACGTCGTAGCCCGACCCGCCCGCGGTCAGCTTGGTCTCGAGCGTCTCGTTCTCCGCGTAGACGTCGTAGTTGACCCGGATGCCGGTGGCCGCCTCGAAGTTGGCGATGGTGTCCTCGGCGACATAGTCCGACCAGTTGAAGACGTTGAGGACCTTCTCCTCCGCGCCGCCCGCCGCCCCGGCGTCGCCGCCATCGGGCTGGCTGCCACCGCAGGCGGCAAGGATCAGGGCGCAGGCAAGCGGGGCGAGGCGCAGGGACACGGCAGTTCTCCGGGACGGGTGGCCAGTGGAAGTATATATTGACGGGTTTCCCCACGAGACCCGCAATGACGAAGCTCCCCCTGCGCGCAGCGCTCACCGCCGCGCTTGCCCTCGCCGCCCTGCCCGCGCTGGCCCAGGACGGCGCAGGCGATCCGGCCTGGACCTTCGGCGGCGAGGCCATCGTAGCCAGCGACTATGTCTGGCGCGGCGTGTCCCAGACCATGGGGGACCCGGCGCTGCAGCTGGAGGGCTCGATCGGGCACGAAAGCGGCTTCTACGCCGGCGCATTCGCCTCGACCGTCGACTTCGGCGACCCGGACGACGGCATCGACTACGAGCTCGAGACCTACATCGGCTGGGCCGGCGCGCTGGGCGACGGCGCGCTGGGCGAGAGCACGGAGCTCGACGTGTTCGTCTCGCGCATCGCCTACCCCGGCCACAACGGCGCCGACTACGACATCGACTACACCGAAGTCCAGGCCAGGCTGACCTTCGTCGAGACCTGGTACGTCGGCAGCGCCTACTCGCCGGACATCTTCAACCTCGGCGGCAAGGGCTGGTACTGGTACGCCGGCGCCGACCTGCCGCTGGGTGACAGCGGCTTCACCCTGGGCGCGCAGGCCGGCCACTACGACCTCGATGACGCGGTCGGCGACAGCTACAGCGACTGGCTGGTCTCGCTCGGCCGCGACTTCGGCCCCGTCAACGCCAGGCTGCAGTACAGCGACACGTCCGGCTACAGCGAACTGCTGGCGGAATCGGTCGGCGACTCGCGGCTGGCCGACGGCCGCGCGGCGTTGCTGCTGACCTGGGCGTTCTGAGGGCCGCCGCGCGGTCCACTCAGAACAGGTACGTCCAGGTCTGGCCCTCGCCGCCGTGGCTGCGCACGCGCCGCACCGAGCGTGACAGGCGCTCGGTGCCGCGGCTCCGGCTGACCAGGACATCGCCCATCTTCACCGTGGTGATGCTTTCCACGGTCGCCTTGCGGCGGCCGGGCTCGATGCGGATGGAGCGCACGTCCACGTTGACGTCGAAGATCAGCAGGCCTCGGCTCTGGCTGCTCAGGCGGCGCATCCCGTCGAGCATCTCCCGGGTCATCCGACAGGTGCTTTCACCGTCGAACGCCGCCTCCTCCGTCCGCTGGCCGTCGACATACGACGTGGCCTCCAGGCTGAAATCGCCGGCAATGTCCTTGCACATCGACTCATGGTCGAAATTGCGGATCGCGTCCACCTGCCCCTGGTAATAGCGGTGCACGTGCGACTCGTCGATCCTCCAGCCGGTATCCCAGGCGACAACGGCCACGGCCGCCAACACGACAAGCACAAGCAGTCTCACGACCATCGGTCTCTCCCTCCCCGGAGCACCCATGGACGCCGGCTGGATGGCCGGCGCCGCCGTCACTTCCGTCCGATCACCAGCGGAAGTACCCGGTCAGGTCCTGCAAGGGCGTCCTGCCGTGGCAGGCGGGAGTCTAGCAGCACGCGCTACTCCCACTCGATCGTGGCCGGTGGCTTGCCGCTGATGTCGTAGACCACGCGCGAGACGCCGCGCACCTCGTTGATGATGCGGTTCGAGACCCGGCCGAGGAAGTCGTAGGGGAGGTGCGCCCAGTGCGCGGTCATGAAGTCGATGGTCTCGACCGCGCGCAGCGCGATCACCCATTCGTAGGCGCGCGCGTCGCCGACCACGCCAACAGACTTCACCGGCAGGAAGACGGCAAAGGCCTGGCTGGTCTTGTCGTACAACCCCGCCTTGCGCAGCTCTTCGATGAACACCGCGTCCGCGCGCGCCAGGATGTCGGCGTACTCGGGCTTCACCTCACCCAGGATGCGCACGCCCAGGCCCGGGCCCGGGAACGGATGCCGGTAGACCATCTCGTGCGGCAGGCCGAGCGCGACGCCGATGCGCCGCACCTCGTCCTTGAACAGCTCGCGCAGCGGCTCCACCAGGCCCATCTTCATGTGCTCGGGCAGGCCGCCGACGTTGTGGTGGCTCTTGATGACGTGCGCCTTGCCGGTCTTGCTGCCGGCCGACTCGATCACGTCGGGGTAGATCGTGCCCTGCGCCAGCCACTTGGCGTTGGCCAGCCTGCCCGCCTCCTCGTCGAAGATCTCGACGAACAGGTTGCCGATGATCTTGCGCTTGGCTTCGGGATCGGTGACGCCGGCGAGCGCGCTGAAGTAACGCTCGCGCGCATCGACCCGGATCACGCGGATGCCCAGGCCGTGCGAATCGGAGGCGTCGGCGAAGGTCGCCATCACCTGCTCGCCTTCCTGCCAGCGCAGCAGCCCGGTATCGACGAAGACGCAGGTCAGCTGGTCGCCGATCGCGCGGTGCAGGAGCGCGGCGACCACGGAGGAGTCGACGCCACCCGAGAGCCCGAGGATGACCTCGTCGGTCCCCACCTGCTCGCGCACGCGCGCGATCTGGTCCTCGATGATCTGCTCGGCCGTCCACAGCGTCTCGCAGCCACAGATGTCGACGACGAAGCGGCGCAGCAAGGCCTGGCCAGACTTGGTATGCGTGACCTCGGGGTGGAACTGCACGCCGTACCAGCGCCGGTCCTCGTCGGCGAAGGCGGCGACGGGCACGCGGTCGGTCTTCGCGGTCACGGTGAAGCCGGGCGGCGCCTTGGAGACGTGGTCGCCGTGGCTCATCCACACGTCCAGGCGCGGTGGCAGGCCGAGATGGTCGCGCAGGTCGCCGAACAGGCTGTCCGCGGCCACCAGGGTGACCTCGGCATGGCCGTACTCGCGCGCATCCGCGGCTTCGGTCTCGCCGCCGAGCTGCTTGGCCATGGTCTGCATGCCGTAGCAGATGCCCAGCAGCGGCAGGCCGCTGTCGAACACCTCCTGCGGGGCGACCGGGGCGCCATCGGCCGTGGTCGACTCCGGCCCGCCGGACAGGATGATGCCGCGCGCGCCGTAGGCGGCGATCTCCGACGGGTCGTGGTCCCAGGCCCAGATCTCGCAGTAGACGCCGAGCTCGCGCACGCGGCGCGCGATCAGCTGCGTGTACTGCGCGCCGAAGTCGAGGATCAGGATCTTGTCGCGGTGCAGGTCGGTCATGGCGTGGGTTCGGGGGGCGACTGCTCGGGCAGCGCCAGGCGGAAGGTGCACTGCTCGAGCTCCGCGTTCCATTCGCCGCCGTTGCCGGTGCAGGAATCGCGCAGCTGCCAGCCGCGGTAAAAGGTGTAGCCGTACAGCGCGATCGCCACCAGCAGCGCGACCGCGATGCCGCGCAGCAGGATGCGCCGCGCGGGCGAGCTCGAATGCGATGGACGACGGCGCGCCACGGTCAGCCCGCCCGGTAGTTCGGCGGTTCCTTGGTGATCTGCACGTCGTGGACGTGGCTCTCGCGCTGGCCGGCACCGGTGATCTTCACGAACTGCGGCTTGCTGCGCATCTCGTCCACGTTCGCGCAGCCGACGTAGCCCATCGTCGCGCGCAGGCCGCCGAGCAGCTGGTGGATCACGCCGCTCAGCGGGCCGCGATACGGCACCCGGCCCTCGATGCCCTCGGGCACCAGCTTGTCGGCGGTGGCGGCATCCTGGAAATAGCGGTCGCTCGACCCCTTCTCCATCGCCGCCAGGCTGCCCATGCCGCGATAGCTCTTGTAGCTGCGGCCCTGGTAGAGCTCGGTCTCGCCCGGGGTCTCCTCGGTGCCGGCGAACAGGCCGCCGATCATCACCGTGGACGCACCGGCGGCCAGCGCCTTGCCGATGTCGCCCGAGTAGCGGATGCCGCCATCGGCGATCAGCGGGATGCGGTCCTGCAGCGCCTCGGCGACCATGTCGACCGCGGTGATCTGCGGCACGCCCACGCCCGCCACCACGCGCGTGGTGCAGATCGAGCCGGGACCCACGCCGACCTTGACCGCGTCGGCGCCGGCGTCCATCAGTGCCAGCGCAGCGTCGCCGGTGACGATGTTGCCACCGACCACCTGCAGCTTCGGATAGTGCTTCTTGGCCCAGGCCACGCGGTCGAGCACGCCCTGCGAATGGCCGTGCGCGGTGTCGACGATGATGACGTCCACGCCAGCCGCGGCCAGGCGCTCGATGCGCTCTTCGGTGTCGCCGCCGACGCCGACCGCGGCGCCGACCAGCAGGCTCTCGGACGCGTCCTTGGCCGAATCCGGATTGTCCTGCGCCTTCTGGATGTCCTTCACCGTGATCAGGCCGCGCAGCTGGAAGTCGTCGTTGACCACCAGCACCTTCTCGATGCGGTGCTTGTGCAGCAGCTGGATGACCTCGTCGTCGCTGGCGCCTTCCTTCACCGTGACCAGCTTCTCCTTGCGGGTCATGATGTTGCGCACCGGATCGTCGAGCTTCTTCTCGAAGCGCATGTCGCGGCCGGTGACGATGCCGACCAGCTGGTCGCCGTCGACCACCGGAACGCCGGAGATGTTGCGCGCGCGGGTGAAGCGCAGCACTTCGCCGATGGAGGTCTGCGGGCTGACCGTGAACGGCTCGCGGATCACTCCGGCCTCGAAGTTCTTCACCTGCAGCACCTGCGCGGCCTGGCGTTCGGCCGACATGTTCTTGTGCACGATGCCGATGCCGCCGAGCTGGGCCATGGCGATCGCGAGGCGGGCCTCGGTCACGGTGTCCATGGCGGCGGACACGATCGGCATGTTCAGGCGCAGGTCGCGCGTGAGCCGGGTGGCGAGGGAGACGTCCTTGGGCAGGACCGTGGAATGCGCCGGGACGAGCGAGATGTCGTCGTAGGTCAGTGCTTCAGCCTGGATGCGCAGCATGGCGGTGCCGGTTGGGGTGAAGCACGCAATTGTACCGCGCCGTGGCAGTCGCGGTGCGCCGCGCGGCGGGACGCGCCGTCCCGCTCAGCCTGCGGCGGCGACGCCGTCCAGGGCGTCGCCGTCCAGGGCGTCGGCGGCCAGTGCGTCGGCGGCCTCCAGCGTGTTCTCCATCAGCGTGGCCACGGTCATCGGCCCCACCCCGCCCGGCACCGGGGTGATCCAGCTCGCCCGCCGGGCCGCTTCGGTGAACTGCACATCGCCCACCAGTCGGCCATCGTCGAGGCGGTTGATGCCGACGTCGATCACCACCGCGCCGGGCTTGATCCAGTCGCCCGGAATCATCCCCGGGATGCCCACGGCGACGACCAGGATGTCGGCTTCGCCAACGTGGCGCCGCAGCACCTCCGGCGGCGTGAACTTGTGGCAGGCGGTCACCGTGCAGCCGGCGATCATCAGCTCCAGCACCATCGGCCGGCCGACGTGGTTGCTGACCCCGACAATCGTCGCGCTCTGGCCGCGCACCGGGCGATCGGTCCAGGCCAGCAGCGTGGTGATGCCGCGCGGCGTGCAGGGACGCAGGCCGAACTGGCGCAGCGCCAGGTGGCCGACGTTCTCCGGGTGGAAGCCGTCGACGTCCTTGCGCGGGTCGATGCGGTGGATCAGGCGGGTGGCGTCGGGAATCCCGGGCAGCGGGAGCTGCACCAGGATGCCGTGCACCCCGGGATCGGCGTTGAGCCGGTCGATGAGCGCCAGCAGCTCGGCTTCCGAGGTGCCCTCGGGCAGGTCGAAATCCAGCGCGCGGATGCCGACGATGCCGGCCGCGCGGCGCTTGTTGCGCACGTACGAGCGCGACGCGGGATTGTCACCGACCAGGACCACCGCCAGCCCGGGCGGCGCGTGGCCGGCGGCGACGCGCGCCTCGACGCGGACGCGGAGCGAATCCAGCAGCTGGTCGGCAATGCCCTTGCCATCGAGGATGCGGGCCGTGGATGGGGTCTCGGACATGCCTGCCTGATCGTGCGCGGGAACGCGGCATTGTCGCCGATCGCGGCCGCGGCATGCGAACCGCCGCGCCAACGCGGACGCTCAGCGACCTTGCGGCAGCGCCCCGGCAGGACAGCGCGGCACGCCCGAACCGACGACGCAGTGGACGCAGCACTGGGGCGAGACGGGCGCCGCCGCCGGCCCCTGCAGCGGCGGTGGCGGTGCCAGGCGCGCGAGTTCGGCCTGCGGGCGCAGCTGCAGCAGCGCCGCCCAGTCCTGTCGGTTGGCATTGCAGGCGGCCGGCGCGTCGGGACTGCAGGCGGCGCCGCTCTCGAGGCGGGTCGGCAGGTCCGCGAAGTGGCCACCCGCCGTCAGCGGCAGCAGGCGCATGGTCACGCCATCGAGCACGTTGCCGCCGACCAGGCGCGCCGTGCGGTCGCCGCCCTCGCCCGCTCCGACCACGACGTCGCAGTGCATGCCAAGGCCGCCGCCTTCGCTGCTGAGCAGGGTCGCCAGGCCGCCGAAGCCGAAGTTCCGTCCGGGAACGCGCACATAGCAGAGCAGGTCGCCGCGCGAAGGCCGGCCTGCGCGCGGGTCGGCGATGCGGTAGGCGCTGGACTCGGGATCGCGATAGGCCGCGCGGACATAGTCGACGTGGCTTGCGGAGGCGCCGAATCCCGGCAGCGCGGCGCGACGCATCACCCACGAGACGAAGGCCGCCGACCAGGGCGTGTCGAGGATGAAGCTCCGGCACCCCGGCGCCGACTGCGGCGCCGCGGTGCTGGCGCAGTCCACGGCGCCCGTCCGCTGCATGACCTGACCCAGCAGGCCACTGCCGCGCCAGTAATCGGCGACGCGCTGCCACGCCGGCTGGCCGTTGGCGAGCAGCGCCGACTCCGCCTCGCGCACCACCGAGCCGGCCAGGCGTCCGTCGACGTCGATGAAGGGGCGATGCCAGGCCTGGTGCTCCTCGCAGGCCGCCGCGGCGATGCGCGTGGCGGCATCGGGCGCGGACTGCTGCGCCCGCAGCAGCGGACAGGGGTCGGCGGCCAACGCCGGCGACATCGGCAGGAGCCCGCACGCGAGCCCCAGAGCCGCCAGCCACAGCCATGCACGCAACCTTGCCCCCATGCCGCTCTCCTTGCCCCTGGAGCGGGAAGACTAGCCGAGGCCCGGGCGCGCCACGCTCACGCGCAGGACACGCCCTCAGCCGGCGCAGAACGCCGCGTAGTCGATGTAGCCGGGGAACTCGATGCCGGGCGCGCACACCGGGCATGCCGGATCCGGCGTCAGCCGGGTCTCGCGGAACTGCATGCGCAGCGCGTCGAAGTGCAGCAGCCGGCCGCGCAGCGGCTCGCCGATGTGCAGCAGCAGCTTCAGCGCCTCGGTGGCCTGCAGCATCCCCACCACGCCCGGCAGCACGCCGAGCACGCCGGCCTCGCTGCAGTTGGGCGCGGCCTCGGCCGGCGGCGGTTCCGGAAACAGGCAGCGATAGCACGGCGCCGTGCCGCGGTGGCGTCCGGCGTCGAACACGCTCACCTGGCCTTCGAACCGGTGCACGGCGCCATGGACCAGGGGCACGGCGTGGCGCACGCAGGCGTCGTTGAGCAGGTAGCGCACGGGGAAGTTGTCGGCGCCGTCGACCACCACGTCGACACCCTCCATCAGCCGATCGACGTTGGCCGACGTGACCCGCTCCGGAACCGCATCGATCTTCAGGCGGGGATTGAGCGCGGACAGCCGCACCTCGGCCGAGTCGACCTTGCGCATGCCGATGTCGGCGTCGGCATGCAGGATCTGGCGCTGCAGGTTGCTGCGTTCGACCACGTCGTCGTCGGCGATGCGCAGCTCGCCCACGCCGGCCGCGGCCAGGTAGAAGGCCGCCGGCGAGCCCAGCCCGCCGGCGCCCAGCATGAGCACGCGCGACGCCTGCAGGCGCTTCTGCCCGCGCATGCCGATCTCCGGCAGCAGCAGGTGGCGCGAGTAGCGCTGGTGGAAGTCCTCGTCGCGCGGTGCGGCCGACGGGTCCGGGCGCGCCATCGGCAGGCCGTCGGCGATCCAGCGCAGGGTGCCGCCGCGCACCGACGCCACGTTGCGGTAGCCCTGGCGCTGCAGTGCCTCCACCGCCAGCATCGAGCGCCCGCCGGTCTGGCAGATCAGCACCAGCTCCTGCTCGCGGTCGTGGAAGTGGAAGGCAGGCTCGCGCTCGAGCTCGTCGCGCGCGATGCCGCGGGCGCCCTCGGCCATGCCGGTCTCGCGCTCGTGGTCCTCGCGCACGTCGACCAGCACGGCGCCGGTACCTTCGAGGCGTCGATGCGCTTCGCGCGGAGTGATTTCTGTTGCAGGCATGCCGCGATTATCCGCCACCACCCGATTCCCGCCGACTGTGGCCAACCCGAGGTGGCCCTACCCTACGCCAAGGGGACCGGGCCCGCCCGTCGTGAAGCCGGCGGCGGCGAGATCGTCCGGGGTGTTGAGGTTGCCGAAGCGCAGGCCGGCAAAGCGCACGCCGCGCATGTGGAGTCGGCTTTGCAGGGTACGGACCGACAGATCGCCGGAGTCCAGCGACGCCGGCAAGGCTCGTCGCAGGCCCGCCACGTCCCACAGCGCCACCAGCGGCTGGCGGCCGTCGTCGTCCTCGGCCCAGGCGCCGGCCTCGCCCGCGGCGCGCAGGCTGCGCAGCAGGCAGTCGTTGACCGAGACCAGGTCCACCGGGAGCGTGAGCAGCCAGGGCGTGGCGCAGGCCTGGGCGAGCGCGTCGAGCCCGCCGAGCGGGCCGAGATCGGTGCGACGGTCAGGCACGGCCGCCAGCGCGTGTTCCGCGTAACGCTCCAGTTCGCGATTGGCCGAGACGAGGACGGCGTCGACTTCGTCGCTGACCCGCGCGGCCAGGCGCAGGACCTGCGGCACCCCGCCGCGCTGCAGCCAGGCCTTGTCGAGGCCGCCCAGGCGCGTCGCGCGCCCGCCAGCCAGCAGCCCGAGCGTGGTCGCCCCGCCGTTCACTTCCCGCGCTTGGCGTGGCGGATCAGGCGCTTCTTCTTGGCCACCTGGCGCTGGGACAGCACGTTGACCTTGTCCTTGTAGGGATTCTCGCCTTCCTTGAAGACGAAGCGCACCGGCGTTCCCACCAGCTTGAAGCGCTTGCGGAAGAAGTTCTCGAGATAGCGCTTGTAGCTGTCCGACAGCGTGCGCAGCCGGGTGCCGTGCACGATCATCGTCGGCGGACTTTCGCCGCCCGGGTGCGCGAAGCGCAGCTTGGCGGCGTGGCCACGGACCACCGGAGGCGGGTTGGCCTCGACCGCGATCTCGATCGCGCGGGTGACGTCCGCGGTGCTGAAGCTGCGGGTGGCCGAGCCATGCGCGCGGTGGATGGCCTTGAACAGTTCGCGCAGCCCGGAGCCGTGCAGCGCGCTGATGCGCACCGCCTCCGCCCACGGCACGAAGGCCAGCTTGCGCGACAGCAGCGCCTCGACCTGCTCGCGCTGGTAGGTGTCCAGGCCGTCCCACTTGTTGACGGCGATGACCAGCGCACGGCCGGCGTCGAGCACGGCGCCGAGCACGCTGGCGTCCTGGTCGGTCACGCCTTCGCGGGCGTCGATCATCACCACCGCGACCTGGCAATGTTCGATCGACTCCAGGGTCTTGATGATCGAGAACGTCTCCACCGCCTCGTCGACCCGCGACTTGCGGCGGATGCCGGCGGTGTCCACCAGCCGGTACAGGCGCCCGTCGCGTTCCAGGTCGGCGGAAATCGAGTCGCGCGTGGTCCCGGCAACCTCGGAAGCGATCATCCGCTCCTCGCCGAGGATCCGGTTGACCAGGGTCGACTTGCCGACGTTCGGGCGCCCCACGAAGGCGATGCGGATGCGATCGGG
This sequence comes from Luteimonas sp. MC1895, assembly GCF_016457215.1. Classification (NCBI taxonomy): domain Bacteria; kingdom Pseudomonadati; phylum Pseudomonadota; class Gammaproteobacteria; order Lysobacterales; family Lysobacteraceae; genus Luteimonas; species Luteimonas sp. MC1895. The sequence continues at coordinate 220,867 of NZ_JAEMDY010000001.1, forward strand.
ATCGTTGTCGAGCGCCTCGGTCGCGCCCTGTTCGGGCAGCCGCCCGAGGACCTCGTCGACCAGGTCGTCGATGCCCTGGCGGTGCGCCGAGGACACCGGCACCACGTCGCGGATGCCGTAGTGGGCGAACTCCGCGAGCGCGGCCCGGGCGTCGACGCCATCGGTCTTGTTGACCACCAGGAACACCGGCTTGTCGGACTTGCGCAGCCAGGCCAGGATCTCGTCGTCGACCGTCGACGGTCCCTCGCGGCCGTCGACCACGAACAGCACCAGGTCGGCCTCGTCCGCGCCTGCGCGGGCCTGGCGCGCGGTGGCGCCGGCCAGGTTGCCGGCGACCAGGTGCACGCCGCCATTGGCGATGCCGCCGGTATCGACCAGGGCAAAGGGCCGGTCCTCGGCGAGCCGGCAGACGCCGTAATGACGGTCGCGGGTGACGCCGGGCTGGTCGTGCACCAGCGCGTCACGCGTGCGCGTGAGCGCATTGAAGAGCGTCGACTTGCCGACGTTGGGACGGCCCACCAGGGCGACCAGGGGAAGCATGCGATGTGGTGCCCTGGAACTCAGTCGATGCGCCAGGCGCTGAGGTCGCCGTCGACGTTCTGGACCACCAGCACGCCGTCGGCCACCACCGGATGCCCGGCGATCGCCGAGCGCCCGGCGCGCGTGCGCGCGGCGAACTCGCCATCGAGCAGGCGCATCCAGTGCAGGTAGCCATCGAGGTCGCCGACCACGGCATAGGCGCCCTGCACCACCGCCGGGCTCAGGATGCGGCGCGCCAACGCCGGCTGCTGCCAGTAGGACGTGCCGACGTACTTGTCGATCGCCCACACGGTGCCGGCGGCATCGCTGACCACGACGCGGTCGTCCGCCACGCCGACGCTGCCTGCGCCGCCACTCTCGGCGGCCCAGAGCGGCCGGCCGGACGGGCCTTCGAAGGCCATCGTGCGGTTCCGGTAGCTGCTGGCGATGACCGCCGGGCCGTCGACCACCGGCGCGCCGTCGATGTCCGCCATGCGCTCGAGCTCGGTGCGGCCTTCCGGCAGCGCGACCGGCTGCTCCCAGAGCAGGCGACCGTCGGCAAGCGACAGCGCCACCAGGTCACCCTCGTCGGTGCCGACGAAGGCGTAGCCCGGGGCGAGCGTGACCGCGGCATTGCCACGCACGGTCAGGGTGGGAAGTTCCTCGGTCCAGAACCAGCGGCGCGCGCCCGAGGCCGCGTCGAACGCGGTGACGCGGCCGTCGTTGGAGCGCACCACCACCAGGCCCTGGCCGACCGCAGGGCGCGCGATGACCTCGTTGGGCACGTTCGCGGTCCAGCGCGGGGCGCCGGTGGCGGCGTCCAGGGCCACCACTTCGCCGTCCAGCGACCCGGCCACGACCAGGCCGTCGCCGGCGCCAGGGCCGCCCGCCAGGCGCAGGTCCGAGTCGTGGCGCCAGAGGCTGCGACCGCTCTGCAGATCGAACGCGCGCACGCCGCCTTCGACCGACGCGGCGTAGACCACGCCGTCGGCGATGAACGGACCCTGGCGCACGCCGGTGCTGCCGTCGCCCTTGCCGGCGCTGGCGGTCCACAGGCGCTGAGGCGCGGCCGAGGCCTGGAACTCGACCAGCTTGGCCGGGCCGGTGTCGACCTTGTCCTTGCCGGAGAACCATCCGCGCACGGTGCCGCAGCCGGTCAGCGCGGCCAGGCAGGCCAGCACCACCACGGCGCGCAAGGCGAGCCGGGCGGGACGGCGGGATTCGGACATGTGTGCGGTCATCGGGCTTGCTCCCCGTCGTCGCCGGCAGGCGTGCCGCCGGCATCGATCAGCTTGATCTGCAGCAGGCCGCGCTGCGGCGCGGCTTCGTCGAGCGCCGCGAGCGCGGCCGTATACGCCTCACGTGCCTGCTCCAGGCGACCCGCGGCGCGTTCCGCGTCGCCCCGGATCTCGAGGCTGCCGGCATCACGTGCGTCGCCAAGCGCCGCCAGGGCCTCGTCGGTGCGGCCCGCATCGACCAGCAGCACGGCCAGGCGGCGCGCGATCACCGGACCGAGCGCGGGGTCGGCTTCGCGGGCGTCGGACAGGGTCGCGATTGCCGCTTCAGTGTCGCCGGCACCGACCTGGGCGGCCGCGAGGTCCAGCGGCACGAGGCTGGCGTAGACGCCCTCCTCGAGCCCGGCCGAACCGGCCAGCGCGCGCGCCTCTTCCAGCTCTCCCGCGGCCACGCGCTCGTTGAAGGTGGCATAGGCCGCGCCGGTCTCGATGCGCTTGCCCTGCAGATGGTCCTGCCACCTGCCCCAGCCGTAGACGAGGACCAGCGCGACGGCGATGCCCCCGACGACCCCGAGGGCGTTCTCACGGATCCACTGGCGTACGCGTTCGCCCTGTTCGTGCTCGTCGAGCAACTCGTCTACTGCCATGTTCTTCCGATCATGCTGGGCGCCGCGCCGCCGGGTGGCGGGCGGACACCGGAAAGGGAACGGCCCGCGAGCGGGCCGCCGGTTTCACGCGCGGGGCCCCGTGAGGGGCCATCGCAGCCGCTGCGCCGGGCTCAGTGGCCGGCGGGCGCGAGCGAACCGTCAGAGGATACCGTAAACCGGGCGACGTTCGCCCGCAGGTAGGGCGCCAGGTCCTGCTCGACGCCATGGGTGCGCACGTCGACGGCGCCGGCATTGCCGAGCACGACCGCACCCACCTCGCCCGCGGCGAAGCCGCGGATCTCGCCCGCAGGCAGCAGGCTCTGTTCGAGCACCCGGCCATCGGGGGTCATCACTTCGACCCAGCTGTCGGCCGACAGCTGGAGTTCCAGCGCCGGCGCTGCTGCGGTGTGTGCCGGCAGCGGCTGCGCCGGCTGGCGCTGGCTGACCGGCGCCATCGAGGCCACCAGCGCGGTCGGGCCGCGGGCGGCTTCCGGCGCGCCCTGGATCCCGACCGGGACGTCGAGCGAGCCGGAGACGGTGTCCTGCGGCGCCAGGTGCGGCTGGGTCGCCAGCCACACCGGCAGCGCGATCGCCGCGGTGATCACCACGTAGACCAGGCGCCTGGCGGCCTGCTCGGCCACGATGCGCATGCGCGGTACATAGGTGCGCGGCGTGAGTTCCACCGGGCGCACCGGCGCGACGCCGGAGGCCTCGTGGACCATCGCCGTGGCGAGTCCCAGCAGGCGCCCGTAGCTGCGCAGCTGTCCGCGGATGAAGACCGGCGCGCCGAGCCGGCTCCAGTCCTCCGCCTCGAGCGATTCGACCACGCGCACCGGCATCTTCAGCCGGCTGGCGACGTCCTGGATGGAAAGGCCCGCGGCCTCACGGGCCGCACGGAGACGCGTGCCGCAGCCATGATTGGCGTCGGTCGTGGTGTGGTCTGACGGCATCATCGTGAAGTGCTGTCCCCGGGCAGCCTTGCTGGCGCGTGCGGAAATTCCGTCCGCAGACGCTGAACATAACGAGCGGCGGCAGCCTTGTCGCCGAGCTTTTCCTCGATCTGTGACGCAATTCGTATCGCGGCCGGCGAGGCCGGCCCCGCATCGAGGCGGCGCTGAGAGAACGCGCGCGCCTCGAAGTACTCCCCCTGTGCATAAAGATGCCGCGAGAGCGCCTCGAGCGCAACGGCATTCACCGGATCGAGGCCGAGCGCCGCGCGCAGGTCGCGTTCGGCCCGACCCGGCTGGCCGCCCTCGACCGCGCAGGCGCCCGCATTGGCGAGCGCGGACGCGGGGCTGGCATAGCTACGGTCGGCCAGCGCGCGGTCGAACCAGCCCATCGCTTCGGTTGCCCGTCCGTTGAGGCAGAGCCAGCTGCCGTAGTTGTTCAATGCGGCACCCGACGTCGGCGCCAGTTCGGCGGCGCGGGCGTAGTGCCCACCGGCGTCGGCCGTGCGGCCCTGGCGGTCCAGGGACAGCGCCAGCAGGGTGTAGGCGAGCTCGCTCCGGCCATCGATCCGCAGCGCCTTGCGCGCTTCGGCTTCGGCGTCGGCGGCCCGGCCCTCGCGCAGCGCCTGCTCGCCGCGCAGCAGGTGGGCGCGCGGGTTTTCGCCGGAGCGCGCGCTAGCGCCCTTGCCGCTCACGTCGTAGGACGGCGCCACCTGTTCGGACTTGCCGCGCTCGGCGCTCGGTTTGATGAAGCTCAATCGCGAGCAACCCGTGGCGGGCAGCAGCACGGACGCGGCCAGCAGGCACGCGACCAGCCTAGCGACGGACATGGACGCCCTCCCCGCTCGCATCGAGGCTGCGGCGGAACTCGGCCTGGCGGCGGGTGCGGTCGGCGACCTGGCCCTTGAGCTGGCCGCAGGCGGCATCGATGTCGTCCCCGCGCGTGCGACGCACCGGCGCGATCATCCCGGCGCTGTTGAGCAGCTTCTGGAACGTGCGGATCGATGCGTCGTCCGGGCGCTCGTAACGCGTGCCCGGGAACGGGTTGAACGGGATCAGGTTGATCTTGGCGGCGTCCTTCATCTGCACCGCGCGGTCGAACGCGCGCAGCAGCTGGACCAGTTCGAGCGCATGCTCCGGCTGGTCGTTGACGCCCTTCATCAGAGTGTATTCAAAGGTGACCGACTCGCCCTTCTTGCGCAGCGCATAGCGCACGCAGGCCTCCATCAGCTGGGCGATCGGGTACTTCTTGTTGAGCGGCACCAGCGTGGTGCGCAGCGCATCGTTGGGCGCATGCAGCGACACCGCCAGCGACACGTCGCTCTCTTCGGCCAGGCGGTCGATCATCGGCACCATGCCGGCGGTCGAAAGGGTCACGCGCTTGTTGGCCAGGCCATAGCCCAGGTCGTCGCGCATCACGCTCATGGCGCGCACGACGTTGTCGAAGTTCGCCAGCGGCTCGCCCATGCCCATCATCACCACGTTGGTGAGGCGGCGCTGCTTGTGGGGAATGTTGCCGAGGTGCTTCGCCGCCACCCAGACCTGGCCGATGATCTCGGCGGTCGACAGGTTGCGGTTGAAGCCCTGGGTCGCGGTGGAGCAGAAGGTGCAGTTGAGCGCGCAGCCCACCTGCGACGAGACGCACAGCGTGCCGCGCCCCTTGTCGGGGATGTAGACCGTCTCGATGGCGTTCTTGCCATCCATGCCCAGCAGCCACTTGTGGGTGCCGTCCTCGGACTCCTTGTCGAAGTGCACATGGGGCACGACGACCTCGGCCCGCTCCTGCAGCTTGGCGCGCAGCGCCTTGCCGAGGTCGGTCATCTCGTCGAAATCGGTGACGTGGCGATGGTGGATCCACTTCATCACCTGGTGCGCGCGGAAGCGCTTCTCGCCGAGCACGTCGGCGAAAAAGTCCTCCAGCCCCGTGCGGTCGAGGTCCAGGAGATTCTGCTTGGTGGTCGCTTCGGTCACGGGCCTTCTGGGGTCAGGATCAACAGCATTTGCCACGGATCACACGGATCAAAGAGCACATTTGCGCGGATAGAGCAGGAAGCAGCTGGGAACCACAAAGCCATCCCACCTGCTTCCTTTTCTTGCCTTATCCGCGTCTGTCCGCGCAAATCCGTGGCATGAAAATCAACGGGCGTAGACGTCCGTCGACGGGAAGAAGTACGCGATCTCGACGGCGGCGGTCTCGGCGGCGTCGGAGCCGTGCACGGCGTTGGCATCGATCGAGTCGGCGAAGTCGGCGCGGATCGTGCCGGCCTCGGCGTCCTTCGGGTTGGTCGCACCCATCAGTTCACGGTTCTTGAGGACGGCGCCTTCGCCTTCCAGGACCTGGATCATCACCGGGCCGCTGATCATGAACTCCACCAGGGCGTTGAAGAACGGACGCTCGCGGTGCACGGCGTAGAAGCCTTCGGCCTCGGCGCGCGAGAGCTGCTTCATCTTCGCGGCGGCGACCTTAAGGCCGGCCTTCTCGAAGCGGGAGTAGATTTCACCGACGACGTTCTTGGCGACGGCATCGGGCTTGATGATGGACAGGGTGCGCTCGAGCGCCATGGGGAGGTCTCCGGGATGAGGTGCCGGCCTTCCAGGCAGGCACACGGTAACATGGAAAAACCCACGCCGGGGCGCGGGTTTAGCCGACAAGGCTGGAGTGATTCTACCGGATCGCATGCGCCGCCTGCACGCGGCGCGCCGAACTTTTTTCGGGTTGACCGTCCGCCCCGCCCACGCCTAATATCCAAACAAGCGTTTGATTCAGGCAGGCCGTCCCGCCCCATGGCAAGCACCCAGTTTTCGACCAAGGACCGGATCCTCGGCGCCGCCGAGGAGCTGTTCGCCCTGCACGGCTTCCTGGGCACGTCGCTCCGCCAGGTCACCAGCCGCGCCGACGTGAACATCGCGGCGGTCAACTACCACTTCGGCAGCAAGGAAAACCTCATCAACGAGGTCTTCCGTCGGCGCATGGACGACATGAGCCGGCAGCGCCTGGGCCAGCTGGAGCAGGCCTGCAAGAGCCAGCCGCCGGAACTCGAGGCGATCCTCGCGGCCTTCGTCGAGCCGGCCCTGGCCGTTGCCCGCGACCGCCAGGGAGGGGCGGCGTTCATCCGCGTGGTCGCCCGCGCCTACGCCGAGAAGAACGACGGCCTGCGCCAGTTCCTGTCCGAGCAGTACGGCCATGTGCCGCGCGAATTCGCCCGGGCCATCGCCCAGGCGGTTCCGCACCTGGACAAGGAACAGCTCTACTGGCGGCTGGACTTCCTGTCGGGTGCCCTGACCTACGCCATGTCCGATTTCGGGCTGATCAAGCGGCCGGCGGGCGTCAGCGAGGCGGCCCACCGCAAGCGTGCCGCGGACGAGCTGATCCGCTTCGCCGCTGCCGGCATCAGAAGCTAACCACCATTCCAATCAAGGAGTTGCACGATATGCCTGAGAAACTGCTTGTGCGCCGCGCCGCGGTCCTCGGTGCGGGCGTGATGGGCGCCCAGATCGCGGCGCATCTCACCAACGCCGGCGTCGAGACGGTCCTGTTCGACCTGCCCGCCAAAGAGGGCGACCCCAATGGCATCGTCAACCGCGCCATCGCCAGCCTGGGCAAGCTGAGCCCGGCGCCGCTGGCGTCGAAATCCCTGGCCGCGGCGATCATTCCCGCCAACTACGAGCTCGGCCTGAAGCGACTGAAGGACTGCGACCTGATCATCGAGGCCATCGCCGAGCGCATGGACTGGAAGAAGGACCTGTACGAGAAGATCGCGCCCTTCGTCGCCGACCACGCCGTCCTCGCCAGCAACACCTCCGGGCTCGGCATCAACAAGCTGGCCGAGGCGCTGCCGGAGAAGCTGCGCCCGCGCTTCTGTGGCGTGCACTTCTTCAATCCGCCGCGCTACATGCACCTGGCCGAACTGATCCCGGCGCGCACGACCGACAAGTCGGTGCTGCAGGGGCTGGAGACCTTCCTGACCAGCACGCTCGGCAAGGGCGTGGTCTACGCGCGCGACACCCCGAACTTCATCGGCAACCGCATCGGCGTGTTCTCGATCCTGGCGACCATCCACCACACCCAGGACTGCGGCCTGGGCTTCGACGAGGTCGACGCCCTGACCGGTCCGCTGGTCGGGCGGCCGAAGTCGGCGACCTACCGCACCTCCGATGTCGTCGGCCTGGACACCATGGGGCATGTCATCAAGACGATGGCCGACACCCTGCCTGACGATCCGTGGCACAAGTACTTCAAGTCGCCGAAGTGGTTGGCCGCGCTGGTCGAGAAGGGTGCGCTGGGCCAGAAGGCCGGCGCGGGCATCTTCCGCAAGGTCGGCAAGGACATCATGGTCCTGGACCTGGAGAAGCAGGACTATCGGGCAGCCGACCGCGCTGCCGCGCCGGAAGTCGTCGAGATCCTGAAGACGAAGGACCCGGTTGCGAAGTTCGCCGCCCTGCGCGCCAGCGAGCACCCGCAGGCGAAGTTCCTGTGGGCCGTGTTCCGCGACCTCTTCCATTACTCGGCCTACCACCTGGCCGACATCGCCGAGACCGCGCGTGACGTCGACCTTGCGATCCGCTGGGGCTACGGCTGGTCGCTGGGGCCGTTCGAGACCTGGCAGGCCGCCGGCTGGAAGCAGGTGGCGCAGTGGATCGCCGACGACATCGTCGCGGGCAAGGCCATGAGCGACGCGCCGCTTCCCGACTGGGTGTTCGACGGGCGCGACGGCGTGCATTCCGCCGAGGGCAGCTACAGCCCCGGGAAGAACGCCCGCCTGCCCCGCTCCGCCCTGCCCGTCTACCGGCGCCAGCGCTTCCCCGACCCGCTGCTGGGCGAGTCCTTCGCCCAGGGCGAGACGGTGTTCGAGAACGATGGCATCCGCCTGTGGACCGACGGAGACGACATCGCCGTGGCCTCGTTCAAGACCAAGCTGCATACCGTTTCCGACCAGGTGCTCGACGGCCTGCAGGAAGCCGTGGCGCGCGCCGAGCGCGACTTCGCCGGCCTGGTGATCTGGCAGCCGAAGGAGCCCTTCTCCGCGGGTGCCGATCTGGCCGGCGCGCTGGGCCTGCTGCAGGCCGGCAAGGTCGATGCCTTCGAGGCGATGGTCGCCAACTTCCAGGCCACCAGCCAGCGCATCAAGTATTCGCTGGTGCCGGTGGTGGCCGCGGTGCGCGGCCTGGCGCTGGGCGGCGGCTGCGAGTTCCAGATGCACTCGGCGCGGACCGTCGCGCACCTCGAGAGCTACATCGGCCTGGTCGAGGCCGGCGTGGGCCTGCTGCCGGCCGGCGGTGGCCTGAAGGAGTTCGCGGTGCGCGCCTCCGACGCCGCGGGCCCGAACGGGGACGTCTTCGCCGAACTCAAGGCGGTGTTCGAGGCCGTCGCCATGGCCAAGGTCTCGACCTCCGCGGTCGAGGCGAAGGAACTCGGCCTGATGCGCGCGCAGGACAAGGTCGTGTTCAACGCCCATGAACTGCTGCACATCGCCAGGCAGGAAGCGCGTGGCCTGGCCGAGACCGGCTACCGCCCGCCCCTGCCCGCGCGGCGCATCCGCGTGGCCGGCGACGTCGGCGTCGCCACCTTCCGCATGCTGCTGGAGAACATGCTCGAGGGCCGCTTCATCAGCGAGTACGACTACGAGATCGCCACCCGCATCGCGACCATCGTCAGCGGCGGCGACGTGGACCGCAACGCCGTGGTCGACGAGGACTGGCTGCTGCGGCTCGAGCGCCAGCACTTCGTCGAGCTCGCGCAGCAGGAGAAGACCCAGGCGCGCATCGCGCACATGCTCAAGACCGGCAAGCCGCTGCGCAACTGACGCGACCGACGAAGAGGACAAGACAATGAGCAAGCAGATCCAGGACGCCTACATCGTCGCCGCCACCCGCACCCCGGTGGGCAAGGCGCCCAAGGGCGTGTTCCGCAACACCCGACCCGATGACATGCTCGCCCACGTGCTGAAGGCCGTGGTCGCGCAGGCGCCGGGCATCGACGTCAACCGCATCGACGACGCCATCATCGGCTGCGCGATGCCCGAGGGCGAGCAGGGCATGAACGTGGCACGCATTGGCGTGCTGCTGGCCGGCCTGCCCGACACGGTGGCCGCGCAGACCATCAACCGCTTCTGCTCGTCCGGCCTGCAGGCCGTGGCGCTCGCCGCCGACCAGATCCGCCTCGGCAACGCCGACCTGGTGCTGGCCGGCGGCACCGAGAGCATGAGCATGGTGCCGATGATGGGCAACAAGGTTGCGCTGTCGCCGGCCGTGTTCCGCGACGACCACGTCGCCATCGCCTACGGCATGGGCATCACCGCCGAGAAGGTGGCCGAGGAGTGGAAGGTCTCGCGCGAGGACCAGGACGCCTTTGCCCTCGCCTCGCACCAGAAGGCGCTGGCCGCGCAGAAGGCCGGCGAGTTCCGCGATGAGATCTCCGCGCTGGAGGTCGTCTCACGCCAGCCGGACCTGGGCGGCAACGCCGTGCGCCTGAAGAAGCTGCTGGTCGAGCAGGACGAAGGCCCGCGTGCAGACACCTCGATCGAAGGCCTGGCCAAGCTGCGCCCGGTGTTCCGCAACGGCCAGTTCGGTGGAACCGTGACCGCGGGCAACTCGTCGCAGATGAGCGATGGCGCCGGCGCCGTGCTGGTGGCGTCCGAGCAGGCGATCAGGGATTACGGCCTGACGCCGCTCGCCCGCTTCGTGTCGTACTCCGTTGCCGGCGTGCGCCCGGAGGTGATGGGCATCGGGCCGATCGCAGCCATCCCGAAGGCGCTCAGGCAGGCCGGCCTGACGAAGGACCAGCTCGACTGGATCGAGCTCAACGAGGCCTTCGCCGCCCAGGCACTGGCCGTGATCCGTGACTCGGAACTCGACCCCGACAAGGTCAACCCGCTCGGCGGCGCCATCGCGCTGGGCCATCCGCTCGGCGCCACCGGCGCGGTGCGCACGGCCACGATCGTCCACGGCATGCGCCGCAGGAAGCAGAAGTACGGCATGGTGACCATGTGCATCGGCACCGGCATGGGCGCGGCGGGAATCTTCGAAGCGCTGTGATCCACACGGATCAAGGGGACGCCGCTGGCGTCCCTTCGATCCGGTCACATGTGCAACGCGCGGGCGGGGATGGCTGCGCTCAGCGTGCGCGCCCGTAGATCTCGACGCGCGTGGACCCGTCCTCGGCCTGGGTGCGCGACACGATGGAGTTCGGCATCGTGCCGCCCACGCTGGACATGTACATCATCACCCAGTCCTCGGCCTGGCTCCGCGTTTCGAACGCGCCGTCCACGCGACACATGCTGCTGCGGCAGTCCACCGAGAGGCTGGTTGGCTTGGCGCCGGCCTGCGCAAACGCCTCGTTCGACGCGATCCCGGTCAGCTGGCTCTCCTTCTGCGGTGCCCAGGCCGGATCCACCTGCTCGCTGGCATAGCGCGCGGCGGACTGCTCCCTGAGCTCACGCGTGCGCGCGGCGTGCTGCGCCCGTGACTCGACGCGACGGTCGAGCTGGGTCGCGACCTGCTGCTCGAGCGATTCGCCCGATGCGCGTGCGGGCCGCGCGTTCCGGTTCGCCGGCGCGGGCGCCTGCGCCACGGGATCCGCGGCAGCGGCTGCGGTCGACTGCGGGACGTCCGCGGGGCCGGGAGCCTCGCCACGCCGCAGGATGAACGTGCCGGCGATGACGGCCACCACCACGACGGCGGCGACAACGAGCGGAAGTCTGGTGCCTGGATTCATGTGCACAGCCGAGATATTTGCGAAGCCCCAGTGTGCGCGATCGCAGAGGGCAAAAAAAAGGTGCCGGTTTCCCGGCACCCGTTTCGACAGGAACTCAGACCGGAGCTACTTCTTCGACCCAGTACACGTAGCTGTCATTGATGCCCACGCCCGGCGGCAGGTAGCAGTTGATCATGACCAGGCCGGTGCTCATGCCACCGCCCTCGAAGTCGTCCGCGTACCAGAACAGGTTGGCGTCTTCGCCGGTGGCGCCGGGGGCCAGCTCGAGGGTGAGACCGACGTACTCGTTTTCGCCGCCTTCGTAGCCGGTGACGCCCGAGCAGTTCAACGTCTGCGCGGTGCTGGAATAGTTGGTGAAGTAGGCATCGACCAGTGTCGCCATGCCGCCGGCCGCGTAGCCGGAGTCGAACTCGAAGCCGCAGGTGACCCACGCACCGGTGTCGACGCTGTCATTCTGGATCGTGAGCGGGCGCTTTCGGATCGCGAGTTCCGACATCGGCAGCGAGGCCTGGCAACGCGCAGCAGGCGCCGAGGAGTTGGAGTGCATTTCCAGTTCCTGGGCAGCAGTGGGCACGCTGTATGCAGCGGCCATGGCGAGCGTCAGGCCCGCGAAAGTTGTTGCAAGCTTCATGAAGCGGTCTCTCCCTTGGTGGTGTGCTGTCAAGCGATCATGAGGCCTCTCACCCCATTCCTGACCTCCGGAATATACCCCTGCTTTCCGCAGGATGTCACCCGGACCACCGATGGCACCAATCAGGAGTCGACCACGCCCAGTTCAGCCAGCGCATCGCGCATGAAGCCCTGTGCCGCCTCGCTGAGCGCCTCGTGGTCCAGTGCATGGCGGATGGTCGCCTCGATGAGGCCGAGGTGGGTCCCGCAGTCGAATCGCGTGCCCTGGAAGCGGTACGCGAGCACCGGTTCCTCGGCCAGCAGGGCCGAGATCGCGTCGGTCAGCTGGATCTCGCCACCGGCGCCGGGAGCCGTGGCCTCCAGCAGGGCGAAGATGCGCGGCGACAGCACATAGCGCCCGACCACGGCGAGGTTGCTGGGCGCGTCGCCCGGCCTGGGCTTCTCCACGATTGCGGTGATCCGCCCACGGCGGTCGCTGAATTCATCCGTCGCGACGATGCCGTAGCTCGACACCTGTTCAGGTGCGACCGCCTGGGTGGCGATCACGCTTGAACCGGTCGCTTCGGCGACATCGGCCATCTGGCTCAGCGCACCGGGGCCGCGGTTCCAGATGAGGTCGTCGGGCAGGATCACCGCGAAAGGCTCGTCGCCCACGACCGGCTTCGCGCAGAGCACCGCATGGCCCAGGCCCAGGGCCTCGGCCTGGGTCACGAACACGGCGCGCACGTTCGGCGGCAGCACGTTGCGGATGACCTCGAGCAGCTCGACCTTGCCGGCCGCCTCGAGCTTCTGCTCCAGCTCATAGGCCTTGTCGAAATAGTCGGCGACCGCGTGCTTGTAGCGGTTGGTGACGAACACCATCGTGTCGCAGCCGGCGTCGACCGCTTCGTCCACGGCGTACTGGATGAGCGGCCGGTCGACGATCGGCAGCATCTCCTTGGGCACCGTCTTGGTGGCCGGGAGGAAGCGGGTCCCGAGTCCGGCGACCGGGAAGACCGCCTTGCGGATGCGTCTGTTCATGTGCGTCTGGCGTTCCTTGCGGGAAAAGCGACCACCGTGGCGGCCGCGGGTTCGTCATCGCGCACCAGCGGCGCGAATTCCGGGACGGCGTCACGCAGGGCCTGGTCCAGGGTTTCGAGGTCGTAGCTCGACACCGCGTCGCGCAGGCGCGCCATGGCGGCGGTGATCCGTTCGCTGGAGACGCCGCGCGCCTCCGCCTGGAGGATCTTCGGGTGCGCCGTCGGGCGGTAGCGTTCGTCGGCGTGGAACAGGGTTTCGTGCAGCTTCTCGCCCGGGCGCAGGCCGGTGTAGACGATCGCGATGTCGCGTCCCGGCTGCTTGCCTGCCAGGGTGATCATCTGCTCCGCCAGCAGGCGGATCGACACCGGTTCGCCCATGTCCAGTGTGTAGACCGCCTGCCGGGCACCAATCGCCACCGCCTGCAGGATCAGCTGGCAGGCCTCGGGGATAGTCATGAAATAGCGGGTGACTTCCGGATCGGTCACCGTGACCGGCCCGCCACTGCGGATCTGCGCGCGGAACAGCGGCACCACGCTGCCGGCGGAATCGAGCACGTTGCCGAATCGCACGGTCACGAAGCGCGTGCCCTCGAGCCCGTTCATCGCCTGGCAGACCATTTCCGCCAGGCGCTTGCTGGCGCCGAGCACGTTGACCGGATCCACGGCCTTGTCGGTCGAGATCAGCACGAAGGTGCCGACGCCGGCCGCCTGCGCCTCCCGGGCGACGGTCGCGGTGGCCAGCACGTTGTTGCGCACCGCCTCGCGCAGCTGGGCCTCGAGGACGGGCACCTGCTTGTAGGCCGCGGCGTGGAACACCGCCTCGGGCTGTGAGAGCGACAGCGCGTGGCGGATCACCGCCGGATCGCCGCAGTCGCCGAGCACCGGCAGGCACTCGATCTGCGGGAAGTCCCGGCGCAGCTCGTTCTGCATGGTCAGCAGCGCCAGCTCGTCGATCTCGATCAGGATGATCTGGCGCGCGCCGTGGCGGGCGCACTGGCGACACAGTTCGGCCCCGATCGAGCCGCCGGCGCCGGTGACCAGCACGCTGCGCCCACCCAGCCAGCCGCGGATCGCCTTCCAGTCCGGCGTGACCGGCTTGCGGCCGAGGAGGTCCTCGATCGCGACCTCCTTGAGTTCGCCCGGCAGCGAACGGCCTTCCAGCAGGTCGTTGAGGCGGGGAACGGTGCGGAAGGGCAGCCCGGTGCGCTCGCAGGCCGCGACCACACGGCGCATGGCGGTCGCGTCCAGCGAGGGCATCGCGATCACCAGCAGTCGGGCCGCGGTTTCCGGCGCGATCTCGCCCACGTCCTCGATCTTTCCGAGCACCGGCAGGCCCTGCACATGGCTGCCGCGCAGCTTGGCCGCGTCGTCCAGGAATCCGACCGGCTGGTAGGCACCGACCCTGCGCAGGTCTCGCACCAGCGCCTCGCCCGCCTGCCCCGCGCCCAGGATCAGCACCCGCAGCGCCGCCTTGTCGGTGCGCTCGTTGCCGTGGTCCTTCCAGGCCCGGTAAAGCAGCCGCGGCATGCCCAGCAGCGCCGACAGCACGACCGGATAGGCCAGCATCACCGTCCGCGGCACCTGTCCGGCGCGGTCGAACACGAAGAACAGCAGGGGCAGGATCGCGAGCAGGCCGAACAGGCTGGCCTTCACGATATTCACCAGGTCGGGGATGCTCGCGAAGCGCCAGACGCCCCGATACAGGCCGACCTGCCAGAAGATCAGGCCCTGCACGATCAGGATCAGCAGCATCTCCGGCGACAGCAGCGGCGTGGACGCCACCTGGTCCATCGCCGACTGGCGGAAGTGGTTCAGGCCAGCCCAGGTCAGCCAGACCATGAACACGTCGTGCAGCACCACCGAGGCCCGCGGCAGGCTGGTCCGGATGCGGTCGTTCAGGCTGGTCATCCTCTGGGCCTATCCTTCTGCTCTCGTGCACCCGCGCCACGCGCGGCGCGCCATGCAAGGGTTCCGGCGGCCAGGATGCCCGCGCAAACCGCTAGTCTAGCGGCGAAGCCGCCGGCAGAGGCCGCTCCCGCCACGATGGCCGCGAGGATGGTCCACCCCGCATAGGCCAGCGTCACCGGGACATGCCACCCGACCCGGCCCGCCAGGCGCTGGTATGCATGGCTGACGTGGGGCGTCCACCACTGCTCGCGACGCACCATGCGCCCGCCGAGCGTCAAAGCCGCGTCAATCAGGAAGGCCGACAACGGAAGGACGGCCAGCACAAGCATTCCCGCTGCCTGACCCGGCCCGGCTCCCTGGAGCAGCAGCAGCACGACCACGGCCAGCGCGACGCCCAGCGTGCCACTGCCGACATCGCCCAAGAAGATGCGTGCCCTGGGGAAGTTGAACGGCAGGAATCCGATGCAGGCCGCCGCGAGCACCAGCGCCGGCGCCACGGCCGGCGCCAGGCCGCCGGCGGCGTGCGGCGAGAGCGTGGCCAGCCCCGCCAGCCCGAGCGCGGCCAGCGCGGCCTGGCTGGCGGCGATGCCGTCGATCCCGTCCATGAAGTTCCACACGTTCACCAGCACCGGCACCGCGGCGATAGCCGCCAGGGCCAGCCAGGGCGCACCGTGGACGGCGAGCACGCCCGCCGCGAGCAGGATCCCGGCGCCCACGTGCGCCGCCAGCCGCCACCAGGGCGAGAGCGGACGGTGGTCGTCGACGTAGCCGGCCGCCGCCACCAGGAGGCTGGCCGCGGCGGCCGCGAGCGCCAGCGCGGCCGGGATCCGTCCCGACAGTCCGAAGAGGCCGCAGGACAGGATCCAGGCCAGGGTGATGCCGATTCCGCCACCCCGTGGCGTCGGCACGCTGTGGCTGCGGCGTTCACCCGGAAGGTCCATCAGCCCACGGCGCAGGGCGTAGGCGCGCGCCAGCCAGGCGCCAGCCGCGGCGATTGCCGCGACCACCGCCAGCCACGGCAGCAGGCCGTTCCAGTCCGCGCCGCCCATGCGCTCAGACCACGGCGTAGTTGAGCAGCGGCTTGATGCTGCCCCACTCCTTGCAGGACGGGCACTGCCAGTGGTGGCTGCGCGCGCCGAAGCCGCAGCGGTTGCAGCGGTAGGCGGGGTTGCGGACCAGCAGCTGGTCGGTGATGTGGCGAAGCTCGTGCAGGGTCGCGGCCTCGTTGCCGCCTTCGGCCAGGGTGAGCTCGATCAGGGCGGCTTCGCCGCGCACGGAAGGCCGGTCCTTGAGCTGCTGGGCGAGGAAGCGGCGGGCGGCAGGCACGCCCTCCTCCGCCTCCACCAGGTGGGTGAGCGCGAGCACCGGCGCCACGCCCCGGTAGTGCTCGCTCATCTCGGTGAGGAAGGCGCGGGCACCGGGCAGATCGCCGACGCGGTCGTAGGCCGAGCGCAGCGGCGGCAGGATCTCCGGCAGGAAGTCGGCGTCGTGGCGGGCCGCGCGCTCGTAGGCGCGGATGGCGGCGGCGTCGTTGCCGGCGTCGAGCTCCAGCCGGCCCTCGAGCATGCCGGCGCGCACCGAACTCGAATCCGCGGCATAGGCGCGCGCGACAGCCGCGCGGGCACCCTCGCGGTCCCCG
The DNA here is from genome assembly GCF_016457215.1 of Luteimonas sp. MC1895. Classification (NCBI taxonomy): domain Bacteria; kingdom Pseudomonadati; phylum Pseudomonadota; class Gammaproteobacteria; order Lysobacterales; family Lysobacteraceae; genus Luteimonas; species Luteimonas sp. MC1895. The sequence goes on from NZ_JAEMDY010000001.1 coordinate 237,125, forward strand.
GCCACGCGCAGCCGCTCGGCGAGCTCGCATTCGAACTGGCCGATCAGCTTGCCCATGGGCTCGCCGGTGACCTGCTCGTAGCGGGTCGCGTTCTCGATCGCCTTGGGCCAGTCGCGCTCGGCCTGGTAGATGCCGATCAGGTGCTTGAGCGCCTGCGGTGCGCGCTGGTCGAGCGCGGCCAGCTCGGTGAACACCGTCTCGGCACGGTCGAGGAGACCCGAACGCATGTAGTCCTCGCCAAGCGCGAGCAGGGCCTGGACCTTCTGCTGGTCGTTGAGGTCGGGCCGCTGCACCAGTCCCTGGTGCAGGCGGATCGCGCGGTCGACCTCGCCGCGCCGACGGAACAGGTGGCCCAGCGCGATCTGGGTCTCGAAGGTGTCCTTGTCGAGCTCGGCGATGTGCAGGAACAGTTCGATGGCCTTGTCCGGCTCTTCGCTGAGCAGGTAGTTCAGGCCACGGAAATAGGTGGTGGAGAGCTTGCTGACCTGGCTGTCGCTGTGCCGCTCGCCGCCACGGCGGCCGATCACCCAGCCCGACAGGGCCGCGATCGGCAACAGCAGGAAAAACCAGAACCACTCGGTGATGAAGGCCATCAGTTCGCATCCGGTGCGTGGGGGGTGGGCGCCTGCCTGCGCCTGCGCAGGGACGGCACGATGGAGGCCATCGTCGCCAGCCCGCCGACCAGTGCGCCTGCGAGCAGCGTGCCCAGCAATGCCAGGCCCAGCGTCGGCCGGAACACGGCAAGGCCGAGGTCGAGTTCGACCGTCTGGGGATTGAGTGCACCGACCGCGACGCCTGCAACGAGGCACAGCATGCCGATGAGGATGCGGATCGGACGCATGGGCGGCTAGCTTAGCCGGCCACGGGCCCGCAGTCAGCCGCGGATGAGGCCCATCAGTCGTCGACCGGGAGCGGCATGACGTCGCTGACGCGTTCGCGCAGCTCCTTGCCCGGCTTGAAATGGGGAACGTGCTTGCCGGGCAGGGCCACGGCCTCGCCGGTCTTCGGATTGCGCCCGGTACGGGGCGGACGGTAGTGCAGCGAGAAGCTGCCGAAACCGCGGACTTCGATGCGTTCGCCGTTGGCCAGCGCACCACCCATCATCTCCAGCAGCGACTTCACCGCCAGGTCGACGTCGTCGGCCTTGAGGTGCCCCTGGCGCTGGGACAGGATCTCGATGAGTTCGGACTTGGTCATGTGCCCCCTGGCCACCCTCGAACAAGCCAACGGCGACCCGGCTCGCACCGGGTCGCCGCTGGATACTTCAGGTATTACTCGGACTTGCTGTCCAGCTGCTCGCGCAGCAGCGCGCCCAGCTTGGTGGTGCCGCTGGAAGCATCCGCCGAAGCACGGTTGTACTCGGCCAGGGTCTCGGCCACCTCGGCCTCGTCCTTCGCCTTGATCGACAGCTGAAGGGTGCGGCCCTTGCGGTCCATGCCGGTGAACTTGGCCTCGATGGCCTGGCCCACCTTCAGGAACTGCGTGGCGTCATCGACGCGCTCGTCGGCGATGTCGCGGGCGGCGACGTAGCCTTCCACGCCATCGGCCACTTCGATCACGGCGCCCTTGGCGTCGACTTCCTTGACGGTGCCGGTGATCTTGGAGCCGCGCGGATGGTTGGCCATGAACTGGCCGAACGGATCCTGCTCGAGCTGCTTGACGCCCAGGCTGATGCGCTCGCGCTCCGGGTCCACCGCCAGCACCACGGCCTCGAGGGTGTCGCCCTTCTTCAGCTCGCGCGCCACGTCTTCGCCGCTGGTGTTCCAGCTCATGTCGGAGAGGTGGATCAGGCCGTCAATGCCGCCGTCCAGGCCGATGAAGATGCCGAAGTCGGTGATCGACTTGATCTGGCCTTCGACCTTGTCGCCCTTCTTGTGGATGGCCGCGAAGGTCTCCCACGGGTTGGACGTGACCTGCTTGATGCCCAGCGAGATGCGGCGACGCTCTTCGTCGACGTCCAGCACCATGACCTCGAGCTCGTCACCGACCTGCACCACCTTGGCCGGGTTGACGTTCTTGTTGGTCCAGTCCATCTCGGACACGTGCACCAGGCCCTCGACGCCCGGCTCGATCTCGACGAACGCGCCGTAATCGGTGACGTTGGAGACCTTGCCGAACACGCGGGTGTTGGACGGGTAGCGGCGGGCGATGTTGTCCCACGGATCCTCGCCCAGCTGCTTGAGGCCGAGGCTGACGCGGTTGCGCTCGCGGTCGTACTTGAGCACGCGGACGTCGAGCTCCTGGCCCACTTCCACGACTTCGGACGGATGACGCACGCGCTTCCAGGCCATGTCGGTGATGTGCAGCAGGCCGTCGATGCCGCCGAGGTCGACGAACGCGCCGTAGTCGGTCAGGTTCTTGACGACGCCCTTCAGCACGGCGCCCTCGACCAGCTTCTCCATCAGCTGCTCGCGCTCTTCCGAGTGCTCGCTCTCGACCACCGCACGGCGGGAGACGACCACGTTGTTGCGCTTGCGGTCGAGCTTGATGAGCTTGAACTCGAGTTCCTTGCCTTCCAGGTACACCGGGTCGCGCACGGGGCGCACATCGACCAGCGAACCGGGCAGGAATGCGCGGACGTCCTTGATGTCGACGGTGAAGCCGCCCTTGACCTTGCCGCTGATCTTGCCGGTGACGGTCTCGTTCTTCTCGAGGGCTTCCTCGAGCTCGTCCCACACCATGGCGCGCTTGGCCTTCTCGCGCGACAGCACGGTCTCGCCGAAGCCGTTCTCGAGGGAATCGAGCGCGACCTTGACGATGTCGCCCTCGGCGACGTCGATCTCGCCGGCGTCGTTACGGAACTGTTCGATCGGCACGATGCCTTCGGACTTGAGGCCGGCGTTGATGACGACGACGTCGGTGCGCACCTGGATCACGGTGCCGGTGACGATCGAGCCGGGCTTCAGCTTGGCGAGGTTCGCCTGGCTGGCTTCGAACAGTTCTGCGAATGATTCGGTCATTGGAAAAATACTCTGTTGATGAAACAGACCGGGTGCGCGCAGCGCGCCTGACCGGTCCACCCGTTGTCGGCGTGCGCGGGATTGCGCCTTGCCGTGAGTGCTGGTTGGAAACGGAAAATCCGCGCGGCGTCTGCCACGCGGGGCCATCTGCGGCGGGGGCTCAGTCCACGAGGCCGGGCACGAGGGCCAGGACGCGTTCGACCACGACAGCGATGCCCTGGCCGGTGGTGTCGATGCGCACGGCGTCTTCCGCCGGTCGCAACGGTGCCACCGCGCGGCTGGCATCGCGCGCGTCGCGGGCCAGGATCTCCCGCAGCAGACCGTCCAAGGTAACCGAAACCCCCTTGTCCTTCAACTGCTTATAGCGCCTTTCGGCACGCTCCTCGGCGCTCGCGGTGAGGAACACCTTCCAAGCGGCATCGGGGAAGATGACCGTACCCATGTCGCGCCCGTCGGCGACCAGTCCGGGGGGCTGGCGGAAGGCGCGCTGGCGCTCCTTGAGCGCCGACCGGACCTCCGGGATCGCGGCGATGGCCGAAGCGGCGGCGCCGGCGGTCTCCGTCCTCAGCTCGTCGGTCGCGTCATGGCCGTTGACCAGCACCCGGGGTTCCCCGTGGGGATCGTCGCGGAAGCCGATTTCGGTGTCGAAGGCGCAGCGCACCAGGGCGCCGGCATCGTCCAGGTCAAGGTCGGCCCATCCGGCGGCCACCCCGACCGCCCGGTACAGGGCACCCGAGTCCAGGTAGTGCCAGCCCAGGCGCGCGGCCACGGCACGGCTGATCGTGCCCTTGCCGGAGCCGGAGGGGCCGTCGATGGTCAATACCGGGATGGCGGGCTGGGTCATGATGGTCTCCGTGGGGGGTGGCCATTCTAGACCGGCCCGCACGGCGCGCCCTGCAAGTACTTGATCCCGGGCCACCGGGCCCGCTAGAATTGCCGGCTTGTTTGCCCCACCCATATTCAGAGGTTCGTCATGAAGGTCCTGTCCTCCCTGAAGTCGGCGAAGGCCCGTCACCGCGACTGCAAGGTCGTTCGTCGCCGTGGCAAGATCTTCGTCATCTGCAAGTCCAACCCGCGTTTCAAGGCCCGCCAGCGCTGAGCAGGCTGCCAGGGCGGCTGCGCGTGCATCGCATGCGGCAGCCACCAGCGACGCCCGGAAGGCCGCAGCGATGCGGCCTTCCGCGTTTTCGCCGCCGTCGGTTCGCGTGACCGGGCGCCCGGTTCGGCCAGGCATCCACGACCGGACACGCGCGATCTGTTAAAACGCTGCGGCTGCAAGCGATGCAGCCTCCGGGGAGACCAAGATGCGCCTGACGATTGCACTGACCACCGCCGCCCTGCTCGCCGCTGCCGGCGCAGCGCGTGCCGACACCCTGCTCATCGAGCGCGTCCAGCACGAGGCGGCCGTCGCCATGCCCGCGCGCGGCATGACCATGTCGCAGGTCGAGGCCCGCTTCGGCGCGCCTGCCCAGCGCATGGATCCCCGCGGCGGCCAGAAGCGCCAGTGGCCGACCATCCACCGCTGGGGCTATCCCGCGTTCACCGTGTACTTCGAGAACAGCCGCGTGATCGACGCGGTCGCCAACCAGGCCGCAGCCGGCGAGACCGGTCCCAAGCCGCCGATCCGCTGAGCGAATGACCTTGCAGACCCTGCGTTTCCCCGCGGAGTGGGAGCCCCAGTCCGCGATCCTCCTCGCGTGGCCGCACGCCGGCACCGACTGGGCCGAGCGCCTGGGCGACGTCGAGGAGACCTATATCGCCCACGTCGCGGCGATCACCCGGTTCCAGCCGGTGCTGGTCTGCGTGGCCGACGAGGACGTCGAGGCCTATGCGCGCGCGCGGCTGGCCTCCAACCGCATCGACATGGCCCGGGTCGGGTTCATCACCCTGCCCTATGACGACACCTGGCTGCGCGACACCGGGCCGGTCACCCTGGTCGGGGCGGAGGAGTTCTCGCTTCTGGATTTCCGCTTCACCGGCTGGGGCGGGAAGTTCGAGGCCAGCGAGGACGACCAGCTGGTGCAGCGCCTCCACGAAGCTGGAATCTTCCGCAGGAGTTCGGTGCAATCGATTGATTTTGCACTGGAAGGTGGAGCGATCGAAACCGACGGGGCGGGCAGCCTGCTGACCACCTGGCGCTGCCTGCAAGAGCGGCACCCGTCCTCCAGCCGGGAGGACCTGGAGCAGCGCCTGCGGGCATGGCTGCGGCAGGAGCGCGTGCTCTGGCTGGAGCACGGCTACCTGGAGGGCGACGACACCGACGCCCACGTCGACACCCTCGCCCGCTTCGCCCCCGACGACGCCATCGTGTTCCAGGCCTGCGACGACCCGGCCGATCCGCACCATGCCGAGCTGTCGGCGATGGCGGCCGAGATCGCGGCGCTGCGCACCGTCGACGGTCGTCGCTACCGCCTGTTCCCGCTGCCCTGGCCGCAGCCGGTCCTCGACGGCGGCCGGCGCCTCGCCGCGAGCTACGCGAACTACCTGATCATCAACGGCGCGGTCCTGATGCCGGCCTATGGCGACCCGGCCGATGACACGGCGGCCGCCGTGCTGGCCCGGGCCCATCCCGGGCGCGAGATCGTCCAGGTGCCCTGCCGCGCGCTGATCTGGCAGAACGGCAGCCTGCACTGCATCTCGATGCAGCTGCCCGCCGGCCTTACCTGAGGGACAGGCGGGCCGGCCTACAATGGCCGGCTCACCTGCATCATCGCCACAGGGGCCCTGCCATGACCACGAAGACCCTTCCCGTCGCGCTCGTCCAGGAGCGCAACCACGGCAGCGCCGCGGAGAACCTCGAGGTGATCGAGGCCCGCGTCGCCGAAGCCGCGCGCCAGGGCGCGAAGCTGGTGCTGCTGCAGGAGCTGCACAACGGCGCCTATTTCTGCCAGCACGAGTGCGTGGACGCGTTCGACCTCGCCGAGACCATCCCCGGCCCCAGCACCGAGCGCCTGGGCGCGCTGGCGAAGCAGCATGGCGTGGTGCTGGTCAGCTCGCTGTTCGAGAAGCGCGCCACCGGCCTGTACCACAACACGGCCGTGGTCTTCGACGCCGACGGCTCGACCGCGGGCCGCTACCGCAAGATGCACATCCCCGACGACCCGGGCTTCTACGAGAAGTTCTACTTCACCCCGGGCGACCTCGGCTTCGAGCCGATCGACACCTCGGTCGGCCGGCTCGGCGTGCTCGTGTGCTGGGACCAGTGGTATCCCGAGGCGGCACGCCTGATGGCGCTGGCCGGCGCCGAACTGCTGCTCTACCCCACGGCCATCGGCTGGGATCCGGATGACGACCAGGCAGAGAAGGACCGCCAGCGCGACGCCTGGATCCTGAGCCACCGCGGCCACGCCGTCGCCAACGGCCTGCCGGTCCTGAGCTGCAACCGCGTCGGCCACGAGCCGTCGCCGGTCGGCGCGTCGGGCATCGACTTCTGGGGCAACAGCCACGTGCTGGGACCGCAGGGCGAGTTCCTGGCCGAGGCCGGCGGCGATGCCACCGTGCTCACCTGCGAGGTCGACCTGGGCCGCAGCGAGCACGTGCGCCGCATCTGGCCCTTCCTGCGCGACCGCCGCATCGACGCCTACGGCGACCTGCTGCGCCGCTACCGCGACTGACGCGCCTGCGCGCGACCACGGACTTCCATGACCGACACTCCCGCCCTGCCTGACGCAGGGCCCGGCCCCGCCGCCCCACGCGCCGACGCCTCCGGACCTGCCGGCGCGGGCTTCGACCTTGCCAGCCAGCCGCACACCATCGTCGAGCGCGACGGCGTGCGCTACACCCTGCTGGGCACCGCCCACGTCTCGCGCGCCAGCGTCGATGCAGTGCGCGCGGCGATCGCCACCGGCGCCTATGACACGGTCGCGGTCGAGCTGGACGAGCAGCGGCTGCAGGCCATGACCGATCCCGAGGCGCTGGGACGGATGGACCTGGTCAAGGTGCTGCGCGAGGGCAAGACCCCGCTGTTTGCCGCCAACCTGGCGCTGGCCGCCTACCAGCGCCGCCTGGCCGAGCAGATGGGCGTCGAACCCGGCGCGGAGCTCAAGGCCGCGGCCGCCGACGCCAACGCACGCGGCCTGTCGCTCCAGCTCATCGACCGCAACGTCGGCGTGACTTTCAAGCGCGCCATGCAGCGCCTGGGCTGGTGGGGCCGCGCCAAGGTCAGCGCCAGCCTGCTGATGGGGCTGCTGTCCAGCGACGAGGTCGGCGAGGACGAGATCGAGCGGCTCAAGCAGGGCGACGTGCTGGAGTCGAGCTTCAGCGAGTTCGCCGGCGAGACCCCCGAGCTCTACGAGGTGATCATCGCCGAGCGCGACCGCTACATGGCCGCACGCCTGCGCGAGGTGCCGGCAGGCGCGCGCGAGGTGCTGGCCGTGGTCGGCGCGGGACACCTCAAGGGCCTGGCCAACCACCTGCGCGACGACGTGGCGCCGCCCGCGCAGGTGCGCCAGTCACTGGAAGAGGTGAAGCCGAAGTCGCGCGTCCCGTGGATGGAGCTGGTGATCGCCACCGTGGTGATCGGCGGCTTCGCCTGGGGCTTCTGGCAGGGCGGCCTGGACGTGGGCACGGACCTGATGCTGCAGTGGGTGCTGGTCACCGGCACGCTGGGTGCGCTCGGCTGCGCGATCGCGGGCGGCCACCCGTTGAGCATCCTGTCGGCCTTCGTGGCCTCGCCGCTGACGCCCCTGCATCCGGCGCTGGCGTCGGGCACGGTCAGCGCGGTGGTCGAGGCGGCGCTCCGCAAGCCGACCTACGCCGATTTCATGGCGCTGCGCGAGGACGTGAACACCGCGCGCGGCTGGTGGCGCAACCGCGTCGCGCGGGTGCTGCTCAACTTCTTCCTGACCAGCCTGGGCACCGCGATCGGCGTGTGGACGGGCGGGCTGAGGATCCTGGGCAAGGTGTTCGCCTGAGGCCAGCCCGATCGCGGCTGTAGCCGCTCCTACAGCGGGGCGCCGGGTCGGGGTCGCCGGTGTCGCTGCCCGGCGAGCCGCTCCTGCAGGAGCGGCTACAGCCGCGATCGCCTCAGGCCGCCGCGTCCGCCACCCGGCCTTCCCTGCCTGGCCCACGCGCCCGCCGCAGCAGGCGCGAGGTGCCGTTGGCCAGGTCGTCGAGGATCGCGTAGATCGTCGGCAGGAACAGCAGACTGACCACGGTCGAGAACGCCAGGCCGCCGGCCACCGCGCGCGCCATCGGCGAATACGCAAGGCCGCCCAGCACCACCGTCTCGCTGAGCGAGATCGGCACCATCGCCAGGATCGCCGTGCCCATGGTCATCAGGATCGGGCGCAGGCGTTCGCGGCTGCCTTCGACCAGCGCATCGGTGCGCGACAGGCCACGGCGGCGCAGGTTGTTGATGTGCTCGACCATCACGATGCCGTTGTTCACCACCACGCCCATCAGCACCAGGATGCCGATGAAGGCCATGATCGTGAACGAGGTGCCGGTGATCCAGAACAGCCAGAACACCCCGAGGATCGAGAACAGCACGCAGCTCATGATCGCCGACGGGAACAGCAGCGACTCGAACACCGCCGCCATCACCACGTAGATCATCACCAGCGCCAGCACGAAGTTGAACAGCATCTGCTGCACCGCCTGCTCGCTTTCCTCGAAACCGCTGCCGGAGAACGAGTGGCCATAGCCCGGCGGCAGGGACACCGAACCCAGCACGGCTTCCATGGCCTTGCGCGCCTCCTCCATCGTCGCCTCGCCTTCCAGGTTGGCCTGCACGCCGAGCGCGGTCTGGCGGTCGTGGCGCGTGATCTGGGTCGCCGAAGGCGTCACCTCCAGGTCGACCATCGCCGAAAGTGGCACCTGGCGCCCGTCCGGCGAGCGCACCATGAACCCGGCGATGTCGGCCGGCCCGTACTCCTGCGCGCCGCTGAAGCGCACCCAGACCGGCACCTCGGTTTCTTCCCTCCGGTACTCGCGCAGCTGGGTGCCACGCAGTGCCATCGACACGAACGACGACACCTGCTGCGCGCTGAAGCCGAAGGCCGCGGCGCGGTCGCGGTCGACGCGTACCGCCAGTTCATCGGTGCTGGCGCCGCCATCGATGCGCACGTCGCGCAGCTCCGGCCGGGCCTCGAGCATGGGGACCAGCCCATCGCCCAGTTCGCGCAGCACCGATGCGCTGTCGCCCACCAGCTGCACGCTGACGTTCTGGCCCATGCCACCCCCGCCACCGCCCTGCCCGCCCGGACCGGAGACGCCGACCTCGGCGCGTGCCGACTTCGGCAGCTCCTTGCTGATCGCTTCCGACAGCGGCCGCACGTCGGCGATGCCATCCTCGAAGGTGATCAACGTTCCGGCGTCGTCGCCTTCGCTGAAGTACGAATAGACCTGGGTGATGCGGAAGCGCTCGCGGTTGTCCTCGAGAAAGGCTTCGACCCGCGCCACCTCCTCCGACATCTGCGGCAGCGTGTAGCCGCCGTTCCACTTGTAGTAGAGCTGGATCTCGCCTTGGTCGCCGCCGCCGAACATGTCGAAGGTGGTGCCCTTGATCGGCACCAGGCTCAGCGCGACCACCAGCACGATGCCCGCCACGCTCCAGCCGCGGTGCGCCAGGGTCCAGCGCAGCAGTCGCGCGTAGCGGTCCTGCAGCCGGCGGATCGCGCCGCCCTTCTCCACCAGCGCCGGCGGCGTGCGCATGCGCGCCGAGAGCATCGGGATCAGGCTGACCGCGACCAGCCACGAAGCCAGCAGCGACACCGAGATGGTGATCGCGATCTGGGCCATGAAGATGCTGATGTCGTTGACCTCGCCCAGCAGGTTGGGCAGGAACACGATGCAGTGGCACAGGGTGCCCGCCGAAAGCGCGATGGCGACGTGCTTCGTCCCGGCCAGCGAGGCCCGCACCGGGTTGCCCGGATCGCGCTCGCGCTCCTGGTAGATGCTCTCCACTACCACCACGGCGTTGTCGACCAGCATGCCCACCGCGAGCAGCAGGCCCATCAGGCTCAGCACGTTGAGGGTGACGCCGAAGAAATGCATGAACCCGAGGGTCATGATGAAACAGATCGGGATCGCCAGCGTCACCATCAGCGTCGACGGCCAGTGGCGCAGGAAGAAGAACAACACCGCGATCGAGAGCAGCAGCCCGACGGCGCCGGCTTCCGCCAGCTCGATCAGCGAGCTGGTCACGGTGTCACCCATGTCCTGCATCACCTTGAAGTCGATGCCTTCCAGGCCCGGTTCGTCCGCCGCGGCACGCAGCTCGGCCAGCGCCCCGCGCGAAACCTCCACGAGGTTCGCATCGCGCTCCTTGAACACCTCCAGGCCCACCGCCTTGCGCCCGTCGAGACGGCGCGCGTACTCCATGCGCGCAGGCTTCAGGTGCACCTCGGCGACGTCGCCCAGGCGCAACCCGGCCTGGTCGATGACCAGTTCACGCAGCTGGTCGAGCGAGGCGATCTCGCCCTGCGGCTGCACGCGCAGGCGCACGCCGCCGTCCTCGAGCATGCCGGCCGAGACCGAGAAATTGACCGTGCGCAGGCGCTCGGCCAGCGTGTTCAGCGCCACGCCGTGCGCGTTGAGCCGGTCCGGATCGATCGCGATCTCGACCTCGTTGGCGGGCGCGCCGTTGATCTCCACCCGGGCGACACCGGGCACGCGCTCGATGCGCCGCTTGAGCAGCCGGTCCAGCAGGTCGTAGGACGCCGACAAGTCGACGTCGCCGGCCAGGCGCACGCGCAGGATCGCCTGGTCGCCGCTCGACCACTTGAAGACGAAGTAGCGGCGGAAGTCGTCGGGAAGCTCGTCGCGGATCGCATCCAGGCGCTCGCGCGCCTCGGACGCGGTGATCGCGATGTCCCGGTTCCAGTCGCGGAACTCCAGGAACACGCCGGCGCCGTTGGCATCGGCCTGGCCGCGCATCCGTTTGATGCCGGTCATCGTGGCCAGCGCCTCTTCGGCCGGACGCAGCAGGTTGCGCTCCACTTCCTCCGGCGACGACCCCTCGTAGGGCAGCTGCACGAACAGGAACGGCGCCGACACGTCGGGCAGCGCCTCCAGCGGCAGGCGGAAGGCCGCGATCAGCCCGACCACCACCAGCGACACGAACAGCATCACCGTGGTGACCGGCCGCCGCAGACTGAACTCGGCGACGGTCATGCCGGCAGCCCGCCGGATTCGCGATCGGCATCGGTGTCGTTGCCGGCGGCGATGCGCGCGCGGCGGCCACGCTCGAGGTACCAGGCGTCGCCGCGGCGGTCGAGCAGGTCGTAGACCACCGGGATCACCAGCAGGGTCAGCAGGGTCGACACCAGCAGGCCGCCGATCACCGTGATCGCCATCGGCGAGCGCACCTCCGCGCCCTCGCCGAAGGCCAGGGCCAGCGGCATGAAGCCGAACAGCGTGGACAGCGTGGTCATCACGATCGGCCGCAGGCGCGAGCGCGCGCCCTCCACCAGGGCATCGCGCTTAGCCACCCCGGCCTCGCGCAGCTGGTTGACCTTGTCGATCAGGATGATCGCGTTCTTGACCACCAGGCCCACCATCAGGATCAGGCCGATGAACACCACGACCGAGATCGTGTTGCCGGTCATGAGCAGCGCCAGCACCGCGCCGACCATCGCCAGCGGGATGGTGAACAGGATCACGAACGGGTGCAGCAGCGACTCGAACTGCGAGGCCATCACCAGGTAGACCATGAAGATCGCCAGGCCGAAGGCGAACAGCAGCGAGGACATCGACTCCGCCAGCTCCTCGCCCTGGCCGCCGATGTGCATCCCGATGCCGGCGCCCAGCGGATTGGCGGCCACCAGCGCTTCGACGTCCTGCACCGCGGCACCCAGGTCGATGTCGCGCAGGTTGGCCGACACCACGGCGACCCGGCCCAGGTCGGCGCGATGGATCTCGCTCGGGCCGGTGGTCGCGACCACGTCGGCGACGGTCGACAGGCGCACCGGGCGCGCCGCGCCGGGGTTGATGATCAGGTCGCGGATGGCGCGCACCGAATCACGTTCGGACTCGCGAGCGCGCACCAGCACGTCGATCTTGCGGTCGCGGAAGTCGTAGCGCGTGGCCACTTCGCCGCGCACCGAGTTGACCACCGCGTCGGCCACCTGGCGCGTCGTCAGGCCCATCGCCCCGGCGCGTTCCTGGTCGAAGACGATGCGGATCTCGGGCGCGCCCTGCTCCACCGTCGATTTCACGTCGGCGTAGTTCGGGCTTTGCCGCAGCAGCTCGGCCAGGCGGCCGCCGGCGGCGGCGAGCTGGTCGAGATCGTGGCCGCGCAGCTCGATCTCCAGCGGGCTGGAGAAGCTGAAGAGCGCCGGCCGGCTGAAGTCCACCTGCGCGCCGGCCTGGCCCTGCATCGTCTCGCGCAGGCCCTCGGTCAGCCGCGCCTCCACGGCCTCGCTGCCACCGCCCTCCATCACCACCGACAGCTTGCCGACGTTCTCGCCGCTGTCGGTGGGGTTGGCGTCCAGGCGCGTGCCGGTGCCGCTGACGCCGAACAGCACGGACACGCCCTCGTCGTCCGCGTGCGCCTGCTGCACGCGACGCATCATGGCGTCGGTCTCGCGCAGCGGCGTGCCGGGCGGCAGGCGCATCGTCATCTCGAACCGGTCCTGCGCCAGCTGCGGGATCAGGTCGGTGCCCAGCGTCGGCACGATCGCCATGCTGAGGACGAAGGCGGCAGCCGCCACGCCCAGCACCAGGCGTGGCCGCGCGAGCGCACCCGGCAGCACGCGCAGGTAGCCGCGCTCGGCACGGTCGTAGGGCGCCATCGCCATCCGGCTGGCCGCGCCCATCGGCCGGCCGACCACCGTCGACAGCAGCCGTCCGGCGCGGATCAGCACCCAGGAGAGGCCGAACGCGGCGCCACGCATGGAGCGGCCCGTCCAGCGCGACGCCGCCGCGAACGGACGCTGCCAGCGCGACGTCGGACGCCACGGCGGATGCGGCTCTTCTTCCTGGAATGCCATCGGCGCCGGCGACTTCAGCGCGCTCAGCATCGGGATCAGGGTCATCGCCACCACCAGCGAGATGCCGACCGCCAGCGCGATGGTCAGTGCCTGGTCGCGGAACAGCTGGCCGGCGATGCCCTCGACGAACACCAGCGGCAGGAACACCGCGATGATCGTCAGCGTGGACGCCACCACGGCCATGCCGACCTCGCGCGTCCCGGCGATGGCCGCGTCGATGATCCCAAGCCCGCGCTCGCGCGCCTTGGCGATGCTCTCCAGCACCACGATCGAGTCGTCGACCACCAGGCCGGTGGCCAGCGCAAGGCCGCCCAGCGACATGACGTTGAGGCTCAGGCCCATCTGGTCCATGAAGAAGAAGGTGGTGATGATCGAGACCGGCAGCGAGATGCCGACCACGAAGGTGCTCCAGCCGCTGCGCAGGAACAGGAAGATCACCAGGATCGCCAGCGTGCCGCCGAACAGCGCGTCGGTGCGCACGTCGGAGATCGCGGCGCGGATGAAACGGGCCTGGTCGTCGACCACGTCCAGCGCCACGCCGGGCGGCAGCTCCTTGCGGATCCGCTGCAGGCGCTCGTCGACCGCCGCCGCCGTGGCCACGGTGTTGGCGTCGCCTTCCTTGTAGATCGCGAGCTCCACCGCCTCGCGCCCGTCCAGGCGGATGATCGCCTCGCGTTCCTTCCAGCCCTGGCGGACCTCGGCGACGTCGCCCAGGCGCACGGCGCGGCCGTCCGCCACGACCCGGTTGGAGGCCGCAGCCGCGCTCTGTGCCGACATCGCCGCGGCCATCACCGAGGCGTCGCCCGAGGCGGCCGCGATGCGCGCCACCTCGTCCGCGCCGCCGGCACCGCCGCCACCCGACTGGGTGGCGACCAGCATCCCGCGGATCTCGTCCACGGTCGCGAACTGGTTGATGGTGCGCACCAGGTAGCGCTGGGTGCCCTGTTCGAGGCGCCCGCCGGACAGGTTGATGTTCTCCTCGCGCAGGCGCTGGACCACGGCATCCGGCGCAAGGCCGATGCGTGCCAGCGCCTGCAGGTCGAGCTCGACCTGGATCTCGTCCTCGAGACCGCCGCCGATCTTGATCGCGGCGACGCCGGTCACCGGCTCCAGCTTCTTCTTGAGATCGTCGTCGGCGTAGCGGCGCAGCAGGGTGAGCTGTCGCGACGCATCGCCGTCGCCCTCGCCCGCGCTCAGCGCCAGGCGCAGGATCGGCTCGGTGGACGGGTTGAAGCGCAGCAGCACCGGCGGCTCGACCTCGAGCGGCAGTGCCAGCGTGTCGAGCTTGTCGCGCACCTCGAGGCTGGCCTGGTCCATGTCGGTGCCCCAGGCGAACTCGAGCACCACGTCGCTCTGCCCGGTGCGCGAGACCGAGCGCAGCTTGCGCACGCCCTTGACCACGCCCAGGGCCTCTTCGACCGGCTCGCTGACCAGGGTCTCGATTTCCTGCGGCGCGGCGCCGGTGTATTCGGTGCGCACGGTCAGCGTCGGATAGCTGATGTCCGGCAGCAGGTTGACCTTGAGGTTGCCGAGCGCGATCAGTCCGAACAGCAGCATGCTGACCGTCACCATCGCCACCGTCACCCGGCGCCGTACCGAGAATCCGACCAGGCCGTCGGCGCGCACGGTTCCGTCGACGCCCCCGGCAGCCGCCCCCTCGGCAGAGTGTTCCATCCCGTTCCCCTGCTGGGTCGACATCACTGCGCGCCTTCAGCCTTCGCGTCGCCCTCGGCCGCGGCGACCGCGACCGGCGCATCACCGATCACCTGCACCGCGCTGCCGTCGCGCAGCGCGACCTTGCCGGCGGTGACCACGCGCTCGCCCTCGACCAGTCCCTCGCGTACTTCGATGAAGGCGCCGTCGACATAGCCGGTGGTGATGGCGGTGCGCACGGCCTTGCCGTCGCGCACCACGTACACGGCCGGCTCGCCGTCGTCCTCCAGCAGCGCCGTGCGCGGGATCGCCAGCGCCGCGGCGCGGCTGTCGTAGTCGATGCCGATGCGCGCGAACATGCCCGGCTGCAGTGCGCCGTCGTCGTCGGGATCGAAGGCGCAGACCACGCGGAACGTGCCGCTGCCCGAGTCCACCACCGGCGCGATGCGGTCCACCACGCCCTGGAAGGTCCGGCCCTGCAGCGCGTCGACCTGCATGCGCACGGGCAGGCCCTCGCGCAGCGTGGTCAGGTCGCGCTCGGGCACGTTGAGCGTGGCCTCCAGGCGCGAGTTGTCGACGATGCGGATGATCGGGGTGTTGATCTGGACGAAGTTGCCCGGCTTGATCGAGCGCGAGGCGACCACGCCGGAGATCGGCGCGGTGACGCTGGTGTACGACAGTTCCAGCTGGGCCATCCGCAGCATCGCCCGCGCGTTCTCGAGGTCGTAGCGCAGCTGGTCGTGGTCGCCCACGCTGACCATCTGCTGCTTGACCAGCTCGCTGGCGCGGCGGAAGTTGGCCTCGAGCTTCTTCACCTGCACGTCGGCCTGGGCCAGGTTGAGCCGCGCGCGGTCGGCATCGATGCGAACCAGCGGCTGGCCGGCGCGCACCAGGTCGCCCTCCTCCACCAGCACCTGCAGCGCGACGCCGGAGGTCTTGGCGACCACCTGGGCTTCGGCGCGCGCCTCGAGCGAGGCGCTGCCGCTGTAGCTGGCGGCCATCGCGCGCGGCTCGGCGGCCACGGCCTCCACGGTCACCGGCGGCGGGGCTTCATCCTCCTTCTTGCCGTCCTCGCCGGCACTGTTGCCGCAGCCTGCAAGCAGCAGCATGGAGGCCAGGAACAGGGCGGCGGGACCGGCGATACGACGTCGGACGACAGGGCGGATAGCGTGCATGGTGAGGGCGAGCCAGAATGGTGTGGTAGCAAGGTACATCACTGCCCCACCGGCGCCTATCGGCCGAAGGTCATGCTGCCGCCCGGTCGCGATTCTTCCAGACCCCGGCCGCCGCGTGTGCACCGGCACCGTTAACAGGTCCCGAACCGCTCGCTATACTCCGGCGACGGTCTGCGACGGGGAGAGATGTCGTGGGCACCAGCCAACCACACAGCCACAGGAAGCGGAACCCGACATGATGCGACCGTTGCAGATCGCCGCCTGCCTTGCCCTCGCCTTTGCCACGCACTCGCCCGCCGCCTCCGCGCAGCAGGCCGCCGGCAATCCCGAGACGGGCCGCGGACTCACCTATACCTGCGTGGGCTGCCACGGCATCGAGGGCTACAAGAACGCCTACCCGCACTACCACGTGCCGATGATCGGCGGCCAGTCGCCCGAGTACCTGGTCAATGCCCTCACCGAGTATCGCAACGGCACGCGCAAGCATCCGACCATGGAGGTCCAGGCCCAGAGCTTCTCCGACCAGGACATCGCCGATATCGCCGCCTTCCTTTCGGGCCTGACGCAGTGAGCCGCTCCATGAAGACTTCCGCACTCGGCCTCGCCGTGGCACTCGGCGCCAGCCTCGTCCTGTCGGCCTGCGGCGGCGCGCCCGCCGAACCGGGAACCACGCGCGCGACCACGGTCAACGCCCTGCCCCAGGGCCGGGTCGCCGAAGGCGAAACCCGCGCCAACACCAAGGGTGCGGCCACCGGCCAGTCCTGCGTGGACTGTCATGGCGCCGACGGCAACACGCCGCTGGACCCGACCTATCCGCGGATCGGCGGGCAGTACCGTGACTACCTCGCCCACGCGCTGCAGGCCTACCGCTCCGGCGACCGCGAGCATGCGCTGATGTCCAACCAGGCCGCCGACCTCGACGACCAGCAGATCGCCGACCTCGCGGCGTGGTTCAGCTCGCGCCCGACCCAGCTGCGCGACCTGCACGGCGTCCACAGCATCAACTGACCGTCGCCGGCCCAGCCGGCTCCAGCGGCAAGCATGAAGCCCGCCCAGCGCGGGCTTCATGCCGTCTGGCTGCCGCAGCGGCTCAGGACTGCGGCGGCGGAGGCCCCAACGCTTCCTGGTCCTCGATCAGCTCGCGCTTGAACGGCACGTCCGGCGGCTTGCGCGCACGCGCGGGCTGCTCCTGCAGGTTCGGGTCGACGATGTCGCAGGCGCCACCGAGGGCCAGCATCACGGTCATGCAGCGGATCGTCTTGGTGGTTCCCGGGATGGGAATGCGCACCTCGGTGACGCTCTTGCGCACCCACTCCTCGAGCAGCGTCTCGCTGGGCATCCAGAAGCGGTCGAAGGACGTCGGTTCGTAGTCGTAGGGCGGACGCTTGAGCCAGGTGCCGTGGCGGTCGATGTTCTCGAAGTCCTCGGTGATGGTGCCCGGCGGCAGCCCGCCGCCAACGCGGCCTCCGTCGGCAAGCCGCGGCCGGCCCTCGCCGTCGAACAGTCCGGCCGCGCCCGGCGTGCCGACCTGGCCACCCGGAGCGTTGCGGCTCGAGTCGCCCCAATCGTCGGCCGTAGTGCGTGAGGGCAGCGCCCCGGGCGGCTGGCCGGCGCGGACGCCGGCGCCGGCCGAGGTGGCCGGGCTGCGCGCGCCGCGGTCGGTGTCCGGGCGTCCGCTCGAGACCGCCGCCGCTTGCGCATCGGCCGTGCCGTCACGCGCGTCCGCCGCGGCACGCGCCGCCCCCTCTGCGCCGGCAGCCGGCGCCGGCGGCGTCGCGGGCATCGGCACGTCGCGGCTCGGGACCGCTGGCGCATCGACGCGTGCTTCACGGGTCGCGGGACCGGATGCGGTGGGCACGCGACGAAGCTGCACCTGTGGCGTCTCCACCAGCACGACCTCGCGCTCGGCCACCGCCACGCCGCGTGGCGACGCCTCCGGAACCGCAACCGGGACCGCGGGCGCGCGCGCCGCCGGTGCCTGGATGGCAACGGGAGCGACCACTTCGACATTACGGCTGCGCACCGCGACCTTGGCGGGCCGGGTGTCGGGCGCGCGCATCTCCACCTCGCGCGGAGGCGGCACCACGTGGCGGCTGTCGGCGACTTCGACCTCGGTGACCTGGAGCGCCTGCGGCGCGGGCAGTGCGGGCGCGCGCAGCTCGGGCACCTCGATCGCCACGGGGCGCTCCGGGAGCGGCGGAGGCGTGGTCGAGGTGGGCGGCTGCGCGGTCTCCGGCTCGGGCCGGGGCTCAGGCGGCGACGGCTGGGGCACAGGCTCCGGTCGGGGAACCCGCGGCGCGGCCGAAGCCGCGGCCGCCTGCAGCTCGCGCGGGGTCGGGGGTGCGTCGGCGGCCCCGCCGCCCGTGGCGTCGGCAGGCGTACCCTCGCCGATGTACTCGACCTGCAGGACATGCGTCTCGCCCTCGCGAGCGGCCGCCTCCTCGAACCGGGCGAACGGTGGCCGGAACACCATGAGCCACACGAGCGCCGCGCCGAACAGCAGGTGCAGCAGCAGGCTGCCCGACATCGCCGCGACCCGCGTCGAGCGCTCGTCGCGGCTCGCCGGCTGCCAGTCCTGACGCCACAGGGAGGCGAACGCACGCCAGCGTCCGAGCTGTTCGACGATGCCGGGCGGCGGGAGCGGTTCGCGCGCGGCGACCACCGCGATCACGTCGTCGGGCCGCGCCCCGCTCACCGAGCCGGGGCGCAGGGCCATCGCGTCGAACCAGTCGCGCCAGCCCGGCGGGAACTCGCCAGGCGGGGGCGGCGGACGCAGTGAGCGCCGCATGCGGCGGCGAAGGGCTTCGATCAGTTCGGCGGAAGAGAACATCCGTCGGCGTCGAAGCGGGACCGGGGATCAGGCCGTCGCGCGCGGGATGTACGGGGCCGCACCGGTGTCATGGTCGGTCGCGTCGCGCACCGCGGTCACGCCCGGCACCTGGTCCATCAGGGTCTTCTCGATGCCCTGCTTCAGGGTGACGTCGGCCATGCCGCAGCCGTGGCAGCCGCCGCCGAAGCGCAGCAGGACCACGCCCTCGGCGCTGACCTCCTGCACCGCGACGTGGCCGCCGTGCGAGGCCAGCTGCGGATTGACCACGTGCTCGATCGTCCAGCGCACGCGTTCGACCAGGGAGGCCTCGCCGTCGGGCTTCACCCCCTTGATGCGCGGCGCGCGGATCTGCAGCTGGCCGCCGGTCGCGAGCGCGGCGTAGTCGATCTCCGCACCCTCGAGGAAGGGCACGCTGTCGGCGTCGAGCCACAGCGTGAACCCGTCGCAGTCCACCGCCCATTCGTCGCCGCGCAGCTCGTCGGGCGCGGCGAACTCGAGGCGCACGTCCGCCTGCGGCGTGCCGGCACGGCTGGCCGCGAGGCGCACGCCCATGCCCGGCACGGCCTCGCGCTCGACCAGCTTGCGGAAGTGGGTCTGCGCGGAATCGGAGATCTGGATCATCCGGGTATTCTAGCGAACCCGCCGGGGTTTGCCGGCCCGCGCCGCCGAGACCGCGCGGCATGACACGCCGCGTTCAGCCCCGCCGCCTCCAGGAGCCCGACATGTCCGACCTCATTCCCCTCGACCGCGCCCACTGCCTGCCGCGCCGCGGCGCCGAACATCGCCTGGCGGAAGCCCGCGTCCGCGAACTGCTGCCCGAAGTGCCCGAATGGCGGCTGGCCGAGGACGGCAAGGCCCTGGTGCGGACTTTTCGCTTCCCCGACTACCGCCACACGATGTCGTTCGTGAACGCGCTGGCGCACATGGCCAACCGCGAGGACCACCACCCCGACCTGGGCGTGCACTACGACCGCTGCGAGGTGCGCTGGTCGACCCACGACGTGGGCGGACTCAGCGAAAACGACTTCATCTGCGCCGCGCGGACGGACGAGCTGGCGTCCTGAGCCCGCCTCCCGCTCAGGCCAGCCGGTCCAGCGCCTCGACCAGGTCCGGCGCCAGGGGCGCGGTGAGCACGTAGGGCACGCGTCCGCCGTCGAGCGCGAATTCCAGCGACGCCGCGTGCAGGAACAGCCGGCGCAGCCCGATCCGGTCGCGCAGGCGGCGGTTGGCCTCGGCGTCCCCGTACTTGTCGTCGCCGGCCACGGCATGGCCGATGTGCCGCGCGTGCACGCGGATCTGGTGGGTGCGACCGGTCTCGATCCGGACCTCGCAATAGGACTGCCCCCCGCGCCGCTCGAGCACGCGGAAGTGGCTGAGCGAAGGCTTGCCTGCGGGATCGACCTGGACGTGGCGCTCGCCGCCCTGGCGCAGGCCGACGTGCAGCGCGGCATCGACGCTCATGACGCCGTCCGGCATCCGCCCGAGCAGCAGGGCCAGGTACCGCTTGCGCAGCCCCGCCCCGGCATCCTCGCGCAGCAGGGCCTGGAGCTCGGAGAGGGCCGAACGCTTCTTGGCCACCACCATCAGGCCGGAGGTGTCGCGATCAAGCCGGTGCACCAGCTCCAGCTCCTGGTTGGGCCGCAGCGCCCGCAGGGTCTCGATCACCCCGAAGCTGATGCCGCTGCCGCCGTGGCTGGCCACGCCCGACGGCTTGTTGATGGCCAGCAGCCGGGCGTCCTCGAACACGATGCTGGCCGCCATGGCCTCCATCAGGCCCGGCGCCGGACTGCCCTTGTCCGCGGGATCCTCGATCCGCACCGGCGGGATGCGGATCTCGTCACCGCCCTCGAGGCGCCGGTCGGCGCGCACGCGGCCCCCGTTCACGCGCACCTGGCCGCTGCGCACGATCTTGTAGACCAGCGAGCGTGGCGCCCCCTTCAGGTACCCGAGCAGGAAGTTGTCCAGCCTCTGGCCATCGCGGTCCTCGGCGATCCGGACCGTGCGTACGCCGCCGGTGGCTGGGGTCTTGCCTGCATCGGTCATCTGGAGCTCCTGGTGCGGCGGGGTGCCCTCTGGGGCATCCGACCTGAATTCTTTTTCTGCTACACTCGGCGAGCGAGATAAGGTCCTGATTTCGCTGGAAGTTCGCCGGCCAAAAGCCGCTCTTCCGCGAGTCCCTCCAGAGCGCGGCCACTGCCCCCGGGGCAGCCATGTTAGCGGTTGGACGGCAGGTCCTGTGATCGCCCGGTGCCTGGCACCGGCGCTGAACATGTCCCGCGCGGCGCGCAGGCCAGTCCCTATCCGGACCGGCATG
This sequence comes from Luteimonas sp. MC1895, assembly GCF_016457215.1. NCBI lineage: Bacteria > Pseudomonadati > Pseudomonadota > Gammaproteobacteria > Lysobacterales > Lysobacteraceae > Luteimonas > Luteimonas sp. MC1895. The sequence continues at coordinate 257,989 of NZ_JAEMDY010000001.1, forward strand.
CGCAGCCGCCGGCCCGAAACAGACTGCAATATGGAACAAGCGCTCCCGCGGTCCGCCGTGGTGTGCAGCGCTGGAAGCAACCAGGGCCGCCTGGCGCTCACGCGCCGGCGGCGGGCCACATCCAGGCGAAACGCCCCGGCGTTCCGCGTGCGAGAGCGCGCGAGGACGCAACAATGAAGCGAATGCTGATCAACGCGACGCAGGCCGAGGAGCTGCGCGTTGCCATCGTCGACGGCCAGAACCTGTACGACATCGACATCGAGCAACCGTCGAAGGAACAGAAGAAGTCCAACATCTACAAGGGCCGCATCACCCGCATCGAGCCCTCCCTTGAAGCCGCCTTCATCGAATACGGCGCCGAACGCCACGGCTTCCTGCCGCTGAAGGAAATCTCCCGCGACTACTTCGCCTCCGGCGTCGACCACAACAAGGCCGGCATCAAGGAGCTCCTGCGCGAAGGCCAGGAAGTGGTGGTCCAGGTCGACAAGGACGAGCGTGGCAACAAGGGCGCCGCCCTGACCACGTTCATCTCGCTGGCCGGCCGCTACATGGTGCTGATGCCGAACTCGCCCACCGCCGGCGGCGTCTCGCGCCGGATCGAGGGCGAGGACCGGGCCGAGCTCAAGCGCGCGATGGACGCGCTGCAGATCCCCGACGACATGGGCGTGATCATCCGCACCGCCGGCGTCGGCCGTGACGCGGAAGAGCTGCAGTGGGACCTCGACTACCTGCTGTCGGTCTGGAAGGCGGTGGCCGAGGCGGCGCTGTCGAAGCCGGCCCCGTTCCTGATCTACCAGGAATCGCGCCTGATCATCCGGGCGCTGCGTGACTACATGCGCGCCGATGTCGGCGAGATCCTCGTCGATACGCCGGAGATGTACGAGGAGGCGAAGGAATTCGTCGAGCAGGTGATGCCGCACAACCTGCGCAAGCTCAAGCACTACACCGACGACGTGCCGCTGTTCAACCGCTTCCAGATCGAGTCGCAGATCGAGAACGCGTACGAGCGCACCATCCGCCTGCCCTCGGGCGGCGCGCTGGTGATCGACCAGACCGAGGCGCTGACCGCGGTCGACGTGAACTCGGCGCGCGCCACCAAGGGCGGCGACATCGAGGAAACCGCGTTCCACACCAACCTCGAGGCGGCCGATGAAGTCGCCCGCCAGCTGCGCCTGCGCGACCTCGGCGGCCTGGTGGTGATCGATTTCATCGACATGTCGTCGAACAAGCACCAGCGCGACGTCGAGAACCGCCTGCAGAACGCGCTCAAGTATGACCGTGCGCGCGTTCAGCTCGGCCGTATCTCGCGCTTCGGGCTGCTCGAAATGAGCCGCCAGCGCCTGCGCGCGAGCCTGGGCGAGTCGAGCCAGATCGTCTGCCCGCGCTGCGAGGGCCATGGCCGCATGCGCAGCGTCGAATCGCTGGCGCTGGCGATCATCCGCCTCGCCGAAGAGCACGCGATGAAGGACAACACCGGACAGGTGCTGGTGCAGGCCCCGGTCGAGATCGCCAACTACCTGCTCAACGAGAAGCGCAGCGCGCTGCGCGAGATCGAGTCGCGCCACAAGGCGCCGATCGTGATCGTGGCCGACGAGCTGCTGCATACGCCGCACTACGAAGTGACCCGTCTGCGCGCAAACGAGCTCGACGAGGAGTCGGCCAAGCCGAGCTACCGTCGCGGCACGCCGCGCAAGGTCGCGACCATCGCGCTCACCAAGGCCAACCTGAACGTGCCGGCGGCCGCCGTCACCAAGGTCCAGCATGCGAGGCCGGCCCCCGTGCGCGAGCCCCGCCCGGAGCCCGTGGCGGCCCCGGAGCCGGCGCCTGCGCCTGCACCGGTCGCCGCGGCACCCGTCGCGGCGCCGCTGGCTGCCAGCGGTGGCATCGTCGGCTGGCTGAAGGCGCTGTTCGTCGGCCAACCCGGTGCGGACAGCCCGAAGCCGGCGGCCGCCGCCTCCGGCGAGCCGCGTCGCGGTGAGCGCGGCGATCGCGGCCCGCGCCAGGAGCGCGACGGCCGTGGCAACCGCAGCGCCAGCGAGCGCCGCGACGGCGGCCGCCGTGATGGCCGCCGTGGTGGCGGCGAGCAGGGCCAGGCCCAGGGCGGCAGGCAGAAGGCCTCCGGCCAGAACGGCCAGGGTGCGCAGTCCGCGTCCGGTGGCCAGAACGGCCAGTCCAGCGCGCCGAAGCCGCCGCGCGAGAAGCAACCGCGCGAGAAGCCGGTGCGCGAGACGCGCGAGCGCGGCGACGGCGAGCGCAACGGCCAGGGCCGCGGGCGTCGCGGCGAGCAGGGCCAGGGCAAGGCTGAGGGTTCGTCGCAGGACGCCGTCGAGACGCTGGCGACGTCCGCCCTCGCGGCGACGCCCGTCGCCGCCGCGGCCGCCGCAACTTCGGCAGCCGATGAGCAGGCGGTGGTGCGTCCCGTGCCGGTGGCCGAAGCGCCCCGCCAGGCGACGCCCGCCAGTGACGACGTCGCCAACCCGCGCGTGCGTCCCACGGACGATGCCCTGGACACCGGCGACGATGCCGGCCATGACGAGGACAGCGGTGACGAGTCGGGTGATGGCGCGCAGAAGCGCCGCCGTGGCCGCCGTGGTGGCCGTCGCCGCCGTCGCGGTGGTGCCGAGGGTGCGGCAGCCGACGCCGTTTCGACGGTGGATGGCGAGTCGGCCGAAGATACCGCGGACGTGCCGGTTGCCCGCAGCTCGCAGCCGGAGTTCGATTTCTCCGACGACGAGGGCCAGGCGCGCCCGGCGCCCCGGCGCAGCGATCGGGCGACGCCGGCGGCTGCCGCCACGGTCGCCGTCTCCGCGGCGGATGACACCACGCCTTCGCAGCGGGTGATGCCGCGCGCGGACGCAGCCGCCGTGACCGAGGAGTCGAAAGACGCGCCGCAGGCACTCGAGGCCTCGCCGACGCGTTCCGACGCGCCGGTCCAGGTCGACGCGATCGCCGCCGGCACCGTGGATGTGGCCGACGCCGCCGCCACGGCGGCAGCGGCTGCTCCGCCTGCGCCGGTGGCGGCGGAGACGGCAGCAGCACCTTCGACGGCCCCCGCAGATGTCCGCCATGCAGCGGATCGCCAGGACGCGGTCGCTGCGAAGGACGCGGTTGCCGAGAAGGACGCGACAGATGCCAACGCAACGCCCGCCCTTGCTGCAGCGGAGGTCGCAGCGCCGGCTCCTGCCGTGGCGGAAGTTGCGACGCCGGCTCCTGCAGCGGCAGAAGTTGCAGCGCCGGCTCCTGCAGCTCCAGCCGTAGTCGCGGCATCGGACGTGGGCGCCACGAGCGCCGCGGCCCCCGCCCGTGGTGCGGACGCCGCCGCCAAGTCGAACGCTGACGCCGCTGCCGAACGCAGCAGCGCAGCCGCCGACGAGCCACCGCCGGCCCCGCGGCCGTCACGCGGCCTGTTCGATGGCCCCGAAACGGCCGGTGCCGACGACGCGCCCGCCAGCGCCGATGCGGCGGTCGACGGGAGCGCGGTGCAGGAATCGCCGGCCGCCACGGCCGCGGTCCAGGCGTCGGACGCCAGCCGTTCCGCCGGCACGGATACGGATGCCGATGGAAGCGATCAGGAGGACCAGGCGCCGACCGGCGCCTGATCCCGGGCCACCCCCGCGCCGCTAGACGATGGCGTGCGCGGGGTCGGCCATGCCGTACTGGCTGGCCAGGCGGGCGAGCGCGATGCTGTCGTGCACCCGCAGCTTCTCGAACAGTCGCGTCTTGTGCGTGTTGATGGTCTTCGCGCTCAGGCTCAGCCTGCGCGCGATTTCCTCCTGGCGCATGCCCTGGATCAGCAGCATCGCCACTTCGGTTTCACGCGGCGACAGTGCGTCGAACGGCGACTCGCTCGCGTCCAGGCCTGACAGGGCCAGCGACTGCGCCACCCGGCTTGCGAGGAACCGGCGCCCCGACGCCACTTCGCGCACCGCGCGCAGCAGTTCACGCGCATCGCCACCCTTCCCGACGTAGCCGGCCGCGCCCGCGGCGATCATGCGCTTGGGCATGGGGCCGTCCTCGAGCACCGACACCACGATCACTTTCGGCCCGTATTCGCCGCGCACGATGCGCTCGGTGATTTCGAGCCCACTGACGCCTGGCAGGTGCAGGTCGCAGAGCACGATGTCGGGCTTCAACGCACGGATTTCCGGCAAGGCCTCCTCGCCGCTCTCCGCTTCACCCACCACTTCGATGTCGGCCTCGGCCGACAGGATCATGCGCATCCCTGCGCGAACCAGTGCGTGGTCATCCACCACGTAGACCCTGATGGTCATCCTTGTCCCCTCGTGAGACGTTCTTGGATCCCCCAGCGCGAGGCTAACCGTGACGTCGGGGGGGCCGCAAGCGTGGGAGCCATCGCATTCATGGCGGAAGAGGTGGGATTCGAACCCACGAATGGTTGCCCATTGCCGGTTTTCAAGACCGGTGCCTTCAACCGCTCGGCCACTCTTCCGGGAACGCGTCGCGGCGTTGCCCGACGCCAGGCCGGACAGCGGTCCGACGTGCGCGGGCAGCGCCGCGGGATTGTCGCATGCGCCGCGACGCAGGGCGCGCCATCGCGGCGCGCCCGCCGCGTCTACGCGGCCTTGGCCGGGCCCGGATCCGCGGCGTCGCGACCGGTGCCCTGGCAATCCAGGCGCGAAGCCTCGATCAGCGGCGGCAGGCGTTCGGCGAGGAAGTCGATGAACACGCGCACCGCCGGCAGCAGGCCGCGCCGTGATGCGAACACCAGGTGCGCGATGCCCTGTGGCAGGCGCCATTCCGGCAGCACGACTTCCAGTTCGCCGCTGCGCACGGCGTCGGCGCACAGCGTCTCCGGCAGCATGGTGATGCCGAGGCCCTGCCGGGCCAGGGCCATCAGCATCGGGAAGTCGAAGCCGGCCACGCGCGGCTTGAGCTCGATGCGGCGGGTCTCGCCGTCGGCACCCTGGAGCTCCCAGCGCTGCCGCACTTCGTCCTCGCCCATGGTCATGGTGGTGTGGTCGTTGAGCTCCTCCGGCGTGGAGGGCCGCCCCGCGCGATCGAGGTAGGTCGGGCTCGCCACCAGCAGCTCCTGGATCTGGCCGAAGCTGCGCATGACCAGGCTGCCGTCGTCATCGAGCTTGTTGCGCACGCGGATGGCGACGTCGAAGCCCTCGTTGATCACGTCGACGCGGCGGTTGGAGACATGCATCTGCACGCGGACCTGCGGATAGCGCGCGAGGAACTCCGGCAGCAGCTGCGGCATCTGCTGCTGCGCGAGGCCCACCGGAACGCTGGCGCGCACCACGCCGCGGGGCTCGGCGCTCAGGCGGTCGACCACTTCGCGCGCAGCGGTCGCTTCGGCCAGCATCGACTGTGCGTGGCGGTACACACTCTGCCCGACGTCGGTGACGGCGAAGCGGCGGGTCGAACGCTGCAGCAGGCGGACGCCAAGCTCGGTCTCGAGCTGGCTGATGCGCCGCGACAGCCGCGACTTGGGAATGCCCAGGGCACGTTCGGCAGCTGCGAAGCCGCTGTGGTCGACGACCATGGCGAAGTAATAGAGATCGTTCAGATCCTGCATCGCGACCGCTCCGGTAGAACAATGGAGCCATATTTGACCATTTTTCGGCCTGTTTCGCAACGAACGGGCCGGAAACGGGCTAACAGCTGCCCCGGGAGGCGGCCATTACGACCCGTCAAGGATGGCCGCGCCGCCGCCGGCTCAGGAAATCGACGCGAGCCCGCCCATATAGGGCCGAAGCACCTCGGGCACCGTGATCGAACCGTCGGCCTGCTGGCGGTTCTCCATCACCGCGACCAGCGCACGCCCGACCGCCACGCCCGAACCGTTGAGCGTGTGCACCAGCTCCGGCTTCGCACCGGCTTCGGCACGCCAGCGCGCCAGCATGCGGCGGGCCTGGAAGTCGCCGCAGTTCGAGCAGGATGAAATCTCGCGCCAGGTCTGCTGCGACGGCAGCCACACCTCGAGGTCGTAGGTCTTGCGCGCGGCGAAGCCCATGTCGCCGGTGCACAGCAGCATGCGCCGGTACGGCAGTCCAAGCCGCTCCAGCACGGTCTCCGCGCAGCGGGTCATGCGCTCGTGCTCGGCGTCGCTGTCCTCGGGCGGGGTGACCGAGACCAGCTCGACCTTCTCGAACTGGTGCTGGCGGATCATGCCGCGGGTGTCGCGGCCATGGGCGCCGGCCTCGGCGCGGAAGCACATCGAGTGCGCCGCCATGCGCAGCGGCAGGCCGGTGGCCTCGATGATCGAGTCGGCCACGAGGTTGGTCAGCGGCACCTCGGCGGTCGGGACCAGGTAGCGCCGGGAGGCGGACTCGCCCTCGCCCACCACGGTCGAGAACAGGTCGTCCTCGAATTTCGGAAGCTGTCCCGTGCCGCGCATGGACGTGGCGTTGACCAGCACCGGGACGCTGGTCTCGGCGTAGCCGTGTTCGTCCACGTGCAGGTCGAGCATGAACTGCGCCAGCGCGCGATGCAGGCGCGCGAGCTGCCCGCGCAGCACGGTGAAGCGGGCGCCGGACAGCTTCGCCGCGGCCTCGCCGTCGAGCCAGCCGTTGCGGGCACCCAGGTCGACGTGGTCGCGGACCTCGAAATCGAACTCGCGCGGGGTGCCCCAGCGGTGCTGCTCGACGTTGCCGGACTCGTCCACGCCATGCGGCACGCTCGCGTCAGGCAGGTTCGGCAGGCCCAGCGCGACGGCCTCGAGCTCGCCGCGGATGCGTTCGAGCTCGACCTCGGACGCCTTGAGCTCCTCGCCGAAGCCGGCCACTTCGGCCTTGAGCGCGTCCGCGCGCGCGCGATCCGCGTCCGCCTGCTCCAGCTCGCCGGCGGCGGTCAGCCGGGCCAGCGATCCCATCAGCTTGCCGATGTCCTTGCTGCGCGTGTTGCGCAGGTTCTGCAGCTCCTGGGTGCGGACCTGCAGCGACTTGCGCTCGGCCTCCAGGCGCTCCAGCGCGACGGCATCCAGCGCGAAGCCGCGGCTTTCGCCCAGGCGTGCGGCCAGGGCGGCAGGGTCTTGGCGCAGCAGGTTGGGATCGAGCATCGCGTCGCCTCGTGAGTGTCGGGCCGGCCATTATCGCGCGTCACCGCGGGGTTTGCTCCGCGGCCCCATGGCAGAATCGGGCCAACGCGATGCCAAGGTCCCCCATGTCCCAGACGCCCCCGCGCAGAAGCCTGCCCCTTCCCACCCTCCGTGGCTGGTGGCTCGTGGCCGCTGGCCTGGCTGCTGGCCTGATCGTGTTCCTGCTCCTGTGGATGGGGCAGCGCGGCGACACGCCCTACCGCCCCGACGAGCAGCCTCCGGCCGCGGCTGCGCCGCTCTTCCGACCGCTGCCGGCACCACCGGCGTCCGGCACCGCAGCGACATCGCCGCCGCCCCTGCCTGATGCCACTGGATCCGGTGACCGCATCGAAGAGCCTGCCGCGCCGGATCCCGATGCCCGGGCCGCCGCCGAAGCCGCCCCCGCACCGGTGGCCGCGCCCGTCGAGCTGTCCGCAAGCTCACCGGTGCCGATCGAGTCGCCGAGCCCGCGCTACCCGACGCGCGCACTCCGGCGCGGCGAGTCCGGGGAAGTGCTGCTGCGGATCCAGGTGGACGCGCGTGGCGTGCCCGCGCAGGTGGACGTGGCGTCGAGCAGCGGCTCCAGGGACCTCGACCGCGCGGCCGTGGCCGCCGCGCAGCGCTGGCGCTTCCGGCCGGCGATGCGCGATGGCGCGCCGGTGTCCGGCGTGGTCAACGTGCCGATCGCCTTCAACAGGGCACGCTGAGGCCTCGCGGGCGGCGCACACGCGCCGTCAACCCCGCATGTGGAAGCCTCGGGCCACCGACGCCGCCCGAGGAGCGCGCCATGGCCAATCCCGATCCGCAGACCCCGCCCCCGTCGCGACCGCCGGAGGAACCCCGGCGCAGGACCGCCGCGCCCCTGCTCTGGTTCGTGTTGCTGCTGGCCCTGCTGGCCTTCGGCTGGTTCATCTACAACCAGCGCTCGGGCATGGGTCCGGCGCCGGAGGCCCTGCCCCCACCGCCCGTGGCCATCGGTGACGGACAGGATGCCGCGGCCGAACGCGAGCGCACCGAGGACGACGCGCGACGCGCCAGCCGCGAGGCGCGCGCCGCCGACGAGCGTGACCGAACCCGGACGACTGCCCCGGCGCCCGCATCGGCAGGGCCGGATCGCGAGGCGTCGCCATTGGCCCGGGTCGAACCCGAGTATCCGGTCGAGGCCTATCGCAGGCGCGAAGAGGGCACGGTGCTGGTCGGCGCGAACGTCGGCGCGGACGGCAGGCCCGCAAGCGTCGAGGTGATCCGCCGCAGCGGCTCGCGCGCGCTCGATCAGGCCGCGGTGGACGCCGTGCGCCAGTGGACCTTCGAGCCTGCCGTGCGCGGCGGCCGGACGGTGGCTGCCGACGTCCAGGTCCCGGTGACCTTCCGCATCGACCGCTGAGGCGGCTTCCAGTCCGGGCGCGCCGGTCCCGCGCGAGTCAGTCCGGCGCGAGGGGACGCAGGCCGAATCCCGCCGCCTGCGCGAGCGCCTCGAATCCCGGAAACGACGTGGCGACGTTCGCGACGTCCGCGATCCGCACCTCGCCGGTGGCCATCTGCGCGGCGACGGCAAAGGCCATGGCGATGCGATGGTCCCCACGGCTGTCGACCCGCCCGCCACGCAGCGCGCCGCCTTCGATCACCAGGCCATCCGGTGTCTCGTCCACGCGCGCGCCGAGCGCCTGCAGCCCCGCCGCCATTGCGCTGATGCGGTCGGATTCCTTGACCCGCAGTTCGGCGGCACCCGAGACCCGCGTGCGGCCCCGGGCACAGGCCGCAGCCACCGCGAAGACCGGGAATTCGTCGATCATGTCCGGGACCAGGGCAACCGGCAGGTCGATGCCGCGCAGCGGCGCATGCTGCACGGAGATGTCGACCACCGGTCCGCACAGCCCTTCGCGGCGTCCGGTCTCGCGGATGTCCGCGCCCATTCCGCGTAGCGCCTCCAACAACCCGGTGCGTCGCGGGTCGACGCCCACCGCGCGCAGCAGCAGCGACGAACCCGGCACCAGGCAGGCCGCGACGATGAGAAATGCCGCCGAGGAGAAGTCGCCCGGCACCGCGATGTCCCGCGCCACCAGGCGATGTCCGCCGGACAGCCGCGCCTCGCCGGGCGACCAGGCCACCGGCCAGCCGAAGGCGGCGAGCATGCGCTCGGTGTAGTCGCGCGTGGGATGCGGCTCGCGCACGCTGGTCTCGCCGCGGGCATAGAGGCCCGCCAGCAGCACGGCCGACTTCACCTGCGCGCTCGCCACCGGTGATTCGAACCCGATCCCGTGCAGCGCGCGCGGGCCGCTGATCCGCAGCGGCGGCCGCTCGCCGTCGTCGGAGGCGATGTGCGCGCCCATGCGGCGCAGCGGCGACATCACCCGCAGCATCGGCCGCGCGGACAGCGAGGCATCGCCGGCAAGCACGGTGTCGAACGCCTGCCCCGCCAGCAGGCCCGCCAGCAGGCGCATCGCGGTACCGGAATTGCCGCAGTCGAGCACGCCCGCGGGCGCATGCAGGCCGTCGAGTCCGACCCCGTGGACGATGCGGCACGCGGACGACGGCGCTTCGATGCGCACGCCCATCCGCGAGAAGATCGCCGCCGTGGCGCGGGTGTCCTCGCCTTCGAGGAAGCCGTCGATGCGCGAGCAGCCGTCGGCCAGCGCGGCGAACATCACCGCCCGGTGGGAAACCGACTTGTCACCGGGCACTTCGAAGCCGCCCGACAGCGCGCGACCCGGCGATGCCAGCCAGTCCTGGCGCAACCCGTCCTCAGCCATGGCGGCGCTGGAAGTCCTGCATGAGGTCGACCAGCGCCTGCACGCCTTCCAGCGGCATCGGGTTGTAGATCGACGCGCGCATGCCGCCGGTGACCCGGTGGCCCTTCAGTCCGATGAGTCCGGCCTCGCGCGCCTGCGCCAGGAAGGCTTCGTCGAGCGCCGGGTCGTGCAGGAAGAACGGCACGTTCATGCGCGAGCGCACCGCGCGGTCGACCTCGTTGCGGTAGAAGCCGCCGGAGCCGTCGATCGCGGCATACAGCAGCCCGGCCTTGTCGTCGCTGCGGCGTGCAAAGGCCTCGACGCCGCCCTGCTCGAGCATCCAGCGGAAGGTCAGGCCGGCCACGTACCAGTTCCAGGTCGGCGGCGTGTTGAGCATCGAGTCGGCGGCCAGCTGCAGCCGGTAGTCGAAGATGTCGGCACGCGGCTGCCCGGCGCGCGCCAGCAGGTCCCTGCGCACGATCACCACGCCGATGCCCACCGGGCCCAGGTTCTTCTGCGCGCCGGCATAGATGGCACCGAAGCGCGGGATATCGACCGGCTCGGACGCGATGCTGGAGCTGAAGTCGGCGAACAGCGGCACGTCGCCGGTATCGGGGAACGCATGCCCACCCGGCTTCGAAGGACGGAACTCCACGCCGTGGATGGTCTCGTTGGCGGTGACGTGCACGTAGGCCGCGTCCTTCGACAGCTTCCACTGGTCCACCGGCGGGATGCTGCGGTAGCCGTCGGCCTCGCTGCTCGCCGCCACGTTGAGGTCGACGTACGGCGCCGCCTGCCGGGTCGCGGTCGCGCCCCAGTGGCCGGTGAGCACGTAGTCGGCGCGCTGGCCGGGCGCGGCGAAGTTCAGCGGCAGCAGCGCCTGCTGGGTCGTGGCGCCACCGGGGAGGAACAGCACCGCATAGTCGGCCGGAATCGCGAGCAGCTCGCGCAGGTCGGCCTCGGCGCGCGCGGCGATGTCGATGAACTCGGCGCCGCGATGGCTGATCTCGACGATCGAGGCGCCGGCGTCGCCATATTCCAGCATGGTGGCACGCGCTTCGAGCAGCACGGATTCGGGCAGCATCGCGGGGCCGGGGCTGAAATTGTAGGCGCGCGCCATGGCGGATCCTCGGGTCACGGGGGACGATCCAGTATGCCGCAACGCAACACCGGGCATGCACCGGCGGCGCGCGACCGCGCATGCACGGGTCCGCGCGTAGGATGAATCCCCTGCACAGTCCCGCGAGGAATATCCGATGGCCCGCAGCCGCCTTCCGCCCGTGCCGGAGTCCGCGATCACCGGCGAGGCGGTCTACCGCGACCGCCGCCGGTTGCTGAAAGCCCTCGCGCTGGCACCGGCGCTGACGGTCGCCGGCTGCCGAGGCGAGCCACCGCCGCCGGTCGACGTCCCCCGCGCCACGGCCGCCGCGCGCAGCGGAGGCTTCGGCACCGACGAGGCCCGGACCCGCTACGAGGACGCCACCTCGTACAACAACTTCTACGAATTCGGCAGCGGCAAGGCCGATCCCTCGCGGGCGGCGAAGACCCTGGTCACCTCGCCCTGGTCGGTCGCGGTCGGCGGCGCGTGCGCGAAGCCCGGCACCGTCCCGCTGGAGACCCTGCTCAAGGGCCTGGCGCCCGAGGAGCGCGTCTACCGGATGCGCTGCGTGGAAGGCTGGTCGATGGTCATTCCCTGGCTGGGCGTGCCGCTGGCCGACGTGCTCAGGCGCTTCGAGCCGACCTCGGACGCGAAGTTCGTCGCCTTCACCACCCTCGCCGACCCGCGCCAGATGCCCGGCATCCGCGCGCCGATCATCGACTGGCCGTATCGCGAAGGGCTGCGCATCGACGAGGCCATGCATCCGCTGACCCTGCTCGTGACCGGCATGTACGGCCGCGCGCTGCCGCAGCAGAACGGCGCGCCGCTGCGCCTGGTCGTGCCCTGGAAGTACGGCTTCAAGGGCATCAAGTCGATCGTGGCCATCGAGTTCCTGCGCAAGGCGCCGCCGACCTCGTGGAACGACATGCAGCCGCGCGAGTACGGCTTCTTCGCCAACGTGAATCCGGCGGTGGACCACCCGCGCTGGAGCCAGGCGACCGAGCGCCGCATCGCCGGCGACGCCAACCGCCTGTTCGCCGACCGCATCCCCACCCGGCCGTTCAACGGCTATGCCGACCAGGTCGCCTCGCTTTACCAGGGCATGGACCTTGCGCGCTGGTACTGAGCGGAAGGCTTCCGGCGCGTGGGGAATGGCCGTCGCCAAGGCGGTCGTGCACGCGCTGGCGCTCGCGCCGCTCGCCCTGCTCGGCTGGAAGGCCTGGCAGGTCGGAGGCAGTGACATCGACGCGCTCGGCGCGGATCCGGTCGCCGCCATCGAACACGAACTCGGGCTGTGGGCGCTGCGGCTGCTGCTGGTGACGCTGGCGATCTCGCCGCTGCGCCAGTGGCTGGGGCGCCCGGAGCTGTTGCGCTTCCGCCGCCTGCTCGGGCTCTGGGCCTTCGCCTATGCCAGCCTGCATTTCAGCGCGTGGCTGGTACTGGACCTGCGCGGCTGGTGGAGCCAGGTCTTCGTGGAGATCGCCGAGCGGCCCTATATCACCGTTGGCTTCGCGGCATGGCTGCTGCTGCTTCCGCTGGCCGTGACCTCGACCCGCGGATGGATGCGCCGCCTGGGCCGCAACTGGGGCCGCCTGCACCGCTTGGTCTACGCCATCGCGGTGCTCGCGGTGCTGCACTTCTGGTGGGTGGTGAAGTCGGATGTCCGCGAACCGCTGCTGTACGCGGCGATCCTTGCCGTCCTCCTCGGATGGCGCCTGCTCCGCCGGCGCAGCCGGACGACGCGACCGGTCGTCCCCGCGTCAGCCCGTACCGAACAGCAGTAGCAGGGCCAGCAGTCCCGCCAGCAGGGCCGCCGCAAGCACCAGCCACGGCAGGTGCATCACGCCGCGGGTGCGTCCCACGGACGCCTCCGCGCCCGCATCGTCCGCATCGTGGGTCGGCGTAGCCGTGGGTCCGACCGGCGCCTCGAGCACGAAGCGGTGGTGGGCATCGAACACCACCTGGTCGCCCGGCTTCAGCACCGCGTCGCGCACCGGTTCGCCATTGACCAGGCTGCCGTCGGCCGATCCGAGGTCGCGCAGCACCACGTCGCCGCGCAGCAGCTCCAGGCGGGCGTGGCGCTCGGCGAAGGCCGGTTCGTCGATGCGGATGTCGGCCTCGTGCGCACGTCCGACCAGGCGCGGCCGCTCGAGCGTGAAACAGCGGCCGTGGTAGCGGCCGCCCACGCCGCGCAGCACGATGCGCACGTCGCCGGGCTCGCCGGTGCTGTCGCCGAAGCCACCCGTGGGCTGCGCCGGTGCCCGCGAGGACACCAGGCGGATGCCGCTGCCATCGACGAAGATCGCGTCGCCGACCCGCAGCATCGCCATGCGCAGCACCGGCCTGCCGTTGACGTGCACGCCGCGCGTGCCGTCCGGCACGGCCAGCCATACACCGCGGCGGTCGACGCAGAAATTCACGATCGGCGACGCCTCGACCGGCTCCAGGCCGGCGCCGTCGCGCGACCGGCCCACGCCGTGCACGCCTGCGGAAAGCGGATGGTCGTTGCCAGCGGTGTCGAAGCGCAGCCTGAGGGTGTCCATGCGCGGGGGAATCTATCACGCGCGGGCACTTGGATCGCCGACCGCGCGCCGCCAGAATGGCGTCCCCTTGCATACGGACGCGCCATGGCCGACATCGACATCCAGCACCCGCACCAGCTGCCCCTGCCAGGCGCGCGCGCCGCCGTGCAGCAGGTGGCCGACAAGCTGGTGGAGCGCTTCGGCGTCGAATGCCGCTGGCAGGACGATGCGCTGCACTTCAACCGCACCGGCGTCGATGGCCGCATCGCGCTGCTGCCGGGCGTAGTGCACGTGCAGGCCGAACTGGGCTTCCTGCTCGCGGCCATGCAGGGTCCGATCGAGTCCGAAATCCGGCGGGTGCTGGCCAAGCACTTCGGCTGAACCCGCCGCGCGGCGGGCCGCCTCGGCCGCGCTTGCGTCTATGCTGCGCAACGAAAAGGACATGGGGGAAACGCATGCTGCAATGGCTCCTGGCGATCGTGGCCACGCTGGCGGTGGGCGGTGCCGCGACCTGGTTCGCGCACGGCCCGCTGCGCCGTCGGCACGAGACGGATGCCGGCATCGCCGCGCTGTCGGCGATGTCCTGGCGTGCCTTCATCGGGATCGTGCTGGAGGCGCTGCGCCGCCGCGGCTACGAACGCGTGGTCGACCGCGAGTCGCCGGCCGGCGACGATGACGACATCCTGGTCCGCGATGGCGGACAGTGGCTGCTGAGGGTCAAGCATGGCAGCGCCTTCGTGCTGGGCCCGCCTGCGGTGAACGAGCTGGCCGCCACCATGGGCGTGGCCGGCGCGGCCGGCGGGCTGCTGGTCACTCAGGGGCGGATCGACGGCGATGCCCGCCGCGCCGCGCGCGGGCAGCCGATCGAGCTGCTGGACGGCAACGCGCTGTGGCCGGAGCTGCGCCCGCTGCTGCCGGCGACGGTGGTCGCGCCGATCAGCGAGGCCGCCCGCAAGCGCGCGCGCGAACGCAGCCTTGCCGGCTGGCTGGCGGCGCTGGTCGTCGGGGTCGCGGTGTTCTCGCTGTTGCCGGCAGCCCGTCCGGCATCGCGCACGGGCGGCACCCCCTTGCCGGCCGCGACGGCCCCGCAGGCCGACAACGCGACGGGGACCCGCCCGGCCGGACCGGTGGCCAACCCCGATCCCGCGACCCTCGAACTGCAGCGGCGCGAGCTCGCCGCGGCCGTCGCCACCCTGCCGATGGTGGCCAGGACGCTCTGGAGCACCGCCTCCACGCTCGAGGTGATCCTGGCCGACTCCGGTGACGATCCGGTGGCCGCGATCTGCCCGCTGGTGGAGCGCTATCCCGCCCTGGCCTCGTCGCGGATCCAGCTCACGCCGCCGCCCGGCAGCGAGCGGCCGGTGCGTTTCCGCCAGTGCCGGAGTTATTGAAGGCAGGCGTCTGTCATGCAGCCGTCACCGCAGCGACATCGTGGAGTCACCACCGCGGGGTGAAATGCCTGCCGCGGCCACCTGCGGGCGTCCACACGCGTCCCGGGCCGGTCGAAAGATCCTCTCCTCCTCTCGCTGGAACGCTCCATTTCGGGCCCCTCCGGGGCCCTTTTTTCGTCGGCTCGCATGGTGCCCCGGGCCCCGTGCGGAACCTGCCGTCATGAAGCTGTCATAAAAACATCATCCAATGTGGGCTTGCCGCATCGCCCTTCGCCCACATCGGAACCTGTCATGACCCTCCCCAAGTTGCGCATCGCTTCGCTCGCCCTCGCTTCGGCGCTGTTCGCCGTGGCCTGCCAGCCCTCGGGCGACGCATCGTCGAACGGCGCCGCGAATGCCGCCGGCGAGCGCGTCGCCAGCCAGGTGTCCGGCGCGGGCGCCTCCTTCATCTATCCGCTGGTTTCGAAGTGGTCGGCGGACTACAACGCGGCCACCGGCCAGCAGGTCAACTACCAGTCCATCGGCTCGGGCGGTGGCATCGCCCAGGTCAAGGCCGGGACCGTCGACTTCGGTTCGAGCGACAAGCCGCTGTCGAGCGAGGAGCTCGCCGAAGCCAACCTTGGCCAGTTCCCCTCCGCGATCGGCGGCGTGGTGCCGGTGGTCAACATCGAAGGCCTCGCGCCCGGCGCGCTGAAGCTGACCGGCCCGCTGCTCGCCGACATCTTCCTGGGCAAGGTCGCCACCTGGAACGCGCCCGAGATCGCCGCGCTCAACCCCGGCCTGGCGCTGCCCGACGGCAAGATCAGCATCGTGCACCGCTCCGACGGTTCGGGCACCAGCTTCAACTTCACCAACTACCTGTCGAAGGTCAGCCCCGACTGGAAGACCACGGTGGGCGAAGGCACTTCGGTGTCCTGGCCGCTCGGCGTGGGCGGCAAGGGCAACGAGGGCGTCGCGTCCTACGTGCAGCAGATCCAGGGCGCGATCGGCTATGTCGAGCTCGCCTATGCGCTGCAGAACACCATGCCCTACGCCTCGCTGCAGAACGCCGAAGGCCAGTTCGTCGAGCCCAGCGCGGACAGCTTCGCCGCCGCGGCCCGCACCGCCGACTGGGCCTCGGCCACCGACTTCAACCTGGTGATCACCAACGCACCGGGCGCGGACTCCTGGCCGATCACCGCCACCAACTTCATGCTGATGCCCAAGCAGCCCAAGGATCCGGCGCGCAGCCGGGCCGCGCTGGAGTTCTTCAAGTGGGCGTTCGAGGACGGCCAGGCCCAGGCCAGCGAGCTGCACTACGTCCCGCTGCCCGCCGAGCTCGTCCAGCAGGTCGAAGCCTACTGGGCCACCGAGTTCCAGCACGGCCAGTAAGGCCGGACAGGCTCGTGCCCGCCGCATGCGCGGCGGGCTTCCTCCATCCCCCGGACGCCGATGAACGTGACCGCCCTGCCCGCCCCCGCACCCGGCCGCCGCGACGTCAACGACGCGCGCGCCGACCGCTGGTTCCGCTACGCCCTGGTCGGCACGGTGGCCTTCGTGCTGATCGCACTCGCCAGCGCGATGCTGTCGATGCTCTGGGGCGGCCGCGAGGCGCTGCAGTCGCAGGGCCTGTCGTTCTTCATGTCGGCCGAATGGAATCCGGTCGAGAACCGCTACGGCGCGCTGGCGCCGATCTACGGCACCGTGGTCACCGCGATCATCGCCATGCTGCTGGCGGTGCCCGTGAGCTTCGGCATCGCGGTCTTCCTGACCGAGGTCGCGCCGCGCTGGATGCGCGGCCCGGTGGGTGCGGCGATCGAACTGCTGGCCGGCATCCCGTCGATCATCTACGGCATGTGGGGCCTGTTCGTGCTGGTGCCGGTGATGACCCGCTCGGTCACGCCCTGGCTCAACGAGCACCTGGGCACGATTCCCGGCCTCGGCATCCTGTTCCAGGGCCCACCGCTGGGCATCGGCGTGCTCACCGCGGGCCTGGTCCTGGCGATCATGGTCGTGCCCTTCATTTCGTCGGTGATGCGCGAGGTCTTCCTGACCGTGCCCACCCGCCTGAAGGAGTCGGCCTATGCGCTCGGCGCCACGCGCTGGGAGGTCTGCTGGGACGTGGTGCTGCCCTACACGCGCTCGGCGGTGATCGGCGGCGTGTTCCTCGGCCTCGGCCGCGCGCTGGGCGAGACCATGGCGGTCGCCTTCGTGGTCGGCAACAGCGTGCGCCTGACACCGTCGCTGCTCGAGCCGGGTACGACGATCGCCGCCCTGATCGCCAACGACTTCGGCGAAGCCACCGAGACCTACCGCTCGGCGCTGCTGCTGCTCGGCTTCGTGCTGTTCATCGTGACCTTCGTGGTGCTGGCGCTGGCGCGGCTGATGCTTTCGCGCCTGGCGCGCCGGGAGGGCAACTGATGTCCGCCGCCGCCATCGACCGGCTGTACCTGCGCCGGCGGATCACCAACGTCATCGCCCTCTCGCTGTCCTGCGTGGCCGCGGTGGTGGGCCTGTTGTTCCTCGCCTGGATCCTGTGGACGCTGGTGTCCAAGGGCATCTCCGGCATCAACTGGCAGCTGTTCACCCAGGACACACCGCCGCCGATGGCCGAGGGCGGCCTGCGCAACGCGCTGTTCGGCTCGGCGGTGATGTGCGGCCTGGCGATCCTGATCGGCGCGCCGCTCGGCGTGGCCGCCGGCACCTGGCTGGCCGAGTACGGCGCCGCCAGCCGCACGGCGACGGTGGTGCGCTTCGTCAACGACATCCTGCTGTCGGCGCCGTCCATCGTGCTCGGCCTGTTCGTCTACACCCTGCTGGTGATGCACGGCGGCGGCAACTTCTCCGCCGTCGCCGGCGCGGTGGCACTGGCCTTCATCGTGCTGCCGGTGGTCCTGCGCACAACCGACGAGATGCTGCGGCTGGTGCCGACGCAGATGCGCGAGGCCGCCCTGTCGCTGGGCGTGCCGCAGTGGAAGGTGATCGTGCAGGTGCTGTACCGCAGCGCCTCGGCGGGCATCGTCACCGGCATCCTGCTGTCGCTCGCGCGCATCAGCGGCGAGACCGCGCCGCTGCTGTTCACCGCGTTCGGCAACCTGTACTGGAACAGCGACATCGGCCAACCCATGGCCAGCGTGCCGGTGGTGATGTACCAGTTCGCCGGCAGCCCCTACGAGAGCTGGCAGCAGCTGGCCTGGGCCGGCGCGCTGGTGCTCACCACCTTCGTCTTCCTGATCAGCCTTGGCGCACGCGCCCTGCTGCTGCGCAATCGTGTGACCCATGACTGACTCGACCCATTCCTGGACCCTTCCGATGAACGACGCACCCGCCGCCGCAGCCACCGAGTACGGTCGCGCCACGCTGACCACCGCCATGCCGCGCCGCACCACGACCGGGCCGGCACCGGTGAAGCTGTCGGTGCGCGGGCTGGACTTCCACTACGGCAAGTTCCAGGCGATCCACGGCGTGGCCATGGACATCCCCGAGAAGCGCGTCACCGCCCTGATCGGCCCGTCCGGCTGCGGCAAGTCGACCCTGCTGCGGATCTTCAACCGGATCTACGCGCTGTACCCGGGCCAGGTGGCAAGCGGCAGCATCCTGCTCGACGGCGAGGACATCCTGTCGCCGAAGTACCCGATGAACCGCCTGCGCTCCAAGGTCGGCATGGTGTTCCAGAAGCCGGTGCCGTTCCCGATGACGATCTACGAGAACATCGCCTACGCCATCCGCCACCACGAGAAGCTGTCGAAGGCCGAGATGGACGTGCGCGTGGAGGCGGCGCTGCGCCAGGGCGCGATCTGGGACGAGGTCAAGGACAAGCTGGGCCAGAGCGCGCTGGGCCTGTCCGGCGGCCAGCAGCAGCGCCTGTGCATCGCCCGCGCCGTGGCGCTGAAGCCCGAGGTGCTGCTGCTCGACGAGCCCACCTCGGCGCTGGACCCGATCTCGACCAGCCGCATCGAGCAGCTGATCGAGGAACTGAAAGTCGACTACACGATCGTCATCGTGACCCACAACATGCAGCAGGCCGCGCGCGTCTCGGACTACACCGCCTTCATGTACCTCGGCGACCTGATCGAACACGATTCGACCGAGACCATCTTCTCCAATCCCTCGAAGCAGCAGACCGAGGACTACATCACCGGGCGGTTCGGATGAACAAAATTCCCAATGACCATATCGTCCGCAGCCACGACGAAGAGCGCCAGCGCCTGATCGCCGAGATCCTGCGCATGGGCGAGCTCGCCGTGGCCCAGCTCGAGGCTGCGCTGGACGTGGTGGAGCGTCGCGACGACCGCGCCGCCGGCCATATCGTCGCCAACGACGAGGCCATCGACGCCCTGGAACGCGAAGTCAGCCACGACGCCATGAAGCTGTCGCTGCGCGGCCCGCTGGCGCGCGACCTGCGCGAGATCCTGGCCGCGCTGCGCATCGTGTCCGACATCGAGCGCATCGGCGACTATGCCGCCAACATCGCCAAGCGCTCGATCGCGCTCAACCAGGCGCCGGCGCTGCCGGTGGCGCGCGGGCTGAAGCACGTGGGCGAGCTGGCCGTGCGCCAGGTGCGCGACGTGCTGGCGGCGTATGCGGCCCATGACCCGGAGACCGCGCAGGCGGTCCGCGACCGCGACGCCGAACTCGACGCCGAGTACACCCGGCTGTTCCGCGAGCTGCTGACCTACATGATGGAGGACGCGCGCGCGATCACCGGCTGCACCCACCTGCTGTTCATGGCCAAGAACCTCGAGCGAATCGGCGACCACGCCACCAACATCGCCGAGAACATCTGGTTCATGGTTCGCGGCGAGGACAACCTGCCGCCGCGCGAGAAGGCGGACGGCACCAACACCACGACCTGAGGCCCGGCCCCGCGGCGTCGACGCCGCGTGAACGGTGCTGCTGCATACTGGCGCCCCCGCGGCCCGAGCCGCCCCCGAGGATCGCCAAGATGTCGAAGTCAACCGCCAAGCCCGTCGCCCTGGCCGTGGCCACCGCCCTCGGCGGCATCGCGCTTTCGGGCGCAGCCTTCTCGATGGCGCCGCTCGCCGGCGGCTACATGCTCGCCGCGCAGGACGCCGCCACCGCCGACGTGCCGGTCGCCGTCAAAGATGCCGAAGGCCGCTGCGGCATGGACCGCGCCGACAGCGATGGCGACGGCCGCATCTCCGCCGAGGAATTCGCCACCGCCCATCCCGAGAAGGATCCGTCCTACTTCGCCGGCATCGATGCCAATGGCGACGGTTTCGTCGACAAGGCCGAGCACGATGCGCACCACGCGGCCAGCAAGGCTTCGGGCGACCATGCCGACAAGGCCGCGCAGGAAGGCAAGTGTGGTGAAGGCAAGTGCGGGGGCTCCGGCGCCTGCGGCGGCGCCGCCTGAGGCGATGAAGGACGTGGCGCGCAGCCTGCCGCGCCACGGCCAGTCACGACCGTGACTCCACTGCCGCCACGCGCGGTGGGCCTGGGCCTGCGGCGGGCCCTGCTTGGTGACCTGCGCGCGGCGCCCGCGGGGCGCTTCGACTTCCTCGAAGCGGCGCCGGAAAACTGGATCGGCGCCGGCGGCGCGCCGGGCGAGGCCTTCGCCGAACTCGCCTCGAAGCATCCGCTCGCCTGCCACGGACTGTCGCTTTCGCTGGGCGGCCCGGCGGCGCTCGACGACACCTTCCTGGTCAGGCTGCGGCGCTTCCTCGACGACCACGGCGCCACGGTCTACAGCGAACACCTCAGCGCCTGCGGCGACAGCCTGGGCCACCTCTACGACCTGCTGCCGCTGCCCTTCAGCGATGAAGCGGTGCACCACGTGTCCGCGCGCATCCGCCAGGCGCAGGACGCGCTGGGGCGCAGGATCGCGGTGGAGAACATCTCCTACTACGCCACGGTGCCGGGCGCCGCTGGCGAGGCGCCGCCGCTGACCGAGCTCGAGTTCGTCAACGCCGTGCTCGCCGAAGCCGACTGCGACCTGTTGCTCGACGTCAACAACATCATCGTCAACGCCACCAACCACGGCTACGACGCCAGCACCTTCCTGCGCGGCCTGCCGGGCGCGCGCGTGGCCTACATCCACGTCGCCGGGCACCGCGACGAGGCCCCCGACCTGAAGATCGATACCCACGGGGCGGCAGTGTCGGATCCGGTCTGGGCGCTGCTGGCCGAGGCCTACGCCCTGCTCGGGCCGCGCCCGACCCTGCTCGAACGCGACTTCGATTTCCCGCCGTTCGACGAATTGCTGGGCGAACTCGACGTGGTGCGCGGCCACCTGGCCGGCGCGCCGGCACGCAGCCTGGCGGCCTGAGATGCACGCGGAGCAGGAGGCATTCGCCGCGCACATCCGCGACCCCGACCGGCATCCGTCGCCGCCCGGCGTCGATCCGCGCCGCATGCAGGTCTACCGCGACCTGTTCTTCAACAATGTCTCCCGGCTGCTGGCCGGCAACTTCCCGGTGATCCGCCGCATCCGCGGGGATGCCTGGCCGGCGATGGTGCGCCGGTTCTACCGCGACCACGGCTGTCGCACTCCGCTGTTCCCGGAGATTCCGCGGGAATTCCTGCGCTGGCTCGAAGACAGCGACGGCCACGAGCCCTGGCTCGCCGAGCTGGCGCATTACGAATGGGTCGAGCTGGCCCTGCAGGTCAGCGAGGCCACGGCGGACGACGTCGCGCATGACCGCCTGGACGCGCCAGGCCTCGACGTGGCCGCCGCGCTGCTGGATGGCCGGCCACTGCTCTCGCCACTGGCCTGGCCGCTGGCCTATGCCTGGCCGGTTCAGCGTATCGGTCCCGATTTCCTGCCCGAGGCCCCGCCCGCCGCGCCGACCCTGCTGCTGCTCCACCGCGCCGAGGATGGCCGCGTGCGCTTCCACGCACCCAGCCCGCTGGCCTGGCGGCTGCTGCAGCGCCTGGACGAGGCGGGCGAGCTCGGCGGGCGCGCGCAGCTCGAGGCCCTGGCCGCGGAGGCGGGCGTTGCCGCCGATGCCGGCTTCCTCCAGCAGGGCGCTGCGATGCTGCTGCGCTGGCACCGGGACGGCATCGTTCCCGGTATCCGGCGCTGAGCCCGGACTGGACCGGCACCACGCTCGGCTAGACTAGCGCCGGTGACCAGTCCGCTCCCGCCCCCGGCCCCCGAGGCCACGCCCGCCTTCGCGCCGATGTCCGCCCGCTTCCGCGGCTACCTGCCGGTGGTCGTGGACGTGGAAACCGGCGGCTTCGACTGGAACCGGCACGCGCTGCTGGAAATCGCGGTGCTGCCGATCGACCTCGACGCCGAGGGCCGCTACGTGGCTGGCGAGGGCGCAAGCGCGCACCTGGTCCCGGCACCTGGCACCGAGATCGACCCGAAGTCGCTGCAGATCACCGGCATCGACCTCGATCATCCCTTCCGCTTCGCCAAGGCGGAGAAGGACGCGCTGGAACACGTGTTCACCGCGGTGCGCACCGCGGTGAAGAAGCATGGCTGCCAGCGCGCGATCCTGGTCGGGCACAACGCGCACTTCGACCTCAACTTCCTCAACGCCGCGGTCGCGCGCAGCGGCCACAAGCGCAACCCCTTCCATCCCTTCAGCGTGTTCGACACGGTGACCATGGCCGGCCTGGCCTATGGCCAGACCGTACTCGCCCGCGCCGTGCAGGCCGCGGGCCTGGACTGGAACAGCGAAGACGCCCACTCGGCCGTCTACGACACCGAGCGCACCGCCCAGCTCTTCTGCATCATCGCCAACGCCATGGGCCGGCACGCGGCGCCGCCGACATCGCGTTGAGGCGAACACGTTCTTGAAAAGCTTTGCCACGGATCACGCGGATTACGCGGATTCACGCGGATAAGGCGAAGAACATCTAGCGGCATGGAAGCCCCCCGGCGAACGGCGAATGCCACTGACTGTCTTCGCCTTCGCCGTTCGCCGTTCGCCTGGAAGGTCTTCCGCCGAATCGTTCCTGCTCTATCCGCGTAAATCCGCGTAATCCACGTCATCCGTGGCAAAGAGCTCTTGACCCCACGCCAAGCCCCGCCGTCAGAGGCGCTGGCGCACGGCTTCGAACAGGCACACGCCCGCCGCCACCGAGACGTTGAGGCTCTCGACGCCGGCTTCGACGGCACCCGGCATCGGCAGCGCGACCAGCTGGTCGCAGTGCTCGCGGGTGAGCCGGCGCAGGCCTTCGGCCTCGCCGCCCAGGACCAGGGCGACGTTTCCGCGCAGGTCGACGGCGTACAGCGAGGCGGTGGAATCGCCGGCCAGGCCATAGATCCACACGCCCTGCTTCTGCAGCTCGCGCAGGCTGCGCGACAGGTTGGTGACGCGCACCACCGGGATCGCATCGGCGGCGCCGGCCGACGTCTTGCGCACCGTGGCGTTGACCTGCACGGCCTTGTCCTTGGGGATCACGACCGCGGTCACGCCGGCCGCCGCGGCGCTGCGCAGGCAGGCGCCGAGGTTGTGCGGATCCTGCACGCCGTCCAGCACCAGCAGCAGCGCACGGCCCTCCGCCGCCTCCACGAGGCCCTGGAGGTCGTCCTCGTCATGCGTCTTCGCCGCGGCATAGCGCGCGACCGCGCCCTGGTGGCGCAGGCCGCCCGCGACGCCGTCCAGCGCCTGCTGCGACACCCGCCTCACCTCGATGCCGCGACGCCGCGCATCCTCCTCGATCGCGGAAATGCGCGGGTTCTTCGCGCCCGCTTCGAGCAGGATCTCGCGCACGTTGTCGGCGTCGTGCTCGACGGCCGAACCGACGGCATTGATGCCGACGATCCACTGGTTCTGCTTGTTGCCCATCGGACCCTCTTGGTCAGTGCTTCTGCTTGCCGCGCTTCGCGGAAGGTCCGCGGGCCGCCGGCGGCCTGGTCTCGCCCTTCGCGTGCTGGCCGTCCTCGACCAGGCGGAAGTCGATCTTGAGCTCCTCCACGCTGGCCTTCAGCACCACGATCCGTACCTGGTCACCCAGCCGGTGCTCGCGCCCGGAGCGCTGGCCGGTCAGGGTCTTGCGGATGGGATCGAACTGGTAGAAGTCGTTGGGCAGCTGGGTCACGTGCACCAGGCCATTGACCTTCGATTCGGCCAGCTCCACGAACAGGCCGAAGCTGGTGACGCCGCTGACCACGCCGTCGAACTCGCGGCCCACGTGCTCTTCCATCCACGCCGCGCGGTAGCGCTCGTCGACCTCGCGCTGGGCCTCGTCGGCGCGGCGCGAGCGTTCGGAACACTGCAGCGACAGCGTCGCCATTTCGTGCGCGGAATAGGTGTAGGTGGCGGCGCGGCCGCCGGTGAGCGCGTGCTTGATCGCGCGATGCACCAGCAGGTCGGCATAGCGGCGGATCGGCGAGGTGAAGTGCGCGTAGGCCTCCAGCGCCAGGCCGAAGTGCCCGATGTTGTCCGGGGAGTACACCGCCAGCGACTGGCTGCGCAGCAGCACCGACTCCAGCAGCGCCGCGTCGGGGCGCTCGCGCACCGTCTCGAGCAGCTTGCGGAAATCCTTGGGCCGAACCTTGGCCCACGGCGGCAGGCGCAGCTGGAACTCCTTCAGGAACTCCAGCAGGTCGGCGTACTTGCCTTCCGGCGGGCGGTCGTGGTCGCGGAACGGCGCCGGGACGCCGACTTCCAGCAGCGCGTGCGCGGCCGCGACGTTGGCCGAGATCATGCACTCCTCGATCAGCTTGTGGGCATCGTTGCGCTGGATCATCCCGGCCTGGGTGACTTCGCCCTGCGGGCCGAGCACGAAGCGCACTTCCGAGGTTTCGAAGTCGATCGCGCCGCGCTGGGCGCGTGCCTTCTCGAACACCTTGTAGAGCTGGTGCAGCTGGCGGACCTGCTGCATCTGCGGACCGATGAAGGCCTGCGCCGCATCGCGGTCGGCCTCCGGCACGCCATCGCCCACCGCGTTCCACACCTGGGTATAGGTCAGGCGCGCATGCGAATGCATCACCGCCTCGTGGAACGCGTACGACACCACGTGGCCGCGGCGGTCCACCTGCATGTCGCAGGCGAAGCACAGCCGGTCGACCCTGGGCTTCAGCGAGCAGATGCCGTTGGACAGCGTCTCCGGCAGCATCGGCACGACGAAGCCGGGGAAATACACCGAAGTCGCGCGCTTCTGCGCCTCCACGTCCAGCGGCTCGGACGGGCGCACGTAGTGCGAGACGTCGGCAATGGCCACGATCAGGCGGAAGCCGTCGCGGTTGGGCTCGCAGTACACGGCGTCGTCGAAATCCTTCGCGTCCTCGCCGTCGATGGTCACCAGCGGCAGCTTGCGCAGGTCGAGGCGGCCCGGGACCTCCGCCGCCTGCACGTCCACCGGCACGGCCGCCGCCGCATCCAGCACTTCGGCGGGGAACTCGTGCGGGATGTCGTGGCCATGGATCGCGGCCTCGACCGCGATCGAGGCGGTCAGCCGGTCACCCAGCACCGCCAGCACGCGTCCGATCGGCGGCCGGTGGTTGTCGGGCGGGGTCACGATCTCGCACACGACGAGCTGGCCGTCGCGCGCGTCCAGGCGCGCATCGGTCGGGACCTGCACGTTGCGCTGGATGCGGCGGTCGTCCGGCACCACGTAGCTGATGCCGGAGTCGAGCGTGAACCGTCCGATCAGGCGCGTGACGCGGCGCTCCAGCACTTCGACGATCGAACCCTCGCGACGGCCGCGGCGGTCGACGCCGGTGACGCTGCCGAGCACGCGATCGCCATGCATGACCTTGCGCATCTCGAACGGCGGCAGGAACAGGTCGTCGCCGACGCCGCTCTCGGGGCGCAGGAAGCCGAAGCCCTCGGGGTTGGCGATGATCGTGCCCGGCACCAGGTCGGCGCGCGCGGCCGGCACGAAGCCGCCGCGGCGGTTCTTCAGCACCTGGCCGTCGCGCAGCATCGCGGCCATGCGCTTGTCGAGCGCAGCGGCCTGGTCGGGGTCGTCGAGTCCCAGCACCTGCTGCACGCGCTCCGCGTCGAGCGGGCCGTCGGCGTCCGACAGCACCTGCAGGATCGCCTCGCGGCTGGGGATCGGGTTCTCGTAGCGGCCTGCCTCGCGGGCGGCCTGCGGATCCACGAAGCCCGCGCCGGCACGGCCGCGCGATGCGGCACGCGGGGCCGGGGGCGTGGTGCGGGCAGCGGGCGCTGCAACATCCGTCGCGCCCGCGGGCCGGACGGAAGCCGGCGCCGCATCCGTGGGATCGCGCGGCTTCATCGCGCGCAGCAGTCCTGGATCGGGCATCCAGGCCGGCGGCGCGGCGCCGCCCCTGGGCTCGCCGCCGACCGCGGCGGGCCTGGCGGTCTTCTTCGCGGCGGGCGGGCTGCCCTTGCGTGCCTTGCTGGTGGTGGTCCCGTCCGCGCCCGCCTTAGCGGCATTCCTGTTGCGGCCGGAGCCGCCCTTGCCTGTGGTTTTCGTCATCAGGCGATTGTACGCGTGCGTCGTGGCGGTCCGTGCACGTCAACCGTTGACAGACTCGTCGATGCGCTGCACCATACGCGCCCACCTGCCCAGGTGGCGGAATTGGTAGACGCACTAGTTTCAGGTACTAGCGGGTAAAACCGTGGAGGTTCGAGTCCTCTCCTGGGCACCAGCTACAGCAGAAAACCCGCGCTCCGGCGCGGGTTTTTTGTTTTCCGCGCGATCAGCTGCGCTCGCGTGCCGCGAACGGCAACGCGTTGTGCATGTGGGTCGCGGCGATCGCGGCCTGCCCCACCGCGACCGAGATCTGGTTCAGCCCGCTGACCACGTCGCCGATGGCATAGAGCCCCGGCAGCCGCGTCTGCTGGTCGCGGTCGACGATGATCTCGCCGGTGTCATCGAGCTCCGCACCGGCGGCGCGGGCCAGCCCCGCACAGGTGTCGAAGCCGAGGTAGGCATAGACCGTGTCGAAGGCGACCGGCTCGGCCCCGGGCGTGGTCCACGTGCAGCGCCGTCCGTCGAAGCCCAGGCGTCCGCCTGCCGGCAGCCAGCTCGCACCGGCATCGCGCGATGCGTTGCCCGTCTCGCCGCCGTCGCCGGCGTCAAGCGGAAGCACATGGATGGACGGCGAGTAGCTGCGCAGGAACAGGGCGTGGCTGCCCACGGCTTCGCTGGGCCCGAGCACGCCGATCGACAGGTCGCTGGCCTCGTAGGCGTCGCAGATCGAACACAGCCGGAGCGCGTGGCAGGCCACCGCGGCCTCCACCCAGGGTTCGTCCGGCAGGCGGTCGCGCACGCCGGTCGCAAGGATCACGCGCCGCGCCTGCCAGCTGCGTCCATCCGCACGCACCTCGAACCCGTCGCCGTGCGGGGCGATGGCGTCCACCGTGGCCTCCTCGATCGGCACGTCCACGGTCGCCGCCTGCTCGCGCATGCGCCGCAGCAGGCCGTCGCCCGAAACGCCCTGCGGGAAGCCGGGGCAATTGTTGCTTTCCGGGATCCACCGCGCGCGGCTGTCGCCGGCGTCGATGAGCAGGCACGCGCGATGGAAGCGCCGGAGGTAGGTGGCGGCGGTCAGCCCGGCCGGCCCGCCGCCCACGATGATGACGTCGATCATCCGGCGGTATCGGGTTCGGGCGGCGCCTTGCGCTGGGTGCCGCCTTCGTGGCGCGGCATCGGATCCTTGCGCGTGGGCGAGAAGGCATTGCGGTCGCCGCTGCCGTGCGGATATTCGCGCCGCTCGCGCTCGGGCGGCGTCGGGTCGGGCGATGGCTGCCCGGGCGAGGCCTGGTCCGGCGGGGGCGGATCGCGGTGCGGGTCGCGGGACATGGCGCATCTCCTGGATCGCGCGCGGGGCGGCGCGGCGATCCGGACACTGCGGCCGATGGCGGCAAGGCCGCGTGATCGCAGTCGCCGTCCGTTGCGACGCGGTCGGTTTTCATCGCCAGATCACCGCGCGCCCGTAGCGTGCCGCCATGGCCACCACCCCCGACCCCGGCGCCGCCGACGCGCAATCCGCCGAATCCCTCGAAGCCGCCGACGCCGGGCTGCTCTACGTCAGCGACCAGGACCCGGGCATCCGCCGCCTGCGCTGCGGGCGGGGCTTCCGCTACTGCGATCCCGAGGGCAAGGCGGTACGTGACGCGGCCACGCTCGAGCGGATCCGCGCCTTGGCCATCCCGCCGGCCTATCGCGACGTGTGGATCTGCCGCTCCGGGCGCGGACACCTGCAGGCGACGGGACGCGACGCGCGCGGGCGCAAGCAGTACCGCTACCACGCGCACTGGCGCAGCAGTCGCGACACGGGCAAGTTCGATCGCCTGCCCGGCTTCGCCGAGGCGCTGCCGCGCCTGCGCCGGGCCCTGCGCAACGACCTGGCCCTGCCGGGCTTCCCGCGCGAGAAGGTGCTGGCCCTGGTCGTGGCGACCATGGCGGCGACCCTGGTGCGCGTGGGCAACGACGCGTACGCGCGCGCGAACCGCTCGTATGGCCTCACCACCCTGCGCAGCCACCACGCGCGTTTTCCCCGCGGCGCCCTGCGCCTGCAGTTCACCGGCAAGGGCGGCAAGCGACACGACGTGGAGGTCGACGACCGCCGCCTGGCGCGGATGCTGCGCGCGATGCACCAGCTGCCGGGGCAGCGCCTGTTCCAGTACACCGGCGAGGATGGCGAACCCCACCCGGTCGACTCCAGCATGGTCAACGCCTACCTGCGCGAGCGCATGGGCGCCGACTTCACCGCCAAGGACTTCCGCACCTGGGGCGCCACGCTGCAGGCCTTCCGGCTGCTGGCCGCGGCTCCGCCGCCCGCGGACGCCAGCGGACGCGCGCTGGCGGCGATCCAGCAGCAGGTGCTGGGCGACGTGTCCGGGCTGCTCGGCAACACGGTGGCGGTGTGCCGCAAATCCTACGTCGATCCCTGCGTGTTCGAAGGCTGGGAGGACGGCAGCCTGGCCCGCGCGGCCCGTCGCGCCCGCGGCCCCCGCCAGTGGGAAGAGGCGGCACGCCGCTACCTGGTCCGCGCCCATGCAGGCACGCGCGCGCCGGTCACGCGGCGGCAACGGAGCCGGCGCTAAGAACAGGGCATCCCAGAACCGCGAGGCCCGCCATGAGCCGTGACAGGAAAGACCTCCCCGAAGACCACGCCACGCGGGACGAGAGTCCCGGCAAACGCCGCGAGCGCAAGCAGAAGGAGAGCGAGAACCAGGACGAGGCGCTGGAGGAAACCTTCCCCGCCAGCGACCCTGTGTCGCCCTTCGTTCCGGCCAAGGCGCCCGACTGAGCGTGGCCACCGGCGCCCCGCCCGCGCTGCTGGTGATCGACATGATCGGGCTGCTCGACTTCCCGGGTGCCGATCGCGTGGCGCCGTCGGCCCTGCGCGCCGCCCGCGGCGTACGGACCCTGCGCGACCGGTTCCACCGGCGTGGCTGGCCGGTGGCCTACGTCAACGACAACTTCGCCCGCTGGCAGTCGGATTTCCGCGAGCTGGTCGCGATGGCTTCGGCGAGCCCCGGCCCCGCGCAGGCGATCGCCGGCCTGCTGGAGCCGACGCCGAAGGACTACTTCGTCCTGAAGCCCAAGCACTCCGCCTTCCTCGACACCGCCCTGCCGGTCCTGCTGGCCAAGCTGGGCGTGCGCCGCCTGCTGCTGGCCGGCATGGCGCTGGAGTCCTGCGTCCTGGCGACCGCAATCGACGCCAATGCACGCGAATACAAGGTCGCGGTGGTGCGCGAGGCCGTCGCCGGCCAGCCGCCGCTGCGGGCCGCGGCGTTCAAGGTGCTCGCAGGATCGAAGGCCGCCGACGTGGTCGCGCTTGACCGCGCCGTGGCCTGGGCCACGCGCCCCGCACGCTGAGCGCGCCCGGGAGGAGTGGCCCGGTAGAATGCCGGGTTCCCACGCCACCGCAGTCCCGATGAACGACCCCGTCCGCACCGTCTTCCACGGCTTCGAGCAGATCCCCCTTCGCGAGTACGCCGAGCGCGCCTATCTCGACTATTCGATGTACGTGGTGCTCGACCGTGCCCTGCCCTTCATCGGCGACGGGCTCAAGCCGGTGCAGCGGCGGATCATCTATGCGATGAGCGAGCTTGGCCTCGGCGCGGCGTCCAAGCCGAAGAAGTCCGCACGCACCGTCGGCGACGTGATCGGCAAGTTCCACCCGCACGGCGACAGCGCCTGCTACGAAGCCCTGGTGCTGATGGCGCAGCCCTTCAGCTACCGCTATCCGCTGATCGAGGGCCAGGGCAACTTCGGCTCGCCCGACGACCCGAAGTCGTTCGCGGCCATGCGCTACACCGAGTCCAAGCTGACGCCGATCGCGGAGGTCCTGCTGGGCGAGCTGGCCCACGGCACCGTGGACTGGGCGCCGAACTTCGACGGCACGCTCGAGGAGCCGACCTGGCTGCCGGCGCGCCTGCCGCACCTGCTGCTCAACGGCACCACCGGCATCGCGGTGGGCATGGCCACCGACGTGCCGCCGCACAACCTCAACGAGATCGTCAGCGCCTGCGTGCGGCTGCTGGACGATCCCGACGCCACCGTCGCCGACCTCTGCGAACACGTGCGCGGACCGGACTACCCGACCACGGCCGAGATCATCACCCCGGTCGCCGACCTGCGCGCGATCTACGAGACCGGCCACGGCAGCGTGCGCGCCCGCGCGACCTTCCTGAAGGAAGCGGCCAACATCGTCATTACCGCCCTGCCCTACCAGGTCAGCCCGGGCAAGGTGATCGAGCAGATCGCCGCGCAGATGCGCGCCAAGAAGCTGCCGTGGCTGGAGGACATCCGCGACGAGTCCGACCACGCCAACCCGGTGCGCGTGGTGCTGGTGCCGCGCTCGAACCGCGTCGACGCCGACCAGCTGATGGGCCATCTGTTCGCGACCACGGACCTCGAGAAGAGCTTCCGGGTCAACCTCAACATCATCGGCCTGGATGGCCGGCCCCAGGTCAAGAACCTGCGCAGCCTGCTGCTGGAATGGCTGGGTTTCCGCGCGGACACCGTCACCCGCCGCCTGCAGCACCGGCTGGACAAGGTCGAGCGCCGCCTGCACCTGCTCGAAGGCCTGCTGGTCGCCTTCCTCAACCTGGACGAAGTGATCCGCATCATCCGCAGCGAGGACGAGCCGCGGCCGGTGCTGCAGGCCCGCTTCGGGCTCAGCGACGACCAGGTCGACTACATCCTCGACACCCGGCTGCGCCAGCTGGCGCGGCTGGAAGAGATGAAGATCCGCGGCGAGCAGGACGCGCTGGCGGCGGAGCGCGACGGCCTGGTCGCGACGCTCGGCAGCAAGGCCAGGCTGCGCAAGCTGATCAAGGACGAGCTGCTGGCCGACGCCAAGGCCTTCGGCGACGCACGCCGCTCGCCCCTGGTCGCGCGCGGCGCGGCCCAGGCGCTGGCCGAGACCGACCTGGTGGCCAGCGAGCCGGTGACCATCGTGCTGAGCCAGAAGGGCTGGGTGCGCGCGGCCAAGGGCCACGACGTCGACGCCTCGACGATGTCCTACCGCGAGGGCGACGCGTTGCTCGGCGCGGTGCGCGGGCGCAGCACCCAGCAGGTCGCCTTCCTCGACTCGACCGGGCGTGCGTATTCCACGCTGGCGCATGGCCTGCCCTCGGCGCGCGGCAACGGCGAGCCACTGACCGGGCGCTTTTCGCCGGCGGCCGGGGCGAGCTTCGTGGCCATGGCCAGCGGCGAGCCGGACGCGCGGTTCACCGTCGCGTCCTCGGCCGGCTACGGCTTCGTCACCCGCTTCGAGAACCTGACCAGCCGGCAGAAGGCCGGCAAGACCATGCTGAGCCTGCCCGAGGGCGCGCGCGTGCTGCAGCCCTCGGCCGTGGCCAGCCTCGCGTCCGACCGCATCGTGGCGGTGACCAGCGCCGGCCACCTGCTGGCCTTCCCGCTCTCGGAGCTGCCCGAGCTGGAGCGCGGCAAGGGCAACAAGATCATCGAGATCCCCAAGGCCAAGCGCGGCACCGAGCGCGTGGTCGCGGTGGCCGCGGTAGCGGACGGCGGCAGCCTGATGGTGCATTCGGGCACGCGCACCATGACCCTGTCCTGGCGCGACCTGGAGGCCTACCTCGGCGCCCGGGGCAGTCGCGGCGGGCTGTTGCCGCGCGGCTGGCAGAAGGTCGAGGGGCTGTCGGTCGAATAAGGCCGCATGATGGCGGCGACCTCGGGGAGGGGTGTGCCGATGGTGAAGTGGATCGCCCGCATCGCGGGACTGCTGGTGGCGCTGGCCCTGGTGCTGGCGCTGCTGGCCTGGTGGGCGCTGCGCGGCAGCCTGCCGCAGCTTGACGGCCCTGCCGCGCTCGCCGGCCTGTCGGCGCCGGCAGACGTCTCGCGCGACGCGCTTGGCGTGGTGACCGTCGATGCGGCCAATGGCCTGGACGCCGTCCGCGCACTCGGCTACGTGCATGCCCAGGAGCGCGGCTTCGAGATGGACCTGATGCGCCGGTCGCCAGCCGGCGAGCTGGCCGCGCTGTTCGGCCCGGCCGCGCTGGACGTCGACCGCCGCCACCGCGTCCACCGCATGCGCGCCCGCGCACGCGCCGAGATCGCCGCTGCACCGGAGGCCGAGCGCGTGTTGCTGCAGGCCTATGCCGACGGCGTGAACGCCGGGATGTCCTCGCTGCGCAGGCGGCCCTGGCCCTACCTGCTGCTGCGCGCCACGCCCGAACCCTGGATGCCCGAGGACTCGGTGCTGGTCGGGCATGCGATGTACTTCGACCTGCAGGACGCCGGCAACGCACGCGAATTGGCGCTGTGGAAAGCCCGGCCGCATCTGCCCGAAGCGCTGTACGCGCTGGTGGCCCACGCGGGATCGGACTGGGATGCGCCGCTGGTGGGCCGCGCCATCGGCGACGCGGTCCTGCCCGGGGCGGACGTCGTCGACCTGCGTACGCTGCCCACGCCCGACGGCGAGCCGCAGGCCGGAGCGCCGCCTGCCGAGCCACCCGCGGTCGGAAGCAACAATTTCGCCGTGGCCGGCACGCTGACCGCGCACGGGTCGGCCCTGGTCGCCGACGACATGCACCTCGGCCTGCGCGCGCCCGGGATCTGGTTCCGGGCGCGGCTGCGCCACCCCGACCCGCTGGCGCCGGGCGGCCAGGTCGACGTGTCCGGGTTCACCCTGCCCGGGCTGCCCGCGGTGATCGTCGGCAGCAACGGACACGTGGCCTGGGGCTTCACCAACAGCTATGGCGACTACCTCGACTGGGCGCTCGAGACGCCGTGCGACGGGCCGGCCAGCGACACCTGCACGCCGCTCGCGCGCCACCGCGAACGCATCGACGTGGCAGGCGGCGAGCCCGAAGACCTGGAGGTCGAGGAATCGTCCTGGGGACCGGTCCTCCATCGCCTGGCCGACGGCCGTGTGCTGACGCTGCGCTGGACCGCCCACCTGCCCGGTGCGATCAACCTGGGCCTGGCCGGCATGGCGCGCGTCCCGGACATCGAACGCGCCCTGCTGCTGGCGCGCGACATCGCGCTCCCGAACCAGAACCTGGTCATCGGCGACAGCGCCGGCCGCATCGCGTGGCGCCTGCTGGGACCGGTTCCGCTGCGCGCGGCGGGCTGCGATCCGACGGCGCCGATCGAGCCCGCGGCGAGCGACTGCCCGCCATGGACGATGGGCACCCGCCACGGCCCGACCGTGGCATCGCCGACCGCCGATCGCATCTGGACCGCCAATGCGCGGGTGGTGGACGGGGCCGCCCTGGCGACCATCGGCGACGGTGGCTACGCGCTGGGCGCGCGCGGCGCGCAGATCCGCGACGCACTGCGCGCACGCGAGCGATTCGACGAACGCGACCTGCTGGCGATCCAGCTCGACGATCGCGCCCTGTTCCTCGAGCGCTGGCACGCACTGATGCTTGAACGCGCGCGCGGCGGGGATCTCCCCGCCCTGCGTGCGCTCGCGGATGCCTCCGACGACTGGAGCGGCCACGCGTCCATCGAGTCCACGGGCTATCGGCTGGTGCGGGCCTGGCGGGTCGAGGTCAACGCGCGGATCGCGGAGGGCCTGCTGGCGCCGGCGCGCGCGGCGCTGGGCGAGGACTTCGAAATGCCGCCGCTGGCACAGCTGGAAGGCGTGGCCTGGCCGCTGGTCTCGCAGCGTCCTGGGCACCTGCTGCCGCGTCGACATGCGAGCTGGGACGCGCTGTTCGAGGAGGCCGCCGCCGCCGTGCGCGACGACCTCGCAGGCCAGGGGCCGCTGGGCGAACGCAGCTGGGGGGAAGCCAATACCGCGCGCATCTGCCATCCGCTGGCGCAGGTGCTGCCGGGCGCCCTGCGCGGCGCGCTGTGCATGCCGGCGGATCCGCTGCCGGGCGACGCCCACATGCCGCGCGTGCAGGCGCCGGCCATGGGCGCCTCGCAGCGCATGATCGTTGCGCCGGGCCGCGAGGCCGAGGGCATCATCCACCAGCCCGGCGGACAGAGCGGGCATCCGCTGTCGCCGTTCTGGGGCGCCGGCCACGCGGACTGGGTCCAGGGGCGGCCGTCGCCATTCCTTCCCGGCGACACGCTGCATACGCTCGCGCTCGGGAACTGAGCCGCCGCGCCCGGGTCAGCCGGGCAGCAGGCGTTCCAGCAGCGCCAGGTAAAGGTCGGGCAAGGCCTCCAGGTCGGCCACGGCGACATGCTCGTCGACCTGGTGGATGCTCGCGTTCACCGGACCGATCTCGATGCACTGCGCACCCAGGGGCGCGATGAAGCGCGCGTCCGACGTGCCACCGCCGGTGCTTTCCTCGGGCGGTGCGCCCGCCGACGCGGCCAGCACCTCGCGCGCCGCCGCCCGAAGCGGCCCTTCCGGAGTGAAGAACGGCTCGCCGCTCCGGTGCCAGCGCAGCGAGACGTCCAGCCCATGGCGCTCGAGCACCGTCTCGATCTCGGCCTCCAGCCGCGCGGCGTCCCAGTGCGGGTTGTAGCGCAGGTTGAAGTCCACCCGCAGTTCGCCCGGAATCACATTGCCCGCACCCGTGCCCGCGGCGACATTGCTGATCTGCAGGCTGGTGGGCGGGAAGCTCTCGTAGCCGGCGTCCCAGCGGCGGCCGGTGAGCTCGGCCAGCGCCGCCAGCGCTTCATGCACCGGATTGCGCGCCTTGTCCGGATAGGCGACGTGTCCCTGCACGCCGTGCACGGTCAGGGCCCCGCTGAGCGACCCGCGCCGTCCCACGCGCAGCAGGTCGCCCAGCTGCTCGCTCGACGAGGGCTCGCCGGTGACGCACCAGTCGACGGGCTGGCCTCGACGGCGGAACTCTTCCGCCACCCGGCGCACGCCGTCGATCGCGTCGCCCTCCTCGTCCGAGGTCAGCAGCAGGGCCACCGTGCCGCGGTGGTCGGGGTGCGCCGCCACGTAGCGTTCCAGCGCGACCACGAAGGCCGCGACGCTGCCCTTCATGTCGGCAGCGCCGCGCCCGTACAGCACGCCATCGCGGATGTCGGGCACGAAGGGATCGCTGGCCCACGCCGCGCGCGGACCCGGCGGCACCACGTCGGTGTGGCCCAGCAACACCAGCACCGGCGCGCCGCTGCCGTGCGTGGCCCACAGGTTGTCGACCTCGCCGTAGCGCAGCGACTCGCAGAGGAAGCCGGCGCGAGCCAGCCGCTCCGCGATCAGCGCCTGGCAACCGGCATCGTCCGGCGTGACCGAGGGCCGCGCGATGAGTTCGCAGGCCAGGGCCAGCACGTCGCTCACGCGTCGGTCCCGAAGCGCTTGCGGAAGCCGTTGTCGCTGAAGCCCTGGGTGACGGTGCCATCCGCGGTCACCACCAGCGGCCGCCGGATCAGCTGCGGATACTCGCGCAGCAGCAGCTTCCACTCGGCGTCCGAGCCCGCGGCCTTGCGGTGGGGCGGCAGCTCGCGCCAGGTGATGGACGACTTGTTGACCATGGCCTCGAAGCCGCCCAGCCTCGCCGACCACTCCAGCAGGGTCTCGGGCGAAGGCTTTTCCTCCCGGTAGTCGACGAAGTCGTGGGCGATGTCGAAGCGGTCGAGCCACTTGCGCGCCTTGCGGCAGGTATCGCAGTTCTTCAGGCCGTACAGCGTGGCGGCCACCGGTGCGTCCCCGCTCACTGCGCGTGTCCGCGCAGCAGCTCGTTGACCGAGGTCTTGGCGCGCGTGCGCGCGTCGACCTGCTTGACGATCACCGCGCAGTAGAGCGAATGCGATCCGTCGGCCGCGGGCAGCGAGCCGGCCACCACCACGCTGCCCGGGGGCACCACGCCGTAGCTGGTCTCGCCGGTCATGCGGTTGTAGATGCGGGTCGACTGGCCGAGGAAGACGCCCATCCCGATCACGCTGTGGTGGCCGACGATGACGCCCTCCACCACCTCGGACCGGGCCCCGACGAAGACATGATCCTCGATGATCGTCGGCGCGGCCTGCAGCGGCTCGAGCACGCCGCCGATGCCGGCACCGCCGGAGATGTGGCAGTGCTTGCCGACCTGCGCACAGGACCCCACCGTGGCCCAGGTGTCGACCATCGTGCCGGCGCCGATCCAGGCCCCGATGTTCACGAACGAGGGCATCAGCACCACGTCGCGGCCGATGTGCGCGCCGCGGCGCGCGATCGCGCCGGGCAGGACACGCGCGCCGAGCTTGCGGAACGCGGCCTCGTCGAAGTCCTCGAAGCGCATCGGGATCTTGTCCCAGTACGGCGCCGGGTACTGCTCGCCGAGCTCCATCTCCTGCACGCGGAAGTACAGCAGCACGGCCTTCTTCAGCCATTCGTTGACGTGCCAGCCGCCCTTGCCATCGGGCTCGGCCACGCGCAGGCGCCCGGCCTCCAGGCCCTCGATGGCCTGGTCGACCAGCAGCCGCGTCGAGCCCTCGATTTCCTCGGGCGTCAGCATCGATCGCCGCGCCCAGGCGCTGTCGATCATGAAGGCGAGCTCGCGGTCGGCATCCGCCACGTGCGGATGCGCCGGGGCCTCGGCGGCGCCGGCGCCACCGGCGACACGGGACGCACCGGACGCAGCCGGCATCATGCCTCCGGCGGTCGCGGTGACCTTGGCTGCTGGCTTCGTCGCGGACTTCTTCGTCGGGACTTTCTTGGCGACAGGGTTCCGCGCTACAGACTTCTTCGCTGCGACCTTCTTCGATGCGACCTTCTTCGTTGCGGCCTTCGCCGTTGCGACGTTCTTCGCTACCGGACTCTTCGCAACGGACTTCTTTGCCACAGGCGCCTTCGCGACAGACTTCTTGGCGGCAGACTTCTTGGAGGCGGACTTCTTTGCCGCCGCAGGCTTCGCTGCCGCCTTGCCCGCAGCCGAACCCGTGGCCAACGCCTTCTTCGCGCGGGCCTTCTTCGCAATGCTCATTTCGATCCTTCTCCGTCGATCCTGGCCAGGAGCGCCGCGCGCAGCCGCGCGCAGGCCTCCCCGTCCAGCGGTTGCTTGTCTTCTCCGGTCACCCGGAACACGTCCTCGGCGCGTGCGCCGAAGGTCGCGATGCGCGCGTCGTGCACGCGCAGCCCTTCGCTGCGCAGCACGTGCGCGACATCGGCCAGCAGGCCGGGGCGGTCGGTGCCCACCAGGCTCAGCACGGTGCTCGTGCCGTCGGCGCCGGTGGCGAACTCGACCTGCGGGGCGATGCGGAAATGGCGCAGGTGCCGCGGCAGCGTGCGCTGCGCCGGCCGCACCCGGTCCAGCGGACCCGCCAGCACCGCGCCGAGCTTGCGTGCGACCGCGTGCGGATCCGCATCGGCGCGCGCGTCCTCGGGCAGCACCTGGAAGCTGTCGAATACCGCGCCGCCCGGGCCATCGAGCGCACGCGCCTGCTGGATGGCCAGCCCCAGGCGGTCGAGGGTGACCACGATCGCGGCGAACAGCCCGTCGCGGTCCGCGCCGTGAACGAACACCTCCATCGCCTGGCTGCCGGACGCGACCAGGCGAGCCTTGACCACCGCGCGCACCGGGTCGTCGCCACGGGCGTCATGGAGCGCCTGCGCCTGCCAGGCGATCTGTTCCGCGCGGGCACGCAGGAAGCTGTGCGCGGGGAACCTGTCGAGCAGCGCGTCGGCCGTGGCGGGCGCGATGCCGGCGTCGGCCAGCCGCTTCGACGCGGCGCCACGGGTCTCGGCGATCCGCTCGGCGGCGGCGACCGGATGTTCCAGGCCGCGCCGCAGCGCCAGGCGCGTGGCATCGCGCAGGTCGGCGAGCAGGCGGTCCTTCCACGCGTTCCACAGCTTGGGCGAGGTGCCGGCGATGTCGGCGCAGGTCAGCAGGTAGAGGTAGTCCAGGCGTTCGCGGTCGGCGACCTCGGTGGCGAAGCGATGGATCACCGCCGGGTCGGCGATGTCCTGCTTCTGCGCGGTGACCGACATCAGCAGGTGGCGCAGCACCAGCCACTCGACCAGCGCGGTGTCCCCTTCGCCGAGCCCCATCGTCTCGCAGAAGGCGCGCGCGTCGACCGCGCCGAGCTCGGAATGGTCGCCGCCGCGGCCCTTGGCGATGTCGTGGAACAGTCCCGCGAGCAACAGCAGCTCGGGCTTGCGCAGGCCCGGATGCACCTCGTGCGCGCGCGAGAAGCGCTCGTCGGCCTCGCCGCTGGCGAAGGCGGCGAGGTTGCGCAGCACCGCCAGCGTGTGCTGGTCGACGGTGTAGACGTGGAACAGGTCGAACTGCATGCGTCCGGACACCTGTGCGAACGCCGGGATCCAGCGCCCCAGCACGCCCAGCCGCGCCATGCGCTCGAGGCCGCGCACCGGCGCCGGGCCGCGCAGCAGCGCCAGGAACGCGGCGCGCTGCGCGTCGCTGGCCGAGGTATACGGGGCCAGGGCGTCGAGCGCCTCGGCCAGAGCGCGCGCGGTGTGGGTATGCAGTCCGCGCAGTTCGCCCAGGCGCGCCCAGGCCGCGAACAGTTCGAACACCTGGCCGATGTCGCCGTGCGGCCAGCCGTGGTCGCGCGCGGCCAGGTAGCCGCGGCGCAGTTCGAAGCGCGCGTCGACGGGCTCCGGTTCGGCAGCGCCGTCGAAGTGCTCCTCGAAGCGCTGGTGCAGGCGGTCGCCGATCCGGCGCACCACCGCCGCGCTGCGGTAGAAGCCCTGCATCATCTTCTCGACGCCCAGGTTGCGCGCGTCGTCGGCGAAGCCGAGCCGCTCGGCCAGCGCCTTCTGGTGGTCGAAGCGCAGGCGGTCCTCGGCGCGACCGGCCACGAGGTGCAGGCCGTAGCGCAGCCGCTCCAGCGCCTGGCGCTCGCGTCCCAGGGCCGCCGACTCGTCGGCGCCGACGTGACCCAGCGCGACCAGCGGCTCCAGCTCGTGGGTGCCGAATGCGCGGCGCGCCATCCAGCCCAGGGTCTGCAGGTCGCGCAGGCCGCCGGGCCCTTCCTTGAGGTTGGGCTCGAGGTTGTCCGACGTGTCGCCGAAGCGCGCATGGCGCGCCTCCTGCTCGCGCGCCTTGGCCACGAAGAAGTCACGCGCGGGCCAGGCGCGGTCGGGCGCGATCGCCCGCGCCAGCGCCGCGCGGGCGGCCTCGGCGGCGACGACCGGCCGGGCCTCGATCAGCGCCGTCATCACGCTGATGTCCGCGGCGGCCTCCGTGCACTGGGTCGGCGTGCGCACGGCGTGGCTGGCCGCCAGCCCGGTGTCCCACAGCAGGGCGAACAGGCGCGACAGCGCGGCACCGGCGACGTCGTCGGGCTCGCGTTCGGCCAGCACCAGCAGGTCGATGTCGGAATGCGGGAACAGGCTGCCGCGGCCGTAGCCGCCCACGGCGAAGAGCGCCAGCCCGGCATCGTCCGGCACGCAGCGCCGCCAGGTGTCCCCCAGCACCGCGTCGACCGCGTGCGCACGCTCGGCAATCAGGCGGCTGACATCGCCACCGGCGTCGAAGCGTGCCGCCAGCGCTGCCGCGCCCGCGGCCAGCTGCTCGCGGCGCAGCTGCGCCCAGCTTGCATCGCCGGCGACATCGCTGCGGCCCTGCGCATCGGAAGGCGCGGCCGCGTCCACGTCAGAAATCGTTGTCGTCGCCGGGCAGGCGGGTGAGGATGTCCACGCCGTCGGCGGTCACCGCCACCATGTGCTCCCACTGCGCCGAGAGCTTGCGGTCCTTGGTGACCACGGTCCAGCCGTCGGGCAGCAGCCGGGTGTGGCGCGTGCCCTCGTTGATCATCGGCTCGATGGTGAAGGTCATGCCTGCCTCCAGCACCACGCCCTCGCCCGGGCGGCCGTAGTGCAGCACCTGCGGCTCCTCGTGGTAGACCTTGCCGATGCCGTGGCCGCAGTACTCGCGCACCACGCTGAAGCGCTCGGCCTCGGCGTAGCTCTGGATGGCATGGCCGATGTCGCCGAGCGTCGCGCCCGGCCTGACCGCGCGGATGCCGCGGAACATCGCTTCGCGCGTGACCTCGACCAGCCGCTTCGCCATCACCGACGGCGTGCCGGCAAAATACATGCGGCTGGTGTCGCCGTGCCAGCCGTCCTTGATCACGGTGACGTCGATGTTGACGATGTCGCCGTCCTTCAGGACCTTGGCCTCGTTCGGGATGCCATGGCAGATGACGTTGTTGACCGAGATGCAGGTCGCCTTGGGATAGCCCTTGTAGCCGACGTTGGCCGGCGTGGCCTGCTGCACGTTGACGATGTGCTCGTGGCAGAGGCGGTCGAGCTCTTCGGTGCTCACGCCGGGCTTCACGTGCGGGGCGATCATCTGCAGCACCTCCGCAGCCAGGTGGCCGGCGGCGCGCATCTTCTCGATCTGTTCGGGGGTCTTGGGGGTGATGGCCATCCGCGCATTATCGCCCATCGGCGGGCGCTGCTGTCCGGACCTTGCCCCTGCAGGCCCGGGCGGCTAGAATCAACCGGTTCCGCAGCCGGACCCCGGCCCGGAGCCGCCCACGACGGGCGCCACCGTCGAATACACACCCGCTGCAACCACCCGTTCCGGGGTGTCCCGCGCCTGCGAAGGCCGGGATCTGGATACGGAGGCGGCGGGGAGGCCCAACCCCGGAACCCATCGCCCGCCTCCGCGCGGGCAAGCCGCCCCTACCCTTCCGGCGGCCGGGTTCCATGCCAGGAGTTCTGCAATGCCCCAGATCACCATGCGCCAGATGCTGGAAGCCGGCGTCCATTTCGGCCACCAGACGCGCTACTGGAACCCCAAGATGGCGCCGTACATCTTCGGTGCCCGCGGCAAGATCCACATCATCAACCTCGAGAAGACCGTCCCGCTGTTCTCGGACGCGATGAACTTCATTTCTGGCATCGCCCAGAAGCGCGGCATGATCCTGTTCGTCGGCACCAAGCGCAGCGCGCGCGAGCCGATCAAGGAAGAGGCCGAGCGCTGCGGCATGCCGTACATGACCCAGCGCTGGCTGGGCGGCACGCTGACCAACTTCCGCACCGTGAAGGGCTCGGTCTCGCGCCTGAAGACGCTGGAAGCCGGCGAGACCGACGGCACCTTCGACAAGCTGGTCAAGCACGAAGTGCTGGGCCTGCGCCGCGAGCGCGACAAGCTGCTGGCCTCGCTGGGCGGCATCAAGGAAATGAACCGCCTGCCGGACGCGCTGTTCGTGATCGACATCGGCCATGAGGACATCGCGATCAAGGAAGCCAAGAAGCTCGGCATCCCGGTGATCGCGGTGGTCGACACCAACTACGACCCGGCCCTGGTCGACTACGCCATCCCCGGCAACGACGACGCCATCCGCGCCGTGCAGCTGTACGCCCGCGCCGCCGCCGACGCCGTGCTCGAGGGCAAGGCCGCCGCGCCGAGCGCCGCGACCGTGCGCGAGGAAGAGTTCACCGACGGCGCCGATGGCGACAAGCCGCGCCGCGGCCCGGCCCGCAAGAAGGCCGAGGCCACCGAGGCCAAGGCCGACGAGCCGAAGGCCGACGAGGCCAAGGCTGACGAGGCCAAGGCGGAAGACGCCAAGCCGGCCGAGTAAGCCGCTCGGCTTCGCACGCCTGACACGCGGCCGCGCCACCATGCGCGGCCGCGCACTTTGAAACACCCACAGATCCCGAGGTCCCCAATGGAAATCACCGCATCCCAGGTCAAGGAACTGCGCGAGCGCACCGGCGCCGGCATGATGGAGTGCAAGAAGGCGCTCACCGAAGCCGGCGGCAACATCGACGCCGCCGCCGAGGCGCTGCGCAAGTCGGGCCTGGCCAAGGCCGACAAGAAGGCCGACCGCGTCACCGCCGAAGGCCGCGTCGCGTTCGCGCAGGCCGGCAACCGCGCCGCCATCGTCGAGATCAACTCCGAGACCGACTTCGTCGCCAAGGACGAGAACTTCGTGGCGTTCTGCGAGACCGTGGCCCAGGCCGCGGTCGGCGTCGACGACATCGACGCGCTCAAGGCCGCCACCGTCGGCGGTCAGACCGTCGAGGAAGCCCGCGCCGCGCTGATCGCCAAGGTCGGCGAGAACGTGCAGGTCCGCCGCATGATCTCGCTCGAGAGCGGCAACACCGTCGCCGGCTACGTCCACGGCGGCCGCATCGGCGTGCTGGTCGAGCTCCAGGGCGGCGA
This sequence comes from Luteimonas sp. MC1895, assembly GCF_016457215.1. Taxonomy (NCBI): domain Bacteria; kingdom Pseudomonadati; phylum Pseudomonadota; class Gammaproteobacteria; order Lysobacterales; family Lysobacteraceae; genus Luteimonas; species Luteimonas sp. MC1895. The sequence goes on from NZ_JAEMDY010000001.1 coordinate 300,092, forward strand.
CGCCGAACTCGCGCGCAGCCTCGCTATGCACGTCGCGGCGATGAACCCGCCGCACAACAAGGCATCCGACGTTCCGGCCGAGTTCCTGGCCAAGGAGAAGGAAATCGAGCTGGCGAAGATGAGCGACAAGGACCGGGCCAAGCCGGCCGACATCCTCGAGAAGATCATCAGCGGCAAGATCGCCAAGATCGTCAACGAGGTCACCCTGTACGGCCAGCCCTACGTGCTCGACACCGACAAGTCGGTCGAGCAGGTGCTCAAGGCCGCCGGCGCGGACGTCGTCCGCTTCGAGCGCCTCGCCGTCGGCGAAGGCATCGAGAAGGTGGTCGAGGACTACGCGGCCGAAGTGATGAAGCAGGCCGGCCTGGCGTAACCGCCCGCGCCCTCGCCTGGACAGGATCCGGCCCCTTGCGGGGCCGGATTTTTTTTTGCCTGCGCGATGGTCAGAAGCGGTAGGCCGCCGAGAACATCACGTACCGCGGGGTCTGCCTGGAGATCGGCAGCAGGTAGGTGTTGGACACCGTGTACGGGGCGTCGGTCCCCGAGGTGACGTCCACCTGCAGCGTCTCGTTCTGGTTGAACACGTTGAGCACCTGCATCCCGAGCGTGAGCCGGTTGTCGAAGGCCTGCGGGTTGTAGGTCAGGCCCAGGTCCAGCGCCTTGTTCCACGACGTGCGCTCGTCACCGGGCGTGGCCACCTCACCGAAGCAGGTGTGGTAGCTCGCCCCGTAGCCCACGGGATCGGCATCGGAGGTGTTCTCGTCGATGCTGCCGTCCGGGTTGTAGAGGCCCAGGCAGCTGATCGGCATGCCCGACTCCACCCGCAGGTTGCCCGAAACCAGCCACTCGGGCGTGATCGCGTAGCTGCCGCGGACCTTGAGCTGGTGCCTGCGGTCGTTGGCGAGGTAGCCGGAGGCGTAGCGCATCAACTCGGCCACGTCCCAGTCCTGGGTCTTGGAGATGTTGCTCTGGCCGAACTCGGACTTCACCTGGCCTTCGTTGTTGCCTTCGCTGAAGCTCAGGGTGTAGTCGACCCGCGCCTCCCACTTGCCGTCGAACGGACGCTCGAAGTACAGGTCGAGCGCCTTGTACTCGCGCTTCATGCCTTCCTCGAAGCGCCAGTCCTGCGGCCCCATGGTGACGTTGACGCGGCTACCGGTGGGATTGCCGGCGTCATCCACGTTGGCGAGGCTGAAGGTGTTGGTGCCCCCGGGGTTGAACATGTAGCAGTACGCGACTTCCACCTGGCCCAGCTCGGCGCTGCTGGCGAGGTACTTGCCGTCCTGCTCGCCGTAGATCTCCAGGCCCGCCGCGTCCATCAGCGAGTACGGATCGCAGACGTCGTCGATCGAGGACTTGAGGTCGCGGTAGGTCAGCTTGGCGCCGGCCATCCACGTCTCGCCGAGCATCTTCTCGAAGCCGATGATGTACTCGTCCTGGTACATGTTCTTCAGGTCGGACGGGGCGAACGCGAGCACGTCCACGGCCGCGCCGGTCTCGCCGTTGGACGACACCGGGCCCGGCGCGGGCGCGCCGCCGACGCCAGGCACCGCCGTCAGCCCGGTCGGGCGGCCGTCGGGATCGATTCCGCTGTAGGTGAAGTACTCGTAGGTGAAGGTCGATGCCGAGGCGCCGCGGATCGCGACGTTGTTGGGCATCGCCAGGAAGTACCTGCCGGCGTTGGCGAACAGCTTGGCCGAGGCATCGCCGAAGACGTCCCAGGACAGGCCCAGGCGGGGCGCCCACTGGTCCTTGGCGTCCATGTAGGTCTCGCCAAAGTTGTTCTTGTTGGTGAACTGGTCGTTGCGCACGCCGATCGACAGCAGCAGGTTGTCGGTCACGTTCCAGCGGTCCTCGATGTACCAGGCCTTCTGGTCGAGCGACATGCTGGTGTTGGTGAAGTAGCGCAGCTCGCGGACGTAATAGTTGCTGCCCGGCGCCCCCACGCCGAGCGCCGGCGCGAGGTTGCTGTTGGGGTCGGCGACGCGCGCGTACTGCCAGTATTCCGCTTCCTGCGAGGTGCCCTCGTTGGTCGCCTCGAACTCGATGTTGTCGATGCCGAAGGTCAGCGTGTGGTCGCCGACGACCCATTCGAGGTCGGCACGCAGCGCCTTGGTCTCGCTCATGCCATCGCGGCCCTGGTAGGCCGGCTGGCGGTTCGGGATCGGACTGGACCCGACGATCGCCGGGTTCTGGTTGGTCGCGCCCACGACGTAGGGAACGCCCGGCAGGATGCCCGCGTTGATCTGCCGGTTGGTGAACTCGCTCTCGCCGTAGACCGCGCTCAGGGTCAGGACGTCGTTCAGGAACCCGGTGTATTTCAGGATCTTGTATTCGTTCTCCTGCTCGATAGGGGTGGGCGAGATGGTCAGCCGCTCGCCGACGGAGCCGGTGTCGAAGTCGTAGTCGTAGAACGCGCCGTCGCGGTCGATCTTCTCGCGCAGATAGGTCAGTTCCAGCAGGTGGTCGTCGCTGACGTTCCAGTCGAGCTTGCTATAGAGCTTTGGGCTGTCCTGGTCACGCGATTCCCGGCGCGGGCTGCCCAGCGCGGTCGGCGAATAGGTGCTCTCCGTGCTGGAGTATTCGGCGCCGACGAAGAAGAACAGGCGGTCCTGGATGATCGGACCACCCACGTAGGCGCTGTACACCAGGTTCTCGGAGCTGGCGTCGCGTCCCCGGGAGTACAGGGTTCCGGGACGGTCGGGATCCTCGTACGCCCACTGGCACAACTCGTTGGGCACCGCAGGACCGGTGGGGCCGTCCGGATCCGGTCCACAGGTGCTGGGCAGGTTGGGGTTGGCGTTGGCACCGCTCAGGTCGATCGACGGGAAGTACAGGTCGTCGTTGTCCTCGCGCAGCGACTTGGGCGAGAACACCACCTGGCCGCCGAAGGTCCAGTCATTGGTGCCGCGCTTGCCGATCTGGCTGATCACGCCGCCGGCGGAGCGGCCGTACTTCGCGCTGTAGCCGCCGATGTAGGTTTCCTGCTGGTCGATGGTGCCGAACGGCAGGCTGAAGCCACCCAGGTTGGACAGCGGCTCGCCGCTGAAATAGCCGTTGATGTAGTACGCGTTCTCGGACACGCCCGAGCCGCCGAACGAGACCAGGTTGTCGAAGTAGCCGCCGGCTCCGGAGATCGCGCCCGGGGCGAGCAGCGCGATGGCCTCGGCCGATCGCCGCAGCGGCAGCCGCTCGATCTGCTCGGCGGTGATGACGCTGCGCGTGTCGGTCGCCGAGATGTCGATTGGCGGCACGAACGAGCCGGTCACGGTGACCGCCTCCATCGTGGTCGCGCCCGCCGACCCTGCGAAGGAAATGTCCACGCCCGAACCGGCGCGGACCACCACGTTGCGGCTGCCCAGGACATCCCCGCCACGCTGCACCGTCAGCGTGTACTCGCCCACCGGCAGGGTGCTGAAGTTGTACCGTCCGCCGGCATCCGCCTCGACGGTGCGGCTGAAGCCGCTGTTGTTGCTGGCGACGACGCTGACCCCCTCCCCGGACGGAACCGTGCCGTACACGCTGCCGGTCGTGCTCTGGGCCTGTACGGCCCCGGCGAAGCAGAAGCCCAGTGCCACGCAGAGTGCGCTGCGCCGGATGCCCGCCAGTCCGTTCCTGTAACGCGATGTGTCTTCCTGCACGCTGAAGTCTCCCCGCAATATGACCCTGAGGGTCGGGAAATTTCCCCGCGTCGCCTGCCTGAGGTCATGGTTCAGGCACGGATGACACGAAGAAGTCAGGAACTTTTCATAAATGAAACCTGAACATTGTGATGACGATCACGCCACGACGGGCCCGACACAGGGAGCCGACACCCGGAACGGCGGACTATGGCGCATCTGGTAACATCCGCCCGGTTTGCCCACCGGAATCCGCACATGTCCCAGCTCGCCTATCGCCGTGTCCTGCTCAAACTGTCCGGCGAGGCGCTGATGGGGGACGAGGATTACGGCATCGATCCCAAGGTCATCCACCGCCTGGCGGCCGAGGTCATCGAGGCGCAGGCCGCGGGCGCCGAGGTGGCGCTGGTGATCGGCGGCGGCAACATCTTCCGTGGCGCGGGACTCGCCGCCGGCGGCATGGACCGGGTGACCGGCGACCAGATGGGCATGCTGGCCACGGTCATCAACGCGCTGGCGATGCAGGACGCGCTGGAAAAGCTCGGCGCCAAGGTGCGCGTGATGAGCGCGATCAAGATCAACGACGTCTGCGAGGACTACATCCGCCGTCGCGCGGTCCGCCACCTCGAGAAGGGCCGGATCACGATCTTCGCCGCCGGAACCGGAAATCCGTTCTTCACCACCGATTCCGGCGCCGCGCTGCGCGCGATCGAGATCGGCGCCGACCTGCTGCTCAAGGCGACCAAGGTCGATGGCGTCTACGACTCGGACCCGAAGAAGAACCCGGATGCCACGCGGTTCGAGCGCCTCAGCTACGACGAAGTCCTGGGCCGCGACCTGCAGGTGATGGACACGGCGGCATTCGCGCTCGCGCGCGACAGCGACCTGCCCCTGCGCATCTTCGACATGGAGCAGCCGGGCCAGCTGCTGCGCATCCTCAAGGGCGAGCCGATCGGCACCCTGGTGCAGGGCCGGAGCTGAGTCCGGCGCGCACGCCTTCCGCGTGCGCGACACCGCCGCGACTGGAATAGTGTCCGGGCCGACCGGGATGGCAGGCTGGCCGCATGCACCAGCATGACCACGGCGGCCACGGCCATCACCATCACCACCACGCGCCGCCGCCGGGCAGCGCGACGCGCACCTTCGCGCTGATCACCCTCGTCAACCTCGCCTACACCATCGTCGAGGCGGCCTACGGCTTCCTGACCGGTTCGCTGGCGCTGCTGTCCGATGCGCTGCACAACCTGGGCGACGTGCTGGGCCTGGCCATGGCCTGGGGCGCGGCGGCCGTCGCCCAGTGGCCGCCGACCGAGCGCCACACCTATGGCTGGCGACGCGCGACCCTGCTCTCGCCACTGGCGAACGCGGTCCTGCTGGTCGGCCTGTCCGGCGCGCTGGCGTGGGAGGCACTGCGCCGGCTGGGCGCGCCGCCGGAGGTGCCGGGGATGACCGTGATCGTGGTGGCGGCGATCGGCATCGCGGTCAATCTCGGCACGGCGCTGATGGTCAGCGGTGGCCATGGCGACCTCAACCGCCGCGGCGCCTACCTGCACCTGATGGCCGACGCCGCCATCTCATTGGCGACCGTGGTGGCCGGCGTGGGCATGCTGCTGTGGGGCTGGGCCTGGCTCGATCCGGCGATCGCGCTCCTGGTCGGCGTGGTGATCGCGGCCGGCGCGGTGGGCCTGCTGCGCGACAGCTTCAACGCCGCCATGGATGCCGTCCCGCCGGACATCGACACGAGCGAGGTGCGCGGGTTCATCGCCGGGCTGCCCGGCGTGGCCTCGGTGCACCACCTGCATATCTGGTCGCTGGGCGCCGGCGCCGTGGCCCTGACCGCGCACCTGGTCCGCCCCGGCGGTGGCGACGACGACGCGTTCATCCATGCGACGCGCGAGGACCTGAAATCGCGTTTCGGCATCGACCACGCCACCCTCCAGCTCGAGCGGGGCGGCGATGCCTGCATCGACCGGGAGCATGCGCCGGAGGCCTGCGCGCACCGGCATGGCCTATAATCCCGCGATTGCGAACAGGAGCGGGCAGCCGATGCTCAACGAGATCAAGAAGGACGCGCAGACGCGCATGGCCAAGAGCGTGGAAACCCTGCGCCACGACCTGACCAAGGTCCGCACCGGCCGCGCTTCCACCGCGCTGGTCGACCACCTGAAGGTCAACTACTACGGCTCGGACATGCCCCTGACCCAGGTGGCGTCGGTGACCGTGAGCGACGCGCGCTCGCTGACCATCACGCCGTGGGAAAAGCCCATGGTCGCGGCGGTCGAGAAGGCGATCCTCGCCTCCGACCTGGGCCTCACCCCGAACACGGCCGGCACCACCATCCGCATCAACCTGCCCGCGCTGACCGAGGAGCGTCGCCGCGAGCTCACCAAGCTGGTGCACTCCGAAGGCGAGTCGACCAAGGTCGCGATCCGCAACATCCGCCGCGACGCCAACCAGCAGGCCAAGGACCTGCTGAAGGAAAAGGCGATCAGCGAGGATGACGAGCGCCGCTTCGAGGGCGAGATCCAGAAGATCACCGACGACGCGATCCGGGACGTCGACGACGTGGTCAAGGCCAAGGAACAGGAGCTGATGGCGGTCTGATGGCGCCGGCATGAGCGCCCCGTCCGCCACGACCACCGCCGTCCCGCGCCACGTCGCCATCGTCATGGATGGCAACGGGCGCTGGGCTGCGCGCCGGCGCCGGCCGCGCATGATCGGCCACCGCGCCGGCACGCGCGCGGTCAACCTGTGCATCGACTTCTGCATCGAGCGCGGGATCGCGGCGCTGACCCTGTTCGCGTTTTCCAGCGAGAACTGGGGCCGCCCGGCCGACGAGGTGGGCGCGCTGATGAAGCTGTTCCTCAACGCGCTCGACCGCGAGGTGGCCGAGCTGCATCGCCGCGGCGTGCGCGTGCGCTTCATCGGCGAACGCGGCCGCTTCGACGCCGGGATCATCGCGCGCATGGACGCCGCCGAGGCCCTGACCGCCGGCAACCACCGGCTGACCCTGGCCATCGCCGCCAGCTATGGCGGACGCCAGGACATCGCCGCCGCCGCGCGTGCGCTGGCGGTCGAGGTGGCCGAGGGACGCCTGCGCCCCGACGACATCGACGAGGCGGCGATCGCGCGCCACGTCGCCCTGTCCGACCTGCCGCCGCCGGATCTGTTCATCCGCACCGGCGGCGACGTGCGGATCAGCAATTTCCTGCTCTGGCAGCTCGCCTATACCGAACTCTGGTTCACCGACGTGCTCTGGCCGGACCTCGACGCAGCGACCCTCCAGCAGGCGCTGGACGTCTTCGCCGGCCGCGAGAGGCGCTTCGGACTGACCGCAGACCAGGTGGCCACGGCCAATCCCATGGAGGCCCAATGACCCGTACCCGCGTCCTCGCCGCGCTCGTGATGGCCCCGGTGGCCATCGCCGCCGTGCTGCTCCTGCCCACGCCCTGGATGATGCTGGCCGCGGCGATCGTGTTCCTCGCCGCCCTGTGGGAATGGTTCGGCCTGGCCGAGGTGGACGATTCCCTGGCCCGCAGCGCCCTGCTGGTGCTGAACCTGATGCTGATGGTGGCGCTGGTCTGGGGCACCGGCGGCACGGCCGCGACCCTCGTGCTGTTCAAGCTCGCGGTGGTCGTGGGCGTGGTCTGGTGGCTGCTGGCCATGCTGTGGCTGGTGCATTACGACTTCGCCTCCGACCACGACACGCATGCGCGGGTGTTCAAGCTTGCCGCCGCCACCCTGGCTGTGGTGCCCGCCTGGTGTGGCCTCGCCCTCCTCCACAATGACGGCCCCGGCTGGCTGCTGCTGGCCTTCATGATCGTCTGGGGCACCGACACCGGCGCGTACTTCGCCGGGCGCGCCTTCGGCAAGCGCCGGCTGGCGCCGCGGATCAGCCCCAACAAGACCGTGGCCGGCCTGGTCGGCGGCGCGCTGCTCGGCGTGCTGGTGGCGGTGGTCGGTGCGTGGATCCTCGGCACCGGCGTGGCCCAGCTGCCGCTGGTGGCGCTGGTGGGCCTGCTCACGGTGCTGTTCTCGGTGGTCGGCGACCTGCTCGAAAGCCTGCTCAAGCGCCATGTCGGGGTCAAGGACTCGGGCAACCTGATCCCGGGCCACGGCGGCGTCATGGACCGCATCGACAGCGTGCTGGCCGCACTCCCGGTGTTCGCGCTCGGCAAGATCTGGCTGGGCTTCTGATGCAGCGCGTCGCCGTCCTCGGCGCCACCGGCTCGATCGGCGGTTCGGCGCTCGACGTCATCGCCCGGCATCCGGACGCGATGCGGGCCTCGGTGCTCGCCGCCGGCCAGCAGGTGGACGCGCTGCTCGACGCCTGCCGCCGGCACCGGCCCGACGACGCCGCCATCGCCGACGAGACCGCGCTGCCCCGCCTGCGCGAAGGCCTGCGCGAGGCCGGCCTGGCGACGCGGGCCCATGCGGGCATGGACGCCATCGCCTCGCTCGCCGCCGACGGCGGCAGCGACACCGTGGTCGCCGCGATCGTCGGCGCCGCCGGGCTGGATTCGACCCTGGCCGCCGCACGCGCGGGCAAGCGCCTGCTGCTGGCGAACAAGGAATCCCTGGTGCTGGCCGGCGAGCTGGTGATGGCCGCCGCCCGCGGGCATGGCGCGCGGATCATCCCGATCGACAGCGAACACAACGCCATCTTCCAGTGCCTGCCTGCCGACGGCGACTGCGCCGACGTGCGCCGGCTGGTGCTGACCGCGTCGGGCGGTCCCTTCCTCGGCCGCGATCGCGCCTCGCTGGCCGACGTGACACCGGCCCAGGCCGTCGCCCATCCGAAATGGTCGATGGGCCCGAAGATCTCGGTCGACTCGGCCACCCTGATGAACAAGGGCCTGGAGGTCATCGAGGCCCACCACCTGTTCGGCCTGCCGGCCGACCGCATCGACGTGCTGGTGCACCCGCAGAGCCTGGTGCATTCGCTGGTCGAGTTCGTCGACGGATCCACCCTCGCCCAGCTGGGTCTGCCGGACATGCGCACGGCGCTGGCGGTCGGCCTGGGCTGGCCGCGACGGATCGCCTCGGGGGTCGGCGGGCTGGACCTGCTGGCCCAGGGGCGGCTGGACTTCCAGGCCCCGGACACCGCGGCGTTTCCCTGCCTGCGCCTCGCCTTCGACGCGCTGCGCGCCGGCGGTACGGCCCCCGCGGTGCTCAACGCAGCCAACGAGGAGGCGGTTTCAGCCTTCCTTCAGGGCCGGATCGGCTTCCTGTCCATTCCCGCCCTGGTCGAGGACGCGCTGGCCGCGCTGCCGGCCGTCCCCGCCGCGTCGCTGGACGCGCTGCGCGAGGCCGACGCCCAGGCCCGCCACCGCACCCGCGCCGCCCTCTCCCGCCAGGGCTCCTGACGAGCACGCCATGATGACGTTCCTCGGTTCGGTTTGGTGGATGATCGTCAGCCTGGGCGTGCTGGTGACCTTCCACGAATTCGGCCATTTCTGGGTGGCGCGCCGCAACGGCGTCAAGGTGCTGCGCTTCTCGGTCGGCTTCGGACGCCCGCTGTGGACCCGCCTGGGCCGCGACGGCACCGAGTACGTCATCGCGGCCCTGCCGCTGGGCGGCTATGTGCGCATGCTCGACGAGCGCGAAGGCGACGTGGGCGCGGACGAACGCGACGCCGCATTCAACCGCAAGACGGTCTGGCAGCGGATCGCCATCGTCGCCGCCGGCCCGGCCGCCAACCTGCTGCTGTGCGTGGCCCTGCTGTGGACGATGTTCGTGATCGGGCGCCCCGACTACCAGCCCGTGCTCGGCCAGGTGCAGGGCGTGGCGGCGGCGTCCGGCCTTGCGCGCGGCGACACCCTGCTGGCCGTGGACGACCGCGCCACGCCCACCTGGAGCGAGGCCTCGATGGCGCTGGTGACCGCCGCCATCGACCGCCGCGACGTGGAGGTGCGGCTGCGCACCGCCGCCGGCCAGGACGCGTCACGCAGCCTGCGCCTGTCCACCCTGCCGGCCGAGCTGGACCAGCGCCGTGCGATGCAGGCCATCGGCCTGGTGCCGCAGGCCTTCGTGCGCCCCGCGGACGTCGGCCGGGTGGTCGAGGATGGCGCCGCGTGGGGGGTTCTGGCCGAGGGCGACCGCATCACCGCGATCGACGGCACGTCGGTGCACGCGTTCTCCGACATCCGGCCGCTGGTGCAGGCGCTGGGCGAACAGGGCGGCGGCGGCATGGTCGAGGTCGACCGGGACGGTGAGCGGCTGGCGCTGGAGATCGTTCCGTCCCTGGCCACCCCGACCGACGGCGGCGAGCCCTTCTGGGCCCTGGGCATCGAACCCGATGCCGGCGCCGGCGCGGAACACGACGCCACCCTGCGCCACGGGCCGATCGCGGCCGTACCCGCGGCCTTCGGCGAGACCTGGCGTCTGGCCCGCGACACCGTGGGCATGGTCTGGCGCATGGCCAGCGGCCGGGCGTCGGTCGAGAACGTCTCCGGGCCGATCACGATCGCCCGCTATGCCAACGCCTCCGCGAACCTGGGCCCGGCCTGGTTCCTGAACTTCCTCGCCCTGCTCTCGCTGAGCCTGGCGATCATCAACCTGCTGCCGATCCCGATCTTGGACGGCGGTCACCTGTTGTATTACCTTATCGAGTTGGTCAAGGGCAGCCCCTTGAGCGAGCGCGCCATGATCGCCGGGCAGTACGTCGGCCTGGCGATGCTCGCGGGCCTGATGGGCCTGGCGTTCTACAACGACATCCTGCAACTGGTGCGATGACGCCGCATGCAAGACCGCCGGACCCACCGCCCCACCCCCACGCAACGCCAGACCGGACGCCATTGATGACGCGATTCCCGAACCGCCGCCTGCTCGCCATCGCCCTCGCCTCGACGCTCGCAGCGCCGGCCTGGGCCCAGCAGCCGGTCGACCCCCAGGCCGCCTTCGGCGTCGCACCCCAGCCGGCCGCGGCACCCGTGCCCGGCGCGTTCACCGTGTCCGACATCCGCGTCGACGGCCTGCAGCGCATCGGCGCCGGCACCGTCTTCACTTACCTGCCGATCGAGCGCGGCGACACGGTCGATGCCAGCCGGATCGGCGACGCCATCCGGGCCCTATACGCGACCGGCTTCTTCGAGGACGTCAGCGCCGGCCGCCAGGGCGACATCCTGGTGCTGCAGGTCAAGGAACGCCCGGCGATCAACAAGCTGACGCTGACCGGCAACAAGGACATCAAGACCGAGGACCTGACCAAGGGCCTGACCGACATCGGCCTGGCCGAAGGCGAGACCTTCGACCGCCTGGCGCTGGACCGCGTCACCCAGGAACTCACCCGGCAGTACAACAACCGCGGCAAGTACAACGTCCAGATCACGCCCACGGTGTCGCCGCTGGACCGCAACCGCGTCGACGTGGGCATCAAGGTCGACGAAGGCAAGGCCGCGCGCATCCGCCACATCAACCTGATCGGCAACGAGACCTTCGACGACGAGACCCTGACCGACACCTGGGAGTCCGGCACCAGCAACTGGCTGAGCTGGTACCGCCGCGACGACCAGTACTCGCGCGAGAAGCTCGAGGGCGACCGCGAGAAGCTGCGCAACTTCTACCTCGACCGCGGCTACGTCGACTTCAGCGAAGACAACATCCAGGTCGCGATCAGCCCGGACAAGCGCGACATGTACATCACCGCCGGCCTGACCGAGGGCGAGGTGTACACCGTCGACTCGATCGAGGTCACCGGCGACACGATCCTGCCGAAGGAGGACATCGAGCGCCTGGTGCTGCTGCAGCCGGAGATGACCTTCTCGCGCGCCCTGCTCGAGTTCAGCTCCGACCAGATCTCGGCGACCCTCAGCAACATCGGCTACACCTTCGCCCAGGTGAACGTGGTGCCGCAGGTGGACCGCGAGAACCGCCGCGTCGACATCAACCTGCAGGTCGTCCCCGGCCCGCGCGTCAGCGTCCGCCGCATCGTGTTCAAGGGCAACAGCCGCACCGCCGACGAGGTGATGCGCCGCGAGATGCGCCAGTTCGAGGGCGCCTGGTACTCGCAGGCCGCGATCGACCGCTCCAAGGTGCGCCTGCAGCGCCTGGGCTTCTTCGAATCGGGCAGCGTCAACGTCGAGAGCAAGCCGGTCCCCGGCAGCAACGACCAGGTCGACGTCGAGTTCAGCGTCACCGAGACCACGTCCGGCAGCTTCATGTTCGGCGTGGGCTATTCGCAGCTCAGCGGCATGACCACGTCGGTGCAGCTGTCGCAGAACAACTTCCTCGGCAGCGGCAACCGGATCTCGATCGAGGCGCAGCGCAACGTCTACCTGCAGCGCTATTCGTTCTCGTACATGAACCCGTACTTCAACGACAGCGGTCTGTCGCTGGGCTACAACCTGTGGTGGCGCGAATTCGACAACTCCGAGTTCAACACCGCGCAGTACTCGTCGACCAGCCGCGCCGCGCAGATGGTGCTGGGCGTGCCGATCACCGAGCACGACACCGTCTCGGCGATGTTCGGCATCGACAGCAACCAGATCTTCGCCTTCCGCGGCAGCTCGCCGCAGTCGATCGTCGACTACATCGACGTCATCGGCCAGCGCACCTTCCACGCCTGGCGCGGCGAGGTGAGCTGGGCGCGCGACACCCGCAACGACTTCCTCCAGCCCACCCGCGGCACCCTGCAGCGCGTCTCGGCCGAAGTCACCCTGCCCGGCTCCACCGCCGAGTACTACAAGCTCAACTACGAGTTCTCCAAGTACTGGCCGCTGTCGCGCGCGGTGGTGCTCAACACGCGGCTCGAGCTGGGCTATGGCGACAGCTACGGCGATCCGCGCGTCGGCATCGTCTACGACCCCTACATCCCCGCCGACGCGAATGCGCCGCCCACCGGCGACCCGATCCCGCGCGTGGCGGTGGCCGACGGCCTGCCGTTCTTCGAGAACTTCTACGCCGGTGGCGCACGCTCGGTGCGCGGCTTCCGCGACAACACGCTGGGCCCGCGCGAGGCCGCCTGGAACAGCAGCTACCAGCAGGTCATCGGCGGCGCGGTGAAAACCATCGGCTCGCTCGAGATGTTCTTCCCCACCCTGCTCGACTCCCCCGCCGCGCGCGTCTCGGCCTTCGTCGACTTCGGCAATGTCTTCAAGGATGTCGATGCCTTCGATGCCGGCGAGCTGCGGGCGTCCGCGGGCGTGGCGCTGATGTGGCGCGCGCCGGTGGGTCCGATCTCGATCAGCTACGCCATGCCGCTGCGCAAGGAGGACGGCGACGAGCTGGAGCGCCTGCAGTTCACCTTCGGCGGCGCGTTCTAGCCGCCGGCGACGCGGACATGCAGCCCACGACGCTCACGGCGGCGGCGCTGGCCGAACGCTTCGGGCTGGCGCTGCGCGGCGATGGCGAGGCGGTGGTCGAGTCGGTGGCGACCCTTGCCGGCGCCGGACCGCGCCAGCTCTCGTTCCTGTCCAACCCGCGCTACCGCAGCCAGCTGGCCGGCTCGGCCGCGGGCGTGGTGCTGGTCCGCGAGGATGACGCCGCCAACCTCGATCGCACGCTGCTGGTCGCGCGCGATCCGTATGTCGCGTTCGCGAAGATCGCGGCGCTGTTCGATCCGGTGCCGGCGGCGCAGCCCGGCGTGCACCCCTCCGCCGTCGTCGACGACTCCGCCGAGGTCGATCCCTCCGCCGAGATCGGCCCGCTGGCCTGCGTGGGCGCGCGTTCGCGCATCGGACCCGGGGCCATCGTCGGTCCGGGCTGCGTGATCGGCGAGGACTGCGTGGTCGGCGCCGGCAGCCGCCTGGTGGCGCGCGTGACCCTGGTGCGCCGCGTGCGCCTGGGCGAGCGCGTGCTGGTCCATCCCGGCGCCGTGCTCGGCGCCGACGGCTTCGGCCTGGCGATGGACGCCGGCCGCTGGATCAAGGTCCCGCAGCAGGGCGGCGTGCGCATCGGCGACGACTGCGAGATCGGCGCCAACACCACCATCGACCGCGGCGCCATCGAGGACACCGTGCTCGAGGAGGACGTGCGCCTCGACAACCAGATCCAGATCGCCCACAACGTGCGCATCGGCGCGCATACCGCGATGGCTGGCTGCGTCGCGGTGGCGGGCAGCACCACGATCGGCCGCTATTGCCTGATCGGCGGCGCCGCCGGCATCGTCGGGCACATCAGCATCTGCGACCGGGTCACCATCACCGCGATGGCCCTGGTCACGGCTTCGATCGACGCGCCCGGCGAGTACTCGTCGGGCACGCCGCTCATGGACAACCGGAGCTGGCGCAGGAGCGCGGCCCGTTTCAGGCAACTCGACGCGCTCGCCCGCCAGGTGCAGGCGCTCGGCAAGGAGAAGACATGACCGTCGGCAAGTTCACGTTTCCCATTGGCGTGGAGGGCATCCGCACGATGCTGCCGCACCGCTACCCCTTCCTGCTGCTCGACCGCGTGGTCGAGTTCGACGCGGAGGCCAGGCGCGTGCTCGCCTACAAGAACGTGACCGCGAACGAGGCCTATTTCCAGGGCCACTTTCCCGACCGCCCGGTGATGCCGGGCGTGCTGGTGATCGAGGCCATGGCCCAGGGCGGCGGCGTGCTCACCCAGCTGGCGCGCGGCGGTGCCAGCCACGTGGGCCGGCTGTCCTACCTGGTGAAGGTCGACAACGCGCGCTTCGCCAACATGGTCGTCCCCGGCGACCGCCTCGACATCGAGGTCACGGTGAAGCGCGAGATCCGCAACATGACCCTCTATTCCGGCGTCGCCAGCGTCGACGGCGGCCAGGTGGCCAGCGCCGAGATCCTCTGCGCCGAGGTCGATGCCTGAGATGGCCGCCGCGGCGATCCACGCCAGCGCGATCGTCGATCCGTCGGCCGTCATCGGCGAGGGCGCCAGCATCGGCGCCTTCACCATCGTCGGCCCGGGCGTCGAGATCGGCGCCGGCACGCGCATCGGCCCGCACTGCAGCGTGACGGGCCCCACGCGCATCGGCCGCGACAACCACGTCCACGGCCACGCCGCGATCGGCGGCGAGCCGCAGGACAAGAAGTTCCGCGGCGAGCCGGTGCGCCTGGAGATCGGCGACCGCAACGTCATCCGCGAATTCACCACGCTCAACCGCGGCACCGGCGACGGCGGCGGGGTGACCCGGATCGGCGACGACAACTGGCTGCTGGCCTATACCCACGTGGCGCATGACTGCGTCATCGGCAACCACTGCATCTTCTCCAACAACGCCACCCTCGCCGGGCACGTCGTGGTCGGCGACCACGTGATCCTCAGCGGCTTCGCCGGCGTGCACCAGTTCTGCCGCATCGGCGACCACGCGTTCATCGGCATGGGCGCCTTCGTCAACGGCGACGTGGCGCCCTTCCTGATGGTCGCGCAGGACGGCTACGGCCGCCCGCGCGGCATCAATGCCGAGGGCCTGAAGCGCCGCGGCTTCGACCCCGAGCGGATCGCGGCGATCAAGCGCGCCTACCGCGCGGTCTACATGTCCGGCGAGGCGCTGGACGAGGCCCGCGCGCGGCTGGTCGAACTGGCCGAAGGCAGCGACGATGTGCGCCTGATGCTCGACTTCATCGAGGGCGGCGACCGGCCGCTGCTGCGGTGAGCGCGGCGGGGCCGCGCTTCGCGCTGGTTGCTGGCGAAGCGTCCGGCGACCTGCTGGGTGCCGGCCTGGTCGAGGCCCTGCGCGAGCGCTTTCCCGATGCGCAGTTCGTCGGCGTGGGCGGCGACGCGATGCGCGCCGCCGGGATGGACGCCTGGCACGATGCCGGCGAGCTGGCGGTCATGGGGCTGTCGGAGGTGCTGGCCCACCTGCCGCGGCTGCTGCGCCTGCGCCGCGGCCTGCGCCGTCGCCTGCTGGCGTGGAAGCCCGACGTCTTCATCGGCATCGACGCGCCCGACTTCAACCTCGGACTCGAGCGCCAGCTCAAGTCCCGCGGCGTCTGCACGGTGCACTACGTCAGCCCCTCGGTCTGGGCCTGGCGGCAGGGCCGCGCGGCGAAGATCGGCCGCAGCGCCGACCGCGTGCTCTGCCTGTTCCCGATGGAGCCGGCCATCTACGCCCGCCACGGCGTCGACGCGCGCTTCGTCGGCCATCCGATGGCCGACGCCATGCCGCTCAATCCCGACCGCCGCGGCGCGCGCATCGCGCTCGACGTCGACCAGGACGCGCCGGTGCTGGCGGCGCTGCCGGGCTCCCGCCTGGGCGAGATCGAGCGCCTGGCGCCGGCCTTCCTGCAGGCCGCGGAACTGGTGGCGGAGCAGGTCCCCGGGCTCCAGGTGCTGGTGCCCGCGGCCAACGCCGCCTGCCGCGACGCCCTGGACGCGCTGCTGCCCCCGCCGGGGGCTGCCGCGCGGGTGCGCCTGCTGGACGGCACCGCGCGCGAGGCGATGGTCGCGGCCGACGTGGTCCTGCTGGCGTCGGGCACCGCCACGCTCGAGGCGATGCTGGCCAAGCGGCCGATGGTCGTCGGCTACCGGATCGCGCCAGCCACCCACGCCATCGTCAAGGGACTCGGGCTGCTCAAGGTCGACCGCTACGCCCTGCCCAACGTGCTGGCGGGCGAGACCATCGCGCCGGAACTGATGCAGGACCTGTGCACCCCGCGCGCGCTCGCCGACGCGGTGCTCGCCTGGTTCTCGCAGCCCGAAGCGGTCGAGGCGCTGGAGCCGCGCTACCGCGAGCTGCACCTGCTGCTGCGCCGCGACGCCTCCCGCGAGGCGGCGGCCGCGGTCATCGGGCTGCTCGACCCGCGCCATGTGTCGGTACCGGTCGAGGCGGCGCCGTGAGGCAGCGCGCGCCGCTGGCGGGGGTCCGCGCACGGCCGGCGCCCTGCAGCACGCCGGCGATCTCCTCGCTGGTGGCCGGCATCGACGAGGCCGGCCGCGGTCCGCTCGCCGGGCCCGTGGTGGTGGCGGCCGTGGTGTTCGACCCGGCGCGCCCGCGGATCAACGGCCTCGACGATTCCAAGCAGCTCACCGCGGCGCGCCGCGAGGCCCTGTACGCGCGGATCGTCGAGCGTGCGCTGGCCTGGCACGTGGTCGCGATCGAGGCCGACGAGATCGACCGCATCAACATCTACCACGCGACCATGCTCGGCATGCGCCGCGCGATGGAGGCGGTGGCGCACGTGGCGGGCCTGGCCCGCATCGACGGCAACGCGATCCCGCAGGGCCTGCCCTGCGCGGCCGAGGCCTGGGTCGATGGCGACGCGCGCGATCGCAGCATCGCCGCGGCCTCGATCCTGGCCAAGGTCACCCGCGATCGCGCGATGGTGGCGCTGCACGGGGAGTTCCCCGCCTACGGCTTCGACGGCCACAAGGGCTACAGCACGCCGGCCCACCTGGCCGCGCTGCGCGCACACGGGCCCTGTCCACAGCACCGCAGGAGCTTCGCACCGGTGCGCGAGGCCGCGACGCCGGACCTGTTCGCCGCGGCCGGCTGCCCGCTCGCCCTCGCGACCTGACGGCGCGCCGCCAGCCCCTGCGCCGCGCGCATCAACGCGGCCCCGGGCGCGCGCGGATGCGCACCTCGGCCATCCCCGCGTCCCGCGCACGGGTGAGCTCGCGGTCCGCGCCGTCGCGGTCGCCGAGCAGTGCCAGCGTCGCCGCGTTGTGGAGCGCGACGTCCGCCGGATCACCCCGCCCGGCCGCGCGCGCGCGTGCCACCAGCGCCAGGGCCTCGTCGCGACGGCCGAGATTGGCGCTGTACCAGCCCAGCGCGGCCATCGCGCCGCCGTTGCCGGGATCCAGCGCGAGGTATTGGCGGGCGCGCCGCTGCGCCTCGCGGTAGGCATCGGCGACCTCCGCCGGCGGCGCGCCACTGGCGGCCAGCCCGTCGCCGAGCCGGCCCCAGTTGAGGTGGTCGTCCGGATCGAGCTCCAGCGCGCGCCGGTACAGCGCGACCGCTTCGGCATGCGCGCCGGCCTGTGCGCGCAGGGTGGCGAAATTCGCCAGCACGTCGGCGCCGGGCTCGATCGCGATCGAGCGCTTGAAGGCGCGCGTGGCCTCGTCCGGGTGACCCGCCAGCAGCTGCAGGAAGCCGTAGGTGTTCCAGTGGCCGGCGTGTCCCGGTGCCAGCTCCACCGCCCGGCGGTAGCGGGCGATCGCGTCCTCCAGCCGGCCATCGCGGTAGGCCTGGAAGCCGACCTCGGCGTGCACCAGCGCGTCGTCGGGCGCCCGTGCCAGTGCCGCGCGGAAATGGGCCTGGGCGCGGTCCTGGCGCCCCCGCGCGGCCTCGACCTTGCCCAGGCCGACCTCGGCCAGGGCGCCGCTGCCCGGCGCCGTACCGGCCAGCCGGAAATAGCGCTCGGCCTCGTCCAGCCGGCCGTCGATGCGGCCGAGGTTGCCGAGGGCCAGCGCGGCCTCGGGCGGCAGCGGACGCATGTCCTCGACCCGCGCGCAGGCCGAGCGCGCACGGGCATGGGCCTCGCTGTCGTTCCAGTATTCGAAGCGGCGCGCCTCGGTGGCGCACAGGGCCGCCTGCGCAAGCGCGAAGTCCGCATCCTCGGCCAGCGCCGCGCGGAAGGCCTCCGCGGCCTGCAGCTGCTGCACGCGTCCACGGGTCGCCCGCTGCAGGTGGCGGCCACGCAGGTAGGCATCGAAGGCCGCGACGTTCCGGGTGGGCGCCAGCCGGGTGCGCAGCGACTCGCGGGCCTCCGGCATCGATCCCAGCATCGACTCGACGACTTCGCCGGCGATCGCGCCCTGGGTGGCGAAGACCTCGGCCATCGAGTGCTCGTAACCGCGACTCCAGAGCACGTAGCCGGTGGCGGTGTCGCTGAGGCGCGCGTTGATGCGCACCCGGTCGCCTTCGCGGCGGATGCTGGCGTCCAGGATGGCGTCGACGCCGAGCTCGCGACCCAGCTCGCGCACATCGGCATCGCGCCGCGGGTCGGTGGACGCCATCAGCGCCGCCACCCGCAGTCCCGGCACCGACGCCAGGGCGTCGTGCATCTCCACGGCGAGTCCTTCGGCGAACCAGGCCTCGTCCTCGGCGCCGCCGAGCGCGGTGAAGGGGCGCAGCGCGATCGCCGCGCCATCGGCCGGCGCGTCCTCCGGCCGCTGCCACCAGGCCAGCGCCAGGACGATCGCGAGGACGACGGCGAGGTGCCGCAGCCAGGTCCGCCGGGCCGGGGGCCGGCGCGCCGCGACGTCCGTCGCCCGCCGCGCCCAGCGGAAAATTCCCCCGGACTGCGGCGGCGCGGAAATTTCCGTGGCCGGGTCCTCGACGGCCAGCACCTCGGGTACCGCGATGAAGCGGTAGCCGACCGCGTGCACGGTCTGGATGTAGCGCGGGTGTTCGGCCTCGTCGCCCAGGGCCTTGCGCAGCTGCGCCACCACCCGGTTCAGCACCCCGGGCGTGACGTGGCGATGGCCCCAGACCTGGTCCAGCAGCTCGTCGCGGGTGATCGCGTGCCCGTGCCGGGCGAGCAGCGCGAGGAGCACACCATAGGCCTTGGGCTCGAGCGCCAGCTCGCGGCCCATGCGCAGGACGCGGTGGGCGGCGGTATCGACCTCGATGTCACCGAAGCGGTAGATGCGCGCCTCGTCCGGCATTGCAGGCTCCCTCGCGGGTGCGCGTGGCAGCGGAAAAGGAATAAACGCGCCATGCAGGGAAAACCGGCTTCCATCGCGATTCCATCACCTGGCCCGGCGGTTTACCTCAAGCTTCCGGGCGACGGCCGCGCGAGACTCCGACAGCGCCGAGCCGGCGCGTCGCTGTGGAGCGCGTCATGTACGCCATCCTCGACAACCTGCCCCTGCCCGCCAGCCGGCCGGCCATGGCCCGGCGCCACCGCATCGCGGGCGCCGAGCCCGCGGCGCGGAGCCTGGCGCGCTTCGAGTCGGTCGCGCGTGCGCTCGCCGACAGGGACGACATTCCCAGCCTCGATGCGATCGCCAGCGCCTCGCGCAGCCTCGCCAGTACCTATGCGGGCCGTCCGCGCGCGCCCTGCATCCGCCAGCGCCGCCGCTGCCTGCAGGCGCTGCGCATGCTGGTCGACGAGCCGGGCTGGCAGCTGGGCCCGGGCCAGCTGGAACGCATCGCGCTGCTGGCCGATTACGCGCGTGGACGCGACCGCCTGGTGCCCGACGCGGTCCCGGTGATCGGCGGACTGGACACCGCCGTCCTGCTGGACATCGCCTGGCCGGAGCTGGCGGCCGACGTCGAGGCCTACTTCGACTTCCGTCGCCTGCGCGCCGAAGAGGCGCTGCTGCGCGGCGAGCGCCCGCGCCGCTTCGCGTTCGGGCGCGACGAGTGGCTGGAAGCACGCCGGGCCGAACTCGCGCTGCGCGCGCACGTCGCCATGCGCGGGGCCGACAGCTACCTGCACCACGGCGCGGCGACGCTGTTCCGCGTGCATTGAGGCGCTCCCGCAACGCCGCGGGTGTCAAGCCTTGTCCGCAGGTGGGCAGGCCCCTACCCTGCCTGCTGCACCTGCGGCCCCGCGATGTCCCGACGCTTCGTCCACCTGACCCTGCACAGCGAGTACTCGCTCGCCGATTCGACGATCCGGATTCCGGAACTCGTCAAGCGCTGTGTGGCCATGGGCCAGCCCTCGGTGGCGGTGACCGACCGCAACAACCTGTTTTCGCTGGTGAAATTCTTCCGCGCGGCCGAAGGCGCGGGGATCAAGCCGATCGCCGGTGCCGACATCAGCATGGCCGAGGGCGACGAGCCGCCGGCGACCCTCACCCTGCTCTGCCGCGACCATGACGGCTACCTGTCACTGTCGCGCCTGCTGACCCGCGCGTGGATGGAGGGCCAGCGCCACGACGGCGTGGTGGTGCGCCCGGACTGGCTGCGCGAAGACCATGCCGGCCTGTTCGCGCTCGCCGGCCGCCAGTCCCCGGCCGGACGGCTGGTGGCCGGCGGCCGCCACGACCAGGCCGAGGCCTGGGTGCGCGACTGGAGCGGCGTGTTCGGCGACGGGCTGCACCTGACGCTGGCGCGCGCCGGCTTCGCCGACGAGGCCGCGTTCAACGACTTCGCGCTCCAGGCCGCGTCGCTGTGCGCGGTGCCGGTGGTGGCGGGCAACGAGGTGCGCTTCATCGATCGCGAAGGCTTCGAGGCCCACGAGGCGCGGGTCTGCATCGCCTCCGGCCGCGTGCTCGACGATCCGCGCCGACCGCGCGAGTACACCGCCGAGCAGTACCTGAAGTCCGGCGAGGAGATGGCGGCGCTGTTCGCCGACGTGCCCGACGCGATCGACAACGCCGTCGCGCTGGCGCAGCGCTGCAACCTCGAGCTGCGCCTGGGCACCTACCACCTGCCGGCCTTCCCGGTCCCCGACCAGCACACGCTCGACTCGTGGATCCGCAGCGAGGCCCGCGACGGCCTCGCGCGCCGCCTGGAACACGCGCCGCTGGCCGAAGGCCATGACCGCGCCAGCTACGCCGCGCGGCTGGAGACCGAGCTCGACGTCATCATCCGGATGGGCTTCCCGGGCTACTTCCTGATCGTCTCGGACTTCATCCGCTGGGGCAAGGAACAGGGCATCCCGGTCGGACCGGGCCGCGGCTCCGGCGCCGGCTCGCTGGTGGCCTGGGCGCTGGAGATCACCGACCTCGACCCGCTGCCCTACGACCTGCTGTTCGAGCGCTTCCTCAACCCGGAACGCGTGTCGATGCCCGACTTCGACATCGACTTCTGCATGGACCGCCGCGACGAGGTGATCGACTACGTCGCGCGCAAGTACGGCCGCGACCGCGTCAGCCAGATCATCACCTACGGCACCATGGCGGCGAAGGCCGTGGTGCGCGACGCCGGGCGCGCATTGGGCTACCCGTTCGGACTGGTCGACGGCATCGCCAAGCTGGTGCCGATGACCCTGGGCGTGTCGCTGCCCGACGCCCTGGGGCGCACCGAGAAGGGGAAGAAGGACGACGCCTGGCGCTCGGACGAGCTGATCGCGCGCTACGGCGACGAGGACGACGTGCGCGAGCTGATCGACCTCGCGCTGCAGCTCGAGGACCTCACGCGCAACGCCGGCAAGCACGCCGGCGGCGTGGTGATCGCGCCCTCGCCGCTGTCCGACTTCTGCCCGCTGTTCGCCGAGCACGATGGCGACGGCGCCGGGCGCAACCCGGTGACCCAGTTCGACAAGGACGACGTCGAGGCGATCGGCCTGGTGAAGTTCGACTTCCTCGGACTGCGCACGCTGACGATCATCGATTGGGCCGTGAAAGCCATCAACCGGCGCCATGCCGGCGACGACGCGCCGCCGCTCGACATCGCCAGCCTGCCGCTGACCGACACCAAGACCTACGAGCTGTTCGCGCGCGGCGACACCGTGGCCGTGTTCCAGTTCGAATCGCGCGGCATGCGCGAGCTGCTCAAGCGCGCCAGGCCCGACCGCTTCGAGGACCTGATCGCCCTGGTCTCGCTGTACCGCCCGGGCCCGATGGACCTGATCCCCGACTTCATCGAGCGCAAGCACGGGCGCGCCGAGGTGCAGTATCCGCATCCGCTGCTGGAACCCGTGCTGGCGCCGACCTACGGCGTGGTGGTCTACCAGGAACAGGTGATGCAGACCGCCCAGATCCTCGGCGGCTACTCGCTGGGCGGCGCCGACCTGTTGCGCCGCGCGATGGGCAAGAAGAAGGTCGAGGAGATGGCGCGCGAGCGCGCCAAGTTCGAGGACGGCGCGCAGCTGACCCACGGCATCGAGCCCAGGGTGTCCGGGCCGATCTTCGACCTGCTGGAAAAGTTCGCCGGCTACGGCTTCAACAAGTCGCACGCCGCGGCCTACGCCTTGGTGTCCTACCAGACCGCGTGGCTCAAGGCGCACTATCCCGCCGAGTTCATGGCCGCGGTGCTGTCGAGCGACATGGACAGCACCGACAAGGTGGTCGGCTTCCTGGCCGAGGCGCGCACGCTCGGCCTGGAGATGCTGCCGCCGGACGTGAACCATTCGTCCTACATGTTCGAGGCCAACGATCCACGCACGCTGCGCTACGGCCTCGGCGCGGTGAAGGGCGTCGGCCAGGGCGCCTGCGAGGCGATCGCCGCCGAGCGCGGCACCGGCGGTGCCTACGTCGACCTGCTCGACTTCTGCCGCCGCACCGGCCCGGCCCGGCTCAATCGCCGCACGCTCGAAGCCCTGGTCAACGCCGGTGCGCTGGACGCACTGGGCCCGAACCGCGCCTCGCTGATGCTGCAGCTGCCCGAGGTGCTCAAGGCCGTCGACCAGCTGGCGCGCGAGCGCGAGGCCGGCCAGGCCTCGCTGTTCGGCGGCTTCGCCGAGCCCGAGGCCGCGGCGGCGCAGATCAGCCTGCCCGAGGTCCCGGAATGGCCGCTGGCGCAGAAGCTCGCCGGCGAGCGCGACACGCTCGGCCACTACCTCAGCGGGCATCCGCTCGATCCCTATCGCAAGGAGCTGCAGGCCCTGGTCGGCGCCGACCTCGGGCAGCTGGATGCGCTGTGGGAATCGGGCAGCTCCATGCGCAAGGGTGGCAACGGCAACGGCGAGGGCGGCCGCGGCGGCTGGCGCCAGGAGGTCACCGCGATCCTCGCCGGCCAGGTCACCGGCATCCGCAAGCGCGGCGAGAGCCAGGCCTTCGTGGTCCTGGAAGACGGTCGCGGCCGGATCGAATGCGCCTTCTTCTCCGAGGCCTGGATGGAACACGCGCCGCTGCTGACCACCGGCCGCATCGTGGTTGTCGAGGGGGGCCTGCGCGAGGACGAGTTCAGCGGCGGCTTCTCGCTGCGCGCGCGCCGGGCCTGGGATTTCCATGAGGTCTGCAACCAGTCGGCGCGACGGCTGTCGTTGCGGCTGGACCTGGCGGTGCCGGGGACCATGGAGCGCGTGGAGGCGCTGTTGTCGCCGCAGCGTCCCGGCCCGACCTCGCTGCGCCTCGACCTGCTTCTGGCCGCGGGTGCCGCCGGAACGCTGGATCTCGACGGCAGCCAGTCGGTGCGCGTGGACCCCGACCTGGTCGACCGCCTGCGCGGCGAGGACGGCGTGCGCGCCGCCCATGTCGCCATGGGCCAGCGGCCCTGGGCCACCTGACCCGACACCTGCAGGAGCCGCTACAGCGGCGACCCCGCCCGACGGAGCGCCGTCGATCGACCGCTGGCGGTCCGATCGCCGCTGTAGCGGCTCCCACAGGGAGGCGGTCGGCTAGACTGGCGGCTTTCCACGCTGTGCCACGCCGATGAATCCCAACTACCTCGACTTCGAGCAGCCCATCGCCGACCTGGAAGCCAGGATCCAGGACCTGCGCCAGGCCAGCTCCGGCCCCGCCGTCAACATCGACGCCGAACTGCGGACGCTGCAGGACAAGCTGCGCCTGCGCACCGCGCAGATCTTCCGCGACCTCACGCCGTGGCAGGTGTCGCAGCTGGCGCGCCACCCGGCGCGGCCCTATACCAACGACTACATCCGCTACGTCTGCGACGAGTTCCAGGAGCTCGCCGGCGACCGCGCCTATGCCGACGACGCCGCGATCGTCGGCGGCATCGGCCGCATCGGCGGCCGCAGCGTGATGATCATCGGCCACCAGAAGGGCCGCGACACCAAGGCGAAGGTGCGCCGCAACTTCGGCATGCCGCGCCCCGAGGGCTATCGCAAGGCGCTGCGCCTGATGAAGATGGCCGAGCGCTTCAAGCTGCCGCTGCTGACCTTCATCGACACGCCCGGCGCCTACCCCGGCATCGGCGCCGAGGAGCGCGGCCAGTCCGAGGCCATCGCCCGCAACCTGATGGAGATGGCCGAGCTGAAGACCCCGATCGTGTGCACGGTGATCGGCGAGGGCGGCTCGGGCGGCGCGCTGGCGATCGGCGTCGGCGACCGCACGGTGATGCTGGAATACAGCACCTATTCGGTGATCTCGCCCGAAGGCTGCGCGTCGATCCTGTGGAAGGACGCGGGCAAGGCCAAGGACGCCGCCGAGCAGCTCGGCCTGACCGCGAAGCGCCTGCACGGCCTGGGCCTGGTCGACAAGGTGGTGCGCGAGCCGATCGGCGGCGCGCACCGCAACCCGCGGCAGACGGCGCTGCGGCTCAAGGCGGTGCTGCTCAACCAGCTCGATGCGCTCGAGGCGCTGCCGGCCGACGTGCTCGTAGACAAGCGCTACCGGCGCCTGCGCGGCTACGGGGCCTACGAGGCGGCCTGAGCCGCCTCCGCGTCGCAGGCGCGTGCGCCGCGCAGCCGAGGCCATGGATCCGACGCTCCCGGACGCACTGTTCACCGTCCCCGACGGGGATGCCGACGGGGGGATCGTCGTCGCGCTGAGCGGCGGGCTCGACTCCACCGTGCTGCTGCACCGGCTCGCCGCCCTGCCGGCGATCCGCGCGCGCGGCCTGCGCGCGGTCCACGTGCACCACCGGCTGCACGCCGCCGCGGATGACTGGGCCGCCGGCTGCGATGCCGCATGTGCGGCGCTCCGCGTTCCGCTGCGGGTGCTGCGGGTGCAGGTGGCGCGCGACAGCGGGCTCGGCCTTGAGGCCTCGGCGCGCGAGGCCAGGCACGCGGCCTTCGCCGCCGCGCTGGACGCGGACGAGGTGCTCGCGCTCGCCCACCACCTGGACGACCAGGCCGAGACCTTCCTGCTGCGCGCGCTGCGTGCCTCCGGCCCCGAAGGCCTGGCCGCGATGCGGCCCTGGCGGCGGTTTGGACCAGGCTGGATGTGGCGTCCGCTGCTTGGCCAGCCCCGCGCCGGCCTCGAGGCCTGGGCGCGGGCGAACGGCCTGTCCTGGATCGAGGACCCGGCCAATGCCGAGCCCGCCCACGCCCGCAGCCTGCTGCGCCACCAGGTCATGCCGCTGCTGCGGCAGCGCTGGCCGGGCGCCGATGCCGCCCTGGCCCGCAGCGCGACGCTGTGCGCCCAGGCGGCCGACCTCTTGGCCGACGATGACCGCGCGGTGCTCGATGCCGTGCTGGCCGACGCGACCGGCGGCCGGCAGGCGCGCCGGTTGCCGCTGGCGCCGCTGCGCGCCCTGCCGGCCGCGCGACGGGCACGCCTCGTGCGGGCCTGGGCCGCCGGGTTGGGGCTGCCACCGCTGCCGGCCACGGCGGTTGAAGCCGTCGACACCCTGCTCGGTGCGCGTAGCGACAGCGCAGGGGAAGTCCGCTGGGCCGATGCGTGCCTGCGCGCCTGGCGCGACGGGCTGCACGCGGTGCCCGCGGCACCATCCCTGCCGGCCGACTGGTCGCAGCTCTGGGACGGCCGGACGCCGCTGCCGATCCCGGGTGGCGGCGAGCTCGCGCTGGACGGCGCCGAAGCTTTCGCGACGCCCCTGCGCGTGCACGCGCGGCGCGGCGGCGAGCGCCTGCAGCTGCCCGGGCGCACCCACTCCCACGCCCTCAAGCACCTGCTCCAGGACGCCGGCGTCCCGCCATGGGAACGCACGCGCATGCCGCTGCTGTCCGACCACGAGGGCCGCGTGCTGGCCGCCGGCGACCGGTTGCTGTCGGCCACGCTGTGCGACTGGCTTCGCGACCATGGCGCGCGCCTGCGCTGGCGGCAGCTGGAGTAAACTCGAGGCCATGCCAGACCCCGCCGATACCGCCAACGCCGGCTCTCCGGTCGCCGATTTCGAAGCCTCGCTCGATGCCCTCGAGCAGCTCGTCGGCAAGATGGAGCACGGCGACATGAGCCTCGAGGATTCGCTCGCCGCCTACGAGCGCGGCGTCGGCCTCTACCGCCGCTGCCAGCAGGCGCTCGAAGCCGCCGAGCTGCGCGTGCGCCTGCTGACCGATCCGCAACAGCCTGACTCCGGAACCTCGTTCCCCGCCCTTGGCGACGATGCCTGACGCGACCGGCGGCACGGCCGCCGCGCAGCTCGACGCCTGGCGCAGCCGGATCGACGGCGTGCTCGCGTCCGCGCTGACCGACCACCCCGCCGCCGAACAGCGCCTGGGCGCGGCCATGCGCCACGCCGTGCTGCTCGGCGGCAAGCGCATACGTCCACTGCTGGCCTACGCCACCGGGACCGCGTTCGGCGCCGACCCGTCCGCGCTCGACGCGGCCGCCGCCGCGATCGAGCTGGTGCACGCCTACTCCCTGGTCCACGACGACCTGCCGGCGATGGACGACGACGCCCTGCGCCGCGGCCAGCCCACCGTCCACGTCGCCTTCGACGAGGCCACCGCGATCCTGGCCGGCGACGCGCTGCAGTCGCTGGCCTTCGCGGTGCTCGCCGAGGCCCGCTGCAGCGACGCCGCGCGCGTGGCGATGCTGCGCGAACTCGCGCTCGCCGCCGGTGCCGGCGGCATGTGCGGCGGCCAGGCGCTGGACCTCGCCGCGACCGGCCAGGCATCGACGGCCGGCATCGACGCGCTGGAGCAGCTGCACACCCTCAAGACCGGCGCGCTGATCCGCACCGCCGTGCGCATGGGCGCGATCGCCGCCGGTGCCGGTGACGCCGACCGCGCGCGCCTGGATGCGTACGCCGACGCGCTCGGCCTCGCCTTCCAGATCCGCGACGACCTGCTCGACGTCGAGGGCGAGAGCGCCACGCTGGGCAAGACCGCGGGCAAGGACGCCGCCCAGGACAAGGCGACGTTCCCGGCAATCATCGGCCTGGACGCCTCGCGCGCCCGGCTCGACGCGCTGGCGCGCACCATGGACGCGATGCTGGAACCCCTGGGGCCGCGCGGTGACCTGCTGGCCGCGCTCGGCCGCCTGGCGGTCGAGCGCTCGCACTGAGACGGCAGCGGCGCGTGGCCGCGGCCCTGGCGGCTACTTGATCAGCCGCAGCGTCAGCGGATAGCGGTAGGCGATGCCATCGTTGGCCTTGATCGCCGCGATGATGGTGAACACCAGCCAGGACAGGCCGACCACCACGAACAGCGGGCCGGTGATGATGATGCCGATGCCCAGGGTGAAGATCGTCATCAGGAACAGCACCAGGAAAATGATCGCCACGGTGATGTTGAAGTTCAGCGCTTCCTTGGCCTGGTCGCCGACGAAGGGCATGGTGTCCTTCTTGAGCAGCCAGATCACCAGCGGGCCGATGAAGCAGCCGATGCTGCCGCCCCAGGCCGTGGTGAGCAGCCCGCCCAGCAGCGCGGAGAGGTGCGCGAACATCGCCCACTGGCGCTGCTGCGGATCGATGGCGCCTCCGGCCGCCACCCGTGGTGCGTCGTCGTGATGGTCCTGGTCGAACATGTCGCGCCTCCCCGTCAGGATGGGTCTCCCCGACGTTAGCACGTCACTCCCGCCCGCCATCGGATGTGCGATCGCGATGGGTGGGGGCCGGCACGGACCCCGCCGGCCCTAGCGCATGGCCGGGACGGCCTGCCCGGCGCGACTAGATCAACTGGTCTGGACCCAGGTCGTCAGGCGGGAGACCCACTCCTCCGCCTCGGCATGGTTCCGCGCCGCACCCCACTTCCAAGTCTCCCCATGCCGACGGAACGGGACCTCGAACTTGGGGCGCTTCAGGTCACGCACATGAACCTCAAGCCGGCTGTCGAGATGGATGGCGCCTCGCGACATGAAGGCCAAGTTCCAGCGCAGAACATCTCCCTTGTCCACTACTGTCGACGCGCCGCTCTTGTCGCGGAGCCACAGCTTGCCGGACGCAGTGTCAATCGCAATATTTTCGTGGGCGAAGTCGGCGTTGAACCCGTCCGGAACCCGGGACGACCCAATGGGCGCACCACGCTTCATCATGAAGAAAACGACGATAAACACGCCAATCGACACCAGCGAGCTCAGGAAGCCCAAGCCCAACATGCCCGTGATGAACGAGGCGACGACTGCAGCAATCAACGCAACGACAAGAGCCAACAGGATACGCATGGAGAACCCCCTTTCGCTATTAGTTAGGTGCAGCTGTGGCGATCTGGTTCAGGCCGCCAGACTAGTTTCAAGGTCGTCAATGACTAGCGTGAATGTGCGTGGATCCCCGGTCTCCTGTATCGCGCGCTGCAGCGCACGACGCGTCGCCGTGGTGACAAGCGACTGGAGGTCACGGCCCGAGAATCCGCCGGTGCGCCTGGCGAGTTCTACGCATGCGGCTTCCACCTCGAAACTCAGCGGCTTTCCGGCAAGCTGCAGTGCGAGAATCGCTGCGCGGGCCGGCTCGTCGGGCAGTCCGATCTCGATGCGGCGCTCGAACCGCGACAGCAGCGCGCTGTCGATGCTCCCGGGATGGTTGCTGGCAGCGAGCAGGAATACCTGGCCCTTCTTCGTCGCCACACCGTCGAGTTCCTGCAGCAGCTGCGCCACGATCTCGCCGGTAAAGCTGTCTCCGTCGCCGCGCGAGCGGGCGACGGTGTCGAGCTCGTCGAGGAACAGGATGCACGGGGCCTGGGCGCGTGCCTTCTCGAACAGCTGGCGGACCAGTCCGCCGGACTGGCCGGTGTAGCCCGCCTTGAGTTCGCTGGAGCTGGCCGCGATGAAGGCGAGGCCGGACTCGGAGGCCAGCACGCGCGCGACCTGGGTCTTGCCGGTCCCCGGCGGGCCGTACAGCAGGATGCCGCGCGGCACGCCGACCCCCAGCTTGCGCAGTTCTTCGGCGTGGACGAGCTCCCGCCCCAGGCTCCTGAACTCGGCCAGCGTCGATTCCGGCAACACCAGCGCGTCCCAGCCCAGACGCTCGACCGAGGTGGATTGCTTGCCCCGCAGCTTGCGGACTTCAGCGGCGAAGTCCTCACGGGTCACTTCGCCGTGCAGGTGGCTGGCGACGATCTTCGACACCAGCGTGTGGATGTCACGCCCGGACATGCCCGCGGTCTCGCGCACCATGTCTTCGGTCGGCGCGAAGTGCAGCCGCGCCTTGGCGATTTCGTTGGCCAGGATGCGCTCACGTCCATGCGCGTCGGGTGCGGGGATCTCGATCGACTCGGTGAAGCGCGACATGACCGCGTTGTCGAGCAGCTCGTGGCGATTGGTGGCGCCGATCACGAACACCTCCCCCGCGCACTGGTTGAAGCCGTCCCACTCGGCCAGGAAGGTCTGCACCAGTTCGTTTCCGAACGCATCGGTGGTGTTCGAGCCGCGGGCGGCAAACACGCTTTCGCACTCGTCGATGAACAGGATCGTCGGCGCCCCCTTCCGGCAGCGCTCCCAGACCTCGCGCACGCGGGGCCCGGTCTCGCCGATATGCGGAGCCTTCAGGTCGGCGATCCCGACGGAGACAAAATTGCATCCGGCATGCTGGGCAAGCTTGCGCGCGATCAGGGTCTTGCCGGTGCCCGGCGGGCCATGCAGCAGGATGCCCTTGACGGGGCGACCCGACTTGAAGGAATCCACGAGGCTCAGGATCGCGTCGAGCGTTTCGGCCGGCAGGGCCACGTCGGACCAGGCCTGCTCCTGCCCGGACAGGGTTTCGATCCGCTGCTCGATCAGGCGCGCCCGCGACAGCTCGGCCTGCCAGTCACCCACCTCTTCGGCGAAGCGCTTGATGGCCGTGGCGTGCTGCACGGCGCCTGCGGCGAGCCCTTCCGCGAGTCCCGACCAGACCGCCCAGCGCGGGTCCGCACGCTGGAGGTCGTTGAACGGGATGGCCTGCAGGGAGAACCCGTCCACCGGAAGGCGAACCAGGATCAAGAGGTTGCGCGCGCCGTCACGCAGGCCGAGGAACGTGGCGCCGAACTGTGGTCCGTACGTCTTCGTGTCGGTCCGGATGTCCTGGGAGAAACTCTCGCCATTACCGACCGGCGCCATAGTGGCGCTGTACGGATAGTCGGGATCGGCGCTGCTTTTCACATCGAACGCCAGCAGCTGTGGCCGCAGTGCGCGAAAGCCCTCGATCGCAGCGCGCTCGGACGCGCTGGCGCGCTCGGCCTCTCGCCGCCGCCCCCAGTGCACCAGCCAGGCATACGCGCCCGCCACGGCGATCAACATGAGCAGACCGCCCATGCCAAGCAGCATCGCGACCACGGGAACGGCCACCAGCACTCCCATCCAGCACAGCGCCTGCGGACGGCCGGGGCCCCAGGGGGCCGACAGCGTGAGCGCTGCGGGCCAGGCACCACGGCGAGCGCGCTCAAGCGCAGCGGCGGCCGCCGCATCGCAGCTTCGAGCGGAATCGGCGGCGATGGCGGATGCCGCGGAGGAGAGCATTCGCTCGTTGCCTTCCCGCACCTTGGCCACAGCACCCTGCGAACGGGTCCTGACCTGGGCGAGTTCGGATTGCAGGCGCGTCATCTGCGCCTGGATGTAGCCCGAAGGCTGCGCAGCAAGCTGCGCGCTCACGCCGGAACTCCCGTTCCGTGGACGTCCCTGATCTGCATCGAGTTTTCCCCCTGTAACGGGGGACAAGCTATCGCCGCAAATCGTGAAAGTAAAGTCTGATCACCCCACGCCGGCCACGGTCATCGCGCCCACCAGGATCGATCCGGTGCGGATGTGCGAGCGTGGATCGACGTCGCGGCCGACCGCCTCGATCGCCATGAACATGTCGCGCAGGTTGCCGGCAATGGTGATGCCGTCGACCGGATGCACGATCGTGCCGCCCTCGACCAGGAAGCCCGCCGCGCCACGCGAGTAGTCGCCGGTGACGGTGTTGACGCCCTGCCCCATCAGGCTGGTGACGAGCAGGCCACGACCCATGTCGCGCGCCATGTCTTCGAGGCTGCCGGCGTTCGCGGCGACCTCGAGGTTGTGCACGCCACCGGCGTTGGCGGTGGTCTCCAGGCCCAGGCGCCGGGCGCTGTAGCTGCCGAGGACGTAGCGCTGCAGCACGCCGGCCTCCACCAGCGGGGCCTCGCGGGTGGCCACGCCTTCGGCGTCGAAGGCCGCCGAGCGCAGGCCGCGCTGCAGGAACGGACGCTCGTGGATCGCGAACCAGTCCGGGAACAGCCGGGTGCCGGCGGCGTCGACCAGGAAGCTGGCGCCACGGTAGAGCGCGCCGCCCGAGACCGCGCCCAGCAGGTGGCCGATCAGCGAGCGCGCCACCTCGGCCGAGAACAGCACCGGGTAGCGGCCGGTGGCGAGCGGGCGCGGATCGAGCCGCTCGACGGTGCGCCGGGCCGCGCTGCGCCCGATCGCGGCCGCGGGCTCGAGGTCGCCCGGGGCCAGCGCGTAGCTGTACCAGCCGTCCCGCTGCATCGCGTCGCCTTCGCCGGCGATCAGCGCGCACGACAGGCTGTGGTGGCTGGCGCGTTCGGCACCGACGAAGCCGTGCGAGTTGGCATAGACCGACAGCGAGGCGCCGCTGCCCACGCCGGCACCGTCCGAATTCGCGATCAGCGGATCGGCGTCGCGACCGGCCTGCTCGGCGGCAAGCGCCAGCTCGATCGCCTGCCGCGCGTCGATGTCCCAGGGATGCCAGGCGTCGAACTCGCGCGGGTCGCGCGCCATCAGCGAAGCATCGGCCAGGCCCGAGGCGGCATCGTCCTCGGTGTGGCGGGCGATCGCGCAGGCCTGCTCGACGGTGGCGGCCAGGCTCTCCTCGCGCAGGTCGGCGGTGCTGGCGCTGCCCCTGCGCTTGCCGAAGTAGACCGTGACCCCGATCCCGCGGTCGCGGGTCGATTCCACCGACTCGACCTCGCCCATGCGCACGTTGACCTCCAGGCCGCGGTCCTCGCTGCAGGAGACTTCGGCCTGGCTGGCGCCGGCGGCGCGGCAGCGCTCCAGCAGCTGGCCGGCGATGCCTTCCAGCCGCGCCAGGCGCTCGCGGCTGTCGTCGTGGAGGGCGCGGTCTGCGGTGATGGCGGTGGTCAATGCCTTATCCTTCGGGGTTCTTGAATGATTGAACGGGCGGCTGGGACGACATGCGTGGCAAGGACGACGATACCGGCGACTTCCTCGGACCCAGCCGCAGCGCCCAGCGCCGCGAAGCGCTGGACGTGCTGGAGCTGGCCCGGCAGCTGGTCGAACTCGACCCGGGCCGGCTGGCGAAGCTGCCACTGGGCGAGCATCTGCTGCCCTTCATCGCCCAGGCGCGCCGCATCACCTCCAACATCGCGCGCAAGCGCGAGATCGCCTTTCTCGCCAAGCAGCTGCGGCGCGAGGACGAGGAGGCGCTGGACGCGCTGCGTGACGCGCTCGACACCGACGGCGAAGCCGCACGCCTGGACACCGCGCGCCTGCACCGCGCCGAGGCCTGGCGCGAGCGCCTGCTGGGCGAGGACGGCAGCGACGCACTGTCGGCGCTGATCGACGAATTCCCCGCCGCCGACAGCCAGCGCATCCGCCAGCTGGTGCGCAACACCCTGGCCGAACGCAAGGCCGGCAAGCCGCCGCGCGCCTTCCGCGAGCTGTACCGCGAAGTGCGCGTGCTGCTGGAGTCGGACGGCACCCAGCACGACGGCGACGACGCCGAAGACCCCTCCCTGTAGGAGCGGCTACAGCCGCAATCGCGTCGCCGCTTCGCCTGCACCGCAGGCTTCGCGCGCATCGCGGCTGTAGCCGCTCCTGCAGGGTATTGGCGCGTTGCTGCCATCGCGGCTGTAGCCGCTCCTACAGGGATGTGGCGCGGTTGGGGAACGCTCGGCATCAGGCGCGGGTGCCGCCAACGGTGATGCCGTCGATCAGCAGCGAGGGCTGGCCCACGCCCACCGGCACGCTCTGGCCGTCCTTGCCGCAGGTGCCGACGCCGTCGTCGAGCGCCATGTCGTGGCCGACCATGCGCACCTTCTGCATCGTCTCGGGGCCGTTGCCGATCAGGGTCGCGCCCTTCACCGGCGCGGTGACCTTGCCGTCTTCGATCAGATAGGCCTCGGTCGCCGAGAACACGTACTTGCCGCTGGTGATGTCGACCTGGCCGCCGCCGAAGTTGACCGCGTACAGGCCCTTCTTCACCGAGCGGATCATGTCGGCGGGATCGTCCTGCCCGGCGCGCATGTAGGTGTTGGTCATGCGCGGCATCACCAGGTGCGCGAAGGATTCGCGGCGGCCGTTGCCGGTCGGCGCCACGCCCATCAGGCGCGCGTTGAGCGTGTCCTGCATGTAGCCGGTGAGCACGCCGTCCTCGATCAGCGTGGTGCACTGCGTGGGTGTGCCCTCGTCGTCGACGTTGAGCGAGCCGCGGCGGTTGTCGAGGGTGCCGTCGTCGACGATGGTCACGCCCGGTGCGGCCACGCGCTGGCCCATGCGGCCGGCGTAGGTGCTGGTGCCCTTGCGGTTGAAGTCGCCCTCAAGGCCATGGCCGACCGCTTCATGCAGCAGCACGCCGGGCCAGCCGCTGCCGAGCACGACCGGCATCACTCCGGCCGGCGCATCGATGGCTTCGAGGTTGAGCAGGGCCTGGCGCAGCGCCTCGCGCGCGAAGTGCTCCGGGCGGCCGTCGCCGAGCAGCGCTGCGTAGCCGTGCCGGCCGCCGTAGCCGGCGGAGCCGGTCTCGCGCCGCCCGCCCTGCTCCACGATCACCTGGATGTTGAGCCGCACCAGCGGCCGCACGTCGCCGGCGACCACGCCGTCGGAACGCGCCACCAGCATCGTGTCGACACCGCCCGACAGGCCCACCATCACCTGCTTCACCCGCGGGTCGGCGGCGCGCAGCAGGCGGTCGACGCGCCGCAGGGCCTCGACCTTGGCGTCGTTGGCCATGCCGTCGATCGGATCTTCGGCCGGGTACAGCGTGCGCGCGCCGGCCGGCACCAGCGCCTGCACGCGGTGCTCGCTGCCGCTGCGCGCGATCGCCCGCGCCGATCCGGCCGCGGCCAGCAGCGACTGCGCATCGATGTCGTCGGCATAGGCGAAGCCGGTCTTTTCGCCGCTGATCGCGCGCACGCCCACGCCCTGCTCGATCGAGTGCGCGCCGTCACGCACGATGCCGTCCTCGACCGTCCAGCTTTCGCGCCGCGCGTGCTGGAAATAGAGGTCGCCGAAGTCGATGCCCGGGCCCAGCAGGGTGCCGAACGCGCGCTCCAACCCCGACACGTCCAGGCCCGCGGGCAGCAGCAAGCGTGACTGGGCGATCTCGAGGGCTTGGGTCATGAGGGGGTCCGGCTGCGAAGGGTCAAGGTGAGAGGTGCGGGCATGTCGTCGGTGCTTCAAGGCGGGTCGCGCCGCCGCAGGGCGCGGGCGACCCCTTCACGGTACGGGCTTCGCCGAGGTGTCCGGAGGCGTGGCGTCCGCAGGCGCGGCGTCCTTGCCTTCCACCACCACCTTCGGGTCCTTCCACGGACCGGTGACATGGTAGGTCCGCGCACCCATGCGCCCGAGCGGCTTCTCGAACACCGCATTGGCCACCGCGCCGACCGCCGCCCCGACCGGGCCCGCGGTGAGCGCGCCCACCGCGGTCAGCAGGCCGCCCGTGCGCGGCTGCACCTCGATCACCTGGTCGTACGTCTGCGCGCGCAGGTTGGCGCTGCCGCCGATGTGGATCTCGGCCGCGGCGCCGTCGATCACCAGCGATTCGCTGCGCGCAAGGCCGTCGGCGAAGCGCACCGTGCCGTCGATGCGGTTGAAGGCGAAGCCGCGCGAGAAGAAGTCGCGGAAATCCAGCATGAGCCTGCGCGGCAGCTCGGCCACGCTGAGCAGGCCGAGGAAACGCCCGGCCCCCGGTTCGACCTCGACCAGCTGGCCGTCCTTGACCACCAGCGCCAGGCTGCCCTCCAGCTCGCCCAGCCGGAAGCCGGCCGGCGATCCCGGCCAGCTGGCGTCGAAGCGCGCCGTGCCGTCGCCGCCCTTGAGGCGACCACCCAGGCCGAGGCCGCCGAGCAGCGCGCCGAAGTCGCCGCTGTCCACCGCCACCTGCATCCGCGTCCGCGCGCCGGCGCCGCGTCCGGTCCACGCCCCCTCGACGTCGATGGACTGCCGCGGCGCGCGCAGCCGGAAGGTGTCCACCTGCAGCCCGCCGGCCGCGGGCCGGGTACGCAGCTCGACGCGTCCGAGGGGCGAGTCCGCCACGCGCAGGTCGTCGACGACGATGTCCAGGGGCGGGATCGCCGCCGGGTCGATGTCGGCGTCGGCGTCGGCGGGCACGTTGGCGGCCGTGCCGGACGCCGCGCGCGCATCGCTGGCCGGACCATGTCCCCCCGACGTACCCGGGCGCTCGCCAGACGGGCCGGTGCCAGCTGCGCTGCGCCAGTGCAGGCGCTCGACGCGCGCGGAAACCGTGGCGCCGTCCGCCTCCGGAATCGACGCCGTCCCGGCCAGCGCCGGGCCGTCGAAGCGGATGCGCGTGAGCCCACGCTCGGGTCGCGCGACCACCCTGGTGGCGGGGAAGGTGCCGCCGAGGAGCTGCAGGCGATCGGCCAGCAGGTCGATGCCCTGCAGCGCGAGGCCTTGGCCGTCGCCCGCCGCGTCGCCGCCGCCGAACAGGCCGGCCCAGGCGACGGCGTCCAGCACCGGCGTGCGTCCGGTGATGCGGATGCCCGCGTCCGGGGGCGCGGCGTCGACGCGGTCGCGCCCAAGGACGGCCAGGACGCCCGTCCGTCCGCCGCGGCTGCGGGCACGCAGCGCGACGCGGCCGCCCAGCACCACGTCGACGTCGTCCTCGCCCAGCGGCAGCTTGAGGTCGATGCGCGCCGGCAGCGCCTCGGCCGCCGGCTTGCCCAGCGGCTCCGGCAGCGACAGCCGCGTGCCGACCAGGTTGGAGCGCAGCTGCAGCTGCCCGCCCGCACCGTCGCCTCCCGCATCCGCCGGCAGCCCCAGCGCCAGGGTCCAGTCCGAGCGACCGTCCAGGCGCGCGCCCAGCCACGCCAGCTGCGGCGCGCGCGCGGCGAGTTCGGACGAGTCCAGGCTGGCCTGCAGCTCGGCCTCGAAGCCCATGGCGGGCGACTGCACATGCCCCTCGCCCGCGCGCAGCGACAGCACCCCCGGCTGGCCGTCGCGGCGCACGCGCAGCCCGCGCGCGCTGAAGCCGGCCTGGTCGTAGCGGGCTTCGCCGCGCACGTCATCGAAGGCCAGGTCCCAGCGCGTCTCGGCCAGGCGCGCACCGGCCAGCGCGACCCGGCCGCGGATGCGCGGGCCGTCGCCCGCGTCGCCGTTGCCGAGCGGCAGCACCAGGCCGAAGCTCGCGCGCAGCGGACCCGTGGCCGACAACGCGTCGAAGATCTCCTCGCGGCCCTCGCGCAGGGGGCTGGCCTGCAGCAGGGCCAGCACCGGAGCCGCATCGGCGGCGAACTCCGCGTCGACCCGCAGCGGCTGGTCACCGAAGTCCGCGATGCCCGCGCGCAGCGAGGCCACCGGCACCTGGCCCAGGCGGGCCCGCCCGTCCAGGCTGAAGCCGGCGGCAACGAAGTCGATCCGGCCATCCAGCGCGGTGGCGGCCGGCCACTCCGGATCGAACAGCACTTCCGCGTCCTCGAGCCGCGCCGAGGCATGGAACAGCCCTGCTCCGGCCGTTCCGCCGGCCGCCTCGAACGGCCAGTCGTCGAGGTCGCCCGAGACCACCGCGCGCCCGTCCAGGACCCGTCCGCCGACCAGCGCGGTATCCAGCCAGTGGACCGCCGCAGGGGACATCAGGTGGCGGATCCAGAACCGGCGGGCCACCGGCACCTGCGCCTCGTCGACGTCGGCGGCCAGGTCGATCGCCGGCCGCGTGCCGTCGCCCTGGAACACCAGGCCGCCGCGCACCGCCGCGCCATAGCCCTGGCCGTCGACGCGCAGCGCCGGGGTCCGCACCTGCCAGCCGTCGCCATCGCGCCACGCCGTCACGTCGCCGCGAAGCCGGATCTCGTACGCCGGGGGACCGAAGCCGGAGGGCCAGTCGAACACGACCGGCGCAGCGGGATCGGGCGTGAACACCAGGCCCGCGGCGTCGCCTTGGAGATGTCCGGACAGGCCGGCGAGTCCCGGCGCGTCGCCGACCGCGGCGAAGCCCAGGCCCTCGACCCGCGCGCGCGCCCGCAGCGCCCCGCCTGCGTCACCGACGACCTCCACCGCGTGCAGCACGCCGCCGGCGCGCGCCTCGGCCAGCCACGTGGCCAGCCGCTCCGGCACGCCGGGGACCAGCGGCGCGAGGGCCAGCAGCGCACCGGCATCGATCCGGTCGGCCAGCAGCGCGCGGCGGGCACCGCCGGCAAGCAGCAGTCCGTCCAGGACCTGGGCCTCCGGGCTGGCGCCCAGGCGCAGGCGCGGCGCATCGAAGCGCCAGCCGTCGTCCAGCGCCGTCCAGCGCGCCTGGACCGCGACCTCGCCCAGCGCGACCTCGCGCGCGCCCGGACCATCGCCGCCACCCTGCAGCCGAAGGCCCTCGAGTTCGCTGCGCACGTCCACGCTGGCCACCCGATAGCCGCGCAGGTCGGCCCAGGCCTCGACCCGGCCCGTACCCGCCGCCGCAGCGATGCCGCCCGCCCGCAGGGCCGTCCACGCCGAAAGATCGGCCCGGCGCAGCGCCAGCCAGGCCTGCGCGTCGCCGCTGCCGCGGTCGAGTTCGGCGGTGATGTCCAGCGGCGAGACGCCGGGAACCATCCACGCACGCGCCGCCGCGCGCACCCGGTCGCCGTCCACGCGCAGGCGCAGGTCGACCTCGTCCAGGCGCGCCTGCAGGCCCAGCGCCGGAACGTCCACCACCAGCACGCCGTCGATGACCTGCAGTTCGCCCAGGCCCTCCAGCGCGGCGAACGGGTCGCCGCCCGACTGCGCCTGGCCCGGCAATCCGCGCACCTGCCAGCGCCCGTCGTCGTCGCGCTCCAGGGTCAGCTCGAGGCCGCGCAGGCGCAGCTCGGTGAACGAGCGCCCCGGCAGCAGGCCGGCGTACTGCGCCACCAGGATCTCGGCTTCACCGATGGCGATGGCATGGTCGCCCTCGCCGATGCGCAGCCCGTCGACGCGCAGCAGCGGGCCGCGCCGGGTCCACTGGGTCTCGAGGTGGTCGAAGGCCACCGGCCTCCCGGCGCGCTGGCCCAGCCAGTCGGCGACCCGGTCGGGGTGGCGCTCGGCCAGCGGCAGCAGCTGGCTGGTGATGCCCGCGCCCAGCGCCATCAGCACCAGGCCGATGGCGACCGCGTACCAGGCGCCGCGCCGCGCACGGCGCAGGGCGCGGCGCAGCGTGCCCGCCATCAGCGGTCCGCGCGCCGTGCGCGAGGCTCAGAGCAGGACGACATCGAACTGTTCCTGCAGGTACTGCGCGTCGGCCTGGAAGCGGATCGTCTTGCCGAGGAACTCCTCCAGCTCGGCCACCGCCGCCGATTCCTCCTCGGTGATGCGCGCCACCACCTTGGGCGAGGCGATCACCAGCAGGCGCTCGGCGTCGAACTGGCGCACCGCGCGCACCACTTCGCGGAACACCTCGTAGGTGACGGTCTCGGCGGTCTTGAGCATGCCGCGGCCGCCGCACTCGTGGCAGGTTTCGCTGAGCTGGCGCTCCAGGCTCTCGACGGTGCGCTTGCGGGTCATCTCCACCAGGCCCAGCGGCGAGAAGTCGTAGACCGTGGTCTTGGCGTGGTCGCGCGCCAGCGACTTCTCCAGCGTCCGCAGCACCTGGCGACGGTGCTCCGGATCGGTCATGTCGATGAAGTCGATGATGATGATGCCGCCGAGGTTGCGCAGCCGGAGCTGGCGCGCGACCGCCTGCGAGGCCTCGAGGTTGGTGCGGTACACGGTTTCCTCGAGGTTGCGCTGGCCGAGGAAGGAGCCGGTGTTGACGTCGACCGTGGTCATGGCCTCGGTCTGGTCGATCACCAGGTACCCGCCGGACTTCAGCGGTACTTCCTTCTCGAGCGCGCGACCGATCTCGTCCTCCACGCCGTAGAGGTCGAACACCGGGCGCGATCCGGTGTAGTGCTCGATCTTCTCGTCCAGGCCCGGCATGTACTGCGCGGCGAAGGTCTTCAGGCGGTCGCAGGTCTCGCGCGAATCGACCTTGACCTTCTCCACGTCGCGACGCATCAGGTCGCGCACCGCCCGCATCGGCAGGGTCAGGTCCTCGTAGACGCAGCTGCCCACGCGGGCGGACGCGACGCTGCGCTCGACCAGCGCCCAGGCCCGCGCCAGGTAGGCGACGTCCTCGGCCAGGGCTTCGGCCGGCTGGCCTTCGGCGTTGGTGCGCACGATGTAGCCGTGGCCGTTGGCCAGCGCCAGGTCGCCGACCAGGGCCTTGAGGCGCGCGCGCTCGGCCTCGTCCTCGATGCGCGCGGAGACGCCGATCACCTTCGACTGCGGCAGCAGCACCAGGTAGCGCGAAGGAATGCTGATCTGGGTGGTCAGGCGCGCGCCCTTGGTGCCGATCGGATCCTTGACCACCTGGACCACCACTTCCTGGCCGTCGCGCAGCAGTTCGCCGATCGGCGGCGTCGACTGCGGCTGGGGCGGCGGCGCGGGCGCACGCGGCGCACCGGGCTCCTCGACCGCGAGGTCTTCGGCGCGCCCCGGCCGCAGCACGTCGTTGGCATGCAGGAAGGCCGCGCGCTCGAGGCCGAGGTCGACGAAGGCCGCCTGCATGCCCGGCATGACGCGCTGCACCTTGCCCTTGTAGATGTTGCCGACCACCCCGCGGCTCCAGCCCCGCTCGATGTGCAGCTCCTGGAGCATGCCGTTCTCGACCACGGCCACGCGGGTCTCGCGCGGGGTGACGTTGACCAGGATCTCCTCGCTCATGCGCCGCCGTCCGCGCGCGGCGTGCGCGCCTGCAGGCCGAAGCCGCGCAGGAGCTCCGCCGTCTCGTGCAGCGGCAGGCCCATCACGCCCGAATAGCTGCCCGCCAGGCGGCGGATGAAGCGTTCGGCGCCGCCCTGGATCGCATAGGCGCCGGCACGGCCCATGGGTTCGCCGCTGCCGACGTACTCGGCGATGTCGGCATCGGACAGGGTGGCGAACGTCACTTCGCTCTCCACCAGGGTCGAAGCCTCGCATCCGGCCGAGACCAGCGACACGGCCGTCAGCACGCGATGGCTGCGGCCGGAGAGCCGGCGCAGCATGCCTTCGGCATCGGCGGCGTCGGCGGGCTTGCCGAAGACCTCGTCGCCCAGGACCACTTCGGTGTCCGAACCCAGGACGACCGCGCCGGGCACCGCGACCACGCGCAGCAGGCCGGCGCCGGCCTTCTCGCGCGCCACGCGCGCGACATAGCCGTCAGGGGACTCGCCCGGCGCGCGCTGCTCCGCGACTTCGACGTCGAGCACGCCGAAGTCGAGGCCGAGGCGCGCCAGCAGCTCGCGGCGGCGCGGGGATTTCGAGGCAAGGTGGAGCATCGTCGAAGGATACCGTGCCGGCGCGGGGCCGACCGTGCGCCCCGGCATCAACCCCGCTGCGGCTCACGACCCGTTCACTCCACCGGCACAACCCTTCCCCTGACCGTTTCCGGAGACCAAGATGATCCCCAGCCTGCAGCGCACGGCGTCCGTCGCCGCCCTCTCCCTCCTCATCGCCTTCGGGAGCCCCGCCTTGACCGCACACGCGCAGACCCCCGCCACCGCAGGCGCCACCGACGGGACGCTGCTCTCGGTCTCGGCCACCGGCGAAGCCAGCCGCGCGCCGGACGTGGCCACCGCATCGGCCGGCGTGGTGACCCAAGCTGCGGACGCCAGTGCCGCCATGCGCGCGAACGCCGCGCAGATGACCAGGGTGATCGCGGCCATCCGCGCCGCGGGCGTGGCCGAACGCGACATCCAGACCTCGGGCATCAGCATCCATCCGAATTACCGCCACGTGGAGAACGAGGAGCCGCGCATCTCCGGCTACAACGCCAGCAACTCGGTGAACCTCAAGGTGCGCGACATCGCGA
Source organism: Luteimonas sp. MC1895 (assembly GCF_016457215.1). Taxonomy (NCBI): domain Bacteria; kingdom Pseudomonadati; phylum Pseudomonadota; class Gammaproteobacteria; order Lysobacterales; family Lysobacteraceae; genus Luteimonas; species Luteimonas sp. MC1895. The sequence continues at coordinate 341,171 of NZ_JAEMDY010000001.1, forward strand.
AGCTCGGCGAGGTGCTGGATGCGCTCGTGGCCAGCGGCGCCAACAACGTCAATGGCCCGAGCTTCGGCATCGACCAGCCCGAGGCGGTCTATGACGAGGCGCGGCGCAAGGCGCTCGAGCAGGCGCGCGGCCGTGCCGACATGTACGCCGAGGCCCTGGGCCTGCGCGTGCGCCGGATCGTGAGCATCAGCGAAGGCGGCCGGCTGCAGACGCCGCAGCCGATGTACGCGATGCGCGCGATGGCCATGGATGCCGAGGCGTCGACCCCGGTCGCCGCTGGCGAGAACACCCTGGTGGCCAACCTGGAGATCGTGTTCGAACTGGGGCGCTGACAACCCCGCGGCCGGCGGCCGCGCGTTGGCATCCCCGCACCCCGGCAAGACGCCGGCAAACGAGGAGGTGGTCCATGGTCCTGCAGCACGCGCTCGGCAGTCCGCTCCCCGCCCTGTCCACCCGCCACGCCGCGGACGATCCACGCCGGCCCGATCCGGTTCGCATCGTCGGCATCGCCGGCGCCCTGCTCCTCAACGGTGCCGCGCTGATGCTGATGCTGGCGCCGCTCGGCCGCCCGGACACGGCTCCGGCACCGCCAAAGAGCCTGCAGGGCGAGTGGTTCGAGCCGAGGCCGCTGCCGCCGCCCCCTCCGCCCGAGCTCGTGCCGGTTCAGCCCGCGGTGACGCCACCGGCACCGGCTGCCCAGGCACGACGCGTGGTCGTTCCGGCGCCGACCGTCGCGGCCCCGCCGCTGGTCGACGGCGGCACCCTCCCGGCGGAGCCGTCGCCGGCGATGGACACCGGAATGGTCGACGTGGGCACCCGGCCCGAGGCGGGGCCGGTCACCGGCATGCAACTGGCGTATGCCGAGGCCAGCGCGCCGCCCTATCCGCGGGACGCGCTCCGCGCAGGCCACCAGGGCACGGTGGTGCTGAAGGTGCTGGTTGGCGTCGATGGACGGCCGCTGGAGGTCAGCGTCGAGAGCGGCAGCGGCTACCGCGCGCTCGACGAAGCGGCCCGTCGCCACGTGCTGCGCCACTGGCGCTTCCAGCCGGCCGTCCGCGACGGTCGGCCGGTGCAGGCCATCGGCGTGGTGCCGGTCGAGTTCCGCCTCGACCGCGGCTGAGCGGCGCGCTCAGGCGCGGTGGTAGGGGTGGTTGGCGAGCAGCGCCGCGGCGCGGTACAGCTGCTCGGCCAACACCAGCCGCACCAGCATGTGCGGCAGCGTGAGCGGGCCCAGCGACCAGGTCTCGTCGGCGCGGGCCAACACCTCGTCGGCGTGGCCCTCGGGCCCGCCGACCAGGAAGGCCAGGTCGCGTCCCTGGCCACGCCAGTGTTCCAGGCGGGTGGACAGCGCCTCTGAATCCCAGGCCCGCCCACGACCGTCCAGCGCCACGACGTGGACGTCGCGCGGCAGGGCGGCCAGCACGCGCTGGCCTTCGTCGTGTGTCGCACGGGCGGCGTCGCGACCCTTGCCGCGCAGGCCCGGCGTGACTTCCACCAGTTCCAGCGGCAGCCAGTGCGACAGCCGCTTGCGGTATTCGGCGAAGCCTTCGGCCACCCAGGCCGGCGGGCGTTCGCCGACGGCCACCAGGCGAGCCTTCATCGCGCCTCAGCCGGCGTCGCGGTTCGCGTCGTCGCTGTCGCCGCGGCGATACCCGCCGCCGTCATCGTGGTCACCGGGCGGCTGGTCGCCCACCGTCCACAGCCGCTCCAGCGCATAGAACTCGCGCACGCGCGGCAGCATGACGTGGACCACGACGTCGCCCAGGTCGACCAGCACCCATTCGGCCTCGCGCTCGCCTTCGACGCCCAGCGGCTGGCAGTCGAGGCGCTTGGCGAACTTCACCACCTCGTCGGCGATCGACTTCACGTGGCGCGTCGAGGTGCCCGAGGCGACCACCATGAAATCGCAGACGCTGGTCTTGCCGCGGACGTCGATCTCGGCGACGTCGACCGCCTTGATCTCGGCCACGGCCTCGAGGACGGTGGAAAGCAGCACGTCGACCGACGGCGGCGGGCTGGGCAGGCTGGTCTTGATGACTTGGGCTTGGCTGGACAAAGGCTGTGGCTCGTTGGCGTGAGGCGGGATTATAGCGAAGGGCCCGTCGCGGCCCTGTATCCGTACAGCCGGTGTTCGCGCACGAAACCGGCCACGGGGGCCGGCAGCAGGGATTCCCAGTCGCCGCCTTCGGCGATCCTGCGGCGCACCTCGGTCGAGGATTCGTGGCGCAGGCGCGGCAGCTCGAGCACGGCGAAGCCGCCCGCGGGCGTGTCGGCCAACGCTTCGGCGGGCCGGCGGCGGCTGCCGATCTCGCAGGCGACGGCCGGCGCGCGCGCGGCGATGTCCTCCGGCCCCAGCGGCGAGCCAGGGCGGGCGACCGCCAGCACGTGGCCGTGCGCGAACAGCTCGCGCCAGCGGTACCAGGCGTCGAGCTGGAGCAGCGAATCACCGCCGACCACCCAGGCGACCGGCCGATGGGGGCCCTGGCGGGCGCGGACCATGCGCAGGGTATCGATGGTGTACGACGGTCCATCGCGCTCGAATTCCAGCGGATCGATGCACAGGCCGGGCTCGCCGGCGATCGCCAGCTCGAGCATGCGCCCGCGCCGGGCGGCGCCGGCGTGGGTGGCGTCCTTGTGCGGCGGATCGGCCGCCGGCACCAGCGCGACCTCGGCCGCGAGCGCGTCGCGGACCGTCCGCGCCACGGCCAGGTGTCCCAGGTGGACCGGATCGAAGCTGCCGCCGTAGCAGGCGAGCAGGCTCACGCCGCCAGCAGGGCGACCGCGCGCGGGTCGGCCACGGCGAGCAGCAGGCGCTCCAGCAGCAGCCACTCGTCGCCCGCGCCGCGGCCCTTGGCGACGCGGTCGACCTCGCCTGCCACGGCCACGAAGCGCTCCCAGCGCGCCGCCGGATGGCGCTCCAGCGCGCGGCGATAGGCCGCCTCCTTGGCATCCCAGATGCGCTGGGCCTTGAATTCCGCGCCCAGGTTGCCGCCGCGGGCCTTGACCCGCGCAAGCGCGGCCGTGCGCTGCAGCTCCATCACCACCATGCCCATGAGGGCCGGCACCGCCTCGCCCTCGGCACGCAGCCCGGCGAGCATGCGCACCGCCTGGGCGCCCTGGCCGTTGAGCGCGGCATCGACCAGGCGGAACACGTCGTAACGCGCGGCGTCGGCAACCAGCGCCTGCATCCGCGCGGCGTCCAGGGTCCCGTCGGGCGCGAGCAGCGCCAGCTTGTCGATCTCCTGCGCGGCGGCGAGCAGGTTGCCTTCCACCCGCTCCACCAGCAGCTGCACGGCGGCCGTATCGGCGCGCACGCCGCGCCGGCGCAGCCGCGCCTCCACCCAGACCTGCAGCTCGTGGGGCTTGACCGGCCAGGCCACGGCGATGGCCCCGGCGCCGGCGATCGCCTCGCTCCACTTGCCACCGTGCTTGCGGCTCCATTCGCCGCCGGTGACCAGCAGGCAGGTGTCCGGCGGCGGCTGGGCGCAGTAGCCGGCGATCACCTCCGCGCCCTGCTTGCCCGGCTTGGCCGTGGGCAGGCGGACCTCGATCAGCCGCCGCGCCGAAAACAGGCTGGGCGCGCGCAGGCTGGCCTCGAGGCCATCCCAGTCGACGTCCCGGCCTTCGACCTCGAACACCTCGCGTTCGGCATAACCCTGCCCGCGCGCCGCGGCACGGATGGCATCCGCGCATTCCAGCACCCGCAGCATCTCGGCGCCGGCCACCAGGTACACCGGCGACAGCGGTCCGCGCGACAGCCCGGAGGCCAGCTGTTCGGGCGTCAGCTCACGGGCCATCGGCCGCGCGGCTCAGTCGTCGCTGGCGGCGGGGCCGGCGTCGCGCATGCGCGCCCGGTTCACCGCGTCGATCCGGCGCAGCACCGAGGCGGCCATCTCGCGCTGGAGCTCGCGCGAGAGCATCTCGCGCTCGCTCTCCGAGCCGGTGGAGTTCTCGGGCAGCGAGACGTACTCGCGCGACAGCTCGATCACCTGCTCCGGCACCAGCTCGTCGCCATTGGCGTCCTGGACCGAGAACACCGCCGCATAGCGCAGGGTGAACTCCTGGGCGCGGCCGAACTGGTCGACGCTGATCGCCTGCGAATCCCAGCCTTCGGAATGGATCCGGAGCACGCCGGTGCCCTGCGCCACGCCGTCCTTGACCTCGAGGCCGGCGTGTTCCAGCGAGCGCGTCAGCGCCTGGGCCAGCGCGCTGTAGGGGTCGGCGGCGACCACGCGGACACCGTCGAGGCCCGGCGGGAGCTGGAGCGGCTCGCGAAGGTGGAAACCGCAGGCCGAAAGGGCCAGCAGCATCAGCGCCGGGAGGACGATGCGGAGACGGGGTGCGGTCATCGCGCGAGTCTGGACGAGGCCGTCGCGTCCGGCAAGGCGGCGGCGCTTCATCCGGCCACCACGTTGACGATCTTGCCGGGGACCACGATGACCTTGCGCACCGTCAGGCCCTCGAGCACCCGCGCGACTCCCGGCTCGGCGAGCGCCGCGGCCTCGACCGCCTCGCGCGGCGCATCCGCGGCGGCCTCGATGGTGCCGCGCAGCTTGCCGTTGACCTGCACCGCCAGGGTCACCGCGTCGCGCACCAGCGCGCCCGGATCGACGGACGGGAAGGCGACGTCGTCGACCACCTGCTCGGCGTGGCCCAGCGCCTGCCACAGCGCGTGGCAGGTGTGCGGGGTGACCGGATTGAGCATCAGCACCATCGCCTCGAGCACCTCGTGGCGCACCGCGCGCCCGGCCTCGCTGGCGTCGTCGAACTTCGCGACGTGGTTCAACAGTTCCATCAGCGCGGCGATGGCGGTGTTGAAGCTGTGCCGGCGCCCGTAGTCGTCGCCGACCTTCTGGATGGTCTCGTGGAGCTGGCGTCGCAGCGTCCGCTGCGGGATCGACAGCGTGGCGACGTCGATGGCCGGCCGGCCACCCGTGTCCAGCGAGCGCCCATGCTCGTGCACCAGGCGCCAGAAGCGGCGCAGGAAGCGCGCCATGCCCTCGACCCCGGCCTCGTTCCACTCCAGCGACAGTGTCGGCGGAGAGGCGAACATCGAGAACAGGCGCACGGTGTCCGCGCCGTAGCGGTCCACCATGGCCTGCGGGTCGACGCCGTTGTTCTTCGACTTGGACATCTTTTCCGTGCCGCCGACCTTCACCGGCTGTCCGTCGGATGCCAGGTGCGCGCCGGTGATGCGGCCGCGCTCGTCGCGCTCGACTTCGACCTCGGCGGGATTGAACCACTCGCGCGCGCCGTTGCCGTCCTCGCGGTAATAGGTGTCGGCCACGACCATGCCCTGAGTCAGCAGGTTGACGGCCGGCTCGTCGCTGTCGACCAGCCCCTGGTCGCGCAGGAGCTTGTGGTAGAAGCGGAAATACAGCAGGTGCAGGATCGCGTGCTCGATGCCGCCGATGTACTGGTCGACCGGCGTCCAGTGCTTCGCCCGGCCGTCGACCATGTCGGCGGCGCCCGGCGAGGTGTAGCGCGCGTAGTACCAGCTCGACTCCATGAAGGTGTCGAAGGTGTCGGTCTCGCGCTCGGCCGCGCCGCCGCACTGCGGACAGGTCGTCCGGCGCCACTCGGGATCGGCCTTGATCGGCGACTGCACCACGCCGGAGGCGAAGGCGTCGGCCACGTCCTCGGGCAGCACCACCGGCAGCTGGTCCTCGGGCACCGGCAGCGCGCCGCAGGCGGCGCAGTAGATGACCGGAATCGGGCAGCCCCAGTAGCGCTGGCGGCTGACGCCCCAGTCGCGCAGGCGGAAGTTGACCTTGCGCGCGCCGATGCCCTCGCCTTCCAGCCGCGCGGCCAGGGCGTCGAACGCGGCGTCGTAGTCGAGGCCGTTGTATTCGCCGGAGTTGATCAGGAAGCCGCGTTCGGTATGGGCCTCGCGCTGCTCGATGCCGTCGAGGTAGCCGCGCACCACCGCGACGGCGGCCGCGGTGTCATAGGCATCGACGCTGCCGCCGGCCAGCGCGGCCTGGAACGGGTCCGCGTCGTGGGCGACGTCGCCGATCACCTCGGCCAGCGCATCGCGCACCGCGGGCGGGACGATCACCGGCCGCACCGGCAGGCCGTGCGCCTTGGCGAACTCCCAGTCGCGCTGGTCGTGCGCCGGCACCGCCATCACCGCGCCGGTGCCGTAGCCCATCAGCACGAAGTTGGCGACGTAGACCGGCAGGTCCTCGCCGGTGAGCGGATGGATCGCCCACAGGCCGGTGGCCATGCCGCGCTTCTCCTGCGTCTCCAGCTCGGCCTCGGACACACCGCCCTGGCGCAGCCCGGCGATGAACGCCGCCAGCTTCATGTCTTCCTGTGCGGCCTTCAGCGCCAGCGGGTGCTCGGCGGCGATGCTGAGGAAAGTCACGCCCATCAGCGTGTCCGGGCGCGTGGTGTAGACCGACAGCGGCGCGTCCTCGCCATCGACCCGGAAGCGGATCTCCAGGCCCTCGCTGCGGCCGATCCAGTTGCGCTGCATGGTCTTGACCGGTTCCGGCCAGCCGGGCAGCGCGTCCAGGCCGTCGACCAGCTCCTGGGCGTAATCGGTGATGCGCAGGAACCACTGCGGGATCTCGCGCTTCTCCACCAGCGCCCCGGAGCGCCAGCCGCGGCCGTCGATGACCTGTTCGTTGGCCAGCACGGTCTGGTCCACCGGATCCCAGTTCACCACCGCGTTGCGGCGGTAGGCCAGGCCCTTCTTCATCAGCCGGGTGAACATGCGCTGTTCGTGGACGTAGTAGTCCGGGCTGCAGGTGGCGAACTCGCGCGACCAGTCGATGCCGTAGCCCAGCATCTTCAGCTGGCCACGCATGTGCTCGATGTTGGCGTACGTCCACTTCGCCGGCGCCGTGCGGTTCCGGATCGCCGCGTTCTCGGCCGGCAGCCCGAAGGCGTCCCAGCCCATCGGCTGCAGCACGTTGTGGCCGGTCATGCGCTTGTGGCGGCTGATGACGTCGCCGATGGTGTAGTTGCGCACGTGCCCCATGTGCAGCGCGCCCGACGGGTACGGCAGCATCGACAGGCAGAAAAACTTCGGCCTGGACGGATCCTCGACGACTTCCCAGGCCCGGGACCGGTCCCAGTAGCCCTGGGCCGCGCCCTCCACGTCGGCGGGTCGGTAGGAGGTCGTTTCGGGCGCTGCGCTGGGGTCGGACACGTCGTGGTTGCCGCGGAAAGTGGGCTGCCAAGCCTACCGCAGTGGCGCCGGCAGCCGCCACGCGGCGCCCACGCCGGCCTGCCCTATCATGGCGGCATGACGTCGACGTCCCGGCTCCGCCCCTATCGCCTGGCCGCCGCCGTGGCGGCGCTGTTGCTGCTGGTGGCGGTGGCCGCGGTGACCGTCTTCGGCGTCCGCCTGCTCACCGAAAGCAACCGCTGGGTCGAGCACAGCCATCGCGTGATCGGGCAGCTCGAAAGCAGCCAGTGGCTGCTGGCAGCCACCCAGGCCGCCGGCCGCGGCTACCGGCTCACCGGGCACCCGTCGCTGCGCAGCGAGTTCGACCGCGCGGGTCCGCAGGCCGTGGCCGCCGCGCGCGAGCTGGCCCGGATCACCCGCGACAACCCCGCGCAGCACGCGCGGGCCAAGGTCCTGCTGCAGCAGTCGACCGAGCAGGTCCGGCGGATGCAGGAACTGGCCGACATCCAGGATCGCGACGGTCCGCAGGCCGCCGTCGCGGCCATGCGGGTCAACGAGATGGTCGAGCGCATGCACGGCGTCAACGCCGCGAGCGAAGCGCTGCGCGCGGAGGAGCTGCGCCTGCTCGAGGAGCGACGGGCCACCAACGCGCGCCACTCGAACCTGCTGCTCGGGTTCGTGCTGCTGAGCCTGGCGATCTCGCTGGCGACGTTCTGGACCCTGCTGGTGAGCCTGTCGCGCGAGAACTCGCGCAATCGCAAGCTGGAGCGCGAGACCCGCGGTGCGCTGGATGACCTGAAGCGCGCCCAGACCATGACCGAACGCCTGTCGGCGCAGCGCTGGGCGCTGAGCGAGTACACCGGGATGCTGCAGAGCGCGCAGAACCTCGACGAGGCGATGGAGCTCACCTCGCGCACCTTCGAACGCCTGCTGCCCCACCTCGGCGGCCAGTGCTACCTGGGGCGCGGGTCGCGCGACCTGCTCGAGAGCCGCTCCAGCTTCGGCCGACCGGCGATCGCCAGCGCCGACGTGCTCGCGCCGGCCGAGTGCTGGGCGCTGCGCCGCGGCCAGCCGCACCACAACCAGGCCGGCGCCGGCGTGCGCTGCGCCCACGTCGACCATGGTGCCTCGATGGCCGGGCTGTCCACCCTGTGCATCCCGCTTTCGGCGCAGGGCGAAACGCTGGGCATGCTCCACGCCAGCGGCCCCGCCGACGGCGGAGAAGGCGACAACGACGCGGTGATCATCGAGCTGCTGGGCGAACAGCTCGCGCTCGCCATCGCCAACCTGCGATTGCGCGAGACGCTGCGCCAGCAGTCGCTGCGCGACCCGCTGACCGGCCTTTTCAACCGGCGCTACTTCGAGGAAAGCCTGCGCCGCGAGATGCTGCGCTGCGAGCGGCGGCGCCTGCCGCTGGCGCTGACGGTGATCGACATCGACCAGTTCAAGTCCTTCAACGACAACCAGGGCCACAGCGCCGGCGACGCCGTGCTGGCCCAGGTCGGCCGCTGCATCGCCTCGCTGGTGCGCGCGGAGGACATGGCCTGCCGCTACGGTGGCGAGGAGTTCACCATCGTCATGCCCGAAACCGAGCTCGAAAGCGCGCTGGCGCGCGCCGAAGCGATCCGCCGGGCGGTGTCGCAGCAGACCATCTCGCACAACGGACGCACGCTGGGCCCGGTCACGGTTTCGATGGGCGTGGCGGTCTTCCCGCAGGACGGCGTGACCCCGGAGCTGCTGTTCGAGGTGGCGGACGCGGCGCTTTACCGCGCCAAGGCGGAAGGCCGCGACCGCGTGCTGCACGCCGACGCCGATGCCGACGCCAACGCGGGCGTGCCCGCCCGCTGAGCCGCGTTCACCCGGTCGCGGGCGCTCCGGACCGGCCCGTCCAGGCCACCCACGCGAGCCACGCGAACCACGCCGCAAAGGCCAGGCGCTGCGCCAGCGCCACCGGCACCAGCTCGGCCGCCAGCCAGCCCAGGGCGAACACCAGCAGGCCAGCGCCCAGGTGCGCGAGCGCCGCAGCCACGCGTCGGTGGCGCGCCGCGGCAGCAGCCAGCGCGAACGTTGACGCCGCGAAGGCGAGGCCCCACAGCGCCCACGCCACCCCGTGCAGGCGCCCGCGTCCCGCGTCCGGCGCCGATGCGTCCAGCGGCAGCAGGCCCTGTGCTGCAAAGGCGAGCGCCGCCAGCAGGGCCAGGCTCCAGCCCATGCGCTCGGCGTAGCTTCCGCCGAGCACGAGCCGTGCGCGCAGCTGCAGCGCGACGAAGGCCGCGAGCAGCCCCGGCAGCAGATAGGCCAGCACATTGAATGCACTGGCGCGGGGCACCCCCGACGCGCCCAGCAGCGCGACCGGCCAGGCGCGGTGGTCGTAGCCTTCGAGCGCGGCACCGAAACCCGCGAGCGCGCCGGCGAAGCACAGCGCCGCGGCGACGCCCGCCACGCGCACCGCCCTGTCCCGTCCCCCCGGAGATGTTCCTGCCATGCGCCGCCACGTCCCGGGGAAAGCGCGCATCCTGGCCCCGCCGGCTTGCAAACGGCAAGCACTGGCACAATCTCATGCTTCCCGCATACCGGATCGCGCAATGTCCTCCACGCACGCCACGACCCATGTCTTCGACGCCACCGCCGACACCTTCGAGGCCGACGTCCTCGACCGCTCGATGCAGGTGCCGGTCCTGATCGATTTCTGGGCCGAATGGTGCGGACCCTGCAAGACCGTCGGCCCGATCCTCGAGAAGCTGGCGGCCGACTACAACGGTGCCTTCGTGCTCGCCAAGATCGACGTCGACCGCGAACAGCAGCTCGCCGGCGCGTTCCAGATCCGCTCGATCCCGACCATCATCCTGGTCAAGGACGGGCAGCCGGTGGACGGCTTTCCCGGCGCGATGCCCGAGGGCCAGCTGCGCGAGTTCCTGGCCGGCCACGGCATCGTCCCGGCCGATGCGCCGGCGGCCATCGAAGAGGCTGCGGCGCCGGACGCCGACGCTGCCGCGCCGGTGGATCCGCAGGCCGAAGTCGCCCGCCTGCGCGACGTGATCGCGGCCGCGCCGGAAGACGATGCGCTGCGGCTCGACCTGGCGGTCGCCCTGCTCGCCATCGGCGAGACCACCGAGGCCGGTGCGCTGCTGGATGCCCTGCCCGCCAACCTCGCCACCGACGACCGCGCGCTGCGTGCCCGCGCCGCCCTCGGCTTCGCGGCGCTGCTGGGCGACGCGCCGCAGGCCCCGGCCCTCGAAGCCACGCTCGCCGCGGACCCGGCCGACCTGCGCGCGCGCCACCTGCTGGGCGCCCGGCACATGGTCGAGGGCCACCACGAGGCGGCGCTGGAGCAGTTCATGGAGATGCTGCGCCAGGACCGTGGCTACCAGGACGGCCTGCCGCGCAAGGCGCTGATCGAGGCCTTCCGGGTGATCGAGGACGCGGACCTGGTGTCGCGCTACCGCAGGCAGATGTCGGCGCTGCTGCTGTCCTGACCGGTGCGCGCCTCGATCCTGCGCCACGGCATGAACGCGTGGCCGCCGTTCCTGTTCGCCGGCATCCACATCACCGCACTGTCCGACGACTTCCGCCATGCCCGCGTGGAATTGCGCCGGCGCTGGTACAACCGCAACTACGTCGGCACCCACTTCGGCGGCAGCCTGTTCGCCATGACCGATCCGTTCTGGATGCTGCTGACGATGCGGGCGCTGGGCCGCGACTACTACGTCTGGGACCAGGCCGCGGAGATCCGTTTCCTCAAACCGGGCCGCGGAACCGTGCACGCGCGCTTCGACCTCGATGACGGCGTACTCGATGCCATCCGCGCGGCCACGGCGGACGGCACCAAGCACCTGCACTGGTTCGAGACTCCGATCGTAGACGACGCCGGCGAGACGGTCGCCGCCGTGCGCAAGCAGGTCTACGTGCGCCGCAAGCCCGCGGCGCGCGACGGAAGCGCCGGCGCGTGACGGACGTCGCAACCGCCTTCATCACATCCCTGCACGGGAGGGCTATCCTCCCTTGCGCCTAGGGGGGCCGGCATGACGCACGACAATCCAAGCAGCACCGCCGAGCCGATGCCGGAGATCCGCGGCTACCGGCTGACGCGCGTCGTCGGCATCGGCGGCATGTCCACCATCTATCTCGGCGAGCAGCTCTCGCTCGGCCGCGAAGTCGCGATCAAGGTGATGCTGCCCGAAGCCCTGTCCGACGAGGTCAGCCGCCGGCGCTTCGAGAACGAGGCGCGCACCGTTGCCCGCCTCGACCATCCCAACATCGTCGGCATCCACGACGTCGGCCGCACCCGCGACGGCCTGCCCTACTACGCGATGCCCTACCTGCCGCGCGGCCACCTCGCCCAGCGCGACCTGCGCGGCGACGAACAGGCGGTGCGCGGCATCCTGCGCAGCCTGCTCTCCGCGCTGCAGTACGCACACGCGCGCGGCATCGTGCACCGCGACGTCAAGGCGGAGAACGTGCTGTTCGACGACGGCGGCCGGCCGCTCCTGGCCGACTTCGGCATCGCGCTGCGTCGCGGCTACGGGTCGCGCGTGACCACCGCCGGCCTGGCGGTCGGCAGCACCGCGTACATGCCGCCGGAACAGGCCCGCGGCGAAGGCGTCGACGCGCGCGCCGACCTGTACAGCGTGGGCGTGCTGGCCTGGGAAATGCTGGTCGGCTCGTTGCCGTACAACGCCGCCGACGCGCTGTCGATGGCGGTAATGCACGTCCAGGACCCGATCCCGCGCCTGCCCGCCGGGCTGCGCCACTGGCAGCCCTTCATCGACCGCGCGCTGGCCAAGTCGCCGGCCCGGCGCTTCGCCGATGCGGCGCAGATGCTCGACGCACTGGAGCACGTGCCGGCCCGCGCCCACGGCGGGCTGCGTGGCGTCCTTGACGGCCTGGGCGGGCGCATGCGCGCGGTCCCCCCCACCGGCTGGGCAGCCGTGGGCGTGCTCGCGGCGGGCACGATCGCCGCCGGCATGTGGCTGGACGGTCGCGACGCCTCGCATGCCTTCTACCGCGCGTCCGATGGCGCCGGCCAGCCCGCGCTGGTGGCACCCGGCGACGCGAGCGGCTCGCTGCTGTCGCCGCAGGCCGCGACGCCGGGCAGCCCGGACGATGCGATGCTGCGCGCCGCGCCGGCTTCGGACGCCGAACGCTGGCTGGTGAGCGCCGAGCGCCAGCTGGCCGCCGGACGGCTGACCGCGCCCGCCGGCGACAACGCCTATACCAGCCTGCTCAACGCCTGGCAGGCCGACGCCGGCCACCTGCGGCTGGGACCGGCGATCGACGCACTCATCAAGGCCCTGGGTGCCACCGCCGAACGCGCGTTCGCCCGCGGCGAGACCGACGCCGCGCGCACCGCGGTCATGCAGGCCAGCCAGCTGGCATCGCGCACCTCGCGCGCCGACGGCGACGCGTTGCGCGGCGCGATGGCCGGCGTGGGCAAGGTGGTGGCGACGCAGGTGGAGCGCGCCGCCGCGAAGTACGACCGCGCCGAAGCGCTGGACGCGGTCGAGGCTGGCAAGCGCATGGGTCTGGATGCGGCGATGCTCGCCAAGCTGGATCGTCGCGCACGCACCATTCCCCTCCCCGGCGAGCGCCTCGGCGGAAACGGCGTGGACATGGTCCTGGTGCAGCAGGGCGGGATGCGCCTGGGCACGATGCGGCGGCTGGTCAGCCGGAACGAATTCGCGGCCTTTGCCGATGCGACCGGGCGCGAGCCGGCCCGCTGCCGCGAGCGCGCGTCGCTGCTGCGCGTGGTCGCGCCGCGGAACTGGCGCAGCCCGGGCTTCGAGCAGAAGGGTGGCGACCCGGTGGTCTGCGTGTCATGGGACGACGCGCGCGCCTATGCCCAGTGGCTGGGCCAGCGCGAGGGCCAGGTCTATCGCCTGGCCACGTCCTCGGAATGGGCACGCCTGCCCTCGTCGAGCGGCGCGCGCCGCCTTGCCGAATGGAACGTCGACTGCAGCGGCAACTGCGAGCTGCGCGTCGCCCACGGCAGCAGCTGGCGCGACGACTCCGCCGCGCCAGCTGCCCGTGAAGCCGACCGCGGCTTCGACGACGTCGGCTTCCGCCTGGTCCGCGACCTGGCCGCGGACTGACCGGCCTCAGGCGGACGAGCCGCCCTGGCTGCCGCGACGGCCACGGCCGCCACGGCTGCGCTCACTGGCCGCCTTGGGGCCCGCATGCGCCTGCGCAGCCGTCGGCTGCACCTTGCCGTGGCCACCCTGGCGATGCGCAGGCCGGGCGGGTGCCCGGCTGGGACGCTGCTCGCCGGCACGCTGGTCGCCCGACGCCTGCGGCGGACCGCGGCGCTGGCCACCCGCACGCTGGCCGGCCGGACGCTGCCCGCGCCCACCCTGCGGCGGCATCGGCGCATCCAGGCGGATCGGGCGGCTCGGCTCGTAGCCGGGCACCACGTCCATGCGGATCTCGCCCTTGAGCATCTTCTGGATCTGGTTGAGCAGCGCGCCCTCTTCCGGTGACACCAGCGACAGCGCCTCGCCCGTCGCGCCGGCGCGGCCGGTGCGACCGATCCGGTGCACGTAGTCCTCGGCCACCATCGGCAGGTCGTGGTTGATCACCAGCGGCAGGTTCGGGATGTCGAGCCCGCGGGCGGCGACGTCGGTCGCGACCAGGATCCGGGCGCGCCCGGACTTGAACGCGTCCAGCGCCTTCTGCCGCTGCGCCTGGCTCTTGTTGCCATGGATCGCCACCGCCGGCAGGCCGGACTTCTCGAGCTGCTCGGCCAGGCGGTTGCAGCCGTGCTTGGTCTTGCCGAACACCAGCACCTGGTCGGTGTGGCGCTTGGACAGGATGTCGACCAGCAGGTCGCGCTTGCTGGCCGAATCGACCGGATGCGCACGGTGCACGATGGTCTCGGCGATGGTGTTCTGCGCCGCCACCTCGACCTGCTTCGGCGACTGCATGTAATCCAGCGCCAGCGCCTTGATGCGCGACTCGAACGTGGCCGAGAACAGCAGCGTCTGGCGCGACTTCGGCACCCGGCCCATGATCCGCTTCATCTGCGGCAGGAAGCCCATGTCGAGCATGCGGTCGGCCTCGTCGAGCACCAGCACCTCGACCGCGTCGAGCTTGGCGTGGCCGGCGTCCATGTGGTCGATCAGGCGACCCGGGCAGGCGACGAGGATGTCGACGCCGCGGCGCAGGTTGTCGATCTGCGGCTGCATGCCGGCGCCGCCGAAGATGGTGGTGACGTTCAGGCGCAGGTGGCGGCCGTACTCCTTCAGGCTGTCGGCGACCTGCACCGCCAGCTCGCGGGTCGGCACCAGCACCAGGGCGCGCGGCTTGCGCGGGCCCTTGGGCGGGGTTTCCTTCGACAGGCGCTGCAGCATCGGCATGCCGAAGGCGGCGGTCTTGCCGGTGCCGGTCTGGGCGGCGCCCAGCACGTCATGGCCGGCCAGGATCAGCGGGATGGCCTGTTCCTGGATCGGGGTGGGAACGGTGTAGCCGCTCGTTTCGAGCGTGCGCAGCAGCGCGGACGAGAGCCCGAGGGCCTCGAAGGTCCGGGTATCGGACATGGATTGAACTCCTGGTTCGCAGCTTGCCCGGCGCTTTCCGTGAACCGCGCGGCGGGCAATGGATTAGACGGCTGCCGGAGATGTCCGGGCCGTGTCTGCGCGACGAGAGACGTGCGGGAGTTAAAGAGCCGGGGCGCCTTGCGGGCCGCGGCTGGGCAATGACCGGATAACGGGCTGCCGTGCGCCAACCGGAGCATCATACGTGAACGCGCCTGAATCCGACACCTGGCCCCGACGCAGCGGGGCGACCCGTGCGCATGACCTTCTGCACCCTGCGCCAGCCGCGGCGCAGGCGTACATTCGGTCCCCGGCCGCCCCCTGGGGGTGGCCGTTCCCTATTCCCATGCCCGCAAGGGCGGAGTCCGCATGAGTCACGCTTCCAAGTCCGCACCGAAGTTCCTGCTCCTGTCCCTGGCGATCGCCGGCGCCGTCGCCGGCTGCCAGCGCGACCCCGCGCCCGCCACCACCGTGCCCGCGGGCACCGCGCCCGAAGCCCCGGCCTTCACCCTCGACGAGTCGACCCTGCCGGGCGTGAACAGCTTCAAGGCCGCCGACTTCGACGCCAACGGCAACGCCTGCACCGACTTCGGCGGTTACGTCAACGGCACCTGGCTGGCGGCGAACCCGGTCCCGGGCGACCGCACGTCCTGGGGTGCCTTCGAGATGCTCGACGAGCGTTCGCAGGCGATCCAGCGCCAGCTGGCCGAGCACGCGGCCGCCGTCGAAGGCGCGACCGGCGTCGAGAAGATCGTCGGCGACCTCTGGGCCTCGGGCACCAATGCCGAAGCGATCAACGCCCAGGGCCTTGCGCCGCTGGAGCCCGAGCTGGCCGCCATCGCCGGCTTGGACGCGCCGGAGAAGATCGCCGACTACCTGCGCGCCAGCGCCGCCAAGGGCCAGTTCACCGTGTTCGGCTTCGGCCCCGAGGCCGACTTCATGGACTCGTCCATGAACATCGCCTACGCGTTCCCGGCCGGCCTGGGCCTGCCCGACAAGACCTACTACTTCGACGCCGACAAGAAGGACAAGCTCGAGGCCTACCAGGCGCACGTCGCCAAGGTGCTGGAGCTTTCCGGCGTGCCCGCCGCGGACGCCGCCACCCAGGCCGCCGACGTGGTGGCCTTCGAGACCCGCCTGGCCAAGGTGTCGAAGTCGAGCGAGGAGATGTCGCGCGACGTCGGCCTGTTCTACAACCCGGTCAGCCTGGCCGACGCCGACAAGCTCGCGCCCAACTTCACCTGGACGAAGTTCTTCGAGTCGCAGGGCGTGGCCGCCCCGGAGAAGTTCTCGCTGGCGATCCCCGGCTTCCACGCCGAGGTCAGCAGCATGCTCGGCGACGTCGCCCCGGCGACCTGGCAGTCCTACCTGCGCTTCCACACCGTCGACAGCGCCTCGCCCTTCCTGGCCGACGCCTTCGCCGACGAGAACTTCAACTTCTACCAGCGCACCCTGCGCGGCCAGAAGGAGCAGAAGGAGCGCGGCAAGCGCGTGCTCGACACCATCACCCGCCAGACCGGCGAGGCCCTGGGCCAGATGTACGTCGATGTCGCGTTCACGCCGGAGGCCAAGGAGCGCATGGAGACCCTGGTCGAGAACCTCAGCCAGGCGCTGAAGGCGCGCATCGAGAACCTCGACTGGATGTCCGCCGAGACCAAGGCCAAGGCCATGGAGAAGTGGGCCAGCTTCACGCCCAAGATCGGCTACCCGGACAAGTGGCGCGACTGGTCGGGCCTGGCGACGTCGCGCGACAGCTACATCGGCAACCTGCTGGCCGCGAACGCGTTCAACTACAAGTGGATGCTGGGCAAGATCGGCAAGCCGGTCGACAAGACCGAGTGGGCGATGCCGCCGCAGATGGTCAACGCCTACTACAACCCGCTGGCCAACGAGATCGTGTTCCCGGCCGCGATCCTGCAGCCGCCGTTCTTCGACGCCAAGGCCGACGACCCGCTCAACTACGGCGGCATCGGCGCGGTGATCGGCCACGAGATGACCCACGGCTACGACGACCAGGGCAGCCGTTTCGATGCCACCGGCAAGTTCCAGAACTGGTGGACCGACGCCGACGCCAAGGGCTTCATGGGCCGCACGGACAAGCTGATCGCGCAGTTCAACGGCTACGAGGCGGCGCCCGGCCTGATGGTCAACGGCAAGCTGACGCTGGGCGAGAACATCGCCGACCTCGGCGGCCTGGCCACCGCCTACGACGCGATGAAGAAGGCGACCGAAGGCAGCGAGGACCCGATGATCGAGGGCCTGTCGCGCGACCAGCGCTTCTTCGCCAACTGGGCCACGGTGTGGCGCCGCAACTTCACCGGCGAAGAGCTGAAGGTGCGCATCGCCACCGACCCGCACGCGCCGGCGAATTTCCGCGCGATCGGCGCGCCGTCGAACCTGCCGGCGTTCGCGGCGGCATTCCAGTGCAAGCCTGGCGACGCGATGGTGCGGGAGGGCGATGCCCAGGTCGTGATCTGGTAATCCCGCTCCACCGGCATCACGGAAAGGCCCGGCATCCGCCGGGCCTTTTTTTCTGGCTCCTGCGGCACACTTCGCCCGGCACGACGCGCGCGGATCGCTGCACTACGCGGACCAGCACGTCCTGCCCAGCCGTGCAGACGCAGGTGGGGATGACCTCCGGCGGACCCCGGGCTTGCTAGACTCCGGCCGTCATTTCGCCGGACTCCCTCATGCCCAAGCACGCCCCCCTCGCCCTCGCGCTCAGCGCAAGCCTCGTCCTCGCCATGGTGGCCCCGGACGCCAATGCCCAGCGCCGCGGCGCCGCGCGCGCGCCGGCGGGTCCGACCGCCTGTGGCGACTTCTACGCCTTCACCAACAAGGACTGGCTGGCCGCCAATCCGGTGCCGGAGTCGGGCGCGGTCTCGGCGCTGGGCGAACTGCAGGCGCGGGTGCTGGAGCAGCAGCGCGAGCTGCTCTCCACGGCGATGAACGCGCCGCAGGGTGGCGTGCAGAAGCTCCTCGGCGACTTCTGGGCCAGCGGCCTGGACGAGGCCGCGGTGGAGGCGGACGGCTCCAACCCGATCGCCCCGCTGCTGGCCCGCATCAACGGCATCCGCCGTGCGAAGGACATCCCGCCGTCGATCGCTGCCCTGCACCAGGTCGGCATCCCGGTGGTCTTCAACTTCAGCGCCGACCTCGACCTCGCCGACCTCGACCGCCACATCGGCTACTTCGCCCAGGGCGGCACCGGCCTGCCCGACCCTGCCTACTACACCCGCGAAGACGCGGCCGCGCGCGAAATCCTCGGCCTCTATAACGCCTACGTCCGCCGCATCCTGGCCCTGACCGGCACCGCCGAGGCCGACCTCGAGGCCGAGTCCCAGCTGGTGATCGACCTCGAGACGCGCATCGCGCGCGCATCGCGCCCGGTCGCCGACCTGCGTGACCCGCGCCGGAACTACGCCCCGGTCCCCACCGCCGACCTGGGCAAGGCCTACAAGCGCCTGCAGCTCGACGACTTCCTCGCCGCCCAGGCCGTGGCCGACGACACCGTTTCGATCGCCAACCCCGAGCTCTTCGCCACCCTCGACGGCCTGGTCGGCAGCCTCAAGCCGGCGCAGTGGAAGACCTACCTGCGCTTCCATGTCGGCGACGCGATGGCACCCTACCTCTCCAAGGGCTTCCGCGACGCCGCCTTCGACTTCCGCGGCCGCGTGCTGCGCGGCGAGTCCGCGCAGCCGTCGCGCGAGCACCTGGTGCTGCACGCGATCAACCACGCCGCCGGGCAGATGCTCGCGCGCGAATACGTCGGCCGCCACCTGCCGGACGCCAACCGCAGCCGCGCCGAGACCATTGCCGTGCAGGTGCGCGACGCCCTGAAGCGCTCGGTCGGACGCGCCGCGTGGATGGACGACGCCACGCGTGCCGGCGCCATCGCCAAGCTCGACGCGCTCAGGATCGAGATCGGCGCCCCGGTGCGCGACATCGACTACACCGTGCAGCCGATGGGCCGCGGCAGCTTCGGCGGCAACATGCTGATCGCCTCGACCTGGCAGCACCGCGAGGAGATGAAGCGCATCGGCCGTGGCAACGCCCAGCGCCGCTGGCCGCTGCAGCCGCAGGAGCCCGCGCTGGCCTACGACGCCGCGCACAACCGCCTGCTGGTGTCGGCCGCGGTGCTGCAGGCGCCGGTGCTGGACATGTCCCGGGACGGCGCCGCGCACTACGGCAGCTTCGGTGCCATGGTCGCGCACGAGCTCAGCCACGCCATCGACGGCAAGGGCCGCCACCTCGACGCCCGCGGCGAGATCCGCGACTGGTGGACGCCGGGCACCGCCACCGCCTGGACCGACCGCCTGAACGCGCTGTCCGCGCAGTACGGCAACTACGACTACCCGGGCCTTACCGGCCGCAAGCTCAACGCCAGCCTGACCGGCGAGGAGAACGCCGCCGACCTGGCCGCGGTCGAGATCGCCTGGGACGCCTTCAGCCAGGCGCAGCCGGAAGCCGCGAAGGAAGGCCGACAGGCCTTCTTCGCCGCGTGGTCGGGGCTGTGGCGCGAACAGGTGTCGCCGGTGGTCGCCGAGCAGCGCGCCGGCACCGCGCTGCAGGCGCCGGGCCAGTGGCGCAGCAACGGGCCGCTGTCCAACCTGCCCGCCTTCAGCGAGGTCTACGGCTGCAAGGCCGGCAACGCCATGTTCCGCAAGGACGAGGAGCGCGTCAGCCTCTGGCGCTGACGCCCGGCAGGCGCGGGCGCGGCCTAGAAGTGCCGCGCCCGCGTCGGGCCGCGACGGAACGGCGGCTGGCCGCGCCAGTAGCGGATCAGCAGCCAGCCGAACAGCATGCCGCCGAGGTGTGCGAAGTGGGCCACGCCGGACTGGGTGCCGGTGATCCCGAGGTAGAGCTCGACCACGCCGTAGACGATGGCCAGCGTGCGCGCCTTCATCGGGATCGGCGGGATCAGCAGCATCACCCGCTGGTGCGGGAACAGCATGCCGTAGGCCAGCAGCAGGCCGAACACGCCGCCCGAGGCACCCACCGTCGGATACGGCAGGCCGCCTTCCAGCACCGCCCAGCTGGCCACGCCCAGCTGGCACAGGCCGGCGCCGGCCACGCAGACCAGGAAATAGGTCAGGAAGCGCTTCTGCCCCCAGACGTACTCGAGCTGGGCGCCGAACATCACCAGCGCCAGCATGTTGAACAGCAGGTGTGCGAGGTTGCCGTGCAGGAAGCCATAGCTCAGCAGCTGCCAGGGCAGGAAGCCCGGGACGCCGGCGGCCTGGGCATAGGCTTCCATCCCCATCGGCCACAGCATCAGTGGCGCGAACAGCGCGCTGCCGAGCAGCTTCTGCAGCAGGAACACGCCGGCGTTGGCGATCAGCAGCGCCTTGGTGACGGGGGGGAGATTGGTCAGCATTCGGGGTCCTCGCGGGCAACCCCCATGATACCGGTTGGGCCGCAGGCGCCCGTCGTCGCGGGCGCTCAGCCGGGACCCCAGACCTCGCTGTCGAGCGAACGCGCGGGACGCGCCGTGCGCACGCGTCCGGCGACCACCTCCACGCCCTCCGCGCGCAGGCGTCGCGCCTGCTCGCGCCACGGGTCCGAATCCGGCGGGAAGGCGATCCGCCCGTCGCTGCGCAGGACCCGATGCCAGGGCAGCGCGGGGTCCTCATTGGCCGCCAGCAGCTTCGCCACCCAGCGCGCCCGCCCCGGCAGCCCGGCGCGGCGCGCGACCTCGCCGTAACCGGCGACTTCGCCGCGCGGAATGCCGCGCACGGCGGCGAGGATGCGCTCTGCAGGGTCGACCGGAGCCATTGCGCTAGGATAGCGACACGTCCCGACGCGGGGGTTCCGCCATGCAGAACTTCGAACAGGTCCGCCGCCATCTCGGCAGCAACGGCTTCCGCACCACCGTCAGCGAGGCCTTCGTGGTCGGCGTCGAGCTGAGCCTGGACGCGGGCCGCCGCCACCAGTCGATCTTCCTGTCCGAACTCCAGGACGATGACGGCCGCTGCTACCTGCGGGTCAGCACCGCGGTGGCGCCGATCACCGGCGTCGACGCCCGCCGCGCCCTCGCCTACAACTGGGACAGCCGCGTCGGCTACCTGGCCATCGGCCAGCTCGATGGCGTGCCCTACCTGCAGCTGTGCGAGAACCGGCCCTACGACGGCCTGGACGCGGCCGAGGTCGGGCGCCTGGTGCTGGAGATCGGCGGCATGGGCGACCGCCTGGAGCGCGTGCTCAGCGCCGACGGCGACTTGCTCTGACACCCGCGTCGGGCCTGCCCGGCGGCGCGGCTCATTTGCACTCGAACAGCGCGATGGTCGCGGCGTCGGCAGGCGTCGGGTCGAAGATCACGTTCTGCCGACCGACGAAGCCCGCCGCCAGCACCATGGCGACGAATGCGAGCGCAGGCACGGCCAGCGACCGGCGCGACAGGTTCCACTGGCGGTCGCGAAGGCCGACCCCGGCGACCACGGCCAGTGCGAGCAGCAGCGGCAGCATCGGGAGCGTGAAGCGAAGCTCCACCGCCGAAGGCAGGGTCACCGCCGCCCATGCCGTGAACACCAGCGCCGGCATCCAGCGCGGGCCGAGCCTGGTGGCCTGCGCCAACCGGGTCCATCGCAGGTAGAGCCACATGCCGGACAGGCCGGCGAGCAGCAGGCCGATGGACAGCAGCCGGAACAGCCACTGCAGCGGTGGGTCGCGGTCCCGGACGTAGGCCGGCAGGAAGTCGAAGTCGAAGGCACCGACCAGCTTCAGCGCCAGCGTGCCGGCGCCGCGCGCGGGATGGCGCAGGTACCAGCCCAGTCCGTCCACGTCTCCGGCCGTCCCGGTCGCCAGCGGGTTCGGGTAGAACATGCGCGGATCGTCTTCGGGCACCGGGCTGGTGCCGTACTTGAGGTTGGTGATCCCCCAGATGATCTGGCCCGCGCGGAGGTCGCCGACCGGCAGCGGCGTCGCGCGGTCGAAGTGCAGCTGGTTGATCGCGACCTGGGGGCCCAGCGCGAGGAAGGGCATCAGCAGCGCCAGCACGACCGCTCCCAGCCCCTCGCGCCAGCCCCTGCGGGCGGCGAAGGCAACCAGAGGCGTGAGCAGCACCAGGTAGACATAGGCCGGCCGGATGGCGCAGGCGGCGCCCGCCATGGCGCCGGCCAGCGCGATCCATGCCCAGCGGTACCGTCCGGGTCGCGCGCCCGAAACCATCGCCGCCAGCCAGACATTGAAACAGGCGAGCGCGGCGCCGTCGGTCAGCGACACGCCGACATAGGGCAGCACGAATGGATTGCAGGCCAGGAGCGCGAACAGCAGCAGGGCCGGGGCGGGCCTCCCGACGAAGACGCGCGCGCCCAGCAGCGCGCACGAGCCCAGGTGGAGGATGAACTGCAGGACGAACAGCAGCGGCGCCGCCCCCAGCGCCAGGGTTGCCGACAGCTGCAGCACCAGCATCAGCATGGCCGGGTAAAGCCAGGTCCGCATGTTCGCGGCGTGGTGCCCCGCGAAGATCCCGCCCTCCCCGTAGACACCGGCGATGCGCCAGTAGGCTCGCGCGTCGTGGCAGACCGGATGCGCATGCACCTCCAGGTAGAAGACCGACGCGATCGCCAGCGCGAGCAGGACGACCGCGGCGACGATCCAGCCCGCGTGGATGCGCATCACCCCGCCACGCGGGACCGCGCGCCGCCTACAGCCACCCGAGCCAGCCCAGCAGCCAGTACAGCCCGTACGCGATGCCGCCCGACATCGGGATGGTCAGGATCCAGGCGCCGATCATCTTCTCGACCACCGTCCAGCGGATGGCATTGAGCCGCTTGGCCGTGCCCACGCCCATG
Organism: Luteimonas sp. MC1895; assembly: GCF_016457215.1. Lineage (NCBI taxonomy): Bacteria > Pseudomonadati > Pseudomonadota > Gammaproteobacteria > Lysobacterales > Lysobacteraceae > Luteimonas > Luteimonas sp. MC1895. The sequence goes on from NZ_JAEMDY010000001.1 coordinate 363,625, forward strand.
ATCGCCGAGGAGATGTTGTGCGTGGTCGACACCGGGATGCCCAGCGACGAAGCCGCCAGGATCACCGAGGCCGCACTGGTCTCGGCCGCGAAGCCGTGGATCGGGTGCAGCTTGACCAGCTTGTGGCCCAGCGTCTTGATGATCCGCCAGCCGCCGGCGGCGGTCCCCGCGGCCATCACCAGCGCGCAGCTGATCTTGATCCAGGTGTCGATGTCGCCTTCGGCCAGGGCGCCTTCGGACGGGTGCAGGAAGGCCAGCCACGGCGGCAACGCGTCGAGCGTGCCCGCCGACTGCGCGCTGACCAGCGCCAGGGCGATGATGCCCATGGTCTTCTGCGCATCGTTCATGCCGTGCGCGAAGCCCATGCCGGCGGCGCTGACGATCTGCGCCTTGCCGAAGAATCCGTTGACCCAGCGCGGCCGTGCGATGCGCGCCAGCACCCCGCCACTGCGCGCCATCATCGAGATGACGAAGAACAGCACGCCCATCATCAGGAAGCCCGCGGCGAAGCCGAGCACCGGCGAGCTGACCATCGGCACGATCACCTTCCACAGCACGCCGGCGCTGTTGTAGACCGGCTCGGCCGGCTGCGACCAGATGATCGAGTCCCAGTTGTTGGAGGTCGCCGCCAGCGCGGCGCCGATCAGGCCGCCGATCAGCGCGTGCGAGGACGAGGACGGCAGGCCGAACCACCAGGTGATCAGGTTCCAGGTGATGCCGCCCAGCAGCGCGCACAGGATCAGCTGCGAGCCCACCTCGACCACGCCGGCGTCGATCAGGCCGGACGCGATCGTCTTGGCCACCGCGGTCCCCGCGAGCGCGCCGATCAGGTTCATGCCCGCGGCCAGGCCCACCGCCTGCATCGGCGACAGCACCTTGGTCGCGACCACGGTGGCGATCGAGTTCGCGGTGTCATGGAAGCCGTTGATGTACTCGAACGTCAGCGCGACCAGGATGACCACCAGCACCAGGGTAAGCATGGTGCCGGCCTCAGCTGTTCTTGAGCACGATTTCGTAGGCCACGACGCCCGCCTCGCGGCAGCGGTCGATGGCCTTCTCGAGGATCTCGAAGAACTCCTTGAGCAGGAACATCTCGCGCGCGTCGAGCTTGCCGGAGTAGATGTCGCGATACAGCTCGAGCATCAGCCGGTCGGCCTCGTTCTCCAGCGCGCGCAGCTCGTCGTTGAGCGCCTTCATCGGCTCCAGCTTCAGGTGGCGCAGCTGCCGGACCATCTTCACCACGACGCCGGCGGCCTGTTCCAGCATCGCCGCGCGCGGCGCGAAGTCGATGTGCTCGAGGTGCGCGGTCGCCAGCGCGTAGCGGTCGGCGAACTTCTCGATCTGCTTGGGGATCTTGTACAGCGCCGAGCCCAGCGCCTCGATGTCCTCGCGCTCGATCGGCGTGATGAAGCTGTCGACCAGGGCCTGGCTGATCTTGTTCGAGGCCTCGCGTTCGCGCAGGCGCGCGAGCTTGAAGGCATCCAGCGCCGGCTGGCGGTCGGCCTCGCGCAGCATCACGTGGAGCGCGGTGGCGGCGTCCAGCGCGGCCTGGGCGGCCTCCTCGAGCAGCGTGTAGAACTGCTTGCCTTGGCCGAACATGGTCTGCAGGGAAAACATGGCGCGTCGCCTCTTCCGCGGGGGGCTGGGGAACTGCCCGGGATCGCGGGCCGCGGAATTATGACGGTATCGTGACCATCCGCCCAGCCCGCGCCACTCATCGGGACGCCGCGGCGGACTGGTATGATCCCGCCGTGCGCGCTGCGCACCCCGCCCCGGAACACCATGGACGACGACCCTAGATCCCCGCAGCGCCGCCTGCACCCCCGCTGCGCCGCGCTGCCCCCCCGGTTACACCCGCTTCCGGCCCGACGGGCCAAGGACGCCGGTCGCGATGATTGAGCTGATCGTCGTCATGGCGCTGATCGCGCTCAACGGCTTCTTCGCCATGTCGGAGATGGCCCTGGTCACCTCGCGCCTGCCGCGCCTGCGGCAGATGGCCGAGACCAGCCGTGGCGCCCGCGCCGCGGTCAAGCTGGCCGAACACCCCGACAACCTGCTGTCCACGGTGCAGATCGGCATCACCCTGATCGGCGTGCTGACCGGCCTGCTCGGTGGCGAGGCCATCGGCCTGCTGGTCGCGGACTGGATCGACGACGTCGTCCCGGCGGCCGCCGAGTACGCGCGCCCGATCGGGCTGGGCACCGCGGTCGGCCTGATCACCGCCGGATCGGTGATCTTCGGCGAGCTCATCCCCAAGCGGCTGGCGCTGACCAATGCCGAGACCATCGCCAGCATGGTCGCGCTGCCGCTGGAGTTCCTGGCCACGGCGGCCAAGCCGGTGGTCTGGCTGCTCGGCGCGATCAACCGCGGCGTGCTGCGCCTCCTGGGCATCCGCGACGACGAGCGCGGCGCGATCTCCGAGGAGGAGATCCGCATGCTGGTCAGCGAAGGCCATGCCCAAGGCGTGATCGATGCCGACGAGCGCAACATGATGCACCGGGTGATGGCGCTCGGCGACCGCCAGGCCGAGAGCCTGATGACGCCGCGCACCCGCATCGCCTGGCTCGACGCCGCCGAGACGCTGGACGAGAACCTGGCCACGATGCGCGAGACGCCCTTCTCGCGCTATCCGGTGTATCGCGGCAGCGACGCCGAAGTGGTCGGCATCCTCGAGGTGAAGTCGCTGATCGACCGGCTGCGTACCGGTGACTTCGACCTGTTCGAGCAGCTGCGCGAGCCGCTGTTCGTGTCCGAGTCGACACCGGCGATGAAGCTGGTCGAGATCCTGCGCGAGGAACAGCAGTCGCTGGCCCTGGTGGTCGACGAATACGGCGACGTCACCGGGATCATCAGCGTCAACGACGTGCTCGAGGCGGTCATCGGCCGCACCTCGAGCGGCGAAGGCGCGGATGCCCATCCGCTGGTGGTCGAGCGCGACGACGGCTCGCTCCTGGTCGATGGCGCGCTGGGCGCGGACTCGCTGCGCGAACTCCTCGACGGCAAGGCCCTGCCCGACGGCGACGACCGCGACTACAACACCGCCGCCGGCATGACCATCGCCCACTTCGGCCGCATCCCGAGCGTCGGCGAGCACTTCGAATGGGCCGGCTGGCGCATCGAGGTCGTCGACCTCGACGGTCCCCGCATCGACAAGCTGCTGCTGCAGCGGATCGATGCCGCGTCCGTCGGCGATGGCTGAGCCGCACGCGCCGCCGCCGCGCGCCACCGCGCGCGCGGTGCTGGCCGCGCTGGCGGCGGGTCCGGCCGACGACGTCGTGACCCTGAGTTCGATGCTGGAAGGCCTGGGCGGCAGCCTGTTCGGCATGCTGCTGTTCATCGCCACCCTGCCCGCCTTCCTGCCGATCCCCGGCGTCGCCGGTGCGCTCAGCGGACCGCTGGTGATCCTGGTCGGACTGCAGCTGCTGGTGCTGATGCGCCGCCCCTGGCTTCCGCGCGTGGTCGCCCGGCGGGGTCCCAGGCGCGGCACGCTGGCACGCTTCGAGCACCGGATCTCGCCGTGGCTTGCGCGCCTGGAGCGCCTGGTGCGACCGCGGCTGCCGGGGATGATCGACCACCCCGCCGCGACCTTCTTCACCGGCCTGCTGCTGGTGCTGCTGGGCGTGCTGCTGGCGCTGCCGATCCCGTTCACCAACTACGTCTTCGGCGTGCTGCTGCTGGGCTATGCCTTCGCCCTGCTGGAGCGCGATGGCGCGCTGATGCTGGTGGTCTGGGGCGCCGGGCTGGTGGCGATCGCGGCCTTCGGCGCCGCCGGCGGCACGCTGGGCGCGCTGGCGGTGGACTGGATCACGCCCGGCCGCTGAGGCCCGCCACGTCGCCTCAGCCCAGCAGGCCGCGGAAGTCGTGTCCGGTCATCGGGTGGCCCAGCCAGTAGCCCTGGGCCAGGTCGCAGCCACGCTCGCGCAGCACGTCGTACTGGCCTTCCTTCTCCACGCCCTCGGCCACCACGGTGATGCCCAGCGAGTGCGCCATGGCGATGATCGCCGTGGTCAGCGCCAGGTCGTCGGGATCGCGCAGCACGTCGGCGATGAAGCTGCGGTCGATCTTGACGCCGTCCACCGGCACCCGCCTCAGGTGGCTCAGGCCGGAGAAGCCGGTGCCGAAGTCGTCCAGCCAGACCTTGACGCCGGCATCGCGCAATCGCGCCAGGAGGCTGCTCACGCGCAGCTCGTCGCCGATCACCGCGGTCTCGGTCAGCTCGACGTGCAGGCAGGCCGCCGGCAGCCCGATGTCCTCGAGCACCTCGTCGACGACCGTCGCCAGGTCGCCGTTGCGCAGCTGGCGCGGCGAGACGTTGACCGAGACGAAGAGTTCGCAGCCGGGAAAGTCGCGGCGCCACTGCATGGCATCGGCACACGCCGCGCGCAGCACCTGCGGGCCGATGGTCTCGATCAGGCCGCTCTGCTCGGCCACGTCGATGAACACCGAAGGCGCCACCGCGCCGTACTCGGGATGCTGCCAGCGCAGCAGCGCCTCGGCGCCGACCAGCCGGCGGTCTTCGAGCCGGTACACCGGCTGGTAGGCCAGGCTGAGTTCGCCGCGCTCCCAGGCGCCGCGCAGGTCCTGCTCCATCCGCACCCTGCGCTCCACCGCCTGGTCCATCGCCCGGCTATAGAAGCGGTGGCAGTTCTTGCCGGCGACCTTCGCCTGGTACATCGCGATGTCGCCGTTCTTCATCAGCATCGTGGCGCCCACCGCGTCGTCGGGGAACACGGTCACGCCGATCGAGGTGCCCAGGAACACCTGCCGGCCTCCGACCACGATCGGCCGGCTGAGCTCGGCCACCAGGGTCTCGGCCAGGTGGCCGGCCACCTCGCGGATCGGGTCGGACGCATCGACGTCGGACTCCACCAGGATCACGAACTCGTCGCCGCCGAAGCGCGCCAGCACCGCGCCCTCCCCGCCCAGGCGGTCCACCTGCTCGGAGATGCGGTTGGCGAACTGCACCAGCACTTCGTCGCCGGCGTCGTGTCCCAGGGTGTCGTTGACGCGCTTGAAGTCGTCGATGTCGGCGAACAACAGCGCAAGCTGACGGCCGGCGCCGTGCAGCTCCATCAGCCTGCGGTCCAGCGCCTCGCGGAACGCGAGCCGGTTGCCGAGCCCGGTGAGCGCATCGGTGTAGGCCATGCGCCGCATGTCGCGGTCGTGGCGGGCGATGCTCTCGCGCATGCGACCGAAGGCACGCACCAGGTCGCCGACCTCGTCGCTGCGGCGGCTGTCGGGCATGCCGGCCACGAAGTTGCCGCCCTCGATCTGGCGCGCGGCATCGGCCAGCTCGCGCACCGGGCGCACGAGGGTGCGCTGCACCAGCATGCCCAGCCCCACCGCCAGCAGGACCAGGCCGGCCATCAGGGTGGCGATCCAGCCGGCGTGGCGCTGCCCGATCGCGGTCAGGCGCGCGCCCATGCCGGCGGTGGCCCGGCGCTCGTCGTCGATCACCGAGGCCAACGAGTAGCCAAGCCGCAGCCCGCCGAGGCGCACGTCGCCGATGTACAGCGGCACCGCGACGTCGAGCACCTCGTCGCTGGCCTGGATGTGCGGCGAGCGCGCGGTCACCACCTCGAAGGCCATCGGGTCGTCCATCACCTGGCCGTAGGTGCGGATGTCGCGCGAGCCGTCGTGGATCACCGCGCCGTCGTTGTCGTAGACCAGGGCATAGGCGACGTCGGGCTGGCGCAGCGCGGCGCGCAGCAGGCTTCCGATCTCGTCCAGGTCGAAGTAGTACAGCGGGTTGACCAGGCCGCGGGCGGTCTCGACCGCAGCGGCTTCCGAGCGTTCGGCCAGGCGGTCGAAGGCCAGCGCGTGCATCGACTCGCGGCCGAGGTCGAGCACTTCGCTGCGCATCACTTCCTGGCGGTGCAGGACCACCGCCACCACGGCGAGCACCGCGAGCACGGCCAGGACGAGGGAGGCGAGGAAGCGGGCGTACAGTCCGCCGCCCGCCCTCATTCGATCACCTTGCCGACGTTGGCCACGCCGGCGCGCAGGAGGTCGAGCGCGCGCGCCGTCTCGGCGTCGATCGGCAGGAAGCGCGTGGTGCCGAAGAAGCGCTGCAGGGCCTCGCTGGCCGCGGGGTCGTTGGCCGCGCCGGCCAGCACCTCGCGCAGCCGCGCGGCGATCGCCGGCTCGAGGTCGCCGCGCACCATCTCCAGCCCGCGCGGAAAGGCGGCGGTGGAGTGGAACACGACGAGGTCGCGGCGGTAGCTCTCGGGCATCCGCTGCACGCTCTCCCAGTCGAGGTTGCTGAAGGCACCAGCGTCGACCAGGCCCTTGTGCACCCAGGTGGAGATGTTGAGCTCGGAGCGCGCGAACAGGTAGCCGATCGAGCCTTCCGCCGGCCGGTCGGTCGGCGACAGCAGGATCTCGAGTTCCAGTCCGCGGCCGATCAGGGTCATTGCCGGCACGAAGTAGGCACTGGTCGAGCTGGGATTCTGGAACGCGATGCTGCGCCCGCGCAGGTCGGCCAGCCCGGCGATGCCGCTGTCACGGCGCGCGATGAACACCGTGTGGTACGCGCCGACGCCGTCGCGCTCGGTCAGCAGCAATGGCGTGGCACCGGCGCGCGTCTGCAGCGCCATCGCGCTGCCCGAGGTCTCGGTGACCCAGTCCACGCGGCCGCGGCGCAGATAGCTCTCCATCTGCTTGCTGTCGCGCGCCATCAGCACGCGGCCCTCGCGGATGCCGACATCGGCCATGCGCGGCACCACGTAGTCGAGCAGCTGGCGCAGCTGGTCGTAATGCGCGGCGGGATCGTCGCTGATCCGCCCGAGCACCAGCACCCCCGGCTCGGCGGCCGCCACGGGGGCACCGAGTGCCGGGACACAGAAGGCGAGCGATGCAGCCATCGCGAGCAGGAGCTGGCGGAGGCGGCGGGGCATCTTGCGTGTGCTCGCACCGTGCAGGCGGGGAATGCCGCAGGTTAGCCGAAAACATGACCGCCAGCACATATCAATCCGGTTCCCGGCCCGCCAGCCTCGCCATGCGCTGGGCGTCCGCAAGCACCCCGCGCAGCAGGCGCACCTCGCGTTCGTCCAGGTCGCAGCGCAGGAAGATCCGGCGCAACTTGCGCATCGCCGACTCGGGTGCCCGGCCCTTGTGGAAGTCGATCACGTCGAGGGTCTCGCCGAGCTGGTCGAAGAGGCCCTCGAGCTGGGCATGGCTTGCCGGCGCCTCGCGGTGGCCGTCGCCGCCGCCGGTCGGCAGCCCGGCGCGCTCCAGGGTCGCCACCCGCAGCTCGTAGGCGAGCACCTGCACCGCCGCGGCCAGGTTCAGCGAGCTGTAGCCCGGATTGGCCGGGATATGCACCGCCGCGTGGCAGAGCTGCAGCTCGTCGTTCTCGAGCCCGGTGCGCTCGCGGCCGAAGACCAGGGCCACGGGCGCGCCCGGCAGCGCCGCATCGAGCAGGCGCGCCGCGCCCGCGCGCGGCGACAGCTCCTCGAGCTGGATCCGTCGGCTGCGCGCGGTGCAGCCCAGCACCAGGCTGCAGTCGGCGACCGCCTCGGCGAGGCTGCCGACGATCGTCGCGCTCTCCAGCACATTGTCGGCACCGGCCGCCATCGCCACGGCGTCGGCGTGCGGGAAGCGCTCCGGCGCGACCAGCACCAGCCGCTCCAGGGCCATGGTCTTGATGGCGCGGGCAGCCGAGCCGATGTTGCCCGGATGCGACGTGCCGACGAGGACGATGCGGACTTCGCCCGCTGGCTGGACGGTGTTCATGGGCGCGAATGGTAAACTGTGCGGCGGCCTCGAGCCGTCCCGCTCTTTCCCCCTGCTGCCCATCCCAACGCCGGAGCCCCCCTGCGATGCAACAACCTGCCGTCAACATCATGGTCAAGGCGGCTCGCGCCGGTGGCAACATCCTGCTGCGCCACATGCACAAGCTCGACGCGATCAACGTCGTCGAGAAGGACCGCATGGACTATGCCAGCGAGGTCGACCGGCTCGCCGAGGCGGCGGTGGTGAAGGAACTGCGCCGGGCCTATCCGGAGTACGCGGTGCTCGGCGAGGAATACGGCGAGCAGAAGGGCAGCCGCGGCGCCAGCCGCTACACCTGGGTCATCGACCCGCTCGACGGCACCAGCAACTACCTCCGCGGCTTTCCCCACTGGTGCGTCTCGATCGCGCTGTGCGAAGGCCCGGAGCCGCTGCACGGGGTGATCTTCGATCCGCTGCGCAACGAGCTGTTCACCGCCACCCGCGGCGGCGGCGCGCAGCTCAACGAGAAGCGCATCCGCGTGGCCGAACGCAAGGACCTCACCGGGACGACCATCGCCACGGGCTTCCATCCGCGCGAGCGCCAGCGCACCGCCGCGCAGTTCGACGCGCTGCGCCAGGTGCTGTCGGTCGCGGAGGACGTGCGCCGCACGGGTTCGGCCGCGCTCGACCTGGCCTACGTGGCCGCGGGGCGCCTCGATGGCTATTTCGAGGCCGGGGTGCAGGCCTGGGACATCGCCGCGGGCATGCTGATGGTGCGCGAGGCCGGCGGCAAGGTCACCGACTACAAGGGCGCCGTGATGGGTCCTGTGCACGTGGCGATGCACAGCCGCCAGATCGTCGCCGGCAACCTGCGGGTGTCCGAGGCGCTGCAGAAGAACATCGTCGCCTCGGGCTACGCCGCGGCGTACTGAGCCTCGCGTCAGCCCCCTGCCCGGGAGCTTTGCGGCGGCGCTGCTTCACGACTTGTCCGGTGTTGTCTGTGGGGGCGGAGCCTTGTTCAGGGCGTTCGCCCCGATCCGGTCGCTTCGTGATGATCCGCGCCGCCCGTCCCGCGCGCAGGGGGTGTGCTCCCCCGTCCTGTCCGCATCCTGCTCCCAAGGCCGGCCGCCGGCCATCCATGGCCGGCTGTACGCACACCCCCTGCGCGCGGGACGGGCACCCGCTTTCGTCGGCTTCGGAGCGGACTTCAAGAGCGTCGACTCAGACCGCGTAATGAAGCCTCAAGGGCCAAGCCCGCCTTACACTTGGCAGTTCTGCGATGCGGCTGCGGCCGCTGCACGCCGGACGCAGCGCCTGCACCACGGCGGCCCGCGGTTCCTGCTCTTGCTCTTGCTCCGGTTCACCGCGCCCCGCATCGCTTTGGCGCGTGGCCTGCTGACGGGAAGTCAAGGAGGAGATGCCGGCCCGACGGGCCGGCATCGGGGGACATGAGCGGCAGCAGGCCATGCGTCGAAGCGCCGCGGAGCAGGCAGCACCTGCGCGTTGCCTCCCCCGGAGAGCAGCCACAAAAAAACCCCGCCACGAGGCGGGGTTTCCTGTTTGCTGCCGTGGCTGCCGTGCCAGCGCCTCAGGGCCTGCGGGCGAGCTCGGCTTCGTCGCGCGCCTTGGGCAGCAGGTCCTGCTTGGTGACCCTGAGGAAACCCATGGTCAGCAGCGGACAGGCCACCAGGATCGACGACAGCGTGCCGATCACGATGCCGGCCATCATCGCCAGCGACATGCCTTCCAGCGAACCGCCGCCGTAGAGGAACAGCGCCAGCACGGTCAGGAAGGCCACCACCGAGGTGATGATCGTGCGCGACAGCGTCTGGTTGATCGAGGCGTTCAGCACCTCCATCGGCGGCGCGCGCATGCTGCGGAAGTTCTCGCGCACGCGGTCGAAGACCACGATGGTGTCGTTGATCGAGAAGCCCATCACCGACAGCAGGCCGGCGAGCACGGTCAGGTCGAACTCCTGGCCGCTGATCGCGAACCAGCCGGCCACGATCAGCACGTCGTTGAGTGTGGTGACGATGGCCGCGACCGCGAACTTCCATTCGAAGCGGAAGCCGATGTAGATCAGGAAGCCGACGACCACGAACAGCACCGCGTACAGGCCGTTCCAGGCCAGGTCGCGGCCAACCTGCGGCCCGACGAACGCGCTGCTCTGGATGGTGGCGCTGTTGCCCTCGACCGACGCCGCTTCCAGCACTTCGGTCGCGGTGCGCGAGGTGGCCTCGGCGCTGGTCTCGCCATCGCGCGGCTGCAGGCGCACCAGCAGGTCGCTGCCGCTGCCGAAGGTCTGCACCTGTGCGCCCGGATAGCCGGCGTCGGCCAGGCGCTCGCGCACGCCGTCGACGTTGGCCGGCTGCTGGAAGCGCAGCTCGACCACGGTGCCGCCGGTGAAGTCGAGCGCGTAGTTGAAGCCCTTGCCGGCGATCGCGCCGATGGCGACGACGGTGAGCAGCACGAAGGCGGCCACCGACACCCAGCGCAGGCGCATGAAGTCGATGTTCGGGGTGGCCGGGATGAGGCGCAGGGGAAAGATGTTCATGTGTCGTGTGCCCGCGTCAGATGGCCAGGGTCTTGAGCTTGCGCTTGCCGCCGTAGACCAGGGTGGCGATGCCGCGCGAGACGGTCACCGCGGTGAACACCGAGGTCAGGATGCCGATCACCATGGTCACCGCGAAGCCCTTGAGCGGGCCGGTGCCGAAGGCGAACAGCGCGATGCCGGCGAGCAGCGCGGTCATGTTGGAGTCGAAGATCGTGCCCGAGGCCTTGTCGTAGCCGTTGGCGATCGCCGCCCTGGGCGGCATGCCCGCGCGCAGCTCCTCGCGGATCCGCTCGTTGATCAGCACGTTGGCGTCCACCGACATGCCGATCGACAGCGCAAGTCCGGCGAAGCCCGGCAGCGACATGGTCGCGTTGAACACGCTCATGATCGCGACCACCATCAGGAGGTTGAGCAGCAGCGCGACGCAGGTGAACAGGCCGAACATCCGGTAGTAGATGCCGAAGAACAGCAGGGTGAACACGAAGGCGTACAGCACCGCGGTCGTGCCGCGCGCCACGTTCTCCTTGCCGAGGCTGGGACCGACGATGCGCTCTTCGATGAAGTCCATCGGCGCGGCCAGCGAGCCCGAGCGCAGAAGCCGCGCCAGGCCGTCGGCCTCGGCCTTCTCCAGGCCGGTGGTCTGGAACTGCTTGCCGAAGACGCCGTTGATGTTGGCGACCGAGATCACCTCTTCGCTCACGCGGAAGCTGCGGACGTCCTCGCCCGCGGCGTTCGTGGTCACCTGCGGCACGCGCTCGATGTACACCACCGCCATCGGCTTGCCCACGCTCACCGTGGTGAAGTCGAACATGCGCTGGCCGCCGAGGTTGTTGAGCGTGACGCTGACCGCGGGCATGCCGTTCTCGTCCAGCGTCGACTGCGCGGCGACCATCTGCTCGCCCGACGCGATCACGCGCTTGGACAGCAGCACCGGGATCGGCTTGCCGTCGATGCCGGTCTCGCGCCGGTAGTAGACGCGTGCTTCCGGCGGGACGCTGCCCGAGGCCACGGCGTCGTAGGGGTCGCCATCGATCACCGCGCGGTATTCCAGCGTCGCGGTGGCGCCGATCATGCGCTTGGCTTCGGCGGTGTCCTGCACGCCCGGGAGCTGCACGACGACGCGGTCGTTGCCCTGGCGGGTGATCACCGGCTCGCCCACGCCCACTTCGTCGACGCGGTTGCGCAGGGTGGTGATGTTCTGGTCGATCGCGTCGGCCGAGATCTGGTTGAGCTCGGTCTCGGGCACGCGGATGGTGATGCGGCTGCCCACGGCCTCGCGCAGGAGCGTCGGCTGCGCGGTGGCCAGCAGTGTCATCGCGCGGTTGGCGTCGGCGGCGTCGCTCAGCTGGGCCACGGTCGTGCCGGTGGCGTTGCGCTCGACCGATTCATAGCGGATGCGGTTGTCGCGCAGGATCGCGCGGACCTCGTCGGCGTAGGCGTCCAGGCGCTTGTCCAGCGCGGCCTTCTGGTCGACCTGGAGCACGAAGTGCACGCCGCCCTGCAGGTCGAGGCCGAGCAGCATCGGCTTGGCGCCGAACCAGGACAGCCAGTCCGGCACGGTGGACGCGAGGTTGAGCGCGACCACGTAGTCTTCGCCGAGCACGGGGCGCAGCGCGTCCGCGGCGCGGGTCTGGTCGTCCAGGTCCAGCAACCGGACCATGCGCTCGCCCTCGCCTTCGGTGTCGACCGACTTCGGCGTCACGCCGGCCGTCGACAGCGCCTGGTCGATCTTCGCGTCCAGTTCGACGCCGGTGGCGGCGCCGCGGTTGGACGTGATCTGCACCGAGGGATCCTGCGGGTAGATGTTCGGCAGCGCGTAGAGCGTCGCCAGCAACACCACGAGGAGGATGGTGACGTACTTCCAGCGGGGAAATTCGAGCATGGTCAGGTCTTGCGCGAGGTCGTCCCGCGGGCGGGAGTGACGGGTTCTGGAGCAGGCGTCGGCACGGGCCGGCGCTTACGCCGGGCCCCGTGCCTCCGGCGGGTGTCAGGCGGCCTTGAGCGAGCCCTTGGGCAGCACGTTGCCGACGGCGTTCTTCTGCACGCGGATCTCGACGTTGTCGGCGATCTCGACGGTGATGAAGCTGTCGCCCACGCGGCGCACCACGCCGGCGATGCCGCCGCTGGTGATCACCTCGTCGCCGACCGAGAGCTTCTCGACCATGGCGCGGTGTTCCTTGGCGCGCTTCATCTGCGGGCGGATCATCAGGAAGTACATGATCAGCAGCAGGATCACCGGGAAGGCGAACATGCTCAGCGGGCTCTGCGCCGCGGGAGCGGCCTGGGCGTAGGCGGGGGCGATGAAGAAGTCGAGCAGGTTCATTCAGGGCGGTCCGATGCGGAAATCAGCGAAACAGTATGCCACGGGCCCACCGGGCCCGTGCTCCGACCTGTAGGAGCGGCTACAGCCGCGATTGCCAGGTCCGACCGGGACCGGACGCCGATCGCGGCTGTAGCCGCTCCTACAAGTGGGCGGGTCAGGCCCCGGGGGCCTGCCGTGCCGCGAGGAAAGACCGCCGGAAGGCCCCGAAGGTTCCCGAGGCGATCGCGGCGCGCATGTCGGCCATGAGCTTCTGGTAGTACCAGAGGTTGTGCAGGGTGCCGAGGATCGGTCCCAGCATCTCGTTGCAGCGGTCGAGGTGGCGCAGGTAGGCGCGGGTGTAGCCGCCGCTGCAGGCCGCGCAGCCGCAGCCCTCCTCGATCGGCCGCAGGTCGCGCTCGTACTTCGCGTTGCGGATGCGCACCGTGCCGGTGGAGGTGAAGTAATGGCCGTTGCGGGCGTTGCGGGTGGGCATCACGCAGTCGAACATGTCCACGCCGCGGGCCACGCCGTCGACCAGGTCCTCCGGCCGGCCCACGCCCATCAGGTAGCGCGGCCGGTCGACGGGCAGTTGCGGGCAGGTGTGCTCGAGCATCGCGTTGCGCTCGGCCTCGGTCTCGCCTACCGCCAGCCCGCCGATCGCATAGCCGTCGAAACCGATGTCCCGGAGGCCGGCCGCCGAGCGCGTGCGCAGGTCCTGGTGCACGCCGCCCTGCACGATGCCGAACAGCGCCGCGTCGTTGCCCTCGTGGGCCCGCTTCGAGCGCCCGGCCCAGCGCAGCGACAGCTCCATCGAGCGCTCGATCACCCGCGGGTCGACCGGCTGGCCGTCCTTCTGCACCGGCGGGCACTCGTCGAAGATCATCACGATGTCCGAGCCCAGCACCTTCTGGATGTGCATCGATTCCTCGGGGCCGAGGAAGACCCTGGAGCCGTCGATGGGCGCGGCGAAGGTCACGCCGGCCTCGGTGATCCTGCGCCGGTGCGCCAGCGAGAACACCTGGAAGCCGCCGGAGTCGGTGAGGATCGGACCGTCCCAGCGCGCGAAGCCGTGCAGGCCGCCGTGGGCCTCGATCACTTCGAGGCCCGGGCGCAGGTAGAGGTGGAAGGTGTTGCCGAGGATGATCTCGGCGCCGAGGTCGCGCACCTGCCCGGGCAGCATGCCCTTCACCGTGCCGTAGGTGCCCACCGGCATGAAGGCGGGCGTCTCCACCGTGCCGCGGGGGAACGTCAGCCGCCCGCGGCGGGCGGCGCCGTCGCTGGCGAGCAATTCGAACTGCATTCGGGACATCGGCGGCCTGGCGTGGAAAGGGCCGCCCATTGTCGCGGTCTCAGTCGAAGCCGACCAGCGCGTCCTCGGCCAGCCGCAGGCGCAGCGGCGCGCCGGGCGCCAGCGCGCGCAGCGCGGCCACGTCGGCATCCTCCAGGTCCACCTCCACCACCTCGCCGCCGCCCAGGCGCAGCCCGATGACATGGCCGGGGCCGCGGAACGACAGCGCCACCAGCTCCGCCGCCACCGGACCCTCGGGGTCGGGCCGCAGCGCGTGGGGCCGCAGCAGCACCTCGCCGCGGCGCCCCAGGCCGACGGCGGACGCCGGCACCAGGGTTCCGCGACCGATGAAGCCGGCCACGAAGCGGTCCAGCGGGCGCCGGTACAGCGCCTCGGCGCAGTCCCACTGCAGGATGCGGCCGCGGTCCATCACGCCGATGCGGTCGGCCATGGTGAAGGCCTCGGACTGGTCGTGGGTCACCATCAGGACGGTCGCGCCGGAGGCCTTCAGCAGGCCGCGCAACTCGGCCGCCAGTTGCTGCCGGGTATCGGTATCGAGGTTGGAGAAGGGCTCGTCGAGCAGCAGCAGCGCCGGCCCCGGCGCCAGCGCGCGCGCCAGGGCCACGCGCTGCTGCTGGCCGCCGGACAGCTCGTGCGGATAGGCACCGCCCCGATCGCCCAGGCCGACCAGGGACAGCATTTCGGCCACCCTCGCCCGCTGCTCCGCGCGCGCGCGGCCGCGCAGGCCGAAGGCGATGTTCGCGGCCGCGTCCATGTGCGGGAACAGCGCGTAGTCCTGGAACATCATCCCGACGCTGCGCTGCTCCGGCGGCAGCGACAGCCCCGGCGCGGCCACGCGGCGACCCTGGACGTCGATGCTGCCGTCCAGCACCGGCTCGAAGCCCGCGACCGCGCGCAGCACCGTGGTCTTGCCGCAGCCCGATGCGCCGAGCAGGCAGCCGATCTCGCCCGCGCCCAGCGCCAGCGACAGGGCGTCGACCACGACGCGCGTCCCGCCTTCCGGGGCCGGATAGCCGACGCGGATGCCCGTGATGTCCAGCAGCGCCTCGGTCACGCCATCCTCTCCCGTCCATAGCGCACGCCGGTGCGTGCCAGCAGCACCACCGGCAGCAGGCCGACGGCGACGATCAGCAGCGCCGCCACCGCGCCTTCCTCATAGGTGCCCCGCGAGGCTTCGGCATAGAGCCAGGTCGCGAGGGTCTCGAAATTCAGTGGCCGCAGCAGCAGGGTGGCCGGCAGCTCCTTCATCGCGTCGACGAAGACCAGCAGCGCGGCCGCGGCCATCGCCGGGCGCAGCAGCGGCAGGTGGATGCGCCGCAGCGTGCTGCCCGGCGCGTGGCCGAGGCTGGCCGCGGCCTGGTCGAGGCTGGGCGGGATGCGCGCGAGGCCGGATTCGACGCCGCCGGCGGCGATCGCCAGGAAGCGCACCGCATAGGCCAGCACCAGCGCCGATGCCGAGCCCATCAGCAGCATCCGCGGCGTCAAGCCGAAGCCGGACAGCAGGGCGTTCGCGCCGTCGTCGAACCAGGCCAGCGGCAGCAGCAGGCCGATCGCCAGCACCGTGCCCGGCACCGCGTAGCCGAGGCTGCCGGCGCGCAGCGCGAGCAGCGCGCCGGCGGGCCGCCGGCGGCCCTGTGCCAGGCGCATCGACCAGCCCAGGACCAGGCCGGCGGCCAGGGTCACCACCGTCGCCGCAAGCGCCACGCCCACGGTATTGCCGACGCTGGCCAGCAGCTGCGGCGAGACGCCGTGGCGGCCGATGCGCTCCAGGGCCTCCCAGGCCAGGTAGCCCGCGGGCAGCACGAAGCCGACCAGCACCGGGAACAGGCCGAGCGCCAGCGCCAGCGCCGCCGCGCCGCCGCGCAGCCGCCGCGGCCGCATCGGCCGCGGCCGTTCGCCGGCCGCATAGCGCTGCCGCCGCCGCGCATGGCGCTCCAGCGCCAGCAGCGCGACCACGATCGCCAGCATCGCCAGCGCGATCTGCGCAGCGCCCGGCAGGTCCGAGCGCGTCACCCAGGTGGTGTAGACCGCGACGGTCATCGTCTGCACCCCGAGGAACTCGGATGCGCCGATGTCGTTGAGCACTTCCATCAGCGCCAGCGCCGTGCCGATCGCGATCGCCGGCCGCGCCAGCGGCAGCGCCACGCGCCGGAACACCTGCAGCGGAGTCGCCCCCAGGGTGCGCGCCGCGTCCAGCAGGCCGGCGGCCTGGGTCATGAACATCGCGCGCGTGGTCAGGTAGACGTAGGGATAGAGCACGAAGCCCAGCAGGACGATGCAGCCGGCCAGGCCGCGGATGTCGGGCAGGCGGAAGTCGCGCGGGCTCTCATGGCCCAGCAGGTCGCGCACCAGGCCCTGCACCGGCCCCAGCGGATGCAGCAGGTCCAGGTAGGCGAAGGCGACGATGTAGGTCGGCACGGCCAGCGGGAGCAGCAGCGCCCAGGCGACGGTGCGCCGCCCGGGGAAGTCGAACGCGGTGACCAGCCAGGCCGCGCCGGTGCCGATCGCCACCACCAGCGCACCAACGCCGAGCAGCAGCGCCAGCGTGTTGCGCACCGCCCCGGGCAGGACATAGCGCGCGACGTGGGTCCACAGCCCCTCCTGCCCGCCCTGCAGCGCGGTCCAGGCCAGCGAGGCCAGCGGCAGCAGCACCAGTGCGGCAATCGCGGCGGCGGCCCACTGCCACGGTCCTTCGGGCAAGAGGTGGCCCAGGCCGCGACGGGGCACGCCGTGGACCACCGGATGCAGCGCACCCGCGGGCATTGCCGTTGCCGCCATGCCGCCGGATCAGTTGTCGAAGCCGACCTTGTCGACCAGCGCGCTGGCCTCGCGGCGGTTGGCCACCACCTCGGCCAGCGGCAGCGGGTCGACCTTGAGCGCGCCGAAGCTCGCGACCACCGGGTCGAGTTCGACGCCGGCCTTCACCGGATACTCGTAGTTGGCGCGCGCGTACAGGCTCTGCGCCTCGTCGGACACCAGGTATTCCATCAGCGCCACCGCGTTGTCGCGGTTGGGCGCGTGGCGGGCCAGGGCCGCGCCGCTGATGTTGACGTGGGTGCCGCCGTTGTCGACGTCGAAGGTGGGGCGGATGACCTTGATCGCCTCGCCCCACTGGTGCTGCTCGGAGCCCGGCTCGGCGTTCTTCATGCGGCCGACGTAGTAGGCGTTGGCGATGCCGATGTCGCAGATGCCGGCGAGAATGTCGCGGGCCACGTCGCGATCGCCACCGGCGGCCTTGCGCGCCAGGTTGGCCTTGACGCCGCGCAGCCAGGCCTCGGTCTGCGCCGCGCCATGGTGGGCGATCATCGCGGCGAACAGGCTGGTGTTGTACGGATGCTGGCCGGAGCGGATGCAGACCTTGCCCTTCCACTTCGGGTCGGCCAGGTCCTCGTAGTGGAAGCCCTCGAGGTCGAGGTCCTTGTGCGCGTACAGCACGCGGTCGCGCAGGCTCATCGCGAACCACTGGTCGTCGCCGCCCCGCAGGTGTTCCGGGATGGCCGATTCCAGCGCCTCGGACTGCAGCGGCTGGGTATGGCCGGCCTCGACCAGGTCGAGCATGTTGCCGGTGTCGACCACCATCAGCACGTCGGCCACCGAACGCTCGCCCTCGGCGCCCAGGCGTTCGAGCAGGCCGTCCTTGAGCAGCACGGTGTTGACCCGGATGCCGGAGCTGGCGGTGAACGCGTCCAGCAGCGGCTGGATCAGGCCCGGCTCGCGGGTGGTGTAGAGGTTGACCTCGCCGCCCGAGGCCGGCGCAGCGGCCGGGGCATCGGTCGACGCCGTGCCGGTGGCCGCCGCGCTGGTGGCCGCCGCGCTGGCGTCGGCATCGGCCGCGGGCTGGCTGCCGCCACACGCGGCGAGCAGGAGGATGGCGCAGGCGCTGGCGAGCGCGGCGCGGGGCAGGCGGAATGAAGGGTTCACGGACAACTCCTGTGGCAGGCACGAGCGCGGCCGGGCCGCTTAATGAGAATGATACTCGACAACACCCGGATCAATCGTTGCGATAAAGCAACATCGCGTCCCCATAGGAGAAGAAGCGGTAGCGCGCGCGGACCGCGTGCGCATAGGCCGCCAGCACCCGCTCGCGCCCGGCGAAGGCCGACACCAGCATCAGCAGCGTCGATTCCGGCAGGTGGAAGTTGGTCAGCAGGATGTCGGCCGAGGTGATGCGGTAGCCGGGCACGATGAAGATCGCGGTTTCGCCGGCGAAGGGATGCAGTTCGCCCTCCACCGTCGCCGATTCCATCGCGCGCATGACCGTGGTGCCCACGGCCACCACCCGGCCGCCAGCGGCGCGCGTGCGCCGCACCTGCTCGACCAGAGCCGCGCCGACGTTGATCCACTCGCTGTGCATGCGGTGCTCGCGCACGTCGTCCACGCGCATCGGCTGGAAGGTGCCGGCACCCACGTGCAGGGTGACGTGGCCGGCCTGCACGCCACGCGCGTGCAGCGCGTCGAGCAGCGCCTGGTCGAAGTGCAGGCCCGCGGTGGGCGCGGCCACCGCGCCGGCCTCGCGCGCGAACACGGTCTGGTAGCGCTCGGCGTCGTCGGCGCCGGGGTCGCGCTGGATATAGGGCGGCAGCGGCATCCGCCCGGCCTTCTCCAGCCAGGACTGCAGCGCCCCGTCGACGTGGAAGCGCAGGTGGTGGAAGCCGCCGTCGCGCCCCACCACCTCGGCCACGCCGCCCGCGTCGAGCTCGATCAGGTTGCCGGGCTTGGGCGTCTTGCTGGCGCCGACCTGGGCGCGCGCCTCGTTGCCCGGCAGCAGCCGCTCGATCAGGATCTCGACCCGCCCGCCGCTGCCCTGCTTGCGCCCGAACAGGCGCGCCGGGATCACCCGGGTGTCGTTGAACACCAGCAGGTCGCCCGCGCGCAGGAAGTCCGGCAGGTCGCGCACCTGGTGGTCGCCATGGCCGGCGTCGCCGGGCGGTACCACCAGCATGCGGCTGGCCGAGCGCTCGGGAAGCGGCACCTGCGCGATCAGTGCCGGCGGCAGGTCGAAGGCGAAATCGGACTTCTTCAAGCGGGCCTCAACGTTCGAACTTGGTCGACAGCAGCAGGGTCGAGGTGGTGCGTTCCACGCCATCCAGGGCGCCGATGCGGTCGGTGAGCGCGTCCATCTCGCCGATCGTCGCCACCACCACCATCGCCACCAGGTCCCAGGCGCCGTTGACCGAATGCAGCGCGCGCACGCCCGGGTACTGGCGCAGCGCCTCGACCACGCCCGGCGCCTGCTTGGGGAACACGGTGATCATGACCAGCGCGCGGATGCGCTCGCGTTCGTGCTGGTCGTCCACCCGCACGGTGTAGCCCGCGATCACCCCGCTGCGCTCCAGGCGTTCGATCCGGCTCTGCACGGTGGTCCGCGACAGCTGCAGCCTGCGCGCGATCGCCGCGGTGGGCATGCGCGCGTCCTCGCGCAGCAGCGAAAGCAGGGCTTCGTCGGCGGGGCTCAGCTTCATGGCCGGATTCTATCGTCGATCCGCCGAAAACCACAGGGTTTCCGAGCAGATCGCACCTACCAACCGACGAACGCCTCCCGATACGATAGGGAATCGCCCGGCCATCCGGGCCTCGCCACGTCCGGAGGAACCGCCATGACCGCCACCATCACCGCCCTCGCCCCGCTCCGCGCCCGCAAGGGCCATCGCCGGACCACGGGTCTCGACGACGCCACCATCGCGCGTTTCGCCGAAGGGCACTCCGACCTGGTCGCCGCCATCGACGCCGCCGCGGCGGAATTCGCGCGCATCGAGGCCGACTGCGCCGACCTGCTGGATCTCGACGAGGACGCCCAGATCCAGGCGGTCCAGGCCGGGTTCGTCAACTTCTATCCCCAGGATGGCGTGAACCCCTACGTGGCGCTGGCCGCCCGCGGCCCCTGGATCGTGACCCTCAAGGGTGCGGTGCTCTACGACACCGGCGGCTACGGCATGCTCGGCTTCGGCCACGCGCCCGCGCAGGTGCTGGAGGCCATGGCGAAGCCGCAGGCGCTGGCCAACATCATGACCCCGAACCTCTCGCAGCTGCGGCTGGACCGCGCGCTGCGCGCCGAGATCGGCCAGGCCGCCGGCGCCTGCCCGTACGCGGCCTTCATGTGCCTCAACTCCGGTTCGGAGTCGGTGTCGCTGGCCGCACGCATCGCCGACACCAACGCCAAGACCATGACCGACGCCGGCGGCCGCCACGCCGGGCGCACGGTCAAGCGCCTGGTGGTCAAGGGCGCCTTCCACGGCCGCACCGAAGCCCCGGCGCTGTATTCCAATTCCACCCGCAAGGCCTACGAGAACGCGCTGGCCAGCTACCGCCACGAGGACAGCGTGCTGGTGGTGGCGCCCTACGACATCGGCGCGCTGAAGCAGGCCTTCGCGGATGCCGATGCCAAGGGCTGGTTCATCGAGGCGATGTTCCTCGAGCCGGTGATGGGCGAAGGCGATCCCGGCCGCAGCGTGCCGGTGGACTTCTACGCCGCGGCGCGCGCGCTGACGAAGGCGCACGGTTCGCTGCTGCTGGTGGATTCGATCCAGGCCGGCCTGCGTGCCACCGGCGCGCTGTCGATCGTCGACTACCCCGGCTTCGAGGGCCAGGAAGCGCCGGACATGGAGACCTATTCCAAGGCGCTCAACGCCGGCCAGTTCCCGCTGTCGGTGCTGGCGGTGAACGCGCGCGCGGCGGGCATCTACACGCGCGGCACCTACGGCAACACCATGACCGGCAACCCGCGTGCGGCCGACGTCGGCGTCACCGTGCTGGGAATGGTGACGCCCGCCGTGCGCGCGAACATCCGCCTCCGCGGCGAGCAGGCGCTGGCGAAGCTCGAGGCGTTGAAGGCGGAGCTGGACGGGCTGATCACCAAGGTCCAGGGCACCGGGCTGCTGTTCTCGTGCGAACTGGCACCGGGCTTCAAGGGTTACGGCGCGGGCTCGACCGAAGAGTGGCTGCGCGAGCAGGGCCTGGGCGTGATCCACGGCGGCGAGAACTCGCTGCGCTTCACCCCGCGCTTCGAAATGGGCGAGGACGAACTCGACCTGGTGGTGTCGATGGTGAAGCGCGCGCTGCTGGAAGGGCCGCGGGTGAAGGCCGCGGCCTGATACCGAAACCCGCGCCACTGGAATCCGGTCGTGGACTGGATCGCTGCACCGAAGCGCGCGGGTGCAGCCGCCCTACTCCCAGCAGCGGTCCGCGCGGCCCTTGAGCGTTCCGGTACGCCCACAGTCGCGGGGGGCGATCCGGCCTTCGGTGTGCTCGACCACCCTGCGGCTCCCCGCGCGGTCTCCGACCAGCGAGAAGGCGTCGTACAGGCGCCCGGTCACCGTACGCGCTTCGTAGCGCAGCGTGTCGCCGTCGATGCGCACGACCTGGAACAGCTGGGTGTCTTCGCCCACCGGGGCCATGGTGTCGCGGGCCTCCTGTGACAGGAGGTACTGCTTGGCGCCGGCCACCGAGACGACGTACTGGGGCGTGGCCGCCCCCGAGTCACCGGCGCGACGGCCGTAGGTGTGGTCGTGCCCCTGCAGCACGAGGTCCACGTCATGGCGCTCGAGCACCGGCATCAGGTGCTCGCGCAGCAGGGCGTTGTCGCGCCCTTCCCGCGGCGAGTACATCGGCTGGTGGATGGTGACGATCGACCAGGCGCGCGGGTTGTCGCGCAGCACGCCATCCAGCCATTGCGCCTGCGCGGCGGCGGTGCCGAGGTCCAGGGCCGAGGTGCCGTCGAGCACGACGAAGCGGGCGTCGTGCATGTCGAACCAGTAGGTGGTGGCTTCGGCGCCGGGCGCCCCGTTGCCGGGCAGCGCGAACATGTGTGGCCAGTGCAGGCCGAGCACGCGGCGCTCCTGCGGCGTGTCCTCGAACTCCTCGAAGTATTCGTGGTTGCCGGTCACGGGGGCGATGAGCATGGTCGCGGCGACGGGGGCGGTGATGTCGGTCCATTCGCCCCACTCGTTGTCGTCTTCGCCGTCGCCGCCGCTGACCAGGTCGCCGGCGAAGAGTGCGAGGCGCGCGCGCGGGGCGTGGCGCAGGGCTTCGAGGAGGACGCGGCTGCCGTGGCTGGCGTTCTTGTTCTGGGTGTCGCCGAAGTACAGGAACTCGAGCGCGGTGCCGGGCGCGGCGGCAGTGCGCAGCTGGCGCCACGGGCTCCACCAGCCGGTGCCGCCCTGTACGCGGAAGGCGTAGAGCGTGTCGGGTTCGAGGCCGTCGACGTCCAGCTGGTGCTGGCTGCCGGCGCCGTTTTCGGTGGTGAAGGCGGTGCTGCGGGCAGCCAGGCTGCGCGGCTCGCCGACGGCGGGCGAGTCGCCCGCGACCACCAGCTCCAGCCGCGGCGCTTCGACGCCTGCGGCGGTGCGCCACGACACCTGGAAGCCGCGCGCGGGATCTTCCACCGGAGAGGCGACGATGCGGTCCGGGTACGCCGCGGGTGCGTAATGGAGATCACCTGCCGGGACCAGCGTGTTGGGCTCCAGCGCGACGATACCGGGGCCGAAGGCTTCATCGGCGAAGGCGGGTCCGGCCAGCAGCAGGGCGGGCAGCAGCGCAGTCAGCAGCCGCGCGCGGCGAGGTCTGGCCGCGGGCCTGGACCTGTTCACGGTTGCAGCCGCGCCGTCGCGCGGTGACATCGACCCGTCGGCGCGGGTCAACGCGCGCATGCAGGCAACTCCAGGGCCGAGGCGATCTCGCGCCAGTCGATGGCCACGGCGCCCTGGTCGTCGTGCACCGCGTACAGCACGCCGTCGGGGAAGCCCGTGGCCGGCGCGTCGTGCAGCCAGATGCCGTCGGTGTTGGCGACTGTGGGACCGGCCACCGCGCCGACGTGGTCCAGCGAGCCACGCTCGAACAGGTGGAAGGATGTTCGGCCCTTGCCCTGCTCGGTGGTGATCCACCAGCCGCTGCCGTCGGCGCAGGTCTTGAGCACGATGCCCTCGGCCTGCGCCTGCAGGAATTCCGCGCCGATGGTGCGTCCGCTGTACTTGCCCGCGAGGTCGTAGACCTTGAACTCGTTGGCGTAGGTCTCGTCTTCCTCGGCGATCAGCAGCTGGTCGTTGGCGGGATCGCCCCAGAGCGATTCGACCACGCGCAGCGCGCCGTCGGGGCTGGTGTCGCCGAACGCGCCGACATGACGGGCCGCGAAGCCGTTGCCCTGCGGGGCGAAGGCGAAGCGGTGCACGCGACGGTCGAGCTGGTCCAGTGGCGGCAGGATGTCCTCGCCCTGGGCGTCTTCCCCCGTCATCCAGGCGTCGGTCACGTAGATCTCGTAGCCTCCGTCGACCTCGTTGATCCACAAGCCGTAGGGCAGCTTGAGCACGTCGGCGCCGAACTCGGCGACGGTCTGCATGCTCGGCAGGCGAAGCACCTGCACGCGACGGTTGTCACGCTCGACCACGAAGGCGAGGTCGTCGGCGACGGCGATGCCGTTGGGGCGGTCGAACTGCCCCGCACCCGCGCCGCGCCCGCCGACGTGCCGCACGAGCGCGCCCGTGGCGCCGTCGTACACCACCAGGCGATGGGTGGACTTTGCGGTGGCCAGCAGCAGGACCTGGCCGTCGGGTGCGGTCCAGCTTGCGACCGAGTCGATGTTGTCATCCGGGGTCATCGGGGTGGCGAAGGCCTCTGGAACGGTCACGGCCTCCGCGACATCCGCGCGCACGGCCTCGCGGACGCGGTCTGCACGGTCCTCGGCGCCTTCGACGGTCGCGTTGCCGGCACCGGGTGCCGTTGCCCCGCCGCAGCCGGCGAGCGCCAGTGCCAGTCCGCCGATGGCAAGTGCGCGCCAGCCTGCGCTCGGGATGGTCCGGTAATTCATCATGTGCATCCTCAGAAATTGACCTTGACGCCGAGCGTGTAGCTGCGGCCGTAGAGTTCGTTCTGCAGCGTGGTCGCCGGCGTGCCCTGGTACAGCTCCAGCGGCTCGTCGAGCAGGTTGGAGGCTTCGAGGTACAGGCTCCAGTTGTCGGCGACCTTGTAGTCCAGGCTGAAGTCGAGCTGGGTATTGGGCGCGACCCAGAGGTCGTAGCGGCGGTCGCTGCCGATCTCGTCCAGGTACTCGCTGCGATACACCGCCGCCAGGCGGGTGCTGACGCGCTCGTTCTCCCAGCCGATGTGCGCGCTGTACAGGCGTTCCGACGACAGCGGGAGCATGAACTTCTCGCCCGCGCGATCCTCGGTGCCGGCCACGAACTCGGTGTCGAGCCAGGTGCCGCTCAGGCCCACCAGCAGGCCGCTCCAGGCTCCCGGCAGGAAGTCGAGCTTCTGCTGCCAGTTGAGCTCCGCGCCCAGCACGCTCGCGTCCTCGCCGTTGACCGGACGGGTCACGTCATAGCCCGGGAAGGCGGGATCGTCGTTGCTCCAGGTGTCGACGATGTAGCCGTCGATCGACTTGTGGAAGATGCCGGCGGAGAAGATGCCCGAGTCGCCGATGTAGCGCTCGAAGGACAGGTCGAAGTTCAGCGACTCGTAGGGATCGAGCTGCGGGTTGCCCAGGTCGACCTCCTCGTCATCGCGGTTGATGCTTGCGCGCGGCGTGATGTCGCCGAAGCCGGGACGCGCGATGGTCTTGGTGACCGCGCCGCGCAGCACCCAGTCGCCGTTGGTGTCGTAGCGCAGGTGCAGGCCGGGCAGCACGCTCGTGTAGGACTTGGCCGCCGACGACGGCGCGGCGGTGAGCACGCCGTCCTCGTCCAGGTCCACCATCCAGCCGGTGGCGTCGAAGTCGGTGCGTTCGATGCGGGCACCGGCGACCACGCGCAGGTTGCCGAAGTCCATGGTGCCCATGAGGTACGCGGCAAGCACGTCCTCGCTGGCGGTGTAGTCCTCCACCAGGGAAATCATCGCGTTCTCGCCCACGTCGCCCGGGCGTTCGGAGAACAGCTGGCGGTTCTCGCGCAGATAGCGGCGCATCGCATTCGAAGACAGGCCATCGCCCAGGTTGCCGTGGCGCCAGGACGGCGAGCCGGTGGTCCAGCCCGACAGGTCGATGTCGGGGCCGATGCGGTACTCGGCCTCGTCGACGTTGACGTCGCGGTCGCGCCAGCGGCCGAGCAGGCCGGTCTTCCAGGTCACCGCATCGCCGGCATACGTGAAGTCGAACTTCGCGCTGATCGCCTCGTCGTCGACCTGCTTCGGGGCCACGACCAGCCGATCCAGCCCGTAATTGGCGTTGCGCAGCCAGGCATCGCCGCCGGCGGGATCGATCACGTCGAACGCCGGGATGCGGCCGGGGCCGACGCGGATCGCCATGTCCTCGTCGCCGAGGTACTCGAAGCGCATCTCGACCTCGTCGTCCACGCGCTCGCGCGCCTGGGTGTAGCCGAGCTGGTAGTCGAACTTCGAGTGACCCCTGCGGTTCATGCCGCCGGCGCTGACGGTGAAGGTGTCCTCTTCCTTGGTGCGGTAGCGCAGCCGACGGCCGAAGTCGTCGGCGGAGATGTCCTCCACCGTCCAGCTGTTGCCGTCGTAGCCGGCGATGTCGCCCTCGCCCACCGGGATGATGTGGTTCTGGCGGGTCTCGGCATCGGTGAAGTCGGTGTACAGCGTACGCAGGTAGTACTGGTTGTCGTTGTCCGGGCGCCAGTCCAGGTTGAGGTTCACGCCGGTACGCTCGCGGTTGATCGTGTACTTGCGCTGCTGGATCTCGACCGGGGTCAGGCGGTCGCCGGTGACGTCCTCGAACGGGTCGTCGTACTCGACCTCGATGTTGTCCGACTCGTAGTCGCGGTCCTGCCAGCTCAGGCCAAAGGCCACGCCGAAGGTATCGTTGTAGACCTCGCTGAAGTTGAAGGCGGCCTTGGGGCTGGTTTCGCCGCTGAGGTTCTGGTGGCTGGCCTCGGCCTTGAAGCGCATGTTGCGGCCGGCGCGGTCGAAGGCCGACGCGGACTCGACCATGATCGTTCCGCCCAGCGAATCGCCGGGCATGTCCGGCGTCGGCGCCTTGACCACGGTGAGGCGTTCGGTGGACTCGGAGGGAATCACGTCCAGCGGCGCCGCGCGGCTGCCGTCTTCGGGCGTACCCATGCCGATGCCATCGACGGTGACCGAATTCTGCGCCGCGTCCAGGCCGCGGATCACCACGTAGCGGCCTTCGCCCTGGTCGCGGGTGACGCTGATGCCCGGCAGGCGCGAGAGCGACTCGCCCACGTTCTGGTCCGGATACTGGCCCATGGAGTCGGCGGACACCGTGTCCTGGATGGCATCCGAGGCGCGCTTGAAGTCGATGGCGCGCATCTGCGATTCGAACTGGCCGCGGACCTCGATGGCGGCGAAATCGACGGCCGCGGCGGCAGCCACCGCCTGCGCCGCCGCAGCGGCCGGCGGCGGAGCAGCTCCGGCCACATCGGGCGACACGACCCGATCGCGGGCATGGGCGTGCCCGGCGGTGGCCAGGGCAAGGCCGGCGACGATGGCGAGATGGAGCGGATGATGCTTGGACACGGCGGGACTCGGTATGGTCGACGCCGCACACCCTATTTCCGCGATGTTTCAGCCGGGTTACCGGCGTCACGAACGCCGCTGCGCGCTAGACTTCCGCCATGAAGATCGTCGAAGTCCGCCATCCGCTGGTGCAGCACAAGCTCGGCCTCATGCGCCGCGTCGACAACAGCACCAAGACCTTCCGCGAGCTGGCCGGCGAGGTCGCCGCGCTCCTGACCTACGAGGCCACCGCCGACCTGGAGTGCGAGGACTCGGACGTCGAGGGCTGGGCCGGCACGGTCCGCGTGCGCCGGATCAAGGGCCGCAAGATCACCCTGGTGCCGATCCTGCGCGCGGGCCTGGGCATGCTGCCGGGCGTGCTGGAGCTGATTCCCGCGGCCAAGGTCGGCGTGGTCGGCATCAAGCGCGACGAATCCACGCTAGAGGCCATGGCGTACTACGAGAACCTGGTCGGCGACATGGCCGACCGCACCGCGCTCATCCTCGATCCGATGCTGGCCACCGGCGGCACCCTGGTGGCCACGGTCGACATGCTGAAGAAAGCCGGCTGCACGCGGATCAAGGGCCTGTTCCTGGTCGCCGCGCCCGAGGGCCTGCGCGCGCTCGAGGCGCGCCATCCCGACGTCGAGGTCTACGTCGCCTCGATCGACGAACGCCTCAACGACCTCGGCTACATCCTCCCGGGCCTGGGCGACGCCGGCGACAAGATCTTCGGCACCGGCGCCTGACAGGCGTCCAGCCGGCTGGCCTGCAGGCCCGGCATCCCGCGTTGCCCGGGGTGTGGCCACCGCTCCGCTCCCGCCGACATCCCCGGCCCCCGGAGGCCGGATCCCGCCGCTCCAGGCTTCATTGGCGGAGGAATGGCTGTTCGGGCGCTATCGCCTGGTGCCCGCCTTCCGTCGGCTGCATGCCGGCGAGCGCAGCGTGGAGCTCGATGCCCGAGCGCTCGCGGTACTCGAGTGCCTGCTGCGCCACGCCGAGCGCGTGGTGCCGCGCCCCACGTTGATCGCCGAGGCCTGGCCGGAGGCCAGCATCGTCTTCGACAGCGCGGTCTCCAAGGTCATGCGCCGGCTGCGGGTGGCGCTGGGCGACAGCCACGGCACGATCCTGCAGACGATCTATGGCGAGGGCTACCGGCTGGCGCTGCCGGCGACGCTGTTGCCGCCGAGGCCCGGCACGGGTGCCACGCTGCACGGATCGGCCGGCGCGGGGAACGGCGCCGCGCGCGAGTCGCCGTTGCGACCGAAGCCGATCGGAGCCGCTTCGATGCCCCGGGGCGGCCCGGCACAGGCACAGGCACCGCCAGCGCAAGCGGCAGCGGCAGCGGCAGCGGACCAAGCGTTGCAGCCTCCGAGGCCGATACCCGACGCCTCCGGCAAGGAACGCACGCCGCCCGAGCGTGCCCCGGCCTGGCAGCTCTGGCTGCCGTGGACCATCGCCGCGCTGGCGACCCTGCTTTCGGGCGGCCTCGCCTGGCTGCTGCTGAACCGCGCGGGCCCGGGCTGATCCTCAGCCAGCAGCTGCTAGCGGCCGCGCCTGCAGCCTTCGCACCTGGTGCACGCCGGTGAAGCGCCCGCGTCCGTCACGCTCCAGCTGCGCCAGCGCGCAGTCCGGGTCATGGGCGAAGAACAGGTGCACGCCCCGCGCCAGCTTGTCGTCGAGGAAGGCCTGCTTCTCGTCGATCAGGGTCTCGGCGCAGCGGTCGTAGCCCATGGTGATCGGCACGTGCACCCAGGGCAGCCCGGGCACCAGGTCCGCGCAGAACACCACGCCGCCATGGTGGCCGTCGCCGCGGCGCTCCGGCCCCAGCACTTCGGACAGCATCATTCCGGGGGTGTGGCCGTGGCTCCAGTGGAAGCGCACCGCGTCCCCGAGCGCCGACGTCCGGTCACCATCGACCAGTTCGACGCGGCCGCTGGCCTCGAGCAGCGGCAGCAGCTCGGGGATGTAGCTCGCCCGGTCCCGCGGATGCGGAT
The DNA here is from genome assembly GCF_016457215.1 of Luteimonas sp. MC1895. NCBI lineage: Bacteria > Pseudomonadati > Pseudomonadota > Gammaproteobacteria > Lysobacterales > Lysobacteraceae > Luteimonas > Luteimonas sp. MC1895. The sequence goes on from NZ_JAEMDY010000001.1 coordinate 391,902, forward strand.
CCCGCGCGCGCTCCCACTGCTCGCGCCCGATCACGAAGGTGGCATTGGGGAACAGGAGTTCCGGCGCCCTGCCCTCCTTCCAGGCCGACAGCAGGCCGCCGGCATGGTCGAAGTGCAGGTGGCTGAGCACCACCACGTCGATGTCCCCGTGGCCGAAGCCGGCGTCGCGCAGCGAGTCCAGCAGCACGTGGCCGTCGCCGCCGATGGCGTAGCGCTCGCGCAGCTTCGGCTCGAAAAAGGCACCGATGCCGGCCTCGAACAGCACGGTGCGGCCGTTGAGCGGCGTCGCCAGCAGGGCGCGGGTGGCCAGCGGGATGCGGTTCGCCTCGTCGGGCTGCATCCACTTCGACCACATCGCCCGCGGCGCGTTGCCGAACATCGAGCCGCCGTCCAGGCGCTGAGTATTGCCTTCGATCGACCAGAGCTTCATCGCGACGTCCTCAGGGCTTCCGCGAGGCGCGCACTTCGGCCTTGCCGACGGGATTGCGCGGGTCGGTGCCGCCTTCCATGCGCGTGTTGGCGATGTCCCAGGCGACGGTCTGTAAATTGCCCCAGGCATCGCTGGAGCGGCGCCCTTCGGCCACCTCGTCCTCGGGCCGCACCACGTTGTGGCCCATCGCGCGCAGCGCCTGGGCGGTGGCCACGTCGAAGGTCCCGGCCTCGGCCTGGATGGCGTCGGGCATCCACTGGTGGTGGTAGCGCGGCAATGCCGCCACGTCGGTCGCCGACAGCCCGGCGTCATAGCCGAGCACGCCCAGCAGCACCATGGTAATGATGCGGCTGCCGCCCGGCGTGCCGAGCACCGCGACCTTGTCGTCGGAGAGCATGAAGGTCGGCACCATCGAGCTCAGCATGCGCTTGCCCGGTGCCGGCGCGTTGGCGTCGAAGCCCATCACGCCGAAGGCGTTGGGCGTGCCGGGCTTCAGCGCGAAATCGTCCATTTCGTTGTTCAGCAGCACGCCGGTGCCCGGCGCCACCAGGCCCGAGCCGTACAGCAGGTTGACGGTCTGCGTCGCGCCGACCCGGTTGCCCTCGGCGTCGATGATCGAGAAGTGCGTGGTCTCCTCGTCCTCGAGCGGCGTGGGTGCGCCCGAGAGCAGGTCGCTGGGCGTCGCGCGCTCCGGATGGATCGTGGCGCGCAGGCCGGCGGCGTAGTCCGGGCTGGTCAGCAGGCGCTGGGGCACGTCGACGAAGTCGGGATCGCCCAGGTAGAAGGTGCGGTCGCGGAAGGCACGGCGCATCGACTCCACCACCAGGTGGGTGCCATGCGCGTCGTCCATCGCGCCGAGGTCGTACGGCGCGAGGATCTGCAGCATCTGCGCCAGCGCGATCCCGCCCGAAGACGGCGGCGGCGCGGTGACGATGTCCCAGTCGCGGTAGCGGAAGCGGATCGGCTCGCGTTCGCGCACGCGGTACGCGGCGAGTTCGTCCGCGGTCCACTGTCCGCCCTCGGCATTGACGCCCGCGACCAGCTTTCGGCCGACGTCGCCGCGGTAGAAGCCGTCATGGCCGCGCTCGGCCAGCAGCTCGAGCGTGCGCGCAAGGTCGGGCTGGCGGAACAGGTCGCCTTCGCGGATCGGGCGCCCGCCGGCCAGGTAGACCTCGCGGGTACCGGGATAGCGCTCCATGACCGTACGTCGCGCTTCGTAGCCGCGGGCCATGCGGCCGTAGACGGGGAAGCCCTCGCGCGCAATGCGGATCGCCGGGGCCAGGCTCCGCGACAGCGGCAGCTTGCCGTAGTTCGCCTGCAGGTGGACGAAGGCCGCGGGCAGGCCCGGGATGCCCGCCGACCAGGCGCCGTTGGTGGCGCGGTCGCGGTCGAATCCGCCCTCGGCATCGAGGTAGCGCTCGGGCGTGGCCGCCGCCGGCGAGGTCTCGCGCGCATCGACGAAGACGTCGCGTCCGGTCCTGGCGTCGTGCAGCAGGAAGAATCCGCCGCCGCCGATGCCGGAGCTGATCGGCTCCACCACCGACAGCACCGCGGAAACGGCGATCGCGGCGTCAAAGGCGTTGCCGCCGTCGGCCAGCACGGCCATGCCGGCGTCGGTGGCCAGTGCGTGTGCCGAGGCGATGGCGGCACCCGGCGGCTTCGCGCCCTGCGCCGCCTGCGCAGCAAGCGGCTGGGCTGCCGCTCCGTCCGCGGCTACGGCCAGGCCCGTCGGAACCAGGGCGAGCAGCAGCGGCAGCGCCATCCGGCGTAGCAGGGTCGATGGCGTCACGCAGCCTCCTCCGTCAGCCGCCGGAGCTTGGCCAGCAGCTGCTCATGGGTCTCGGGGATGTCGGGATCCGGGTCGATGCACTCGACCGGGCAGACGACGACGCACTGCGGCTCGTCGAAATGCCCCACGCACTCGGTGCAGCGCGCGGGGTCGATCAGATAGATGGTCTCGCCCTGCGCGATGGCCTCGTTCGGGCACGCAGGCTCGCAGACGTCGCAGTTGATGCAGAGCTCGTTGATGCGCAGCGCCATGGGGCCATTGTAGACCCTGGGCGCGGGAGCCGCCGCCGGCGCTGGAGGCCGGCGGCAACCCGGTCGGGCTTACTTCGCCTCGACGAAGACGAACTCGACGCCGGCCGGCGCGACGGCCTCGGAGACGCGGGCCTGGTCGGCACCGCTGCCGATGAACACCACGCGCACGCCCTTCATGGTGTCGGGCGCGACGCTGGCGAAGGCGTCGACCACGATGTCGGCCATCTTCGTCGAATCCGACGAGGCGTAGGCCAGCATGTTGCCGCGCACGATGCCGCGCGAGACGTCGCTGCTGGCCTTGTCGGCCAGGCGCTCGTAGTTGCCGGCGTCCGCGGCCTCGTCGCCGGTCGGCGCCGGCAGGTAGTAGACGTAGGGCTGGTTGCCGATGCCTTCCATGTTGCGGGTCACCACGTCGGAGACGTAGGTGCGCCACGCGGCGTCGTCGGCGGTGGCCGGCGCGGTCACCGGCGCGGCGACGGTGGCGACGGGCGCTTCGTCCTTCTTGCAGGCGGCGAGCAGCGGCAGCGCGAGGCAGGCGGTCAGCATCAGGCGCGGGATGGTCTTCATTCGTGTTCCCCAGGATGTTTCGTTGCGTTGGTGGTCAGTCTATCCCGCGCGCCGCCATTCGGCCTGCAGCGCCTCGGCCACCGCCGCCGGCACGAAGCCCGAGACATCGCCGCCAAGGCGGGAGATCTCGCGTACCAGCGACGAGGATATGAAGCCGTATTGCTCGGCCGGCGTCAGGAACAGGGTCTCCACCTCGGGAATGAGGTGGCGGTTCATGCTCGCCAGCTGGAATTCGTACTCGAAATCGGACACCGCGCGCAGGCCGCGCAGCAGCACGCCGCCGCCGATCTCCGACACGAAGTGGGCCAGCAGTGAATTGAAGCCGCGGACCTCGACGTTGCCATGGTGCGCAACCGCCTGGCGCGCGAGGTCCACGCGCAGCTCCAGCGGCAGCGCCGGGCCCTTGCCGGGGCTCTCGGCGACGCCGACGACGAGCCGGTCGAACAGCGGCGCGGCGCGGTCGACCAGGTCGACGTGGCCGTTCGTGATCGGATCGAAGGTGCCGGGATAGACCGCGATCCTGTTTCGGGCTGTGCTCATGCCTGGCTTCGCCGTGTCCCTGGGTGGTCGATGCCGCGCGAGTGTATCAGCGCCGGATGGCGCCGGTCAGGGCGCGGGCGCGCGCCGCAACAGCGCATGGCGGGCGTCGCGGGTCGACGCTTCGCGGAAGGAGCGCCAGTCCGGCCCGGCCAGTGCCGGGGCGGTCGCCGGCGACTCGAGGTAGAGCCAGGCGTCGTCGGTCACCCAGGGCCCGAGCCTGGCGAGCGCTACGTCCCAGGCACCGGAATCGAAGGGCGGATCGAGGAACACGAGGTCGAAGCGCCCGTGCAGCGGCGCGCGCAGCAGCTCCAGCGCGTCCGCGCGCAGCACCACCGCCGCGTCCCCGGCGTCCAGCCGGGCGCAGGTGTCGCGCAGTGACTGCGCCAGCGCCGGGTCGCGCTCCACCAGCACCAGCTCGCGGGCACCGCGTGACAGCGCTTCCAGCCCGAGCGCACCGCTGCCGGCGAACAGGTCGAGCACGCGCGCGCCGGGCAGCATCGGCTGCAGCCAGTTGAACAGGGTCTCGCGCGCGCGGTCCGACGTCGGCCGCAGGCCGGGCGCGGCGGCTACCGGCAGCCGGCTGCCACGCCAGCGGCCGGCGATGATGCGCACGCTGCCGGGGGCTGCGGAACGGGAAGGAGCGCGTGGGGCCGGTGGTACCATGACGCGGCATTGTCCGCGCTTGCGCGAGCATGCGCACCCCCCTTTTTCCCGGTCCGATTGCGATGGTCAGCCTGTTCCGCCGCTGGAAACCCGACGCCGACAAGGCGAAGCCGGCGAAGGACGAACGCTCCCCGCTGAGCGCGGCCGCCGAGGCGATCGAGGCTGCGCGCGCGATGGGCGAGGCGGCGGCCGAGCGCGCGCCGGCGGCGGAGGTGCTCGATCCGTGGAGCGTGTCGCGGGAAGCCGAGCTGGCCGGGGCTGACGTCGTCGATGCGGCGGATGCGGTGGAGGCAGCCGCGTCGCAGTCGGCGTCGCTGTCCGCGGTGGAGCCTGCCGAGGCTGCGGAAGCGCCTGCAGTGGCCGAAGTGGCACAAGTGTCCGGGGATCAGCGGACCCGCGCGGCGCCCGAAGCAACGGCTCCGTCGGTTCCGTCGGTTCCGTCGGCTCCGTCGGCTCCGTCGGTTTCGTCGGTTCCGCCGGCTCCGTCGATTCCGTTGGAATCGCCCTCCGCGTCTCCTGTCGCACTGACCCAGGAAAAGCCCGCGGCTGCACCCGGCAGGTCGGGCTGGCGCGAGCGCCTGATGGGCAGCGGCATCGCCCGCGGCCTGGGTGGCCTGTTCTCGCGCAATCCGCGCCTGGATGACGACCTCCTGGACGCGATCGAGACCGCGCTCCTGACCGCCGACGTTGGCATTTCCGCGACCACGCGCCTGGTCGACTCGCTGCGCAAGCGCATGAAGGCGCGCGAGTTCGCCGACGCCAACGCGCTGCGCAGCGCGCTGCGCGCCGACCTGGTCGGGTTGCTGGAGCCGGTGGCCAGGCCGCTGGTGATCGACCCGGCGGCCAAGCCGTTCGTGATCCTCACCGTTGGCGTCAACGGCGTCGGCAAGACCACCACCATCGGCAAGCTCGCCAAGCGCTTCAAGGACGAGGGCCGCGGCCTGATGCTCGCCGCCGGCGACACCTTCCGCGCCGCCGCCGTCGCCCAGCTGCAGGCCTGGGGCGAGCGCAACGGCGTGCAGGTCGTCGCGCAGGGCCAGGACGCCGACCCCGCCGCGGTCGCATTCGACGCGCTGCAGGCGGCGCGGGCGCGCGGCACCGACGTGCTGATCGCCGACACCGCCGGCCGGCTGCACACCCAGCAGGGCCTGATGGCCGAGCTGTCGAAGATCAAGCGCGTGCTCGCCAAGGTCGACGCGGCCGCGCCACACGAGGTGCTGCTGGTGATCGACGGCACCACCGGCCAGAACGCGCTCAGCCAGCTGCGCCACTTTCACCAGGCCGCGGGCGTCACCGGGCTGGTGGTGACCAAGCTCGACGGCACCGCCAAGGGCGGCGTGGTGTTCGCGCTGGCGCAGGAGTTCGGCATCCCGATCCGCTTCGCCGGCATCGGCGAGCGCCCCGAGGACCTGCGCGTCTTCGACGCCGAGGCCTTCGTCGACGCCCTGCTGCCGGAGGCGCTCGGGGCGTGAGGCTGCGCCGCGGGCTCGCGCTCGCCGCCGGCATCGCCGTGGTCGTGCTGCTTCTGGTCGCGCTTGCCGCGGCGGTGCTGATGCAGCCGCGCCAGCTGGCCCGGATCGCACTGGGCAGCGTCGGCGACGCGCTTGGCCTCGACATCGCTTTCGAAGGTGAGGCGCGCTATCGCCTGCGCGGCACGCCGCTGCTGGAGGTCCACGACGTGGCGGCGCGGGCGCCCGGTGGCGGCGAACCCCTGCTGCGCGCCAGGCGGGTGCTGGTGTCGCTGCCGTGGTCGACGCTGCGCGATCGCGGCGCGCCGCTGGTCCTGGAGCGCATCGAGCTGGACGCGCCGGTGCTGGAGCTCGCGCGGCTGCAGGCCTGGTTGGCCGGCCGGCCGCCCGGCGCCGGCCGCCTGCCGACCCTGTCCGACGGAATCGGCGTGCGCGATGGCCGCCTGCTCGGTGACGGCTGGGCACTCGCCGGCCTGGACCTGGACGTGGCCTCGTTCGCCGAAGGCCAGCCGGTGGCGGCCGGAGCCCGCGGCATCCTGGAACTGGCGGCGCCGCTCCGCGTCGACTTCGACCTGCGCCTGGCCGCGACGCGGCCGGCCAACGGCGCCGGGGTCAGCGCCCGGGGCAAGGTGCAGATCCACGGCGCAGGCTGGCGGCTGCCGGCCTTTGTCGCGGCATCGGGGCCGCTGCGTTTCGACGACGGCGTGCTGCGGGTCGCACCGCTGAAGCTGGGCATGTCGGCGGAGTACCGCGGCGACGGCGAGCCGCTGCGCTTCACGCTGGGTGCCCACGGGCCGCTGCGCCTGCGCGACGGCATCTGGACCCTGGTGCCGGCGGCCATCGCCCTGCGCGGCAAGGACCTGATACCCGATGTGGATGCCCACGGACGGTTCGCGTTCGGCGACGCGCTGCTGCTCGGACTCGATGGCGCGATGCCGGCCTGGCCTGCCACGTGGCCGGCGCTTCCGGCGCCGTTGGGCACATCGACGTCGCCGCTAGCGGCAACCCTCGTCTATGCCGGCGCGCGCGACGCCTCGGACCCGGTCGGCCTGCACCTGCGGCGGGACGGCGCACAGGCGGTCGCGGGATTGCGCATCGCGGACGTCCTCACGTGGATGGACGCCGCGGCCACGGGCTCGCCGCTGCCTCCCCTGCACGCCCGCGCCAGCGCACCCAGGATCGAGATCGCAGGCGCGGTGCTGGAGGGCGTCGAGGTCGAACTGGAACCGGGTGACGCGCCGTGAGCCAAGCCATCGACCCTTCGCACTGCGCGGCCAAGCGTCCGGGCGCACCGGCCGACGACTTCGCGACGCCGCTGCTCGACTGGTTCGACGTCCACGGCCGCCACGACCTGCCCTGGCAGCACCCGCGCACGCCCTACCGCGTGTGGTTGTCGGAGATCATGCTGCAGCAGACCCAGGTGCGCGTGGTCGTGCCCTACTTCGAGCGCTTCGTCGCCAGCCTGCCCTCGGTCGCCGCGCTCGCCGCCGCGCCGCTGGACGCGGTCCTCGGCCTCTGGTCGGGCCTCGGCTACTACGCACGCGCGCGCAACCTGCATGCCGCTGCCCGCGCCTGCGCGGGAATCCACGGCGGCGACCTGCCGCGCGACTTCGACGCGCTCCTCGCGCTGCCCGGCATCGGCCGCAGCACCGCGGGCGCGATCCTCGCCCAGGCCTGGGGTGACCGTTTCGCGATCCTGGACGGCAACGTCAGGCGCGTGCTCGCCCGCTACCACGGCGTCGAGGGCTGGCCCGGCCAGCCCGCGGTGCAGAAGCGGCTGTGGGAATTCGCACAGCAGCACCTGCCGGCGAGCCGCCTGGCCGACTACACCCAGGCGCAGATGGACCTCGGTGCCACGGTCTGCACCCGCCACGCACCGGCCTGCAGCGCCTGTCCCCTGCGACAGGGCTGCGAAGCCCATGCACAGCGGCGCACCGCGGAACTGCCCACGCCCAAACCCACGAAGGCGCTGCCCACGCGCGAGGCCGTGCTCCTGCTGATGCGCGACGCCGAAGGCCGCGTGCTGCTGCAGCGCAGGCCGCCGGCCGGCGTCTGGGCGCAGCTCTGGTCCCTGCCCGAAGCCGCCGACGAAGAGGCGGCGCGTGCCTGGTTCGAAGGCCATGTCGATGGCGACTACGCCCAGGCCGAGGCACTGGACTCCGTCGCGCACGTCTTCAGCCACTACCGCCTCACCATGCATCCGCGGCGCTGGCGCGCGGTCGCCAGCGCCGCCGCGGTGCGGGACAATGAGGACCTGCGCTGGGTACCGCGCGACGCGCTGGCCGCCCTGGGCATCCCGGCGCCGGTCCGCACGCTCGTCCAGGCGCAGTTCGAATCCGAACAGGAGCAGGAAACGTGAGCCGCACCGTGCATTGCGAATACGAAAAGCGTGAGGCCGAAGGCCTGGACTTCGTGCCCTGGCCCGGCGAGCTCGGCAAGCGCGTCTTCGCCGGCATCGGCAAGCCTGCCTGGGCGGCGTGGCTTGCGCACCAGACCATGCTGATCAACGAGAACCGCCTGTCGCCGATGGATCCGGAACATCGCGCCTTTCTCGAGCGCGAGATGCAGAAGTTCCTGTTCGAGGGTGGCGCCGAGGCGCCGGCGGGCTACGTCCCCGAAGACGGGGCCTGAGCCGCTTCCCTCGCCTCCTGTTCCGCCGCCTTGATGCGCATCGTGTCGAGCGGGCGGATCTCGCGGATGCGGCAGGGCAGCTGCATCGAACTGCGGCCATCCACCAGCACCTTGTCGAAGCCGGCGTAGACCCTGCTGTTCTGGCTGGTGAGCCCGATCACCGGACTGTAGGCGACGTCCGGGCAGAGGCCGTGGAAGCTCAGCAGCCAGGCCTCGCGCGGCCGCGTCCACACGGCGATGTGCCCATCGTCGAGCGGCGTCCAGCCGCTGATCCGCCCGAGGTAGCTGAAGCTGGACACGGGTTCGCCGGCGGCGGCGCGGTAGGTGGCGAGTTTTTCGGCACCGGTCATGCCGGTGCTGGCGCAGCCCTGGAGGGCCAGGAGCGCAGCGATCGCGACGGCTGGAAGCCTGCCTTGCATGGTGCCTCTCCCGCCGCGGCGCGGCGCTGGAAACGGCCTTCGATCATCGCGCAATGGTGGCCGGGGAGGGAATCGAACCCCCGACACGGGGATTTTCAAGGCCCAAGTCGAAGCTATGTAAGCCATTGTTTCGTTGGCCCCGCCCTGTTCTGTAACTGGCTAGTTACGCAACTGCTTGATATTTCTAGGCTTTTTAAGTGGCGAGGGCGTACACTACGGTGGCCGGCGATGGTGGCCGGTGCAACTCCGGTCGGGCCACAATCGGGCCATAGCCGGGCCACACGAGGACGCGCCCATGGCAAAGATCAAGCTCAGCGACGACTACATCCGCACACGCGAGCGCCCCACTAAGGGCAACGTGATCGACTACGACACAGAGACAAAGGGCCTCGCAGTCCGCTTTACGCCGAGCGGCGTTCCGTCCTTCCTTTACTGCTACGGCAGCGGCGTTGCAGGCGGTAGCGCCCGACGCATGGTGCTTGGCCCGTGGTCCCCAGCCAGTGGCCGCAGCCTCGCATCGGTGCTGCCCGCTATGCGCAAAGAGGCCATCCGACTGGCCGGTATCGTGGCCGAAGGGCGCGACCCCTACGCCGAGCGCAAGGCCGAAGCCGAGCGGCTGGCCGCCGAGCGCGAGGCCGAGCGCGCAGACCGCGAGCGTGCAGCGGCAGAGGTAGAGGCTGCCCGACTGCGCGAGGCCCGGGACGTAACGGTCTGCCAGCTTTGCGACCGCTATATCGCAGAGTACGGCCCCAAGCTGCGGCCGGACACCTTGCGACGCGCGAAGCGGCGGATAGAGCGCTACCTGCGCCCCGCGTGGGGCAGCCGAAAGGCCAACAGCATTACCCGCGCCGATGTGGCCGCCCTCGTTAGGCCGATTCGCGCGCAGGGCAAGGCGTCCGAGGTCGTCCACGTCCTCTCGCTGGTCAATGGCCTGTACGCATTCGCCGTCGATGACGATGAGCTGGATACCATCACCGAGAATCCGGCGCGCGGGTTGAAGAAAAAGCTGGTCGCCAAGCCGCCGCAGCCGAAGGAACGCGCGCTGGTGACGCAACGCGAGTTCCGTGCGTTCTACCTGCTCACCCGCCCTAGGCGGTACATGGCCGAAGACATTAGCGATTGTCTGCGACTGATGATGCTTACCGGCTGCCGCCCTAGTGAGGCCGCAGGTATTGAATGGTGCGAGATCGACTTCCACGCCAAGCTTTGGAACAAGCCCGCCGACGTGCCGGGTCGCAGCAAGTCGCGTCGCGCCGACGTGGTGCCACTTACTGACGAGGTGATGGAAATCTTCGCCAAGCGGCGAGGCAACCAGTCGCCCTATGTGTTCCCCAGCGGTCGCAGTCGCCGCAAGGCGAACGGCGGTGGTCCTGGCGTGCTGACTGAGTTTCGCTTGGCCGCTGCGCTGCGCGACATTGCGCCCCGGCTGGCGCGGCTTGGCGTCGAATCATTTACACCCCACGACCTCCGCCGCACGGTAACGACGGGTCTGTTTGATATCGGCGTGTCAGAGTACATCGTCAAGCGCACGCTGAATCACGCTACCACCGGCGTCACGGATACGCACTACAACAAGAGCGGTTTTATCCGGCAGCGTCGCGAAGCACTGGAAGCGTGGGCGCGGTACTTGGAGACGATGATTCGCGGCAAGGAACCCTCGTTCGCTGACAACGTCGTTCCCTTCGCCGCTATGGGAGGGCGCTAATCATGGACGCAGTTACGAAGGCCCGGATGCACGCCTTGGCGCAAACTTCAGTTTTCTACGCATCATTGAGCGGGGCGCAAGGGACAATTACCGATGAAGGCGACGACTACCGCCCGGCCATCTTTGAACGCAGCCTTTTGGATGGCCTTTACGTCGCCATGAACCCTCTTGGAAGCAGCCCTGCCGAGATGGCGCTGCGGGACCGAGCGAGAAACAGCAAGAACATCAAAGAGCTTCGGATGATCGCGGATCTGTTCGCGAACGACCCGCCGGAAAGTGCAGTTAGATCACGCAACGTAAAGGTCATAAAGGACTTCACAGATTCGCGTTACCTTCACCCCAAGCAACGGTTCCACATTGAGCGGGAGCGTGGAGTAAAACAGCTTCTAGAAGATCACGCAGTCACTGGGATTACTAGCAAGCGGGAGGCTGAAACAGAGTGGATGAAGCGGAAGGCGGAACAGGAGACGGGCGTAGACAGGGATGAGTCTGACCCGGCACGCCGCAAAGTCTATGAAGATGCATACGACGCCCTCAGGGCACGCGATTTTCGCTAAGCCTGCTACGCAACCATTGCCCGCGTAGCCGCACCGGGCCATAGCTTAGGTGCCACCGAAACAACCCCAACGGTGGCAACCATGGCTTCACCCCAGGAACTGACCCAAGTCGTCAGCGACTTTATGACGGCGCGCCAAGCCGCGCAGGAGATCGGGGTCCATATTCGGACCCTGAAGTATTGGAAGGCGAACGGGTACGGGCCCGACCACTTCTACATCGGCAAGCGACTGTTCTATCGCCGCAGCGATGTTATCGGGTGGTTGCAGCAGATCAGCGACACCAAGGCCCCCGTAACCAACGGTCGCAAGGTGCGCGCATGAAAGCCGACGCATCCCCACTTCGCACCGCGTTCGCGGTGCTGGGCATTACGCCCAAACCGGGTTCGCAGCACAAGGCGAAGTGCCCCGCGCACGACGACAGCACGGCATCGCTGTCGGTCGCAATCAAGCCGGATGGAACCGTCGGCATGCATTGCCACGCCGGTTGCACCGCCGGCGCAGTGTGCGAGGCGCTAGGCATCACCACGGCGGACCTGTTCCCGGCTGGTCATGCGCCGAAGTCGAAGCCAAAGCCTAAGGCTCAGCGCAAGCCTAGCGCGACGAAGCCGAACCTCACGACCATTGCTCCGCTTACCGACGCCGACCGCGAGGCCGCCGCCTGCGCCGCCAAAGAGCTTGGCCCCGCTTCGATGACCGGCTACAAGCTCGCCGCGCTTTATCCCTACCGACTCGCCACGGGCAAGGTGTGGAGCTGGCGCGCGCGGTTCGAGAACAAGAGCGGCGACAAGAAGATCCTCCCGTTCCACCATAACGGTGACACGTGGATCGCCAAGGAGCCCCCTGCCCCGCGCGCTGGCAAGCCGCTGTATCGACTGCCCGAGGTGCTGGCACACGACGGCCCCATCTACGTCGTCGAGGGGGAAAAGTGCGCCGACGCGCTGGCGGCAATCGGCATCGCGGCTACAACCAGCGGAGCCGCCAAGAGCGCCGCTAAAGCCGACTGGTCGCCGCTCGCAGGGCGTACCTGCGTCGTGTGGCCCGACAACGACGCCCCGGGCGAGCAGTACGCTGCCGACGTTGCCGAAGTCCTGGACGACAAAGGCTGCACCGTCGCCGTGGTCGATGTGACTGCACTCGGACAGGATGCCGAAGGCGACGACGCCGCCGATTGGCTCGCACAGCACCCCGCCGCCACCGCAGCCGACGTGCTGGCACTGCCGACCATCGCACCACAGGGCTCCGGGCTCCGGCTGACCCGAGCCAGCGACATTGCTCCCGAGGCGATCAGCTGGCTGTGGGGCGGCTACCTTGCCCGTGGAATGCTGACCCTTATCGCAGGCAACGGCGGCACGGGTAAAACGACCATCGCCCTCACCATCGCGGCCATGGTAACGACAGGTGGCAAGTGGCCCGACGGCACGAAAGCCCCAACCGGGAGCGTGATCGTCTGGTCGGGCGAGGACGCCGTTGCACAAACCTTGGTGCCTCGATTGCGCGAGGCCGGAGCCGAGCTGTCCCGCGTCCACTTTGTTACGAACGAGGACCAGGTCTTTGACCCCGCGACCGACATGCCCGCGCTTGAGCGCGCCGCGCGCCGCTTGCCGAACTTGGCGCTGGTGATCATCGATCCGATCGTGAGCATGGTGCAGGGCGACAGCCACAAGAACGCGGAGGTTCGCCGTGGCTTGCAGCCCGTGCTTAATCTCGCCGCCGACACAGGGGCAGCAGTGGTCGGCATTACGCACTACGCCAAGAACACCGCAGGACGCAGCACGGCGGACCGCGTGATTGGGTCGGTCGCGTTCAACGCGGTGGCCCGTACAGTGCTTGCAACGGCAATGGGGTCAGAGGGTGAGGGCCGCATCGTGCGCGCCAAGAACAACATCGGCACCACCGGCGATGGCTTCGCGTACTCAATCGCCGTCGAGAACCGGGACGTAGGGGGCACGCCCACGCAGGTTTCGCGTATCGAGTGGGGCCGCCCCCTGTTCGGCTTTGCAGACGAACTGCTCGGACAGGTCGAGGCCAAGCGCCACCCGAAGGACGAGGCCGCAGAGTGGCTGAGCGCCATGCTCCATGACGGCCCCGTGCCGTCGAAGGAACTAAAGGAGCGCGCCGACGCCGACTGCATCGCGTGGCGCACCGTCGAACGCGCCAAAGACGAGCTCGGTATCGTCGCCACCCGCCAAGGCGCACCGGGCAAGCGTGGCGCAGGCATTTGGGCATGGAGCCTGCCCGTTGTTAAGGGTGTTAGACGCTAACGCGGTGTAGCCGCCTGCGCGGCCCTGTGCGGGGCAGGCGCACTGGGCGGTAGGGTAGTGGCGGGGCGGCCCTGCGCGGGCCGTGTGCGCAGGCCGGGGCGGCCTGCGGCGGCAGCGGGGGTTAGGGTCGAGGCTGCGGCAGGGTTCGGAGCGGTTGGTGCCCCCTGCTCGGTGCTTCGCCGACCAACACCGCCAGCCGTTACACGTTCGATTAATTGGCGGCCTTAATGCCAAAAAGCACGCGAAACCCCTTAAAAACAAGGCTACAACTAAGACCGCCAACACCGCCAAGGCTGTTGGCGGTGTTAACCCTTGGCGGTGTTAAGGTTAAGACCGCCAACACCGCCACACGCTGGCGGCCTTAACTATACCCTTTAAAAACAAGGGTTATTTGTAGTGTTAGGGGGTTAAGGCCGCCAATTAATCGGTGGTGTAAGGGTTGGCGGTGTTAGCGGGCCGAGTCGATGCACTTTCCGATTGTCTGCCCGCATCACCCGGAGCACTGAGCCCTACTCCATATGCCGACACGGGGCCATCGTAACCCCGTGTTTGACGCCCGCAGGCCGCATAAACACTAGCTTCCTGCGCGCATGCAATTGCCCGGTTACACGATGGCCCGACTGTGGCCCGCGCGGCGAGTTTTTGCACCCTGCTACGCAACCGCCGCCCGTGTAGCAGGCCGGTGCGACACCTTAGGGCACCACCCTAGGAACGCCGCGCCATGAACCCCATAGACGCCCGCATTGCCGCCGACAACCGCGCCCGCCAAGACGAAGCACGGCGCGCCCGGGCCAACGCCCCGAAGCCGCCGACGCTGCCCGACCCGGCTACGTTCAACGAAGCGTGCGCAAACCACGGCGACGACTCTGGCGCACCGTTCCGCAAGCTGGTCGCCGAACGGCTGACGGGGCTGACGCTGAACCTCGCAAAGCTGCACAAGAATCCGATCCTCACGGCCAATGAAAAGCTGCTCAGCGCAGAGTCCGAGGTAAAGAAGCACGCCGAGAGCATCGGCGCGGACATCGAAGCGCAGCGATACATCATTGCTACTAGGCGCAACGACCTCGCCAACCGCACTGCCAACGCCCTGCACGCGCCCCGCGACGACTGGCGCGCAGCGGCAGGCGAAGTGCGTCAAGTGCTTCGCGGCATGACCTACGCGGAGCGCGCGTCGTTCCTCGATTCGCTCACTGGCGACGACGCGATGCTGGTCAAGTACGCAGTGGCAAGCGTGCCGGCTGCGCTGTCGGGCGTCGCGTTCGAGACTCATAAGGCGATGCGGGACACGATCTTCGGCCTCCGTGACCCTGGCCTCCTGACGGAGCCCAAGGACGTCGAGGACCGCGAGCGCCACCTCAACACGCTGGAGCAGGGCGTGGCGTGGGCAATCAATGAACTGGTGGACTTCGACAAGGCCGCCGCCCTTCGTTCGCTCATGGAGGACTGAGCCATGGCCCAAGGGGGTACACCCCCAGCAGGGGGCGGAGGCGGCGAGGGGCCGGGCGCTTTCGAAAAACCGCAACAATTCCAGCCTCACTGGTGGGACTTCATGGCTCCGCTGCCGAGCCAAGTCCTGCGCCCGCTGCGCGACGCGCTCAGCCTGCACCGCCGACGCACGGCGCGCCTTCGCAGCATCGACGCTGCGCGCGAGGCGCTCCGCAGCTTCAAGGCGGATGCCGAGGTCACTGGCGACAGCGTGGACGCGCGGATGCAGGCCATCGGCATGGAGTACGCCGACCCCAGCGACCGGGCCGAAGCTGCCGCGTTCCTTGATCGTCTCGGGGAATCGGGTCGTAAGGCCCTCGCCAAGCGCGGTCGCGTGGCCGCCGCGATCTTCTATGCGGAATCCACCATCGCGTGGCTCGAATGGGAGCTCACCCGTGACGAAAGCTAACGGCTGCAAGGTGTGTGATCACCCCGACCGCGCTTCGATTGAGCTCGGGCTTGCAAACAAGGTGCCCATCCGTGTGCTGGGCAAGCGGTACGGGCTTTCCGCCGACTCGGTATGGAGGCACGGCCAACGCCATATGAGCGCCGAGCTGCACGGCCAGCTAATGACCCGTGGCCGCATGACCCCGCAGGACCTCGAGAACCTGCGCATCACCGAATCCGAAGGCGTGCTCCAGCACCTCGTGGCGGTGCGTGGTCGCCTGTACGGCCTAATGGACGCCGCCACCCTGCAAGACGATTACCGGGGCGCGGCGGCCATCGGCAATCAGATCGGACGGAACCTAGAGCTGACCGCGAAGCTCCTGGGCGACATTCGCACCGGCTCGGTGAATGTGACGAACAACGTCCTGCTGCTGCCCGAGTTCCACGCTCTGCGAACGACGATCATGCAGGCGCTAAAAGCGCACCCCGAAGCCCGGGCCGACGTGGCCGCCGCCCTGCGGCAGATCGAGTCGCCCGACGAGCCACGGCAGGAGTCGCCCGAGGAACGCGCCGCCGCCGTTGCCGAGTTGGCGAAGAGCCGGGAAGTAACCCGCCGCAGCCGTGCGAAGCGGCAGGCGCAGGTGATCGACGTGGAGGCCGAACGTGTCGATCCTCGCGCGTGACCTGACGCGGATGCTGGAGCCTGCGTCGGTAATGCGCGACGCGGGTATGGAACCAGACCCGTGGCAGGAGGCCGTACTGAACAGCGATTCGCGCCGGATGCTGCTGCTGTGCAGCCGCCAGAGCGGCAAGTCCACCACGTCGGCATCGCTTGCTGTGCACCAAGCCCTGTATGACCCGGGACTGGTACTGCTGATTGCGCCGGCGCAGCGCCAGAGCTCGGAGCTGTTCCGCAAGGTGCGCGAGGTTTACAGCGCCCTGCCCGACGTGCCCCGCGTCGTGCAGGAGTCCGCGATGCGCCTGGAGCTCGCCAACGGCAGTCGCATCATCGCGCTCCCCGGTACCGAGGGCACCATCCGCGGCTACTCGGGAGCCAAGACCGTAATCATTGACGAAGCCAGCCGCGTCGATAACGCGTTGTTCGCCGCCGTGCGCCCGATGCTCGCGACGACTCAAGGCCGGTTCGTGGCGCTCACGACTCCGTTCGGCAAGCGGGGTTGGTTTTACGAGGCGTGGGAATACGGCGAAGGCTGGGAGCGCACCAAGGTGACCGCCGACGACTGCCCACGCATCGACGCCGATTGGCTCGCCGAGGAACGTCGCCTCGTGGGTGACTGGCAGTACCGCCAAGAATATTTGACCGAGTTCGTGGACACGGATGAGCAGTTCTTTGCTTCGGAGTTGATCGAAGCCGCCCTGACCAATGAGGTGCAGTCACTATGGAGCTAGATACCTACGTCACCGTGCCTTCGGATAGCCCGAGGTTGAAGGGTGAAATCGCCCTAATACGTCGCCGCGCCATCGCCGTGGGCATCGACATTGGGCAGGCGCACGACCCAACGGCCATTGCCGTGGTCTCCAAGATCACGTCGAAGGCCGCGAACCCCGCGCTGGAATCGCTGAACCCGGAGCGTAATCCGCGATATGAGGTCCAGCACCTTGAACGCCTGCGACTCGGGATGCCGTACCCGGCGCAGGTGGACCAGTTGGAGGCCATGCTGTGCCGCCCGCCGCTTAACCGCCTGTCGCCGCGCGTGTTGGTCGACTACACGGGCGTGGGTCGCCCGGTGTTCGATATGTTCGCGGGCCGCCACGCGCTGCGCAGGGCGCAAGGCGTCGTTATTACGGGTGGGCGCGACACCACGCGCCACAGGGCAGGGTGGTCGGTGCCGAAAGGCGAGCTAGTGAGCAAGCTGCAAGCCCTGTTGCACGCTGGCGAGCTTCGCATCGCCGCCAGCCTCCCCGACGCCCCGGTGCTGCTGCGTGAGCTACAGGACTTCCGCGTGCGGTTTACCGATGCGGGTAATGCCACGTTCAACGCGCGCGAAGGCGCTCACGATGACCTTGTGTTGGCGCTTGCCCTTGCGGTGTTCGGGCTCAGTCGCCCGGAGCCGGCGCGGGACGTGCCCATTGTGTGGGCGAGGAGATAAGCCTGACGCGACGTCTAGCAGACTCACGGAAACCGCTGTGATAGCCTCTTGGGCGGGAAATAGGGGGCTATCAAGTGTTGAATATAGATCACTTTCGCACAATGTTTTTGGAGCTCACAGCGACCTGGGACTGGCGCGTCCATGGCTTCTTAGACTATCAGGGTTACGTACACCCGATAGACACTGATACAAAGGTCATCTCCACAGTTTTTGAGCGCCTATCGAGCCCCGTTATTCGGACGATCGCGAAACGCAGCGGTTATGTCGTGGAGCTCGCCAATCAAACAACCTATCCGGACTTTACGTTGTCCGTATCCGATCCCGCTGGGCAGGTATTGCACAGAATTGCGTTGGATGTGAAGACCACCTACGCTTCGAACCGCATGTCCTTCACTCTAGGAGGCTATAACTCATTCTTAGTTCGCCCCACAAAGAACATCTTGCATCATTACGATACGTATTCGGAACATTGGGTCCTAGGATTCATATATGCACAAAACCCCGCCTTCAGGGAATATGACCTTGATTCTATGCCTGGAAACGGAGAAATCGCTTGTCCGTATAGAGACGTCACGCTATTCATTCGTCGGAAACATGAAATAACCGGTCTGCGGGCCGGGAGCGGCAACACGAAAAACATCGGCAGTGTCATGACGCGAAACCCGGCTGAATTCCAAACGGTGATGGGGCCATTTTCGCACTTTAGCCGAGGCAAGCAGGCTTGCGACCGATATTGGGCTGGCTATCCGCACTACTGCGGTTTGATTGGGTCGCCACAGGAATTGCACGACCACCCAGATTTCGCGAGCTACATCTGAGTGCCATGTCTAGATTCTTGGCAATTCGTTGTAGCAATATCGACGGGGTCAATCCGATCGACGAAGTGAACCTAGTTATCAAGGCTCAAGGACATTGCTGGTTCGGGAAATACGGGAATCCCATAGCAAGTGTTACGGTGCCAAAGGCTGGTATGTATGTTGCACTTACTGGCCCCAGCAGCGGAAAGAAGGTGGGAAGTATCTCAGTCTATAAATTAGAGGAGCTGTCGCGGTCGCTGCCTTCGGATACTTCCTCTTATCCGGGCTACTACAAGGATCGAATTCAAAGAGTAGGTACTTGGGTCAGAATCACCAAGGCGCGGAAGTCCACGCTTCAGGTGGATGATTTTGTCGTCAAGAGCTCGATGCAACCTCTTAAACAGGCGCTGCACGCTTCGATGCGGGGACACTTTTGGTGCTTATGGCGAGGCGACGATGACGATTTCGTCTGAGCCTTGGGCTTGGGATAAGGCGTACTTATAGCCGCCTGTGCTGAACACTTCTATGCATCTCCCGCCAGCACCGAGAACCTCATTTATCTGATGGAGGCCGGGCGACCCGTCTGAGCGATAGCTCATGACTAGTACGCTAGAGCTAAACCGCTCGCGAATTCGTTCCAATTCGAAAAGAGCAGAGTCAGCCTTTATCCATGCGGAATACTGCCTGCCAATTGGTTTGTGCGGGTAGTCGTGATCCGGCTTGTTGAATAACGAGTGATCACATAGCCCGTCGAGAAATCCGTAGAAATCCGAATAGTCCACGCCTGTGCCACGCGAGTTTACATAGGGGGGGTCTAAGTAAACCAAGTCTACTGAGTTTGGAATGTCTTCGATGTTCTGAGTGTTCACTCCCATCACGGTCGATCCAACAATGGGATCGCCAAGTGGAAATTTCCGCAGTTCATCTACTGCATTCAGTGCGTGCTTGATTGCGGGCGTTTCCCACGTGACAGCATTGCCGAACGAGCGCTTCACGTCTTTCGTCCTCATGCTCAAGTTCGATCTGTGAAACAGGTTATACGGTCGCTTCTTAAGTAGTGCCTGACCAAAGGCATAGATGTAGAGGGACTGCAACGGCTCTTCCACAGCTCTTATATGTTGCGCAAACCTATCGATTTGCTCGTTTTCTTCGTCTAAGAAAAATACACCGGAGTAGTTGGTTCCAACGTAGCGCGGCCCGTCAAGAGGTGCGTACTGGATTAAATACGCTAGCTGAGTCGCGTGATCCGTGCCAGAAAGTAGTTCCGGGGTTATCGTTTGGAATAGCCTTGCGCAAGCTCGGTTAAACGCAAGGAAATCATTCGATAGGGTCTTCTTTCCCAACAATCTTAGCAGCAGCGTTACAGTGCCCGTTCCCGAAAACAGATCGATACACGATGCAAACTCAATGCGATCGAAGGTTTGCTTCAACAGAGGCAATACCTTGCGCTTAGAGCCTTGGTAGCGGGTTGCAGGAAAACGTGGAAGCGCAACAAGTGGCCCTTGGGCGCGCAAGTCGAAGGCTGCTTGGCTGTTCAAGAGATCCTCTAGGTAGTGAGTGGTGACAGCTATTGAATTAAACCCTTTATGGCTGACCATCGTAAAGGCGAGTTTGGACTGGGTTGCAGGGGAGCTAGTCCCTCGGTGGGCTACTAGGACGAGAGCGAGATGGACGTTATGACCCTTACCGGCGCTGCCTTGCTTGTTCGCGCGACGTGGCAAGCCGCCACTACGAGTAGGGCACCCGGGGCCGGTGTATCGCTGCCGTTCGACCGACGCTGCGCGTGGTGGCCTAGGCCCCGGGGCTGTGTGCAGCGTGCCCGCGCTCGCCTGCCACTGCCCTAGGCCGCGCGGCGGGCTCGCCGTAGGGCTTCGCCGCGTGCCGTTGTAGGCTCGCCCTGTCGAGTTGCGAGCCGGCAACCGAGCCCGTACCGCAGTCGGGCCACAGTCGGGCCATAGCAGCCGCCGTAAGGCGCGCCGACCACACAAACGAAAAGCCCCGCAGGGCAAAAAGCCTTGCAGGGCCATCGGTTACAAAACTTCGCAATGGTGGCCGGGGAGGGAATCGAACCCCCGACACGGGGATTTTCAATCCCCTGCTCTACCAACTGAGCTACCCGGCCACTGGCGAGCCCGGAATGATACGGGAGCCCGCGTCTTCGCGCTACCCTGTCGCGATGCCGCCGATCACCGATCCCCGCGAAGCCGCGCTGCGCCGCCGCAAGGCGATCGCGCTCGGCCTGCTGGGCATCGCCGGCGCGGGGCTCGCGGTCGTCTCGGTGCTCGAGCGCACGCATCCGCACTGGGCCTTCGGCTTCCTCGCGGCGGTGTTCGAAGCCGCGCTGGTCGGTGGCCTGGCCGACTGGTTCGCGATCGTCGCGCTCTTCCGGCATCCGATGGGCATGCGCTGGATCCCGCACACCGCGATCATCCCGTCGAAGAAGGACGCGCTGGGCGCCAGCCTCGCGGACTTCATCTGCGACCACTTCCTCGGCACCCGCCAGGTGGCGGAAAAGCTCCAGTCGATGGATATCGCCGGAGCCATCGCCGGCAAGCTCGCCGACTCCGCCTTCGCCGGCACCATGGGCCGCGCGCTCGCCAACGCCCTGCCCCGCATCCTCGACGCGCTCGACAGCGACGAGCTGCACCGCTTCCTGCACCGCATCGCCGACGCGCGCCTGCGCCAGGTCGACCTGTCGGGCGTGGTGGCGGTTGTGCTGCGCCAGCTCACCGCCGATGGCCGCCACCAGGCGCTGGTCGATGCGGGACTGGGCTACGCCGGCGAGGTCCTGGCGGCACCCGGAACCCATGAGCGCGTGGCCGATCTCGCCGGGCGCGAGCTGTGGAAGGTGCTGCGCTACCTGAAGATCGATGGCGTGGTGGCCGACAAGGTCGCCAACAAGCTCGTGGCCGGCATGGCCGGCATGGTCAGCGACATGGCTGGCGACCGCGACCACGAGATGCGCCAGCGCATCGGCGCCGAGTTCGAGCGGCTGATCGTGCGCCTGGAGGACGACCCGTCGCTGCGCGAGCGCGTCAACGCCTTCCGCGACCAGCTGATCGAGGATTCCGACCTGTCGCGCTACCTGCGCAGCCTGTGGCGCGACCTCGCCACCTGGATCCGCGAGGACGTGGAGCGCGACGATTCCGCGATCGCGACCCGCATCTCCTCGATCGGTGCGGAAGTCGGCTCACGGCTGGCCGCCGACGATGCCATGCGGGCGTGGATCAACGAAGGCGTGGTGGAACTGGTGCTGCCCGAGGTCGAGCGCTACCGCGAAGGCATCCGCGATTTCATCGTCGAGCGCGTGCACCAGTGGAGCGCCGAGGAACTCACGCGCGAGCTCGAACTCGCGGTCGGCTCCGACCTGCAGTTCATCCGCTACAACGGCACCGCCGTCGGCGCGCTGATCGGCGGCGTGCTGTATGCCCTGGTGCACGCGATCCAGGCACTGGTGTGACCCTCAGCCGCGCGGTCCGCCCATCACCGGCAGGATCGCGCCGTTCACGTACGACGACATCACCGGCGACGCGAGGAAGACGTAGGCCGGCGACAGCTCTTCGGGCTGCGCAGGACGCCCCATGTCGCTGTCCTTGCCGAACTTCGCCACGTCCTCCGCCGGCTTGTCGGCCGGGTTGAGCGGCGTCCACACGGGCCCGGGCGCGACGCAGTTCACGCGGATGCCGCGATCGAGCAGGTTGCTGGCCAGCGACAGGGTGAAGGCGTGGATCGCGCCCTTGGTCGCCGAGTAGTCGAGCAGCTTGGGATTGCCGAAGATGCCCGTCTCCGAGCCCGTGTTGATGATGCTGGCGCCCTGCTCCATGTGCGGAAGCGCGGCGCGCGCCATGTGGAAGTAGCCGGCGATGTTGGTCTGCAGCGTCTCCTGCAGGTGCGCGTCGGTCAGGTCTTCCAGGCGCTCGACGTGCTGCTGGAAGGCCGCGTTGTTGACCAGCACGTCGAGCCGCCCGAAGGCGTCGACCACCTGGCCCACGGCGTCCTCGCAGAACGCCGGGTCACGCACGTCGCCGGCAATGACCAGGCAGCGCCGACCCTCGGCCTCGACATGGCGACGCGTCTCCTGCGCGTCCCCGTCCTCGGCCAGATGCAGCACCGCGACGTCGGCGCCTTCGCGCGCGAACAGCACCGCCACGGCGCGACCGATTCCCGAGTCGCCGCCGGTCACGATCGCCGCCATGCCCTCGAGCTTGCCGCTGCCGGCGTAGTCCGGCGCGGTGAAGCGCGGCTGGAGGTCGAGGTCGGCCTCCTTGCCGGGCTTGGCGAGATGCTGGGCCGGCAGTCGGGTCGGCTGCTTGCGTGCGCTGGCCTGTGCGGGGGACTTCTTGGCCGGAGCCTTCTTCTTCGCCTGCTTCGCGGCCTGCAGCGCCTCGCGCTGGATGCTCCGCTGGCGCGCGGCGGTCGCCTCGCCCGTCTTCGCACTCCCGCCCGTCTTCGCCGACTTGCCTGCCTTCTTCGTCGCCATCGAAACCGCCTCCCGGAATCCATCGTTGGCCGTCGACGCTACGCGCGCCGGCGTTGGCGACCCGTCATCGCCGCGTGCAGGCGGTGTCAGCCGATCGCCGGGAGGGTCTGCGCCAGGGTCTCGAAGCCTTCCCAGGGATCCTTGCGCATGCGCGCCGCGCGCTGGCGGGCGGCACGCAGGTCGAAGGCGGCGGGCCCGTCCACGCGGCCGAGCTCCTCCCAGCGGATCGGTACCGCCACCGGCCCACCCTGGCGCGCGCGCAGGGACCAGGAGGCGACGCTGGTCGCGCCGCGCGCATTGCGCAGCCAGTCGATGAAGATCTTCCCGGGACGCTTGGCCTTGGACATGGTGGCCACGTAGCGCGCCGGCGCCTGCAGGGCCATGTGGTTGGCGAACGCGTCGGAGAACGCGCGCGCGTCGTCCCAGGACGGCCCCGGCGCGATCGGCACGACCACGTGCACGCCCTTGCCGCCCGACAGGCGCACGAAGTTCTCGAGCCCCAGTTTGCGCAGCCGGTCGCGCACGTCGCGTGCACCGCGCAGCACATCGGGCCAGCCCGTGCCTTCGCCCGGATCCAGGTCGAAGACCAGCCGGTCCGGCAGCTCAGGATCCTCGATCCGCGAGCCCCACGGGTGGAACTCCAGCGCGTTCATCTGCACCAGGTCGGTCACGCCCTCGATATCGTCGACATACAGATAGGGCTCGACGCCACTCTTCTGCATCAGGTCGATGGAGCGCACGTCGTCGCCCAGGGACTCGGCGTAGTGCTTCTGGAAGAAACACTGGCCGGCCGCGCCGTCGGGGCAGCGCACCAGCGACAGCGGCCTGCGCGCGAGTTCCGGCAGCATCCAGTCGGCCACCGCGCGGTAGTACTCCACCACGTCCTGCTTGGTGTAACCGGCGCCTTCGAAGACGACGCGGTCCGGACTGGTGAGGCGCGTCGGTTCACCCATGGCCGCGCCTTACCCGGCCTTGCGCGCGGCCGTCTTCGCGGCCTTGGCCGGCGCCTTGCCCACCTTCTTCGCGGCCTTCTTGCCGGCCTTCTTCGCGGCCTTCCTTGCCGGTTTCGCTTCGGCCGCATCGTCCGTGGCCTGGGCCTTGCCGCTGCCCTTCTTCGCCGGCGTGCGCTTGTTGTTGCCGATGCTCTTCTGCAGCAGGGCCATGAAGTCCACCACGTTGGTGGTCGCATCCTCGGGCACGTCGCGATCGTCGTCGTCGGGCCGCGACACCACGCCCTGGGACTTCATCCGGTCGCGGATCACCTTCTCCAGCCGCTCGCGGAACTCGTTGCGGTACTGCGAGGGATCCCACTCGCCGCTCATCGCTTCGATGAGCTGCTTCGCCATTTCGCGCTCCTTCGCGTTGATGCGGTAGTCGGCGGCCTCGCCCTCGGGCAGGCGATGTTCGGAGGCATCCACGACTTCCTGCGGATAGCGCAGCAGCATGAGGATCAGCGCGTCGCCCTGTGGCAGCACCGCGGCGAGGTATTCGCGGGTGCGGATGACCACCCGCGCGATCCCGGCCTTGCCGGTGTCGCGCAGGGTCTCGCGCAGCAGCACGTAGCCTTTTTCGGCCTTCTTGCCCGGCACCAGGATGTAGGGCTTCTCGTAGTAGGTCGGGGGAATGTCGCCGGCGTCGACGAAGGTTTCGACCTCGACCGTCTCGTGGCTCTCCGGCGCCGCCGACTTGATGTCGTCCTGCTCCAGCACGACATAGCTGCCCTTGTCGTACTCGAAGGCCTTGACCACGTCCTTCCACGGCACCTCCTCGCCGGTCTCGGCGTTGACGCGCTCGTAGCGCACGGGATTCTTGTCGCGGGAATCCAGCATCCGGAAGCTGATGTCGACGCGCCGTTCGCCGGACATGAGCGAGACCGGCACGTTCAACAGCCCGAAGCTCAGCGTTCCGGTCCAGATGGGACGGGCCATGGAGCCCTCGCAGGTCGATGGAAGGACTCCGGACGCTAGGCCGGGCAAGGTGAGACGGCGGTGAAACGCGGTCGACCCATGGCGTCGTCGGCCGGGTCCGACGTCTCGCCGGGAACGGCCCGGGGCTTGCGGGACCCCGTCCCCGCTGCTGTATACTGCGCGGCCACTTCGGGCGGTTAGCTCAGCGGTAGAGCATTGCCTTCACACGGCAAGGGTCGCAGGTTCGATCCCTGCACCGCCCACCAGATCCAGCAAAAACCCCCGGCTTGCCGGGGGTTTCTGTTTGTGCCGCGGCTAGGCCGCCATCAACCCGCCGCGCATCGACGGCCAGCCCGTGACCCAGCGCATCACGTCCGACGCCGGCATCGGCTCGGCGATCAGCACGCCCTGGCCGATGTGGCAGCCGAACTCCCGCAGGCACGCCAGGTCGTCGGTGGTCTCGACCCCGACCGCCACGGTCTGCACGTCGAGTTCGCGTGCCAGCGCCAGCGCCGCCTGCACCATCGCGCGACGCGACGGGTCGTGGGCGACGCCGCGGACGAAGCCCCGGTCGATCTTGAGCTCGGAGAACGGCATCTCCCGCAGCTGCGCGAGGTTGGAAAAGCCGGTGCCGAACTCGTCGATCGCCAGCCGGACACCCTTCAGGCGCAGCCTCGTCATGATGTCCAGCTGCGCCTGTGGCTCCGTCGGCAGGTGGCTCTCGGACAGCTCGAGCACCAGTCGCTCCAGCGGGAAGCCCGCGGCCGCGGCCAGGCGGGCGATGCGCTCCGGGATGTCAAGCGTGGCCAGGTTCGCCATGGTCAGGTTGACCGCGACGTCCAGTTCGCGGCCGCCGGTCGTCCAGTTGCGGGCGTCGTGCAGCGCGTTGGACAGCACGACGCGCGCCAGCGGGCGGATCAGCCCGGCCTTCTCGGCCAGCGGGACAAACTCGGCCGGCATGACGATGCCGCGCGTGCGGTGCTGCCAGCGCGCCAGGGCCTCGACCGCGACCACTTCACCGCTGTGCAGGTCCACCTTCGGCTGGTAGAGGTTGAACAGCTCGCCGGCCGTGATCGCCGATTCCAGTTCGGCCGCGTCCTGCGCGGAGAACCCGGCCGACGCCTCGCCTGCGTCGCCCGTGCCGTTGGCGTCGCGATGGCCGTCCAGCAAAGCGCGCAGCGCCGCGGGCTGCACCGGCTTGGCCAGCGTGCCGAGGACATGCAGCCCCTGGGCGCGCGCCACCTGTTCCGCGGCCTGCAGCACCCGCGCGTCGGCGCCGCTCATCAGCGCCAGCGCGCCGCCAAAGCCGGCCTTGGCCAGATGGCGCACGAATTCGACGCCGTCCATGCCGGGCATGCGCAGGTCGCAGATCACCAGGCCGACGCCGGCCGGATCCGCCGACAGCCGCTCCAGGGCTTCTTCGCCGCGTGAGCACAGCTCGATGCTGGAATACCCGCTCTTCCGCAGGCCCAGCGCCCGCAGCTGGATGTGCAGCAGCCGGGTGGTGAAATCGTCGTCGTCGACTACCAGGATCTTCAAAGCGCGTACCTCGTCATGTCCTGCCCACGCGCGCCGCCAACGGCGCGCCAGCGGCGCATCGCCACCAGCGCCGCGTCGAGCGCCTGCACCACTTCGTCCACCAGCGCGGCGAAACCCGCGCCCTGCACCGACCCGGCGTGTTCCTCGAGCCGCGCGCACAGCAGGCCCAGCGGCGCGGCGCCGACCGATCGCGCGGACGACTTCAGCCGGTGTGCCAGCATCCCGGCCCCGGCGGCATCGCCCGCGGCCGCGGCGGCCAGCAGGTCGGCGCGGATGCCGGTCGCGACCTCGTCGAAATAGGCCAGGATCTCCAGCACCACCGCCGGTTCGTCGCCAACCAGCTCGCGGAGCGCGCCGGCATCGAACTCGGCGCAAGGCAGGGTGCCGTCCGGGCGTGCCTGGCTGGCTTGACCCGGGGTCGCCCGCGCGGATGCCGGCGTTGCCGGCGCCGCCAGCCAGCGGCCCAGCACCGCGCGCAGCCCGTCGAGCTGCATGGGCTTGGCCAGGAATTCATCGAAACCGGCGTCACGCGCCTTTTCGGCCTGTCCGATGCGCACGTCGGCGCTGAAGGCCAGCACGGGCGTCCTGATGGCCGCCTCTTCGTCGCGGATCGCACGCACCAGGCCGAAGCCGTCCATGACCGGCATGTGCAGGTCGCTCAGGACCAGCGCGAAGTCGCCGCCGCGCCACCGCTCCAGGCCTTCCATGCCGTTGCCGGCCATCTCCGCGTCGACGCCGACCATGGCCAGCTGGCGGGCCAGCACGCTGCGGTTGGTGGCATCGTCCTCGACCACGAGGATGCGTCGCCCTGTGCCTGGAAATTCCGTCACGCTCCCCTCCATGGAGCAGCGGAAACGGTCGATGCTGCTTCGCAACATGTTATCCGGAGGGCTTGCCGCCCCCCGTGCTGCGCGTCACAGACCGGCAGCCTCGCAGGCCCCGACGTAGGTGAACGCCAGATCCTCGTAGTCGTAGCTGAAGTCCGCCTCGGGATCGACCTTGGCCATTGTCAGCCCTGGCCTGCCGCCAGCCTCGCCACCAACGTCGAGCCATGCGTCGGCGTCAGGGCCGAGGGTGTCGAAGTCGACCAGGAGCCTGCCTCCCGCACTGAGCACCGGTCCCGACAGCCGCGGCGACTTGGCCGACGTGAAGCGGACGCCGTCGCCCGAGCGACAGACCGTGACCTCGCCGAACCATGGATCGCGGTAGCGGCCCAGCCAGGCCGGCGCGGGGGCTGGGGCGACGGGCGCGCGTGCCGCACCCTGCCCGTCTCCGGAGGCCGCGTCCTGCGGACCGGGCCCGGCGGCCAGCGCCTGGACGTAGTGCGCGACGTTGCGCCGTTCCTGCGGCGCGCTGAAGTGCTTGCCAAGCGTCTGCTCGAGCACGGTCCGCGCGTCGCCGGCATCGCCGTTGAGCAGGATCACGAAGCCGACGTCCCGCTCGGGCAGCAGGGTCACGGCGGAATACATGCCCGACAGCGTGCCGGTATGCGCGACCTTGGCCGTGCCGTCGACGTCGCTCAGGCGCCAGCCGTAGCCGTAGGCGGAATAGTGGCTGCGGTTCCAGTCGCGCATGCGCGTGGTCAGCGGCATCGGCATGTGTGCCGTCCAGACGGCGCTGCGCTGCGTTGCCGACAGCCATGGCCGCCCGTCCGGGCCGGCGGTGGCAGGGTCCAACCAGGCCTGCACCCAGCGCAGCATGTCCTGCAGGCTGCAGCGCACGCCACCGGCCGCGGCCATCGGCATGTCCGCGACCAGCGGGCCATCGGGCCGCGCCACCCAGCTGCCGTCGCGGCGCCCGTGCGGTGCGGCCACCGGGCCGGTCTCGTCGACGCGCCACTCGCCGATGCGGCAGCCGTCCATGCCCAGCGGCTCGAACACCTCGCGGCGCAGCAGCACGTCGTAGGGCGCCCCGCCCGCCGCGGCCGCGACTTCCCCGGCCACGATGTAGAGCGTGTTGTCGTAGGCGTAGCGGGAGCGGAAGCTCCAGCGCGGCTTCAGGTGGGCCAGGCCGGCGATCACGTCCTCACGGGTGAAGGCATTGGGTTCCGGCCAGAGCATCAGGTCCCCGGCCCCGGGCCCGAGGCCGCTGTTGTGGATCAGCAGGTCGCGCACCTGCATCTCGCGCGTGACCCACTCCTCAAGCATGCGGAAGCCGGGCAGGTGCTTCACCACCGGATCGTCCCAGGCCAGCAGGCCGGCATCGACCTGGCGCGCCAGCAGCGCGGCGGTCATGGCCTTGGTATTGGACGCGACCTTGAACAGCGTGTCGGCGGTGATGGCTTCGCCGCTGCCGGCGACACCCTCGCCGCGCAGCTCCATCTGCCGAACTTTGCCGCCTTCCACCACGCCCACGGCAATACCCGGAAGGCCGTAATGCGCCGCCGCGTCGTCCACGGCCGCGGCCACGGCCCGGGAGGGCCAGGCCTCGTCGGTGGCGCCGACCGGGGACGCGACAAAAAAAATCGCGGCCGTGGCAACGGCCGCGAAGAGGACACCCTTTCCTGCCACACCTACTCCCTTGCGGATGGAGCGGGTGGCGGCTCCGGACCGCCACCCGACCACCCGCGCCCTGCGCCCGTCAGAAGTTCCAGGTCACGACCAGCTGCGCGTAACGCGGGGCCTGCCACGCGGTTCCCTGCCCGAAGTACGGCATCCGCGTACCCGGCGTGCTCTCGTAGCGCGAGTGCACGTTCACCATGGTCTGGCTGTTGAACAGGTTGTAGACCGAGAAGCGCGCCTTGAGGTCGATGTCCTCCACCGGCAGCGTCCAGGTCACGTTGACGCCGACGTCCTTCACCCACGGCATGCGACCGAAGGCGCCGCGCTCGGAGTAGACCAGCTCGCGCGTGGCCGGGTTGTTGCAGTTGGCCACGCACAGCCAGCCGGAGCCGCCGCCGCTGAACTCGCCCGGGCCACCAGCGCTGCGGGTGTCATCCGGCCAGACCACGCCGAAGGCCGTGATCGGACCGCCCGAACGCGCGGTCGCGGTGGCGCCGAAGCTCCACATCTCGTTGAGCCGGTAGCTGCCGCGCAGCTTGAACTGGTGGCGGAAGTCGTTGAACAGCACGCCATAGCGCTCGTTGTTGGCGGGATGGTCGTAGTGCTGCACCAGGTTGGTATCCGCATAGCCCGTGTCGGAGTTGACCGGGCCCTCCAGGTTGCCCTCGGTCTTCGACCACAGGTAGCTGAAGTTCACCGCCCACTTGTCGTCCCACGCGCGGTCGAGCTGGAATTCGACGGCCTTGTAGCTGCGCTTGGGCTTCCTGTAACCCATCACCTCGCCATTGCCGAACGAGGCGATGTAGCCGTCGCGCGACGAGTCGAACTGCACCCAGTCCTCGGTGTCCGGGCACCACAGCGTGACCGACTCGCCAGGGTTGATGATCGGCCAGTCGCCCGAGTACCAGTCGCAGCCCTCGACGTGGTTGATGCGTGCGTCTTCCACGGCGCGGGTCACTTCGCGGTAGGTCGCGTTGATGCCGTACGACCAGGCCTGGTTGATGGCCTGCTGGAAGCCCACGATGAACTCGTCCTGGTAGACCTGCTTCAGGTCGCGCGCGACCGCGGTGCGCACGTCGTCCGGGGGCGGTGCGTTCATGTCGGTATTGACCGCGCCGATCTGCGCACCGAGGCTCGGCAGCCGGTACGGCGCGCCGGTGATCGGATCGATCATGTCGGTCCAGCCGTTGAACACGTAGTAGGTGTGCTCGTCGGTGGTGCCGCCGCCGAAGTAGTCGGTGAGCTTGTTGGTCAGCGGCAGGTAGTAGCGGCCCGCGTTCGCGAACAGCTTGGTGGTGCCGTCACCCTTCATGTCCCAGCTGAAGCCCACACGGGGAGAGACCATGTCCTCGAAATCCGCGCGGGCGAAGGTGGCGCCCGAGGCCAGCTTGTTGTGGAACTTGTCGAAGCGCACGCCGAGGTTCAGCAGGAGGTTGGGGGTGACGCTCCAGTTGTCCTCGAGATAGAACGCCTGTGCCTCGGTGGTCACCGGGGCACCGGTGATGTAGCGGCGCGCGTCGACGATACGGGTCACGCCCGGAGGAACGACGGTCCCGTTCAGCGATGCGCCGGGAGTGACGTTCTGCACCTGGTAGCTGCGGCCATCGCCCGGATAGCGCACGGAGCTGTTGGAATCCATCACCTCCTGGTCGACGCCGAAGCGCAGCAGGTGGTCGCCCAGCGTCCACTCGAAGTCGAGCCGGATGGCCTCGCGCTCGTCCACGCGCCCGCTGATGCTGCTGTTGGTGGGATGGCAACCCCAGTCCTGCCGCGCCGAGCCGGACACCGTCACGATGCTGCAGTCGGCATCCCACGGGCTGCTGCTGGTGGCGCTGCGCTCGTTGATGCCATACATCGCCTTGGCGACGAAGTTGTCGCTGAAATGTCCGGTGTAGGTCACCGACCAGCTGTCGCCGCCGGAGCCCGCGGTCGATTCGCCGCTCTGGTCGCCGGTCCGGCCCGAAGCCCAGTCATAGTCGTAGGTCCGCGTGGTGGATTCGGCCTTGTCGGAGAAGGCCAAGAGCTCCAGCAGGTGGTTGTCGTTGATCTGCCAATCGAGCTTGGCGCCCCAGAAATCGTTGTCGCCCTTGGTCAGGTAGGCCTCGGTCTCGTCGATGTCCTTGGGGCTGCTGTCGCGCACTTCGTACATGCCGAAGAAGAACAGACGGTCCTTCACCAGGGCGCCGGACGCCCACACGTTGGCCTTGTAGAACGAGTTCCCGTCGCGACTGGTCCGGTCGCGCTCATCCAGCGTGCCGTCGTCGTGATAGTGGTCGTTCCTGGACGAAGCCCAGGCCGAAGGCTCCATCGTGAGTTCCACGCCAGACTGGAACTCGTTGCCGCCCGACCGGGTCACGGCGTTGATCACGCCACCGGTGCTGCGGCCGAACTCCGCCGAGTAGCCGCCGGTCTTGACCTGGAATTCGTCGTAGAAGCCGAACGGCACCGACGAGAAGCCCTGCCGGCGATACGGATCGGTCACGTTGAGACCGTTGATGTAGACCGCGTTCTCGGCGACCGACGCGCCACCGAAGGTCAGGCCGCCAAACGTCGCACCCGACGCGACCACGCCCGGGGCCAGCAGCGCCACCGAAGCCAGGCTCTGGTCGACCGGCAGGCGGGAAATCTGCTCGCGCGTCACGTTGGTCGCGGTCTCGGTCGAACGCACGTCGACCCGGTTCACCACCCGGTCGCCGACCACGGTCACCGCGGCCATGTCGGCCACGCCGCCGGCGCTGCCGAGGTTGACGGTGGTGGTGCCGCCGAGTCCCACGCTCACAGGCACCGGCTCACCCACGGCGGCGCCGTCGCGCAGGACCTGCACGCTGTAGTTGCCGACCTGCAGCTGGCCCAGGCGATAGCTGCCGTCGGCGCCCGCGGTCACGGTGCGGGTGGCGCCGGTGGTGGCGTTGACCACCTGGATCTGGTCGCCCGCGCTGGCGCGTCCGGCGACCGCGCCGGTGGCGCTCTGCGCCAGCGCCACCGGCGCCAGTGCGGTCAGGCAGGTGCCCAGGGCGATACAGAGTGCGGCTCGGCGGAATCGGGTGTGGCTGGCCTTCATTGCGGTTCTCCCCGGAACAGGTGTGCAGGTGTTGGTTGGCGGTGGATCAGGTGCCGTCGTCCGTGACCGGTGGCAGCAGCTGCCACTCGAAGTCGTAATTCCACTGGTCGAAATACAGGTTGCCGCCGTCCCACTCGACTTCCCCGCGCTGCAGGTCGACGGTTTCGGAACGTGGATGGCGCTTGGCCGGCACGAATTCGCGCGACCAGTCGTCGTTGAACGCGATGCGCCAGGCGTCGAGGCCGCCAAGGTAGAAATCCTGGAGTTTCCCGTCGGCACCCGGCAGACGACCGAAGGTCACGTCCATCGGGACCCAGCCGTAGGGGGCCAGGTACATCCAGCCCCAGTCGTGCATGTTGTTGTAGTCGCCGTCGGAGAAGATCCAGCCCGACTGCCAGCGCGCGGGAATGCCGTTCATGCGCAGCAGGGTGATCAGCAGCAGGGTCTGCTGGCCGCAGTCGGCGTGGCCCTGCTCCAGTGCGTGCTGTCCGATGTTGCTGATGGTCGAGTACTCGCGTGCCCCGGCCCATGGAATCCGGTCGACGGCGGCGAAGAGCTTCTGCGCGATGCGGTAGGGGTTGGTCTCGTCGCCCACGATCCGCGCCGACTCCAGGCGCATGGCATCGCTGAAGACCACGTGCGGGGCGCGCTCGGCGACGAAGGGCGCGAGCTCGGGCGTGATGTCCGCCGGGACCACGCGGGCGGGGTCGATATCAGCGTACTGCGCGTTGACCGTCAATTCGTAGGTCACCGAGAACGCGGTGGGCTGGCCGGCGATGGCCGGTGCTTCCATGTACACGGTGCGCTGCAGCGCGGATTCGGGCGCGAGCTGGTGGCGCGCCGGGACCGTCGACTGCAGCGCGATGCCCTCCTGCTGGCCGTCGATCGCGCGCGGGAATGGCAGCCAGGCGCGGAGCGTCTCGCCTGCAGGCACCGTGTCGGGCTTCACCGTCAGCGACTGGGTCACGCGCACGCGCTGCGGCGCGACCGAGCGCTCGCCGCTCGCCACGGCCGCCTCGCGCACGGCGGCGTGGTGCGGATGCGCGACTTCCAGCGGGCTGTCGTAGAACTTCAGCGGAGTCGCGCGGCGCAGGCGCGCCTCTTCGCTGAGTCGGAACAGATTGGAGGGACCGCGGCTGAACCAGCGCCGCTCGCCGTCGATCACCCGCGCCTCGATCAGGCCGGCAGCGTCCCAGCGCGCGAACTCGGCGTCGGTGAGATCGGGGATGTCGCGGCGCAGGCGCGCCTTGGCGCCGGCCTCGTCCAGGCGGAAGTCGAGCAGGATGCGGCGCATGCGCTCGCGCTGGAATTCGAGCGCGGTGCGGTGGTCGGCGCCGAGCGAGGCGTCGGAAAGCGCCGCAGCAATCGCGGCCTCGGCGCCCTTGAAGTCACCCGAGTCGACGCGCTCGACGATATCCGGCGGCGCGGCCAACCGCGCCCCGATGTCGGCATTCGCCACCGTGTCCCCTGTAGGAGCGGCTACAGCCGCGATCGCCCTGCCACCGGCGTCGATGGTCCGCGACTCGCGCGCATCCGTCGCCTGTCCAGGGGATGCCGCCATCGCGGCTGTAGCCGCTCCTACAGGAAAAGCGGCGGCGACGGCGATCGCAGGAAGCGCGGCGGCGATGGCCAAGGCGTGGACACGCCATCGGCGCGGGGACTGGCCCGCGCTTGGAGACGTGTGCTGTGGATCGACTGCAGGCATCGCTGAAAGCCCCTCTCCCGGCCCCCGGAACTGCTTCGGGGCTGTGTAACATGGCGTTCATGGGGCGTCAATAATTTATTCTTTTTGGTTGATTTGTCCGAATCATGTATTCCATGATGCCGTCCGGCTCCCGTATCGCCGGAAGGGGATGATCCATGCGATCCACTGCGCTGCTCCTCAGCCTCCTGCTCGTGCTTCCGGCGTCGCTCGCCGCGCGCGAACCCGCCCCGGCCGCGCCGCCATTCGCGGTGCCGGGACTCACCGAATCCCATCTTTCGCCAGCCTTCTGGATCGAGGCCCTGCCCGATCCGGACCGGATCGTGCTGACGCCGGCACAGATCGCCGCGCAGAACGCACGCATGCAGGCGGAGGATCCGTCGATCCATGACCTCGAGGCCCTGCCCGGACGCATCGAAGGCACGCAGGTGCGGGCCTGGATCGAAGGCCTGTCGAAGCTCCCGGAACGCCCGCTCCATGATGTCCACGGCAAGCCCGTTGAACGCGGCGAACTCGACCGCATCCAGGCCAGCCTCGCGCTCGACGCCATTCCCGACAGCCAGCCGGCGCGCCACGGCATGGTCGTGCGCCGCGCGGACCTGCGCGCCTTCCCGACCCGCCTGCGCGTGTTCAGCAGTGCGGGCGATACCGACATCGACCGCTTCCAGGAAAGCGCGCTGTTCCCCGGCGATCCGGTCGCCATCGTCCACCAGAGCGCCGACGGCGAGTGGCTCTTCATCGTCAGCCAGCGCTATGCCGCCTGGATCGAGGCGCAGTACGTCGCCGAAGGCGAGCGCGATGCCATCCACGCCTGGGGCCGCCGCGCGCCATTCCTCGTGGTCACCGGCGCCACCGCGCGCACCGCGTACACGCCGGAGAACCCCGGGGTGTCCGACGTACAGCTGGAGATGGGCGTGCGCGTCCCGGTGCGCGCGGGCTGGCCGCCGATGGACGAAGTCAACGGCCAGCTTCCGGCCGCGGCGCATGTCATCGAGCTGCCGGTGCGCGGCGGGGACGGCCGGCTGTCGTTCGAGCCTGCCCTGCTCCCGCGCTCGGCCGACGTCGCCAGCGACTACCTGCCGCTGACCGAAGCCAACCTCATCCGCCAGTCGTTCAAGTTCCTCGGCGAGCGCTACGGCTGGGGCCATTCTTACAACGCGCGCGACTGCAGCGGCTTCGCCTCGGAGATCTACCGCAGCTTCGGCGTGCTGATCCCGCGCAACACCAGCGCGCAGGCGGTGAGCCCGGCGCTCAACCGCCTGCCACTGGACAAGGCCGACAGCCATGGCAAGCGGCTGGAGGCGCTGCGCGATGCGCGGCCGGGCGACCTGGTCTACATGCCGGGCCACGTGATGATGATGATCGGCCACGTCGACGGCGAACCCTTCGTCATCCACGACACCAGCGGCATGAGCTGGAAGCCCGAAGGCGCCGATGACCTGGTGCGCCTGCACCTCAACGGCGTGGTGGTGACGCCGGTCGCGCCGATGATGACCAACGCGACCACGCCCACGATCGACCGTCTCACCAGCATCCAGCGCATCCGGCCCTGACCCATGAAGATCACCGACATCCGGCTCGCGATGCTGCGGGTTCCGCTGAAGACCCCGTTCAAGACCGCGCTGCGCACCGTCGACACGGTGGAAGACATCGTGGTGATGATCCACACCGACGATGGCCGCATCGGCTACGGCGAGGCCGCGCCCACCGCGGTCATCACCGGCGACACCCACGGCTCGATGATCGAGGCGATCCACCGGATCATCGGCCCG
The DNA here is from genome assembly GCF_016457215.1 of Luteimonas sp. MC1895. Classification (NCBI taxonomy): domain Bacteria; kingdom Pseudomonadati; phylum Pseudomonadota; class Gammaproteobacteria; order Lysobacterales; family Lysobacteraceae; genus Luteimonas; species Luteimonas sp. MC1895. The sequence continues at coordinate 426,926 of NZ_JAEMDY010000001.1, forward strand.
CGCCTCATCGGCCGCGACGTCGCCGACCTCAACCGCAACGTGCAGCTGGTGCAAAGCGCGATGGAGCGCAACACCAGCGCCAAGGCGGCGGTCGAGATCGCGCTCTACGACCTGTGGGCGCAGCTCTACGGCGCCCCGCTCTACCGCATGCTCGGCGGCGGCGGCGATCCGGTGGTCACCACCGACCTCACCATCAGCGTGGACTACATCGACAAGATGGTGGCCGACTCGCTGGCGGCGCTCGATCGCGGCTTCGAGTCGCTCAAGATCAAGGTCGGCAAGGACATCGGGCTCGACATCGAGCGCGTCAAGGCGATCCACGCCGCGGTCGACGGCCGCGCCCTGTTGCGCCTGGACGCCAACCAGGGCTGGACGCCGAAGCAGGCGGTGTTCGCCATCCACGCGCTGGAAGACGCCGGCATCCACCTCGAGCTGCTGGAGCAGCCGGTGCCCGCGCGCGACATCGAAGGCCTGAAATACGTCACCGAACGGGTGCATACCCCGGTGATGGCCGACGAGAGCGTGTTCGGCCCGGCCGAGGTGATCGATCTGATCCAGCGCCGCGCCGCCGACATCATCAACATCAAGCTGATGAAGACCGGCGGGCTGTCGAACGCCATCCGCATCGCCGACATCGCCGCCGTCCACGGCGTCGACTGCATGATCGGCTGCATGATCGAGTCCGCGATCAGCGTGGCCGCCGCCGTCCACCTGGCGGTGGCCAAGGCCGGCACCATCACCAAGGTCGACCTCGACGGCCCTTCGCTGTGCACCTTCGACCCGGTCGAAGGCGGCGTGGAGTTCAACGAGTCGGAGATCGCCATCAGCGACGCGCCGGGCCTGGGCATCCGCTCGGTGCGCGGGCTCGAGCCGATCACGGTCGGCTGAGGGGCGCATGCCGCCGCTTGCGAGGATCCGCGGCGAACGCGACCGGATGTCGGCGATCGAACGCCGCATCGCCGACTTCATGCTCGACAACGCCCACCTGCTGCGCGACTACTCCTCGCAGCAGCTGGCCAATGCGCTGGGCATCAGCCAGTCGAGCGTGGTCAAGTTCAGCCAGAAGCTGGGCTTCAAGGGCTATCCGGACCTCAAGTTCTCGATCGGTGAATCGCTGGCGCGGCTCGACCCCGAAGGCGGCGGAACCGGCACCGCGCGCGCCGCGCGCAACGACGATCCCGGGGCCCTGCTGGCCGAGTCGCTGTGGCGCGCCAAGGCCGAGGCGGTCAACGTGACCCGCGCGCTCAACGCGCACAGCGACGTTTCGCGGGTGGCCGAGGCCATCCGCGCGGCGGACAAGGTCTACGCGATCGGCGTGGGCAACGACGGGCTGCACTCGCGCGCGATCGCGATCAAGCTGGCGATGATCGGCCGCACCGCGATCCACCTGTTCGATCCGGCGCTGATGGCGGTAGGCACCTCGTCGGCCGCGCCCGGCGACGTCCTGCTGGTGCTGTGTGAGCACGGCCAGGAGGCCGCGCTCTGCCACACCGCGCGCCTGTTCCGCCGGCGCGGCGGCAAGGTGGTCACGTTCACCCGCCACACCGCGAACGCACTGCGCGCGCACGCCGACATCGCGCTGCTGGTCAGTGCCCACGACCCGCGGCCCCAGGTCGAACTGCTGCTGTACCACGCCGCGCTCCAGCACCTGCTGGACCTGGTGTTCCTGCTGCTGTGCGAGGACGAGGCCCACCTGCGTATGCTGGTGGAAAATGCAGCACCAATCGAATGAGGCCAGCGGTATGGGTGAGGATGGGACGCTGCTGCTGTGGGAGCCGGATGCTGGGACGCTGCACCTGTGGGAGCCGGATGCCGGGACGCTGCACCTGTGTGAGCCGGATGCCGGGACGCTGCCCATGTGGGAGCGGCTACAGCCGCGATTGCCGGTGATCGCGGCTGTAGCCGCTCCTACAGGGGCGCGATCGGGTGTGATCGCGGCTGTAGCCGCTCCTACAGGGATGCGATTCGAGGCGATCGCGGCTGTAGCCGCTCCTACAGGGGCGCGGTGAGGTGCGGCGGCTTTCGAATGCGGCGCGCGTCCTGCTCGCGCTTGCCCTCGGCGCCATCATCGGCCTGGCGTTGTCCTACAGCGACCCGGAACTCGGCGCGCGTGCGGCCGACCTGGTGCAGCCGATTGGCCGGCTCTGGCTCAACGCCCTGCAGATGACCGTGGTGCCGCTGGTCGCGGCGCTGGTGGTGCTTGGCGTGAACTCCGCCACCGACGCGGCCGCATCAGGCCGCACCGCCCGCCGCGCAATGGCGGTGTTCGCCGTGCTGCTGATCGCCTCGGGCAGCTTCACCGCGTTCATGGCCCCCGGCCTGCTGTCGCTGGTGCCGCGCGACCAGGCCCTCGTCGACGCCTTCCGGCTGGCCATCGGCGCCGACGACACCATCATCGGCCGTGCTCCTTCGTTCGGCGAGTGGATCACCACCGTCATCCCCAGCAACGCGCTGGCCGCCGCCGCGGCGAACGCCATGCTGCCGCTGGTGGTGTTCTCGCTGTTCTTCGGCTTCGCCGCCACCCGCATCGAACCCGAGCGGCGCGCGCGCCTGCTGGAGCTGGTGCAGGCGATCGCCGACACCATGATCCAGGTGGTGCGCTGGGTGCTGTGGGCGGCGCCGCTGGGCGTGTTCGCGCTGGTGCTGGCGGTCTGCGCCCGCGTGGGCCTGGCGGTGCTGGGCGCGCTGGGCTGGTACGTGCTGCTGCTGTGCACGCTCTACATCATGGTCACCCTGCTGCTGTACGGCGTCGCGCGCCTGGTCGCCAGGGAGCCGGTGCGCCGCTTCATGGTCGGCATCTTCCCGGCGCAGGTGATCGCGGCCAGCACCCAGTCCTCGCTCGCATCACTTCCGGCGATGATCGACTGCGCCCGCACCCGGCTCGGCTACCCGCTGCACGTCACCGCACTGGTGCTGCCGATGGCGGTGTCGCTCTTCCGCATTACCAGTCCGATCCAGTACATCGGCGTGGTCAGCTTCATCAGCTGGATGTACGGGCTGGACCTGAGTGGACTGCAGATCGGCACCGCCATCGTGCTGTCGGCGCTGATCAGCATGGGCTCGGTGGGCCTGCCCGGCCAGGTGAGCTTCATGACCAACAACCTGCCCGTGACCCAGGCCATGGGCCTGCCGGTGGAGCCGCTGGGCCTGCTGCTGGCGGTGGACAACATCCCCGACATGTTCTCGACCGTCGGCAACGTCACCGGCGACCTGACGGCGACCGCCGTGGTCAACCGCCTGGAGGCCGGCGGAGCGTGATAACACCGTAGGAGCGGCTATAGCCGCGATTGCGGGAGAAGGGCATCGCGGCTATAGCCGCTCCTACAGGGTGATGCGACGGGTTTATCGCCCAGTGGGCGCGCGGCCGGCAAATCACCGGCTCTTCGACGTCCGCATCTCCAGGACGCGCGACGGCGGGGCGAAGGTGTCGGCGCGCGCGACGTCCCAGAAGGTCTTGAAGACGGCATGTCGTTCGGGCACCGCGCCCGCCAGCAGCTCACCCGGCTGCAGGAAGTGGTAGATGCTGGCCAGCGAGCTCACATGCATCTGCGAGACCCGGCGCACGATGTGCTCAGGCCCCAGCTCCGCCGGTGACGACAGCCCCGACGCACACAGCAGGTCGCGCAACGCCACCATTGTGTTGCGGTGGTAGTTGGCCACGCGCTCGCCCTTGTCCTGCACGTCCAGGTGTTTCCAGCGGCGCGGATCCTGGGTCGCGATACCGGTCGGGCAGCGATCGTTGTGGCAGCTGCGCGCCTGGATGCAGCCCAGCGAGAACATGAAGGCGCGGCCGGCGTTGCAGAAGTCGGCGCCGATCGCCAGCGTGCGCGCGATGTCGAAGGCCGAGGTGATCTTGCCCGCCGCGCCCACACGGATCTTGTCGCGGAGATCGAGGCCCACCAGGGTGTTGTGCACCAGCATCAGCGCCTCCTGCAGCGGCACGCCGATGTGGTTGACGAACTCCACCGGCGCCGCGCCCGTACCGCCCTCGGCGCCGTCGACCACGATGAAGTCCGGCAGGATGCCGGTCTCGCGCATCGCCTTGGCCACGCCGAACCACTCCCAGGGATGGCCGATCGCCAGCTTGAAGCCCACCGGCTTGCCGCCGGCCAGGCCACGCAGCCCGGCCACGAACTCCAGCAGCCCCACCGGCGTCCCGAACGCCGAATGCTGGGCCGGCGAGTTGCAGTCCACGCCCACCGGCACGCCGCGCGTCAGCGCGATCTCCGGCGTCACCTTCGCGCCGGGCAGCATCCCGCCATGGCCGGGCTTGGCGCCCTGCGACAGCTTGATCTCGATCATTTTGACCTGCGGATCCGCGGCATTGGCCGCGAAGCGCTCCGGGTCGAAGCGCCCTTCCGCATCCCGGCAGCCGAAGTAGCCCGAACCGATTTCCCACACCAGGTCGCCGCCGTACTCGCGATGGTAGGGCGAGATCGAACCCTCGCCGGTGTCGTGGTAGAAGCCGCCGCGCTTCGCGCCCAGGTTGAGCGCACGGACCGCGTTGGCCGACAGCGAGCCGAAGCTCATCGCCGAGATGTTGAACACGCTCGCGTCGTAGGGAGCCGCGCCACCGGCGCCCACCGTGGTGCGGAAGTCGTGCCCGGCCAGGTGGGTCGGCACCAGCGAATGGTTGATCCACTCGTAGTCGTTGCCGTAGACGTCGTGGATGGTGCCGAACGGCACCGTGTCCTGCACGCGCTTGGCGCGCTGGTAGACCAGCGCCCGCTGCTCGCGGGAGAACGGCACCTCCTCGGTCTCGCGCTCGATGAAGTACTGGCGGATCTCCGGCCCCACCGACTCCAGCCCGTAGCGGAAATGGATCAGCACCGGATACAGCTGCCGCAGCGTGCTGATGCGCTGGCTGACGTCGAGCAGGCCCAACAGCGACAGCGCGCCCGCGACCGCCGCCACCCACCACCACCCCGACGACCACGTCAGCGCCAACACGATGCCCAGCAGGCAGATGGCGATGCAGGCGAACCAGGCGGTATAGCGGTAGGTCATCGGAAAAACCGGAGGCGCGCCCCGCTGGCGCAGGCCTGATCCTACGTCACCCGATGATGTGACTCGGTTGCGCGAGCGGCGCGGCTGCATCGCTGGTGCCCGGGGTGGGAATCGAACCCACAAGGCCTTGCGGCCGGAAGATTTTAAGTCCCCTGCGTCTACCTGGTTCCGCCACCCGGGCCATGGCGCGCCCCGTGGCCGGGGGTGCGCAACCGGTTGAACGCGTGAAGGCCGCGCAAGCGGCCTCGCACGTGCGGGCGTACTGGGCGTGCTGGGGCGCGAAAAAATTGAGTTGGTGCCCGGAGTGGGACTCGAACCCACACTTGGCCGCGAGGCCGGGGGATTTTAAGTCCCCTGCGTCTACCGATTCCGCCATCCGGGCAAGCTCTCCTGCCGCCGGCGCTGGCGGCGCGGAGTGTCAGGCGCTGTTGCGTAAACGCTCGCGCGCGGACGCGTGCCGGTCGGACGGGTCGACGTCGTTGACGGGATCATCGGCGCGCGCGTCGGCATCGCTCTGCGCCATGGCCGGCGCCGCGCCGTCCTTGCCAACGGCTCGCGCGGTGCGCCGCGCGGTGGTGCCCGCGCTGCGGGATCCCGCTGCATGCTTGCCAGCGCCTGGCACCATCGGCAGCGGAACTTCGCTGCGGCCGCGTGCCTTGTGCGCACGCTCCGGCATCGGGCCGAACACGGGCAGCGCGCGCAGCACGGCGAAGAAGCGCAGCGTCCTCTGGCGATGCGTGCTCAGCGCGTACCAGCCCAGGCACAGCGCGAGGAACCCGGCCAGGATCAGCATGTTGGGCACGTCCAGCCGCATCAGCTGGCCGGCCACCAGGCCGGTGCCGAGGCTGAAGAGGGTCAGCACGAGTGCGGCCTGGGTCGGGCCGAAGCCGGCGTCCTGCATGAAGTGGTGGATATGGTCACGGCCGGCCGAAAACGGCGAGCGGCCTTCGCGGACGCGGCGCACGGTCAGCACGAGGCAATCCAACACCGGGATCGGCAGCAGCCAGAGCGCCAGCACCGGGTTCACCGGATGGCCCGAGTTCTGGGTCAGGCGGAACACTACCCAGGCCACCAGCAGGCCCAGCCAGGCACTGCCGGCGTTGCCCATGAAGGTCTTGGCCCGCGGCTGCCAGGGGAAGCGCATGTTGTAGAGCAGGAAGGCGCAGACCGCGCCGGCGATGACCAGCGAGATGCGCGCCAGCGACGGGTTGCCGGCATAGACGGCCGCGCACGCCAGCATCACCAGGCAGGCCGCGACCAGCGAGCCGGCGAGGCCATCGGCGCCGTCGACCATGTTGATGGCGTTGATGATGCCGACGGTGGCGAACACGGTGAACGGCACCGAGATCCAGCCCAGCTCGCCCATGCCGAACACGCCGCCAAGGTTGGCCACGCTCACGCCGGCGCCGTAGATCATGATCAGCGCGGCGACCACCTGGGCCAGCACGCGCCAGTACCAGCGCAGGTCATAGCGGTCGTCGTACAGGCCGATGCCGACCAGCAGCAGCGACGCGGCGACGAAGGAGAGCATGGTCGCGGTGGCGTGCTCGCGGATCAAAGGCAGCACCACGATGCAGCCGACCACCATCGCCAGGCCGCCGATTATCGGGGTCGGATGCGCGTGGTCCTTGCGGCCGACGGGGAAGTCGAGGAGGTTCAGTCGCGGCGCCAGGGGATGCAGGACCCGCATGACGCACCAGGTGGCGACGGCTGCGAGCAGCGCGTAGGCCAGTCCAATTTCGTTCGCAAGTTCCAGCATGTCCATGTCGATTCCCTGGACCCCTCATGGGCCCGCCCTGCGTGACCGAAGCAAGCTTCGGGCCACTCGCGCAGATGCGCAGCAAGCCACGGATTCTACACGATTGTTGCATTGCACCACGTGATGGACGCGGTCACCGGCACAAACTGCTGCCACGCGTCACACCGCATCGCCAGCCTGAATACACGCAGGAGCCGCTACAGCGGCGAAGGCGGAGCGTCCCGCCGGGACGCAGCCACTGTAGGAGCGGCTACAGCCGCGATAGCGGAGCGTCCCGGACAAGGCACACAGCCACTGTAGGAGCGGCTATAGCCGCGATAGCGGGGCGTCACAACCAGGGCGATCGCGGCTGTAGCCGCTCCTACAGGGGGGTGGATATCGGCCGGGGCGATCGCGGCTGTAGCCGCTCCTACAGGGACGAAGCCGAGGGAGGCGCCAGATCAGCTGTAGTACCCGCGGTACCACTCGACGAAGTTGGCGACGCCCTGTTCCACCGAGACGATCGGGCGGTAGCCGACGTCGGCCACCAGCGCGCCCACGTCGGCCTCGGTGTCCGGCACGTCGCCGGCCTGCAGCGGCAGCATCTCCATCACCGCCTTGCGGCCCAGGCACTCCTCGAGCACTTCGATGTAGCGCAGCAGCTCCACCGGCTGTTCGTTGCCGATGTTGTAGATCCGGTACGGCGCGACGCCGCTCGAGCCGGGGTCGGGGGACTCGCCCTGCCACGCCGGGTCCGCCACCGCCGGCCGGTCCAGCGCGCGCACGATGCCTTCGACGATGTCGTCGACATAGGTGAAGCTGCGGCGGTGGTGGCCGTGGTTGAAGACCTTGATCGGCTCGCCGGCCAGGATCGCCCTGGTGAACAGGAACAGCGCCATGTCCGGCCGGCCCCAGGGCCCGTAGACGGTGAAGAAGCGCAGGCCCGTGGCCGGCACGCCGTAGAGGTGCGCATACGAGTGCGCCATCATCTCGTTGGCCTTCTTGGTCGCCGCGTACAGCGTCAGCGGATGCTCGGTGGGCTGGCGCTCGTTGAACGGCATGGCGCGGTTGGCGCCGTAGACCGAGCTGGTCGAGGCGAACACCAGGTGCTCCACTCCGTGGTGGCGGCAGCCTTCAAGCACGTGCAGCGTGCCGGTGACGTTGCTCGATACATAGACATGCGGATTCTCGGCGGCATAGCGCACGCCGGCCTGCGCGGCCAGATGCACCACCCGGTCGGGCCGGTGCGTCGCGAACACGTCTTCCACCGCCGCGCGGTCCGACAGGTCGGCCTGCACGTGGGCATAGCCCGGGTGGTCCATGAAGCGCGCGAGCCGCGCCTTCTTCAGGTTGACGTCGTAGTAGTCGTTGAGGCTGTCGAAGCCGACGACCTGGTCACCGCGCGCCAGCAGCTGCAGGGCGACATGGCTGCCGATGAAGCCGGCGGTGCCGGTGACGAGGACTTTCATTGCGAGGCTCCGGTCGGGGAGGCGGCATGATACCCGCCTCCCGCCCGGGGCCGCGGCGGCACCGCGCGGCGCTGGCCGCGCGGCACCGCAGGCCCGGCGTCAGGCCGCCTTCTGCGCAGCCTTGCCGCTCCTGGCCAGGATCGCCAGCTTCTCGTCGGTCGCGCGCTCTTCCTTGAGGTTGGCCTCGAGCAGCGGCAGTGCGTCGCGGTAGCCCAGCTGGGTCGCCAGCACGCACAGGGTGCTGTAGGACGCGATCTCGTAGTGCTCGGACTTCTGCGCGCCGCCGATCAACGCGGCATCGCGCACCGGGCCGGCTTCCACTTCTTCGATCACTTCCTTGGCCTCTTCCACCAGGCCTTCCATCGCTGCGCACTTGATGCGCTTGAGCTTCAGGCCCTGCTTCTCGACCAGCTGGTCGATGCGCTCGATCTGGCCCAGGGTCTCCTCCAGGTGGGTCTCGAACGCAGCCTTGAGGTCGGGCGCCTCGGCCGCGCGCGCCATGCGCGGCAGCGCCTTGCTCATCTGCTTCTCGGCGCTGTACATGTCCGAAAGCTCGTGGATGAACAGGTCTTCCATCGTTTTGACAGCCATCGTGATGTCCTCGGTTTGGGGGTGGAGCGGAAAGATCGCGCCGGCCTGATCCATCCGGCGTGAAGTCCTCAGGGCGTCAGCACCACCTTGCGGCACTCGTCGTCCTGGGCGTTGAACATCTCGTAGCCCTTGGCCGCATCCTCAAGCTTCATGCGGTGCGAAATGATCACTTCGGGCTTCAGCCGGCCCTCGCCGATCGCCTCCAGCAGCTCGGGCATGAAGCGCTGCACATGGGTCTGGCCCATCTTGAAGGTCAATCCCTTGTCGAAGGCGTCGCCGAACAGGAAGCCATGGATGAAGCCGGCATAGACGCCCGGCACGCTCACCGTGCCGCCCCTCCGGGTGGCGGCGATGGCCTGGCGGATCGCCTTGCCGCTGGAGCCTTCCAGCTTGAGGTTGGTCATCACCGTTTCGGTGACGCTGCCCTTGGCCTCGAAGCCGACCGCCTCGATGGTCGCGTCCACGCCCCGGCCCGCGGTCGCCTCAACGATTGCCCCGGCGGGGTCGTCGACCTCGTCGAAGTTGATCGGGATGATGTCGTAGGTGGCGCGCGCAAAGGCCAGCCGATGGGCGTTGTCGTCGATCATGAAGATGGTCGCCGCACCGAGCATGCGTGCGCAGGCCGCGGCCATCAGCCCCACCGGCCCCGCGCCGAAGATCGCCAGCGAGGAGCCCGGTTCGACGCCGGCGTTGATCGCCGCCTGGTAGCCCGTGGGCAGGATGTCGGACAGGAACAGCACCTGTTCGTCGGACAGCACGTCGGGCACCACCAGCGGACCGACGTTGGCCTGCGGCACGCGCACCAGCTCGGCCTGGCCGCCGGGCACGCCGCCGTACAGGCGGCTGTAGCCGAACAGCGCCGCCGGCGGCTTGATCTGCTTGGCATTGAGGATCGCGCCGCGGCCGGTGTTGGTGGTCTCGCAGCAGGCGTATTCGCTCAGCAGGCAGTGGAAACACTGCCCGCAGGCGATGACGAAGGGAATCACCACGCGGTCGCCGCGCTTGACCCGCGTCACCGCCGGGCCTGCGTCCTCGACGATGCCCATGAACTCGTGGCCGAGGATGTCGCCATCCTCCATCGCGGGGATCTTGCCGCGGTAGATGTGCAGGTCCGAGCCGCAGATCGCGGTGGCGGTGACGCGCAGGATGATGTCGTCGGCGGCCACCAGCGAAGGGTCCGGCATGGTTTCGACGCGGACATCGTGCTTGCCCTGCCAGGTGAGTGCGCGCATCGGAGATTCCAGTCTGCTTCGCCGCTTCGGGCGTGGCAGGCCAGACTGGTCGCGAAGCCGTGATCCCGGCGTGGTGCGCTGGTCAGCCGGCGCGCTGCGCGTGGCTGACCTGGCGGGCGAACACGTTCGGATCCTGCACCGCGCGTACCCGGGGGAGCCCCAGGGCCTCGCCCAGGTAGCGCGCGTTGGCGCCGCCCAGCCAGACCGGGATCTGCGGCTCCAGCTCGGCGTCCAGCACGCGAAGCGCCTCCAGCGCGGCCCGCGCATGCCCCGGATCCACCGAGCTCACCGCCACCGCCGCCGCGCCCAGCCGGTTGGCGACCCGCGCAAGCTCCGGCGCCGGAAGCTCGGTGCCGAGGTACAGCACCGGCAGGCCCATCTCGTGCAGGTGCAGCGCCGCGCCCAGCAGGCCGAGCTCGTGCGGCTCGCCGCTCAGCGTCGCGAACAGCACGCGCGGCCGCCGTTCGCGCGGATGCTGGTTCAGGATCGACAGCAGGCGCGCGCGCAGCATGCTGCTGACCAGCCGCTCCTGGGCGATCGCCAGTCGGCCGTCGGCCCAGCGCTGGCCGATCTCGCGCAGCAGCGGCATCACCACGCGTTCCAGCAGCACCGGCAGCGGAAGCGTGGCGATCGCGACCGACAGCTCGCGGTCGAAGACGTCCACGCGATAGTCCGCCACCGCGTCCAGCAGCTGCGCCGGCAGCGCTTCCAGGCCGCCGTAGCCGGCGTGCCGGCGCTCCTCCAGCAGCTGGTCGAGGGCGGCATCGTCCAGCCCCGCCAGGTCGCGGATCGGGTGGCCGCGATCGGTCAGGCGATGCAGCTTCGCCAGCCGCTCCACCATCTCCGCGTCGTAGAGGCGCCGCCCCTGCCCGTCGCGCAGCGGGACCACCGCGCCGTGGCGGCGCTCCCACGCGCGCAGGGTTTCGGGGGTCAGTCCACTGAGTTCGGCGGCGGCCTTGACCGGGTACATGCCGGCGAATGTACAACGAACGTACAAGCCCTGCATGTACACAGGTCTAACCGCCGCGGACCGAGACTGGCGCCGTCACCCCAACCCAAGGATTCGACATGTACGTCCCGTCCCGCCTCCGCCTGCTCACCGCCGCGCTGGCCCTGGGCCTCGCGGCCCCGCTCGCCTACGCCGCCCCCGCCAGCGATGCCGCTGCCCCGGCCAAGCCGGCGCGCGCCACCGCCGACATCGTCGACACCGCCGTGGCCGCCGGCCAGTTCAAGACGCTCGCCGCCGCGCTGCAGGCCGCCGGCCTGGTCGACACCCTGAAGGGCCCCGGCCCGTTCACCGTGTTCGCGCCCACCGACGCCGCGTTCGCCGCGCTGCCGGCCGGCACCGTCGAGTCGCTGCTGAAGCCGGAAAACCGCGAGAAGCTCACCGCCATCCTCACCTACCACGTCGTCGCCGGCCGCTACCCTGCCGCGCGCGTCGCCGGCCTGGACAGCGCCCCCACGGTCAATGGCGGCACGGTCGACATCAAGGCCATGGGCGGCAACGTCACCGTCGACGGTGCCCGCGTCACCAAGGCCGACATCAACGCCAGCAACGGCGTCATCCACGTCATCGACAAGGTCCTCATGCCATGAAAGCCATCAACCTCCTCACCCTCGTGCTCGTGATCGTCGGCGGCATCAACTGGGGCCTCGTCGGCCTCGCCCAGTTCGATCTGGTCGCGGCGATCTTCGGCGGCCAGGATGCGCTGCTCGCGCGCGTGGTCTATGTCCTCGTCGGCCTGTCGGCGCTGTGGCAGATCGTGCCGCTGCTGAAGGCCGGCGATACCGGCGAAGTCCGCGCCCAGGCGCGTCGCTGAGCAACGCGCGGTCGCGTGATCCGCGACCGCGCCACGGCCCCCGAGCACCATGTCCACCGCCGTCATCTGGTTCCGCGACGATCTCCGCCTGCGTGACCACCCCGCCCTGCAGGCCGCACGCAGGGCGGGCCTTTCTCCGCTTCCGGTGTACATCCACTCCCCCAGCGAAGACGGTGGGTGGGCACCGGGGGCGGCCTCCAATGCCTGGCGCCACCGTTCGCTGGCCGCGCTCGACGCGTCGCTGCGCCAGCGTGGCTCGCGGCTGCACGTGTTTGCCGGCGACAGTCTGGCCACCCTGCAGGCGATCACCCGGGCGACCGGCGCCGAAGCCGTCTACTGGAGCCGGCGCCACGAGCCCGTCGCCGCCCGGCGCGACGAGGGCGTACGCCGCGCGCTGCGTGCCCAGGGCCTGCGCGCCGATGCCTGGAATGCCAGCCTGCTGTTCGAGCCCTGGCAGCTGGAAACCAGGGCCGGCGATCCGTTCCGCGTCTTCACCCCGTTCTGGAATGCCGCGCGTCGCGCCTGGGCGCCGCAGTCGCCGTTCCCGGCGCCGAGCGAGCTCCCCGCGTTCCCGACGGCGCTGCCCGGCGAGACCACCCTCGATGCCCTCGGCCTCAAGCCCGATCTCCACTGGGACGACAGCTTCTGGGCGCACTGGACGCCCGGCGAGGCCGGTGCCGACGCCGCGCTGCAGGCCTTCGTCGCCGGCGGACTGACCGACTACCGCCGCGGTCGCGATGTCCCGTCGCAATTGCTGACCTCGCGCCTGTCCCCGCATCTGCACTTCGGCGAGATCGCGCCTTGGCGCGTCGTCGATGCCGTCGCCAGCGCCGGCCCGGTGGAAGAGCGCGCCGCCTTCGTCCGCGAGATGGCCTGGCGCGAGTTCGCCGTGCACGTCCTGCACCACTTCCCGCGGACCACCGACGCCAACTTCAATCCGCGCTTCGACGACTTCCAGTGGGCCGCGCCGGATCCGGGCCTGCTGCGCGCCTGGCAGCGTGGCCGCACCGGCGTGCCGATCGTCGACGCCGGCCTGCGCGAGATGCGCGCCACCGGCTGGATGCACAACCGCGTGCGCATGGTCGTGGCCAGCTTCCTCACCAAGCACCTGCGCCTGCACTGGCTGCAGGGCGCGCGCTGGTTCTGGGACAACCTGGTCGACGCCGACCTCGCCAACAACACGCTCGGCTGGCAGTGGGTCGCCGGAACCGGCGTCGACGCCGCACCCTACTTCCGCATCTTCAACCCGGTGCTGCAGGCGCGGAAGTTCGATCCCGACGGCGCCTACATCGCCCGCTGGGTGCCGGAGCTGCGCGGCCTGCCGGCGACGGCCCGCCACGCGCCGTGGGAAGCCGCCGCGAACGGCCGGGCCACCGGCCTGTATCCACCGCGCCCGATCGTCGACCTGGCCGAAGGCCGCGCGTCCGCGCTCGAAGCGCTCAAGCGCATCCGCACCGTCCCGCCCGAGGAGCAGGACTGACCGGCCGTTCACGGCGGCCGCCACAAGGTGGCCGGACTGCCCACGCCAAGGTGCGTCCCGATGAGCCTGGTCGAATACCGCCGCAAGCGCAGCTTCGACAAGACCCGCGAACCCGAGCCCGGCAAGCCCCTGCCACGCGGCAAGCGCGCCATCTTCGTCGTCCAGCTGCACCACGCCAGCCGCCGCCACTACGACTTCCGCCTGCAGGTCGGCGACGCGCTGAAAAGCTGGGCGGTGCCCAAGGGTCCGAGCTACGACCCCTCGGTGAAGCGCATGGCGGTGGAGGTGGAAGACCACCCGGTCGACTACGCCGGTTTCGAAGGCGAGATCCCCAAGGGCGAATACGGTGGCGGCCACGTCGCGCGCTTCGACCACGGCGTCTGGTCGACCGAGGGCGATCCCGAGGCCCAGCTGGCCAAGGGCCACCTCCGGTTCGAACTGTTCGGCGACAAGCTCAAGGGCGGCTGGCACCTGGTGCGCTCGGGCAAGCCGGCGAAGCAGCCGCAGTGGCTGCTGTTCAAGGACAAGGACGCCTGGGCCGGCGAACTCGAAGCCGACGACCTGCTGGCCGGCGTCACCGCCCCGCCCGCGGCCGACCTGAAGCGCGCCGGTGCCGGCAAGGCGGTCAAGAAGAAGCTGGCCACCGTCCCCGCGCCCAAGGGCCGGCGCAAGGACTGGTCGAAGCAGGCGCTGGCGCTGAGCGGCGCGAAGAAAGGCAAGGCGCCCGAAGGCCCGTTCGAACCGCAGCTGGCCAAGCTGCACGAGACGCCGCCCGAGGGCGAGCAGTGGCTGCACGAGATCAAGTGGGACGGCTACCGCATCCTCGCGACCATCGCCGAGGGCGAGGTGCGGCTGTGGTCGCGCAATGCGCTGGAGTGGACCGACAAGCTGCCGGAGATCCGCGCCGCGATCGAATCGCTGCGGCTGGAGTCGGGCGCGCTGGACGGTGAGCTGATCGCCGGCGGCGGCACCAAGGACGACTTCAACCTGCTGCAGTCCACGCTCTCTGGCGAGCGCCAGGGCAGCCTGGCCTACGCGCTGTTCGACCTGCTGCACCTGGACGGCGTGGACGTGTCGAATGCGCCGCTGGTCGAGCGCAAGGCCCTGCTGCAGGCGCTGCTGGAAGGCGCGGTCGGGCATCTGGCCTACAGCTCGCACACCGTCGGCGACGGCACCGCGGCCTATGAGCTCGCAGGCCAGAACGACTTCGAAGGCATCATCTCCAAGCGCGCCGACCGTCCCTACCACCCCGGCCGCAGCGACGAATGGCGCAAGACCAAGCAGCTGGCCAGCGACGAATTCGCCGTCGTCGGCTACACCGCGCCCAAGGGCAGCCGCACGGGCTTCGGCTCCCTGCTGCTGGCCAAGCCTGATGCGGAACACGGCTGGCTGTACGTCGGCCGCGTCGGCAGCGGCTTCAATGACCGGCTGATGGCGGAGGTCACGAAGAAGCTGCCCAAGCGCGGCGAAAAGCAGCCCACTGCCCACGTCGGCACCACCGACACCGACCTGCGCACCGCCACCTGGTTCGCGCCGAAATTCGTCGTCGAAGTCTTCTACCGCGGCATCGGCCGCCAGAAGCTCCTCCGCCAACCCTCCCTGAAAGCCATCCGCCCCGACAAGAAGGTCACCGACCTCCACGATTCCGACCGCAGTCCGCCCGCCCCCGCCAAACCCCCCGCCCGCCGCGCAACCGCCGGATCCACGCCCGCCCGATCCACCCCCGCCGGATCCACCGCCGCCGGATCCACCCCCGCCGGATCCACCCCCGCCGGATCCACCCCTGTAGGAGCGGCTAAAGCCGCGAAAAAACCCACCAGAAAAACCGCAAACCCCACCACTCCCACCACCAAAAAACCTGCCAAAAAACCAGAATCCCCTCCCCGCCAACCCCCAACCCTCTCCAGTCCCACCAAACTCCTCTACCCCGACATCCGCGCCACCAAACAGGACGTCTGGAACTACTACACCGCCGTCATGGACCACCTGCTGCCCGAGGTCCAGGGCCGCCCCGTCTCCATCATCCGCTGCCCCTCCGGCTCGGAGAAAACCTGCTTCTTCCAGAAGCACCTCACCGCCGGCCTCGAGCTCGTCTCCACCCAGCGCCTGAAGGAAGAAAGCGGCGGCAACGCCGACTACCTCGTGATCGAAGACGCCCCGGGCCTGCTCGAACTCGTGCAGTTCAACGCGCTCGAGTTCCACCCATGGGGCGCGCACGCCGCCACCCCCGACACCGCCGACCGCGTCATCTTCGACCTCGACCCCGGCCCCGGCGTCAGCTTCGCCGAGATCAAGGCGGCCGCCACCCAGATCCGCCGCCTGCTCGAACAGGCCGAACTCGAATCCTTCCTGCGCGTCTCCGGCGGCAAGGGCCTGCACGTCGTCGTGCCGCTCAACCCCGGCTGCGACTGGGACCTGACCAAGCGCTTTGCCCAGGGCTTCGCCCAGGCGCTGGCGCAGAGCGAACCCGACCGCTACGTCGCCACTGCCACCAAGGCCAAGCGCAACAAGCGCATCTTCATCGACTACCTGCGCAACGGCCGCGGCGCCACCGCCGTCGCCTCGTACTCGCTGCGCGCCCGCCCGCGCGCGCCGGTCGCCATGCCGATCGCCTGGAGCGCACTGGCCAAGCTCGACCGCCCCGACCCCTTCACCATCCAGGACGTCCCCGCGATGCTGAAGCGCCGCCGCAAGGACCCCTGGGCCGACATCGCCAGGATCAAACAAAACCTAGCCCGCTGGTCCACACAGCCCGACTGACCCCGGGTGCCCTCGCCCCTGTAGGAGCGGCTACAGCCGCGATCCCACCCCCCCACTCGCTATCATGTCTCCCCACCCCCGGAGACCTCCACCGCCATGGCCAAAGCCAACCCCCTCCAGGAACAACTCCTGAAAGCCGGCCTGGTCAAGAAGTCCAAGGTCTCCGAAGTCGCCCGCCAGCAGACCAAGGCCCGCCACGGCAAGGCCGAAGCCCCGGCCGCCGACATCCAGCGCGATGCCGAGCGAGCGCGGCTGGAGAAGGTCGAGCGTGACCGCGCACTCGAAGCCGAGCGCAAGGCCCTCGCCCGCCAGTCCGAGCTCAAGGCCCAGGCGCGGCAGATCATCCAGGACAAGAAGGTGCCACGCACGGGCGACAGCGAGTACCGCTTCACCGCCGATGGCGCGATCCGCACGCTGCTGGTGGATGACGATCTGCGGAAGAAGCTGTCGTCAGGTGCGCTGGTGATTGCGCGGCTGGGGGATCGGTACGAGCTGCTGCCGCGCGCGGCGGGCGACAAGGTGCGCGAGCGCGCCCCTGAATTGATCGTGCTGGACCATGGTCAGCCGGGGGATGCGACGGACGCGGCGACGAGTGAGGACGACGCGTACTACGCGCAGTTCCAGGTGCCGGACGACCTGGTCTGGTAACCGCCAGTCCCGCCCCGCCCGACCCTTCCACTGTAGGAGCGGCTATAGCCGCGATCACAAGCCACGGCAAAGCGATCGCGGCTATAGCCGCTCCTACAGAAGCGAAAGGCCGGGCGTAAGCCCGGCCTTCTGCGTTGCACCTGATCCGCAAGGATCAGAAATCAAACCGCACCTGCACCTGCGCCAGGTCCACGTCCACGTCGTCCATCTCGAAGCGGCTGTACTCGCTGCGCAGCGCGAAGGTGTCGGTGAAGCGGTACTGCAGGCCCAGGCCGTAGGTCGGGTCGGTGCCATTGTCGGAGGCGCTGCCGATGCCGGCGGCGCGGGCGTCGGCGTCCCAGCTGTGCACGCCGGCCTTGGCGTAGCCGCTGAACTTGTCGGTGAAGGGCAGCGTGCCGACGGCGACCAGCGAGACGGTGTCGGCTTCCAGCGCGGCCACGTCGCCGTACTCGATCTTGCCGAAGTCGGTGTAGCCCAGCTCGAAGCCCCAGTTCGGGTGCAGCTGGTAGCCGCCGTAGATCTGGAAGCCGGTCTCCTCTTCGTCCAGCAGGCCTTCGTCGACCATCGACTGGCCGATGCCGGCGCCGGCGTAGAAGCCGACGGGCTCGGCGGCCTGCGCGCCAAAGGACAGCGCGCCGAGGGCGGCGGCGAGGACGGTACCGGCTAGGAGGTTGGTGGTGTTCATGGGTGGAGCTCCTGTGTTCTGTGAGTCACGCCCCAGAACATGGAGGCTTCACGCGCAGAACGAAGCCATGAAAACGTCACGATTCGTTCCATCAGCGGTTTGCCATCCTCACGGCGTTGCCTTCGATCGCGGCCATGACGCGTTCCACGTGCCGCGGCTCTCCACCCTGCTCCATCACCGTCCTGCCAACGCCCGCAAGGGAGTCGAGGATCCTGCCGGACAAGGTCCGCACCCGGTCGATCACGTAAGGCTTGCGATAACCCGCGCCCTCGGCGAACAACGCCCAATCGCCAGCGTCCACCTGGTCGATGCGGGCAGCTTGGCCGATACGCATGGCCGGGGTGCGATCCACCAGCGGCTCGGGGAGATAGATCGTCGGCACCAGGTCGTACAGCGGCGCCAGCCAACGCCGCCCTTCGCGATCGCACAGCAGGGACAGGTTCTTGGCGTGCGCATCGGCGTTGCCCACCAGCGCGCTGAAGACCACCCAATCCAGCAGGCCCTGCACCGCCTTCGGGCCCACGGCGAGCCTCCGGACCAGGGCGGAACAGGCGGCCAGGCCCGGTCCGCCGCTGGCTTCGTACTTCAGCCCGTCGGGATAGCCCAGCGCCTGACAGAAATCCTCCTGGTGCAGGCGATGCAGCGTGCCGTCGCGAGCGCGTGCGCGGTCGTAGCGCTCCACCAGCAGTGCCGGCCGGTCCATCACGTCCACGAGCCGCGCCGCGGCTGCATCCAGTCCCACGGCACGGGCCAGCGCAAGCCCCATGGCCTCGGCATCGCGCAGGCCGCGGAATCGCCGGCTGTCGGGTTTCAGGATATGCGTGCTGGGTTCACCCCTGTGCGGCAGGCGCAACCGGCCGTCGCCTTCGGCCACCACGGCCAACTTGTCCTGCGCGCCTGCCAGGGACAGCCGCATCGGGGTTCCTGCAAGCGCCCAGCTGCCTTCGCCTCCCACATCACCCTGCAGGAACAGCACGGCTTCGAGGTCGGTTTCGTCGTCGTCCGGCGTAAGCACCGGGTCCGCTCCGGGCACGCGCACGCTCACGGCACCGGCGCACTCGCCACCGATCGCGGCCAGCAGGGCGAAGTCGTCATGCGGAATCCGGAGACGGTGGACGATCGCCTGTCTCACCGCGCCTTCCGGCAGCAGGTTGCAGAACCAGTTGCGTACCACGGCGCCGCCCCAGGGCTCTTCGCGCAGCGGCAACGTCACCGATAGCGCAGGCGCGCCGGCTTCCACATACCCTCCGTCGTAGATGAAGGTCCAGTCTTCGGGGCTGCGCAGGGTGCCGGAGATCGCGAGCACGCCCGCCGGCTTCCCGAACAGGTCCACCTCCAGCCGGTCGATCACTCGCCCACCCCCGCGAGCAGAAGCCGCAGGCCCAGCACGGAGAGCACGTCCAGCACCTTGCCGGCTTCCACCGTGGGTTTGCCCCGCTCCAGATCGCTGATGAAACGCGGCCCCGTGCCCGCAAGGCCGGCCAGTTCGGTCTGGGTCAGGCCATGGGTCTTGCGGGCCGTGCGGACCGCCTTGCCCAGGCTAGGGGTGTCCGACAGCTCCAAGGGAATTCCCGAAGGGGAATGGACATTGCTCATGAAGCGTCCGCTCCGTGATTATTCCTGTTCGGGATGATGTAACCGTGCACGGCCGAACGTCAATCACAAATTCCCGATCGGGAACGAAAACCTGGCGGACTTGGGGGGGCGGCGAGGTTGGATCGCGGCTGTAGCCGCTCCTACAGGTGCGGGCTGTGGGCTTGGGAGGCAGAAAGCCGCCCAGGGCGGCGATCGCTTCGGAGCCCGCTCACGCTGCCTGGCGGTGCTCGTAGTACGGGCGCTCGCGGTCGTCCAGGATCGCGTGCATCGCGGCCAGGTTGGCCGCATCCGGCGTGAGCCAGGCCTCCAGGTGCTCGGCCTTGATCGGCACGATGCACCGGTCGTGCCCCGCCGCGGCCACTTCGGCCGGGGGCTCGTCGGTGATCGCGGCGAAGGAGTACAGCTCCGAGCCGTCCTGCTCGGTGGTGCGCGTCCACAGGCAGGCCGCGATCATGTCGCGGCCGTCGCTGGGCCGGAACTCGAGCACCTGGTCCTGGCCGCCGCGGTCAACGTGTTCGTAGAAGGCGCTGGCCACCATCACGCCGTGGCCGTGGCCGAAGACCTTGCCCCAGGACTTCTCCAGGTTGTCGCGGCGTGCGTTGTAGGTGCCCGGGTAGCGGCGCTCGATGGCCTCGGTCCAGTCGGGCAGCCGGCACTGGTAGCGCATGAGGCGCGCCACGTAACGCCCGCGCTCGCGGATGACGACCGGGCACCAGTAGCCCGGATAGATGCGCCCGAGCCCCGCATCGGCGGGCGGCGTGCGGAGTTCATCCAGGCGGCGCATCGCGGCCTCGACCTTGCCGGTGCCGATGCGGATGTCTTCGCGCGCCTTCTTCGTCTCGCGCGCCTGCAGCGAGCGCTCGGCGTCGGCGACGCGCTTGCGCTGGGCGAAGACCAGTTGGGTCAGCTGGTCGATCTCGGTCTGGTCGGCGGCGGCGATGGCGGCCCCGATGCTGGCGGGTGCCAAGGCCACGGCTTCGCGCTCCACGGCGCGGGGCATCCTGGGGCGCTTGCCAGCATCCTTGCCCTTGCGAGTCCAGAATTCCTCGACGTACCAGTCGGGGTCGATCCTCACACCGAGGGTGCGTTCGAGCTTGCGGATTTCGGCGTAGACGAGGGCGGAGTAGCACATCGGGCGAGCTCCTGACTGAGTGGTTTTACCTCGGATCCACGATGTTGCCCGGATGCACCTCAACGCAGGCAGAGCGCGAATCTTCCGGCCTTGAACCCATGCTGCACACCCTGGCAAGCGACGCGGACGCCTGGCAGGACCCGCCGTGCCGCCTCGAGGGCGGCAGCAAACCCCCTCACCCCATCAACAACCCACTGATCTCCTCCACCTTCTCCCGCAGCAACCCCTCATCCCCCCGCGTCTCGACGTTCAACCTGATCAACGGCTCCGTATTCGAACTGCGCAGATTGAAGCGCCAATCCCCGAAATCCGCCGACAACCCGTCCGTGTAATCCAGCTCCGGCTGCAGCGCGCTGAAATGCGCCAGCACCGCCGCGATCGATGCCGCCGCATCCGCCACCGTGAAGTTGATCTCGCCGCTGCACGGAAACTTCGCCATCCGGTCTTCCACCAGCTCCGCCAGCGACAGGCCGCTCGTCGACACCAGCGCCGCGATCAGCAGCCACGGGATCATCCCGGAGTCGGCGTAGGCGAACTCGCGGAAATAATGGTGCGCGCTCATCTCGCCGCCGTAGAGCGCGTCCTCGGCGCGCATCTTCTCCTTGATGAAGGCGTGGCCGCTCTTGCACAGCACGGGCGTGCCGCCGGCCTCGCGCACCATCTCCACCGTGTTCCACAGCAGCCGCGGGTCGTGCACCACCTTGCCGCCCGGGCTGCGCGCCAGCAGCGCCTTGGCCAGCAGCCCGACCAGGTAATAGCCCTCGATGAAGCGGCCGGTGTGGTCGAAGAAGAAGCAGCGGTCGAAGTCGCCGTCCCAGGCGATGCCGAAGTCGGCGCCATGCGCCTTCACCGCGTCGGCGGTGGCGGCACGCGCGTCGGGCAGCAGCGGGTTGGGGATGCCGTTGGGAAAGGTGCCATCCGGCTCGTGCTGCACGCGCACGAACTCGAACGGCAGGTGCGGTGCGAGCAGGTCGATGACCGTGCCCGCGCCGCCGTTGCCCGGGTTGCTGACGATCTTCAGCGGCTTCAGCGCAACGCCCGCCACGTAGGTCAGCAGGTGCGCGATGTACGCCGACTTGTCGGTCATCGCGCGGCTGCCGCCGGCGCCCTGCCCCAGGGTGAAGTCGTCGGACAGCGCACGGTCGCGGATGGTGAACAGGCCGGTGTCGGCGCTGATCGGCCGCGCGTTCTCGCGCACCAGCTTCAGGCCGTTGTAGTCCATGGGGTTGTGGCTGGCGGTCACCATCACGCCACCGGCCGCACCCAGGTGATCGGTCTGGAAATAGACCTCCTCGGTGCCACAGAGGCCGATATCGATGACCTCGCGGCCGGCTTCGCGCAGGCCCTGCGCCAGGGCCGCCTGCAGCGCAGGGCTGCTCAGGCGGATGTCGTGCCCGATAACGACCGCACCAGGGCCGAGCAGCTCCGAGGTGGCCGCGCCGATGCGCATGGCCAGGGCCTCATCGAGTTCGTCCGGCACGCGGCCGCGGATGTCGTAGGCCTTGAATGCTTTCGATGACACGGGAGTGCTCCAGTGGTGCGGGGACCCGGATCATACCGGTAGCTGCTGTCGCATCAGCGACCGCTTCGACGGCCCCAGGCTGCCACCAGCGAGCAGCCGATCCACGCGAGCAGAACTCCTGCCAACCCGCCAAGAACATTCAACGCCGCATCCTCAAGCTTCGGCTGCCGCCCATCCGTGAGCCACTGCGACAGCTCCGCGGCCACGCCGAACGCCGCGATCAAGACAACGCCCCACCAGTTGCGCACGTCCTTGCGCGCCAGCCAGACCAGCAGGCCCAGCCAGGCGAAGGCGAAGAGGTGGATCCATTCCGGCGGGTCCAGGGGCGTGTCGCGTGTCAGGCCGTACAGGCGATGCACGCGGTCCATGCCGAACCACTCGCCCAGCATCGCGGTGGGCAGGAACAACATCGCCGACACCGCCAGCGCGGACGCGACCAGCAACACCGCCACCACCGGATGGCTACCGCGGGCCAGCAGCATCGCCACGCCCAACGCCAGGACTGCCAGCAGCATATCGGCGCCGGTCATGGCGCAGGCAGCAGTTCGCGATACACGGCCATGGTGCGGTCAATGACGATCTTCTCGTCGAATTCCGCCAGCGCCTTGGCGCGCGCGGCCTTGCCGAGGCGTGCGGCCAGCTCGGGATCATCGTGCAGCCGCGCAATGGCCGCAGCCAGCGCAGCGGCATCGCGCACCGGCACCAGCAGGCCGTCGACGCCGTCGCTCACCACTTCCCGGCAGCCCGGCACGTCGGTGGTCACCAGCGGCAGCGCGCAGGCGGCGGCCTCGATCAAGCCCTTCGGCAGGCCTTCGCGATAGCTGGGCAGCACCACCACGTCGACCGACGCGAACAGCGCCGACATGTCATCGACGTGACCGAGCCACTCCAGCACGCCCTCTTCCGCCCATCCGCGCACGGTGGCTTCGGGCACTGCGGCAGGATTTCCAGGATCGGGGTCGCCAGCCAGCAGGAACTCGATCGCCCTGCCCTCGCCCCGCAGCCGCCGTGCGGCCTCCACGAACTCCGCCAGACCCTTGTCCCACAGCAGGCGCGCGGCCAGCAGCACGCGCAGCGGACGCGCTGAATCGCGCTGGCCTTCGCGCGCCACAAAGCGCGAGCAATCCACGCCGGAGCCGGGAATCAGGTGGACATGCTCGCGATCCACCAGCTCCGCGGCGGCAAACAGCGCCACGTCATCCGGGTTCTGCAGCACCAGGCGCGCGTTGTCGCCATCCAGAGCGGTACGCAGCAACGTGCGCACCAGCGGGCGCAGCACGCGCGCCTTGGTGTCGCTACTGGTGAACACGTAGCCCATGCCGGCTACGGCGTTGACACGCGCCGGCACGCCGGCCAGGCGCGCGGCAAGCGACCCGTACACCGCGCACTTGATGGTGAAGCCATGCACCAGCGCAGGGCGCTCCGTGCGAAACAGCGACACCAGCCATGCCAGCAATCTCGCCTCGCGCAACGGGTTGAGGCTGCGGCGGTCCATCGGCACCGGCTCCCAGCGCAGGCCGAGCGCGCGCAGCTTCTCGCCGTATGGGCCGGGGGGTGAGATCAGCAACAGATCGTAGCCATGCGCCTGCAACGCCAGCGCCAGCGAGCGGCGGAAGTTGTAGAGGTACCAGTCGGTGTTCGCGAACAGCACGATCTTGTGTGACGCACGCGGCATCGCGTGTGCCATGTCAGACACGCTCCATCGTCACCGCACCACTCCGCGCTTGGCCAGCGACAGCAGGTACTGGCCGTAGCCGTTCTTGGCCAGCGGTGCGGCCAGGCGGGTGAGGTCGGCGTCGTCGATCCAGCCGTTGGTCCAGGCGATCTCTTCCGGACAGCACACGCGCAGGCCCTGGCGCGCCTCGACGGTCTCGATGAAGTTCGAAGCTTCGATCAGCGACTGGTGGGTGCCGGTGTCGAGCCAGGCATAGCCACGACCCAGCTGCTCCAGGTGCAGGCTGCCCTCTTCGAGATAGCAGCGGTTGAGGTCGGTGATTTCGAGTTCGCCGCGCGGCGAGGGCTTGAGCGAAGCGGCGAAGTCGCTGGCGCGGCCATCGTAGAAGTACAGGCCGGTGACGGCGTAGTTCGAGCGCGGGTTCGCCGGCTTTTCCTCCAGCCCCACCACCTTGCCGTCGGCGTCGAAGTCGGCCACGCCGTAGCGCTCCGGATCGCTCACCCAGTAGCCGAACACGGTCGCGCCGTCCTGGCGCGCATCGGCGCGCTTGAGGATCTCGGTGAAGCCATGGCCGTGGAAGATGTTGTCGCCCAGCACCAGGCAGCTCGGCTTGCCGTCGACGAACTCGCGGCCGATCAGGTAGGCCTGTGCCAGCCCGTCCGGGCTCGGCTGCACCGCGTAGCGGATGTCCATGCCCCACTGCGAGCCGTCGCCCAGGAGCTGCTGGAACAGCGCCTGCTCGTGCGGGGTGTTGATGATCAGCACCTCGCGGATCCCGGCCAGCATCAGCGCGCTCAGCGGGTAGTAGATCATCGGCTTGTCGTACACCGGCAAGAGCTGCTTGCTGATGGCGCGGGTGATCGGATACAGCCGGGTGCCGGAGCCGCCGGCCAGGATGATGCCGCGGCGCGCGGTCATGCTTCGGCCCCGATGCGTTCCAGGCGGTAGCTGCCGTCGAGCACGCGCTGCACCCAGGGCTGGTTGGCCAGGTACCAGTCGACGGTTTCGGCGATGCCGCGCTCGAAGATATAGGCCGGCGTCCAGCCGAGCTCGTCGCGCAGCTTCGAGGCGTCAATCGCATAGCGGCGATCATGCCCCGGGCGGTCGGCCACGAACGCGATCTGCGACTCGCGTGGCTGCCCGTCCTCGCGCGGGCGGCGCTGGTCAAGCAGCGCGCAGATGGTCTTCACCACCTCGATGTTCTGCATCTCGGCGTTGCCGCCGACGTTGTAGGTCTCGCCCACGCGACCCTTGGCCAGCACGGTGCGGATCGCCTCGCAGTGATCGGTCACGAACAGCCAGTCGCGCACCTGTTTGCCGTCGCCATAGACCGGCAGCGGCTCGCCGGCCAGGGCCTTGGCGATCACCAGCGGGACCAGCTTCTCGGGGAAGTGGTAGGGACCGTAGTTGTTCGAGCAGTTGGTGGTCAGCACCGGCAGCCCGTAGGTGTGGTGGAAGGCGCGCACCAGATGGTCCGAGGCCGCCTTCGACGCCGAATACGGCGAGTTGGGCGCGTAGGCCGTGGTCTCGGTGAACAGGCCGGTCTCGCCCAGGGTGCCGTAGACCTCGTCGGTGGAGACGTGCAGGAAGCGGAACGCGTCCTTCGCCTTGCCCTCCAGCGCCTTCCAGTAGTCGCGCACGGCCTCGAGCAGCGCCAGGGTGCCCACCACGTTCGTCTGCACGAAGGCCGCCGGGCCGTCGATCGAGCGGTCGACGTGGCTCTCGGCGGCGAAGTTGACGACCGCGTCCGGCCGGTGTTCGGCCAGCAGCCGGGCGACCAGGTCGCCGTCGCCGATGTCGCCGTGCACGAAGACGTGGTCGGGGTTGCCTTCAAGCGAGGACAGCGTGTCCAGGTTGCCGGCGTAGGTGAGCACGTCGAGGTTGACAACGCGGACGCCGGCGGCGACCGCCTCGAGCACGAAATTGCCGCCGATGAAGCCGGCGCCGCCGGTGACAAGCCAAGCTTTCTTCATGAAACTACAAGCTCCCTACAGATCGCTGGATTTCTTCCCGGGCCTTGCGGCCAGTCAGCCATCGTCGCGTCAGACCAAGGGCACGCCGTTCGTACAACGCCCAATACATCAGGCCACCCGCCAGCGCGACCGCGCTGATCAATAGGAACGCAGCCCAGCCTTGCACCCCTACCTTCACTGCCACGCGCACCGCGACGGACAGCAGCGGGTTGTGGATCAGATAAACCGCGTATGAGGCGGCACCCAGCACCATGAGGGGTCGCCAAATTCTCACGCGTGCTCCGGCCGGCATCGAGGCGGCCAACACGATCGCGCCGAAGCCGATGGCAACCCAGAATCGCACCGGTTCGAGCTGCAACGCCTGCAAGCAGACCGCTACGAGCCCGCCCATTGCCAACGCCAATGCAGTCTTCGCCCCCCCCGCAGTCCGCAACCGCCTTGAGATCCGGTACACCGCGACTCCGAGCAGAAAACACAGGTTCAGCGGGGAGAGGAAGTACCCGGCGAATCTGGACAACTCCACGTCCTGCATCCATACAGCCGCAATTGCTCCAGCCCACACCCCCAACAATGCCCACAAAACTCTTCGCGACACGAACCAAACTGAGAAGACCGCGTAAAAGATCAACTCATGAACCAACGTCCACGCTACCGACAGCGCCGGTGGCGAATTGGATGGCAGCAGCGCGAAACTGGTCAGAAGACCGGGTGAACGCTCCGCCTCACTCAACCCGGGGAGCAGAATGTAGAGCAGATAGATGCCGATGCCGATCGGAAGGTAGGGGACATAGATCCGCAGCAACCGCGCTTGCGCGTAGGCGCGAAATCCGCCGCCCCGATCCGCCAGCCGCTGTGACGTAAACGCGATGATGAATCCCGAGAGGACGAAGAAGAAGTCAACGCCGAGGAAGCCGTTAGCAATCACCTGACCTGCCGCACCCGCATCCCAATTGACAAAATGCGTCGTGGCCTGATTAGCATGTACAAGAAGAACCCACAACGCCGCAAACCCACGCAGAGCTTCAAGCCCCTCCAGCTTCTTGGTTCTCGCAACTGACATCATCATTGGACACCGCCGCTCGCCAGCGGATTCCCAAACCTCTCAATCCACGCCTTGGCCAGAAGCCTTGACCCGATGTCATTGAGATGGCCATCGTCTTTATACAGAGGCGTCCCATCCATCTCCGTTACACACGTCGTCGGGCCGCACATCAACCTGGACAGATCAATCCAGATCACATCGGGAAACTCTTCTCGAAGGCTGGCGAAGAAGGCTTCGACATCCCTGGTACGCTCCAGATAATCCTTTGTTGGCAACACGCATTCCCTATCCGTCTGAAACCGCTCGGCACGCAGCACACAATCGTGCAATCCCTTAGTGAGCAGTGGAATTGTGCTAAGGATGACGACACGCGAAGCAGATGACTGCGCCACGCCAATAGCCGCCCGCATCCCTGATTCAAACGCTCCTCGTCCCTCAAGGGATCCTGCGCGAAGAATCTCGTCGTTGTAAAAACGCGTGTAGTTGCCAGCCAGAACAACAGTTTCGATCCGCTCGCGATCGAGCAATTCCGTGACGTACCTGTTGCGAGGAGCGAAGTTCCCATGATGATCCAGCGACCCATCGCGCACCGACCAACGGTCGACGCCAGGCAGGAACGGCGTATTGCTCCGTGTCATGTCGTATCCCCTGAGGTTGGCATCCTTGCCAAGGACGTCGAGGAACCCGGTGAAATGATTGGCGTGGCTATCTCCTACCAACAGGAAGTCCACCTTGCCGCTCGAGCGCCCCACCACACACTGATCAGGCGGAAGCGGTGCGGTCGGTGGCCCTTCGTTGCAACGCCCACGGGCCTTGCTCGGAGATGCGAGCAGGGCCTCACTCTTCTTGTTGAGGCTGTCCGGGAACCGGCCTGGAATTCCGTTAACACCCACGAGGAGAAGCCCAAGCGCCACCGAAGCCAGTATTGGAGCGGCACCGCCCGTCAGCACTACGCGCATGCCCGAGAATGAGCGGAAGCGACGCGCTGGCAACTCGATGCAACGGTACGTCATCCAAGCCAACATCAAAGTCGCAACCACAACAGACACACCGTTCGGCACGGTGATTGCAACTTCGTTGAGATTTAAGAACGCGATAATTGGCCAGTGCCACAAATAGGCCGGGTATGAGATCTTGCCGATAAATGTGGCGATAGACGTACTGAGCGCCTTACCAACCACCGTCCCCTCACCCCAACGCAGCACCATCGCGGTGCCAAGCACCGGCATCAAGACTGCATATCCTGGGAACAACGTCTCCTTCCAATAGTAGAGGCCGGCATACAGAATCATCGCCATGCCCGCCAACGAGACAGCAGAGGCCCAAGACCTACCTCGAGTAGAGGCGGGCAAGTACGCCAGTAGTGCACCAATCGCAAGTTCGAAGAAGCGCGTGGGCAGCAGGTAATAGGCAGCGGCCGGGTAGTGTGCAACGCCCCACTGGGAGACCACTGTGCCGATCACCACGACAAGGAGAAGCACCCACAGGCGCCACTTCTGCGGAAGCAGTCGATGAACAACCAGCATGGCCACCGGCCAGAACAGGTAAAACTGCTCTTCGACGGCAAGCGTCCACAAGTGCAGCAGCGGGACCGTCTCGGCGCTCGCGCCAAAGTAGCCACCCACTTCCTGCCACATGTGGAAATTGGCCAGGAACAGGCTGGAAGCAATCATGCTGCGGGCGTATGCCAACAACTCAGCGGGCAGCATCCATATCAGTGCGGCGACTGTGGTAGCGAGCACTACCGTGAAATATGCCGGGGCCAATCGAACCACGCGCCGCTTATAGAAGCCGCCAAAGGAGAACGTTCCTGCTTCGATCTCGGACTTCACGATACTCGTAATCAGGAATCCTGAAATCACGAAGAACACGTCCACGCCAACGAAGCCGCCGGCAAGCCCGCCCCAGTCTCCAAGGTGGTGAAAGATCACCAGCAACACGGCCACGGCACGGAGGCCGTCGATATGCGGTTGATACTTCATCGTGCGTGTCTCAACTCCACAGCGGCATGAACTGGTACGGCAACCAATACTGTGAATGGGTAGCAAAATTGAGCCAGACAAACTGCACCGCCACGTAGTAACCGATGATCCCTAGCACGAGCGGAGTTCTGGTCTTGGTCGTCTTTGCCAGCCGGGGTAGGCGCGCGAACACGAAAAGCTGCAACGGGATCAGATACAGCGCGACGCGATCCACCGCAGTTGAGGCCAGCCCGACCAGGGGCACGCACAACAGGGCGAATACCGCCATCCAAAGCCACAGCTTCCTCTCCTCGGGGTCGGGAACCAGTCTTCGACGGAACAACAGAAGCAGGGCCGCGGGCAATGCATTCATCGCCACACGGATAGCTCCGCCCGAGGATTGCATGTCAGCTGCAACGTAGTTCGTCCACAGATTCTCGGCGCTGTCGGCCAACAACAGGAAGTACATCAGCAGCGTAGTCGCCAGGACCAAAGCGCCAGTCAACCAGCGGTTTCGACTCGCCGCCAGCGCCGCAATCGGTAGCAGCAGCACGGCGGACTTATGGAACAGGGCACCCAAAGCCACGAACAGCACGAACCTCCTCAGACGCCCGTCGCGCAGCGCCACCAGGCCCAGCAACGCAAATCCAAGCGCAACCGACTGTCGCGTGTACCCCATACCAACCACGATCAGCATGTACGGGACCGCCACAAGCAGCGCCAGCCAAGGGTGGGGCTGGCGTCGACAGAAGATCACCGTGCCGACCATCAGGATCGCAGCGTAGATCAGGTTAACCGTGTAGATATCGCCGCCCAGCCCGGCTACCAGCCGGTTCAGGACATAGTGGCCGGGGTCCGGCATGGTCGCAGCATCGGCGAGGCTCAAATCGGCGGCACGCTGGAAATGTACGAAGTAAGTGAACCAGTCTCCGCCAACTTCGTGGCGCAGCCCGATCATCACCGCAAACAACGTGCCGACGGCCAGCCACACGATGCGCGCCTGCCCTGCTGGAAGGCTCCGCGGGACCAGCATCCCGAAAGCCGGCAACAGGAACATTAGCCAGAAGGGCCACATCAGGCGGGCCTGCCCTGCTGCTCTAGCCAGGCCTGGAACATCAGCACTGCCCAAAGCCGGTGACCGAAGGAGGCCTCGCCCCTCTGATGACGGAGCCACGTCGCACGGATCGGAGCAGGGTCCAGGTAGCCCTCACGCTTCAAGCGGTCTTCGGCCAGGAGGGTCTCGGCCCATTCACGCAGGGGTCCGCGCAACCACTGGTCGAGGGGAATGCCGAACCCCATCTTTGGCCGCTCTAATAACGTGCGCGGCACATGTCGGTCCAGCAGCTGGCGCAAAAGCCATTTGCCATTTCCATCGCGCAACTTCATGTGCATGGGCAGCGACCATGCGAACTCGATCACATCGCGATCCAGGAACGGAGCCCGCGTCTCTAGCGACGCCGCCATCGATGCGCGGTCGACCTTCACCAGGATGTCGTCGGGCAGGTATGTCATCGAGTCCAACGCCATCATGCGTGCCACTGGATCGTCCAGCTGTGGCCATCGGGCCCTGTCGTCCAGCAGGTTTGGCGGCATCGTGCCGCCAATCACCATCGCCCCAGGGTCCCGCCACCCGCCCGAAACCAACGCCACATACAGGTCGTCGAGTCCGCGTACGCCGGTGAGTGCTGATGCCAGCTTGTGCGCCTTGTCGCCCGGCAAGGCGATACCCACATGACCAGCGAGAGATCCGAGCCAGCGGTTCATGGTGGTAGCAGGAAGTGCAGTCAGGAGAGACCCGAAGGTACCGCGCAGACCCGGCGGAATCCGGCGGATCCTGTCCCACGTTCGGGGACCCATCACATATCGGTTGTAGCCGCCAAACAGCTCGTCTCCTGCATCTCCCGAAAGGGCCACGGTCACATGTTGGCGTGCTAGCGCCATGACCAGATGTGTCGGCAGCTGCGAAGAGTCGGCGAAAGGCTCGTCGTACATCGCCGGCATCCTGGGCACCAACGCCAGCGCATCGCTGCCTGCCAGTCGCAGTTCGGTATGGTCGGTGCCCAAGTGAGCGGCCACTGCGCGCGCATGCGCCGCCTCGTCGTACTGCCTTTCCTCGAAGCCGATGGTGAATGTCCGTACCGGCCGGCTACTAGCCACCTGCATCAGCGCGGCAATCACCGTCGAATCGATTCCGCCTGAAAGCAGCGCGCCCAAGGGCACGTCCGCGACCATCTGCCCGCGTACCGCTTTACCCAGGTACCCTTCGAGCGCATCGATCGCCTCGACCTCGGTGCCCTGGAATCCATGGGCCGTGCCACGCTCCGCGACATCGACAAGCGACCACCATGCCACCGGCTCAAGCTCGCGCTGCCCGGCTTCCAGGCGCAACCAGCTGCCCGTCGGCAGCTTCTGGATTCCCTGGTAGATGGAGTACGGCGCAGGAATGTAATTGTGCCGCAGCAGCAAGGCCAAGGCCCCACGGTCGACCGACGCACTGAACGCCGGATGCGCGGCAAGCGCTTTCAGCTCCGAGCCGAACAGGAAGGTGCCGCCCTGCCAGCCGTAGTACAGCGGCTTCTCGCCCATGCGGTCACGCGCCAAGGTCAACGCCCGTTCGCTGCGGTCCCAAAGGGCAATGGCGAACATGCCGACACTCGCTTGAAGGGTGCGTTCCAGGCCCCAGGCCTCGATGCATGCAAGCAATGTCTCGGTGTCCGAATGTCCTCGCCACGCGGGTGCGCGGCTCTCGCCCTCCAGTTGCCGGCGAAGCTCCAGATGGTTGTAAACCTCGCCGTTATAGGCCAGCACCCAGCGTCCGCTGGGGGAGAGCATCGGCTGGCGACCGGCGGGCGACAGATCCAGAATCGAAAGACGCCGGTGTGCCAACGCAAAGCCCGCATCAGCATCAACCCACACGCCACCATCGTTGGGACCGCGATGCCGGAGCGGATCAGCCATCGCCAGCGCAATGGCACCCGCATCGGCTACATCGCCATCCTTTGCCCAGAATCCAGTCAGTCCACACATCAGCTGGCCGCTTCCTTCGCGACATCACGCAGCACCCGCCCCAAGCGTGGTGCCTGTGCCTGCAACGAGTACGTTTCCTCCACCTTTCGACGACCGGCCCGACCCATTGCTGAGCGCAGGGCAGGATCGGCGACCAGTTGGCTCAGGGCATCGCTCCACTGCTCCGGGGTCGAGGCGAGAAATCCCTCTTCGGAAGACACGATCACCTCGTTGACCCCCACCGGAGACGCCACCACCGGCAGCCCACAGGCCATGTACTGGATCAGCTTGTAGCCGCACTTGCCGCGTTCCCAGGGCTCGTCCTGGAGCGGCATGATGCCAATGTCGAGCTGCTGCAATTGCTCCACTTCCGTGTCTTCCCGCCAGACCTGCGCCTGGAATGGCGTGCCTTGCACCTGATCCGGGCGTGCACCAATGGCCACGCAGCGGATCTGTCCGGCGGCCTGCAAGGGCGCCAACGCCCCCGCCACCTCGCTCAGGTATCCGGCCGTGGCGGGTGATCCGATCCACCCCACCACGACCGGCCCTGCCACCTCACGTTGCGCTGGCGCCGGGTAACGCTCCAGATCGATGACCGTAGGCAGCCACTCCACGCGCTTGCAACCGGCGGCACGGGCTCGGTCTGCCAAGTAGTCATTGCCGACGGTGACCATGTCAGCGCGTGCCATCACCGCTTCAATCTTGCGTCCCAGTAAGCCACGTACCAAGAACGAACGATGCTGGTCGTAGCGATGAAACACCGCGTCGTCGTAATCCACCACCAGACGTGGTCGTGAAGGCATCGAAGCAAGCTCAAGCCAGGCGGGCAACCAAGGCCACATCTCTTTCTCCACCCACAGCGCATCGAATTGGCCGGCGCTAAGCAACCGCCTCAGGCGGCGCGCGTAGGCGCGGGCGACTTTCGGCACAGACATGCTGCCGGCATACAGGTCCGAAACGTAGCCATCGCCCAGCAAAGGCGCCACTTCCGCACCAACACCCATGGCTTGCAGCGCTGGCAAGTACTGCAGCATGCGCAGCCGACTGCTTGCGCCATCGGCGTCGTAGCGTGGCAATACCAGCAGGCGCATCAGGCCTCCGCTTCCACGGAAGTCCACACCTGCCGGTACCGCTCAACGCCTTCCTGCAGCGAGAAATGCCGATGAGCGGCGGCTACGCAACGGTCCTTGGTGGCGGAATCCGCCACCAAGGCAAGCAGGCGCTGCAGGCCAGCGTCCAGCGTGGCCGAATCGAATGCATCGATGGCCACACCCACCCCCTCGCCTTCGAGCACCTGAGCCATGTCGCCCACGCCCTGATTGGACATGCAAGGGATGCCGCAGCCGAGGAATTCTCCGAGCTTCGTCGGAGCGCAGGCCGCGCGAGAGTATGAGGGCTTGTAAAAGAAGATCCCCGCATCCATCCGCGCCATCTCCTCAGGCACCTGATCGTGGCCGGCGCTGAGCAGGTCCACCGCAGCCAGGTCCACTCCACCAGCGACTAGGCGCTGGCAGATGTAATCGTGCTCGTGACGGTTAACCACCCGCAGCCGCGCATCCGGACGGAGTTGCCGTAGGCGCGAGAATATCACCACCACTTCATCGAACAGATACCAGGTGCCGGCCGAACCGACGTAGCCCAGA
Source organism: Luteimonas sp. MC1895 (assembly GCF_016457215.1). Classification (NCBI taxonomy): domain Bacteria; kingdom Pseudomonadati; phylum Pseudomonadota; class Gammaproteobacteria; order Lysobacterales; family Lysobacteraceae; genus Luteimonas; species Luteimonas sp. MC1895. Next base: position 459,906 of record NZ_JAEMDY010000001.1, read on the forward strand.
GTGAATGCGCCACTGCTCCCCGGCGGTCGCGAGTGCGGACGGAAACGCGCAAGGTCGGCGCAGGTGGGAATCACGGTAACTGGTGGCATGCGACCCTTCAAATAATCGAAGCTCTGCATTTCGACCACAGCGGCGTGGGTCAGCGACACCACGTGGTCGGCTGCCAGCAGGAAGCGTTGCTCGAACCATTTCGCGACCCAGTACATGCGCCCATCGCGCGGCCAGAGACCACCATCCACACGCTCATCGGCCCAGAAGCCGCGCATGTCGAACACGAACTTCACTCCGGCCAAGCGCTTGAGTACCAGCGCAATCACGGCAGGCACGTAGCTGCGGGCGTGGACGATGCCGATACGGTGTCGCCGCGCCAGCCACAACCCGCTGACGATCCCCACCAGGACGTCCCAGGCCGTGGCGAGCGCGGACGGACGCTTGTGATAGCGACGGGGGTGCCAGTGGATGCCGGCGGCCGCAATGCGTGCGGCCAGCGCCCGGCGCTTGTCCAACTCAGCCCAGTCCTGCGGCTTCTCGAAGCTGAGCAGGTGGATGGGGCGATCGCCCGCCAAGCGCTCCAAGTAGGCTAGCACTTGGGACTGGCCAAGGGGCTCGAGCATGCCGTCGTAGGAGACATAAAGCGCTGAAACCTCAGCCATACTCAACCCGGCCCGTCAAAAGGCAGAATCAGGTCGCGAATCTCAGTCCACATCGCAGCCGTTGCCAAATCTGAATAAGCCTTGCCGGCGCGCATCTTGGATTTCAGAAGCTCTGCATGAGAATTATCGGTAATCATCTCCAGGACGCTATGGAGAGATCCGATAGGATTAGTCAAATCAACCAGACACTCTTCGCAGCCATACTGCCGCAAGGCCTCACGATACTTAAACACCCACGCAACCACAGCAACTGGGACGGCCGAATTAAGCGCGTTGTACAGCCCATGCAGCCTTGAAGTAACTACAGCCGCTGCCGTAGAAATCGCGTTCTTTAACTCCACGGGATCATCAAAGACTACGACATCATTAACTGAGAAGCCCAACTCGCCAACATCATCCACGAATTGAAGATCATTTGAGGATTCATGTATTAGAAGCTTCGGCACAAGCCCGCGCTTTTCCAGAATGCGCCGTGCATCACTAAGAACGCGATAATACATTGCTTTATCCAGGGCGCCACTATCGATAACACGATAACTTGGGATCACGTACGCGACATCCCCAGGCCCTGACTCAACTCCGCCAGAAGAAGCGACCTTATGAGTGTAGTCAGGCGCAAACCTGACATTACTGCGCTCAGCAGGCACTATCTCATCCAGCGTGCTCTTCGAATTTTCATCGCGCGCGAACGCCAGATCTACGAAGCGCAGCATCTCACGCACCGAAGCTTTTGATATCTTCTCAAACGGACCCCACGTCTTAGGCATCAGAATTACACAGGCGCCAGCACGATGCAGACGCTTGTATGTCCTCACCCCCCATTCAATCTTTTCTTGGCCCCATACGTCGCCATAACAATAACCGGACACGTCCATAGCAACATCAATATCCTCGACGATGCAAACGCCGATACGCCGTCGTAGTTCCGGACCAGCGATGTGCGCAAGAGCTGCCGATACTGACACTACACGATTGAACGTGCGCTGCTTCCACGTAGCGCCCGGCAAATCGGACACAAGGCACACGCGATAACCTCGCGCCTCGCGACGACTAGTAAAATGGAGACTGGCTGGCGCGGCCCAATCGTGGCCGTCACCGAGCTCACGAACGATCGCTTCATTCATCAGCGCATCGCCCTTATTCTTAAAGCTGGTATTAAACAGCAAAATCGACGCCACTCGTGTCTCCTTAGGATTTCACAAACATCAAACTGAGCACGCTGGAGTCCAGCCCTATTACCCGTCGGGCATCAAGCCACATGATGATGCTCCACACTATCTGCGCCGACGCGCTTGCTACTGCAGCACCGAGAATACCGCAATACGAGATTAGGACAGGGGCCGTGACACATAACAAAGCGAGCGAAATCCCGGACGCCTTCGTTACGTGCTTATGATTGCCTGTCATATTCAGCAACGCCGCACCAGCCCCGCATGCACCGCTCACAACGATTCCCAAACAAATAATTTGAAGCGCTGGCACAGCAGCAAGATACTCGGCTCCAAACACCCACCCAATTAGCCAGTCTCCCGCCACAAAGAACGGGAGAGCGACGAGAAGCGCTCCGAGAGACATTCCAGCCGCGATGGCGCGCAAGAGGCGCTGCAACCGCGCATTATCTCCGCCTGCAAAAAGACTTGAAATTACAGGCGCACATACAACACTGAGCATCGTTACTGGAACAGATACGATGAGGGCAACTGAAGTGGCGACTCGGTAGGCCCCGACGGCGCTCATTGCCGCTATTGCGGCTAGCAGCAGAATCACGACGTGTGATTGCAGTACCCGCATGCCTTCGCTTAACGCCATTGGAAACGCTGCCGACCACCAATCCGGGCTACTTGATGCAACCGACGCTGTAGCGACCTGACGGGGAAGGGACTTTCGCAACATAAAGCTTGCCACCAGAAGGGCAACTCCGGATCCCGCTGAACCTAGGATCATCGCCATGCTTGGCGTCATTCTAGTAACGAGTCCCGTTGCGACAAGAAGAAATGCAGAGAACGCCAGAGGCCTGACTAAGATATCGGGCAGCTGGCCTTTCACAATGTGGTGCAACCCTCGCAGCGTAGCGCCTTTTATTTTCCCAAGAGCAACTAGAGGAATCATCGTTAATCCCGCAAGCACTGTTAGTGCCAATTCGGAATCGATGGCGATATTCGATAGATATAGCCACACCAGCACCCCGACTGCCACGACGGCGAATACTAAGAAGGAGGTTCGACTGGCCCACTGAACTATGCCTTTGAGTCGCCCCCATTCGCTCCTTGTGTTCGCCGCAGCAACTTCTCGCGTTACTAATTGCGGAAGCCCAAATTCCGTAGGCACTGCGAGCAATGCGGTGATTGACATTGCTACGCCATAGATTCCATAACCCTGTGCGCCTAGACCACGAGCAAGTTGCACACCAACAAGGAATGCGAATCCCATCCCAGCGATCCTCAATCCCATGCTCCCAAAGGCTGCCCTCAGAAGAGTGGGGCCCAGTCCACTACCTGCGAAGTATTTTCGACACTTTGAGATCATCTGGCTCGGATGTCCGAGAGCCACTGTGCGATGAGCGCCCGATCACTCATAGCCGCCCATCCACCGCTTCCCGCGGCAACACATACTTCACGTCATACAACACCGCGCCCGGCTTGCCATGCGCGCGGATCCCCGCCGCACCCTGCTTCCGGAACTCCTCGTGTCCCACCGCCACGATGATGGCGTCGTACTCGCCCTCGCCCGGCTTGAACAGCGTCAGCCCGTACTCGTGCTTCGCCTCGCCCGCATCCACCCACGGATCACACACATCCACGCGCGCGTTGTAACCCTGCAGCGCACCGATGATGTCCACCACCCGCGTATTCCGCAGGTCCGGGCAGTTCTCCTTGAACGCCAGGCCCAGGATCAGGATCCGCGCGCGTACCGGGTTGATGCCGTTGCGCACCATCAGCCGGATCACTTCGCCCGCCACGTACGCACCCATGCCGTCGTTGGTGCGGCGGCCGGCCAGGATCACGTCCGGGTGGTGCCCCACTTCCTGCGCCTTGTGCGTCAGGTAGTACGGATCCACGCTGATGCAGTGCCCGCCCACCAGGCCCGGGCGGAACGGCAGGAAGTTCCACTTTGTGCCGGCGGCTTCCAGCACTTCCAGGGTGTCGATGCCCAGCTTGTTGAACAGGATCGCCAGGTCGTTGACCAGGGCGATGTTGAGGTCGCGCTGGGTGTTCTCGATGACCTTGGCGGCTTCGGCCACCTTGATGCTGCTGGCCTTGTGGGTGCCGGCGGTGATGATGCTGGCGTACAGCGCATCCACGAAATCCGCGGCGGCCGGCGTGGAGCCGGAGGTCACCTTCATGATGGTGGTGACGCGGTGCTGCTTGTCGCCGGGGTTGATGCGCTCCGGGCTGTAGCCGCAGAAGAAGTCGACGTTGAACGTCAGGCCGCTCACCTGCTCCAGGATCGGCACGCACACTTCTTCGGTGCAGCCGGGATACACGGTGGACTCGTACACCACGGTGTCGCCGGGCTGCAGCACCTTGCCCAGCGACTCGCTGGCCTTGCGCAGCGGGGTGAGGTCCGGGCGGCGGGCGCTGTCGATGGGCGTGGGCACGGTGACCACGTACACGTTGCAGTCGCGGATGCCTTCCAGGTCGCTGGTGAAGCTGAGCTTGGTGGCGCTGGCAAGCAGCTCGGGCTCTACCTCGAGCGTGCTGTCCTTGCCCTCCCCCAGCTCGGCCACACGCGCGGCATTGATGTCGAAGCCCACGGTGGCGTACTGCTTGCCGAACTCGACGGCGAGCGGCAGGCCGACATAGCCAAGGCCGACCACGGCGATACGGGTCTCGTCTTTCGACGGAAAGGTCTGCGTCACGTTGTCATGTCCCTTTGCAATCTGTGTGCGGTGCCTGCACGTTCGCGGCCCCCCGCGCTGTTACGTGTCCTGGCAGCCTGGACGGCCTGCCCCGCCGCGATTCCCGCCAGCGCGGCCGCCACGGCCAGCATGGCCGGGGTGCGCAGCGGATAGTCCACGACCGAGTGCGCCAGGATCGCGCCGATCGCGACCAGCGCGGTCACTCCGAGCCCGCGCACCTGCGCCGGCTGGCGCAGCAGTCCAAGCAAGCTCAATGCCAATGCGACGGCACCAAGCGCCATGGCCGCCACGGCGGACACGCCGGCCTCCAGCCACCACTGCGCGTACTCGTTGTGGGCGTGGTTGACGTAGTTGGCCATGAGCAGCTCGCGCGGGGCTTCCTGTTCGAACAGCGGCACATAGCTGCCGATTCCGGCACCCATGGGCGCATAGCGCGCGGCGATCTCGCCGGTGAGCGCCCGCAGCGGGCCGCGCAGCTCGTCGATGGCGTCGACCTGCATCCAGCGCAGCGAGAGGAACAGCGCCGCGGCCGCGATCGCCATGCTGGCGACCAGCACCGCGCGGCTGCGCAGCCCGCCGCGCCAGGCCGGCCAGTGCGCCAGCACCACCAGGGCACAGGCCAGGATGATCAGCACCACGCCGGCGCGCGAGCCGGTCAGCGGCAGCGCCACGGCCGCCAGCAGCATCACCAGCGCGGCGACCACGCCGTGAACGACGCGATGCGGGCGGCCCGGGGGCCATGCGCCCACCACCATCGCCAAGCGGGCGCAGGCCAGCGTGGCGGCGACGACCAGCAGGGTGGCCTGGTGGTTGGGGTTGGCGAAGAAGCCGTTCATCGCCGGCGACCACTGTGGATAGGGATTGAGCGGGCTTTCCTGCGGGGCGCCGAGCTGGGCCAGGCCCAGCAGCAGGCTGGCGATGGCCAGCGCGACGACCAGCTGGGCGAGGCGGCGCTGCGCGGCGTGCGGCAGCGAGAGCACCATCGCGAAGATGGCGAGCCCGGGAAGCAGGTGGAAGGCCGCGTCGCGGCTGGCGCCCGGGGCGAGCGACCACCGGGCGGGCGCCCCGCCGCCGAACTGTGCAAGGTCGGCTGCCAACGCCTGACGGCCTTCTCCGCCGGCCACGGAGCCAGGAAGCAGGGCCTGCAGTGCCGGAATCGCAAACAGCACGACTGCGAACGCCAGCCATGCATATAGATATGTAGGGGACGTCTGGTGCGTGCCGCGCAGAAGGCGCCAGCCCGCCCAGCCGAGCACCGGAAGCGACATCAACTGGGCGGCAAACACCCCGGCTCCGGATTCCTGCGAACTGCCGCCCGTGACCACGCACAGCGCCAGCAACGCCCCCACCGCCACCAGCCCCGCAAGGGACTGGCGGTCGAGAGCGTGCCCGCCGTGGTGGGTGTCGGCATCCGCGCCGTGCATGGGTGTCCTTGCCTCCAACGAAAACGGGACGGGGTCGCCCCGTCCCGCCGATCCTGCTGCCTGACCGCCTGGATCAGCGGCTGACGGGCTCCGGTTCGACGTACTCGACGTCGTCCATGGTGGCCAGCGCGGCGGCACCGGCCGCGGCGATGCCGGCCACGGTGGCCAGGCCGCCCACGTCCACGCCGGTGGCGCCGGCGGCGCTGCTGCCGGCCGCGGCCACGCAGGTGGCGGGCACGCCGTACACGCCGGCGGCCGAGAGCGGCTGGGTGCAGCCATTCGGATACACCAGCGTCGCCTGGCTGCCTTCGGCCAGCATCACGCGGCTGCCGGCGGGCACCTGGGTGCCGGACGGGGCCGAGACGAACTCACCGCCGTTGCTCACCATGGCGCTGCCGATGTCGACGCGGAGCGTGGCGGCGCTGCCCTGGGCGAACACGGGAGCGGCGAAGAGCGCGGCGGCGGCGATGGCAGCGAAGCTGAGGATGCGTGGCTTGTTCATGGAATCTTCCTTGGGACGGGGGAGTCCGGCGATGCTGCAGTGCAGTACAGACTACCCAGCCGAGGTGGCTGATGCAAGCTGCATTCGGGCGGATGCCCTTGTTTTATCAGGAGAATGTGACGCGCGGCGTGACGATGACCGTGTTCAGCGGCTGACCGGAGTCGGGTCGTCGCTGCCACCACCGCCCGCCACGGCCGCGATCACCGCCACGCCGGCCGCCGCGGCCGCCACGACGGTGCCGGTGCTGTAGCCGCGCTGGGTGCTGGCTGCATTGCAAACGGCGGTAACGGTGTACACGCCGGGCTCGGACATCGCCTTCCGGCATCCGTTGCCATAGTCGAGCGACGCCCTGGCGCCTTCGGCCAGCATGACCCGGTGGCCGGGCTCGACAGCCTGCCCGGGCGCCGCCTGGACGAACTCGCCGCCGCTGCTGACCAGGACCGAGCCGCCGTCCACCTGCAGCCCGATGGGCGCGGCGGCGGGTTCCTGGGCCTGGACGGCCAGCGGAGCGAGGGCGAGCGCCAGTCCGAGCGCGATGAGCTTGCGATGCTGTGCCATGGTGGTTGAGCGTCCTTGTTCGTGTGCTCGGAAGTCTAGCGCAAAAAGCGTGCCAGTGATCACGGTCCGACCTGGAGATCAGCCAGGTGGAGTTCGCCGCGCAGGATCTGGGCGACGCCGCGTGGTGCCGGGTTGACCAGGCGCAGCCACTGGCCTTCACAGCCCTCGCCCGCGGGGACGGTGAAGGTGAAGGCGAGTTCGGCCCAGACCCGCGCTTCGCGCACCCGCGCGCCGGCGCCAATCGCGGTGCGGCCGTCGCTGCAGGTCAGGCGCCACTCGAGTCCCTGGTCCGAGCGCAGGCCTTGGGTGCGGGCGCGCAGGTGGAGCACGTGGTCGCCGGGGGCGAGCAGCATCGGCACTTCCAGGCCGGTATCGCCGACGGGGCGGCCGAGGAAGCGCAGCCGCGCCGCGTGGCCGCCGCTGTCGAGCGGGATCCGGTCGAACAGCACGCCGGGCACCCGGCGGACGCGCCAGTCGAAACCCGAGGAGGACGGGGCGCGGCTGAAATCGCCATTCCACGGCACCGGGAGGCGCTCGGGCGGCGTCTCGAGGCCGCTGACCCAGCGGGCGTAGGCACTGCCCCAGCGGCCGTCGCGGAGCATGCCGTCGATCCAGCGGGCGGTGTCGTCGGCGTCGAGGGCGCCCTGGGCGCGCAGGGCGCCGTGCAGGTTGTCGGCGGCTTCGGGGATGCGGCTGGCGGTCGTGGCGCGCAGGATGGCCGCGCGCCACTGGGGCCGCTGGACGAGATGGGTGGCCAGGGCCTCGGCGAATGCCGGGTCCTGGGCGAGCTGGGCGATGAGTTCAAGCAGCTGCTGGCGCTGCGCAGGCGCCACGGTGAGCAGGGCGTCGAGATGATCGGCGGCGGCGGCGAAGTCGCCGGACTGCAGCGCGTGGGTGGCGAGCCAGCCGCGCACCTGCGGGTCGCGCGGCGCGCGGCGGGCGGCGGTCCCGTAGCGGGCGCGGGTGGCGTCGGCGCCGCCCTTCCCGTCTTCCGCACGGGCAATGATGCCGAAGGCCCGCCCCATGACCGGTGCGCGCGCGAGCACGTCGCGGGCGATGGCGGCGGCGCGCGGCTTGTCGCCCTGCTGCAGGGCGGCGTTGGCGGCGGCGAGGTCCTCGTGCAGGCGCTGCAGCTCGCCCCGGGTGGTGACCAGGCCGTAGCCGGCGGCGACCAGCACGGCGATGAGGGCAACGAAGGCGATCCAGCGTGCGGGGCTCATCGCGCCGGGTCCAGGTGCAGGCGGGCGATGCGCCAGTGGGCGCCGCGGCGCTCCAGGCCGACGTGGAGCACGCCGGTTTCGACGGTGCCGCGTCGGCCGCCGAAGCGGTAGGCCCCTGACATCGACGCGGACTCGGTTCCGAGGGTCCAGTTGGGGTGGTTTACTGACATGCGGCCGCGCTGGCGCGCGTCATGGCGGGCGCGGAGGTCCTGACGCAGGGCCGCGGCCTCCAGGCTGACCGGAAGGTCGAGCCACAGCGGCTCGCCGCCGCGGCCGGAGGAGAACCAGGCGCTGACGCTGTCGACAGCGGCCTCGGCCTGCCGGAACAGCTGCAGCGGATCCGCGGTATCCCGCCCCCCTGTAGGAGCGGCTACAGCCGCGATCTCCCTCCCCCAATCACCCTCGCTCACGTCCTCCGTCGCAAACGTCGCAGCTTCCAGCACCGGGTATCCGGCTGAGTGCGCCGCCGCCGTTTCTGTCTGCGCCGCCGCCGTCTCCATCTCCGTCGCCGGCTCCGGCACGGTCTGCGTCGCGGTTTCAGTCAGGACTTCGGGCTGCCCCTCCGGCACGCTCACCACCATCGCAGGCACCCGCACAGCCACTTCCTCCATCACCTGCGGCAATGGCGCCGCCATCCGCTGGCTGACGTCCACGCCCGTCTCCTGGAACCGGCTCGCATCACGCAGGTCGTCCAGCCGGTCTTCCCGGGTCACGGCAAGCCAGGCCAGGGCGAGGCAGGCGATGGTGAGGAAGGCGACGGCGATGGGGCCTGTTGGGATGGGTTTCGGGGGTTGTAGGGGGGTGTAGGTGATGGGGATAGGGATCGCGGCTGTAGCCGCTCCTACAGGGGTAGCAAGCGCCAGATGCTCGGCGTCGTAGCGGGCGCGGGCGGCGGGGGTGCGGAGGTGGTTCCAGGCCTGGTTGACGCGGGTCGAGAGGGCGGAGTCCCACTGGGCGCCCTCGCTGCGGTCGGGGTGCAGCCAGCGCATGAGGAGGTGGTGGTGCTCGCGCAGCACGGCTTGGTCGGCGTCAGGGGCGGCGCCAAGCTGGCGGTAGGCATCGGCGCCCTCGGCCAGCAGCACCTGCTGCACGTAGAAGCGCGCGGCTTCGACGAGTTCGGCTTCGGCGCGGCCAGTGCGGGAGATCGCCCCACGCGTGGCATCGGACGTTCCCGACGCGATGGCCAGCAGTTCGCCGATGCCCTGCGGCAGCGGCCGGGTGCGCAGGGCCGTGCGCAGCGCCGGCGCGCGCAGCAGCCCCAGCGCCTGGTCCAGCGCTTCGCCGCCCTGCCCCACCATCCCCGCGTGCTCCCCCACGCCGGTCCCTACTTCCCGGCCAGCCTGGGCTGGGTCCCGTAGGAGTAGTACGAGGCGTAGTCATAGCCGTAGCCGGCGACCTTGGCGTCGTAGTGGGTCAGGACCGCGCCGATCACGTGCGCGCGCGCCGCGGCCAGGCGCTTGAGCGCGGCCTGCGCGGTCTTGATGCGGGTTTCGCCCGCCTGCACCACCACCAGCGTGCCGCCGGCGACGTTCGACAGGATCGGCGCGTCGGCGATGCCCAGCACCGGCGGGCCGTCGATGATCACCTGGTCGTACTTTTCGGCGGCGATGGTCAGCATCGACAGCAGGCGGCTGCCGGCCAGCAGCTCTGCGGGGTTCGGCGGCAGCGGCCCGGCGAGGATGATCTTCAGCCGCTCGTCGTCGGTGTCCATGATCACCTGGCTGGCGCTGGCGGCGCCCGCCAGCAGGCTGGACAGGCCGGTGTCCGAGCGCACGCCCATCATGCGGTGCATCGACGGATTGCGCAGGTCGGCCTCGATCAGCAGCACGCGCTTGCCCATCTGGGCGAAGTTGCGCGCCAGCGTGGTGGCGGTAGTCGACTTGCCTTCCGAGGCACTGGCACTGGTGACCAGCAGCACCCGGGGCACGCCGTGGTCGGTGGAGAACTGCAGCGCGGTGCGCACCGAGCGATAGGCTTCGGCGAACGCCGAGCGCGGGTCAGCCATCGCGTCGGCCACGCTCTGCTTCTTCAGGTGCGGGATGATGCCCAGCACCGCCATACGCAGGTGCTGCTCGATGTCCTCCGGACCCTTGAGCGTGTCGTCCAGGAACTCGAGCACGAAGGCCAGCAGCACGCCCAGCATCAGCCCGAGCATCAGGCCGATGGCGAGGTTGAGCGGCAGGTTCGGCTTGAAGCGCCCGCCCGGCACCACGGCACGGTCGACGATCGAGATGTTGTTGGTGCCGACGCCGGCACCGGCGGCCACGCCGACTTCCTTGTAGCGCTGCAGCAGGCTGTCGTAGAGCTGGCGGTTGGTGTCGACCTCGCGGCGCAGGATGTTGTAGTCGATCGAGCGGTTGTCGACGTCGAGCGTGCGGCCACGCGCGGAATCGATCTGCGCGACCAGCATGTTCTCGCGCGCCTGCGCGGCGTCGTACTCGGCCTTGATCGAGGCTCGGACGGCGTTGCGCTCCTGCGCGATCTGGCGGTCGACCTCGTCGATCTGGCCCTTGAGCGCGAGCATGCTCGGATACTCGGGCTTGTAGGTCTTGAGCTGCTGCTGGTATTCGGAGTTGAGCGTGGCGCGCTGCTGCTGCAGCGAGTTGAGGATCGAGTTGCTGATCGCGCCGGCCGGCAGCTGGCCGCCGCCGGAGACCTGGCTCCACGAGGCCTGGGCGCGGATGCGATCGTCCTGCGCCGCGGCCAGCGCGGCATTGAGCGCGCCGAGGTTCTGGCTTTCCAGGCTCTGGCTGCCCTCGCCGCTGGTGACGATGTTTTCCTTCGTCGCGAACGCCACCAGCGCGCGCTCGGATTCCTCGAGCCGACCCTTGGCCAGCGCCAGCTGCTCCTCGATGTACTTGCTGGCATAGGACGAGGCGTCGAACTTGCGCTCGATGGCGTGTGCGATGAAGCCATCGGCCACGGCGTTCACCACGCGCGCCGAGAACGCCGGCAGGGTGGAGTCGAAATGGATGCGCACCAGGCGCGAGTTGCGCACCGGCTCCACGGTCAGGCCGCTGCGCACGATGCCCACGGCCTGGCCGAGGTCGACCATGGCGTCGGCTTCGGCGGTGGTGGCCGGGTCATCGCCCGGCGCATTCGCGGGCTGCGGGCGCAGCGCACCGGTGGCGCGCTGCCACCACGAGGTGGCGGCGAGGCGCTCGATGGTGCCGGCGTCGATCGCCAGCTCGTTGGCCACGCGCTCGGCCAGTGCGCGGCTCTTCAACAGTTCGTACTGGGTGGTCAGGAAGTCCGGCGCGGCGGCCTCGGCGCTGCCCGTGCCTTCGACCTGCAGGATCTGCACCGACTCGCGGTCGATCTGCATCACCGCGGTGGCGCGATACACCGGGGGCATCATCAGCGTGGCGATCAGCGCCAGGGCGACCACCGTGCCGAGCACGCCCAGCACCAGCCACTTGCGCTTGACCAGGATGCGCCAGTAGGCAAGGAGATCGATCTCGTCTTCGTCGCCTGCGCGCCTGTCCTCGAAGACGTCGAGCGGGAGCCCGCGCTGGCCGGTCGCGACGGCGAGCTGGCCCGGACGCTGGACCGGGAGCCGGTCCGGATTGCCGCTTTCGGGCTGCGCGGGAAGGTTGTCGTCTTGCATCAGCTTGCGTTGTCCATAACAGGTGTGGCTCAGAGGGCCAGGAACAGGCCCAGCGCAGGCACCGAGCGGATGAATTCGCGGAACGCCGACTTGCTGCCCGAACGTTCGATCACGATGATGTCGTCGCCGTAGACCTGGGGATCGGCGAGTTCGCCACGGCGCACCTTGGTCAGGTCGTAGGCCGCCGCCATGCGCTGGCCTTCGACATTGCGGAACAGCACCACGCCTTCGAGGTCGGCGAACTCGTCGGTGCCCTCGGCCATGGCGATGGCCTGCAGCAGCGAGGTCTTGCCGGTCAGCGGATAGATGCCGGGCTTCTTCAGCGCGCCTTCGAGCGTGACCCGCTGGCTGGTGTATTCCTTGACGAAGACGGTCACCTGGGGATTCTGCAGGTAGCCATCGGCGTACTTCTCGCCCAGCTCGCGCTCCAGTTCCGGCACGGTCTTGCCGCCGGCCATGACGCTGCCCACCAGCGGCAGGTTGATCATGCCGTTCGAGTTCACGCGCGCCTGGTGCGAAAGATCCTTGACGCCGAACACGCTGATCTCCAGCAGGTCCTGCGAACCGACGCGGTAGTCGGTGGCGCCCTCGTAGGCGCCAGAGGCGGCGGTGGTATCGGGCGGCGGGAGCGTGACGCCATGGGCCGCGTTGCGCTTGCCCGCGGAGGCACACGCCGCAAGCAGCAAAGCGAAGACGGCCGCGATCAGGAGTCGGCTGGCTTGTTTCATGGGGGACCTCGGTGGAACGGCGGGACTTCGGGCGGGAAACGTCAGGCGGAGCGCAGGAACCGGGCCAGCAGCCCGCGACGTGGCGCGCGCGGCGCTGGCGCCTTCAGGGGGGGCAGTGTATCCGGTGGAGCGTTGCCGACGATGCCGGCGGGACGCGTATTCACCATGTGATCAGCCTCCTCGGCACCCACCAGGGCCGCGGCCGCCTGGCGCGCTTCGGCCAGGAAGGGCGGCCGGCGCGTCGGATGGTGGGCGTCGGTCGCGAGGATGTGGCAGTGCCCCTCTCCGACGAATTTCTGGCCCCAGTACTGCGCCCGGCGGCCGTAGCGGCCGGTCAGCGCGCCGCCGGTGACCTGGATCCAGCAGCCGCGGTGGGCCAGGGTGACGAAGGTCTGGTAGTGCTGCTCAACCCAGGTGAGACGTTCCGGATGTGTGATCACTGGCACATATCCGGCGGCGAGCAGCTCGAACAGGGTCTCTTCCAGCCGCGGCGGGGCGACGTGGTGCGGCGGCTCGAACAGCAGGTAGCGCGAGCCGGCGAGCGTGGGCACGCGGCCGTCGCGAATGCCGGCCACCAGGTTCTGGTCGAGGTGCACGTCGGCGCCCTCCACCAGCTTCAAGGCGATGCCCTCGCGGTCGAGCTCGGCCTGCAGCTCGGCGATCGCGGCGCGGATGCCCGGGCCGCTGTTCTCGTACAGGCCGGGATAGATGTGCGGGGTGCAGGCGGTCACGGTGATGCCGTCGGCCACGGCCATGCGCGCCATTTCGAGCGACATCGCCAGGTCGGTGGCGCCGTCGTCGATGGCGGGCAGCAGGTGGCAATGGAGGTCGTACAAGGTCGCGATTTCCGAGGGTGCACGCCGGACGACCGGGCACTCTAGCAGCTGGCAGGCGGGCGGGTCGGGAGCGGAGTCACATATGGCCCGCTCCTTGCTTCCCGATCTCGGCCCGTGCGCCGCCCCGAGGCCGCGCATCCGCCCTGACCGGGTCGCCTGTTCACGCCGCCCGGGCTAGAGTGCCCGCCCCCACCCCGAGACCGCCATGCCGAAAGGCCCGCCGCTGCGCCGCACCCGATGGGCCGATCGCTGCCTGCTCGCGTTCCTGATCGCGGGCACGTCATGGCTGTCGCTGACCTTGGCGCGTGGTCCGGGTGAGCTGGCCGCGATCTGGGTCGGCAACGGCATCCTCACCGGCTGGCTGCTGTCCCGGCGCAGCGTCACCTGGCCGCCCTACCTCGCCATCGCCGTCCTGGCCGAACTGCCGGCGCGCATGCTGGCCGGCGACGGCTTCACCTACGCGCTGTCGATCGCGGGCGCGAACCTGCTGGAAGTGCTGGTGGTGGCGGGCGTGGTGCGGCAGATGGTCCCGGATGTCCGCGATCCCGAGCGCTGGGTCACCCTGGGCGGCATCGCGATCGCGGCCACGCTGGGGGCCTGCGCGCTGTCCGGGCTGCTGGCCGCCTGGGTGGCGCATGCCATGAACGCCCAGGATTACGAACGCGCGTTCGCCGGCTGGTTCGCCGCGCACGTCGTGGGCATGGTGATCGTGGCCACCACCACCCTGGTCGTCCACCGCCGCAGCCTGCGCATGGCGGTGTCGGGCCGCCGCGGCTGGGATCTTGCCCTGACCACGGCGCTGCTGGCGGCGGTGGGGACCGCCGTCTTCCTCAGCCCCTATCCGATGCTCTTCCTCACCTATCCCCCGCTGCTGCTGGTGGCGATGCGCCATCGTTTCGTGGGCGTGGCGCTGGGCGTGATCGTGCTCGCGCTGATCGCCGCCGTGGCCACGCATTTCGGCCATGGCCCCCTTGCCGACCAGCAGGGCCTGGGCGACGACGGGCGCATCGCCCTGCTGCAGATCTTCCTGGCCGGAGGCTGCCTGATGACCTTTCCGGTCTGCCTGGCGATGGCCGAGCGCAAGCGCATGGACGAGCGCCTGTCCGAGAGCGAGCGCCGCTACCGCATGCTGGCCGACCATTCGCACGACCTGATCACGCGCATCCGCGCGGACGGCGAACGCGTCTACGTCTCGCCCTCGTCCAGCGAGATGCTGGGCTGGAGGCCCGAGGAGATGCTGGGTTCGCGCTGGAACCTGGTGCATCCCGAGGACCGCGAGCCCCAGCGCCAGGCGATGGCGGACGTGCTTGCGACCGGCAAGCCGCGCACCGACATCTACCGGCTGCGCCACCGCGCGGGCCACCATGTCTGGGTGGAGGTCGTGTCGCGCTGCCTGCCGGCCGACGAGCCGGGCGGCCAGGCCGACGTGATGCTGACCGCGCGCAACATCACCCGCCGGGTGGCCGCCGAGGAGGCGCTCGCCGAAAGCCGGCGCGAGCTCGAGCGCATGACGCGCACGGATCCGCTGACCGGGCTGGCGAACCGCCGCCAGGTGGACGAGCGCCTTGCGTTGGCGCTGGCCCGGCTCACGCGCGGCGGCGGGCCGGTCGCGCTGCTGTACCTGGACATCGACCACTTCAAGCGCATCAACGACACGCTGGGCCATGCCGCGGGCGATGCCGTGCTGCAGGCCTTCGCGCGCCGCCTGCTCGACAGCTTGCGCGCCACCGACCTGGCGGCGCGGTTGGGCGGCGACGAGTTCGTGCTGCTGCTGGAAGGCGTGGAGCCGGCCGCGGCCGAGCGCGTGGCGCGCAAGGTGCTGGAGGCCATGGGCGCGCCGGTCGATGCCGCGGGCACCCCGGTGGTGGTGGGAACGAGCATCGGCATCGCCTGGACCGACCGGCCGCTGGCTGCCGCCGACCTGGCCGCACAGGCCGACGCCGCGCTCTATGCCGCCAAGAAGGCCGGCCGCAGCACCTGGCACCTCGCCCCGCTGCCCGCCTGACAGACGACAAAAAGCCGCCCCTGCGGGCGGCTTCTGTCTGGAGGCCTCAGTCGGAATCGAACCGGCGTACGCGGATTTGCAGTCCGCTGCATGACCACTCTGCCATGAGGCCTGAAACTGGCGCCAGGCGAATTGCAGTGCCTGACACAACAAGACCCCGTTTCCGGGGCCTTGTCAAAATCTGGAGCGGGAAACGAGACTCGAACTCGCGACCCCGACCTTGGCAAGGTCGTGCTCTACCAACTGAGCTATTCCCGCGTTGAGCCCGCCATTCTACCGTTAACCAGGTGACTGTCAACACCTGTTGCCGGAGTGTGCCGCCGATGAATGGCGTCGGGCGCGGCGCAATTATGCATACGCACGACGCGTCCGGCAACGGCCAGGTGCGGCTGTCAGGAGCGGCGCTCGCCGGCCTTCAGCGCCGGCCACGCGGCGCGGAGATAGAGCACGGCGGACCACAGGGTCAGCAGCGCGGCGACGGCCAGCATCCAGTCGCCGACGTGGAAGATCGGCTCGCCCAGCCAGGGCTGCGGGCGCGGCGGATTCTTGTCGGGGGTCACGGCGTACAGCAGGCACAGCAGCGCGCCCATCTGCACCACGGTCTTGATCTTGCCGATGGTCGCGACCTTGACCGTGGCGCGCTGGCCGAGCTCGGCCATCCATTCGCGCAGCGCCGAGACCGCGATCTCGCGGCCGACGATCACCGCCGCCCAGAACGCCATCCACGGCGTGGGATGGCCCTGCACGATCAGGAACAGCGCGGTCGCCACCATCAGCTTGTCGGCCACCGGGTCGAGGAAGGCGCCGAAGGCCGAACTCATGCCGTAGCGGCGCGCGATCCAGCCATCCAGCCAGTCGGTGAAGGCGGCCAGCGCGAACACGCCGGCGGAGGCGAAATTGCTCCACTGCCACGGCAGGTAGAAGGTCAGCACCAGCACCGGGATCAGGAGGATGCGCAGCAGGGTCAGCCAGGTGGGCAGCGTCAGTTTCATGCGGTTCCGGGGGCGTCCAACCCGTGCAGTGTGGCGTAAATCCGTTCGGCGAGGGCGAGGTTGACGCCCTCCACGCGGGCGATTTCCTCGACGCCGGCGGCGCGCAGGCCGCCCAGTCCGCCGAAATGCTTGAGCAGCGACGCGCGCCGCCGCGGGCCGATGCCGGGGATGTCCTCGAGCCGGCTGGTGCTGCGCGCCTTCTGCCGCCGGCCGCGGTGGCCGGTGATGGCGAAGCGGTGCGCTTCGTCGCGCACCTGCTGCACCAGCTGCAGCCCGGGCGACGCCGCGCCGGGCTTGAGCTCGCGCCCGTCCGGCAGCAGCAGGGTCTCGTCGCCGGGTTTGCGCGCCTCGCCCTTGGCCACGCCCACAACCGTGATCGCCCCTTCGATGCCGAGCCCGGTGAGCACCGCATTGGCCTGGGCCACCTGCCCGGCCCCGCCGTCGATCAGCAGCAGGTCGGGCAGCACCGCGTCGGGATTGCCCGCGGCGCGCTTGAATCGGCGCGTCAGCGCCTGGTGCATGGCGGCGTAGTCGTCGCCGGGTTCGATGCCGGCGATGTTGTAGCGGCGGTACTGGCCGCGCACCGGGCCTTCGGCATCGAACACCACCTGCGAGGCCACGGTCGCCTCGCCCATGGTGTGGCTGATGTCGAAGCATTCGATGCGCCGCGCCGGCTGCGCCAGGCCCAGCAGATCGCGCAGCGATTCGGCGCGCGCGGCCTGCGCGGCCTGGCTGCCGAGCTGTGCGGCCAGCGAGTTCTCGGCGTTGCGGCGCGCCAGGTCCAGGTAGCCGGCGCGCTCGCTGCGCACGCTGGTCTTGATCGCCACCCGGTAGCCGGCATTGAGCGCGAACGCTTCCTCCAGCAACGGCACGTCCTCGATCACCCGGTCGAGCACGATCTCGCGTGGCGGCTGGTGCGCGGTGTAGTACTGCGCGACGAAGGCGGCCAGCACCTCGGCCGGCTCCTCGACGCCGTTGGTCTTCGGGAAGAAGGCGCGGGTGCCGAAGTTGCGGCCGTCGCGGAAGGCCAGCAGCAGCACGCAGGCGCTGGCGCGCTCGGTGGCGATGGCGAGCACGTCGAGATCGGCCGCGCGGCCATCGACGTACTGCCGCGCCTGCATGCCGCGCAGGCTGGCGAGCGTGTCGCGCAGGCGCGCGGCCAGCTCGAAGTCCAGGCGACCGGCGGCGGCCTCCATGTCGTTGCCGAGTTCCACCAGCAGCTCGTCGCTGTGGCCTTCGAGGAACAGGCGCACGCGGCGCACCGAGGCCTCGTACTCGTCGGCTTCGACGAAACCCACGCAGGGCGCGCTGCAGCGGCCGATCTGGTACTGCAGGCAGGGCCGCGTGCGGTTCCTGAAGACGCTGTCCTCGCAGCTGCGCAGCTTGAACAGCTTGTGCAGCAGGTTGAGCGTTTCGCGCACGGCGACCACGCTGGAATACGGGCCGTAGTAGCGCCCGGGCACCGACTGCGGCCCGCGGTGCAGCGCGATGCGCGGCCACTCTTCGCGCGTCATCAGCAGGTGCGGATAGCTCTTGTCGTCGCGCAGCAGCACGTTGTAGCGCGGCTTGAGCGACTTGATCAGCTGGTTTTCCAGCAGCAGCGCCTCGGCCTCGGTGCGGGTGACCGTGACCTCCATGCGCGCGACCTGCGACAGCATGGCCGCGGTGCGCGCGTTCTTGGGGCTGGCGTTGAAGTAGCTGGCGACGCGTTTGCGGAGCGCACCGGCCTTGCCGACGTAGAGCACGCTGTCGTCGGCCGCGAACATGCGGTAGACGCCCGGTGCGGTGCTCAGTCCGCGGACGAAGGCCTTGCCGTCGAACGGCGGCGGGGCGGGCTCGGACGGTGCGGCGGGCCCGGTGGGGTCGCCGGGCCTGGTCATTCGCCGATCGGGACGTGCTTCAGGCTGCCGTCCCGGGTGTCGTGGCGCAGCACCGCGTGGGCATCGGTGTCGGCGATCCAGACCACGCCGTCCGCGGCCGCCAGGCCGCAGGGCGCGTGCAGCCGCTGCGGCAGCGGCACGGTGGTGACTTCGCCGCCGCCCAGGCGCAGCGCCCGCAGGCAGTCGTTGCCGCTGTCGGCGATCCACAGCACCGGCGAGGTCTGGTCGAGCGCGATCGCCTGCGGCTGCTGCAGCCGGGCCTCGGTGCGCGCGCCGTCGGCATTGCCGTGGGTCCAGGCATCGGCGCCCACCAGCGTGGTGACCTGGCCGCTGCGCGCATTGGCCGAGCGGATGGCCGAGCCAGCGGCGTCGCAGACGTACACCGCCTGCTGCACGGTGGCGAGCGAGGCCGGCTCGGCGAACGCGGCCTGCGGCCCCACCCCGTCGGTCACCGCCAGCTCGCCCGAGCCGGCCACCAGCGCGATCTCGCGCGTGCCGAGGTCGAAACGCCACACGCGGTTGTCCCCGGCGGTGGCGATGAACAGGCTGCTGGCCGCGAGCGAGGCGGCGACCGCCCGAGGCTGGTCCAGCGCCACCATGCGCGGATCCGCGACCAGACCCTCGGTGGGCGTGCCGGGCCGGCCGGCGCCGACCACGGTGTCGATGTCGCCGCTGCGCAGCTGGACGCGGCGCACCGCGTGATTGCCGGTATCGGCGATGTACAGCGTGTCGCGTTCGATCGCCAGGCCCTGCGGCCGGTTGAACGCGGCCAGCTCCATCGGCCCGTCGATGAAGCCCGAGCCGCCGCTGCCGAACTGGCGCAGCACGCGCCCGCTGAGGTCGCACTCGAGCACGCGGTGGTGGCCGCTGTCGGCCACGTAGAGATAGTTGCCCGACAGCGCCAGGCCGACCGGGAAGCACAGCGGCAGCTGCGGCTCGCCGCCGCGGCGCATCTCGATGCGCTCGGCGTTGAGCGCACGCGGCGCGCCTTCGGCCTGCAGGCGGCTGATCGCGGCGTCGATTTCGCGCAGCTGACCATCGCCGACGAAGCGCTCGCGCACGCGGCCGCGCGCATCCAACAACACCACGGTCGGCCAGGCCTCGATGCCGTAGTGCTGCCACAGCACCCAGTCCGCGTCGTGCGCGACCGGGAACTCGAAGCGGTGGCGGGCGAAGCGCTTGCCGGCGCGGCGCGGCTCGCGCTCGTGATCGAAGCGCGGCACGTTGACCGCGACCACGTTCAGGCGGTCGGGGTGGCGGTTGCGCAGGTGGTCGAGGTCGACCAGGGTCTGGTTGCACCAGGCCGAGCCGCCGTTGACGAAGGCCAGCGCGGTCACCCGCCCCAGCAGCTGCGACATGCGCAGCGGCGCGGTGGTGTTGAGCCAGTCCAGGCCGGCGGGGAATTCGGGGGCGAGCGCGGCGGCATCCATGCGCCCGATTATGCCTGTCCTGCTCCGCCCCCCGCGATCGCCCCCGCCCCTCCTCCTGCAGGAGCGGCTACAGCCGCGATCAGCCCCATGCCCTGTGGGAGCGGCTATAGCCGCGATCAGCCTGCCGCCAGTCGCCGCTCAGCGCGTTCCAGGTCTTCCGGCGTGTCCACCCCCGGCGGGAACGGCTCCGGGGACAGGGCCACGGCGATCCGGTGGCCATGTTCGAGCGCGCGCAACTGTTCGAGCGATTCGGCGCGCTCCAGCGGCGTCGGCGGCAGCGCTGCGAAGCGCTTCAGGAACCCCGCGCGATAGGCGTAGATGCCGATGTGGCGCAGCCACTGGTGGCCGCCGGGCAGCTGGGCGCGCCCTTCGGCGGTGGCCCAGGCGTCGCGTGGCCACGGGATCGGCGCGCGGCTGAAGTACAGCGCGTCGCCGCTGGCGGCGCGGACCAGCTTCACCGCATTCGGATCGGCCAGCGTGGCCGCGTCTTCGACCGGCGTCGCCAGCGTCGCCATGTCGGCGGCGGAATCGACCAGGGCCGCGGCCACCGCACGGATGCCGGCGGCCGGCGCGAAGGGTTCGTCGCCCTGCAGGTTCACCACCACCGTGTCGTTGCTCCAGCCGGCGATGGCGGCGCATTCGGCCAGGCGGTCGCTGCCGGACGCATGGTCCGGCGAGGTCATGGCGATGCGCACGCCGCTGCCGGCCAGCGCATCGGCGATGCGCGGATCGTCGGCGGCGACCCAGACCGCGTCCGCACCGGCCGCGAGCGCGCGCCGCGCGACATGCAGGACCAGCGGCTCGCCGCCGAGCAACCGCAGCGGCTTGCCCGGCAGGCGCGAGGCGGCATGACGCGCCGGAATGGCGACGACGAAGGGATGGTTCATCGGGCGATTGTGCCACCTCGCCACGAGCCGCGATCAGCCACAGCCCCGGACGTCCGCGATCGCCGCGGACGATGCAACTGTAGGAGCGGCTATAGCCGCGATTCCGAGGTGTCCCGGCAACCGATGCTGCAATCGCTGTAGGAGCGGCTATAGCCGCGATCCCGATGTGTCCCCGGCAACGGAACCTGCGATCGCGGCTGTAGCCGCTCCTACAGGTGGGCAGCCGCGGAGGTGTTGGGCTTGGGCAACTTCGCCAGCAAGGCGACCCAGAAGGCTTCTGGCAGTTCGGCCTGGACCGGGACGGCATAGTGCTTGTCGGTCAGGAAGGCGGCGCACTTCACCGCGTCCTTGGCGGTCATCAGCACCGGCAGGTCGCTGCCGAAGCGCAGGTCGTCGGCGACGTAGGCGTGGTGGTCGGGGAAGGCGTGCGGCACGACGGCGATGTCCAGCGCGCGCAGCATGTCGAAAAAGCGCTCCGGATCGCCGATGCCCGCGACCGCATGCACCCGGCGGCCAGCGAAGGTCGACAGCGGCAGCGGGCGGCCGCCGACCAGCGGCACGGCATCGCCCGGCGCCAGCCACATCGGCCATTCGCCGAAGCCGGCGGCGAGATCCGGATCGCTGCCGACGTTGAGCACGCGGAAGTCGCAGCCCTCGCCGCGCTCGGCCGGTTCGCGCATGGGACCGGCGGGAATCGGGCGGCCGTTGCCGTGGCGGCGGCGGCCGTCGATGACTTCGATCTCGATGTCACGGCCCAGGGCGTAATGCTGCAGCCCGTCGTCGCAGACCACGATGTCGCAGCCGGCCTTGGCCAGCGCGCGGGCGGCCGCGACGCGGTCGCGGTCGACGCGCACCCGGGCATCGGACTGGCGCGCGATCAGCACCGGCTCGTCGCCGCCTTCGGACGCAGGCGTCGTGGCCTCCACCCACATCGCCTTCGACACATTCGCGCGGCCGTAGCCGCGGCTGGCGACGCCGGGCGTCCAGCCCTCGGCGCGCAGGCGTTCGACGATCGCCAGGGTCAGCGGCGTCTTGCCGCTGCCGCCCGCGACCAGGTTGCCGACCACCAGCACCGGCACCTTGAGCGACTGCCGGCGCAGCAGCCCGGCGCGGTAGAGGCGCCGGCGCAGCGCCACCGCCGCGCCATACACGGGCGCGACCGCCGCGGCCCACAGCGGCACGCGCGCGCCGGGCTGGTACCACCATTTCGGTGCCTGGCGGCTCATGACGTAGACCCTCGTCGCGCGCACTGGCGCACCCGCGGCCTCATGTCGTCGCGCCCTCGCGGAACTGCATGGCGTGCAGGTGCGCATAGAGGCCACCACGCGCCAGCAGCTCCACATGGGTGCCCTGCTCCACGATCCGGCCCTGGTCGAACACCAGCACCTGGTCGGCGTGCTCGATCGTCGACAGCCGGTGGGCCACCACCAGGGTCGTGCGGTCGGGCATCAGCCGCTGCAGCGCGTCCTGCACCAGGCGCTCGGATTCGGTGTCGAGCGCAGCGGTGGCCTCGTCGAGAATCAGGATCGGCGCGTCGCGCAGGATGGCGCGCGCGATCGCCAGGCGCTGGCGCTGCCCGCCCGACAGCAGCGAGCCGTTCTCGCCGATCGGCGTGTCCAGGCCCTGCGGCAGGCGCTCGATGAACTCCCAGGCGTTGGCGGCTTCGGCGGCGGCGCGGATGGATTCGCGCGGGGCGTCGATGCCGTAGGCGATGTTGGCGGCGACGGTGTCGTCGAACAGCGCCACGCGCTGGCCCACCAGTGCGATCTGGCGGCGCAGGTCGGCCAGCGGATAGTCCGCCAGCGCCACGCCGTCGAGCGTGATCCGGCCCGACGTCGGCTCGTAGAAGCGTGGCACCAGGCGGACCAGGCTGGTCTTGCCGCTGCCCGACCGGCCGACGATCGCGGTCACCGTGCCCGGCGCGGCGCGGAAGCTCACGGCCTCCAGCGCGCTGCCGTCGCCGCGGGCATAGCGCAGGCCGACGTCGTCGAACACCAGTTCGCCGCGCGCACGCTGCAACTTGTGGCGACCACGGTCGTCCTCTTCCTCGTCGTCCAGGATCGCGAACAGGCGCTCGGCGGCGGCGACGCCGCGACCGAGCACGCTCTGCACGTTGGTAATCCGGCGCAGCGACGGGATGATGCCCATCATCGCGGTCATCAGCTTGATGAACTCGCCGGGATTCAGCCGTCCGGCCAGCGACTCGTGGATCGCCACCCAGACGATCGCCGCCAGCGCCAGCGCGGCCAGGATCTGCACCAGCGCCGACGAGGTCGCACGCGTCGCCTCGACCTTCATGTTCAGGCCAAGCACGCGGTTGGCGAGCGTGGAGTAGCGCGACTGCTCGAAGCCCTGTGCACCATGGACCTTGACGTCCTGCTGCGCGGCCAGCGACTGCTCGGCGCTGTGCGCGAGGTCGCCCATGCCGGTCTGGATGCCGCGGCTGATGCGCCGGTAGCGACCGCCCACGTACCAGACCACCACGCCGATCAGCGGCGCGATCAGGATCATCGCCAGCGTCACCTTGACGCTGGTCCAGAGCATGAGGCCGAGCAGGAAGACGATGGTCAGGCCGTCGGCGATGATCATCTTCAGCGCGTCGGCGCTGGCCTGGGTGACCTGCTCGGTGTCGAAGTTCAGCCGGCTGACCATCTGCGGCACGGCTTCGGTGTCGAAGCGGCTGCTGGGCAGGCGCAGGTACTTGCCGAGCACGAGTTCGCGCAGGTCGCGCACCACGCTGCGGCCGACGCGCGCGATGCCGTAGTCGGTGCAGAAGGTGGCCAGTCCGCGCACCAGGAACAGTCCGATGATCGCGGCCGGCAGGATCAGCGCCATGCGCGGCTGCGGATCGACGAAGCCCTCGTTGGTCAGCGGCTCCATCAGCCAGACGAAGGCGGCGCCGGCGGCGGCCTCGACCACCATGCCGACCATCGCCACGACCAGCAGCGCGCGATAGTTGACCGTGTGGCCGAGCAGGCGGCGGTAGGTCTGCCAGGCGGAGGGCTCGGCCGCGGTCACGCCCGCCTGCCGCGGCGCGGATGCCTGCCCTGCTCCGCGCGGAACGTGTCCGGCCTCCGGCTTGCTCACTGCGCCGGCGCCTGCACGGCCGCGGCGCCGGCCTCCGGCGCAGTCGCGATCGAGATGCGGCGGAAGCCGAGCTGGCCCAGCGCGTCCATCGCGGTCACCACGGCCTGGTGCGGCGTGCGGGCGTCGGCGCGCAGCAGCACGGGGCGCTCGCGGTCGTCGCCGGCGACTTCCAGGATGGTGGCCTTGATCGCCTCGACGTCGGTGCGCAGCGCTTCGCGGTCGTCGATGAAGTAGCGGCCCTCGGCGTTGACCAGGACGCTCAGCGCAGGCTCCTCGCTGTCGGCGGCACGCGCATCGGCCCGCGGCAGTTCGAGCTTCAGCATCGAGCGCGTGTCGAAGGTGGTGGTGACCACGAAGAAGATGATCAGCACCAGGATCACGTCGATCAGCGGCACGAGGTTGATCTCGGGGATGTCCTCGGCGCGGCGGTCGCGGATGCGCATGCGCGGCTCAGGCCTCGGCCGGACGGGCGGCCGTGCCGTGGCCGGCAGGCGCACCGGGTGTACCGGCCTGCGCGTGGGTGCCTGCGGCGGTGGCGGTGGCGACGCGGCGGTTGCGCGGATCCAGCGTGTCCATCAGCGCGATCGCCTCGTGCTCCATCTCGACGATGTAGCCATCGATGCGCCCGCGGAAGTAGCGGTGGAACATCAGCGCCGGCACCGCGACCACCATGCCCGCGGCGGCGCAGACCAGGGCCTTGCCGATGCCGCCGGCGAGCTCGTTCATCTCGCCCATGCCGACGTCCATGATCCCGAGGAACATCTGGATCATGCCGACCACGGTGCCGAACAGGCCCAGCAGCGGGCCGATGCCGGCGATCGTGCCGAGCGCGTTGAGGTAGCGCTCCATGCGGTGCGCGAGATGGCGGCCGACGTCCTCGACGCGTTCGCGCATCTCGTCGCGCGGGTGGTTGCGCATGTCGAGCACGCTGGCCAGCAGCGCGCCAAGCGGCGAGTTGCCGCGCAGCGATTCGATGTGCGCCGGATCGAGCTGTCCGCCGCGCCCGACCCAGTCGCGCACCTCGCGGCCGAGGCCTGGCGGCAGCACCTGCGCGCGGCGCAGGGTCCAGAACCGTTCGACGATGATCGCCAGCGCCACCGCCGACAGCAGCAGCAAGGGCAGCATCGGCCACCCGCCTGCCTTGACCAGTTCCAGCACGTATCCACTCCTGGGCCGGGGGGCCCGCGGGCTAACAGGGCGCATAGGATACCGCCAGCCGCCCCGCCCGCGACCGGGGCCGCCGGGGGGCCCCTCTCGTGTAGGAGCGGCTACAGCCGCGATCGCGAGGCGGCGTCGTTGACGCTGCTGGACCGCGGGACACGGCGATCGCGGCTGTAGCCGCTCCTACAGGGGCGGGGTGTCGCGGGTCGTGGCGTCCCAGAAGCGACGGCGGCGGGCGCGTTCGGTCTGGACCTGCAGGCCGGCGCTGGTCAGGCGCAGGTGCGCCGCGCCGCCTTCGGGCGTTCCCAGCACGGTCGTGCCACGCCGCTCCCACCGTTCCACCGTGCCCGCGTCCGGATGTCCGAAGCGGTTGCCGTGGCCCGCCGACACCAGCGCCAGCGTCGCGCCGGTGGCCGCCACGAAGTCCGCGCTCGATGAGTGCCGCGACCCGTGGTGCGGTATGAGGACGACCTCCGCGGGCAGGTCTTCTGGCAGGCGCCCCACCAGGCGCTCCTCGACCGCCTCGCCAATGTCGCCCGGCAGCAGGAGCGCGCCGTGCACGGTCTCGATGCGCAGGACGCAGCTGGATTCGTTGCGCAGGTCGGGGAAGTGCAGCGGTGGATGCAGGAAGCGGAACTGCACGCCATCGTGCTGCCAGCCGCTGCCGGCCAGGCAGCCCGCGGCGCCTGGAATGGCCGCGCTCTCGGGCGCCAGCAGGCGCGCCGCGGGAACGCGGCGGCGCACGGCCGCCAGCCCGCCGGCGTGGTCGCTGTCGGCGTGGCTGACCACCATGGTGTCGATGCGGCGCACGCCCAGCGCCAGCAGCGCCGGGACCACCGCGCGTTCGCCGGCGTCCCAGCCATCGCGCACCGCCGGCCCCATGTCGTACAGCAGGGCGTGGCCGGCGGTGCGTACCAGCAGCGACGTCCCCTGCCCCACGTCGATCATCACCAGCTCGACCTCGCCGGCGCGCGGCAGGTGGCGGTCCGGCCACAGCAGCGGCAGCCAGAGCAGCAGGGCCAGCGGCCGGCCCGGCAGTCCGCGCGGCAGCAGCAGCCAGAACGCGCCGACCAGCGCCATCGGCAGCGCGAACCACGCCGGCTCGGGCAGCCACCACAGCGCCAGCGGGCTTTCGCCCAGGCGCTCGAACAGCGGCCAGGACAGTTCGAAGGCCGCGGCGGCCAGGCGCCAGGCGGCGTCGCCGCAGCCCGCCTGCATGGCTTCGAGCGCGGTGCCGAGCAGCGACAGCGGCACCACGACCAGGCTCCACCAGGGAATCGCGACCAGGTTGGCGAGCGGGCCCGCCAGCGAGGCCTGCCCGAACAGGATCGCGGTCAACGGCAGCAGGCCGAGCGTGGCCACCCACTGCGCGGACAGGAAATCGCGCACGGGCCGCCGGCCGGCCTGCGGCAGGCACCACAGCAGCCAGGCGACGCCGCCGAAGCTGAGCCAGAAGCCTGCCGACAGCAGCGCCAGCGGATCGACCAGCACGATGGCGATCGCGGCCAGGGCCAGCGACTCCGGGATCTGCAGCGGCCGCCGCCACAGTCGCGCAGCCACGGCCACCGCGATCATCAGCACGGTGCGCACCGTGGGCAGCGCGAAGCCGGCGAGCGCGGCATAGCCGAGTGCTCCGGCGAACGCTGCCAGCGCCGCGGCCTGGGGACGCGGCACGACGAGGCCGAGCGCCGGGACCAGCCGCCAGACGGCCGTGCCCAGCAGGGCGAAGGCGCCGGCGACCAGGCCGACGTGGAAGCCGGAGATGGCGATCAGGTGGGTGAGCCCGGTGGCGCGCAGCAGCTCCCAGTCGGTGTCGGTGAGCGCGCGGGTATCGCCAAGGGCGAGCGCGCGCACGTAGCGGGACGCGGTACCGGGCACGGCGGCCGCGATGCGCTGGGCGATGCGGTCACGCCACGCGTCGAGCCCGCGCGCCGGCGCCAGCTGCAGGGCGGTGGCCTGCTCGCGTACGTAGCCGGTGGCCGCGATGCGCGCGGCCAGCGCATGGCGCTCCGCATCGAATCCGCCCGGATTGCGCAGCCCGCGCGGGGCGCGCAGCCGCAGCTGGAGGCGCCACTCGGCGCCTGGCTGCAACTCGTGGCGCCGCGAGGGCTCGTCCGCCCATTCGTTGTCGTACCAGGACAGCCGCAGCTTCGCGCCTCGCAGGAAGTCGGGAAGCGCTGGATCATCGTGGACGCGGAACTCGAAGCGCGTGCGGCGCGGTTCGGACTCGGGCAGGCCGGTGATGCGACCGGTCACGGTGAAGTCGCCCCGCTCGTGCGCGGCAGGCAGCCGGCCGTCGAGCGACGCTGTCGCGTGCAGGCCGCACAAGGCGAAGCCGGCCAGCAGCGCGCCGGTCCATCGCCACCGGCCCGCGATCTTCCACCAGGTGCCAAGCCCCGCGACGAGCAGCACGTAGAACAGGGCCACAGCCGGCAGCCGCGGCAGGGCCAGGCACAGGACCACGCCAGCCACCAGCGCAGCGGCGGCGCCCACACCCAGCAGCGGCGCCTGCCCCGCTCGCGCCGTCACAGCCCCCGTCCCTGTAGGAGCGGCTACAGCCGCGATGCCGTCTCCCTCACCTGCTGCAGGAGCGGCTACAGCCGCGATCGCGCGCTGCGTCACACTTCCACTCTTCCCGCAATCGCGGCTGTAGCCGCTCCTACAGGGGGTGCCTTCGGGTTCATCGCTCATGACGCGGCGTCGGCATCGGCGCTGATCCAGACGGCGTCCCAGTAGGAATAGCCGCCGAAGCTCCGGGAAATTCCGGCGCGGATCGGATTCGCGACGACGTAACGGGCGGCCGCCAGCAGGTTGTCATCCGAGCGCAGTGCGCGATCGTGGAAGCCCGGCTGCCAGAGCCGGCCTGCATCCGGCTTCCAGACGCGCGTGGCGTGGGCCTTGGCGCGGCCGACGGTCCGTGACAGGGATTCGGACTCGCCCAGCTCCAGCAGGCCGTGCCAGTGGTCGGGCATGAGGACCCAGCAGAGCAGCCTCGATCCGGGCCAGGCATCCCGCCCGGCGAGTGCACGTGCGACCGCGGCCGCGGGCTCCCAGTCCTGGAACCACGGCCTGCGACCGTCGGTGACGATGGTGACCAGGTAGATCCGGCCGGGTTCCGACCAGCGGCCCGATCGGAGCTCGGGGGAACGGCGTGTGGGCATGCACACGAGCGTGCGGCCCGCGGCGGCGGCAAGCAGCCCTCCCGCTTCCGGAAACCCCCTAGGAGATTCCCGCCACCCCCCTGTAGGAGCGGCTACAGCCGCGATCCGGGCCGCCGTCCCCCTGTAGGAGCGGCTATAGCCGCGATTGCGGGACGTTGATCGCGGCTGTAGCCGCTCCTACAGCGAGAGGAGGCGCGGGGGTCAGGCGCTGGCGGGGGCGATCTCGCGGAGGCGGCCTTCGTGGAGTTCGAGGACGCGGTCGAGGCGGCGGGCCAGGCTGCGGTCGTGGGTGACGAGGACCAGGCTGGTGCGCTCGGCACGGTTGAGTTCGAGCATCAGGTCGAAAACGGTGGCCGCGGTCTTCTCGTCGAGGTTGCCGGTGGGCTCGTCGCCGAGCACGCAGGCCGGACGGTTGACCAGTGCGCGGGCGACGGCGGCGCGCTGGCGTTCGCCGCCCGACAGTTCGCCGGGCTTGTGCTCGAGGCGATGGCCCAGGCCGACGCCTTCCAGCAGCGCGCGCGCGCGCGACGAGGCGTCGGGCACCGCGGCGCCCGACAGCAGCACCGGCAGCATCACGTTCTCCAGCGCGGTGAACTCGGGCAGCAGGTGGTGGAACTGGTAGACGAAGCCGAGCGCGCGGTTGCGCAGGCGGCCGCGGTCGGCGTCGGACAGTGCGCTCATGCGCTGTCCGGCCACGTAGACCTCGCCCGCGGTCGGCGTGTCGAGTCCGCCGAGCAGGTGCAGCAACGTGCTCTTGCCCGCGCCGGAGGCGCCAAGGATGGCGACGGTCTCGCCCGCGGCGACGCTCAGGTCGAGGCCGTCGAACACCGGCGTATGCATCCGGCCCTCGGCATAGGTCTTGCCCAGGCCGTCGGCGCCGACCACTTCGTCGGCGTGGCGCGTGTCGGCATGCGCCCTGGCGCCTGCCATCGCAGCCTGCTCACTCATAGCGCAGCGCCTCCGCCGGGGCCGTGCGCGCCGCGCGGCGCGCCGGGTAGATGGTGGCCAGGAAGGCCATGACCAGGGCGACGATCGCGACGATGGTGATGTCCTGGGCGCTGAGGTCGGTCGGCAGGCCGGTGATGTAGTAGACGTCGGCCGGCATCAGCTCGGCGCCGGTGACCTTTTCGATCAGGCGCAGGATGCGCTCGAGGTTGAGCGTCAGCGCGAGGCCGCCGATCACCCCCAGCACCGTGCCGAGCACGCCGATCAGCGTGCCCTGCACCATGAACACCTGCATGACGCCGCGCGGCGTGAGGCCCAGCGTGCGCAGGATCGCGATGTCGGACTGCTTGTCGGTCACCAGCATCACCTGCGAGGACACCAGGTTGAAGGCGCCCATGGCGATGATCAGCGACAGCAGGATCGCGATCATGGTCTTCTCGAGCTTGAGCGCGCGGAACAGGTGCGCGTTCTCCATCGTCCAGTCGCTGACCATGTAGGGCCCTTCGAGCTTCAGCGCGAGATCGCGCGCCACCGCGTATGCCTGGTCCATGTCGTGCATCTGCAGGCGCACGCCGGTCACGCCGTCGCCCATGCGCAGCAGCCGCTGCAGGTCCTCGATGTTGACCACGGCCAGGCCGCGGTCGAAGTCCTGGTAGCCGGCCTCGAAGATCCCGCTGACGGTGAAGCGCTTGAGCTGCGGCACCGCGCCCATCGGCGTGGCCTGGAAGTCGGTGGTGGCAACGACGCTGTCGCCCAGGCGTACGCCCAGCCACAGCGCGAGCTCGCGGCCGAGCACGATGTTGTAGCTGCGCGGTTCGAGCGTCCCGAGGCTGCCCTCGACCATGCGCTCGCCGAGGATCGAGACCTTGGCCTCGTCGTCCGGACGGATGCCGCGCAGCATCGCCGGCTCGCGGCGCTTGCCGGACAGCAGGGCCTCGGTCGAGATATAGGGCGCGGCGGCCGCCACGCGCGGGTCGGCGTTGCCGGCCTCGACGGCCTGGCGCCAGTTGGCCATCGGCTCGCCGTGCGCGCTGACGGTGGCGTGCTGCGTCATCTGCAGCATGCGGTCGCGGATCTCGCGCTGGAAACCGCTCATCACGGCAAGCGTGGTGATCAGCGCGGTCACGCCGATGGCGATGCCGAGGATCGAGGCCAGGGAGATGAAGGAGATGAAGCCGTTGCGGCGCTTGGCGCGCAGGTAGCGCAGGCCGATGGCGACAGGCAGTGGTTTGAACATCGGGTCTCGCCGGCTGAATGCCGCTATGGTGCCACCGATGGCCCGGCGCGCGCAGGGTCCAGCCGCCCGGTGGCCAGCCGGAGTTCACGGCGCCGGTGTGGCGGGAGGGTGTCGGGCCACCAGGCGAGGCGCTGGCGGCGGCCGGTCGGGCCGCGCAGGACCATGAACGCCAGGGGTCCGCGCCACTGCAGTTCGATGCCGGAAACCTCGTCCCCGTCCAGCAGCAGGCGCCCGTCCGCGGTGAACAGCAGGCTGTGCAGCGGCTGGTGCCATGCGCGCCACGCGAGGGACAGGCCGTGCAGGAGCGCCGCCGCCGCGAGCATCCAGGCCGCGCCGCGTGGAAGCTCGCTCGCCAGCACCGCGAGCGGCGCCAGCGCGGACAGCATCAGCAGCGCCGCGAGCAGCCAGCGCGAGGGCCGCCACTCAATGCGGCAGGGCGCGGATCCGCCCGACGAGGGCTTCGAGTTCGGCGTCATCCGGACGTTCGTGGCCGAGGAACCATTTCCACAGCCTATCGTCCTCGCTGTCGAGCAGGCGCAGGAAGGTGGCACGTTCAGCCGTCGGGGAAGCCCGCCATTCCTGCTCGAGCCAGCGCTCGAGCAGCCGGTCGAGCTCGCGCATGCCGCGCCGGCAGCGCCAGCGCAGGCGACGCAGCTCGGCGTCGTCGTCCTCGAGGATCATCGCGTCACCGGGTACGAAAGCGCCGGCGTGGGCCGGCGCGTCGTTCCGCTCAGACCTGGCGCTCGAGCATCAGCTGCTTGATCGCGCCGATCGCCTTCGCGGGATTGAGTCCCTTCGGGCAGGTGCGCGTGCAGTTCATGATCGTGTGGCAGCGGTAGAGCTTGAACGGATCCTCGAGGTCGTCCAGGCGCGTGCCGGTGTCCTCGTCGCGCGAGTCGACGATCCAGCGGTAGGCCTGGAGCAGGATCGCCGGGCCGAGGTAGCGGTCGCCGTTCCACCAGTAGCTGGGGCAGGACGTGCTGCAGCAGGCGCAGAGGATGCACTCGTACAGGCCGTCGAGCTTGGCGCGGTCTTCCTTCGACTGCAGGCGCTCGCGGTCCGGCGGCGCCGGGCTCTGGGTGCGGATCCACGGCTGGATCGACGCGTACTGCGCGTAGAAGTGGGTCATGTCAGGGACCAGGTCCTTGACCACTTCCATGTGCGGCAGCGGGTAGATCGGCACCTCGCCCTTGCCCTTGCCGCAGTCGTCGATCGCCTTGGTGCAGGCCAGCGTGTTGGTGCCGTCGATGTTCATCGCGCACGAACCGCAGATGCCCTCGCGGCATGACCGGCGGAAGGTCAGCGTGGGGTCGATTTCGTTCTTGATCTTGATCAGCGCGTCGAGAACCATCGGACCGCACGCATCGAGGTCGACCTCGTAGGTGTCGGTGCGCGGGTTCTCGGTGTCGTCCGGGCTCCAGCGGTAGACCTTGAACTCGCGCACGCGGGTCGAACCCGACGGCGCGGCGAAGTGCCTGCCCTTGTGGACCCTGGAGTTCCTGGGGAGTGAGAATTCGGCCATCTGCTTATCGATCCTAGTAGACGCGCGCAACGGGCGGGACGACTTCGACCTCATCGTCGAGCGTGTACATGTGCACCGGGCGGTAGTCGATGCGGGTGTTGCCCGCCTCGTCGACCCAGGTGAGCGAATGCTTCTGCCACTCGGCGTCGTTGCGGTCCGGGTAGTCCTCGCGGGCGTGGGCGCCGCGCGATTCCTTGCGGTTCTCCGCCGACACGATGGTGGCCAGCGACAGGCCGAGCAGGTTCTGCAGCTCGAAGGTCTCGATCAGGTCCGAGTTCCAGACCAGCGAACGGTCGCTGACCTTGACGTCGGCGAACGAGGCGTGGATCTCGCGGATCTTCGCCACGCCCTCGGCCAGGGTCTCGCCGGTGCGGAACACCGCGGCGTCGGCCTGCATCGTGCGCTGCATGTTGTCGCGGATGACCGCGGTCGGCGTGCCGCCGTTGGCATGGCGCAGCTTGTCGAGGTTGGCCAGCGCCTTGTCGCAGGCATCCGTGGCCAGGCGCTTGTGCGGCGCGCCGGGGGTGATGGTCTCGGCGCAGCGGTTGGCCACCGCGCGGCCGAACACCACCAGGTCGAGCAGCGAGTTCGAGCCCAGGCGGTTGGCGCCGTGCACCGACACGCAGGCGGCCTCGCCGATGGCGTACAGGCCCGGCACGACCGCGTCGGGATTGCCGTCCTTCAGCTGCACCACTTCGCCGTGGTAGTTGGTCGGCACGCCGCCCATGTTGTAGTGCACGGTCGGGATCACCGGGATCGGCTGCTTCTCCACGTCGACGCCGGCGAAGATCCGCGCGCTCTCGGCGATGCCGGGCAGCTTCTCGTGGATGTCCTTCGGGTCGAGGTGGGTCAGGTCGAGGTGGATGTGGTCGCCGTGGGCGCCGACGCCGCGGCCTTCGCGGATCTCGATGGTCATCGAGCGCGACACCACGTCGCGCGAGGCGAGGTCCTTGGCGTTGGGCGCATAGCGCTCCATGAAGCGCTCGCCCTGCGCGTTGCGCAGGATGCCGCCTTCGCCGCGCACGCCTTCGGTGATCAGACAACCGGCGCCGTAGATGCCGGTGGGATGGAACTGCACGAACTCCATGTCCTGCAGGCCCAGCCCCGCGCGCAGCGCCATGCCGCCGCCGTCGCCGGTGCAGGTGTGCGCCGAGGTCGCGGAGAAATAGGCGCGGCCGTAGCCGCCGGTGGCCAGCACCGTGCCCTGGGCACGGAACAGGTGCAGCGTGCCCTCGGCCATGTCGATGGCCAGTACGCCGCGGCAGACGCCCTCGTCGTCCATGATCAGGTCGAGCGCGAAGTACTCGACGAAGAACTCGGCCTGGTGCGCCAGCGACTGCTGGTACAGCGTGTGCAGCATGGCGTGGCCGGTGCGGTCGGCGGCGGCGCAGGTGCGCTGGGCGATGCCCTTGCCGTAGTGCGTGGTCATGCCGCCGAAGGGGCGCTGGTAGATCTTGCCCTCCTCGGTGCGCGAGAACGGCACGCCCTGGTGCTCGAGCTCGATGATCGCCGGGATCGCCTCGCGGCACATGTACTGGATGGCGTCCTGGTCGCCCAGCCAGTCCGAACCCTTGATAGTGTCGTAGAAGTGGAAGCGCCAGTCGTCCTCGCCCATGTTGCCGAGCGCGGCTGAGATGCCGCCCTGCGCCGCGACCGTGTGCGAGCGGGTCGGGAAGACCTTGGTGATGCAGGCGGTGCGCAGGCCCTTCTGGGCCAGGCCGAAGGTGGCGCGGAGGCCGGCGCCGCCGGCTCCGACCACGATCATGTCGTACTTGTGTTCGGTGATCTTGTAGGCGTTGGTCATTTCGGTCTCGTCAGGCCAGCAGCGCGATCCGGGCGATCGCGTAGAGCGACGCCAGCGCGCCGAGGCTGCACAGGAGGATGTTGAGCACCAGCAGCACGAGCTCGGTCGCGCGGTCGTGGACGTAGTCCTCGATCACCACCTGCAGGCCGAGCTTGGCGTGCCAGAACAGCGCGACCACGAACAGCGCCATCAGGATCGCGTTCCAGGGCCGCGAGAAGACCTCGTGCACCTGGGCGAGGTCGGCGCCGACCATCGACACCAGGGTGCCGACCAGCCACGGCACCAGCAGGGCAAGCACGACGGCGGTGACGCGCTGCCACCAGAAGTGGCCGGTGCCGGACTTGCCGGAGCCGAGGCGCCGCGCACGCTTGAGCGGCGTGCGGTACTCGGGGATCGCCTTGGCGTCGACGTCGGTCATGCCGCACCTCCCATCGCGAAGAACCAGATCAGCGCGGTCAGCACCACGGTCAGGCCGAACACCGCATAGCCGGAGCGGTAGACCTCGGGAAGCTCGAAGCCCCAGCCCGAATCCCACAGCATGTGGCGGATGCCGTTGAGCAGGTGGTAGACCAGCGCCAGGGAGAAGCCGAACAGCGCGAGCTTGCCCAGCGGCGACGCCAGGCAGGCCGCGGCGGATGCATAGGCGTCGCCACCGGCGGCGACGGCGAGCAGCCACCAGGCCAGTCCGAACGCACCGACCACCAGGGCGACGCCCGTGGCGCGGTGCAGGATCGACATGAGCATGGTGATCTGCCAGCGGTACACCTGGAGGTGCGGCGACAGGGGACGTTTGGGGTGGGTCATCGCGGCAGGCATCTCTCGCTGGGCGGCGGTGACGCCGCGTTGGCTTTCATGGACAGGTGGGACTTGCGGCCGCGTCCTGCAGCCCGCGGCATCAGAAGTCGATGCAGCGTCCGTTCTTTTCCCAGTCCCCGTAGCGCGTCGGATCCAGACCCTCGCGGCCACCGTGTTCCGGCGCCGCTGGCGGCGTCACGGGAGTGGCCCTGGAATCGTCCGACCTTGCGTCCGGAGCGGTCCGAGGCGGCGTTTCGCCTATGATTGCGGGGTCTGGCACGAGCCGAAGTTTACGTCCCGGAGCACAGTTTGGACAAGCCAGCCGCCGCCAAGGCGCCGTTTTTCGCCCTTTCCGACCACGCGCTGCTCGCCCTGGAGGGGCGTGACGCCGTCGCCTTCGCACAGGCGCAGTGCATGAGCGACGTCGCCACGCTTTCCGACGGGCAGTGGCAGTGGAGCGGCTGGCTCACGCCCAAGGGCCGGGTGCAGGCGCTGTTCGCGCTGCTGCGCGTGGGCCCCGAAGCGGTCTGGCTGCTGCTGCCCGACGGCGACGCACAGGCCCTGAAGGCGGCGATGGAGCGCTTCGTCTTCCGCAGCAAGGTGACGCTGCGCGTGCCCGACGGCCTGACGCTCTGCGCCTCGTTCAGCGCACCGGCGGCGGCCTCGGGCGCGATGACCGCGACCGATGCCAAGGGACGCGTCGAATTCGACCTCGGTGACGGCACCACGGCTCGGACGCTGCGCGTCTGCCAGGGCTGCCTGGCACCCGCGGATCCGGGCGCCCTCGCCCGCTGGCGGGCCTTCGACCTGGTGCATGGCCTGCCCCGCCCCGGCTCCGCAGGCCTGGAGGCCTGGACGCCGCAGCAGCTGTCGCTGGATCGCCTGGCGGCCTACAGCGTGCGCAAGGGCTGCTATCCCGGGCAGGAAATCGTGGCCCGCACGCATTTCCTCGGGCAGGCCAAGCGCGGCCTGGCGCTGTTCGGGTCCGCCGGTGAGGCGTCCGTCGGGGCGCAGGTGATGGAGGGGGATCGCACCATTGGCACGGTGGCCTCGTCGGCCCCGGCCGTCGATCTCGCCGGGGCGCACGGTGCCACCGGCGCACCTGCAGGGCTGGTGCTGGCGGTGCTTCCGCTGGACCGGCCCGCGGACGCCGCGCCGCTTGCCGTCGAAGGCCTGCCGCTGGCGCCCCTGCCACTGCAGGACGGCCTGGCCCGCTGACCGCCCAGCCACCCACGCACGCCAGCCCCCTGTAGGAGCGGCTACAGCCGCGATCGCCCCTCGCAACGCACTCCGCCCTTCGCGACGCACTCGGCCCTTCGCGACGCACTCCGCTCGTCCCGACGCACTCCGCCAGTCCGCCGCATTGCGCGATCGCGGCTGTAGCCGCTCCTACAGGGGGAAACGTCGGCGGCTGCCGGAAACGCGACTGCGGTTGCACAAGTTTCACGGGCCTTGGCTATGCTCCGGCGCAGGGGATCCGGAGGGGGATGCCAGGCATGGGGCCTGGTGCCGCTGCACCACAGCTGAGGGGACATCCATGCATCGACACACGAAGCCGCTGCTGGCGGCGTTCGCGACCGCCTGCCTTGCCGCCGCCTGCGCCAGCACGCCGGCCCCGGCACCTGCGCCCGAGCCGGCGCCGCCGGTGGCCTCATTCGACCACACCCTGTCAGGCGATGCGCTGTTCGCATTCGGCCAGGCCAGCGTGGCCAATCTGAGCGAGGCCGGCCGCGCGGAGCTCGACGCGCTGGCCGCGCGCGTGCTGGCGACGCCCGGCATCGACATGGTCCATGTGATCGGCCACAGCGACCGCATTGGCAAGGACGCGGCCAACGTCGAACTGTCGCGCAAGCGCGCGGCGGCCGTGCGCGACCACCTGGTCGCGGCCGGCGTACCGGCCGGCAGCGTCACCGCCGTGGGCCGTGGCAGCGTCGAGCCGGTGGCGACCTGCGAAGGCGAACGCGGCCAGACCCTGATCGACTGCCTGGCGCCCAACCGCCGCGTCGAGGTACGCGTGGTCGCTCCCTGATTGCAGGCCCACCCCCTGTAGGAGCGGCTACAGCCGCGATGCGGGTAGCCGGTGATGTGGCGGGTTTCCGGCAGATTGATCGCGGCTTTAGCCGCTCCTACAGGTTCTTCTGGCGGCGGTTAGGGTCGGGCGGCTTCAGGCCGCCAGGCGGTCCGCGGCGGCCACGATCTGCTCCTCCGACGGGATCACCAGGAAGGCCGCGCCCGCCAGCGGGGTGAAGGTGTCCGCACCCACCACGCGCTGCAGCGGGACACCCGCCAGCCCGCCCTCGACCAGGGCGGTGATGATGCCCTCGCCCACGCCGGCGCTGCGCCGGCCTTCGTCGACCACCAGGATGCGCTTGGCGCCTGCGGCCTGTTCGCGGATGAAAGCGTCGTTGAGCGGCACCAGCCAGCGCAGGTCGACCACGCGCACCGACCAGCCGTGCTTCGCCTCGATCGTGCGCGCGGCACGCAGGCTCATCGGCACGCCGTTGCCGAAGGTGAAGACCACCAGGTCGTCGCCACCTTGGCCGTAGACGCGACCCTCGCCCAGCGCCATGGCTTCGCCCGGCGCCGGGAACTCCGTCAGCCAGCCGCCGTCGCCCGGCTCGTGCAGGTCCTTGGCCATGTACAGCGCGATCGGCTCGAGGAAGGCGCAGACGCGCCCGTCGACCTTGGCCAGCGCCATCAGCGTGCGCAGCATGGTGACCGCGTCGTCGCCGCGACTGGGGCAGCCGACCACCAGGCCCGGGATGTCGCGCAGCGCGGTGATCGAGTTGTCGTTGTGGAAATGCCCGCCGAAGCCGCGCTGGTAGCCGAGCGAGGCGATGCGCATGACCATCGGGTTGCGGTACTGGCCGTTGGAGAAGAACTGCAGGCTGGCCGCCTCGCCGCGGATCTGGTCGCAGGCGTTGTGGAAATAGGCCAGGTACTGGATCTCCGGCATCGGCAGCAGGCCCATGTTGGCGTAGCCCTGGGCCAGGCCCAGGATCACCGTCTCGTCGAGCAGGGTGTTGAACACGCGGCGCGCGCCGAAGGCCTTCTGCAGGCCCTTGGTGACCGTGTACACGCCGCCCTTCTGGGCCACGTCCTCGCCGAACAGCAGGGCTTCCGGGTACTTGGCGAAGAGGTCGTGCAGCGCCTGGTTGATCTGGATGGCGAGGTGCCTGGGCGGCTGGCGCTCGGGCAGCTTCGCCTCTCCGCCGAACGCTTCGAGGCGCCGCGAGCCATAGTCGGCGCGCGCGGCCTCGGCCGCCACCGCCCCGGGCGTGTACGGCGCAAGTGGCGCCATCACATCCTCCAGCAGCTCCAGCCGCGGCCGGCGATCGGCGTCCTCGGCCGCGGCGAAGCACTTCGCCCGCGTGGCCTCGTACAGGTCGATCACCTCGTCCTTCGACATCAGTCCGGACTCCAGCGCGATCACCGCCGAACGCAGCAGCGGGTCGGTGGCCTCGACCGCGCACAGCTCCTCGATCGAACGCCACTCGATCTCGAAGTCGGTGCCGGCGTGGCCCATGATCCGGGTGGTGCGCAGGTGCAGGAAGGTCGGACGGCGCGTGCGGCGGCAGTGCTCGACCGCGCGCTGCACGTCGCCGTAGCCGCCGGCCAGGTCAAGGCCGTCGGCGGCGAAATAGTCGAGGTCGGGCCGCTGGCTGAAGTTGCGCGCGATCCAGCCGTCGGGCGTCTTGACCGAAATGCCGATGCCGTTGTCCTCGCAGACGAACAGCACCGGCGCCGGCAGCTTCTGGTACGCCGTCCAGGCGGCGACGTTGAAAGCCGTCTGCGCGGTGGCATGGTTGCTCGACGCGTCGCCGAAGGAACAGATGGCGATGCTGTCGTCGGGAACCGGCAGCGCATGGCCGATGCGCCGCGCCTGCTCGATCGCCACCGCCGTCCCGAATGCCTTGGGCAGGTGCGAAGCGATCGTGGACGTCTGAGGCAGCACCCACAGCGGCTTGCTGCCCCAGACCTTGTGGCGTCCGCCCGACGCCGGGTCGTCCTTGCTTGCGGCGAACGACAGCGCCGAGTCCATCACCGGGTCCATGCCCGGCAGCTTGCGGAAGCGCTCGGCCATGAAGCCGCCCGAACGGTAGTGCAGGAAGGCCGGATCGGTATGGCGCGAGGCGCGGGCGACCATCGCGTTGCCTTCGTGGCCGCTCGAGCCGATGGTGTAGAAGACCTTGTTCTGCACCCGCAGCACGCGCGCCATCAGGTCGAGGTGGCGGCTGACCAGCTGCGACTCGAACAGTTCGCGAAAACCGCGGGCGTCGAGCGCGCTGCCCTCCAGCACCGGCTCAGCCGCGGCGGGCGCCTGGCCCGCACGGCCGTCCCAGCCGAGCACGAACTCGCGGAAATTGATGTCGCAGATCTCGGCGCGGTTGAGGCCCTTCATGCGGGCCGGGATGGGCGTGGGAACGGCTGCGAACATGGCGTTGCGTGTCCTGTCGAAAGGTGCGTGGCGGCTTCAGGCGAAGCGCTTGCGGGTGTCCTGCCACTGCGCGCGGGTCTGTTCCCAGACCTCCACGGGCGCATCCTCGTACGGCGCCGGCAGCTGTCCGGGGCCCCTCAGGCGCGAGCCCAGGCGGCGGGCCAGGGCCTGCGAGGCGAGGTTCGCCGGTGCGATGCAGTGGATAAAGTCGTCCCAGCCGAGGTTGGCGAGCGCCCAGTCGACCGCGGCGACCGTGGCCTCGGTGGCATAACCGCGCCCCCAGGCGTCGGGATGGAAGGAATAGCCGATCTCGTTGCCCGGCCAGCCTTCCGGCTTCCAGGGCCCCGCCTGGCCCAGCCAGAGCCCGGTGTCGCGGTCGATGACCGCAAACATGCCGAAGCCCTGCAGCATCCAGGCGCCCGGCTGCTGCAGGAAGCGACGCCAGGCGGCCGCGCGCGGCGCGTGGCCGCCGATGTGGCGCGCCGCATCCTCGTCGGCCAGCAGTTCGGCGAAGCGGTCGAAGTCGCCGATCCGCGGGAGGCGCAGGACCAGCCGTTCGGTTTCGATGCGGACCTCGTGCACGGACATCGGCCTGCTCCGTTGCTGACCTTGCGTAGCCGTCCGGCACGACGTGCCGGGCCGGGACTCCCTGGATCGGGGCTCAGCCGCCGAAGGCGTTGATGCCGGTCAGCTCGCGACCCACGACCAGCTGGTGCACGGTCTCGGTGCCCTCGTAGGTGATCACCGATTCCAGGTTCAGCGCATGGCGGATCGGGCAGTGTTCGGTGGTGATGCCGGCGCCGCCGAGCAGGTCGCGTGCTTCGCGGGCGATGTCGATGGCCATGCGGCAGTTGTTCCACTTCGCCAGCGACACCTGGGTCGGCTGCATCCTGCCGGCGTCCTTCAGGCGGCCCAGCTGCAGCGAGAGCAGCTGGGCGCTGGTGATGCGACGCGCCCAGTCGGCCATCTTGATCTGCGCGCTCTGGGTCGCGGCCACCGGGCGGCCGAACAGGATCCGCTCCTTGCTGTACTCCAGCGCCTCGTCCAGGCAGGCGATGGCGGCGCCGATCGGGCCCCAGGTGATGCCGTAGCGGGCCTGGGTCAGGCAGCCCAGCGGGCCTTTCAGGCCCTTCACGTTCGGCAGCCGGTTGGCCTCCGGCACGCGCACGTTGTCGAAGAACAGCGCGCTGGTGACCGAGGCCCGCAGGCTCATCTTGTGCTTGACCAGCTGGGCCTTGAACCCCGGGAAATCCTTCTCGACAACGAAGCCCTGGATGCCGTCATCGGTCTGCGCCCAGACGATCGCGATGTCGGCGATGTTGCCGTTGGTGATCCACATCTTGGAGCCGTTGATCACCCAGTCGCCGCCGTCGCGCCTGGCGTGGGTCTTCATGTTGGCCGGGTCGGAACCGCCGTGCGGTTCGGTCAGGCCGAAGCAGCCGATGACCTTGCCCGCCGCCATGTCGGGCAGCCACCGCTGCTTCTGCTCCTCCGTGCCATAGGCGAAGATCGGGTACATGCACAGCGAGGACTGGACGCTGGCGAAGCTGCGCAGCCCGGAGTCGCCGCGCTCCAGCTCCTGGCAGATCAGGCCGTAGCTGACGTAGTTGAGCTCCGCGCCGCCGTATTCGGCCGGAAGCGTCGCGCCGAGCAGGCCCAGGCCCGCGATCTCGGGGATCAGCTCGCTGGGGAAACGGCCTTCGTCGAAGCATTCGCCGATGATCGGCAGCACGCGCTCGTCGGTGAACCGGGCCACGCTGTCCTGGACGGCGCGCTCCTCCTCGGTGAGCAGCGAGCGGACGTCGTAGAGGTCGTAGGGGTTCAGGGCCATGGGAGCGCAACCGTCGGCAGGAAACCCCGCATTCTAGCCACTCCGCCCCCCTTGTAGGAGCGGCTACAGCCGCGATCGCCTCGTCGCCGTGACAGGGATCGCGGCTGTAGCCGCGCCGACAGAAAGCCAAAACGCCCCGGGGGGGGCGGCTGTCTTCGGTCGGAGGGGTACAGGGCCATGGGCGCGCACCCGCCGGCAGGAAACCCGGCATTCTAGCCGCTCCTACAGAAAGAAAAAACGCCCCGAGTGGGGCGTCTTTCTTCGCACGGAGGGAGGCGATCAGCCGCGGCTGGAGTCGCCGTCGACCGCGGCGACCTGGGTCACGACCTGGCCGTCGATCACCGGCAGGCGGTCGCCGGGGCGCTCGTCCATGCGGATGCTGCGCTCGGCGCCGTCGTAGCGGTAGGTGACGTCGTAGCCCACCGTCACCTCGGTATCACCCAGGGCGATGCGGTTCGCCGGCTTGCTGTCGGTGCGCATGCTGCCGGTGGTGCCGTCCGGGTTGCGATAGGTCACGTTGTAGGCGACCACGCGCGAGGACTGCGAGCTGTCGTTCACCGTGCGGCACTGGCGGTCGACGCGTTCGACCACGCGGCCACCGACGTGGCGACGGTCGACCTCGCGGCCGGCGAGGCCGCCGCCCACGGCGCCTGCGACGGTGGCGAGCTTGCGCCCGTTGCCGCTGCCGACCTGGTTTCCGACCAGGCCGCCGATGACGGCGCCAGCGACCGTGCCGCCGACGTTGCCGTCACGCTCGGCCATCCGCTCCTGCACCACCACGTCCTCGCAGACCTGGCGCGGCGAGCTGGTGGTGGAGGTCTCGCGGATGGCCTCGGAGCCGATCACCGTGGCGTACTGCGGCTCGCGCTCGGTGATGGGCTCGATGGCGACCACCGGGGCGTACTCGAGCCGGCCTTCGCCGGGAAGCGCCTCGTCGAGCGCGAAGGCGTCACCGATGCGCGCGGCATCGCCGGTCGCGGCGACGTCGGCGCGCGGGCCGTCATCGCGGTTGCCCTGGAAGGCAGCCACGGCGACGCCGCCAACGAGCAGCGAGGCGAGTGCAATGGCGAGCGTGTTGTTCTTCATAAGGGGGCTCCTCGGGGGCGAAGCCGGTCGTTGCGAGCGAAGATCCGGCGGTGACCCGATTCGACCACTCCGCGCCTGAACAGGTCCCGATCAGGCGGTCCCGGACTGAGCAATCCGTGAACCCTGCCGCGATCGGCCGCGTGCTAGCGTGCCGCGAAGACGCATCTCCGGAGACTGCAGTGGCCAATCCCATCCTCGCCCCCGTGCTGCGCTGGCTGGGCCGGCTCAGCTATCCCAAGCTGTTCGCCATGGCGGCCGTCCTGTTCGCGATCAGCGTGGTCGTGCCCGATCCCCTGCCCTTCGTCGACGAGCTGCTGCTCGGCATGGGCGCGCTGCTGATCGCACGGCGCAAACGCAAGCCGGAAGCGCCGAGCGGTCGGGTCATCGATGGCGAAGCGCGCCGCGGCTGAGCCGATGCTGGTCGATTCGCACTGCCACCTGGACGCCGACGAGTTCGCCCACGATCGCCTCGACGTGATCGCCCGCGCACGCACCGCCGGCGTGGCCATGCAGGTGCTGCCGGCCACCCACGCCACGGAATGGCCGGCGCTGCGCGAGGCTGCCGCGCTGGACCCCGGCCTGCACGCCGCCTACGGCCTGCATCCGACCTTCCTGCAGCACCACCGCGATCCGCACCTGCCGGAACTCGAAGCGTGGATCGAGCGCGAGCGCCCGGTCGCGGTGGGCGAATGCGGCCTGGACTTCTTCGTCGACGGCCTGGACGCGGATGCGCAGTCGCATTTCTTCGAGGGCCAGTTGCGCATCGCGCGCGACGCCGACCTGCCGGTGATCGTCCACGCGCGACGCGCGGTCGACCAGGTCACCGCCGCGATCCGCCGCATCGGCGGCCTGCGTGGCGTGGTGCACAGCTTCTCTGGCAGCCGGCAGCAGGCGGAAAAGCTGTGGGAACTCGGCTTCATGCTCGGCCTGGGCGGCCCGGTGACCTACCCGCGCGCCAACCGCTTGCGCACCCTGGCCGCGACCATGCCGCTGGAGTGGCTGCTGCTGGAGACCGACGCGCCCGACCAGCCGGACGCCGGCCACCGCGGCCAGCGCAACGAGCCGGCGCGGCTGCGCCGGGTCTGCGAGACCATCGCGCAACTTCGCGATGTGGCAGCGGACGAGGTGGCGGCGGCCACGACCGCCAATGCCCGTCGGCTGTTCGCCCTGCCCGACTGAGTCAGCCGTCCCCGGCGGCAGCGGCAGTCGCCGCGGGAACCGCGTCGCGGATCGTCGCGCGCGCAAGCAGCAGCTCCAGCGCCTTGCCCGCGGCCGCGAACGCGAACGCGCCGGTGATGTGCGTCGCCGCCCCCAGGCCGCCGCCGCAGTCGAGCTTGAAGCCGTCCTCGCCACCGACCGGCGGGCGCAGGCCGCAGACGCTGCCGTCGGCCTGCGGATAGCGCACGTTCTCAAGCGAGTAGACCGCCGGGATGCCGAAGTAGCGCTTCGGTCCCTTGGGGAAGTTGAACTCCGCACGCAGCTTCTTGCGCACCAGGGCGAGCATGGCGTCATGCTCGGTCTTCGACAGGTCGCGGACGCGGACCAGGGTCGGATCGATCCGGCCGCCGGCCGAGCCCACGGCCACCAGCGGAAGCTTACGGCGCCGGCACCAGGCGATCATCTCGACCTTGCTGCGGAAGCTGTCGCAGGCGTCGACCACCAGGTCATAGCCGCGATCCAGCAGCGCGTCGAGGTTGGACGGCGTCAGGAAACTCGGCACCTCGTGCACCACCATCGCCGGGTTGATCGCGCGGCAGCGCTCGGCCATCGCCGTGACCTTGGCGCGTCCGTACTGCCCGGCGAGCGCCGGAAGCTGGCGATTGGTGTTGGAGACGCACAGGTCATCGGCGTCGACCAGGGTCAGGGTGCCGACCCCGCTGCGCGCGAGCGCCTCGGCCACCCACGATCCCACGCCGCCGAGGCCGATCACGGCCACGTGGCAGGCGGCGAAGCGCTCCACCGCGCCGCGCCCGTAGAGGCGGTCGATGCCGGCGAAGCGCTGGTTCCAGTCTGCGTCCATCGGTCCATTTTACCGATGCGCCGCATACAATCGCCCCGCCACCCTCTGCCCGTACAGGAACCCGCCGCATGTCGACGCCACAGCCGCAGGCCACGAAGGTCGATCCCTCCGCGCCGCGCCCCCCGCGCAAGCCGCCCTCGGCCGCCGGCCGCTACCTGTTCCTGTTCCTGCTGGGCCTGGTGATCGGCATCATCACCGTGGTGATGCTGCTGCGCTCGCTCGAAGGGCGGAAGACGTGGCAGGACCACTACCCCACCGCGGCCATGCAGCTGATGTCCGCGCATACCGCGCAGCTGCGCCAGAAGCTCGATGCCAACCGCTGCGCGGCCACCGACG
This sequence comes from Luteimonas sp. MC1895, assembly GCF_016457215.1. NCBI lineage: Bacteria > Pseudomonadati > Pseudomonadota > Gammaproteobacteria > Lysobacterales > Lysobacteraceae > Luteimonas > Luteimonas sp. MC1895. The sequence continues at coordinate 503,910 of NZ_JAEMDY010000001.1, forward strand.
TCCTGCCGCACCTGCAGGCCCTGCGCATGGTCGGCAACGACCTCGACCCGGCCTTCCCCGACCTGCGCGACAACACGCGCTTCGCCGGGCACACCGGCAGCTACCGCGCGACGCTCGACCAGGCGCTGTCCTCGCCGCCGATGAACTGTGCCGGCCTCAAGAGCACGCTCGAGGCGATCGGCGGCGACTGCAAGGCCTGCCACGGCGACTTCCGCGGCTGACGGCCATCCGGGCGTGCCGACACGGTGTGTCCAAATGAACGGACCCTGCATGGGCTCGGGATCCGCGCGTGCAAAGCGCGACGATTGATTGGCCGTTCACGGCCGTCTGACTAACTTCGCCTGCAAGGCATCTCCCCCGGTGCCATCGCAGGAGTCCCACCGATGAAGGTCCGACTGATCAGCGCCAGTGCGCTCATCGCCGCAGCCACCCTGGTCGGCTGCGCCAGCACGTCCCCCGGCTATCCCAGCGGCGGCTATGGCAGCAGCGGCAGCTACGGCAGCACAGCGCGCTGCGACACCTGCGGCGTGGTCACCCGCATCGACCACCGCGCACGTGCGTCGAACACGCCCAACGCGACCGGCGCCGTCCTCGGCGGCATCGTGGGTGCGGTGGCGGCGCGCGAGATCGCCGAACGCAACACCGACAGCGATGGCCGGGCCAACACCGCCACGGTGGCCGGTGCGGTGGGTGGCGCGGTGGCCGGCAATGCCATCCAGAACCGCGTGCAGGGCCAGTCGGTCTACGACGTGCACGTCCGGCTCGACAACGGTCGCATGACGGTCGTCACCCAGAACGACCTCGGCGGCATCCGCGAGGGCTCGTACGTCAACGTCGCCGGCGGTCGCGCCAGCGTGCGCTGAGCCGCCGCACAGATCCAGCGTCATCTCTCTCTTTGACGGCCCGCCCTGCGGGCCGTTTTTCTTTGGCAGACTGTGCGGATGGACCTGCAGACCCTCTACTACGCGATCGCGGCCCTCCTGGTGCTGGTCGGGATCGCGGGAACCATCCTCCCGGCCCTGCCGGGACTGCCGCTGGTCTTCGCCGGCATGCTGCTCGGCGCCTGGGCCGGCCACTTCGAGTACATCGGGGTGCCGGTGCTCGTGGTCCTCGGGGTGTTGACGGTGCTGTCGCTGGCGGTCGATTTCTGGGCCACCGCGCTCGGCGCCAAGCGCGTCGGCGCCAGCGGAAAGGCGGTGGCCGGCGCGGTGATCGGCACCTTCGTCGGCATCTTCTTCGGCCCCGTCGGCCTGTTCGCGGGCCCCTTCATCGGTGCGCTGGCGGGCGAGCTGCTGCACGGCCGCGACGTCGGCCGCGCCACCCGCGTCGGCTTCGGGACCTGGCTGGGCGTGGTCTTCGGCACGGTCCTCAAGCTGGCCCTGGCTTTCACGATGGTCGGCCTGTTCGTGCTCGCCTGGGTGTTCTGAACGCTACACTCGCGCGCCAACGCCGCCGCAGGAACGAAGACGCCATGGAACGACGCCACACGACGCCGCTGCTCATGCTCCTGTGCGCCGCCCCCCTGTCCGCCAACGCCCAGCCCGCGGGCCCCGAGCCCGCGCCGGCGCTGGCCGCCTGCGTCGCCGTCGAGACCGCCGCCGAGCGCCTGGCCTGCTACGACCGCGTCGCCCAGCGCGTCGCGCCCAGCCCGCAGGAGGCCGACGCAGCCGCCGAGCAGGCCCAGGCGGTGGTCGCCGACGCCCCGCGGCAGGCGCCCGAGACCCGCAGCGACCTGTTTCCGCACGATGGCGACCCGCGCCGCGCGCTGGCCAACGCCGGCCGCGGCTCGCTGCTCGACAGCCGCTGGGAGCTGGCCGCCGACTCCAAGCTCGGCACCTTCAACATGCGCGCCTACAAGCCGGTCTACCTGCTGCCGGCGTTCTGGAGCAGCCGTCCGAACGCGATGCCGACCTCGTCGCTCGACGGTGCGCCGCTGGAATCCACCGACACCGACAGCATCGAGACCAAGTTCCAGATCAGCTTCAAGACCAAGGCGGTCGAGAACCTGTTCGGCGACAACGGCGACATCTGGATGGGCTACACCCAGAGCTCCCGCTGGCAGGTCTACAACACCGAAAGCTCGCGCCCGTTCCGGGAGACCAACTACGAGCCCGAAGTGCTGCTGGTCTTCCGCAACAACTATTCGCTGGGCGGCTGGAAGGGCCGCATGGCCGCGGTCGGCATCAACCACCAGTCCAACGGGCGTCCGGATCCGGTGTCGCGCAGCTGGAACCGGATCATGTTCAACGTCGGCCTCGACCGCGAGGACTGGGCCGTGACCTTCCGGCCCTGGATCCGCATCAGCGACGGCAGCGACGACGACAACCCCGGCATCGAGGACTACCTCGGCCGCGGCGACGTCACTGTGGTGCACACCCGCGGCGACCAGGTGTTCTCGCTGATGGCACGCCACTCGCTGCGCGGCGGCGACCGCTCGCGTGGCGCGCTGCAGTTCGACTGGGGCTTCCCGATCAGCAGCCACCTGCACGGCCACATGCAGCTCTTCAGCGGCTACGGCGAGAGCATGCTCGACTACGACCACCAGGCGACCTACGTCGGCTTCGGCATTTCCGTGCTGGACTGGTTCTGAGCGGCGGGCTTCACGCGCCGCTGAATAGGCACAGCGCACAGTGCGGCTCCGGCGTTGGTCGCCGAGGGTGTCGATGAGCCTCAGAACCTGGAGCCGCAAGCACATGGCCTGGACGATCGTCCTGACCGCCGCGATCACGGTCCTCGCCGTGGTGCTGGCGATGAACTTCTCCACTCCCGAGAAGAAGATCGAACGCAAGATCGAGCACCGGCACGCGATCGCCGATCCGCAGTTCCGGCGCGAGATGTCGGTGCTGCTGGGCCCGGCCATCCTTCCGGGCAACCACGTCATCGACTACGAGAACGGCGACGAGATCTTCCCGGCCATGCTGGGCGCCATCGCCTCGGCGCAGAAGACGATCACCTTCGAGACCTACATCTACTGGTCCGGCGACATCGGCAAGAAGTTCGAACAGGCGCTGTCCGAGCGCGCGCGCGCCGGGGTCAAGGTGCACCTGCTGGTGGACTGGGTCGGCAGCATCAAGATGGACGAGGACATGCTGCAGTCCATGAAGGACGCCGGCGTGGAGGTCGAGCGCTACCGGCCGCTGCACTGGTACAACCTCGGCCGCATGAACAACCGCACCCACCGCAAGCTGCTGGTCATCGACGGCCATGTCGGCTACACCGGCGGCGTCGGCATCGCCGACCAGTGGACCGGGCACGCGCAGGATCCGGACCACTGGCGCGAGGCGCATTTCCGCATCGAGGGCCCGGCGGTGGCGCAGATGCAGTCGGCCTTCAACGACAACTGGATCAAGACCACCGGCACCCTGCTCAACGGCCCGGACTACTTCCCGCCGCTCGAGCCGGTCGGCGACATGGACGCCCACCTCTTCATCGCCTCCCCCGCCGGCGGCAGCGAGAGCATGCACCTGATGTACCTCTCGGCGATCGCCGCGGCCGAACACACCATCGACCTCACCGCGTCGTACTTCGTCCCGGACGAGCTGATCATGAAGGCGCTGGTGGCGGCACGGAAGCGCGGGGTGCGCGTGCGCGTGCTGCTGCCGGGCGAGCACATCGACTCCGAGACCGTGCGGCTGTCCTCCAAGGCCAGCTGGGGCGGCCTGCTCCAGGCCGGCATCGAGATCCACGAATACCAGCCGACGATGCTGCACGTGAAGCTGCTGATCGTCGACGGCGAACTGGTGTCGCTGGGTTCCACCAACTTCGACATCCGCTCGTTCCGGCTCAACGACGAGGCCAGCCTCAACGTCTACGACCATGGCTTCGCCGCGCGCATGACCGAAGTCTTCGAAAAGGACCTCGAGTCGGCGGTGCAGTACTCCTACGAGATGTGGGACAACCGCCCGCTGCGCGAGAAGCTCGCCGAGAAGTTCGTCCGTCCGTTCCGGTCACAGCTGTAGGAGCGGCTACAGCCGCGATCGCTCCTCAGGCCGTGGCAATCACCTGCAGCGGGATCTTGCCGATCCGCGACTGCCACTCCCGCGGCCCGGTCTCGTGCACCGAGACGCCGGCGGCATCGACCGCCACCGTCACCGGCATGTCCTGCACGGTGAACTCGTAGATCGCCTCCATGCCGAGGTCCTCGAACGCGACCACGCGGGCCGCCTTGATCGCCTTCGACACCAGGTAGGCCGAGCCGCCCACCGCCATCAGGTAGGCCGACCGGTGCCTGCGGATCGCCTCGATCGCCGCGGGGCCGCGCTCGGCCTTGCCGACCATGCCGAACAGCCCCGTTTCCGACAGGATCTGGTCGGTGAACTTGTCCATGCGCGTGGCCGTGGTCGGGCCGGCCGGACCCACCACTTCGCCGGCCACCGGATCGACCGGGCCGACGTAATAGATGAAGCGCCCGGCCAGGTCGACCGGCAAAGACTCGCCGCGGTTGAGCATGTCGACCATGCGCTTGTGCGCGGCGTCGCGGCCGGTCAGGAGCCGGCCGTTGAGAAGCAGGGTCTCACCGGGCTGCCAGGCGGCGACCTCGTCCCGGGTCACGGTGTCGAGGTCGACTCGGCGGCCCTTGGACGCGTCCCAGGTGATCTTCGGCCAGTCCTCCAGCGACGGCGGATCCAGCATCACCGGTCCGCTGCCGTCGAGGCTGAAGTGCGCGTGCCGGGTGGCCGCGCAGTTGGGGATCATCGCCACCGGCAGGTTGGCCGCGTGGGTCGGGTAGTCCCGGATCTTGATGTCGAGCACGGTGGTCAGGCCGCCCAGGCCCTGCGCGCCGATGCCGAGTGCGTTGACCTTGTCGAAGATCTCCAGGCGCATCTCCTCCAGGCGGGTCGACGCGCCGCGGGCCTTGAGGTCGACGATGTCGATCGGCTCCATCAGCGCTTCCTTGGCCAGCAGCATCGCCTTCTCGGCGGTGCCGCCGATGCCGATGCCGAGCATGCCCGGCGGGCACCAGCCGGCGCCCATGGTCGGCACCGTCTTCAGCACCCAGTCGACGACGGAGTCGGAAGGATTGAGCATGGCGAACTTCGACTTCGCCTCCGAACCACCGCCCTTGGCGGCCACGATCACGTCGACCTTGCCGCCGGGCACCACCTTGAAGTTGACGATCGCCGGGGTGTTGTCGCCGGTGTTGCGGCGCGCGCCGGCCGGGTCCGCCAGCACCGAGGCACGCAGCTTGTTTTCGGGCAGGTTGTAGGCGCGGCGCACGCCCGCGTTGACCATCTCTTCCACGCCCATCGTGGCGTCCGGCCACGTCACCTCCATGCCGATCTCCAGGAACACGGTGACGATCCCGGTGTCCTGGCAGATCGGCCGGTGGCCCTCGGCGCACATGCGCGAGTTGATCAGGATCTGCGCCATCGCGTCCTTGGCCGCCGGGGACTCCTCGCGCTCGTACGCCGCCGCCAGGTTCCGGATGTAGTCCACCGGGTGGTAGTAGCTGATGTACTGCAGGGCGTCGGCGACGCTCTGGATGAAGTCTTCCTGGCGGATCTGGGTCACGGCGGGCTCGGATGGCGGGCTTGGACGCCCATTTTAAGCCGGCCGCCCCCGAGGCTTGAACCTTTCGCCGCGACGCTGCATCCGACTGGGTATGCTCGATGCCGCCATGACCGAAAGCCCGCAAGCCCCGGCGACCGACGCCGGGGACGGCGACCACGCCCTGGCGCTGGCCGCCGCGGCCGGCGATACGGCGGCGTTCGAGGCGCTCTACCGCCGCCACAGCGCACGCGTCCACGGCGTGGTGCTGCGCCTGGCCGGCTGGCAGCGCGCGCGGGCCGAGGACCTGGTCCAGGAGGCCTTCCTGCGCGCCTGGCAGGCCCTGCCCGGCTGGCGCGGCGACGCGGCCTTCGGCACCTGGCTGCACCGCCTGGCGGTCAACGTCGCGCTGATGGACCTGCGCGCCAGGCGTGTCCGGCCTGCGCTCGACGGTGACGACGCCGCCGCGCTCGACGCCCTGCCGGCGGTCGGATCCCCGGGCCACGGCGGGTCGCTCGCCATCGATCTCGCGCGTGCGGTCGCCACCCTTCCGCCGCGCGCCCGCGCCGTGCTGGTGCTCCACGACATCGAAGGCTGGACCCACGGCGAAATCGGCGCGGCCCTCGACATGGCGACCGGCAGTTCCAAATCCCAGCTGCACCGCGCCCGCGGGCTGCTCCGCGCACGCCTTGGAGACACAGCATGAACACCGGCCTGAACGAGCTGAAGAACGAGACCGGACCCTTGCCCGAAACCCTTGCATGCGGCCTGCGCGGCCTGCGCGTGGACGCGGCACCGGGGCGCGACCTGTGGCCCGGCATCGCTGGCCGGCTGCAGCCGCGTGGCCCGGCCACGCAGGCGCCAGGGCACGCGCCCATGCGGGTGCCGCGACTCGTCGGGCGCCGCCCGGCCTTCGCGCTGCGCAACGCCCGCTACGCCGCAGCCGCCGCGGTGGTGCTCGCGACCGGCATCGGCTGGCAGCTTTGGCCCGGGGCGGTCGCGCCGCAGGCGCCGCCACCGGCGCCGGAGGCCATCGTGGCGACAGGCCCGGTCGCCGACGCCGACGCGCCCCTGCTGCGCGCCGCCGATGCGCTGGCGCGCGAGTACCAGGGCGCGCTGCGCGAGGTCGCGGCCGGCAGCGCCGGCCTGGTCGCCGACGCGGGCACGAGCGGCCCGCCGTTGGCCGCCGCCGGCCTGGACGCCGAGCTCGCGCGCAGCGCCACCGAAGTCCGCGCCGCCCTCGCCCGTGATCCCGACGCCCTGCACCTGCTCCACCGGCTGCAGCGCATCTACGCCCACCGCCTCGCGCTCAGCCTGCGCCAGGCCTGACCCAGGAGAGTCCCATGACCCGATCCCTTGCCGGCCTCGCCCTCGCGGGCCTTGCCCTCGGTGCCCTTGCCTCCGCTGGCCTCGTGCGCCCCGCCTTCGCGGCCACGCCGATCAACGAAACCCGGCCGCTCGACGCACGCGGCGAAGTCGAAGTGACCAACCTCAAGGGGCGGATCGAGGTCCGCACCTGGGAGCGCAACGAAGTGCGCATCAGCGGCAGCCTCGGTGACGGCGTCGAGCGCCTGGAGATCGACGGCAGCGGCCGCAAGCTCGCGGTGCGCGTGCGCTACCCGCGCAACAGCCACAACAGCGAGCCGACCACCCTGGTGCTGGAGATCCCGCGCCAGGCGAGCCTCGACGTCGACTCGGTGGCCGCGGACGTCGACGTGCAGGGCATCGCCGGCGACGAACTGGAGGTCGACAGCGTCAGCGGCACCGTGGTCGCGGTGGGCGCGCCGCGCAAGGCCTCGATCGAGAGCGTGAGCGGCGACCTGCGGCTCAACCTCAACAGCCGCGACGTCGAGGTCGACAGCGTCAGCGGCAAGCTCCTGCTGCGTGGCCGCATCGCCGGCACCGTGGACGTGGAAACGGTGTCGGGCAACATCGACGTGGACACCCGCGGCGAGCGCCTTGCGCGGCTGGAGCTGAGCACGGTGTCGGGCGACGCCAGCGTGCGCAGCGGCATCGCCGACGCCGGCCGCTTCCGCTTCGAATCGGTCAGCGGCGACCTGCGCCTGGCGCTCCCGGCCAGTGCCTCGGCGCGGGTCGAGGCCTCCACCTTCAGCGGCGACATCGACGCTCCGGGTGCCAACGTGGTGCGCAAGCGCTACGGCCCGGGCGCGAGCCTCGAGCACCGCTACGGCACGGGTGACGCCTCGATCGCGGTCGAGACCTTCTCCGGCGACGTGCGCCTGGTGATGGAGTAAGCGCCGCCGCGCGGCGTCCTTCCCGCGCTCACGCGGCAGGCGGCATCATGGGCCGATGTCGACCCCAGCCCCCGGTGCCGCCGCCCGCACCACGCCCGCACCCGACCCCCAGGCCGGACGCCCCTCGTTCCGCGAGCGGGTCGACGCCCTGGGGAACCTGCCGCCCTTCCTGCGCGAGATCTGGCGCACCAGTCGCCCGCTGACCATCGCCACCATGACGCTGCGCCTGCTGCGGGCGCTGCTGCCGGTGGCGATGCTCTACCTGGGCAAGCTGATCATCGACGAGGCGATCGGCCTGGTGGGCACGGGCGCCATCGATGGCGGCATCGCCGAGGCCTGGCGCAGCGGCCTGCTCGATCCGCTGGCCGTGCTCCTTGCCGCAGAGTTCGGCCTGGCGATCCTGTCCGACCTCCTTGGCCGCGGGGTGTCGTACTGCGACCAGGTGCTGTCGGAGATGTTCACCAACGCCGCCAGCGTGCGCCTGATGGAGCATGCGGCCACGCTGGACCTCGAGGACTTCGAGGATCCGGAGCTGCAGGACAAGCTCGATCGCGCGCGGCGCCAGACCATGGGCCGGATGAACCTGATGGGCCAGCTGTTCGGCCAGGTGCAGGACATCATCACCATCATCAGCTTCGCCGCCGGGCTGCTGGTCTACGCGCCATGGCTGATCCTGCTGCTTGCGGTGGCCCTGATCCCCGCCTTCATCGGCGAATCACACTTCAACGCGCTGAACTATTCGCTCAACTTCCAGTGGACGGCCGAGCGCCGCCAGCTCGAATACCTGCGCCAGACCGGCGCCAGCGTCGACACCGCCAAGGAAGTGAAGATCTTCGGGCTGCACCACTTCCTGGTGGAGCGCTTCCGCACGCTGTCGCAGGCCTTCCTGGTCGCGAACCGCCGCCTGGCGCGGCGGCGCGCCGTCTGGGGCACCCTGCTCGCGGCGCTGGGCACGCTCGGCTATTACGTCGCCTATGCCTACATCGCCTGGCGCACGGTGCGCGGCGACTTCACCATCGGCGACCTGACCTTCCTCGCCGGCAGCTTCCGCCGCCTGCGCCAGCTGCTGGAAGGCCTGCTGGTGGGCTTCTCGCAGGTGGCCGGCCAGGCCATGTACCTCGATGACCTGTATTCCTTCTTCGAGATCGAGCCGGAGATCGTGTCCAGGCCCGGCGCATCCGCGATCCCGCGGCCGGTCACCACGGGCTTCGTCTTCGAGGACGTCGGCTTCCGCTACCCGGAGGCCACGCGCTGGGCGCTGCGCCACGTGGACCTCGAGCTGCGCGCGGGCGAGGTGTTGGCGCTGGTCGGCGAGAACGGCGCCGGCAAGACCACCCTGGTCAAGCTGCTGGCGCGCCTGTACGACCCCGACGAGGGCCGCATCCTGCTCGACGGCCGCGACCTGCGCGACTACGACCTGGACGACCTGCGCGCCAACATCGGGGTGATCTTCCAGGACTTCGTGCGCTTCCACATGACCGCGGCCGAGAACATCGGCGTCGGCCAGATCGACGCGATGGACGACCGCCCGCGCATCGAGGCGGCCGCGCGCCGCGCCATGGCCGACGAGGTCATCGCGGGCCTGCCGCGTGGCTACGAGCAGGTGATCGGTCGCCGTTTCAAGACGGGCGTGGACCTCTCCGGCGGCCAGTGGCAGAAGATCGCGATCGCCCGCGCGTACATGCGCGACGCCCAGGTGATGATCCTCGACGAGCCGACCGCGGCGCTCGACGCGCGCAGCGAATACGAGGTCTTCCAGCGCTTCCGCGAGCTGTCCGACAACCGCACCACGGTGCTGATCTCGCACCGCTTCTCCAGCGTGCGCATGGCCGACCGGATCCTGGTGATGGGCGATGGCCGCATCGAGGCCAGCGGCACCCACGACCAGCTGATGGCCGAGGGCGGCCGCTACGCCGAGCTGTTCGAACTGCAGGCCGCGGGCTACCGCTGACGGGCCGCGGCAGCGGCGTACAATGGGCCGGTTTCCCTCCCCTCCGGCCCATATCCGCATGTCTTCCGCGTTTGGCACCGAGACGGTGCTGGACGTCCGTCACTGGACGGACGACTACTTCAGCTTCACCACGACCCGCGACGACGGCTTCCGTTTCGAGAACGGGCAGTTCGTGATGATCGGCCTGCCGGTGGAACAGCCGGGCGGCGGCAGCAAGCCGCTGATGCGCGCGTACTCGATCGCCAGCGCGAACTGGGAGGAGCAGCTCGAATTCTTCAGCATCAAGGTGCCGGATGGTCCGCTGACCTCGCGCCTGCAGCACATCCAGCCCGGCGACGAGGTGCTGATCGGCCGCAAGCCGACCGGCACCCTGCTGATCAGCGATCTCCACCCCGGCCGCAACCTGTACCTGCTGGGCACGGGGACCGGGCTGGCGCCGTGGATGTCGGTCATCAAGGATCCGGCGACCTACGAGCGCTTCGAGCGCGTGGTGCTGTGCCATGGCGTCCGCCACGAGGCCGACCTCTGCTACCGCGACTACATCGTCAGGGAACTGCCGCAGCACGAACTGCTGGGCGACATCCTGCGCGAGCGCCTGGTCTATTACCCGGCGGTGACCCGCGCCGACTTCACCTTCGACGGCCGCCAGCAGCGTGGCCGCCTGACCGACCTGATGGCCACCGGCCAGATGATGTCCGACCTGGGGCTCGATGCGCTGGACCCGGCGAAGGACCGCGCGATGATCTGCGGCAGCCCGGGGATGCTGGCTGATTTCCGCGCGCTGCTCGACGGCCGCGGCTTCAAGCCCTCGATGCGCATCGGCGCCATCGGCGACTATGTCTTCGAACGGGCCTTCGTCGAGAAGTAGCCCCGGCACCCGCCGCTGGCCACCGGCGTAGAATCCCGACCCAACACGCACAAGCCGAAGGAAACCCCGCATGAAGATCCTGGTCGCCGTCGACGGCAGCGATATCAGCGTCCGCGCCGCGAAGCACGCCAACGCCCTGGCCAAGCGCCTCGCCAAGCCCGCCAGGATCGTCCTGGTCGCCGTGGACGCCGCCCCGTTCCCGGGCGTGGTGAGCAAGATCGGCCGCGAGGCGATGGAGCGGATCCATGCGGAAAACCATGAGCGCATGCTGGCCCCGGTGCGCCGCGCGCTGGCCCGCAGCAAGGCCGAGGTGCGCGAATTCGCGGTGGTGGGCGAGCCCGCCGACGCGATCCTCGCCGCCGCGCGCGACAACAAGGTCGACCTGCTGGTCATGGGCTCCCACGGCCGCGGTTCGGTCAAGGGCATCCTGCTGGGCTCGGTCTCCAGCAAGGTCATCGCGCAGACCGACATCCCGGTCACCATCGTCCGCTGAGCCGGGCCGTCGCCACCCCGCGGGAGCGGCTGCAGCCGGGCCTTCACCGACCATGGCTTTAGTCACGTTGGGCCTCCGCCGTGACCGGGTACCCTAGGGAACTCAGTCGCGCAAGGAACCACCCGATGAAGCATCCGCTGTCGCTCGCCCTGGCCATCGCCCTCGCCGGGGCCGGCATGTCGCCCGCCCTCGCCCAGTCCACCGCCGACGCGGAGTCCACCATGGCCGCCAGCGCCGAGGCCCTGAAGGGCAACCCGTTCGCGGCACGCAGCACCCTGCCGCTGCAGTACCCGCATTTCGACCGGATCCGCGATGAGCACTTCGCGCCGGCCTTCGACGCCGGCATGGCCGAGCAGCTCGCCGAAGTGCGCGCGATCGCCGACAACCCGGAACCGCCGACCGTCGAGAACACCATCCTCGCGTTGGAAACCAACGGCGAGACCCTCGGCCGCGCGATGCGCGTGTTCTTCAACCTGGTCGGTACCGACACCAACGACGCGCGCAAGAAGCTGCAGGCCGACTACTCGGCGAAGTTCGCCGCGCACCGCGACGCGATCGCGCTCGACCCGAAGCTGTTCGCGCGCATCAAGACCCTGCATGACAACCGCGCCGGGCTCGGCCTCGACGCCGAGGGCGTGCGCCTGGTTGAGGAGTACTACAAGGACCTCGTGCGCGCCGGCGCCGCCCTGGATGAAACCCAGAAGGCCCGCCTGAAGGAGATCAACTCCGAACTGGCGACGCTGGGCACCACCTTCAGCCAGAACGTGCTGGCCGAGGTGAACGACTCCGCTGTGGTGGTCGATACCGCCGCCGAGCTCGAAGGGCTGACCCCGGAGCAGATCCAGGCCGCCGCCAACGCCGCGAAGTCGCGCGGCCACGAGGGCAAGTACGTCGTCACCCTGCTCAACACCACCGGCCAGCCGCCGCTGTCGCAGTTGGCCAACCGCGAGCTGCGCGAGCGCATCCACAAGGCCTCCGTGGTCCGCGGCGCGCGCGGCAACCAGTGGGACAACACCGGCCTGGTGGCCCAGGTGCTGAAGCTGCGCGCCGAGCGCGCGAAGATGCTCGGCTTCGACACCTATGCCGACTACGTGCTCGACGGCGAAACCGCCAAGACCACCGAGGCGGTCAACGCCATGCTGGGCCAGCTGGCCCCGGCCGCCGTCGCCAACGCGCGCCGCGAGGCCGGCAAGCTGCAGGCGATGATCGATGCCGAGCAGAAGGCCAAGGGCGAGCCGACCTTCCAGCTAGAGCCCTGGGACTGGGCCTACTACACCGAGAAGGTGCGCAAGGCCGAGTACGACTTCGACGAGGCCCAGCTCAAGCCCTACCTGGAAATGAAGAACGTGCTGGAAAACGGCGTCTTCCACGCCGCCACCCAGCTGTACGGCATCACCTTCAAGCCGCGCACCGACCTGCCGAAGTACCACCCCGACACCTGGGTGTACGAGGTCTCCAACGCCGACGGCAGCCAGCTCGCGTTCTTCATTTTCGACCCCTATGCGCGCGACTCGAAGCGCGGCGGCGCCTGGATGAGTTCCTACGTCACCCAGTCGGGCCTCGAGGACACCAAGCCGGTGGTGGCCAACCACCAGAACATCCCCAAGCCGGAAACCGGCAAGCCGACCCTGCTGACCTGGGACGAAGTGACGACCATGTTCCACGAGTTCGGCCATGCGCTGCACGGCATGTTCTCGGACGTGGAATACCCCTACTTCTCCGGCACCAGCGTCCCGCGCGACTTCGTCGAGTTCCCGTCGCAGGTCAACGAGATGTGGGCCGACTGGCCGTCGATCCTCGCCAACTACGCCAAGCACCACCAGACCGGCGAGCCGATGCCGCAGGCGCTGCTGGACAAGGTGGTCGAGACCGCCAAGTTCAACCAGGGCTTCGCCACCACCGAATACCTGGGCGCGGCGATGCTCGACCAGTACCTGCACCAGCTGCCGGCCGACAGGCTGCCGGCGAAGGGCGACATCCTCGCCACCGAGGCCGCCGCGCTCAAGGCCGCCGGCCTGGACTTCGCCGCGGTGCCGCCGCGCTACCGCACCACGTACTTCAGCCACATCATGGGCGGCTACGCGGCCGGCTACTACGCCTACATCTGGTCCGAGGTGCTGGACGCCAACACCGTGGCCTGGATCGAGGAAAACGGCGGCCTGACCCGCGCCAACGGCGACCGCTTCCGCGCGACCCTGCTGTCGCAGGGCGGCAGCAAGGACGCGCTGCAGCTGTTCCGTGACTTCTCGGGCAAGGAGCCCGACATCCGCCCGCTCCTGGTCAAGCGCGGCCTGGACGGCGCGGTCGAGGACGGCGCACCGCCGGCCGGGGCAGCGCAGCAGGACTGAGTTGAACCACTTCCCCCGCTCCGGCGGGGGAAGTTCTTTCCGGGCCTCGAGCCGCCAGCGTGGGCCGGGCTCGGCCCGCGGCCCGGCTCAGCCGGCCGCGAACAGGTCGCGGTATTCCGGGGCAAGATGCGGCAGCAGCACGGACGCCGGCACCTCGACGGTCTGCATGCCGTCGGAATACGGCCCCACCTGGTAGGGCGGGAACACGAAGCGCAGCCCGCGAAGCCGGCCGCCTTCACCCGGCAGCGGTTCGAACTGGCCGAAATTCTCCGCCAGCGAACCGGTCCCGTCGTCGATCATCTCGCTGCCGCTGCGCATGAGCTTCACGCGGTCGGCCGGCGCGACGTCGTCGGCGTCCAGCCGCTGCGACAGCGCCGCGTGCAGGGACTCGCGGACGAAGGCCGAGACCTCGCGCCAGCCGTCCTCGCCGGCCACCAGCTTCTCCGCGCGCAGCATCTCCTTGCGCTGCGGAAGCCAGACGAAGCGCGCCACCAGCGGGTTGCCGTGGGCGCCGCCGGTATAGAGCGTGCCCCAGGCCTGGACCGCGACGATGGTCGGGGTCTCCATCAGGACGTCGTAGGCCAGGGTCAGGTCGTAGGGGATGCGCTCGCCGCCCTCGGCAGGGTCGTGCGCCTCGACCGCTTCCATCAGGTCGGCGCGCGCGGCGTCGGCGTAGCGCCTGAGCTCCGCCGCCAGCCCCGGGTAGCGATCCATGCCCGGCGGATAGCTGATGCCGACGATGTAGCGCGGATCGGTCTCCATCACGTCCTCGAGCGCCACCGGTGCGGCCGCGGCCGTGTCGGCCGCCGCAGGCATCGCGGAAGCATCCGGCCCGGCGGTGCCCCCGGGCACCTCGGCCTCCTGCCTGCATCCGGCCAGCGCCAGCGCCAGCGCCAGCACCAGTCCACTGGTCGCAAGCCCGCGTGTCGTGCGATACATCCTGTTCCCCTGTCCCAGTCAGCAATGCAAAAAGGCTAGCCCGCCGCGCGTGATGCCGGCGATCACGACCTGGCAGCGCCGCGGCGCTTTGACGCATGGCGCCGCAGCACCGCCCCGCGTCCCGCCTGTGGCCAATCCGGAACCAGCGCACAAACGAAAAGCCCCGGGCGTTTCCGCCCGGGGCCTTCTGGTGTCGCGAGACGCGGGCCTTAGACGGCCTGCACCTCGTCAGCCTGCAGACCCTTCTGGCCCTGCACGACCTTGAACGAGACCTTCTGTCCTTCCTGCAGCGACTTGAAGCCGGTGCCCTGGATGGAACGGAAGTGGACGAAGAGGTCCTGGCCGCTCTCGGGGGTGATGAAGCCGAAGCCCTTGGCGTCGTTGAACCACTTGACGGTGCCGGTCTGACGATCGGACATGGTGTTACTCCTTGAAACGTTTTGGAATTGGCACGGTCCGCGAACGGATCCGAGACTGCGAAGCAAGGGGTAACACAGGAACGATGGAGCGGATCGTCAGGACCCGGCCGTTGACCGGCCTTGAAACCTTGGATCTACCGCACCGGAGCCACGATGTACCGTGATCCCGCTTTGAACAGTGGACGCACCATACCGCACTTTCGACCGCAAATGTGAATGCCCGGCACCACCCGTCATCCCGGGGACCCGGATGGCCCGGTCACCAGGCGTCCTGGCCGGGCAACAGCGCCGCGAGCTCGGCGTCGCTGAGGTTGCGCCAGCGCCCCGGCTTCAGGTGGCCGATCTGCACCGGCCCGATGCGCACCCGCACCAGGCGTTTCACCCGATAGCCGAAGTGCGCGGCCATCAGGCGGATCTGGCGGTTCAGGCCCTGGACCAGGGTGACGCGGAATCCGTAGCGTCCGAGCTTCCCGGTGCGACATGGCAGGGTCACCTCGCCGTGGATCGGGACCCCGCGGGCCATCCCGCGCAGGAAGTCGTCGGTGACCGGGTTGTTGACCCCCACCAGGTATTCCTTCTCGAGCTTGTTCTCGGCGCGCAGCACGGCGTTGACGATGTCGCCGTTGCTGGTGAGCAGGATCAGGCCCTCGGAGTCCTTGTCCAGCCGGCCAATGGGGAAGATGCGCTCCTGATGCCCGACGAAGTCGACGATATTGCCGGCGACCCCGGTTTCGGTGGTGCAGGTGACGCCGGTGGGCTTGTACAGGGCGATATAGACGTGCCGGCGCTTGCCCGGCGCGGCGCTGCGCGCGCGCAGCGGGCGTCCGTCGACGAGCACCTCGTCGCCCTCGCCCACCTCGGCGCCGACCCGGGCCCGGATCCCGTTGACCGTGACCCGGCCTTCGCCGATCAGCCGGTCGGCTTCACGGCGCGAGCAGGCCCCGGTCTCGCTGATGTGCTTGTTGAGGCGAATCGACACAGGCGGCCCCGCGTGAAAGGGGCGCAAGTCTGGCAGATCGCGGGCGGCCGCGGGCGGTTACCCGTGACCGGCCGCCCTCAACGGACCAGGTCGGCGTACTCGGGGTGGCGGCGGACCCAGGTCGCGGCGTACTCGCACAGCGGCCGGACCTTCCAGCCCTCGACACGGGCGTGGTGGAACGCCGCCTCGACCAGCTTGCCGGCGATCCCCCGCCCTCCGATCGCCTCGGGCACCCGGGTGTGGGTGATGTGCATGACTCCGTCGGCCATTTCGTAGTCGACGTTGGCGACGTGGCCGTCGACCCCGGTCACGAAGCGCCCGGGGATGCGGTGGTGTGTGATGTCGAGATCGGACATGGCCGGGTCCTATTCGGTGTCGCCGCGGTGGTCGCGCTTGCCCTGGCTGCGGCGGTCGCGCGTCGAGCTGCTGCCCTGGATGGACGCCATCCTCGACTCGCCGGCATGCAGCTTGAGCGCCTTGCCGGCCGCCTCCTGCGACTGGTAGCCGGGCTGCGGTGCATGGTCGACGACGGGATCCAGCGCGTGCCACGGCAGGGTGGCGCGGGCGCGCTGCTGCTGCTCCTCGAGCAGGCGGCGGGTGTTTTCCAGCGCGCGTGCGCGCGATACGCGCTTGCGGGGCTGGGCGTCCGCCGGGGCGGACCGCCTGTCTCGGGATGGACCCGATTCGGCAACCGTCCCTTGGGCTGGCTTGGCCGCAGCCTTCTTCGCTGTGCCCTTGTTTGCTGTGGTCTTCCTTGCTGCGGACTTCTCTACCGCTGCCTTCCTGGGCGAGTTCTTCCCTGCCGGGCTGGCCTCTTCGGAGGTCTTCTTTACCGAGGACGCCCCGGTGGCGGCCTTCCTGCCCACGGCCTTCTTCGCCGTCGTCTTCCGCCCGACGCCCGTCTTCCCAACGGCCTTCTTCGCAGCGGCACTCCTGGTCGCCTTCCGGGCAACCGGCTGCGCCGGGGCATTCCGGCGGGCCTCGCTGAAACGCTGCAGGATCTCCACCAGGAGCGCCTCCTTGCGAGCCGTCCTTCCGGCGATGCCCTCGTCCCGGCCTTCGCCGCGCTTGCGCGCTGCCAGCCGCTGGCGCTTCAGGAGGTCGCGGGCGCGGTCGCGCGAGGCACGCGCGCGCTCGACCCGTCCGGCCAGCGCCGTGCGATCGAAGCCCCGGAGCGCGTTGGCCCGGCTGTCGTCGAATAGCTGCATCTCGGACTTGTTGAGCAGCGCGGTGGCC
Organism: Luteimonas sp. MC1895; assembly: GCF_016457215.1. Classification (NCBI taxonomy): domain Bacteria; kingdom Pseudomonadati; phylum Pseudomonadota; class Gammaproteobacteria; order Lysobacterales; family Lysobacteraceae; genus Luteimonas; species Luteimonas sp. MC1895. The sequence continues at coordinate 520,885 of NZ_JAEMDY010000001.1, forward strand.
TGGGCGCGAGTGAACGGCATGGGCGATCTCCTGCGGATGGGAACGGCCAATGCTTAACACGCACGGGATTCAGGCCGGGTGAGCAGGGCCTGCCCGCGTCACAGGCCGCCGGGACCGAACCGCGACTGCCGCTCAGCGTCACCTGCCCACCAAAGCGCTGGGCGGCGCGCGCGATTGGCACGCTTGATGCGTCAGCCGTCGGCAGACCGACCACCGTGGAGCTCCGCCATGCACGCGATCCTCGATACCAGCGCCGGGCACGACGCCGTCACCCGCCTGTTCGACCTCTCCCGGGCCGGCGCGGTCGACAACGTCGAGTTCAGCCAGCTCGATTCGCTGGTGTATTCGCGCCTGCTCGAAACCTACGATGGCGACCGGGCCGGCAACGACGGCGCCAGCGAGTCGATCTCCTGACTCAGAACGAAGGCGAGGCCAGCCGCGCGAGGAACACCTCGAACACCCGCGGCTCCATCATCACCGTGAACAGCACGCCGTAGCCGGCGCCCCAGAGATGGGCGCTGTGGTTGACGTTGTCGCCGCCGCGACGGTCCATCCAGATCGAGTAGCCGATGTAGAGCACGGCGTAGACGATCGCCGGCACCGGGATGAAGAAGACGAAGATCAGCGTCCACGGCTGCACGAGGATGAAGGCGAACAGCACTGCCGACACCGCGCCCGAGGCACCGAGGCTGCGGTAGGACGGATCGCGGCGATGGCGCAGGTACGTCGGCAGGATCGCGACCAGGATCGCCGACAGGTAGAACAGCGCGAAGCCCAGCGCGCCGATGTACGTCGTGAACAGCGCCTCGACGTGCCGGCCGAAGAAGTACAGCGTGATCATGTTGAACAGCAGGTGCTGCCAGTCCGCGTGCACGAAGCCGTGGGTGACCAGCCGGTCGTACTGGCGCTGGCGCTCCACCGCCGGGGGCCAGAGCAGCAGCCGCTCCAGCAGGCGCCGGTTGCCGAACGCCTGCCAGGAGACCAGCGCGGTGACCGCGAGGATCGCCAGCGTCACCATCCCGTCCATCAGGCGACGCCCGCCACGCGGTAGTTGTCCTGCATCGGATAGCGCCGTGCATAGGCCGCGAACGCCGCCGCCGCCACGAAGGCGAACCCGGCGAAGAAGAACATCAGGAAGGCGTTCTCGCTGAGGCCGGTGTGGGCGATGGCGGCGGTGACCGCGTCGTTGCGCACGCCGGCATTGGTCAGCAGCACCCAGAGGCTGCCGAAGGTGCTGGTGAGGTACCAGAAGGCCATGATCACGCCCTTCATGGCCTGCGGCGCCTGGCTGTAGGCGAACTCAAGCGCGGTGGCCGAGACCAGCACCTCGCCGAAGGTCAGCAGCAGGTAGGGCAGGCCCTGCCAGGCCAGCGAGACCTCGCTGCCGCCGTCGAGCCACAGCTGCAGCATGCCGGCCACGACCCACGACAGGCCGGAGATCGCGATGCCCCAGCCCATGCGGCGCAGCGCCGTGACCTGGAAGCCCATGCGCCGCAGCGCCGGGTACAGCACCAGGTTGTTGAACGGGATCAGCAGCATCACCAGCAGCGGATTGAGCGCCTGCATCTGCGCCGGCTCCTTGACCAGCCAGCTCGGCCACCACCACTGGTCGTGCGGCATCACCATGGCATTGCCCTGGATGATCCAGGTGGACGCCTTCTGGTCGAACAGCGACCAGAACGGGGTGACCAGGGCGAACACGATCAGGATCCGCAGCACCGCGCGCACGCCGTCGACGGCGGCGTCGGGATGCCGGCCGCGGGCGCGTTCCAGCTGCAGCGAAGCGCCCCAGCCGCCGGCGGCGATCAGCACGCCGAGCGCCAGGCAGGCGGTGATGACGAAGCCGAACGAATCCGGCCACCACGGCAGGGCCACGCCCGCGGCCTTGAGCGCCCACAGCGCCAGCATCAGCACCGCAACCGAGATGCCCGTCCAGGCCACCAGCGAGCCGGCGTTGCCCTGCCCTTCGCGGCGCTCGCGCAGCGCAGTGCGGACCACGTTGAGGAAGGAATCGGGGTCGTGTCCCGACGGCGGCACGTTGACGTACTGCTTGCGGCCCAGCCAGAACACGAACGTGGCGATGAACATCAGCACGCCCGGCACGCCGAACGCCACCGCGGGTCCGTAGCTGCGCAGCAGCAGCGGCGCCAGCAGCGAGGCGAAGAACGAGCCGAAGTTGATGATCCAGTAGAACGCGTCGAAGACGATCTTGGCCTTGGACTTGTTGGTCTGGTCGAACTGGTCGCCGCAGAACGAGACCACCAGCGGCTTGATGCCGCCCGATCCCAGCGCGATCAGGAACAGGCCGGCATAGAAGCCGTTGCGGCTGTCCTCGAACAGCGCCAGGCAGGCGTGGCCGGCGCAGTAGATGAGCGAGAACCAGAGGACGGTGTTGTACTTGCCGAAGTAGCGGTCGGACAGCCATCCGCCCAGCAGCGGGAAGAAGTACACGCCGATGACGAAGGTATGGAAGATGTCCTTCGCCGCGCCCTCGCGCTCGGGGCCGGCCGGGAGGTAGGCCAGCAGCATCGAGCTGATCAGGAACGGGATGAGGATGTTCCTCATGCCGTAGAAGCTGAAGCGCTCGCAGGCCTCGTTGCCGATGATGAAGGGGATCTGGCGCGGCATCCTGCCGGCGTCGGTGGCAACGGGGGCTGTGCTCATGCGGCTTGGCGTCTTGCGGGCGGAAGCACGAAGGCTAGCGCATCGGACGCCGCGACGCTTTGGCCGAAAGGTCATGTACGGTCATCATGGCCGGGTCTTCCCAGCCCGGCCGCCCGCCCGATGACCCGTCCCTCCCCCGCCCTGCCCGCCAGCCTCGCACTCGCCCTGCTGCTGGGCCTCGCGCCCGCCACGGGGGCGCCTGCAGCCACCACGGCCACACGCACCTCGGCCGTCGCATCGCTGGTGACCGAAGCCGAACGCTCCGGCTTCCAGCGCACTGGCCGCTATGCCGAGGTCCTGGCCCTGTGCGACGCCTTCGCTGCCCGCTACCCGCAGGCGGTGCGCTGCATCGAGTTCGGCACCACGCCCGAGGGCCGGCCGATGAAGGCCCTGGTCGCCTCGCGCAGCGGCGCGCTCACGCCCGGGGCCGCGCGGTCGCGTGGCCTGCCGGTGTTGCTGGTGCAGGGCGGGATCCACGCCGGTGAAGTCGACGGCAAGGACGCCGGCTTCCTGGCGCTGCGCGAGCTGCTGGCCGGCGAGGCGGCCCCGGGGGCGCTCGACGACGTGGTGCTGGTCTTCGTGCCGGTGTTCAACGCCGATGGCCACGAGCGCTTCGGGCGTTGGAACCGGCCCAACCAGCGCGGCCCGGAGGAGATGGGCTGGCGCACGACCGCGCAGAACTACAACCTCAACCGCGACTACGTGAAGGCCGATGCGCCCGAGATGCGCGCGATGCTGGGCCTGGTGCAGGCCTGGGACCCGATCGCCTACGTCGACCTGCATGCCACCAACGGCGCGCAGTTCGAACACGACATCTCGGTCCAGATCGAGCCGTTGCACTCCGGGGACGCCGGCCTCGCACGTGCGGGCCTGGCGCTGCGCGAGGCGCTGCTCGCCGGGCTCACGGAACAGGGTTCGCTGCCGCTGCCCTTCTATCCCTCCTTCGAAGTCCACGACGACCCGTCCTCGGGCATCGTCGACGGCGTGGCGCCGCCGCGCTTCTCGCATGGCTACTTCGCGCTGCGCAACCGCTTCGGGATCCTGGTGGAGACGCACTCGTGGAAGGAGTACCCGGTCCGGGTGCGCATCACGCGCAACCTGGTGGTGGGCATGCTGGAACAAACCGCGCGGCATGGCCGCGACTGGCTGGCTGCCGCGGCCGCCGCCGACGCGCGCGCGGCGACGCTGGCCGGCACCACGGTGCCGCTCGAGTGGGTCGCCACCGACCGCGTGCGCACCGTGGATTTCCGCGGCTACGCCTGGACGCGGACGCCATCCGAAGTCTCCGGCACCCTCGCGACCCGCTATGACGAAACCACGCCGCAGCTGTGGAAAATGCCGCTGCGCGACGAGATCGTGCCCGGCCGCCGCGTGCCGGTACCCGGCGCCGGCTACCTGGTGCCGCCCGCGCATGCGGCAGCGGCGGCGCGCTGGCTGGACCTGCACGGGATCGGCTACCGGCGCCTCGCCCACGCCCTGCCGGCGGCCAGCCTCGAGGTCTTCCGCGCCAGCGAATGGCGGCCTGCGGCGGCCTCGAGCGAAGGCCGCCAGCGGCTGGAGCTCGAGGGCGACTGGGCGCCGGAGACACGCGACGTGGCCGCGGGCGCGCTCTTCGTCCCGGTCGGGCAGCCGCGCGCGCGGCTGGCGATGGCGATCCTGGAGCCGCAGGCGCCGGACTCGATGCTGGCCTGGGGCGAGTTCAACAACGCCTTCGAGCGCAAGGAGTACATGGAGGCCTACGTCGCCGAGGACGTGGCGCGCGACATGCTCCGCGACCCGGCGGTCCGCGCCGCGTTCGAACGAAGGCTCGCGGAGGACGCGGCGTTCGCGGCCAGTGCGTCGGCGCGGCTCGAATGGTTCCATCGCCGGCATGCAAGCTGGGACGAGCGGCTGGGCCTCTATCCGGTCTTCCGCACCGCCGTCACCCCGCCCTGAGCGGGCCGCGCACGGCTCAGTACAGCTGTCCGGCCAGCGTCCCGTCGGGCTCGACCCGGTTCCGCCCGCCGGCCTTGGCGCGGTACATCGCGGTATCGGCGCGCGTGAGCCACTCGTCGGTGGTCACCACCGACAGGTCGGCCTGGGCCAGGCCGATGCTGAGGGTGCAGCCCTCGGCCGCGGCCTCCGCCGTGCGCTCGGCCAGGAACGCGGTCCGCACCCGCTCGGCCACGCGCAGGGCCCCGGCCTGGCTGGTCTCGGCCAGCAGCACGCCGAACTTGTCGCCGCCGTAGCGCGCGGGGGCATCGATCTCGCGCGTGCAGGCACGCAGCACCGACGACACGCTGCGCAGCACGGCGTCGCCGGCCAGGTGCCCGTGCCGCTCGTTGACCGCCTTGAAGCCGTCGACGTCGACCAGCATCAGCACCGCCGGCCGGCGGGTGCGCGCATGCCGCGCGAGCTCGGCGCCCAGCGTCTCGTTCCAGCCGCGCCGGTTGAGCAGGCCGGTGACCACGTCGACCCGGTTGAGGCGTTCGAGCTGGCGGTTCTTGAGCGCCACGCTGCGGCCCAGGCCGTAGGTGAGGGTGGCCAGCGCGATCGGATAGACGAACAGGAACGGCAGCGTCGCCAGCACGTTCGACATGCTGCTCTCCAGCCGCACCGCGAACCCGAGCGCGGTCGAGGTCAGCGCGCAGGCCGCCAGCAGTGGCAGCGTGGTGCGCCCGAGGAAGCGCCAGCCGCCCACGGCGATCTTGTCCATCGACACCATCGCCAGCAGCACCGCACTGGGCACCAGGTTGAACTGCATGATCGCGATCCACATGCCGGCGGCCGCGGAGTCGAAGACCAGGAAGCGCTGCGCGCTTTGCGCGGGCTCGGACGAGCGCAGGGTCAGCGAATGGGCGAGCAGCGGCCACAGGAACCCGTTGAACGCCCACAGCGTCCAGGTCCAGGCCGGCGCGCCGTCGCGTGCCAGCACCGAGGCGACCAGCAGCGCGGACAGCGCTGCGCCGAGCGTGCGGACATGGTGGACGCGCCGGGCGAAACGCAGTTCGCGCTGGCGGACGGGTTCGTCGTCGGTCGGGTGCATGCGCGCAGAGTGGCGGCGATCGGCGGCTCCGGCAAGCGTTTCCGCCTTTCAGCGGCACCAACAACGGAACGCCGTCACGTTTGTCAGCGCGCCGGGCCGGAGCTCCGGATCCGCGAGGCCCGCGCGCTCAGCCCGACGCCGCGTCGAGCGCCTCCCAGCGCGCGTAGGCGGCGTCGAGTTCGGCCTGCGCCTGGGCCATCGCCGCGTTGTGCGCGGTGATGGCAGCCACGTCGGCACGGAAGAAGTCCGGGTCCGACAGCGCGGCCGCCATGCCGGCGAGCCGCGTTTCCAGCGCCTCGATGCGCGCCGGCAGCTGTTCCAGCTCGCGCGCGTCCTTGAATGACAGCTTCGCGCGCGCCGGCGCCTGAGCGGGTGCGCCGGCCGACGCGACCGCGGCCGACTCCCCCTGCTGCTCCGGACGCACGTTTGCCTGCGGCAGCCCCGGGCCCGCCGGGCCAGGCCCTGACAGGCCCTGGCGCAGCCACGACTGGCTTTGACGAAGCCAGTCGCTGTAGCCGCCCACGTACTCGCCGACGCGGCCGTCGCCCTCCATGACCAGGGTCGAAGTCACCACGTTGTCGAGGAACTCGCGGTCGTGGCTGACCAGCAGCAGGGTGCCCGGGTAGTCGGCCAGCAGTTCTTCCAGCAGCTCCAGGGTCTCGACGTCGAGGTCGTTGGTCGGTTCGTCCATCACCAGCAGGTTGGAGGGCTGCGCGAACAGCTTGGCCAGCAGCAGCCGGTTGCGCTCGCCGCCGGACAGGCGGGTGATCGGCGCGCGCGCGCGTTCGGGCGTGAACAGGAAGTCCTGCAGGTAGCCGATGACGTGCTTGCGCTTGCCGCCGACCTCGACGAAGTCCTGGCCCTCGGCCACGTTCTCCAGCGCGTTCCAGTCCTCGCGCAGGGTGGCGCGGTACTGGTCGAAATAGGCGACCTGCAGCTGGGTGCCGATGCGGATCTCGCCGGCCTGCGGTTCGAGCTCGCCGAGCATCAGCTTGAGCAGGGTGGTCTTGCCGCTGCCGTTGGCGCCGATGAGGCCGATCCGGTCGCCGCGCAGGATGGTGGTCGACAGGTCGCGGACCATCACCCGGTCGCCGAACGCGAACGACACATCCTTGGCCTCGATCACCTTCTTGCCGGAAGCTCCGGCCTGCGCGGTATCCATGCGCACGGTGCCGACCTGCTCGCGCCGGGCGGCGCGTTCGTTGCGCATCGCCTTCAGCCGGCGCACGCGGCCCTCGTCACGGGTGCGGCGGGCCTTGATGCCCTGGCGGATCCAGACCTCTTCCTGCGCCAGGAGCTTGTCGAAGCGCGCGTTCTCCTGCGCCTCGGCGTTGAGCCGCTCTTCCTTGCGCCGCAGGTAGTTGGCCCAGTCGCCGGGCCAGCTGGTCACCTGCCCGCGGTCGATCTCGACGATGCGCGTGGCCAGCGCGCGCAGGAAACGGCGGTCATGGGTCACGAACACCAGCGCGCCGGACCAGGCCTTCAAAAAGCCTTCGAGCCAGTCGATCGCCTCGATGTCGAGGTGGTTGGTGGGTTCGTCGAGCAGCAGCAGGTCCGGCGCCGACACCAGCGCGCGCGCCAGCAGCACCCGCCGCTTCATGCCGCCGGAGAGGCGCGAGAACGCCAGCTCGCCGTCGAGGCCGAGCTTCTGCAGGGTTTCCTCGACGCGCTGGTCGGCGGCCCAGCCGTCGGCCGCATCGATCTTCGCCTGCACCGCCGACATGGCGTCGGCGTCGTAATGGTCGCCGTGGCTCAGGTGGTGGAACTCGGCCAGCCAGGCGCCAAGCTCGCCCATGCCCTCGGCCACCACGTCGAACACCGTGCCCGAGGCGCCGGCCGGCACTTCCTGCTCCAGCCGCGCCACGCGCACGCCGCCGTCGCGGCGGATGTCACCGTCGTCGGGCCTGATCTCGCCCGAGAGCAGGCGCATCAGGGTGGACTTGCCGGCGCCGTTGCGGCCGATCAGGGCGATCCGCTCGCCGGTTTCGATGGCCAGCTCGACTTTCTCGAGCAGGAGCGGGCCGCCGACGCTGTAGTCGACGGCATTCAGGGTGATGAGAGGCATCCGCCCATTCTACCGGCCCGCGCGCGGCGGCCGGCGGCTCAGGAACTGCAGGACAGCATCGAGCAGCCGGCGCGGTCCATCGCCCAGTCCGGGCGCAGCGCGGCAAAGGCTTCGCGCCCGGGCTGCTCGCCGTAGGGATCGCGCAGCACGTCCAGCAGCTCGGCGATTCCCGCCTCGTCACCCGCCTCGGCGCGGTCGATGGCCTGCTGGGCCAGGTAGTTGCGCGGCACGTAGCGGGGATTGGCCGCGTTCATGTGCGCGACCCGCGCCTCGCGTGGCAGGCCGTCGGCGCGGCAGCGGGCGGCGTAGCGCGTCAGCCAGGCCTCGAACCCTGCAGCCTCCCCTGCCAGTCGCTGCTCGTCGTAGAACGCGCCCCGCAGCGGTTCGAGCGAGGTCTGCGGGGCATCGATGTCGACATCGGCCAGCGCGCGGAAGAACCGCGTCATGTCGGCACCGGCGCGGTGCATGAGCGCCTGCAGCTCACGCATCAGCGCGAGGTCGCCGTCCGTGCAGCGCTCCAGGCCCAGCTTGGCGCAGGCGTTGTCGCGCTCGCAGCCGGCCCAGGTCGCGGCGTAGGCGTCGAGGCCCGCCTGCAGCGGCGCGGCGTCGGCGAACAGCGGCGCCAGCGCCTGCGCCAGCCGCCCGAGGTTCCAGTGCGCCACCCGCGGCTGCCAGCCGAAGCGGTAGCGCCGGTGCTGCACATCGGTGGTGTTGGGCGTCCAGTCGGGGTCGTAGTCGTCGATCCAGCCGTAGGGCCCGTAATCGATGGTCAGCCCGAGGATCGACATGTTGTCGGTATTGAGCACGCCGTGGACGAAGCCCACCCGCATCCAGTGGCCGACCAGGCGCGCGGTGCGCACGCAGACCTCGTGGAACCAGCGGGCGAACAGGGCCTCGTCGAAGGCCCCCGCCGCGCGCAGGTCGGCGAGCGAGCCCGGCCCGGTCGCCGGCAGGCCGACGCCGCTGGATCCGGCCCCTGCCGCATCGGCGCCGCCGCCCGGCGCGTGCAGCAGCCACGGAAAATCGCGCCACACGCAGAACTCCGCCAGCGCGCGCAGCAGCTCGGGATCACCGCGGGAGGCCGGAAGCTCGAAGGTGCCGAAGCGGATGAACGAGGGTGAAACGCGGCACACGACCGCGCCGGGCTCGGGCCGCGGATGACCGTCGTAGAACATGTCGCGGACCACCGGCTCGCCGGTGGCCACCAGTGACAGGGCACGCGTGGTCGGCACGCCAAGGTGGTGCATGGCCTCGCTGCAGATGAACTCGCGGATCGAGGAGCGCAGAACGGCGCGGCCATCGGCGCCGCGCGAATACGGCGTGGCGCCCGCACCCTTCAGCTGCAGCTCGTGGCGTCGTCCGTCGGCACCCACGGCCTCGCCGAGGCTGATCGCACGCCCGTCGCCGAGCTGGCCGGCCCAGTGGCCGAACTGGTGCCCGCCGTAGTTCGCGGCCCAGGGATCCATGCCGTCCAGCCGCGCATTGCCGCCAAACACTGCGGCGAAGACGGGCGACGCGACATCGGGCGCCCCCAGCCCCAGCATGTCGGCGACCTCCGCCGCATGTGCGACCAGGCGCGGGGACCGCACCGCGGTCGGCGACACCCGCGACCAGGCGGCCTGGACCTGGCGCAGGCCGGGCCCCTCGACCGGGTCGCCCGGCAGCTCGCGCAGGAACGCGTTGTCGAAGTCGAGTCGCATGCGCGCAGTATCGTCAGCGGCGCGCGAACGCGACGTGCGGGTCAGCCGCTGCAGCCTTCCAGGCGCAGCCGCTGCCCCACGCGGATCGCGTAGGACGGCGCCTGCAGGCGGTTGGCCTGGGCCAGCTCGCGCGCCTCGCAGCCGTACTGCCGGGCGATGCCGACCAGGGTTTCACCAGGGGCCACGCGGTGCTCGCGCGGCGCGGACGCCGGCGTGGGCACGCCGGTGGCCACGGTCGTGCCTTCGGGGCGCACGACCTCGATCGGCCCGGTGCGCACCAGCGCCGCGTCCACCCGGCTGCCCATCAGCTGCTGGGCCAGGTCGGCGCGCCGGCCCTGGGCGCACCAGCGCTTGTACAGCGCGGCCATGCGCGTGGTGCCCTGGAGCACGGCGCCGGCGGGAATGACCTGGTCGGCCTCGAAGCGCGGGTTGAGGTTGCGCAGCTGGCGCATGTAGCCGTGGCGGCTGCCGCTGTCGCCCATGCAGATGGTCAGCTCGTAGATCGACGCCGGCCGCGACAGCGCGAAGTGCGTTGGTCGCACGTCGATCTTCGGGAAGCTCAGCCCGTATTCCCTGGGATGCAGGTACAGCCACGCCGCCGCGATCACCATCGGCACGTAGTCGCGGGTCTCCGCCGGGAACTGGCTGTAGACGTCGGCTTCCCAGAAGGCGCGGCCGCCACTGGCGTCATGGATGCGCCGCGCGCGGCCTTCGCCGCCGTTGTAGGCCGCCAGCCACTTCTCGACCTCGTTGCCGAACTCGGCGAAGCGCTCGGACAGGTAGCTCGCCGCCGCGTCCGCGGACTGCGCGGGATCGTAGCGGGTGTCGAAGCCGCTGCCGTCCGGCCCCAGGCCGAAGCGGCGCCCGGTCGCGGGCATGAACTGCAGCGGCCCCACCGCGCCTGCGCGCGAACCCGCATGCACGCGGCCGTTGGATTCCTTGGCCATGATCCCGAACAGCAGCGCCTCGGGCAGGCCACGCTTCTCGAAAGCCGGGGCCATCAGATGGCGCATGTACTGGTAGTTCTCGTGGCTGGTGACCAGCGACACGCGCATGTCGGTCAGCCAGCGGCGGATGCCCTCCTGCACCGCCGGATTGAACTGCACCATGCGCACGAAGCGCTGGCCGTCTTCGCTCAGCAGCGCCGCGGCGGTGGCCGCCTCGGGAACGTCGCCGGTGGGCATGCCGTCGTCGCCGATGTCGCCGATGTCGTCGGTCTCGACGCCGTCGGCGCCCCCGACATCGTCGGCCTGCGCCTTCAGCAGGCGCTTCACGCCCGGGAGCAGCGCCGAAAGCTCGCAGCCGCGCTGCTTCTCGCAGGCCAGCAGCACGTCCTCCACGTCCTCCAGCGCGGCGTCGCCCTGGGCGAGCGCCTCGGGATCGGCGTTGGCGGCCTTGACCAGCGACTCGCGGTAGCGCGCCTCGGCGGCGGCCATGCGTTCGGCCAGATCGGCCGTGGCGGCCCGGTCGCGCCGGGACTGGGCGGAGGCCTCGGGAACGTGGGAGAGCGAAACGACGACGGCCGTGGCGAGCACGAGCCGACGCAGGACTGCGGAATATGGGGGCATGCGACAACCGGGGACTGCGAAAACGCGAACCGCAGGGTAACGAGGCCCCGCTGCAAGCGCAAAGCCCGCGCGCCACGGGTTTCCGGTTCGCCGGGACGGTCAGGGCATTTGGCTAGAATCGCGGCATCACCCCAGGAGCTCCCATGGACCCGATCCTCGTCGGCAAGGCCGTCACCGCGCCCGACTCGCTGCCCGAAACCGGTGGCCGCGTCTTCCTGCAGCCGAAGTTCGGCAACCGCCACGGCCTGGTCGCCGGCGCCACCGGCACCGGCAAGACGGTCACCCTGATGACCCTGGCCGAGGGGTTCTCGCGGATCGGCGTGCCGGTGTTCATGGCCGACGTCAAGGGCGACGTCGCCGGTCTCGCGGTCCCGGGCGACATCGACGACAGGCTCCGCGAGCGCGCGGCGATGATCGGCGTCGACGGCTACGACGCCGAAGCCAGCCCGGTCATCTTCTGGGACATCTACGGCAAGCTCGGGCACCCCGTGCGCACCACGGTCAGCGAGATCGGTCCGACGCTGCTGGCGCGCATGCTCGAATTGAACGACACCCAGTCCGGCGTGCTCGACATCGTGTTCAAGCTCGCCGACGACCGCGGCCTGCTGCTGCTCGACCTTGCCGACCTGCGCGCCCTGCTCGGCCTGGTGGCCGAAGAGCGCAAGGCGGTGTCGACGCAGTACGGCCTGGTCAGCACGCCGTCGATCGGCGCCATCCAGCGCGCACTGCTGCGCCTGGAGTCGGACGGCGGCGAGGCCTTCTTCGGCGAGCCCGCCCTGGAGCTGGCCGACATCATGCGCACCACCACCGACGGCCGCGGCGTGGTCAGCATCATGGCCGCCGACCGCCTGATCCTGAAGCCGCGGCTGTATTCCAGCTTCCTGCTGTGGTTGCTGTCGGAGCTGTTCGAGACCCTGCCGGAGGTTGGCGACCTCGACAAGCCGAAGCTCGCCTTCATCTTCGACGAGGCCCACCTGCTGTTCGCCGACGCACCGCCGGCGCTGCTGCAGCGCATCGAACAGGTCGTGCGGCTCATCCGCTCCAAGGGCGTGGGCGTGTACTTCTGCTCGCAGTTCCCCGACGACGTGCCCGACAACGTGCTGGGCCAGCTCGGCAACCGCGTGCAGCACGCGCTGCGCGCCTACACCCCGCGCGACCAGAAGGCGGTGCGCACCGCGGCCGAGACCTTCGTGTCCAACCCGGGCCTGGACGTGGCCAAGGCGATCGGCCAGCTCGGCACCGGCGAGGCGCTGGTGTCCACGCTGCAGGGCAAGGGCGCGCCGATGCCGGTCGAGCAGACCCTGGTGGCGCCGCCGCGCTGCCGCATGGGCGCGATCACCGACGCCGAGCGCGCGCAGGTGCGCGCCGGCAGCCCGGTGGGCGCGAAGTACGACGCCGCGGTCGACCGGGAGTCCGCGTTCGAGCTGCTGGCGAAGAAGGCCGAAGGCCTGGCGGCGCAGGCCGGCGCTCCGCAGGCGCGCACCGCGAAGCAGGACGAGGAGGAGGCCGGTGGCGGCTTCGCCCAGGCGGTCAAGGATGCCGTGTTCGGCACGAAGCGCCGCCAGGGCATGGTCGAAACCATGGCCAAGCAGACCGCGCGCACGGTCGGCAACCAGATCGGCCGCCAGATCCTGCGCGGGATCTTCGGCGGCATCACGGGGCGCAAGTGAGCGCCGCCCTGGCTCACCGTGCGCGCGGCACGACGCGCGACATGGCGCGCTGAGACAACGATGTCGCGCTGGCGCCCGCCCGCGGAGAAATCCACCGCCCTGGTCACCGCCGAAGGCCATGCGCGGCTGAAGGCCGAACTCGACGACCTGTGGCGCGTCCGCCGCCCTGACGTGGTGCGCGCGCTGGCCGCGGCCGCGGCCGAAGGCGACCGTTCGGAAAACGCCGAGTACACCTACCGCAAGAAGCAGCTGGGCGAAATCGACCGCCGCGTGCGCTACCTGTCCAGGCGCCTGCAGGATCTGCGCGTGGTCGACACCCGGCCAAGCGATCCCGACGCGATCTACTTCGGCGCGCTGCTCGAGGTCGAGGACGTCGCCAGCGGCGACTGCGCGCGCTACCGCATCGTCGGCCCCGACGAGACCGACGCGGCGCTCGGCTGGATCAGCATCGACTCGCCGCTGGCCAGGGCGCTCCTGAAGAAGCGCGTGGATGACGAGGTCGACGTGGAACTGCCCGGCGGAAAGCGCCGCTTCGCCGTGGTCGCGGTCGACTATCCCGCCGACTGAGCCACCGGCGGCAGCGGCCCGCGGTCTCCCGCGGCGCGCCGGCGGCGCCCCAGGCGCAGGAACGGCTGCTCGATCACCAGGTAGCTGGCCACCGAGACCACGACCACGACCGCCAGCACCGTCGCCGCGGCGGCCGGGCTGCCCACCGGAAACGGCAGCCAGCCCAGGTTCTCCAGCACGATCGCGTGCCAGAGGTAGCCGCTGAAGCTGACCACGCCGAACACCCGCAGCGGCAGCCAGCCGAAGCCGGCCTGCAGCCATGCCGGGGCCTGCAGCAGGGCCAGCATGAACCCACCCCAGATCAGCCCGTACAGCGTGTACGACTGGTGCCAGTGGTTGACCGCCACCGGCGCCCCGCGCAGCAGGCTCCACAGGCTGGGCGTCATCGCGATCGCCAGGGCGAAGAGCGCGCACGCGACGACGGCGGCCGGGCCACGCAGGCCTGCCTGCCATCCGGGCCGGCGCGACAGGTGGTGGTGGGCGACGGCCACCCACGAGCCGACCAGGAAGATCGCGATATAGGTCCGCAGCTGGAAGACGTGGAACTCCGGGGCCAGCCACTCGCGCGCGGCGATCGCCGCCGCGGCCAGCACGGTCGCGGCCCAGAAGCTGCGCCGCGCCACGTGGATCCAGGCCAGCACCAGCAGCGGCAGCACCAGGTAGTACTTGAATTCGACCGCGATCGACCAGGTGAGCCAGAACGCGCGCTGCAGCGTGAGGTGGTCCCAGACCTCGCGCGCCGACATCGGCGGCATCTGGTGCTGCAGCGGCAGCAGCCAGCAGGCGAGCAGGAACACGGTGTACAGCGGATAGATCCGCAGCACGCGGCGCCAGGCGTAGCGCCACCATTCGCCCGCGTCCAGGCGTCCCAGCGCATCCAGGTGCAGGAACTGGTGCATGAGCAGGAAGGCGCTGAGCACGAAGAACAGCCAGACGCCGGTCTTGCCGGTGCCGGACATGTCCACGCCCGGGACGAGGTGCAGGCCCATGTTGCTGCCGTGGCTCGCCACCACCAGCAGCAGCGCGAGCCCGCGCAGGCCATCCAGCGCCGCCATGTGGGTACCGACGCTGGGGAATGTGCGGGTGAGCATGCCCAGCGGGCTAGCCAAGGGGCTCCCCGGCGTACTCGACCTCACCGTAGAGGTCGTGCTCGTCGCTGCCCATGATCCGCACGTCGACGAACTCGCCGGCGCGCAGGCCGGCCTCGCGGCCGTCCTGCACCTGCACCAGGCCGTCGATCTCCGGTGCGTCGGCCATCGAGCGCGCGATCGCGAGGTCGCCGTCGATGGCATCGACGATGCAGCGCTGCACCGTGCCCACCTTCGCTTCCAGCCGCTGCGCGGAGATCTCCGCCTGGCGCTCCATGAAGCGCGCGAGGCGCTCCTGCTTGACCGCTTCCGGCACCGGGTCCGGCAGCAGGTTGGCCGCGGCGCCGGTGACCGGCGAGTAGGCGAAGGCGCCGACGCGGTCGAGCTGGGCGGCGTCGAGGAACTCCAGCAGCGCCTCGAACTCGGCCTCGGTCTCGCCGGGGAAGCCGACGATGAAGGTCGAGCGCACGGTCAGCTCCGGGCAGGCCGCGCGCCAGGACTGCACGCGCTCCAACGTGCGCTCCACGGCGCCCGGACGCTTCATCAGCTTGAGGATGCGCGGGCTGGCGTGCTGGAAGGGGATGTCGAGGTAGGGCAGCAGGCGCGGGGTGCCGTCGGCCTTGTGCTGGGTCATCAGCTCGATGATGGTGTCCACGTGCGGGTACGGATACACGTAGTGCAGGCGCACCCAGGCGTCGAGTTCCGACAGTCCTTCGCACAGCGCCTTCATGCGCGTCTGGTACGCGCGGCCGCGCCAGGTGCGTTCGGCGTAGCGCAGGTCGACGCCATAGGCCGAGGTGTCCTGCGACACCACCAGCAGCTCGCGCACGCCGCCATGCACCAGGCGCTCGGCTTCGCGCAGCACCTCGTCCACCGGGCGCGACACCAGGTCGCCGCGCATCGAGGGGATGATGCAGAAGCTGCAGCGGTGGTTGCAGCCCTCGGAAATCTTCAGGTAGGCGTAGTGCTTGGGGGTGAGCTTGATGCCGGCGGCATAGTCCTCGCCGCCGAGCACGCGCGGGGCCGGCATCAGGTCGACGAAGGGATCGTGGCGCGGCGGCAGCGCGGCGTGCACCGCCTGCATCACGCTGCCGTAGTCCTGCGGCCCGCTGATCGACAGCACGCCGGGATGCGCCTCGCGGATCAGCTCCGCGCGCTTGCCCAGGCAGCCGGTCACGATGACCTTGCCGTTCTCCGCCATGGCCTCGCCGATCGCATCCAGAGATTCGGCCACCGCGGAGTCGATGAAGCCGCAGGTGTTGACCACCACCACGTCGGCGTCGTCATAGCTGGCCGACAGGTCGTAGCCCTCGACCCGCAGCTGGGTGAGGATGCGCTCGGAGTCGACCAGGGCCTTCGGGCAGCCGAGGCTGACGAAGCCCACGCGGGGGGCGGTCGGGGTGGCGGTGTCGTTCATGCGCTGCGGCGGCTCGGCGGTGTGGACCGCCGGTGGGGCGGGTTTGCGGGGGATGCGTGAGGGCGTGGCCGCGAGGGGCCGGCGGCGATTATACCGGCGGGCTAGAATCCGCCGGAGGCCGGACCCCACGGCCGGGCCTGGAGGCGACGATGGGCGCACGGGTGAAGCTGCAGGTCCCCGGAATCGGCGAGGTCGGCGGCTGGCTGGCGCGGCCCGAGGGCCCGCCGCAGGGCGGCGTGGTCGTCCTGCAGGAGATCTTCGGGGTCAACGCACACATGCGCGCGGTCACCGACCGCTATGCGCGCGAGGGCCTGCTGGCCCTGGCCCCCGCCCTGTTCGATCCGGTGGAGCGCGACGCCGAGCTCACCTACGACGAAGCCGGCTTCGAGGGCGGGCGCGCCCTGGCCGCCGCCCTGGGCTTCGACCGCGCGGTGGCCGTGGCGGGGGCGGCGGCCTCGACGCTGTCCATGCTGCTGGCGCCCCCTGGGGGCCGCCCGGCGCCCGCGACCAGGGTCCAGGCCAGCCCCGAGCCCGGTGAAGCGGCCGACCGGCGCGTGGCCGCCGTGGGCTTCTGCTGGGGCGGCAGCGTGGCGTTCCTGGCCAATACCCGCCTCGGCCTGCCCGCGGTCAGCTACTACGGCGCGCGCACCCTGCCCGTCCTGGACGAACCGCTGCGCGCGCCGATGCTGTTCCACTTCGGCGCCCGCGACCACAGCATTCCGCCGGCGGACATCGAGGCCCACCGTCGCGCGCATCCGCAGGCGGAGCTGCATGTCTACGATGCCGGCCACGGCTTCAACCGCGACGTCGACCCGCGCCACCACGATCCGGCATCGGCCCGCCTCGCCCACGTCCGCACCCTCGACTTCCTGCAGCGGGCCTTCCGGCCCGGCGCAGGCCATTGACCGGGAGACCCCCATGCCCAGGCGCAAGCAGCAGCCATCCGAACCGCACGCGATGCATCCCCAGCTCGCCGCCGACAGCCATCCGGTCGCGACCCTGGCGCTGTGCGACCTGCAGCTGATGGACGACGACAACTATCCGTGGCTGGTGCTGGTGCCGCGCGTGCCCGGCGCGCGTGAGCTCACCGACCTCGACCCCGCCCAGCGCGCCACGCTGATGGAGGAGATCGCGCGCTGCGAGCAGTTGCTGCTCGACGTGGTCCAGCCGCACAAGCTCAACGTCGCCGCGCTCGGGAACCTGGTGCCGCAGCTGCACGTGCACGTGATCGCGCGCTTCGAACACGATCCGGCCTGGCCGGCACCGGTCTGGGGCCGCGTGGCCGCGCGGCCCTATGCGCCCGAGGCCCTGGTGGCGCGGGTGCGCGAGCTGCAGGCGGCGCTCCTGCAGGACTGAGGCTCAGGTGCGCGGCAGGGTGACGCCGGTCTGCCCCTGGTACTTGCCGCCGCGGTCGCGGTAGGAGGTCTCGCAGACATCGTCGGCGTCCGACTGGAAGAACAGCATCTGCGCCACGCCTTCGTTGGCGTAGATGCGCGCCGGCAGCGGCGTGGTGTTGCTGAACTCCAGGGTCACGTGGCCTTCCCACTCCGGCTCGAGCGGGGTCACGTTGACGATGATCCCGCAGCGCGCATAGGTGCTCTTGCCCAGGCAGACCACCAGGGTGTCGCGCGGGATGCGGAAGTACTCGACTGTGCGCGCCAGCGCGAACGAGTTCGGCGGGATGATGCACTCGTCGGCCTCGATGTCCACGAAGCTCTTCGGGTCGAAGTGCTTCGGGTCGACGATCGTCGAGTTGATGTTGGTGAAGATCTTGAACTCGCGCGAGCAGCGCACGTCGTAGCCGTAGCTCGAGGTGCCGTAGCTGACGATGCGCTCGCCGCCGCTGCCGCCCTTGTCGGAGAACTTGACCTGGCCGGGCTCGAAGGGCTCGATCATGCCCTGCTCCTCGACCATGCGGCGGATCCAGCGGTCGGACTTGATGCTCATGCGGCTCCCGGGTGCGGCGCCCCGGCGGCGGCGCGCGCCCCGGGGCAGGACCGGCGATTGTAGGGAATGGTGGCCGGCGCGGCACCCCGGGCCGGGACGCGCCCTGCTACAGCAGCGAGGCGGAGATCGCCGCGGGCGCGCGCGGACGCTTCGCAAGCTCCGCGGCGACGTTGGCGGCCAGCTGCCGGTAGGCCGCGGCCGCGGGGGAATCCGGCGCCGCCAGGACCACCGGCGTGCCGGCATCGCCCTGCTCGCGGATGCTGCGCTCCAGCGGCAGCGAGCCCAGCAGTGGCACGCCGTACTGTTCGGCCATGCGCGCGCCGCCGCCCTCGCCGAAGACGTGCTCGGCGTGGCCGCACTGCGTACAGACGTGCACGGCCATGTTCTCCACCAGGCCCAGCACCGCGACCTCGACCTTCTCGAACATCTTCAGGCCCTTGCGCGCGTCCAGCGTGGCCACGTCCTGGGGCGTGGTGACGATGATCGCGCCGGCGACCGGGATCTTCTGCGCCAGCGTCAGCTGGATGTCGCCGGTGCCCGGCGGCAGGTCGACGATGAGGTAGTCCAGGCCCTCCTCGCCGCCCCACAGCGTGTCGTTGAGCAGCTGGGTGAGCGCCGAGGTGGCCATTGGACCGCGCCAGATCATCGGCGTGTCCTGCTCCACCAGCAGCCCGATCGACATCGCCTCGATGCCGTGCGCGCGCATCGGCAGGATCGACTTGTTGTCCGGGCTTTCCGGGCGGCCCGACAGGCCGAGCATGGTCGGGATGCTGGGGCCGTAGACGTCGGCATCGAGGATGCCCACGCGCGTGCCATCGGCCGCGAGCGCGAGCGCCAGGTTGACCGCGGTGGTCGACTTGCCGACGCCGCCCTTGCCGGATCCCACGGCGATGATGTTGCGGATCCGCGGCAGGGGCTTGAGGCTCGCCTGCACGGCATGGGCGGGGATGCGGGGGGCTCCCCTGGCGGACGGGTTACTGGTGGACAACACGGCACTCCGGCGTCGACATCGGGCCTGCAAGCTTGCGCCAAAGCCGCGATCGCTGCGAGCGGCGCGTTGTGCCGCCGTTGTTCTTTTCCGCCGCGGCAGCGCGTATAAGGGCGGAGCGCCGAGGGCGCGGACCCTACGACCCTATTGGAGTGACCGATGCGCAAGACCTTCCTTTGCGGTGCCCTGCTCGCCGTTGCCATCCTGGCCACTTCCGGCGCCAGCGCACAGGCGAACGGCGCCACCGGGCGCTGGAAGACCATCGACGACCAGACCGGCAAGGCGAAGTCGATCGTCGAGATCACCCAGGCCGCGAACGGCACGCTTACGGGCCGCATCGTCGAACTGCTCGATCCGAGCCGGCCGAACCCGACCTGCGACAAGTGCAAGGACGACCGCAAGGACAAGCCGATCACCGGGATGGAGATCATCCGCGGCATGAAGGTCGATGGCGCGGCCTGGTCCGGCGGCACCATCCTCAAGCCCGACGAGGGCAAGGTGTACAAGTCGAAGATGGAGCTGGTGGAGAACGGCGCGAAGCTCAAGGTGTCCGGCTGCGTCGCCTTCATCTGCAAGTCGCAGCTGTGGGAACGCCAACCCGCCGCGCGACAGGCTCCGTAACGGAATCGTCACCCCACTTTAACAACGGCTTCCCGGGTGATAGGGTCGGGGTTCGGGCGCGCTGGGGTAGCGCGTCCGGATCGCAACAGATCACCACCAGGGGAGTCAGCATGTCCAACCGCACCACTTACAGGCGCAGCCGCCTGAGCGCGGCCTTGTTCGCCGCCATCGCACTGCCTGCCACCGGAATCGCATTCGCGCAGGATGCTGACCAGGAGGCGCCCGCCAACGAGGCCGCCGCCGAATCCGCAACCGACCTCGACCGCGTCACGGTCACCGGTTCGCGTATCTCGCGCGCCGGTTTCGTGACCCCGTCACCGGTCACCGCGATCACCGCCGAAGAGATCCGCACCACCGGCGCGGTGAACATCGGCGACCTGATGACCAAGCTGCCTGCGCTGTCGCCCAACTACACCCTGGGCAACTCGACGCGCTTCATCGGCACCGCGGGCCTTGGCCTGCTCGACCTGCGCGGAATGGGCACGGCGCGGACCCTGGTCCTCGTCAACGGCCGCCGCCACGTCGGCTCCAGCCCGGGCTCGACCGCGGTCGACGTCAACACGATCCCCACCGAATGGATCGAGCGCGTGGAAGTGATCACCGGCGGCGCGTCGGCGGTCTACGGTGCGGACGCCGTCGCAGGCGTGGTGAACTTCATCCTCAAGCGGTCCTTCGACGGCTTCGAGCTGCGCGGCCAGACCGGCCAGGCCTCCGAGGGCGGCTTCGACCGCTCGTTCCTGAGCTTCTCCGGCGGCAGCGACTTCGCCGAAGGCCGCGGCTCGGCGGCGTTCTCGCTTGAATACAGCAAGCAGGACCGCTTCGGCCGCGGCGACCGGAGCATCGGCCGCGAGTACCGCGTCTCGGTGCCCAACCCGAACTTCGATCCGTCGCAGCCGCCCAGCCCGAGCAACCCGCAGACCGTGATTTCGGGCCCGGGTGGCAACCACGCCATTTCCTACGGCGGCACCTTCACGATCGGCAGCTTCAACCCGGCCAATCCGGCGACCTGGGCCAACCGCTACATCTTCGACACCGACGGCAGCTTCCGCCGGAACCGCTACGACGGCACCGTCGTCAGCGCCAGCTCCTGCGTCGACTGCGACTTCGCCGACCTCAATGCCGTGGCCGACCTGCAGCCGGCATTCGACCGCTTCAGCTTCAACACGGCGATCAACTTCGACATCAACGACAACCACCGACTGTTCTTCGAAGGCAAGTACAGCAAGACCGAATCGCAGTTCTTCGGCCAGCCGTCATTCGACCAGCCGATCCGCATCCGCCGCGACAACGCCTACATCTCGCCCGAACTGGGCGCGCTGATGGACGCGTCGGCGATCCCGACGCTCGACGGGCAGAAGATCCTGCAGGTGTCGCGCTTCAACGTCGACGCGGGCCGCCGCGGCGAGGACGTGGAGCGCCAGACCACGCGCGCGGTCATCGGCCTGGAAGGCTTCTTCGGCGAGAACTGGAGCTACGAGACCTCGGCCAACTACGGCCAGACCACCATCTCGCGCCTCAACGTCAACAACCGCATCAACGAGCGCTGGCACGCCGGCATGGACGCGGTTCGCGACCCGGCGACCGGCAACATCGTCTGCCGCACCACCCTCAACCCGAACGCGCTGAACCCGCATACCGGCACGGTCTACTCCACCTTCGCCCGCACCGGCTGCGTGCCCTTCAGCACCTTCGGCAACGGCGCGATCAGCCCCGAAGCCGCGGCGTGGTTCAACACGGACTCGCTCAACACCTCCAAGCTCGAGCAGCAGGTGCTGACCGCGTCGGTGTCCAACAGCGCGCTGTTCACGCTGCCGGCCGGTGACGTCGGCTTCGCCGGCGGCGTCGAGTACCGCAAGGAACGCAGCCAGGAGAACACCGATCCGCTGGCGGCCCTGGGCCTGACCTTCCTCAACGCCATCCCGAGCCGCGGCGGCGAGTACGACGTGACCGAGCTGTTCGCCGAGACCACGATCCCGGTGCTGGCCGACCTCCCGGGCGTCGAGCGCCTGGCGATCGACCTGGCCGGCCGCTACTCGGACTACAGCACCATCGGTTCGGCGGTGACCTGGAACGTGGGCCTCGACTGGACGATCATCCCGTCGCTGCGCTTCCGCGCCACCCACGCGCAGGCGGTCCGCGCGCCGAGCATCGGCGAGCTGTTCAACCCGCAGTCGCAGAACTTCGCGACCATCAACGACCCCTGCAACTACCTGACCACCAACTCCAACCGCCCGAACACGGCGCCTGACGTGGCACT
Organism: Luteimonas sp. MC1895; assembly: GCF_016457215.1. NCBI lineage: Bacteria > Pseudomonadati > Pseudomonadota > Gammaproteobacteria > Lysobacterales > Lysobacteraceae > Luteimonas > Luteimonas sp. MC1895. The sequence goes on from NZ_JAEMDY010000001.1 coordinate 542,462, forward strand.
GCGCCAGGCCAACTGCACGGCGCTGGGCATCCCGGTGGGCTGGGTCGACACCTACTCGGCGAACCGCCCCGGCGTGAGCGGCGGCAACCCGAACCTGGCCGAGGAAGAGGCGGAGTCGGTGTCGTTCGGCTTCGTCTGGCAGCCGGAGTTCGTCGAAGGCCTGGGCGTCTCGGTCGACTACTGGCGCATCACCCTGCACGACGCGATCGGCGCCGTCACCGCGCAGACCAACGCGACCCGCTGCGTGGACTCGCCCGGCGGCATCGACAACAAGTTCTGCAGCTTCATCACCCGCGCACCGGCCGGCGGCTACACCGATCCGCAGGGGCGGGACTTCCCGGCGTACAGCATCACCAACTGGATCGCGCTCAACGAGAACCTGGCCAAGTCCCGCCGCGTCGGCGTCGACCTCGAGGTCGACTACCGCTTCGAGGCGTTCGGCGGCAACAGCACGCTCCGCTTCGTCGGCACGCGCCTGATCCAGTCGCGCGAGTGGGCGTTCCAGGACTTCCCGGACGAGTTCCTCGAGTACGTGACCTACGTGCAGGATCCCCGCTGGCGCGCGCAGCTCAACGGCACCTACCGCCGTGGCAACTGGCGCGGGTCGTGGGACCTGAACTACGTGGACGGCAACCTCCGCGTGACCCCGGCGAGCTACAGCTCCAACCCGGGTTCCACGAGCCCGATCCGCAACGGTTCGTGGGTCTATCACAACATGCAGGTGGGCTACAAGTTCGCCGACAGCGGGCTTGACCTGTACCTGGGCGTCGACAACGTGTTCGACAAGGATCCGCCGCTGAACTACTTCGGCGCCGACATCCCGAGCGCGCTGTACGACAACATCGGTCGCTTCATCTACGTGGGCGCGACCTACAAGTTCTGATCACCCGCACCACGTCCACGGGAAGGCCCGGCGAAAGCCGGGCCTTCTTTGTTTGCGGCAGGCCTTCCCGGCTTCCGGCGCGCTCCGGGCGCCTTGCCGGCCCATGCGATAATCCCCGGCCTTCCGCACGCAGTCCTGCCATGCCCCGCCCCGCGCTCGTCACCAACGCCCTGCCCTATGCCAACGGTCCCCTGCACATCGGCCATCTGGTCGGCTACGTGCAGGCCGACATCTGGGTGCGCGCGCGGCGGATGGCCGGCGGCACCGTGCACTACGTCTGCGCCGACGACACCCACGGCACGCCGATCATGCTGGCCGCGGAAAAGGCCGGGACCACGCCGGAGGCCTTCGTCGCCGGCATCCAGGCCGGGCACGAGCGCGACTTCGCCGACTTCGGCGTCGCCTTCGACAACTACGACTCGACCCACTCCGCACGCAACCGGGCCCTGACCGAGGACATCTACCGCCGCCTCGAGGCCGCCGGACACGTCAGCCGGCGCTCGGTGGCCCAGCTCTACGACCCGGTCAAGGGCATGTTCCTGCCCGACCGCTACGTCAAGGGCAACTGCCCGCGCTGCGGCACCGCCGACCAGTACGGCGACAACTGCGAACACTGCGGCGCCACCTATTCCCCGACCGAGCTGCTGCAGCCGTATTCGGTGGTCAGCGGTGCGACGCCGGAGCTGCGCGAGAGCGAGCACTTCTTCTTCGAGCTGGCGCACTTCGAGGCCTTCCTGCGCGACTGGCTGGCCGGCGACGTGGCCGTGCCGGGGGTCAAGGCCAAGCTGCTCGAGTGGGTCGACGGCGAAGGCGGCCTGCGCGCCTGGGACATCTCGCGCGACGCGCCCTACTTCGGCTTCGAGATCCCGGGCCACCCCGGAAAGTACCTCTACGTCTGGATCGACGCGCCGATCGGCTACCTGGCGAGTTTCCAGGCGCTGTGCGAGCGCGAGGGCCTGGACTACGCCGCGTTCACCGCGCCGGGCAGCACGGCCGAGATGCACCACTTCATCGGCAAGGACATCGTCAACTTCCACGGCCTGTTCTGGCCGGCGGTGCTGCAGGGCAGCGGCCATCGCGTGCCGACGCGCCTGCACGTCAACGGCTACCTGACGGTCGACGGCGCCAAGATGTCGAAGTCGCGCGGCACCTTCGTGATGGCGCGGACCTGGCTCGAAGCGGGGCTTCCCGCCGAGGCGCTGCGCTACTACTTCGCGGCCAAGTCGGGCGGCGGCGTCGAGGACATCGACCTCAACCTCGCCGACTTCGTGGCGCGGGTGAACTCCGACATCGTCGGCAAGTTCGTCAACCTCGCCAGCCGCTGCGCCGGCTTCGTCGGCAAGCGCTTCGACGGCCTGCTGGCGGCCGAGCTGCCGGAGCCCGAAATGTACGCACGCTTCGTCGCCGCCCTGGCACCGGTCCGCGTGGCCTACGAGCGCAACGAGCCGGCCAGCGTGCTGCGCCAGGTGATGGCGCTGGCCGACGAGGCCAACCGCTACATCGACGAACGCAAGCCCTGGGTGATCGCGAAGCAGGACGGCGCCGAGGCCGAGCTGCAGGCGGTCTGCACCCAGGGGCTCAACCTGTTCCGCGTGCTGGCGGGTGCGCTGCGGCCGGTGCTGCCGGAGATGGCGACGCAGGTGGAAGCCTTCCTCGGCGCGCCGCTGGCGCAGTGGGAAGACCTCGACGCGCCGCTGCTCGCGCACCGCATCGCCAGCTACCAGCCGCTGTTCACCCGCATCGACCCGAGGCAGGTCACCGCCATGATCGACGCCAGCAGGGATGACCTGAAGCCCACCACGACCCCGGCGCAGGCGCCAGCGCCGGCGCCGGCCAGTGCGGCCCCGGCCGCTTCTGCGGGCAAGACCGGCACCGCTCCCGCTGCCGGTGGCGTCGCCACCATCGGCATCGACGACTTCGCCAGGCTCGACCTGCGCATCGGCCGGGTGCTCGCCTGCGAATTCGTGGACGGCTCCGACAAGCTGCTGCGCTTCGAACTCGACGCCGGCGAGCTCGGCACACGCCAGATCTTTTCCGGCATCCGCGCCAGCTACGGCGATCCGTCCGCGCTCGTCGGGCGCAGCGTCGTGTTCATCGCCAACCTCGCGCCGCGCAAGATGCGCTTCGGCCTGAGCGAAGGGATGATCCTGTCGGCGGGCTTCGACGGCGGCGCGCTCGCCCTGCTGGGCGCCGACGACGGCGCCGCGCCCGGGATGCCGGTGCGCTGAGCCCCGGATGGGCGCGCGCGACATCGACGCCCTGGTCGAACGCCTCGACCGCCTGCTGCCGCAGACCCAGTGCGGCCAGTGCGGCTACGCGGGCTGCCGTCCCTATGCCGAGGCGATGGCCGCCGGCGCGGCGCAGGTCGACCGCTGTCCGCCCGGCGGCGATGCCGGCGCCCGCGCGCTGGCGCGCCTGCTCGGCGCGCCGCCCCTGCCCTATGACCGCGCCCTGGGCGAGCACCGCCCGCCCGAGGTCGCGCTGGTGGTGGAAGCCGACTGCATCGGCTGCACCAAGTGCATCCAGGCCTGCCCGGTCGACGCCATCATCGGCGCCAGCAAGCGCATGCACGTGGTGCTGGAACCGCTGTGCACCGGGTGCAGGCTGTGCGTGCCAGCCTGCCCGGTGGACTGCATCGTGATGCTGCCGGCCGCGCCTCAGGGCGTGGCGCAGGCCGAGCACACGCGCTCGACCGCGTAGCCCTTCGCGCGCAGCTTCTCGACCACGCCGTCGTCGCCCAGCAGGTGCATGGCGCCGACGACGACCAGGGTGTCGTCCTCGCCGTCCTCGTGCAGGCGCGCCTCCAGCTTCGGCAGCCAGGCATCGTTGCGCTCGACGTTGATCGCGCGATAGAGCTCGGGGAAGTCGCGGCGCAGCTCGGCCACGGTGCCGGCGAGGATCGCCTCGACGTCGCCGGCGCGCCAGGCGGCGTGCAGCGCCAGGGTCTGGTCGGCGCCGGCTTCAGACTGGTCCAAGGCCTGCTCCAGCATCTGCAGTTGCTCCCCGTCGTCCATGCCGTCGAGGAAGGCGATCTGCTGTGCCCCGGTTTCCAGCCCGGTCGCCGGCTTCTGCGCCTGGTGCGCCAGCCCGCCCATGTGCGCGTCGAGGCCAAGCGCGGGGTCGAAGCCGATGCCCATCATCTGGCTGATGGTCACCATCATGCCGACGAACCAGGGCTCGAAGCGCTGCAGCACCTCGACCGTCATGCCGGTGGCCGCCAGCTGCGCGGCGTTGTCCCGGCCCCAGCTGGCGAGCTTGGCGGCGAGCTCGGGGCCCAGCTGCTGGTCCAGCGTGCTGCCGTCGGTGCGCATCGCGGCCTGGGCCATCTGCAGGCCGAGCTGCGGCGAGGCCATTTCCTCGGGCGCCATCTCGAACACCAGCTTCTCCGCGTCGGCGAAGGCCATGTCGACGTCGCGCGACAGCGGATAGTCGCCAGGCAGCAGCAGGTGGAAGGACCCGAGCAGGTACAGCGAGTTGTCCGCGTCGGACACCTTCCACAGCAGCGGCACCGGCGGCGCCGTGGCGGCCGCGGGGAGCACCGGCGTCGTCGCGGGGGCGCTGCCGGCTGCGGACCGGGAGCCCGGGGCCTGCGGGCTGGCCAGTGCGGCGGCGGTGCAGAGCGCCACCGAAGCGGCGAGCGCGGCGGCGAGGACGGAAGACGGGGTGCGCGTGCGGGTGTCGGTCATGGGCTTCCTTTCAGTGGTCGACGGGCCGGCTGGCCACGCCGGGCGGATCAGGTGGCGGGCTTGGCGTAGGCGCGCTCGCCGGCGGTCACCGCCAGGTCCAGGCGGTTGTCCGGCGGTGGCAGCGGACAGGTGGCGAAGGCGGTGAACGCGCAGGGCGGGTTGTAGGCGCGGTTGAAGTTGAGCATCACCCGGCCCTGGGCGTCGGGCGCAGCGGTATCCAGGTAGCGACCGGCGCCGTAGCTGCCCTGGCCGCTGGTGCGGTCGGCGAGCACCAGGAACAGGCCGCCTTCGCTGCCTTCGAGCGCTTCCAGGCGGTAGTCGCGGCCGTCGCGCGTGAACTCGACCGCGCCGGGATTGGGCATCGCGTCCACGCCGCCGACGATGTTGGCGATTTCGATCGTGCGGCCCGCGGGGTGCGGCGTGAACCGGCCTTCCAGCACCCAGCCGGCGTCGATCGGCCAGTGTTCGATCGCGCCGAAGCCGGTGCGCGCCGGCGCGTCGGCGTGCTTCACCCGCAGGGCGTGACGCTCGCCGCGACGGATCAGCGACAGGCGCCCGCGCCCGTCGTCGAAGCGCAGCTCGGACGGCTCGTCGGCGCGGTCGTCGTGCAGTTCGATGCGGCCCTTCACCGGCTGCTCCCCGGCGCTGACCGCCACGCCGCGCTCCGGCGTGAAGTACACCCGGCCAGCTTCGCGCTGCACCAGGCCAAGCTTTTCCGGGCCCAGGGCCAACCGGATTCCGCTGGTCGCACTGCTGCCGACGTAGTGGGCGCGCAGCTCCAGCCAGTGGAGGCCGACCAGGCTGGTCCAGCCATCCTCGGCCAGCAGCCCGGCCCGCCGGGCCTGCCGCCACTCCGCTTCGGAGGCGGCGAAGGCGGCGCTGGCCTGCGGCGCTGCGCCGGCGGCGGCGGCGTCGGCGTTGGCGTTGGCGTCGGAGCCGGTATCGGACGTCTCGCCGCCGCAGGAAGCAAGGGAGGCCAGGGCCATGAGCAGGCCGGCCGCGGCGCAGGCCGCGCGCGGGATGGATCGGGTCATCAGCGTCCCCTCAGGAACCAGCGGTCGATATCGGCAAGCGGGATGCGCGTCCAGGTCGGACGGCCGTGGTTGCACTGCCCGGAGCGCTCGGTGGCCTCCATGTCGCGCAGCAGGGCGTTCATTTCGGCGATCGTCAGGCGGCGGTTGGCGCGCACCGCGCCGTGGCAGGCCATGGTCGAAAGCAGTTCGTCGCGGGCCGCGCGCACGCGCCGGCTTTCGCCGTGCTCGCGCAGGTCGGCGAGCACGTCGCGCAGCAGGGCTTCGGTGTCGCCCTGCGCGAGCAGCGCGGGCACGCCGCGCAGCAGCAGCGACTGCGGTCCGGTGCGGGTGACCTCGAAACCGAGTTCGGCCAGCGTCGCCGCCTCGCGCTCGGCGATGTCGGCCTCGCGCTCGCTGACCGCCACCGCCTGCGGCACCAGCAGCGGCTGCAGGCGCAGGCCGGCGCCGTCATGCGCGTTCTTCAGCCGCTCGTAGCCGATGCGCTCGTGCGCGGCGTGCATGTCGACCACGACCATGCCGTCGGCGGCCTCGGCCAGGATGAAGATGCCGTGCAGCTGGGCGACGGCGAAGCCGAGCGGCGGGATCCCGTCGTCGCCCGTCGCAGGCAGGGTCGCCCCGCCCGGCATCGCCGGCGACCACGCGGCGTCCGCCACGGCGTACCCGGCCGTGCCGCCGGCAAACCCGTCGACTCCGGCGCTTGACGTCCCGTCCGCGCCCGCTGCGGCCGGACCGTAGGGGCCGGAAATCCCTGCGCCATAGAGCATCGCCATCGCGTCGCGCGTGGCGTCGTCGCGCAGCGCTAGGCCCGGCTGGCCGGCGACCCGCGCGGCAAGTTCGCGGCCGACCTGCGCCTGCGTGCTGACCGCGGCCACCAGCGGCGCGTTGCCGGCGCGCGTCGCCGACAGCGCTTCGTGCAGCGCCCGGTAGACGAAGTCGTGGACCATGCGCGCGTCGCGGAAGCGCACCTCGTGCTTGGCCGGGTGCACGTTGACATCCACCCGCGCCGGGTCCAGCTCGAGGAACAGCACGTAGGCCGGCTGGCGGCCGTGGAACAGCACGTCGGCATAGGCCTGCTTCACCGAGTGCGCGACGCTGCGGTCGCGCACCGCGCGGCCGTTGACATAGAGATACTGCTGGTCGGCGCTGGCGCGCGAGTACGTGGGCTGCGCGATCCAGCCGTGCAGGCGCAGCGCTGGCGCGGCCTCGCGGCCGTCGTCGGCGGGACGCGACGTGGTGGCGTGCTGCACGCGCAGCGCCGACTGTGCGAACGCCTCGCCCAGGGTTTCCACCAGGCGCGTGGCGCCATCGTCGAAATCCAGCCGTTCCTCGCCGCCCCCGCGGTAGCGGCGCGACGGCTTGCCGTTGTGCGCGACGCGCAGCTCGACGTCGGGTCGCGCCAGCGCCAGCGAGCGCAGCCATTCCTCGATGTGCCCGAGCTCGGTGCGCTCGGCGCGCAGGAACTTGCGCCGCGCCGGCACGTTGTAGAACAGGTCGCGCACCTCGACCGTCGTGCCCTGCGGATGCGCGCTGGGCGTGACCTCGCCGACGCGGCCGCCGTCGACCTGCAGGGTCGCGCCATGTCCGGCGCCGGTGCGGCGCGAGCTGAGGGCGAAGCGGCTGACCGACGCGATCGACGGCAGCGCCTCGCCGCGGAAGCCGAGCGTGGCCACCACCTCGAGATCGTCGAGCGAGGCGATCTTGCTGGTGGCGTGGCGCGAGACCGCCAGCGGCAGTTCCTCGGGCGGGATGCCGAGCCCGTCGTCGCGGACGCGCACCAGGCGCACGCCGCCCTCCTCGAGGTCGATGTCGACGCGGCGGGCGCCGGCGTCGAGCGCGTTCTCGACCAGTTCCTTGACCACCGACGCAGGGCGTTCGATGACCTCGCCGGCGGCGATCTGGTTGACGAGGGTGTCGGGAAGCTGGCGGATGCTCAAGGAACTGCGGTCACCCGGCGGGTGCGCCGGGCCGGTATGGGCCAACCCCGATGATAAGCGAGGCGCGTGCCCTCAGCGGCTGCCGCCGCTGGCACCGGTGGACGATGCGCCGCCCGACCCCGCGCCCACCGCGAACAGCGTGCCCGGCGGCGGCTGGCTGGTGAAGTAGGTCTTGACGCCGTCGAGCACCGCGCGCGCGACGTTCGCCTGGAAGGTCGGGTCGATCAGCCGGCGTTCTTCTTCCGGATTCGACAGGAACGCGGTCTCGACCAGCATCGCCGGCATGTCCGACGTGCGCAGCACGGCGAAGTTCGCCCGCTCGATATGCGGCTTGTGGTTGTTCCCGATGCGCTTGAGCCCCGCCAGGATGTGGTTGCCGGCATCCTCGGAGGCCTTCATCTGGCCGCTCTGGGTCAGGTCCAGCAGGACGTTGGTCAGCGTGCTGTCCGAGGTCGCGACCTTGCCGCCACCGATCAGGTCGGCCGCGTTCTCCTTGTCGGCCAGCCAGCGCGCGCGCTGCGACGAGGCGCCCTTGAGCGACAGCACGTAGACCGAGGAACCCTTGGCGTTGCGGTTCTCGGCCGCGTCGGCGTGGATCGAGATGAACATGTCCGCGCCGGCTCCGCGCGCCAGCTGCGCGCGGCGGTTGAGCGGGATGAAGACGTCGGCGTCGCGGACCAGGTGCGCCTTGAGGCCGGGCGTGGCGTTGACCTGGCGCGCCAGCTCGCGGGCGATCGCCAGGGTGATGTCCTTTTCGCGCTTGCCGGTGGGGCCGACGGCGCCGGGATCCTGGCCGCCATGGCCGGCGTCGATGGCGATCACCAGGGGCCGCGCGCTGCGGGCGGCCGCCACCTGCGCGGCGCTGCTGCGCGGCGGCGGGGCGGGCTGCGCGGCGGGCTCGCGCTGGACGGGCGCGGGGACGCCGGTGGCAACGGTGGTCGGCACCGCCTGCCGCGGCGACGGGTCGCCCGATGGCTGCGGCCGCTGCGGCGATGCCGTGGACGTGGCCGCGGGCGCACTGGCGCCTGCGGCGGGAAGGCTTGCAATCAGGCGCGAGGTGGCATCGGCGGACGCCCGCGCGGCGGCCTCCGGCGTGGGGGCGGGCTCGACGGCTGCGGCGCTGGACTGGCTCGCGGCGGCGATGCGCGCGATCGGGTCGGCGGGAGCAGTACCGGCACCCGCCGCCGCGGCGCGGCCCGCGGGCGCGGCGGTCGCGCCGGCCGCCGCCGGACCATGGTCTCCCGGCCACTCCAGCACCAGGCGGACGCCATCGGCGCCCGACTCGAAGCGCGGCTTGAGCGCGACCACCGGCATGGCGAGGTCGAAGACGATGCGCGTGGTGCCCGGCGCAGGCTGGCCGGTGCGGACCGACGTGACCACGCCGGCGCCGGCTGGAGGCGAAACCCGCTGGGCCAGTCGGCTGCCGGGGAAATCGACCACGAGGCGATCGGGGCCGGAGAGCGGAATCAGCCTGTACTCGGCTTCGGCATCGAGCTTCAGCTCCGCGCGCGTGCCGGTCGGCCCGGCGCTGAGCCGCAACTCGTTGATTTCAGACGCCCTGGCCAGATTCCAGACGAGGGCGGCCAACAAGGCCGCACCGAGCAGGAGTTGCTGGAGGTGGATTCCCCGTACGCGCATGGGCTGAAGTGAAGCACCCCGCGACGATCTTTGCAACACGTTTTCCTTTAGGAATCCGTCACCTGCCGTCCATTCCTCTGGCTACGGTTCAGGAAGCCGCCGCAAACGACAGGCATCGTCGAATGCGGCCAGCCAGCGGCCGCCCGCATCGCCGTTGAAGGACAGTCGGCAGCCGCGACCGGTGCCGCTGACCTCCAGCTCGACCTGCAGGTCGGGGGCCGGCAGCGCGCCCAGGCCGCGGTCGGGCCATTCGACGAGCCACAGGCGGGCGTCGGCGTCGTCCAGGCCCAGGAATTCGAGTTCCCCCGCATCCCCGATGCGGTACAGGTCGAGGTGCAGCGCCTCCCCGCCGCCGGCCAGCGGATAGCGCTCGACCAGGGTGTAGGTGGGACTGCGCACCGGACCGGTCACGCCGAGGGCGCGCAGCCAGGCCCGCGCGAGCGTCGACTTGCCGGCGCCGAGATCGCCGTGCAGGTGCACGACGGCCATGGCGGGCTGGGTCGACGCGAGCGCGGCGCCCAGTGCGCCCGTCGCCTCCGCATCGACCAGGGACAGATGGCGGGTCGTGCTCACGGCGTCGCCTCCACGTAGCGCAGCGCCGAGATCAGGTCGCTGGGCAGCAGGCCGCGGGAGCCGCCACCGCCGGCGGCCCGATCGCCGGCCACCGCGTGCTGCAGCGCGCCCGCCACCGCCGCATCGGCCGCCGCCAGGCCCTGCGCACGGAGCGCGGCGATCACGCCGGTCAGCGCGTCGCCCATGCCGCCGACGGCCATGCCGGGATTGCCGGCGTCGATGATCCACGCGATTTCGCCGGGCGCGGCAACCACGGTGCCCGCGCCCTTCAGGACCGCCACGCAGCCGAAGCGGGTACACAGCGCATGCGCGGCGGCGAGGCGGTCGTGCTGGACCTCCGCGACCGACTTGCCGAGCAGGCGCGCGGCCTCGCCCGGATGCGGGGTGAGCACGGTGTCCGCTGGCAGGCTGCGCGGGCTGGCCGCCAGCAGGTTGAGCGCGTCGGCGTCCACGACCAGGGCGTGCGCGCCGTTGAGCGCCGCGCGCAGCATGCCGACGGCCCACGCGTCACGCCCGAGTCCGGGACCGATGGCGCAGACGTCGGCGCTGGCCGACAGCCGCACCAGGTCTTCCGGCTCCTCGATGGCATGCGCCATCGCTTCCGGGGTCCGCGCCAGCAATGGCGCCACGTGGGCGGCGCGGGTGGCGACGCTGACCAGGCCGGCGCCGGCGCGCAGTGCCGCTTCGGCCGCCAGCAGCGCCGCGCCGCCCATGCCGTGGTTGCCACCGGCCACCAGCACGTGGCCGGCACGGCCCTTGTGTGCAGTGCGCTCGCGTACCGGCAACAGGGCCTGCAGCGCCCCGGCTTGCAGGCGCCAGGCGGCCGGGGTGACGCCGTCGAAGCTGCCCTCGGGGAGGTCGAGCGCCGCCATGTCCAGCGCCCCGACATGGTCGAGCGCGGGGCCGGTCGACAGTCCGGCGTGGTTGGCGATGAACTGCAGCGTGCGCGTCGCGCGCAGCGCGGTGCCCGGCACCCCGCCACCGCCGGCTGAAACACCGGTGGGGACGTCGAGCGCCAGCACGTCGGTGCCGGAGCCTGCGATCGCGGCCACCAGCGCGTCGATGCCGGCATCCGTGCGCCCGTCGAAGCCGATGCCGAACAGCGCATCGACCACCAGGTCCGCTTCCGGCAGCGCGTCCGGCGCGGCGAGCGCCATGCCGCCGGCCTCCACGAACGCCGCGCAGGCGCGTCGTGCCAGCGCGCTGCGCGGCGCATGGCCGGCGGGATGCAGGGCCGTGACGTCGCGACCGGCCTGCAGCGCATGCAGCGCGAGGACATAGCCGTCTCCGCCGTTGTTGCCGGGGCCGCAGGCCACGACGATGCGCCGCGCCTGCGGCCAGTGCCCGAGCAGGCAGCGCCAGGCCGCCGCGCCGGCGCGTAGCATCAGCTCGTCGCCGTCGCCATCCAGCAGCGCGATCGCCTGCGCCTCCACCCGGCGGACCCCGGCGATGTCGTACAGCGGCGTGGCGGCGTCGGCGCGGGAGGCGTACATGCGCGGATTCTATACTTCAGGCATGTACCCGCCCTCCGACGATGCCGGTGTCGCGCCCCCGGGCGCGCTGCGCACGGTGACTCCCGACCCCGCCGCGCTGGCCGCGCGGATCCGCGAGCTGGTGAGGGAGGCCGGCTTCCAGCGCTGCGGCATCACCGGGATCGACCTGGGCGACGACGAAGGACACCTGCGCGCGTGGCTGGCGCGCGGCTTCCACGGTTCGATGGACTGGATGGCGCGGCACGGCGACAAGCGCTCGCGGCCGCAGGAGCTCGTGCCCGGCACCATCAGCGTGCTCTCGGTGGGACTCGACTACGGGCGGCGCGACGACGTCGAAGCCTGGGAGACGCTGGCCGACGGCGAGCGCGCCTACGTCGCCCGCTATGCACTCGGACGCGACTACCACAAGCTCATGCGCAACCGCCTGCAGAAGCTGGCCGAGCGGATCGCCGGCGAAATCGGGCCATTCGGCCACCGCGTCTTCGTCGACTCGGCGCCGGTGCTCGAACGCGCGCTGGCGCGCAACGCGGGGCTGGGCTGGATCGGCAAGCACACCTGCCTGATCGACCGCGACGGTGGCTCCTGGTTCTTCCTCGGCGAGATCTACCTCGACGTCCCCCTGCCGCCCGACCCGCCCGCGACCGCGCATTGCGGCAGCTGCCGGCGCTGCATCGAGGTCTGCCCCACGCAGGCCATCCTCGGGCCGAACGTGCTGGATGCGCGCCGCTGCATCAGCTACCTCACCATCGAGCACGAGGGCGCGATCGACGAGGCGCTGCGGCCGTTGATGGGCAACCGCATCTTCGGCTGCGACGACTGCCAGCTGGCCTGCCCCTGGAACAAGTTCGCGCGGCGCAGCGACGAGCCGGACTTCCGCGCGCGCAACGATCTCGACACCGCGAGCCTCGCCGACCTGTTCGCCTGGGAGGAAGACGAGTTCCTGCGCCGCACCGAGGGCACCGCGCTGCGCCGCAGCGGCCACGCACGCTGGCTGCGCAACATCGCCGTGGCGCTGGGCAACGCGCCGACCACGCCCGATGTCATCGCCGCGCTGGAGACGCGCCGCGACCATCCGGATCCGGTGATCCGCGAACACGTCGGGTGGGCGCTGTCGCGCCACCGGGGCCGCTGATCGCGACGACCAGATCGGGATCACTCGATCGCGACCACTCGATCGCGGCCAGCTGATCGGAACCGCTCGATCGCGACCACCTGCCCGGGACCACCTGTAGGAGCGGCTACAGCCGCGATGGCGCAGAAGCTGCGGCCAGCGTGATCGCGGCTGTAGCCGCTCCTACAGGGCGATGCCGGCCGCGCGTCAGCTCCGTGCGCGGATCTCGGCGATCAGCGTGCGGGTCACCGCGTCGCCGGCTTCGGCTTCCCCGCGCACGGCCGGCAGCAGTTCGCCCGCGATGCGCTTGCCGAGCTCCACGCCCCACTGGTCGAAGGCATTGATGCCCCAGAGCACCGACTGGGCGTAGACGCTGTGCTCGTACATCGCCAGCAAGGCGCCCAGCGAATGCGGCGTCAGCGCGTCGAGCAGGAACAGGGTCGAGGGACGGTTGCCGGGATAGGCCTTCTGCGGATCCTCGGCGGCATGGCCATTGCCGAGCGCTTCCGCCTGGGCCAGCAGGTTGGCCAGCAGCGCCTCGTGGTTGCCGCGGTGGCCGTGCGCCGGGCGCACCACGCCGATGAAGTCGGCGGGCACCACGTCGCTGCCCTGGTGCAGGGCCTGGAAGAAGCTGTGCTGGGCGCCGGTGCCGGCGCCGCCCCAGACCACCGGAACGGTCGCCACGCCGGGGACGCGGCCGTCGCTGCGCACCGATTTCCCCAGGCTCTCCATCACCAGCTGCTGCAGGTAGTCCGGCAGGCGCGCCAGGCGCTGGTCGTAGGGCAGCACCGCCTGCGTCGGCAGGTCCAGCGCATTGCGGTTCCACACCGCCACCAGCGCGTGCAGGATCGGCAGGTTGGCTTCCAGCGGCGCTTCGACGGCGTGCGCATCCATCTCCGCCGCGCCGGCCAGCAGCGCCTCGAAGCCCTCCATGCCGATCGCCAGCGCGATCGCGAAGCCCACCGTCGACCACAGCGAATAGCGCCCGCCAACCCAGTCCCACATCGGCAGCACGCGCGCGGAATCGACGCCGAAGGCTTCGGCCGCCGCCACGTTGGCACTGACCGCGTACAGCCGCTCGCCGCCGCCCAGCCAGTCGCGCACCAGCGCGCCGTTGAGCAGCGTCTCCTGGGTGCCGAAGCTCTTGGACACCAGGATCGCCGCGGTGCGTGCAGGATCCAGCCCGCGCAGCGCGTGCTGCACCTCGCTGCCGTCGACGTTGCTGACGAAGTGCAGGCGGAAGCGGCCGTCGTTGAAGTCCTTGAGCGCGTCGACCGCCAGCCGCGGACCCAGGTCGGAGCCACCGATGCCGATATTGATGATGTCGGTGACGCCGGACGCGCGCAGCCCGTCGACCAGGGACGCCATGCGTTCGCGCGCGGCCAGCGCTTCAGCGTGCGCGGCGCGTGCCACCTCGCCTTGGCCAATGTCCGAACGCAGCGCCGTATGCAACGCCGGACGCCCCTCGGACGCGTTGACCTCGGCACCGTCGACCAGCGCGCGCATCGCCAGCGACAGGCGCACGTGCCCGGCGAGTTCGCCCAGGGTGGCGAGCGTGGCGGCGTCCAGGCGCTGGCGCGCGAAGTTCGCATACACCGGGCCCACGCGCAGCGACATCGCGCCAGCGCGCGACGGGTCGGCGGCGACGAGATCGGGGATGCGTGCGCCGGCGAGGCGTTCGGCGTGGTCGAGGAACTGCCGGACCAGCGCTTCCCCGGCCATGCCTCAGGCGGCCTGTGCCGGGATGGCGTCGTTGGTGTGGGTCATCCGGTTCTGGCGGTCGACGTAGACCAGGCTGGGCTTGAACTTCGCCGCCTCGGCTTCGTCGCAGGCGCCGTAGGCGCAGATGATCACGAGGTCGCCTGGTTCGGCCTGGTGCGCGGCGGCGCCGTTGACCGAGATGATCCCGCTGCCGGCTTCGCCGCGGATGGCGTAGGTCGCGAAACGCTTGCCGTTGTTGATGTTGTAGATCTCGATGCGCTCGTACTCGCGGATGCCCGACAGGTCGAGCAGGCGGCCGTCGATCGCGCAGGAGCCTTCGTAGTGCAGCTCGGCGTGGGTGACGGTGGCGCGGTGGATCTTGGCTTTGAGGAGTGTCAGGAGCATCGTGGGGGACCGCTGGCTGCCGGCGCTCCGGCGTCAGGCGCGGATTCTACCGGAAGGCGCACGCCGCCCCGGCGACGCGAGGCGCAGTGTACGGCCATGCCCTTGGCCGCGATTCAGCCGCGTCCAGCACGCGTCCCCTGTAGGAGCGGCTATAGCCGCGATGCCCGGACGCTGCGGCCAAAGCGATCGCGGCTATAGCCGCTCCTACAGGTCGAGTGGCCGGACGCGGCGGCCAAAGCGGTCGCGGCTGTAGCCGCTCCTACAGATTCACGGGCCGGACGCGCCGGCCACCGCGATCGCGGCTGTAGCCGCTCCTACAGGTTGGGGTGCGCGCTGAATTCGAGGTTGTCGATCAGGCGCGTGCGGCCAAGGCGTGCTGCCACAAGCGCCACACGCTGGCCGTCGTCGCCCGGCGCGGGCGCGTCCGGCGGCTCCACCAGCAGCGGCGTGCGCAGCACCGCGTAGTCGACGGCGAAGCCGGCCTGCTGCAGTCGCGCGGTGGCGTCGGCTTCGGCCTGGCGCCAGCCCTGCCCGGCCTGCAGCGCGTCGCGCATCGCCAGCAGGGCGCGGTGGATCTCCGGTGCCTGCGCGCGCTCGTCCGCCGACAGGTACTGGTTGCGCGAGCTGCGCGCCAGGCCGTCGGCCTCGCGGACGATGTCGGCGCCCAGCAGCTCGATCGGGAAGGCAAGGTCGCGGACCATGTGCCGGATCACCGCCAGCTGCTGGTAGTCCTTGCGCCCGAACACCGCGACATCGGGCCGCACCTGGTTGAACAGGCGCGCGACCACCGTGCACACGCCGTCGAAATGCCCGGGGCGGTGCGCGCCGTCGAGCACGCCGGTGATGCCCGGCACCTGCACCCGGACCGCGCGCGCCGTGCCCAGCGGATACATCGCGTCCAACGACGGCATCCAGGCCAGGTCGCAGCCGGCGGCCGCGAGGCCGGCGACGTCGTCCTCCGGCGTGCGCGGGTACTGCTCGTAATCCTCGCCGGGACCGAACTGCGTGGGATTGACGAAGACGCTCGCGACCACGCGGTCGGCATGCGCGCGCGCCAGCCGCACCAGGCTGTAGTGGCCGTCATGCAGGTTGCCCATGGTCGGCACGAAGCCGATGCGCAGGCCCTCGCGCTTCCAGTCGTCGATGCGCGCGCGCAGTTCGTCCGGCTTGCGCACCACCGCGATCGCCCCGCTCATGCGTAGGAATGCGCGGCGTCGGGGAAGCTGCCGTCGCGCACCGCGGCCACGAAGGCACGCGCCGCGCCGGCGACCGAGCCGCCCTCGGCGAGGAAATCCCTGACGAACTTCGGCCGCCGGTGGCCGGAGTCGAGTCCGAGCATGTCGTGCATCACCAGCACCTGGCCGTCGCAGCCGGCACCGGCGCCGATGCCGATGGTCGGCACCGCGCTGTCGCGGGTGATCGTGGCCGCCAACGGCGCCGGCACGCCTTCGAGCACGATCAGCGTCGCGCCGGCTTCGGCCACCGCGCGCGCCTCGTCGCGCAGGCGCGCGGCCGCGGCGTCCTCGCGTCCCTGCACCTTGAAGCCGCCGAAACGCAGCACCGACTGCGGCGTCAGGCCAAGGTGCGCGCAGACCGGGATCTCGCGCTCGACCAGGAAACGGATCACCTCGAGCTTCGGACCCGCGCCTTCCAGCTTGACCATCTGCGCGCCGGCCTGCAGGAAGCGGGTCGAGGCGTCGAGCGCGCGCGCGGGCGTCGCGTCGGCCTGGAACGGCAGGTCCGCCACCAGCAGCGCGTGGGTCAGTCCGCGGGCAACGCAGGCGGTGTGGTAGGCGATGTCGTCGACCGTCACCGGCAGCGTCGACGTGCGCCCCTGGACCACCATGCCGAGCGAATCGCCGACCAGGATCAGCTCGACACCGGCGGCATCGAACACCCGCGCGAAGCCGGCGTCGTAGGCGGTCAGCATCGACAGCCGGTGCCCCGCGGCGCGCGCGGCGGCCAGCCCGGGTACGGTCATCGGGCGGCGGACGTCGTGTCCCTGCTCGCTGGTCTTGCTCATGGCGTCATGCATCCGGGGGTGTGGGCTGGGCACGCCATGTTACGCCCGCCATCTTTCGCCCGCGCCCCTGCACCGATCCCGCTCAGGCCGGAACGATGCCACCCGTATCGATGCCTTCGAGCAGGGCGGAAACCCGACCGAGACCCGGCACCTCAAGGTCGGACGCGACCTCGGCCAGCGGCACCAGCACGAATGCACGCCGGTGCAGCTGCGGGTGCGGCACCACCAGGCCCGGTGCGTCGATGACGGCATCGCCGTACAGCAGCAGGTCGAGGTCGAGGGTCCGTGGGCCCCAGCGGCTGCCGTCGCCCGCGCGTTCGCGTCCGTGTGCCCGTTCGATCCCGAGCAGCGCGTCGAGCAGGTCGCGGGGCGCCAGCGCGGTGTCGACCAGCGCCGCGGCATTGATGAAGTCCGGCTGCGCCTCCACGCCCCAGGCCGCCGTGCGGTAGAAACGCGAGGCCGCCAGCAGGCGCGTGCCGGGCAGCGCGTCGAGCGCGGCCAGCGCCGTCCGCAGCGCCGCCGCCACGTCACCGATGTTGCCGCCGAGGCCGATGCAGGCCCGGAGCGGCGCGCTCATCCCGCGGAAGCGGTCGTCGGGCGGCGCCGGCGCCGGCGCGGCGTCCGCGCGGCGTCATCGTCGTCGCCGGCAGGTGTGTGCGCGATCGCCATGTCGGGATCGAGCTGGGCCTCGCGCCAGAACGCGATGTCGTCGGCGTGCTCGTCCGATCCCGCCTGCCGCACCTGCAGGAAGTCGAAAGCGGCGCGGAAGCGCGGATGGGCAAGCATGCGCATCACCCGCTTGCGCTGGCGCAGGCCGAATCGCGACTGCAGCAGCCAGATCTCCTGCATCGGCACCGAGAAGCGGCGCGGCAACGCGACCGCCTGCAGCTCGTGCACGGTGACCCGGTCGGCGGCGCGGCGCTGGGCATCGGCGGGTGGCACGTCCTGCGCCTGCAGCGTCATCAACGTGCGGCAATAGGCCGGCCACAGCAGCAGGGCGAACAGGAACGCCGGCGACACCGGCTCGTCGCTGGCCACCCGTGCATCGGTGCCGCGCAGGCCTTCGAGCACCACGGCGCGCAGCGCGCCGCTGCGGTTGGCCTTCATCGCCGCGGCCGCTTCCGGCAGCAGCGCCGGCAGCAGGCCGTGGCGCTCGAGACCCTCGAAGCTGGCCGCGGCGTGGCCGGACAGGAACATCTTCAAGCACTCCTCGAACAGCCGCGCGGGCGCGGCTTCCGACAGCAGGGGCGCCAGCGCGCGGATCGGCGCCGCGGTCGCCGGATCGATGTCGAAGTCGAGCTTCGCCGCCAGGCGCACCGCGCGCAGCATGCGCACCGGGTCCTCGCGGTAGCGGGTCTCCGGATCGCCGATCAGCTTCAGCACGCGGTTCTGCACGTCCTCGAAGCCGCCGACATAGTCGCGGACCGAGAAGTCCTCGATGGTGTAGTACAGGGCGTTGGCGGTGAAGTCGCGGCGCACCGCGTCGTCCTCGACCGTTCCGTACACGTTGTCGCGCAGCAGGCGGCCACCCTCGTGTGTCTCGCGGTCGCCGCTGCCGTCGTCGACGTTGGCGCGGAAGGTCGCGACCTCGATGATCTCGCGGCCGAAGACCACGTGCGCCAGGCGGAAGCGCCGGCCGATCAGCCGGCAGTTGCGGAACAGCGCCCGGACCTCTTCCGGCGTGGCGCCGGTGGCGATGTCGAAATCCTTGGGATGGCCACCGGCCAGCAGGTCGCGGACGGCGCCGCCGACCAGGTAGGCCTCGTGCCCGCCTTCACGCAGGCGGTACAGCACCCGGAGCGCGTTGGGGCTGATGTCCTTGCGGGAAATGGTGTGCTGTTCGCGCGGGATCGCCCGCAGGACCGGTGCGTGGGATGAAGTGTCGTTGGGCATCTGCGAAAAAGTACCTGCTCGGGTTGCCCAGCGGCAGCCTGTCGTTGCTATACTAGCAAGCTCGCAGGGCCTGCATGGCTTTTGCGGGCCGGTCGTCCAGCCGGCGCCGCGCTTCCGGGAGTCCCCCGGGCAGCACGGCACGCTCCACTGCTCCCTTCGTCTAGAGGCCCAGGACGTGGCCCTCTCAAGGCTAAAACACGGGTTCGAATCCCGTAGGGAGCGCCATATCCCCAGGGCCCGCGCCGGCGACGTCGCGGGCCCTGTCCGTTCCGGTCACTGACTCCGGTCCCTGATGCCGATTCGCCACCACGACCGCGCGGATCATCCGCATCGTCGGCGCTACACTATGCGCGCCCCGCACAACCCGCGCAGCGAGCCCAGCGAACCATGCCCTTTGTCGTCACCGAGAACTGCATCAAGTGCAAGTACACCGACTGCGTCGAGGTGTGCCCGGTGGACTGCTTCCATGAAGGGCCGAACTTCCTGGTCATCGATCCCGACGAGTGCATCGACTGCACCCTGTGCGAGCCCGAGTGCCCGATCAACGCGATCTATGCCGAGGACGACGTGCCCGCCGGACAGGAAGGCTTCGTCGCCCTGAACGCCGAGCTGTCCAAGGAGTGGCCGGTGATCACCACCCGCCAGGAGCCGCTGCCCGGCGCCGAGGACTGGGACGGGAAGCCCGGCAAGCTGCCGCTGCTGGAGCGCTGAGACGCCGTCAGCTCCGGGCCGGCCGGACATGCAAAAGGCGCGGCCAGGGCCGCGCCTTTCGCGTTCCAGGGGAGCCGGATTACTGCGCCAGCGCCGCGCGCAGCGCCTCGATCACCCGCACCGCGTGCTCGCCGGTCGCCGCGACGCCGCGCGGGTCGACCGCCGAGACGTAGCTGCCGGAGTCGGTCTGGCTGACGCGCACCAGGAACTTGCTGTCGCCGGCGTCGACGTCGTAGGTGCCCAGCAGCTGGGCCTTGCTGACCACGGTCACGCCTTCGATGCCGGCCAGGATCGGCTCGATGCGACCGAAGGTCTCGTCGCGCGACGCGGACACGGTGAAGCCGTTGGACGCCTGCGGGGTCGCGGCGGCCGCGGTCATCCCCGAGCGGGTCACGCTGGTGGTGCCGGTGGCGGGCACGGCCATCGCCGAGCTGGTGTCCGGACGGTCGAGGTCAGGCGGCACTTCCAGCGGGCGGTCCTGCGGGGCGGCGGCGTAAACCGCGGTGTCCTTGCGGAACCAGCTGCAGCCGGCGGTGGCGACCAGGGTCGCGGCGATGGCCACGGCAAGCGCCGGGCGGAACATGGAACGGGAAGGCTGCATGGCTGTCTCCTGCTGGATCGGTCAGGCCGCGAGTGCGTCGCGGCAGGTCTGTTCGAGTGCCGCGATGCCGCCGGCGATGCGGTCGGCAGTGCCCGCGTGCTGCGCCGACAGGGGCAGCAGCGGCAGGCGGATGCCGTCGACGTGGCCGAAGCCGAGCCGCGCCAGCAGCGCCTTCACTGGAATGGGATTGGATTCTACGCCGCAGAACTCCACGAGCGCGCTGATCGCCGCGGCGTGGGCCGCGCAGCCATCGACGTCGCCACCACGCGCCAGGTCGCACAGGCGGCGGAACGCGGCCGGTGCGGCGTTCGAGGCCACCGAGACCAGGCCGTCCGCGCCGGCGAGCATCGCGCGCCCGGCGGTGGCGTCGTCTCCGCCGAGGATCGCGAAGCCCGGGCCCGCCAGCTCCAGCAGTGCCTGCATCCGCGCCTCGTCGGCCACCGCCTCCTTGATGCCGATGATGGCGTCGTGGTTGGCCAGCGCGGCAACCGTGCCGGGCTGCATGTCGCAGCCGGTGCGCGGCGGCACGTTGTAGAGGATCACCGGCAGCGCACCGTCGTCCGCAACCGCCCGGTAATGCGCCAGCAGCCCGGCCTGGGTCGGACGCACATAGGGCGGCGTGACCACCAGGGCGGCGTCGGCGCCGCAGGCGGCGGCCAGGCGCGTGCGCTCGATGGTGTGAGCGGTTCCCGACTGCCCGGTGCCGGCGGCCACGGGCACGCGCCCGGCCACCCGCCCGACCGCGGCACGCAGCAGCGTTTCGTATTCGCGCGGCGTGAGCGCGGCGGCCTCGCCGGTGGAACCGGCCACGACCAGCGCCTGGGTACCGCCCGCGAGCTGCGCGTCGACCAGGCGCAGCCAGGCGTCGATGTCGAGGTCGCCGGCGGCCGTGAACGGCGTCGCCAGCGCGGTGATGCTGCCGGAAAGATGCAAGCTGGACCTGCGTTGGGAAGCCGTGCGGGGGTGCCGCGCGACGGGCGCACGGCTGCCGTGATCTTACTTGCGGCTTCGAAGCACGGGCAAGTATGCTGGCCGCAGCCTCAGGGCGGCGACAGCGCCCGCGTCCAGGGCCGCACGGCAGCCGGCAACCGGCGCCCCCACCGCACTCCGTGGACTCCGCTTTGACCGACACCGATACATCCCGGCCCGCGCCGACCGAGAACCACCTCCTCATCAACGCCTACACGACGCACCCGCGCTCGCCCCTGCTGGCGGTGTCGCGGCGCATCGCCGACAGCGGCTGCAACCTGGTGGATACGCGGCTGTCGACCGTGGGCCGCGACGTCTCGGTGACGGCGCTGGCCACCGGTTCCTGGGACGCGGTGGCCAAGCTCGAGGCGATGCTGACCCGGCTCGAGCGCGAGGAAGGCCTGAAGCTGGTCTGGTACCGCACCGGTCCGAAGCCGATCCAGTCCAACCTGCTGCCCTACATCGTCGAGGTCGTGGCGTCCGACAAGCCCGGCATCCTCTACCAGCTGGCCGACTTCTTCGATCGCCAGGGCATCACCATCGAGAGCCTGCACTGCTCGCGCTACCGCGCCATGCAGACCGGCGCCGACATGTTCTCGGCCCAGGTCACCATCGGCGTGCCGGCGGACATGCACATCGCCGCGCTGCGCGACGATTTCCTCGAGTTCTGCGACCACCTCAATCTCGACGCGATCATGGACCCGATGAAGTTCTGACCGCAGGCGAAGGGACGAATGAACGAAGGCGACACGCTCGACCGCACCACCCTCGCGCTTCCGCTGCAGCTGTCCGGCGGCGCGACCGCGACGCTTGCCGACCACGCCGGCCGCTGGCTGGTCCTCTACTTCTATCCCAAGGACTCCACGCCCGGCTGCACCACCGAGGGCCTGGACTTCAACGCGCTGCTGCCGGAGTTCGAAGCGCTCGACGCCGGCGTGCTGGGCGTGTCGCGCGACTCGGTGAAGTCGCACGACAACTTCTGCGCGAAGCAGGGCTTCGCGTTCCCGCTGGTGAGCGATGCGGACGAGGCGCTGTGCCGCGCGTTCGACGTGATCCGCGAGAAGAACATGTACGGCCGCAAGGTGCTGGGCATCGAACGCAGCACCTTCCTGATCGACCCCGAGGGACGCATCGCGCGCGCATGGCGCAAGGTGCGCGTTCCGGGCCACGTCGACGCCGTGCTCGAGGCGCTGAAGGAAGCCCGCACCCGGTGATCCACCGCCCTGCCCGCGCGCAGCGCCGCCCCGCCCCGCGGGCCGCGGCGGCCTTCGCGTGGGACACACACGCTCCAGCGCCACCCTTCGCCACGCACACCCGCACGGACTGAGGCCTTGATGAACCACGGCAAGCGGATCTACGTACTCGACACCAACGTGCTGATGCACGACCCCACCGCGCTGTTCAAGTTCGAGGAGCACGACGTCTACCTGCCGATGCAGGTGATCGAGGAGCTGGACAACGGCAAGAAGGGGACTTCGGAGGCCAGCCGCAACGCGCGCCAGGTCAGCCGCTTCATCAACGAGCTGATCGAGGCCCACGGCGCCGACCGGATCGCCTCGGGCCTGAAGCTTGAACGACCCGGCGGGCTGCAGCTGCGCGGGGCGGGCTCGAGTGGCCTGCTGCGCTTCCAGACCACCGTGCCGAAGGAGGACAAGACCTCGTTCGGCGCGGTGGCCCCGGACAACCGCATCCTCGGCGCGATCCTCGCGCTGCGCGCGGACGACGGCGCCGACCTGCCGGTGGTGTTCGTCTCCAAGGACATCAACCTGCGCATCAAGGCCGCGATCGCCGGAATCGCCAGCGAGGACTACGAGAACGATCGCGCGCTCGACGATTTCAGCCTCCTGTACACCGGCGCCACCGCGCTGCCCGAAGACTTCTGGCAGCGCCACGGCAAGGACCTCCGGTCCTGGACCGACAAGGGCCGCACGTACTACGAGGTGCGCCGCGGCGAGGACGACGACTGGCATCCCAACCAGTACCTCTACCTGCCCGGCGACGAGGAAGCCGAATTCCGCGTGGCCGCCGTCGAGGGCGAGCGCGCGGTGCTGCAGATCGTCGACGACTACCGCAGCCACCAGCATGCGGTCTGGGGCATCGTCGCCCGCAACCGCGAGCAGAACTTCGCGCTCAACGCGCTGATGGATCCCGAGATCGACTTCGTCACCCTGCTCGGCACCGCCGGCACCGGCAAGACCCTGCTGGCGCTGGCCGCGGGCCTGGCGCAGACCATGGACGCGCAGCGCTACCGCGAGATCATCATGACCCGCGCGACGATCAGCGTCGGCGAGGACATCGGCTTCCTGCCCGGCACCGAGGAGGAAAAGATGACGCCCTGGATGGGCGCGCTGACCGACAACCTCGAAGTGCTGCTGCCGAGCAGCAACAAGGATGGCGGCAGCTGGGGCCGGGCGGCCACCAACGACCTGCTGGCCTCGCGCATCAAGATCCGTTCGATGAACTTCATGCGCGGGCGCACCCTGCTCGACCGCTGGCTGATCCTCGACGAGGCGCAGAACCTGACGCCCAAGCAGATGAAGACGCTGATCACGCGCGCCGGTCCGGGCACCAAGATCGTCTGCCTCGGCAACGTCGAACAGATCGACACGCCCTACCTCACCGAGACCACCTCGGGCCTCACCTACGCCGTCGACCGCTTCAAGCACTGGGCGCACAGCGCGCACATCACCCTGCGCCGCGGTGAACGCTCGCGGCTGGCCGACTACGCGTCGGAGGTGCTCTGACCGGCGGCCCCGGGGGCAGCGACCTTCCGGGAGCCTGCCTCCGTCGGAGCTTGCCTCGTAGCAGCTTGCCTCTGTAGGAGCGGCTACAGCCGCGATCGGCCCCGCGTCGAATCGCGGCTGTAGCCGCTCCTACAGAAGACGATGGCGCCGTCTGCTAGCTGGGGGCGTCCTCGTCCGCGGCGCGCAGGCCTTCGACGTAGCGCAGTGCCTCCGCCAGGTCGGTGAAATAGCTTCCGGGGATATCCCGGCTGACGACGTCCGCGCGCACCAGCTTGCGCAGCACCGCCATGTTCGCGCCGTTGAGCAGCACGTGCACACCGCGTGCGCGCAGGTTACTAATGGTGGATTCCAGGCGCTTCAGCCCGGTCGCATCGATGAACGGCACCCGCTCCAGGCGCAACGCCACGAAGCGCGGCGGCTGACGTGACCACGACAGGGCGCGCTCCAGCGAATCGACCGAGCCGAAGAAGAACGGCCCGTCGATGGAATACACCACCACGTCGGCGGGCAGCGCTTCCAGGCCCGCCTTCGCCAGCTCCGCGCGCAGCCCCGCCGGCGCCTGTTCCACCACGTCGACCGACGCGCTCATGCGGCGCATGAACTGCAGCATCGCCAGGATCACGCCGATGTTCACCGCCACCACCAGGTCGGTGAGGATGGTCAGCGCGAAGGTGATCAGCAGGATCACCGCGTCGGCCGTCGGCGCCCTGCGCACCATGCGGATGAAGCGCGGCGCCTCGCTCATGTTCCACGCCACCACGAACAGGATCGCCGCCAGCGCGGCCAGCGGCACCTTGCCTGCCCAGGGCGCGACCACCAGCAGGATCAGGACCAGCACCAGCGCATGCACGACGCCGGCGATCGGCGCGTTGCCACCGTTGCGGATGTTGGTGGCGGTGCGTGCGATCGCGCCGGTCGCGGCGATGCCGCCAAACAGCGGCGAGACGATGTTGGCGATGCCCTGTCCGATCAGCTCCTGGTTGGAGTCGTGCTTCGTACCCGCCATGCCGTCGGCGACCACCGCCGACAGCAGCGACTCGATCGCGCCCAGCATGGCGATGGTGAAGGCCGCGGGCAGCAGCAGCAGGACCACGTCGAAGCTGAGCGCGGGCACCGCGAATGCCGGCAGCGCGCGCGGGATCGCGCCGAAGGTCGACTCGATGGTGGCGACGCCGGGCAGGTCGAACGCCATGACCACCACGGTGGCCGCCACCATCGCCAGCAGGGGTCCGGGGACTTTCGACAGGCCCGGGATGCGCGGCCCGCCCAGCGCCAGCGCCAGGCTGCCCAGGCCGAGCAGCGCCGTCGGCACGTGCAGCTGCCCGAACGAGCCGAGCAGGCCCCAGGCCTTGAGGTAGAACGGACCCTCGCCCGGCGATGGCAGGCCGAAGAAGTACGGCCACTGCCCGACCCAGATGATCACGGCGATGCCGGCGGTGAAGCCGACGATCACCGGATCCGGGATGAACCGGATCACCCCGCCCAAGCGCGCCAGTCCCATCGCGACCAGGATCACGCCGGCCATCAGCGTGGCCGCCAGCAGGCCGCCGACGCCGAACTGCGCGACCACGCCGGCCAGGATCACGATGAAGGCGCCCGTCGGGCCGGCGATCTGCACCCGCGAGCCGCCGAACAGCGACACCGTGATGCCGGCGATGATCGCCGTGTACAGGCCCTGCTCCGGCTTCACACCCGACGCGATCGCGAAGGCCATCGCCAGCGGCAGCGCGACCACGCCGACGATCAGGCCGGCGGAGAGGTTGCGCGGCCAGTTCGCGGCGCGCAGGAGCCCAGCGCGCTTCGCTTCAAAGAGGGCGATCATCGATCCATGCTAACGCTCAGCGGCGCAGCCGTGCCCGGAGCGCGAGCAGCGGCCGCTCGAGCAGGTAGTAGCTCGCGGCCGCCGCCAGCAGCACCAGCAGCAGCCGCGGCACCAGCGCCGGCATTCCCTGCCAGGCTTCGGTATCCAGGAACAGCTGCTGCCAGAGATACAGCGAGTAGCTCATCGAACCGAGCACCATGGCCGCGCGGGAATTGAGCACGCGTCCGGACAGGCCGGACGGACGGGTCACTGTCCAGAGGACGGTGGTCGCGATGCCGAGGTTGACCAGGGTGGCGCCGAGCGGCAGGTGGAACGAGGGCCAGTCCATGAACCGCGCCGCGACCAGCGTCGCCAGCGGTGCCGCGACCCCGGTCCATGCCGGCAGCCACGCGCCCGCCCTGGCCAGCCCGACGCGGTCGACCAGCAGGGCCATCGCACAGCCGGTGGCCAGCGAGTCGCAGACGAACTGGAACTCCTCGTCCATGCCGTCGCGCGCCGCCGGGAACAGGATCCAGGACAGCGTGCGCACGACCGGGGCCAGCGCGAGCACCAGCAGGGTCACCGACAGCGCGCGTCTGCCGGAACGCACGAACACCAGTGGCCAGAGCAGGTAGAACTGCTCCTCGACCGCGAGCGACCACAGGTGGCCCAGCGCCCAGCCGCGGTCGTGGTGGTAGTTCATCGTGTAGGTCAGCGCGTGCAGCAGGTCGCCCGGCAGCAGTCGCACCTGCCCTGCCCAGGCCGCGAGTGCCACGACCGCGATGTAGGCATAGGCGGCGGGGAAGATCCGCACGGTCCGCCGGGCGTAGAACGCGCCCAGCGAGACCCGCCCGGTCCTGGCGCGCTCGCCGATGAGCAGGGTGGTGATCAGGAAACCCGAGAGCACGAAGAAGACGGTCACCCCCAGGTGGGCGATGTTCACCACCAGCAGTGACCTCGCCGCGCCGGGGAAACCGGGGAAGCGGGCCGCGTGTCCGACGATGACCATCAGGACCGCGATCGCGCGCAGGCCGTCCAGGCCCGGAAGGTGTCCCTGCATCGCGTGCCCTGCCCCCACCCGGACGAACCGCCCTCGGTCTCTGCTGCCCAACGCCAATCGCGCCGGCAACCGGCAACCGGCAACCGCGGCTCGGACAGTGGCGTGCGCCGGCATAATGGGGCCATGGCGAACCCCGGCACGATCTCCGCACTGACCATCGCCGGCTCGGACTCCGGCGGCGGCGCCGGCATCCAGGCCGACCTGAAGACCTTCGCCGCGCACGGCGTCCATGGGCTGTCGGCGATCACCGCCCTCACCGCCCAGCACACGCGCGGCGTGACCGCGGTGCACGTGCCCCCGGTCGGGTTCCTGCGCGCGCAGATCGACGCCTGCTTCGAGGACTTCGACATCGGCGCGGTGAAGCTCGGCATGCTGGCCTCGGCCGAGGTGATCCACGCCGTGGCCGATGCGCTTGCGACGCACCGTCCGTCGCAGCTGGTCGTCGACCCGGTCATGGTGGCCACCTCCGGCGCGCGCCTGCTGGAGGAGGACGCGCTGGCGGCGCTGCGGACCCGGCTGCTGCCCGGTTCCGGCATCGTGACCCCGAACATCCCGGAGGCGGAACTGCTGCTGGGCCGCTCCATCGTCGATGCCGCCGATGCCGAAGCCGCGCTCGACGCGCTGCTGGCGCTGGGTGCGCGCGCCGTCCTGCTCAAGGGCGGGCACCTGGACGAGGGCGACACCGTCATCGACCGCTACGCCGACGCCACCACGCGCCGCGCGTTCCGCGGACCGCGCCTGCAGGTGGACGGGCACGGAACAGGCTGCACCCTGGCCTCGGCGATCGCCGCCAACCTGTGCCTCGGCCTGGGGATGGCCGAAGCCTGCGCGCGCGGAGTGGACTACATCCGAAGCGCGCTGAGCGCCGGCGTCCGTCCCGGGCGCAGCGAGGTCCTGGTGCTGGGCCACTTCGCCGCGCGCCCCGACGCATGAGCGGTCCTGCAGGAGCGGCTACAGGCGCGATGGCCGGCGATCGCGGCTATAGCCGCTCCTACAGGGCTTCGGCGGCATCCAACCATGGGCGCGAGGTGGCGTCGCACGCACAGTCCACCATGGCCATCGAGGCCTCGGACGGCCACCGCTTCGAGCTCCTGACCCGCATTCCCGAGCGGCCGCGACGCAGCCTGCTCTGGCTCCCCGCCCTCGGGGTCGCCGCACGTCATTACCTGCCAGTGGCGGACGCGCTCGCGGCGCGCGGCGTCGCGGTGTTCCTGCACGAATGGCGCGGACACGGCAGCAGCAGCCTGCGTGCCGGCCGTGACTGCGACTGGGGCTACCGGGAGCTGCTCACCCTCGACCTGCCCGCCAGCGAGGCCGCGATCGCGGCGGCGACGCCCGGGCTGCCGCGGATCGCCGGTGGCCACAGCCTCGGCGGCCAGCTCGCCGCGTGCCGGCTGGGCCTGGACCCGGCCGCGTGCGACGCACTGTGGCTGGCGGGTTCCGGCGCGCCCTACTGGCGCGCGTTCCCGCGTCCGCAGCGGCTCGTGCTGCCGCTGGCGTATCGCGCCCTGCCCTGGCTGGCGGCGCGGGCCGGCAGCCTGCCAGGCCGGCGCATCGGCTTCGGCGGCAACGAGGCGCGCGGCGTGATGCACGACTGGGCCGGCACGGCGCTCAGCGGGCGCTACGCGACCGGGAGCCTGGGCGACCTCGAACCGCGCATGGCCACGGCGGCGGTGGAGCTGCGCACGGTGCTCTTCGCCCGTGACTGGCTCGCGCCCGCCACCTCGCTGCAGCACCTGGCGTCCAGGTTCCCGCGGGCGCGGATCGCCGGCACCGTCCTCGACGACGCCGCGCTGGGCGTGCGCGCCGACCATTTCGCCTGGATGAAGTCGCCAGTGCCCGTCGCGGCCTGGTTCCAGCCGCTCTAGCCGTCGGCGTAGCCGCGCGGATTGGCCGACTGCCAGCGCCAGGCGTCGCGGCACATGGCGTCGATGTCGTGCTCGGCGCTCCAGCCCAGCAGCTCGCGCGCCAGCGAAGCATCGGCATAGACCTCGGCGACGTCGCCCGGGCGGCGCGCGACGATGTCGCAGGGCACGCTGCGCCCCGAAGCGCGTTCGAAGGCCTGCACCAGCTCGAGCACGCTGGTGCCGCGCCCGGTGCCGAGGTTGATGTTGGCGCTGCGGCCCTCGCGGGCGAGGAAGTCGATCGCGTCGGCGTGCGCGCGCGCCAGGTCCATGACATGGATGTAGTCGCGCACGCCGGTGCCGTCCGCCGTCGGCCAGTCGCCGCCGAAGACCGCAAGCCGCTCGCGCTGGCCCACCGCGACCTGGCAGACATAGGGCATCAGGTTGTTGGGCACGCCGCCGGGGGCTTCGCCGATGAGGCCGGAGGGATGCGCGCCCACCGGGTTGAAGTAGCGCAGGTTCACCGCATGGAAGCCCGGGTCACTGTCGCAGAGGTCGCCGATCAGCTGCTCCATGACCAGCTTGGTGCGGCCATAGGGATTGGTGACGCGCAGCGGCGCGTCCTCGCGCACCGGGACCGAGTCCGGATCGCCGTAGACCGTGGCCGAGGAACTGAACACCAGGCGCCGCACGCCGTGCGCCTGCATGGCCTGCAGCAGGTGGATGGTGCCGGCGATGTTGTTGTCGAAATAGTCGAGCGGACGCTCGCAGGATTCGCCCACCGCCTTGAGCGCGGCGAAGTGGATCACCGCGTCGTAGCCGGCGCCGGCGAACAGCGCCGCGACCGCCTCGCGCTCGCGCAGGTCGACCTGCACGAGGTCCGGGCGGCTGCCGCAGATGGCCTCGAGCCGCTCGAGCACGCGGGGTGAACTGTTGCAGAAGTTGTCGGCGACCACGATCCGGTGGCCGCGCGCGGCGAGCACGGTGCAGGTGTGGCTGCCGATGTAGCCGGCACCGCCGGTGACCAGGATGCGCATCGGGTGTCCCAGGCTGTCCATTCGGGCCGGCAGGGTACGCCAAAGCGGGTGCGTCGCGGGCGAAGCCGGGTGACCGCAGGATGCGTGCTTTGACGTTCTCTCTGGCAACCGCTGCCGTGGATGCCTTCCGATGACCGTGTTCCGCCTGCTCGCCACTTTCGCGCTTGCCGTCCTGCTCGGGGCCTGCGCATCGTCCGGCGGCATCGCCGACGTTCCCCCCGACCAGCCGCAGGCGGCGGTCGGCGAATACCTGATCGGCGTCGACGACATCGTCCAGGTCACCGTGTGGCGCAACCCGGAGCTGGGGATCACCGTGCCGGTGCGCCCCGATGGCCGCATCTCGGTGCCGCTGGTGGGTGACGTGGTCGCCGGCGGCCTGACGCCCTCGGCGGTGGCAGCCGACATCCAGGAGAAGCTCGCCGCCTATGTGCGCGATCCCCAGGTCGCGGTGATCCTCACCGACCTGCGCAGCCACGAATACCTGTCGCGGGTGCGCGTCACGGGCGCCGTGCGCCAGCCGGTCTCGATCCCGTTCCGCCAGGGCATGACCGTGCTCGACGCGGTGCTGGCCGCGGGCGGGGTGAACGAATTCGCCGCCTCCGACCGTGCCGCGCTCTACCGCCGCAACGGCCAGTCCACCACCAGCACCTACGCCGTGCGCCTGGACCGCATCCTCGACCGCGGCGACCTCACCACCAACCACCGCGTCGCGCCCGGCGACGTCATCACCATCCCGGAGCGCGCGTTCTGATGTCCTCCAACGCACTCGCCGCCCCGCGCCGCGCCGGCGTCGCCCTGCCCCGCGCGCCCGAGCTCACGCCCAACGAACTGCTGCCGATCCTGCTGCGCGAGGCACGCTCGCGCATCGTGCTGCTGGTGGCGATCTTCACCGCGATCGCGCTGCTGACCCTGGTGGTCGGCCTGTTCGTGATCCCGCGCAACTACACCGCCTCGGTGACCATCCTGGCGCAGGACAGCGACATCATCCAGCCGCTGCTGGAAGGCCGCGCGGTCCCCACGGGCGTGGCGGACCGCGCCGGCATGGCGCGGCAGATCATCTACGGCCGCAAGGTGCTGGAAGAGGCGCTGGCCATCGGTGGCTGGCTCGAGGACAGCCCGAGCGCGGTCGCGCGCGACCGGCTGAAGGAGGAGATCCGCAACCGCACGATGATCGAGAGCCCGCGCCCGGACCTGGTGCAGATCAGCTACCGCGACCGCGACCCCGAGCGCGCGTTCCAGATCACCCAGGCCTTCGGCGACCTGTTCATGCGCGAGGCCGCGGCCACCAAGCAGCGCGAGAGCCGCGAGGCCTACGAGTTCATCGACAGCCAGGTGCAGGCCTACCACGCCAAGCTCTCGGGCGCCGAAGGCAACCTGCAGGACTACCAGTCGCGCAACGTCGACGCGCAGCCGGGCAGCGCCGCCGACGCCACCACCCGCATCGGCGCCCTGCGCACCCAGCTGGAGCAGACGCGCATGGCGCTGCTGGAGCAGGAGTCGCGCGAATCCTCGATTGAGGCCCAGCTGTCGGGCGAGTCCGCGGTGACCGCGGTGCAGACGCGCGAAAGCCTGTACCGCACGCGCCTGATCGAGCTGCAGGCCGAGCGTGACCGCCTGCTGCTGGCCTACACCGAACAGCACCCCGACGTGATGCGCCTGCGCCACCAGATCGACGACATCAACCGCATGCTCGCCGACGAGCGCGGTCGCCGCGAGGCGCCCGGCAGCGCCGGCACCCTGTCGGACGAGGCCCAGGCCAACCCGCTGTACCAGGAACTGCGCAGCCAGCTGTCGCAGGCCCGGCGCGAGACGGCGGCCACCCGCTCGCGGCTGGCGATCGCGCAGTCGCTGCTTGACGACGAACTCGACCGCAGCCGGCGCATCGCGGCCTCGGAAGGCGCGCTCGCCGAGCTGACGCGCGACTACGAGGTCAACCGCGAGATCTACCAGGACCTGCTGCGCCGGCGCGAGAACGCGCGCGTCTCGATGGGACTGGACCAGGAGAACCGGGGCCTGACGCTCCGCATCCAGGACCCGGCCACCATGCCGCTGCGCCCATCCGGCCTGCGCTTCCTGCACATCGCCGCGGCCGGACTGCTGCTGGCCATCACCCTTCCGCTGGCGCTGGTGTTCCTGGTGGCGCGCTTCGACCCGCGCGTGCGCACGCCGCACCTGATCGTCAAGCACGCCAGCCTGCCGCTCCTCACCACCGTGCCGTCCTATCCCACGCCGGGCGAGCGGAGGCGCGAGTACGCGTCGATGGCCTTCGCCGTCGCCATGGCCGGCTCGGTGGTGCTGGTCTATGTCCTCACCTACGCCTACAGGATCGTGGCCGCATGAGCTCCGCATCGCTGATCGAACCGCAGCACGTGCGCGACGCGCACGACATCGCCGCCGGAATGCCGGCACCGCGCACCGGTGCGTCCAGGCAGCTGGCCCGCGTGCAGCCGCCGCCGCTGTCGCCGCGCGCGCTCGAGGAGCGCCGGCTGATCCATCGCCAGGACTCGGTGCGGGTGCAGGCCGACGCCTTCCGCGACCTGCGCACGCGCCTGCTCAACCTGCGCGGCAACCAGAACTTCATCACCCTGGTCGCGCCGGTCGGCCGCGCCTGCGGCGGCAGCTTCGTCGCGCGCAACCTCGCGCTGGCCTTCGCCTTCGACGAGGCCAAGACCGCGCTCCTGGTCGACTGCGACGCGCTGCATCCCAGCCAGCACCTGGCGCTGGCCGCGGGCAGCGACAACTGCGGGCTGATGGACTACCTCGACGGCAGCGTCGACGATCTCGGCGACATCCAGTACGCCACCGGAATCCCGCGGCTGCAGCTGATCCCCAACGGCAGCGTGCGCGAGATCGCGGGCGAATACTTCACCTCGACCCGCGCACGCACGATGATCGACTCGCTGCGCTCCGACGACCCCAACCGCTACGTGATCCTGGATGCGCCCTCGGCCCTGAACTCGCCCGACGCGCGCATCCTTTCCGACCTCGCCGACGTCGTGGTGCTGGTGGCCGGCTACGGCAAGGTCACGCTCGAGGCCATCGACAAGGCCGCCGCCAACTTCGACCCGGCGAAGCTCGCGGGCATCGTCTTCAACGACAACCACTGACCGCCATCGGAAAGGGATCGCCATGGGAAGCTGCAGCATCCGCGTCTCGCTGGTCGCGGCCGCGCTGGCGGTGCACATCGCCGCGCCGGCGCAGGCGGCGCGCATCGACTACACGGTCGACGCCGGCGTCGAGCACGACGACAACGTCCGCCTGACGCCGGTCGACGCCGACAGCCAGCGCATCCTGCGCGCAGGGCTGGGCTTCCTGGTCACCCAGGACGGTTCGGCCGTGCAGGCCGCGGTCGCCGGCCGCGCCGACTACCGCGACTTCCAGGGCGGCCTCGATGACGGCGTCGAAGGCATGCTCTCGGCCTACCTCAACTGGGTCCTGCTCCAGGACCGGCTCAGCTTCACCGTGCAGGACGAGCTCGAACTGCAGGCGATCGACCGCTACGCCGCCGACGCGCCGGACAACCGGCAGCAGGTCAACGTGCTGTCGGCGGGGCCCAACTTCCTGTTCGACCTGGGCAGCCTGCACGGGCGCCTGGAGGCGCGCTGGATCGACACCCGGGCCGAGGTCACCGATGAATTCGATTCCAGCCGCGTCGGCGTAGCCCTGCGCCTGACCCGCGAGTTCGACGACCGCAGCCGGCTGGGCTTCAACGCGCAGTGGACCGATACCGACTACGACCAGCCGCTGCTCGCGCGCGACCATCAGCGGACCGACGTCTATGCCCGTTTCGAGCGCCAGCAGGCGCACATCGACTACGCGATCGACGCCGGGTATTCCTGGCTCGACTACGCCGATGGCGAAACGCGCGACAGTCCCCTGCTCCGCCTCGAGGCCGGCTGGCGCCAGGGCGAGCGCAACCGGATCTCGCTGGCCCTGGCCTACCAGTTCTCCGACGCCGCCGACCAGGCGCTGGTCGACGGCGCCGCCGGCAGGCCGGAGGCGACCGTGCCCGGCGGCGTGCTGGTGGACGGCGGCGCGATCGTGCCCTCGGTCTATCGCCTGCAGCGCGCGGCCTTGGCCTGGGACCACGCCGGCGAGCGCTTCGGCCTGCGCACCGAGGCTTACGCCCAGCGCCTGCGCTACGTGGACGCGTTCGTGCCCGACGAGGACGACCGCGGGCTGCTGCTGGCGCTGACCTATCGCCTGGCGCCCAGCGTGACGCTCGCGGGCTGGGCCGATTTCGAGTGGATCGAGTACCGCCAGCTCGGCGCCGAGGACGAGGCCCGCCGCATCGGGCTGTCGCTGGAAAAGAGCTGGACCCGGCACTGGAGCACCTCGCTCAGCTACTACCGCTACGAACGCGACAGCGGCGTCCTCGACAACGAAGTGCGGCAGAACGTCTGGTACCTGTGGATGTCGTACCGGAACCGTCCACGGTGAGCACGCTCGCATCGCTGCGCCACTGGGCCCGCACCTCGCCGCACCCGGCGGCGGCCGTGGCCCGGCGCACGCGGGGTGCGGCGCTTGCATTCACCCTGCCCGCGCCGCGCGTCCTGGTCCGCCCCTACCTGTGGCTGTTCCTGGGGATGCGCGGCACGCTGTTCTTCCTCCGCCGGGTGCTGGTGGCCGAGCCGCTGTTCAAGGCCTATTGCACCCGCGTGGGCCGCGGCGTGACCACCGGCATCCACGTGCCCTGGGTCCAGGGCAGCGGTGAACTCGTGGTCGGCGACCATGTGCGCGTCAGCGGCAAGATCTCGATCAGCTACGCGGCAAGCTTCACCAGCCGGCCGCGCCTGGAGATCGGCGACCATTCCGACATCGCGCACGAGACGCGCTTCGTCGTGGGGCGCGAGATCCGCCTCGGGCGCCACGTGCAGGTCGCAGGCGGCGTGACCTTCCGCGACTCCGGCGGGCACCCGACCGATCCGGAGCGCCGCCGGCTCGGCAGCGCACCCGACCCGGATGACGTCAAGCCGGTCATCGTGCACGACCACGCCTGGATCGGGACCGGGGCGCTGGTGATGCCCGGCACCGAGATCGGCGAAGGCGCGATCGTCTCGGCCCATGCGGTGGTCTCGGGCAAGGTCGCGCCCTACAGCATCGTCGCCGGCAATCCCGCGCGGCGCATCGGCATGGTCGGACAGGCGGCGCCCGGCGCCGCTGCCGCGCCGGCGAGCGCGGCCGCCGCCTGACACCTCAGACCAGCGCTTCGGCCGCGTCCGGATGGCCGAGGAAGTCGCGCGGGCTGGCGCTGCGGCCATAGGCGCCCGACTGGAACACCACCACCAGGTCGCCGGGCGCCGCCACCCCGAGGGCCATGCGGTCGCCCAGCAGGTCCAGTGGTGTGCACAGCGGGCCGACCACGCTGGCGGTCTCGAACGCCGCGCTGCGGCCATTGACCGCCACCGGGTAGTTGCGCCGCATCACCTGGCCGAAATTCCCGGACGCCGCGAGGTGGTGGTGCATGCCGCCATCCACCACCAGGAACACCTGGCCACGCGACAGCTTGCGGTCGACCACGCGCGAGACGTACAGCCCCGCTTCTCCGACCAGGTAGCGGCCGAGCTCGACCACCAGGTGTGCATCCGGGGCGTCGGTGCGCAGCCGTGCCGCCAGCGCCGCCAGGTTGGCGGCCACCGGCGCGAGGTCCAGCGCCGACTCGTTGGCCGCATAGGGGATCCCGAAGCCGCCGCCGAGGTTCAGGCTCCTGAGCGGCGCGGGCAGCAGCCCGGTCCACTCCATCGCGAGGTCGTAGCTGCGTGCCTGGGCCTCGACGATCGCCGCCGGGCGCAGGTTCTGCGAGCCCGCGAACATGTGGAAGCCCTCGAAGGCCAGGCCGGCGTCGCCGATCGCGCGCAGCGCGGCGGGTACTTCCTCGGCATCGATGCCGAACTGGCGCGCGCCGCCGGTCATCTTCATCCCCGACGCCTTGAGCTCGAACGGCAGGTTCACGCGCAACGCCACCCGCGCCGGCGTGCCCGTGGCGGCGCTGGCGCGGGCGAGGATGGCGATCTCGCGCGTCGATTCGATGTTGACCAGCACCCCGGCCGCCTGCGCCTGCGCCAGCTCGGCGTCGGTCTTGCCGGGGCCGGCAAAGGACACATCCGACGGCGTCGCGCCGGCATCAAGCGCCACGCGCAGCTCGCCGGCCGAGGCGACGTCGATGCCGTCGACCAGGCCGACCATGTGGCCGACCAGGGCCGGCATCGGGTTGGCCTTCATCGCGTAATGCAGCCGGACCGTCTCCGGCAGCGCGGCGCGGAGGCTGCGCGCCCTCTCGGCGATCCGCGCGCGGTCATAGAGGTAGCAGGGCGTGCGCCCGACCTCGGCGACGACGCGCGACAGCGGCCGGCCGCCGACCAGGAACTCGCCGGCCTCGTCCACCGGCCACGAGGGCAGCCCCACGCGCGCGCCTTCACCGTTCACGTGCGGACTCCGTCCGCCTGCAGCCGGTGGTGGAAATCCACCAGCTGCAGGATGTTGTTGCGCCACTGGTGGCGCTCGGCGACCCGGCGCCGGGCATTCGCGCCCACGCGCGCGAGGCCGTCTGGATCACGGCTGCGGGCGATGACGGCGTCGACCGCGGCGTCGAGGCGGCCTGCGGGGAACATCCAGCCGGTCTCGCCCTCCTCCAGCACCTCGCGGATCGGCTCGAAATCCGGTGCCACCGGCGGCACGGCGCAGGCCATGAACTCGAACAGTTTCACCGGCGAGGTGTAGTCGCCGGCGCTGGGCAGGATGGCCATGTCCATGGCCGCCAGCAGACCCGGCACCTCGTCGTGGGCGACGCGTCCGGTCAGCACGACCTGGCCCGAGAGCCCGCGCTCCTCGACGAAGGCGCGCAGCGGCGCATAGGTCGCACCGTCGCCAACCAGCAGCAGCTTGAGCCTGGGCACGCCCGCCAGGCGCCCGGCGATGCGGTGCACGAAGGCGTCGATCGCATGCCAGGGCACGAAGGCCCCGAGGTAGCCACAGACCACGTGGCCCTCGAGCGCGAGCCGCTCGCGCGTCTCGACGCGCTGCGCGGCGCTGAAGGAGAACTTGGCGATGTTGGCCGCGTTCGGCGTGACGATGGCGGGCGCCATGTCCGGATGCGCCGCCCGCGCGCGGTCGCGGAACACGCCGGATACGAACACCAGGCCGTCCGCATCGCGGAACGCGCGGCGCTCGACCGCCATCGCCAGGCGCTTCAGCGACAGCGGGCGCACGCGCTCGACGATGGCCGAGTCGTTGACCTCCAGGATCACCGGGATGCCGCGGCGGCGCGCCAGCCAGACCGTGGCGTACATGAAGAGCGAATAGCGCTCGTAGATGAAGTCGACGTCGGGATTGCGCCGCAGCCAGGCGGCGACGCGCCAGCCGGCGACGAGGTTGTACGCCAGCTCGGCCAGTTCGAACAACGGCTCCGGAAGCCGCGTCACCAGCTTCATCCATGGCCGCGCCTGGCGGGTCGGCGACATCGCCCCGGGCGACGCATACGGGTCGGCGCCGGGCAGCGAGATCACCTCGACCTCGACGCCCTCGGCGCGCAGCGCATCGGTGATCCCGCGGATGTGCACGCCCTCCACGGCCTTGCCCTGGGTCCGGTGGTGGTACAGCACCTTGCGCACGCGGACCGCGGCGTTGACGGTGTCCATGGTGGTCAATCCCCTTGCGTGGACGGTGTGGCCAGGGCTTCGGCCAGCGAAACCCCGAGTGTGTCGCGGCCTGCCAGGCCGGCCCCGATGCGCTCGGCGGTGGCGCGCATGCCGGCGCGCCGCACGTCGATGGAATGCAGGGTGACCGCGTCGGTGGACAGGCGGCGCTTGTATTCCTGCTCGCCGGCGAGGAAGTCGAAGACCTGCGCGCCCTCGGCCGCGGCCTGCTCCACCGCCGCGTACAGCGAGGCGATGCCCGGCCGGTCGTGGCGGCCGAGGATCCCGTAGTTCATCCCGGCGTTGTAGTAGTAGACCCGGCCCTGCCAGCCCAGGTTGTAGAGGTAGCCCACCAGCACGTCACCGGCCTTCACCCGCGTCATGCGCACGAACCCGTCGTCCGTCGCGCGCGCGATCAGGGCACGGTGGAAGCGCCCGAAGAAGGGGCGGGAAAAGCACCCCCCGGCCCCGCGCTGCTGCCAATGGCGCGTGTGCAGATGCTCGAAGGCATCGAACCAGGCGAGCGCCGTGCCGGCATCCGGCGCGGCTTCCGCATGCAGCGGACCGAGTGCCGCGTAGGCCCGAAGCGTCTGGCGCAGCGCGCCGCGCGCCTTGCGTCCCAGGACTTCGACGTAGCCCCCCGCTGCAGTCCGCACCGCCTCCAGGTCGACCCGGTAGCAGGGCCGCGCGCGCACGCTGGCAGCCTGCATCCCCGACGGCAGCGCGGCGGCGATCGCACTGCCCTGCGCGGACGTGGTGATGCGCAGGCGCCGCCAGTCGCGCGGAAGGCCCTCGAGCAGTCCGGCCAGTGCACTCCACGCATCGACCAGGTCGCCAGGCCGCGCCAGGAGCCCCCCGTACTCGACGGTGACCTCGTCAAGTTCCGTATCGCCGGTTTCCTGCATGTGCCAGGAATGGCGCCCGAACCAGCGCGTCCGCCCGCGCTCCGGGGCGGCCACCAGCAACGCCAGCGCGACGATGCCGTCCGGTCCCGTCGCGCGGAACAGCAGCGGCCGCACGGTCGAGGGCAATTCCCGCAACCAGGTCGACACCCAGTACCAGCTGAAGAACGGGGCGCATTCGATCACCGCCTCGAGTGCGGTCCACTCACGCTCCAGCTCCGACAGCTGCCCGATGGGCCGCAGCTCGGCGCGAAACCCGGAACGCGCCCTCGCCTGGTGTGTCGCCGTGGCGAGCGCGGGTGTTGCGACCTGGACCATCGTCAACCGTCCTGGTCGATGTAGGTGAGATGCGCCGGCGGCGGCGAAGCAGCCAGGCGGGGATCGAGCCAGCGCACGAAGACCTGCTGCCCGCCGCGCGGCCGGAATCCGCTCGCGTACCACGGCTCCGCCGCCTCCCGCGCGATCGCGGCGCGCAGGCTGACCGCCGCGCGCCCGTCCCGCCGCGCGGCGCGCATCAGCAGGTGCAGGGCCGCGCGGTCGATCGCACCACAGCCGTCGAGCGACCAGAAATCATGCACGTCCAGGACGTGTGGCCACTGCGGTTCGACAACGCAGGCGAACCAGGCCCGAACCGCATCCGCCTCGTCGGTGACCAGGAAGTAGCGCACCGGATTGCCCACGGCCGCGTCGAAGCGCCAGCGCAGCATCGTTTCGTCGCGCACGGCGGTGATCGCGGGATGGTCCGCCGCCGCCGCCCATGGCGCGTCCATGGCGGCTTCGAAGCGCGTGGCCCAGCGCCCGCTCAGCCGCGGCCGGCGGCGGAACCGCCAGGCGCCGGCGGTGGCGTCCAGCGCATCCAGCGCCAGGCCAGCCGGCCGCGCGAGCCAGCGCGGTGCGCGCCGGTCCAGGTAGGGGCCATGCCGGACAATGCGCACCCGGCGCTCGAGCATGGCCCACGGCTGCATTCCGGCGCGCCGGAGCGCGGCGGAGGCACCTTCGTTGGCGTTGGGGATCCCGTAGACGAGGTCGAAGCGCCCGGCCGAAGCGGCCAGCACGGCGTCGAGCAGCATCAGCGCCGGGCCCAGCGAACGATGCGCAGGGGCGATGGCCAGGTGGGACAGCACGCCGGCGCGCAGCTCGCGCCGGCCCGCGCGCATCCGGCGCGGGGCCACGGCCAGGAAGCCCACCACCCCGTCGTCGCCATGCTCGACGAAGCGCAGCAGGGCGGGGCCGTTCGGCGCATGCACGCACAGGGCGTCGTAGCGCGCACCGAGCACGGCGTCATCGTCACCCAGGCTGCCGCGCCAGGCGCGGATCGCCGCGGCGCGCGCGTCCCCGGGGTCGCCGCCACCCGCGCAGATCCGGTACGTCGCACGGACGGCTGCGGTCTCCACGTTCAAGCCGGGATCTCCTCCCGCAGCGGCTGCGCGTGCAGCAGAACGGGACGCTCATGCAGGTAGCGGGTGGTGCGCCGCTTGTTGCCGATGTCGGCCTGCACCGCGGCGGCCTGGTCCTCGTCCAGCCCGAGCGCGCGCGCCAGCTCCGCGGCCGGGCGGCCCTGCTCGACCGACCACA
Organism: Luteimonas sp. MC1895; assembly: GCF_016457215.1. Lineage (NCBI taxonomy): Bacteria > Pseudomonadati > Pseudomonadota > Gammaproteobacteria > Lysobacterales > Lysobacteraceae > Luteimonas > Luteimonas sp. MC1895. The sequence continues at coordinate 581,714 of NZ_JAEMDY010000001.1, forward strand.
GCGCGAGGTCCATCTCGGCATAGGGCAGCGCGAAGTAGAACTCGTCCTGGCCCTGCTCGAGGCTGTAGGTGTCGGTGGTCGGCACCGCCGCGCAAACGCGCGCCGGCAGGCCCAGGTACCGCGCCATGGCGTAGACCTGGGTCTTGTACAGGTGGGCGATCGGCTTGACGTCGGCCGAGCCATCGCCGTTCTTGACGAAGAAGCCCTGGTCGTACTCCAGCCGGTTGGGCGTGCCGACCACCGCGTAGTTCAGGCGGTCGGCGTGGAAGTACTCGATGGTCTTGCGGATGCGCTGCTTGTAGTTGGTGGCGGCGACGATCTGCAGGTACTCGGCGCGGCCCAGCCTGCGCTCGTGCATGCCGCCGGCGGGATCACGGGCCACCAGTCCGAAGGTGTTGAACTGCCCCCGCGTGCCGCCGCTGATGACGATCTTGAACGACCAGCCGTCGGCGTAGCCGGGCAGCGCCTCGCGCACCGCGGCGTCGCGCGCGGCGTAGCAGCCGATCGCCTCGAGCGCCGGCGCGATGTCGAATTCGATCACGTCGATGCCGAGGTGGGTGGCGAGCGCATGCGCGCGCGCGGCGCTGTCGTCCGAGGAGTCGCGCTCGGGCAGCACCAGCCCGAGCACCCGCCCGGCGCCGAGCGCGCGCACTGCCAGCGCCGCGCAGCAGGAGGAATCGATGCCGCCGGAGATCGCGACCACCAGGCCACGGCGGTGCAGCACGTGCGCGGTGGTTTCGCGCAGGCCGGCGGCGATCCGGTCGGCCTCGGCCTCGAGGTCGAGATCGAGGACGCTGCGGTCGAAGGTCGCGGATTCGGATCGGATCACGGTGTCTCCAGGGCGACTGTGGGAGCCGCGACCAGGGCGGCGCGGCGGAGCTTCCCGGACGCGGTCCGGGGGAGGGAATCGACGAATTCGACCTGGCGCGGCACCTTGTGCGGCGCGAGGCGGACGCGGCAGTGGGCGCGCACGGCATTGGCCTCGCGCGCGCCGTCGACCACCAGCCAGGCCTTGACCACCTGGCCGAGCAGGGCGTCGTCGACGCCTGCAACGGCCGCCTCGCGCACCCACGACAGTTCGAGCAGCGCTTCCTCGACTTCCAGCGGATGCACGCGGTGCGCGCCGCTCTTGATGATGTCGCTGCGGCGGCCGCGCAGGTGCAGATAGCCGTCCGCGTCCAGGTGGCCGACGTCGCCGGTGCGCAGCCAGCCATCGCGCAGCACCAGCGCGGTGGCCGCGGGATCGTTCCAGTAGCCGGTCATGACGTTGGGACCGCGCGCCCAGACTTCGCCGACGGCACCCGCGGGCTGCACGTTCCCGGCTTCGTCGCGCACCTCGATGGCCACGCCGCGCAGCGGACGCCCGACGGAGCCGCGCTTGTCGTCCAGGCGCTCCGGCGGCACGTAGGTGAGACGCGCGGTGGCCTCGGTCTGCCCGTACATGAGGAACAGCCGCGCGCCCGGCAGCTGCGCGCGCAGCCGGTCGGCGGTGGCCGCGGTCATCGCTCCGCCAGCCTGGGTGAGATAGCGCAGGCTGTCGAGGCAGCGGCCCGCGAGCACGCCGCGCTCGAGCAGCAGGGTGAAGGTCGACGGCACGCCCGAGAAGCCTGTCGCGCGGGTGCGTTCGATGGTGTCCACCACGGCGTGCGGGAACACCAGGTTGGGCTCCAGCACCACGCTGGCGCCCACCGCCAGGTGGGTGTGCAGCACCGAGGCGCCGTAGGCGTAGTGGAAAGGCAGCACCAGCACCGTGCGGTCGGAGGGTCGCAGCTCCAGGTAGGCGACGATGGCATCGACGTTGGCGGCGAAGTTCGCGTGCCCGAGGGTCACTCCCTTCGGAGCCCCGGTGGTGCCCGAGGTGTACAGGATGGCGGCCTGCGGCCACGGCTGCGGCTGCGCGCCGGCTTCCGCCGAGGTCCAGGCGGGATCGGCGTCCTCCTCGCAGACCATGGCGATGGCCGCCGGCACCTCGGCCATCGCGGCCGTGACCGCATCGGCCTGTTCAAGTCCGTGCAGTACCAGCGAGGGCGTGCAGTGCCTGAAACAGGCCGACAGTTCCGCCGCCGTCGACTGCGGGCCGAGCGGAACCACGATGCAGCCCGCCAGCCAGCAGCCATACCAGGCCGCCGCCGCGTCCACGCCGTTGGCCAGGACCAGGGCCACGCGCTCGCCCTGTCCGAGCCCGCGCGCGCGCAACAGGCAGGCGAACCTGCGCGCGCGCGCCACCAGTGCGCCATAGGTGGTGCTGCGCGCGCCGTCGACGATCGCCACCGCGTCGGGCGTCGACGCGGCGGTATCGAGCAGGCGGAGGGCCAGCGGGCGCATCGCGTCAGGCCGCGAGCTTGCGCGAGAGGAAGGCACAGATGGTGTCGACCGAGTCGAAGTTGGCCGGAACCATTTCCTCGGCGGCGACGCGGATGCCGTAGGTCTCCTCGAGGAACTCGATCAGCTCCAGCACGCCGGTGGAGTCGACGATGCCGCCGCGGATCAGCGACGCGCGGTCGTCGAGCGCGGAGCCGTCGCTGGTGAAGAGAAAATTGTCGAGGATGAAGGGCTTGACCGTGTGCCTGAAATCCATCGTGTTGACCGTATCCATATCCCTGCCTGGCTCGTCGCTGGGCGCATCGGCGCCGGGGTTTTCCGTCCTACGCAGTAACGCGAACGGCACCCGGAAGCGGCCCACGGATCTCAGCCGCCACCGGTCTCCGGTACCGACGTGCAGGCAACGGCGCCCACCGCGGCCGCGCCCAGGACCTGGCGGCAGGCGGCAAGCGTCTCGGCCGCCACCTGGTCCCAGCCGCGCGACATCGCGCGCGACATCGCCGCCGCGTCCCACTCGCGGTCCAGGGCCGCGGCAAGCGCTGCAGCGAGGGCCGGCGCGTCGCGCGCCGGCACCAGCAGGCCGCTCCCGGCATCGACGATCTCGGCCGCACCGCCCACGTCGCTCGCCACCACCGGGCGCCCGCTGGCGATCGCTTCCACCAGCACGTTGGGGTAGCCCTCGGACCAGCTTGGGAGTGCCAGCACGTTGCAGGCCGCGAGCCAGCGGGCGACGTCGGGCGGCTCCATCCCGCCGGGGAAATGGATCCGCTCGCCCAGTCCCGTCGCAGCGGCCAGCGCACGGAGCTCGGCCTGCATGACGCCGTGGCCGACCAGCACCAGTTCCACCTGCCGGTCGGCGGCCGCAAGCGCGGTGAACGCCTCGATCAGCTCGCGCAGGCCCTTGGCTTCGACCATCCGCCCGACGTAGGCCACCAGCCGCGCGTCAGGGCGGATGCCGAGCGCCGCCCGTGCGCTGCTGCGGTCCGCCGGCCGGAACACCGCCGTGTCGATGCCGTTGACGATGCAGCCGACGCGCGCAGGCGCGATGCCGTAGCCGTCAATCACCGCGCGGCGCATGGCCTGGCTCACGGTCAGCACGGAATCCGCCTTGGCCAGGGTGCGGCGCGTGAGCCATCGGAGGAGCCCGCTTCGCTGGTGCACGTCGGATCCGCGCGCACCGACGATGCAGGGCACGCCGATCGCACGCGCTGCGCGCACGGCCGCATCGCCGTCGGGGTAGACCCAATAGGCGAGGACCAGGTCGGGCATGAAGGCACGCAGTCGCGGCGCCAGCGCCGTCGCACCGACGACGCCGTTGCCCACGCGCGAGAGCCCCGGCACCGCGGGATAGGAATAGGCCTGCAGGTCGATTCCCGGCAGCCGGTAGTCGTCCGCGACCAGCCCGTGCACGAATGTGCGGGGGCCCAGGGCTGCGGGCAGGCGCGGGTAGCGGACCTGCGGGAGGAACACCCGGACCTCGGCCAGCTTCGAGAGCTCGGTGGCCGTGGCGTGGATGTAGCGGCCGCGGGCCAGGTCGTGCGGCACGGGAAGGTTGGGGGTCACCAGCGCGATGCGCGGCCGCTGCGCGATCAACGGATCATCCTCCGCCCATGTGCTGCAGGCGCACCACCGCATACAGCACCAGAATGCTGGCCGGAAGCGCCGCGACCGTGAGCCCGACCCAGCGCACCGGTGCCTCGGCCAGGAGGGCGGGCCCGGGTGCGCCGTCCTCGATCGGGGCCTCCCAGTCGCGCGCGAGCGAGGCCTTCACCGCGCAGTGCCAGCAGGCGTAGCAGAGCCCCAGGAGGAGATACAGCGTCGGCACGAAGCTGCGCGACAGGAACACCGCGCACACCAGGAAACCGACCAGCGAGAACTGCAGCAGCCGCGCCCAGCGCGCCTCGTCGCTTTCCGGCTCGCTCATCCGCCTGGCCACCGCAAGCTCGCGGAAGGCCAGCACCAGCAGCGCCAGCCAGAACATGTAGCCGACCAGGCCGAGTTCGGAGAACGCCAGGACAAAGGAATTGTGCGCGGTGTACGCGTGGTGCTGGGTGAAGTTGCCGTAGCCGACGCCGAACACAGGGTTGTGGCCCAGCATCGTCAAACCTTCGCTCCAGGCGTCGATGCGCCCGCCGGCCGAAGCCTCGTCCGCCGAATAGCCGCGGCCACCGGTGGCGCCGGTGGCGATCGCCGCGAGCGCGAACAGGCTGGCCACGATGCCTGCGCGCACCGGGCCCGTCCGCTGCAGCATGGCGTAAGCCAGGACCACGCCGAGTCCGAGCATGCCGCCGCGCGAACGCGTCAGCCACAGCGCGTACACCAGGATCGCCGCCGGCAGCCAGATCCGCAGCAGGTTGCGCACGCCCTGCCCGTCCATGCGCGCCCCGAACATCACGGTCAGGGCGACCACGATCATCTGCGCGAGGTCGTTGGGATCACTGAGGAATCCCCAGCTGCGAATGCGCCACAGGCTGGTTCCGGTCCTGTCGTGTGCGGGGGCAAGCGTGCCGTCGTAGACGGCAAGGTGGTCGACCGCGCTGCTGCTGCCTTCGCGGATCACCAGGTCCTGGACCATGAAGCCCCAGTGGTAGGCGGCGATGCCGGCGATCGACAGCGCCACCATGCACAGCACGATCAGCGTGCAGGTCGCCTTGAGCCGCGACATCGTGGTGACCACCATCACCGTGGTGAGGAACAGCAGCACCGAGGGCATGAAGTCGGTGAACGCCTGGCTGGCGCCGCCCAGCCAGCCCTGCGCCACCTGCGACATCACCACCGACGCGGTGAGTCCGCTGAGCACCAGCACGTGGCGCCCCCGGATCGCCATTTCCCCCGTGCGCATGGCCGAGCCGAGGGCCAGCGCGAACACCAGCAGCGAGAGCACCATCGCGATCCGCAGGCCGGCCAGCTCGGGCGCGAAGGCCTCGACCGGCTTCAGCAGCACCAGCACCAGCATGATCAGGTATAGCGCGAACATCACGCCGGCGTCGCCGGGTCTGGCGTGGCCGGCGCCACCGGCTTGGTGCCGAGGCGCTGCTTGATGGCGAGGAAGGGCTTCTCGACCAGGCGATGGCAGGCGTACGCGGCGATGAAGGTCAGCACGATGTTCTGCGGGAAGGCCGTCGCCCAGCCGGTGCCGCGGAAGTAGAGGAACGGCTCCTGCCACAGGTACAGCGAGTAGCTCAGCACCCCGATCGCGACCATCGGCCCGGTGTTGAGGATCCGCCCCGCAAGATCCCGCGGGCGCGTGATCACGTGCAGGAGCAGCAGCAGGATGCCGAGGTTGGCCAGCGACTGGCCGGCGACATACGCGATCGGCCGCGAGAACAGCGCGGAGCCGTAGCCGATGGCGATGCAGGCACCCGCGATCGGGATCGCCGGCCAGCCGGTGAGCCAGGCGAACGCGCGCCGGGTGGACATGGCATTGAAGAAGATCGCCCCCAGGCAGCCGGTCGCGATGGAATCGCACACGGCCTGGAAGTTGCGGCTCAGCGCGAGCTCGGGCCACTCGCCCGACAGGTGCATGCCCAGGCGGATGAAGGGCACCACCAGCAGCGCGGCAAGCGCGACCCTGGCCCCGCGCGCCAGCCCCAGCCATGCCAGGGTGAACGGCCACAGCAGGTAGAACTGTTCCTCGACCGACAGCGACCACAGGTGGTTGAAGTACCAGTTGTAGTCGAGCTTGTAGTTGTAGGTGAAGCTGAGTGCGTGCAGCAGTCCCGGCACCGCGCTTGTCGCCTGGGTATCGGACAGGTGCTGGTAGCGCAGGTCGATCAGCCCGGCCATGTACGCGGCCCAGATCACCCCGATGTACGCCAGTGCCGCCGGAAGGATGCGCAGCGCCCGGCGCTTGTAGAACAGCGGCAGGCGCACATGGCCGTGACGGTCGAGGTCGCGCAGCAGCAGCGTGGTGATCAGGAAGCCGGAGATCACGAAGAAGAAGCGCACGCCGACGTTGCCCAGTGACGTGAAGCTTTCGCGGTCGAAGAACTCCGGGAACCCGCGCGTCGAGGCCGCATGAGCGAACAGCACGAGCATGATCGACACCGCGCGCATGCCGTCCAGCGACGGGATCTGCAGCGGCAGGTCCGGCGCGCGCAGCGCAGGCTCAGGCTGGGGCATGGTGCTCACCAGAGATGCAGCCGCGAATTGCGCGCGAACGCGAACGGTGCCTGCGCCGCATAGAGGTTCATGTGCCAGTACGCGGCGAGCAGGCGTACCGGCCGCGAGCGCGCGAGCGGCGTCCACAGGCCGGAAACCAGCAAAAGCCCGGCCGCTGCCAGCAGCAAGGCCAGCGCGAGCGCGTAGAAGGGATGCGTCGGCGCCAGCACCGCGGTCGCAACAGCGAGCCCGACGGTCAGCCAGGGTGCCGCGAGGCGCAGCAGCTTGTGGCAGGCGAAGCGGAACCAGGCGGGATTGGCGCGCGGATCGAGCAGCCATGGGGCCAACCGGAGGAGCTGCAGGTTGCCCGCGAGCGTCCGCACCTTGCGCGCGCGCTCCTCGAGCGGCGACGACGACGGCCGGTCCCAGGCCCGCGCGCCGGGTTCGAACACCACGCGCGCGCCGGCGGCGACCACCTGCATCGGCAGCAGCACGTCGTCGAGCACGGTGCCCTCGGGGAGCGGCCGGAACAGTTCGCGCCGCATGGCGTACAGCGCGCCGGTCACGCCCACCACCGATCCGCTCCGGGCTTCGGCCAGCCGGATCGCCTTTTCGTAGCGCCAGTAGGCGTCCACGCCGCGGGCGAACCCGGTCTCGGGATCCTCGAAGCAGAGTTCGCCGCTCACCGCGCCCACCTCGGGATCGGCCAGGCAGGCCACCAGCGCGCGCACCGCGCCCGGCTCGATGCGCTGGCGCACATCGACCATCAGCAGGACCTGGCCGCTGGCCGATGCCACGGCGTCATTGAGGCATGCCGCCTTGCCGCGCCGGTACGGGTGCGAGAGGAAACGCACGCGGGGATGCAGCGCCCACGCGTCCACGCCGTCCGGCACCCAGCCGTCGCAGAACACCACGACTTCAAGCGCGTCAGCGGGCCAGTCGAGGGCCAGCAGGTTGTCGATCCGTGCGGCGAGCGCGGGCCCTCCGACGTGCGCGGCGAGCACGGCACTCACCTGCGGTTCCCATGTACCGCGCCGCCAGGGGCGGGGCCTCAGCCGTGCCTGCAGCCGGACGAGCAGCGGATACCCTGCGAACGCCATGGCCAGCAGGCCGGCGCATCCCCAGAACACCAGTTCCATCACGTGCACGCCCTCAAGTTCCGTCCTCCAGAGAACGGCGGGCGGCGGCGACCGCGGACAGCACGCGGGTCACGGGGCACCCGGGTCCATCGCCGCGGACCGCGGGGATGAGCGGGTCACGGCAGGCCACCGCGGCCTGCCAGGCGCGCGGCGCAGCTGCCTGCGATCGCGCCGAGTCTCGGGAAGCGTCGTGCCAGGCCCGCGAACACCTGGGCATCCTCGCTGCGCCAGGCGCGAAACGCCACGCTGGCCACCACGTACACCAGCACGTAGGCGACCGCCGCCGCGAGACCGCCCCAGCGGTCCGGCAGCAGGCGCTCGAGCAGCAGCGCGGGCACCAGCGCCGTGGCCGCCGCCGAGACCAGGCGCAGCAGCTGCGACCAGGGCATGCGCAGCTGCAGCACGCGGGAGATACCGGCCCAGGTGACGGCGAAGACCAGCAGGCGCGAGGCTGCGTGCGCCAGCACCGCGCCGTGCAGGCCGTAGCGCGGGACCAGGAAGATCGCCAGCGTCGCGGTGACCAGGAGCGACAGCACCACGAAGCCGACCCGCAACTTCTGGTTGTCGGTGGTCGACAGCAGCGCGCCGAAGGCCGCCTCGATGAGCGTCAGCCCGCCGACCACCACCATGACCTGCAGCGGCAGCACGACCTCGCGGTAAGCGTCGCCATAGAGCAGCGCCACCAGCGGGCGCGCAGCCAGCGCGCCAGCGCCGGCCAGCAGCAGTCCAAGCGCGGCGTAGCACCGCACCGCTGCGGCGACGATCACGTTGGCCCGCGCGCTGCCGCCCGCGCCGTAGGCATGCGCCATCATCGGCATCAGCACCGTGCCGAGCCCGGACGACAGCATGTCGATGCCGCCGCGGGTGAGCGCGGCGGCGATGGCGAAGTAACCGACCGCTGCGGCGCCCACGGTCCGGTTGAGCAGCCACGTTTCGATCGACTTGTTGCCCAGCGCCCAGGCCAGCACCAGCAGCACCGTCCACCACAGGTGAGTGCGCACCCGGGGCAGCAGGGCCGGATCCAGCGGCCGGTAGGCCGGCAGCAGCGCCGCGCGCCGCCGCAGTGTCCAGCCCGCCACGGCATGGCCGACACCCACGATCGCGAACAGCACCACGTAGGTCTCCAGTCCCGCGCCCATCCACGCCAGCGCGAGGACCGCGACGATGCTGAGCAGGCTCATCAGCACCGTCGATCCCGCCTCGATGCCGTAGTGGCCGTGGCCCTTGGCGATCGACACGTCGAAGATGAACCAGGCCTTGCAGAGTCCGGCCGTCAGCGTGGCGGTGGCGAGCAGGCCGATGCCGTCGTGGCCCCAGCCGGTCGGCATGAACTGGGGCAGCAGGGCGAGGAAGCCAGCGGCCACCAGCAGCGCGCTGGCGAGCTGGCGCCGCGCCAGCCAGCCGTGCACGCGCGCGGCGTCATCGCCGGCCCCGCGGCCAAGGCTTTCGGACACGAAGCGGATCGCGGTGGTGGTGATGCCGTTGTTGGCCAGAACGACCAGCAATCCGGCCAGCCACACCACGTAGGAGTACCGGCCGAAGTCGTCGGGTCCCAGCGTGCGCGCGATGACGATGCTCGCCAGCATGCCCAGCGCGTAGCTGACATAGGTCGAGCCCGTCATCATCAGCGCCCCGCGGAAGGCCGACACGCCGCTGAAAAGGTGGTTCGACGTCGGGAGTGCCAAAGGAGGTTCGCTGGGCGAAGGACGGCTGTCCCGATCAACGTGCAGCGCGACCGAAAGCGGCCATTCGCCGGGTCGCGCTGGCCTGCGCGCGCGGGCTTTCGCGTTGCCCTGGAGACAACCGGAGGGACGCTGGGGGAACCTTTTGGCAACGACGCCGCAAGCCATGCATTACGAGGCCTACGACCGCGACGACATCGTCCGGGATTTCGCATCGCGCGACTACCTGATGCCGGCGGAAGTCGCCGCCTTGGGCGAGGTGTGGCCGCTGGTGCGCGGCGACCTGCTCGACGTGGGAGTCGGCGGGGGCCGCACGACCGGCTATCTGCGTGGCGTCGCGCGCAGCTACCGGGCGCTCGACATCAGTCAGCGCATGGTCGAGGCCTGCCGCGCCCTGCATCCGGGGGCCGACGTGCGCGCGGGTGATGCGCGCACGCTGGACGGCCACGCGGACGCGGCCTACGACCTGGTGCTGTTCTCCTTCAACGGCATCGACTACATCGACCATGGCGATCGCCGTCGGGTCCTGGAGGCGGTGTACCGCGTCCTGCGCCCGGGCGGGGCCTTCGTGTACTCCTCGCACAACCTTGCCGTGCTCGGTGGACACCCGCCCGCGCTCAGCCCCCCGCCGCTGGTGCCGACGGTGGATCCGATGCGCCTGCTCGTCCGTGGCGCGCGCAGGCTGACCGCCGGCCTGCGCTGCCGCGTCAATCGCCGCCGACTCGGCGGCCGCCAGTACTTCGCCGCCGACCACGCCCTGGTGAACGACCCCTCGTACGACTACTCGCTGCTGACCATCTACGTCGACCCGGGTGCCGAGCGCGTGGCACTGGCCGCTGCGGGCTTCGTCGACGCGGTGACCTTCGATGCCCGCGGCCGCCGCGATCCCCCGCGCCACGCCGACCCCTGGGTCCACTACCTGGCGCGCAAGCCGGAGCGCCCGCCGTGTCCGCGGGGGACGCTCCCGCCGCGGTCGTCCAGCGGCCACGCCATGTGATGCAGGACGCCTCGCTGCCAGACGCGATGACCCGACGCGTCCACTCGATCCTGCACGTGGTGGATTCGCTGGAGACCGGGGGTCTCGAGCGGGTGGTGGTCGACCTCGCCATCGCGCAGCGCGACCATGGACACAGGGTCGCGGTGTTCAGCCTCACCGACACCGCGGGCCTCGGTCCGGAACTCGAAGCGGCCGGCATCCCCGTGATGGCCGGAGGCAAGCGGGCGGGATTGGATCTCGGCCTGCTGTCGCGCCTGCGCGGGGCGATGGACGCGCACGGCGCCGACATCGTCCACAGCCACAACTTCGTGCCCAGCTACCAGGCCGCGCTTGCACTCGCGCCTCGGCTGCGCGCGCGCGCCGCGCTGGTCAACACCTGCCACAACATGGGCGGCCGGCTTGCGCGACCCAGGCTGCGCCTGCTGTACCGGCTGTCGCTCGCCCGCACCGCCCACGTGGCGGGGGTGGGTCGGCAGGTGGCGGAGCATCTGGTTGCAAGTGGCCTGGCGCCAGCCGCGCGGGTGAGCGCGGTGCGCAACGGCGTGCCCCTACCGCCGGCGTCCACCTCCGCGACCCGCAGCCGGGCGCGCGCCGCCCTGGGCCTTCCGGCCGATGCCCTCGTGGTCGCGTGCGTCGGACGCCTGGTGGCGCTGAAGAACCACCGCCTTCTGCTCGGCCAGGTGCCGGAGCTGGCAACGGCCTTCCCGCGGCTGCACGTCGTGCTGCTCGGCGACGGGCCGGAGCGCGCGGCCCTCGAGCGCCAGGCGCAGGCGCTCGGGATCGCGGAGCGCGTCCTGTTCGCCGGCACGCGACGCGACGTGCCCAAGCTGCTGCCCGGCGTCGACGTGTTCGCCCTGCCCTCGCTCACCGAGGGCCTGTCCATCGCGCTGCTCGAGGCCTGCGCCGCGGGACTGCCGGTGGTGGCCAGCGACGTGGGCGGCAACCCCGAGATCGTCCGCCATGGGCGTACGGGGCTGCTCGTCCCCGTCGACGACGGCGACGCGCTCCGGGCGGCGCTTCTGCGCATCCTCGGCGACCGGCCGCTCCGGCTCGCACTGGGTCTGGCCGCGCGCGAGTGGGTCATGACCCATGCGTCGATCGACGCGATGCGCCTGAGCTACGACCGGCTGTATGCGGATGCGCTCGCGGGCGCACGGCACGACGTGACGCCCGGCCCGGTCCGCACGGCCTGAACCTCGACGGCGCGTCAGCGTTCCGCAGCGCCCGCCAGCGTCGCGAACGTCCGCGCCATACCCTCGCGCGTGTCGACGCGGGGCTGCCAGCCGAGGGCCTTGAGCGCCGCATTCGAGTGCTTGAACGGCCGGTAGACCGAGCGCACCACATAGGGCGTGAAGACCGCCGGCAGCTGGCCCTTCGAGCGACGGTGGTAGGCCACGAGCACGTGCGAGCCGAGCAGCAGCGCCCAGTACGGCACCGGCAGCACGCGCAGGCCGCCGCGGCCGCGGCGGTAGGCGCGCAGGTAGTCGGCGCAGCTCGGCAGCGCGTCGTCGACCACGCTGTACGCGGCGCCATCCGGCGCGCGCAGGGCCGCCACCGCGATCGCGTCGGCACAGTTCTCGACATAGGTCAGGGGCAGCTCCGCGCGTCCACCCAGGCTGAAGAACAGGCCCATCGCCTGGATGCCGACGCGCGACGAGGGACCGGCGCCCCCCGGACCGTAGATCACGCCCGGACGCAGCGTGACCGTCTCCAGACCGTGCGCCGCGCGGTACTGCGCCACCAGGTGCTCCTGGCGGGTCTTGGCGTGTGCATAGGCGCCCTTGGCGATGCCGATGTCCTCGATCGGCACCCCCTCGTCGTGGCGCCCGCCGGTCGGCAGCGCCGCCGTGCGGTAGACGGCGAACGAACTCACCAGCACCACCCGGCGCACGCCCGCGGCCACCGCGGCGTCGAGCAGGTTGCGCGTGCCGACCACGGTGTTGGCGAACATGTCGGCGGCGGCCCCGCGCATGCCAGCCGCCGCATGCACCACGCAGTCCACGCCGTCGACCAGGGCATCGAGCTCGTGGCGGTACAGCAGGTTGGCGGCCGCGACTTCGATCGACGCCTGCGGAAAGCGCGCGCGCAGGTCCTCCACCAGGCCCTCGGGCGCGCGGGCGCGCACGTGCAGCCGCAGCCGCTGCACGCCCTGCTCCAGCAGGCTGGCCGCGACGTGCCTGCCGAGGAAGCCCGCGCCCCCCGTGACCAGCACCGTCATGGCCGCGGCTCCACGGCCGCCACGATGGCATCGATCAGCGTCGCCACCATCAGGATCTGCGCGGGTGGCACCGGGTCTGCGCCGACGCCGCGGATCGCGGCATGGAAGCGCTCCAGCAGCACCCGCATGCACTGGAAATAGTGGAAGTCGCTGCGTGCGAACGCGGCCGCGTTGCCCAGGCCACCGCGTGCGAACCGCGCGGACTGCACCCAGGCCGGGAACAGCCGCCCCAGCGCGCTCGGCTGTTCCTGGCGCTGGCTGCGTACCAGCGTCCGGGCGGCGTAGTCCAGCTCCACCGTGTCGCGCGTGCCGCGCACGGTCATCGCGTGCGCCACCGGCCTGGCGTGCGAACTCACCATGCCGGACACCGTCACCCCGGCCGCATCGGCCAGCAGGAAGCGCAGCTCGTCGGGCATCGCATCGACCAGGGCGCTGCCGCTGGCCGCGCGCCTGCGCCAGGCACGCGCATGCACCTCGACCGGGCCTTCGAGGAAGGGCACCACCTTGGCCAGCACATGGTCGATCACGTTGTGGAACAGCTTGCCGGGCAGGCGGTGCACCCAGTGCGCCGGATCGCCCATGACCGCGATGCCGTAGTCGCCGGACAGGTTGTAGCCATAGCTGGTCTCGATGTGGACGATCCCGCCCAGCCGGTCGCGGTCCACCAGCTCCTGCAGGGCGAGCGCGGGTGACTCGAAGTTGTAGAGGTAGTTCACGCAGGCCTTGCGCCCGTTGCGCGCGGCGCAGTCGAGGATCTCGCGCGCGCCGGCCGCATCGAGCGCGAAGGGCTTCTCGACGAAGACGTGGCATCCCGCGTCGAGCGCGGCGCAGGCCAGGGCCACGTGCGAATCCGGCGGCGTGGCCACGTGCACCACGTCCAGCCGACCGGCGTCGAGCATGGCCGCGACATCGGTGTAGCCGGTCATCCCGGGCCAGCGGTCCATGAACTGCCCGACCATGAGCGGCTCGCGGTCGCAGGCCGCGACCAGCTCGACGCCGTCGAGCGCACGCAGCTGCTCGGCATGGCCGTCGGCGATCTTGCCGCAGCCGATGATTCCGACCCGCATCACCTGCCCCCTGGCCTTGACGGGTCCCTGGCCGTCGCCGTCACGAAGCCACCGCGGCGGCAGCTGCCGGCGTGGTCCTGGCGGAGGGCGCCTCCTGCTCCCGGTAGCCCGGCCGCGGCACCTCGTAGTCGCGCCAGGCGTCGGGGTCGCCGGCAAGCCCGTCCTCGGCCGCGCGGGCGATGTTGTACATCTCGCGCGCGCTGACGTAGTGCAGCTTCCACCGGGTGCCATCGTTGTAGCGCGACTCGAGGTGGCTGAAGCCCTCGTCCATGGCCGGTCCCAGCAGCGTGTCCATGTCGCAGTCCTCGGCGCCGTGGGTATGGACCTTGACGAAGGTCCATTCCGGACGCCCTTCGACATGGATGCCGGTGCGCACCCAGGCATCGATGCGCGCGGGCAGCGGCCGCGACACCGCGCGTACGTCGCCGTTCTCGATCCGCGGCAGCAGGCCGAACTTGCGGCTGCGCCAGTTCAGCCCGAGTGGTCCCTGGATGATCATCAGGTCGCCATCGCGGTGCCCGCCCACGCGCACCCGCTCGCCGGTGTCGTGCGACTTGGGACGCAGCGGATCGTCGGTGGCGCGGTAGATGCGGTTGATCGTGCGCGGCTGGCACGGATCCGGGGCGGCCGGGAAGGTGAAGTCTGCATAGCAGCCCTCCTCCCGCAGCACGATGAGCTCGTTGTCGACGCCGCAGTGGCCGCCGCCCGGGTGGCTGTTGTCCAGCGCCCAGTCGCCGTGTATGAAGGCCCAGCGTGGCTGGCCGCTGACCGGGTCGCGCGGCAGCGCGTCATGGCGCGACGCGAGGATCTCCGTGAAGCCGGCGAGCTTGGCGCGCAGCGTCGCCGCGGTGTCGTCCTGGTGGTGCAGGTGCACCTCGATCTCGCCCAGGCCCATCCGGCACAGCTCGACCAGCGCGTCGAGGTGTTCGGGGCGGTACTCGTCGCCGGGAAAGAAAAAGGAATGCACCGGTGGCCGGCCATCCGCATCGCGATGGCGGGCGCACAGCAGCGGCAGGTCGCGGCGCCAGCGGGCAACGCGCGCGCGCTCGCGCGCCAGACCCGGCGCGCCCCAGCCGGGCTCGTAATGGTCGACGAAGCAGAACAGCAGGTGGCGTGTCGTGCCCTCGGGCACCGGCGCGCGCCAGTCCTGCCGCAGCCAGGACAGCAGCCACACGCCCATGTTGCGACGCTGGAACAGCCGGGCCATCGCGGCGGTGCCGGCGAGCGCGAGGAACAACAGGGCCAGCGCGGCTTGCGCCAGGGGCGAACGGGGCAGCACGGCCAGCGCGAGTGCGGCGGCGCCCTCGGGAACGTCGACCGCGGCCGGCGCACCGCGTGCGTCGTCCGACACGCCTGCTGCCGGTGCGGGCGGCGCCGGCAGCGGCGCGACCGCACCCATCCCGCCCGACGTGCCGTACGCCCCGATGACCATGTCGCCCGAGCGCGACGCGCCGGTGACGTCATCCACGACCCCGGCCACCGCGATGCCCGGCCCGGGAGCCGCGGACCCGTCCGCCAGGCGCCCATCCGCGTCGACGCGGAAGCCGCCGGAGACGCTGTGCGCATCGGTCCCGGCCTGCAGCTTCCACTGCGCCAGCCGCCGCGGCACCAGGCGACCGGCCACCGTGCGCTGGTCGACGAAGCCGCAGTCCTCCGGGTAGGCGTTGTAGTCCGTGCCCGGCGCGCCGTCGAGGCCGACCAGCCCGCCAAGTTCGCTGAGCTGGCGGATCTCGATGCAGCGCCCGCCACCCACGACCAGGTTGTTCACGATGCGCGGGTTCACGCTCGGCGGCCGCCCGGCACGGTCGTCCCAGTCCTGCAGCGCGATGCCGAAGAACAGCGCCGCATGGCCCTCGCGCGCGGCATCGATGATCGTGTTGTTGGCGACCAGTGCGTCCTTGGACGCGTACAGGCCGATCCCCGCATAGCCGGTGTTGCGCACCACGTTGTTGCGCACCACGGCGCGCACCGACTCGTGCCACGCGGGATTCACCTCGGGATCGAGGTACTCGGGACTGGTGTCGAATCCGACCAGGATGCCGGCCGTGCCCGCGTTCTCGATCCGGTTGCGCTGGACCAGCACGTCGGCCGCACCGCCCTTGAAGTACAGCCCGGTCGTGGCGGTGTCGTGGATGTGGCTGTCCTCGACCCGCATGCCCGAGCCGTTGACGTTGTCGATGCCGTCGGCGTTCATGTCGTCGACGTGGGTTCCCGGCGGATAGATCGTGCCGGTATTGCGGATCTCGACCCGACGGATGGTGGCGTTGTCGGATTTCGGGGTGATCTTGATGCCGTCGCGGCCGGTGTCGCGAATCAGCAGGTCCTCGAGCACCACGTCGCGTGCCCCGTGTTCACTGGCCGGCGCCCCCTGGTACCAGTGGCTGTGCAGCATCACGCCATAGACGCTTCCGCCGCTCAGCTCCAGGTTGCTGATCCGGCTCCCGGAACCACCCGGATCCACCTTGACGACGACGGTGTCTTCCTTGCTGATCGCGCAATGCACGTGCGCACGCTCGCCGGGATGCGAGCGCAGCACCAGGGGCACGCGCAGCCGCAGGTCGCATTCCTCGTAGGTGCGGTTTCCGGGCGGCGCGCGCAGGGTGATCGTGTCGCCGCCTTCCGCCAGCCCGAGCACATGGCCGACCGTGCGGAACGGTCGTTGCAGGCTGCCGGTGCCCTGGTCGTCACCCTCGGTCGAGACGAACCATTCGCGCGCATGGACCGGTGCCGCGGCGGCGAACATGAGGACGGCCAGGGCCACGCTGGCGCGACGCCCCTTGGCGCGACTGGCGCCGATGGAGTCGGGTATCGGCGCTCGGAGCTGGTGCATGGATGGTCCTGTCTCGATGGCTGGTTGCGGCGTGGTTTTCCGTTGACATGGACAACGCGAATCTCGGCGGCGAGAGGCCGCCCCAGGGGGACGGCGGGATGATGAAGAGGGAACTGGCGGCAAAGGCACTCGCGACACCCGGCCTGCGCAGGCTGGTGGCCGCGGCCGCGCCGCGCACCGGCGTCGTGCTGCTCAACTACCACCGCGTCGGCGACAGCGGTGCCTCGCGCTACGACCGCGGCCTGTGGAGCGCGACCGCCGACGGCTTCGACGCCCAGGTCGCCTTCCTCAAGGCCAATTGCGACGTGATCGCGCTGGACGAAGTCCAGGACGCGCTGGGCCAGCGTGGCCGCCACGTCGCGATCACCTTCGACGACGGCTACCTGGACAACCACGACATCGCCTACCCGGTGCTGCGCCACCATGGCGTGCCCGCGGCCTTCTTCATCGCCACCGGCTTCATCGATTCCAGGCCGCTGCCCTGGTGGGACGCGATCGCCATGCAGGTGCGCGAGACCGTCCGCGCTTCGCTGGACCTTGCGCCATGGCTGCCCGACGCGCTGGCGCTGGGCGACGACCGCGAGCCGTCGATCCGCCTTGTGCTCTCCATCTACAAGGGGCTCGACTTCACCCAGGTCGCGCCCTTCCGCGCCCGGCTGGCGGCGGAGACGGGGATCGAGCCGCCGGAAACGGTCGAGGGCGAATGGATGGACTGGAACATGATCCGCGAGATGGCGCGCGGCGGCATGACCATCGGTGGCCACACGGTCAACCACCCGGTGCTGTCCAGCCTTCCGGTGGACGCGCAGCGCGCCGAGATCCAGGGCTGCGCGGCCCGGCTGCGCGAAGAGCTGGGGATCGGGATGCGGCACTTCGCCTACCCGGTCGGTAGCCGCCGCGCGTTCGACGCTGCGACCATGCAGCTGCTGCACGAGGCCGGGGTGCAGCAGGCCTATTCCTTCTATGGCGGGGTCGCGCAGCCGGGTTCGGCGCCGCTGGACCTGCAGCGCGTGGCGGTGGTCGAGGACATCGGAACCGAACTCTTCCGCGCCATGGTGCAGCTGCCCCAGGTGTTCTGCAGGCGGGACGCGGCGTGAACCGCACGGCCCGCGCCACCGCCGGCGGCATCGACTTCGCCAAGCTCTATGCCGAGCTCGGGGTGGTCCCGGACTGCGGACTCGCCGCGTTCAAGCACGCCTATCGCCGGCGGGTGGCCGGCCTACATCCCGACCGCCCGCCCAGCGTCGGCCGCGACCCGGACGCGCTCGTCGCCCTCAACCTGGGCTACGCCGCGGCCCTGGAGTTCCATCGGGGTTACGGACGGCTTCCGGGCGCATCCGCGGTGCCCGTGACGCCGGCCGCAAGCCCGGTGGGCAGCGCTTCGCCCGGACCCGCGGCAACCCCGCCAGCCAGGCCCGCAGCCGGCATGGCACGAAGCGTCCCGTCCATGCGCGGGCTGCGCGTGCTGACGCTGCCGGTCCTGCTGCTGGTCGTGGCGACCTGGCTGTGGCTGCCGGGGACGGCACCGCCGCCGGACCGCTTCGACGCGCCCCTCGACACCCCGGACCGCCACGCGGCGCCGCCCCAGGGCTTGGCCCAGTTCGGCATGGATCGCGCCACGGTGGCCACGCTGATCGGCGAGCCCGTGGCGCGCAGCAGCGACGATTCGCGCTGGATCTACGGTCCGTCCTGGGTGCGCTTCGAATGCGGTCGACTGGCCGACTGGTACAGCTCGCCGCTGCGGCCGCTGCGCATCGCTGCGCGGACGCCGGTGGCGCTGGCGGACAGGCCGCGCCACCGCCGCGCGGCCGCCTGTCCGCCGGCAGCCGTCGCCGGCAGCGATCGCGTGTACAGGGAGGCCTGAGCATGTGCGGACTGGCCGGCTATGTCGGTACCCACCCGGCGGGCGAACGCGCCCTGCTCGGGCGGATGATCGGCACCCTCGCCCACCGCGGGCCGGACGGCTTCGGCTTCCACCTCGACCAGGGCGTGGGCCTCGCCCACGCGCGCCTGTCGATCATCGACCTGGCGACCGGCGACCAGCCGATGTCCAGCCCGGACCGCACGGTCTGGACGGTGTTCAACGGCGAGATCTTCAACTTCATCGAGCTGCGCGCGCGGCTCGAGTCGCAGGGCCATGTGTTCCGCACGCGTTCGGACACCGAGGTGATCGTCCACCTCTACCAGCGCCACGGGGACGCGTTCGTCGAGCACCTCAACGGCCAGTTCGCGATCGCGCTCTGGGACGCCGCGCGCCGGCGGCTGGTGCTGGCGCGCGACCGCCTCGGGATCCGCCCGCTGTACCACGCGCGGGCCCGCGGCGCGCTGTGGTTCGCGTCGGAAACCAAGGCGCTGTTCGCGGCGCTGCCCGACCACGCACGGCTGGATCCGCTCGGCCTGGCGCAGGCCTTCACCCTCTGGGCGCCACTCGATCCCGACACGGCCTGGCAGGGCGTCTCGAGCCTTCCGCCCGGGCACGTGCTGGCCGTCGAGGCCGACGGTCGGGAACACCTGCGCCGGTACTGGGACTGGAGCTTCCCCGACGCCGGCGACCGCCACGTGCCGTGGCGCGACATCGACCACGCCGCCGGCGAGCTGCGCGAACGCCTGGTGGACGCGGTGCGCCTGCAGCTGCGCGCGGACGTGCCGGTGGGCGCCTACCTCAGCGGCGGCCTGGACTCCTCGGGCATCGTCGCGCTCATCCGCAGTGCCACGCGCACGCCCGTGCGCACGTTCTCGGTCGCGTTCGACCAGCCCGAATTCGACGAGAGCGCACACCAGCAGGCGATGGTCCGCCACCTCGGCACCGAGCACGACACGCTGCGCATCGGCGCACGCGAGATCGGCGATGCCTTCCGCCGCTTCGTCACCCATGCCGAGACGCCGGTGCTGCGCACGGCCGGCGTGCCGATGATGCTGCTGGCCGATGCGGTGCGCCGCCAAGGCTACCGGGTGGTGCTCACCGGCGAAGGCGCCGACGAAGTGTTTGCCGGCTACGACCTGTTCAAGGAGGCCAAGGTGCGGCGGTTCTGGGCGCGCCAGCCCGCGTCCACCGCGCGGCCGAAGCTGCTTGGCCGGCTGTACGGCTACCTGACGAACTCGCCCGCGGCCCATCCGGGCTTCGCGCAGGCGTTTTTCGGCCAGGGCATGGAGCACCTCAACCGGCCCGTGTTCGCGCACGTGCCGCGCTGGTCGACCTCGGCGCGTGCGCTTGCATTCCTGTCGCCGGCGCTGCGCGCGGAGGTCGCCGGCTTCGACCCCCTGGCGCTGATGGAATCGCGCCTGCCACCCGGGGTGATGGACTGGGCGCCGCTGGCACGCGACCAGTACGTGGAGGCGAAGACCCTGCTGCCGGGCTACCTGCTGGCGAGCCAGGGCGACCGCGCCGCGATGGCGGCATCGATCGAGGGTCGCTATCCCTTCCTCGACCACACCCTGGTCGAGTTCGCCAACCGGCTCCCGCCGCAGTGGAAGATCCACGGGCTGTCGGAGAAGCACGTGCTGCGCAAGGCCCTGGCAGGCCTGCTGCCACGGGACATCCTGCAGCGGACCAAGCAGCCCTACCGCGCGCCCGACAGCCAGAGCTTCTTCGTCGATGGACGACCGCTGGACTACGTCGCCGATGCCTTCGATCCCGACGGACTGCGCGCCAGTGGCCTGTTCGACGTCGAGGCCGTAGGCCGCCTCTACGCCAAGGCGCGCGCCGGCCGCGCCACCGGCTTTGCCGACAACCAGGCCTTTGTCGGGGTCCTCTCGACGCGGCTGCTGCAGGCCAGCACCGTCGCCCCTGCGGCAGCCCCCCTCTCCCCGGAACTGGAAACCACATGAGTACCCGAGACACCGTCCTTGCCGTCCTGCGGCAGTCCATCGACGCCATCAACGCGCAACTGCCCGCCGCGCGCCGACTCGGCACGTCCCCGGACCAGGCGCTGGTCGGCGTCGGGAGCGGTGTCGAATCGCTGACCCTGATGGGCCTGGTGGTCGACATCGAGGATCGCCTGATGGACGCGTTCGACCTGGAGCTGCCGCTGGCCGACATGCTCGGCCTGCCGCTGGAACACAACCCGTTCCGCTCGCTCGACGCGCTCGCGAGCGAGCTCGCCGGACGGGTCGAAGCGCGATGAGCCGACCGGTGCCGGGCATGCCGGACGTCCCGCAGCTGCGCTGCCTGCTGCTGTCGGATTTCAACATCGAAACGCTGGCCAACCACCTGGCCGCCGATGGGCGCGGCGCGGACCTGCACATCGAAGATGGCGGATTCGGACAGCTCACCCGGGTGCTCGCCGACGGAGGACACGCTGCCTGGCGCACCGCGCCCGACTGCGTCGTCGCCTGGGGTCAGGCGCAGGCGGTGTCTCCCGCCTTTGCGCGCCTGGCGGCAGGCGAGACCTGCGACCCGGCCGAGATTGTGGCGGATGTCGATGCCTACGCCACGGCCCTGCGTGCGGCCGCCATCCGCTGCCGCCTGCTGCTGGTGCCCGCCTGGGTCGCGCCAGCCTCCGGGCGCGGACGCGGACCACTGGAATACCGCGAGGGTGTCGGCCTGCAGATGGCGCTCGCGCGCATGAACCTGCGTCTTGCCGAGCGGCTCCAGGACTGCGGCAACGCGCATGTCCTCGACACGCAGCGCTGGCTGCAAGTTGCCGGTCCGCGCGCCTACTCGCCCAAGCTCTGGTTCATGGCCAAGGTGCCGCATGGCGCGGAGGTCTTTGCCGCAGCGGCGGCCGACATCCACGCGGCGATCGACGCGCTGCAGGGGCGCACGCGCAAGCTGGTCGTGCTCGACCTCGACGACACCCTCTGGGGCGGCGTGGTCGGCGACGTCGGCTGGCCGTCGCTGGTACTCGGAGGCCATGACCATGCGGGCGAGGCCTTCGTCGCCTTCCAGGACGCGCTCAAGGCGCTGGCCCGCCGCGGCATCGTGCTCGCGATCGCCAGCAAGAACACCGAAGCGGTCGCCCTCGAGGCGATCGACCATCATCCCGAGATGCGCCTGCGCCGCGAGGACTTCGCCGCCTGGCGGATCAACTGGGCGGACAAGGCGGCCAATATCGCCGACCTGGCGGCGGAGCTTCGCCTTGGCCTGCAGTCGGTGGTGTTCATCGACGACAACCCGGTCGAACGCGCCCGCGTGGCCGAAGCCCTGCCCGAGGTGCTGGTCCCCGCCTGGCCCCGCGACCCGATGCTCCATGCACAGGCGCTGCGCGCGCTCGACTGCTTCGATACGCTGCAGCACACGGCGGAGGACATGGACAGGGCCCGCGCGTATGCCAACGAGCGCGAGCGCCGCGGCGCCCGCGCGACGGTCGGCGACATGGGCGCCTGGCTGCGCGACCTGGACACCCGGGTGACGATCGAACCGCTGTCGCCGGCCAACCTGCAGCGCGCGGCCCAGCTGCTCAACAAGACCAACCAGATGAACCTCAGCACCCGGCGCATGGCCGCGCCCGAGTTCGCGGCCTGGGCGACGCTGCCGGGGCACCATGCGTGGACCTTCCGTGTCAGCGACCGGTTCGGCGATTCGGGCCTCACCGGCATCGCCACGCTCGCGCTGCGCGACGCAGAGGCCGTGGTCGTGGACTTCGTGCTCAGCTGCCGGGTGATGGGCCGCCAGGTCGAGGACGCGATGCTGGGCTGGCTCGCAGGCCAGGCGCGGCAACGGGGAGCCGCGCGGCTGGTCGTCGCGTTCGAAGCCACCGCGCGCAACCAGCCCTGCCTCGAACTGCTGCAGCGTTCGCCGCTCGACGCGGCGGACGCGCCCCGCTTCGCCTTCGACACCCGCGCGACATGGGGTCTCCCGGCCTCTGTGACCCTGCTGGAAGCCGACCGCGTCGAGGAAGCGCACGCATGACCGCCGCGCCGGCGACGCCAGCCTGGCCCGATGGCAAGCGCTTCGCGTTCACCATCTTCGACGACACCGATCGCGGCACCCTCGACAACGTGCCAGCGGTCTACGCGCTGCTGCGCGACCTGGGGATCATGACCACGAAGTCGGTCTGGCCCCTGACACCGAGCCGTCCACCGAGCGTGGTCGGAGGCGCCACCTGCGCCGAACCGGACTACCTCGACTGGGTGCTGCACCTGCAGGCGGAAGGCTTCGAGATCGGGCTCCACAACGTCACCTACCACACCTCCCTGCGCGGCGAGATCGCCGCGGGCCTGCAGCGGTTCCAGTCGCTCTTCGGCCAGCGGCCGCGCGTTCTGGCCACGCACACCGACTGCGGCGAAGGCATGTACTGGGGCAGCGCGCGCGTCAGTGGCGCGCAGCGCGTGGTCTACGACGTGCTCACCCGCGGACGCCAGCGCGGCTTCGGCGGGCATGTGGAGGGGCACCCCTCGTTCTGGGGCGATCTGTGCCTGGAGCAGGTGGACTACGTGCGCAACTTCACCTTCCCCGGCGCCAACACGCTGACGTCGTGCCCCTGGATGCCGTACCACGACGCCGACCGCCCGTGGGTCAAGGCCTGGTTCGCATCCTCGGAAGGCGCGAACTGCGGCATCTTCAACGCGACCCTGGACGAGGCCGCCCAGGAGCAGCTGGAGGACGAGGGCGGCGCCTGCGTCATGTACACGCACTTCGGCAAGGGCTTCTGCAACGACGGGGTACTCGAGCCGCGTTTTGTCGAGCTGATGACGCGCCTGTCCAGGCGCGGCGGCTGGTTCGTGCCGGTGTCGACGCTGCTGGACCACGTCGCCGCGGCGCGCGGCGGCGTCCACGCGCTGACCCGCGGCGAGCGCGGACGTCTCGAGCGGCGCTGGCTGCGGCACAAGTTCAGCCACGGCACTTCCTGACCATGGCGATCGAGGCCTACCTGCCCCGGCACGAGGACGCCGTGGCCCGCTTCAACCATCGACTCGCCCAGGGCGGATCGCCGTTCCGGTTTCCGGCGACCAGCCGCATTCCCTGGCTGCCCAGGGATCCGGGGCGCGACACCTTCCTCGAGGGCCACGTCGCGATCGACGGCGACGAGGTGCGCGGCGGTTACATGGTCAAGCACCAGCCCTTCGCCCTGCAGGGCGAGCCGTGCGACGACATCCGCAACCTGCAGCTGCCGCTGTCGGAAGGCAGCATCGACTCCGCCTATGCGCAGGTTGGCGTCGAACTCCTGTCGACCGCTGCCCGGCGCAACCGCCGCATGTACGCCCTTGGCATGGGCGGCACGCATACGCCGCTGCCCACGGTGCTGCGCAGCATGGGCTGGACGGTGTCACTGGTCCCGTTCCATTTCCACGTAATGCGCGCGGGACCGTTCCTGCGCAATATCCGCGTGCTGCGCACCAGCCGCGCGCGGCGCCTGCTCCTCGATGCGGCCGCGGCCAGCGGGCTCGCCGTGCCGGTGCTCGCGGTGGCGCAGCGGCGCGGTCGCGGCCGCAACGGAGCCCGGGCCCGCGCGGAGGTGGTGACGAGCTTCGGCGATTGGGCCGACGCGATCTGGGAGGGCGTCCGCGGCCACTACGCGCTGCTTGCGTTGCGCGATGCGGCGGAGCTCAACACGCTCTACCCGCCGGACGCGCCGAAGCCGATCCGGCTGAAGGTCTCGCTGGACGGCCGCGCGGTCGGCTGGGCCCTGCTGTTCGACAGCGCGCTGCGTGGCCACAAGCAGTTCGGTGACATGCGCCTGGGCACCCTCGTCGACTGCCTGGCCCTGCCCGGGCACGAGGGCGACGTGGTGCTCGCGGCGCGCGAGCACCTGCGTGCGGCGGGCGTCGACCTGGTGGTGAGCAACCAGCAGCACGCGGCCTGGTGCACGGCCCTGCACGCGCACGGCTTCCTGCGGGGGCCCTCGAACTATGCGCTCGCGGTGTCCAGGGGACTGCGCGCGGCACTGGAGCCGTGGGCCACCACGGCCGCGCGCATCCACATGACCCGCGGCGACGGCGACGGCCCGATCCACCTGTGACCGCTGGCGGCGTTCGCTGACCGCGGTCGCGACCCGGCACGGAAGCCGCGACGCGGTGGCATCAGGCCTCTGCGACCTGCCGCCCCTCCGCCTCGGCCTGCAGCTCGCTGCGCCGGATCTTGCCGGTGCCGGTCTTCGGCAAGGCATCGCGGAACTCGACCGTCCGCGGCACCATGAATTCCTCGAGGTGGGCGCGGCAATGGGCGATGACCGCGCGCGCGTCGATGCCGGGATCGTCGACCACCAGCAGCGCCTTCAGCGCGTGGCCCAGCACCGGATCGGGCACGCCGACCAGGGCGGCCTCGCGCACGCCGTGCATCGCATAGAGCACGTTCTCGACCTCCTTGGGGCTGACCTTCTCGCCGCGCGTCTTGAGGATGTCGTCCTTGCGCCCGACGAAGTACAGGAAGCCCTCGGCGTCCATGCGGAACAGGTCGCCGGTGTGCAACACCCGTTCCCAGGGGTAGCGGCCCGGCCGCAGCGTGCGCGCGGTGGCTTCGGCGTTGTTCCAGTAGCCCTGCATCACATGGCCGCCGCGCACGACCAGTTCGCCGACCACGCCTGCCGGCACCGGGCGGCCCGCCTCGTCGGCCACCCAGGCCTGGGTGCCGGGAATGGCGATGCCGACGCTGTCCGGGCGCCGCGCCAGCTCCCCGGGTGGCAGCCAGGTGCAGCGCTTGGACTCGGTCATGCCGTACATCGAGTACACCCGCGCGGCCGGGAACAGCTCCTGCAGCCGGAGGATGTGCGCCGGCGGCAGTGCGGCGGCGGTGTTGGTCAGGTAGCGAACGCCGCGCGCCCAGGCCGGATCGAAGTTGCCCAGCTGCACGATCAGCGCCGCCATGGTGGGCACCAGCGGGAAGGCGGTGACCCCTTCGCTGGCCAGCAGCGGCAGCACCTTCTGCGGGAAAGCGAAGGATTTCTCCAGCACCAGCGTGGCGCCGAGCTTCACGCACATCAGCAGCTGGTACAGGCCGTAGTCGAACGCCAGCGGGAGCACGCTCAGCACCACGTCGTCGGCGCTGGCCTGCAGGTAGCCGGTGATCGAGGTGGCGGCGAAGCGGACGTTGGCGTGGGTCATCATCACGCCCTTGGGATTGCCGGTCGAACCCGAGGTGTAGACCAGCATCGCGAGATCGGTGTCGATGCCGACCTGGGCCGGCAGGCGCGAGGGATCGGCGGCTGCCAGGAACCGCGCGTAGCTGGTGAGGCGCGCGCCGGGTTCCGCACTGACGTCGCTGCCGTCCCCGCCGACGCCGGCGGGTCCGATGTCGCCGGCGCGTTCGATGTCGTCATCGCCATCGACCACCACGACGCAGCGCAGGCCCGGCGCGCGCGCCACCGCCGACAGCGCCACCGGCAGCAGGCTGGTCTGGGTCAGCAGGACCGCTGCGCCGCAGTCGCCGAGCACGAAGGCGAGCTTGTCGGCCTTGGTGGTCGGGTTGATGACCGAGAACACGCCGCCTGCGCGCAGCGTGCCGAAAACGCCCACCGCCGCTTCGACCGAATTCTCCAGGAACACCACGCAGCGCTCGCCGTCGGCGAGGCCCGCGCCGTCGACCAGTGCAGCCGCGAAGCGTTCGCTCGCGGCGTGCAGCGTGGCGTAGTCGACCCGGCGCTCGCCGCGGACGATGGCCGGCGTGGACGGATGGGCGGCGGCCGCGCGGGCCAGCCAGCGTTCGCAGCGCGCCGTCACCCTGCGGCTTCCATCTCGACGCACTTGCGCGCGATGAAGCCGTCGATGGCCGCGATGCTGTCGAGGTTGTCAGGGAGCACTTCGTCGTCGTCGACCACGAAGCCGAAGTCCTGCTCCAGCCAGGTGACCAGCAGCAGCACGCCCATGGAATCGATCACGCCCGATTCCAGCAGGCTGGCGTCGGTGGCAGGCACCACGCCTGCGTCCGCCGGCGGGAAGTTCTCGTCGAGGAAGGCGCGGATCCGGGCTTCGTACTGGCTCACAGGGTCATCCCTTCAATGGTCTTGTCGAAGGAACGCAAACCGCCGCCGGGCACGGCCTTTCAGCGCGCGCCGCGCCCGAACAGCACGACCTCGACCGTCTGCACCAGGATGATGAAGTCGAACAGCAGCCCGTGGTTCTTGACGTAGAACAGGTCGAACTTCAGCTTCTCCTGGGCGTCGGCGGCCGACGCACCGTAGGGATAGCGCAGCTGCGCCCAGCCGGTCAGGCCAGGCTTCACCGAGTGGCGCACGCTGTAGTAGCGGATCTCGTCGTTGAACTGGTCGACGAACTGCGGCCGCTCCGGGCGCGGGCCGACGAAACTCATGTCGCCGGCCAGGACGTTGAACAGCTGGGGCAGCTCGTCCAGCCGCGTCTTGCGGATGAAGCGGCCCACGCGCGTGGTGCGCGCGTCCTGCTGCGTGGCCCACTGGGCCACGCCGTCCTTCTCGGCATCGGTGCGCATGCTGCGGAACTTGACCAGTTCGAAGCACCGCCCGCTCTCGCCCACGCGCACCTGCCGGTACAGCACCGGACCCCCGCCTTCGAGGTGGACCGCGAGCGCCACCAGCAGCATCGCCGGCCAGCCGACCAGCAGCAGCACGGAGGCCGCGGCGATGTCGAAGGCCCGCTTGCTCAGCCGGCGCACCAGCGAATGGTCGAAGCCGCCGGAAAACACCAGCGAGGACGGGTCGACCACCTCGAGCTTGATCATCCCGGCTTCGCGCTCGAAAAACGACGGCAGGTTGACCACCGAGACCCCACGCTGCGCACAGGCGAGGATTTCGTCCATCGGCAGGCCACCGCGGCGTTCGTCGGGGGCGACGACGATCTCCTGCACGCCCAGCCGCTGCACCAGGCAGGGAAGCGACTCCAGGGTTTCAAGCAGAAGGCGGCTTTCGACGACGACGGGCTGCCCGGGCACCGGCAGGAAGCCGACCACGGCGAAGCTCTGTCGATCCGCGCGCCTGCGCATCCGCAGGTTGATCAGGTCGGCATGGACCCCGGCGCCGTAGACCAGGACCCGACGCTTGTAGGCCTCACCGCCCAGCAGGCGATCCATGGCGATCCGCACCACCAGCACGCTGGCGAAGCCGAGCGCAAACGTGATCGCCAGCAGCCCGCGTCCGATATGGGTGGCGGGAATCAGGTAGTACAGCACCAGCAGCGCCACGCCGCCGAAGGCGAAGGCCAGCAGCAGGCGCAGCAGCAGCTCGCTGCGCCTGAGCCGCAGGTGCGACTGGTACAGCCCGAACGCCGCCATCGACAGCGTGAGGCAGGCCGCGACCAGGAGCGCCGGGACCGGACCGCGGGCGAAGAGCCACTCGCGGCCCTCCGGGTCGGCATGTGCCCGCAGCCAGATCGCGGCCACGACCGACAGCACGATCAGGACCGATTCGACGACCCAGAGCACGCGCACGATCCGGTTCGCGCGGCTTGCGAACGCCGGGATCACCGGTAGACCCCGGCGGACACACGGGCACTGCACACACCTGGAACGCGCTGGTCCTGCATCGTGGCCCCCGTCTGCATCCGCCCGGGACGATCCCGGCCGCGGTGCTGTACCCGGGAAAACTCCGGACGCGAGGGAAAGCGGCCAGCCGCGGAAACAGAAAGGCCCCGGCGTCACCCACCGGGGCCTGTCCTGACGTCCTGGCGGACGGGTCAGCGCTGGACGGCGTCCCGCGCGTCGCCGGTGCCAATCCACGACTGGATCCGCTCCCAGGCCGCCATGACCGGCGGCGTGATGCGGACGTCGGGCGCGCTCGCGGGCACCGTCGCGCCGCCGACGCCCGGCGGCCTCGGCCGCGGACCGGGGCCGGGGTTACGACCGCGGTCGGCGGGGATTTCGATGTCGCGCACGCGCGAGCCCGGGCCGTTGCCGGAATCCGGCGGCGGCATCGGCACGTCGGCGCGGCGGCGCCTGCGATCGCGCGGCGGCGGCGGCGGCGCGGGCTCGTCGACCACGGGACCGCGGAACTCGTCGGCGCCGATGTCGTAGTTCACCGGGCGCGCGTCACCGTCGACGTCGTCGAGCACCTGCGCCAGCGCCACGCCGCGGTCGATCGCCGGGCTGCCCGCGGGCAGGTGACCAATCGACGACACGCTGAAGCTGGCGGCGGTGCTGTTGACGTCGGCGCCGTTCGCGGCGCGCCACTGCGCGAGGGTGGCGTTGCCCAGGTTGCTGCCGGGACGGCCGTCGCGGAACGTGCAGTTGGACGGGAAGCCGTTGAAGTTGCTGTCCGGCGCACCGACCAGGCCCGAAAGGCCGCCCAGCTCCGACGAATGGCGGATGTCGATGCAGCGGCCGCCATCCTGGATCACGAGGTTGTTGCGCAGCACCGCAGTGCGGTTGGCCGGACGGCCCGCGGCGTCAGCCCAGTCCTGGAAGGTCACGCCGAAGTAGAGCGCGGCATGGCCACGACGCGCGGCATTGATGATCGTGTTGTTGGCCACCACCGAATCGCGCGAGGCATACAGGCCGATGCCCGCGTAGCCGGTGTTGCGCACCACGTTGTTGCGCACGATGCCGCGGATCGCCTCGTAATAGCCGGGGTTGAGCTGCAGGTCGAAGAACTGCGGACTGGTGTCGAACCCGACCAGGATGCCGGCGTCGCCGGTGTTCTCGATGCGGTTGCGCTGGATGACGACGTCGGCGGCGCCGCCCTTGAAGTAAAGGCCCGTGGTGGCGGTGTCGTGGATGTAGCTGTCTTCCACCACCATGCCCGAACCATTGACGTTGTCGATGCCGTCGGCGTTCTTGTCGTCGTCCGGCGTACCGGCCGGATAGCCGGCGCCGGTGGTATGGATCTCCACGCGCCGGATCGTCGCGTTGTCGGACTTCGGCGTGACCTTGATGCCGTCGAACCCGGTGTGGTGGACCAGCAGGTCCTCGAGCACGACGTCGCGCGCACCGTGGTTGCCGGACGGGCCGCCCTGGTACCAGTTGGTCATCAGCATCACGCCGTAGTAGCCGCCGCTGATCTCGAAGCCACTGACGCGGCTGCCGGAGCCCGCCACGTCGATCCGCACCGCGACGTCATTCGACATGTCGTTGCAGTGGATGCGCGGGCGTTCACCCGGATAGGCGCGCAGCACGAGCCGGTGGCGCAGGCGCACTTCGCACTCGTTGTAGGTGGCGTTGCCCGCCGGGCCGCGCACCGTGACCGTGTCGCCTGCCGACGAAACGCTGTTCGACGTGGCGCGCTTGATGGTGCGGAAGGGGTTCTGCAGCGAACCGTTGCCCGAGCTGTCGTTGCCGGCCGTGGAGACGAACCACTCGGCAGCGAAGCCGGGGACGGAGGCGGTGGCGAGCAGGAAGGTGGCCGAAGCCAGAAGGTGGCGCTTTGGGGGAAGCCTGCGCGAAGGCCTTGAAGCGGGACCGCCGGCGGCAAGGTGCGCAGGCGCAAACAGGTCAGTGCGTGAACATAATCGCATCGGGTGGACTCCAGGGGATTTGCGGCGTCGCCCCTGTTCGGCGCCGCGGGAAGGATCTTCCGGCGGCGGGGGCCACCGGAACGCCGCATGCTACCGGCGGTTCCTTCACGCAATCGTGCCCCCGATCACGTTTTCCCGGCGGGCAGATCCGCCGTCAGCCGGGCGTCAGGCGCTGTACGGACCGGAATCCAGCAACGCCGGAATGCCGGAACGAAGATGCCGA
This sequence comes from Luteimonas sp. MC1895, assembly GCF_016457215.1. Classification (NCBI taxonomy): domain Bacteria; kingdom Pseudomonadati; phylum Pseudomonadota; class Gammaproteobacteria; order Lysobacterales; family Lysobacteraceae; genus Luteimonas; species Luteimonas sp. MC1895. The sequence goes on from NZ_JAEMDY010000001.1 coordinate 611,589, forward strand.
AACGAAGATGCCGGAAAAGCAAAAAGGCCAACGGGATGACCGTTGGCCTTTCTACTCTGTGCGATGGCGCGCCCGGAAGGATTCGAACCTCCGACCCCCAAGTTCGTAGTCGGTGCTTGGGAGTCGGCGTCTACCGGTTCCGGGTGGTTCCAGCCGAGATTAAACGGCAAAACCTTTCCAGGTCAAGGGTTTGGCGCACGCACTTCGCAGCCCGTTCTCTACCGGTTAGTCCCGGCCCGGAGGCCCATTGGCACAGAGTGGGCACGGGGCCCGGTAAAAAACGAGACCTCCAAGTGTGTGGCACGGCACTCGCCAACAACCGCTGCCTGGGGGTCGCGACATTCGATCCAAGCTCGAGTTCAATGCCCCTCGGCCAACTCGTCAGCGAGGACCTCCTCGATGGATTTGCCGGACACTTGTCCAGCCAGAGCCTTGCCGATTCGGCTGCCCAGCAGGATTTTCAGCTCTTCCCAAGCCTGATCGCCATCGGCATCGCCGTGGACCAATCTCTCCAGCGGATCGTACTCCATCCCCCTGCCCTCCATTGCGGCCATTGCCGCCAGGTCAACGTCGCTCAAGGGGTGCGCCCTGGATCCACCCCTCGCGAGGCTTCCAGCACCAGCTCCCATCATCATCCTCGATCAGAGGCAGCAGGAATCGCGCAAGGTCAGCGACCACCTCCGCCAGTTGCCCAGGCGCGGCCGCCATGCGCTCACGCGTCAGGAACGCCTGCCACTGCCCGCCCCAGGATTCCACATAAGCCTGGCTGAGCCCGGTCAGCTCCCCATCGGGAAGCGCTGTTTCACGCCGGTCGAAGGTCTGGCGAACGGCCTTGGCCAGCGGTGCCCTTTCCAGCTCGAACGTCTCAGCGATCAGCCACAGATCGTAGTAGTCCTTCAAGCGGCTGTTGGCGATGCCAAGGGTGACAAGGGCGTGGAGCTTCTCAGCGACCACGGTCTCGACCGGGTACGCCCTCAGATGTGGGGCGGGCGCATCAAGCAGCACCGGGTAGTCGATCTCGACCGGACCTGGGGTGATTGCATCGCCAAAACCCACGTCCACCTGGATCGGAACACGTGCACCGCCGATCATGGCCCGAGTGCGCACCCGCACGCCGCCGTACTCGATGCCCTCGCGGATCGACGCAGCTTCAAGTCCATGGAGATCGAACACCACGCCATCGGCATCGACCGCCAAGGCCAGGATCGCGCGGAATGCGTCGCCGATCGCCTCGGGCGTGTTCTCGCCGTAGCCAAGCAGGTCCAGGTCGCGCGTCGGTCGGAACGGCGCCTCCACCCAGGTCACGAACAGCATCGCCCCCTTGAGGATGAACCGATTCCGATGCTCCGACAGACTCAGCCGGTACAGCAGCCTTTCCAGCGCATAGCGCGTCAGCAGGATCTGGAAATCCGTACGCTCGTCGCGGGAGCGTTGCAGCAGCCTGGCGCGCACGGAGGCTCCGATGCTCTTCAGGGGTTCACGCGCCATCGGCCACCGTCGCCTCGACATAGGGTTTCATGGTCGACCAGATTCTCGCCTTCGTGGCATGGCGCCACAGCTGGTCGCTCGTTGCCTTGCGCTGCCGTAGCCCCTCGCGCAGCCCTTCCAGCGCGACGTCGATCCCGATCTTGGCCCGGTAACGGAAGCAGTCGACGATGGTCCGTGACGGATCGGTGATCGGGACCTCGATGCCTTCGATGCGATGGCGCTCAACGCCTTCACTGAGGGCCACGGGGGTGAAGCGCACGAACCGGATGGGGGGATGGTCGATGCGTGGGCGCCACGCCGTGCGTTCGATCGCCATCCATACGGTTGACGGCATCTGCAGTGTCAGCCCGTGGAATTGCAGTGCTGATACCAGGCAGATCACGCCCTTGGGGACCAGCGTCGCGGCTTCAGCCAGAGCATGGCGGGCATCACTGGGACCATCGGCGAGTTGGTAAAGCCCCCGCGCCGGCCGCACCACGACGCCATCCCGGACAAGGCGCGACAGCGTCTCGGGGGAGATCCCATGGGCGGCAAAGTCCCTTGCCCGCAGCATGGAATGGCTGCCAAGCAGATCGAGTGCCTTTTCGCGCTGAGCCGTGGCCATAGATAGGGATGTGACGTTACCTCTGCTTTATTCGCATACTAGCATAGGTTTTATCACACAGATCGAGCTCTTCGGACGTGCTGCAACAGCAATGCCCATCGATTCGCCGATCCCACTCAGCTTCGCGACGCCTTCCCGGACTCGGCTGGTGGCGCGTAGCCGTTAGACTCGGCTTTCAATCTGTCGCTGCGCCAGGGGGAGCACGATTCGATGTCCAGGGATGACACAAGCAACTTCGCGTTCCTCGCCGATCAGGAACCGCTCCTGCACCAGATCGGGACGACCGCCGAAGCTGCCTTCTACACAGACTCGAATGTCACGCTCGTCAAGCTTCGCCAACTGGCGGAGCACCTGACGCGGAATGCCGCGGCGCAGCTTGGCATTGTCTCTGAAGCGGACGAAAACTTCTTCAGTTTGATTTCCTCACTCAAGTCACGGATCGACGTCGACGAGAAGGTCATACGTCTTCTGCACCACCTTCGCAAAAGCGGAAACGAAGCGGTCCACGAGTACAGGCATGACCAGGCCGAGGCAGGAAAAGCGCTACGCTCCGCGCGAGAGGCCTGCATCTGGTACTACCGCACGTTCTGCAGCCCCCATCCCGGCTTCAAACCGGGCCCGTTCATCCCCCCTCGTGACTGGACGCAAGAAGAGGTGGACCTACGGGCGGAAATTGCTCGCCTCGAGGCCGAACTCAATAGGGAGCGCAAGGACTCCGAGAAGAACGACGAACTCGTCCGAAGCCTCAAGGAACAGGAGGATCGTCTGCGCGCTCTCGTCGACGAGCGCACATTGGACGCCGAAGCCTCACTCAGCCTGGCCGAGGAACAGGAGAAGAAGCTGCAATCGCTTGCGGCAGTCTATGAAGAACGCCTAGCCGAGATGGCTCGCCTGAGTCCATGGGATGCCGACGCGGCGGCGACCATCTCTGAGCGTTCCAAGCTTGCAAGTGAACACGTCGAGGCAGAGTGGGCGCCGAGTATCCGGCTGCGAGATGCGTTCGATGGCCATCAGCTCACCGCCAACCAAGAGAGTCTTGTCCTTGAGCTTGAGGCGTTTCTTGGCGCCAAAGACGAACACGTTTTCATCCTGTCAGGCTACGCCGGCACCGGCAAGACCTTCATAACCAAAGGGCTTTCGGAGTTTCTCGGCGCAGCAGGTCGCCAATGCGTCCTGACTGCGCCAACCGGCAAAGCTGCACGCGTCATCACACAAAAATCAGGGCGACTTGCCACCACGATCCACAAGAAGATCTACTCCATGGACGACATCAAGGAGTACAAGGTCGACGAGCTGGATGGTTCCGAGACGTTCAAACTGTATGCAGAGCTCGAGGTCAACGACGACGCCGACAACACCGTATATGTCGTCGACGAAGCTTCAATGGTTTCCGATGTGTACTCGGAAGGCGAATTCTTCCGCTTCGGCTCGGGAAAGCTCCTCAGTGACCTGATGAAGTACGTCAACCTCGACCACAATGACCACACCAAGAAGGTCATCTTCATCGGGGACGCCGCTCAGCTTCCACCGGTCGGGATGAACTTCTCCCCAGCGCTAGATCAGCGATACCTCGCCAAGACATTCGGCGTCGCCACTGCACGTCACTTCGAACTTTCACAAGTCGTCCGGCAAGATGCCGACAGCGGCATCCTGTTGTCCGCCAACACGCTTCGGGGCTCCCTCTCAAAGAGGATCTTCAACAAGCTATCCCTAACAACAGACACTCCGGACGTGCAGACATGCCCCGGAGCCGACAACCTGGTTTCTGACTACCTGACCGCGAGTGGAAACAAGGTCAATGACGTAGCGATGATCATCGCCAGCAAAAATTCCGACGTGGCGTCATTCAATGAACAAGTTCGCAGCCGGCTTTTCCCTGGCAAGGAAGACGTCACGAACGGCGACAAGCTCGTCGTGATCATGAACTGCTTAGTGGGCGGAATCAATCTCAACAACGGCGATCTTGTTTACGTCACGCACGTTGCAGCCGCCCCCGAGTCCCGGTCGGTCACACTCAGAACGAAGAACAAATCCACGGGAAAAGTAGAGGAAGCGGAAGTCTTCCTGCAGTTCAGAGACTTGCAGATTGGCTTCCGGATTCCCAGCGGCGAAGTCATCCGTGCCAATGTCAAGATCGTCGAGAGCCTGCTTTACAGCAGTCATCCGAACTTGAGCTCAGATGAGACGAAAGCCCTGTATATCGATTTCAAGCGCCGCAATCCTCATCTACCCAAGGGTGGAAAGGAGTTGCGCGACGCGCTACGAGATGATCGGTACTTCAACGCCTTGCGCGTCAAGTTCGGCTATGCGTTGACTTGCCACAAGGCCCAGGGCAGCGAGTGGGCGGACGTCTTCGTCCAGTGCAAGACCCACCACGCGGAGCGCCGTACTGAAGAATACTTCCGCTGGCTGTACACGGCTATTACCCGCGCAAGCAGTCGGCTCCACCTCCTCAACCCGCCCCATCTCACTCCTTGGCAGAACCTGCGTGACGCCCGTGACCCGGGTGGAGCCCGGACATCATCACCGTCCCATGATCCCGCTCCTGTCGCAGCTGGGACTAGCGGCTCCCCTGCCCTTGATGTACCGGCAGCCGTGACTGGGACCGCTGCTTCAGATGAAGCTGGCGCAAGCGCTGCCTGCGCACGCACGGGCGATCCCGTCCTTGACGGCATCTATCACGCAGTGTCTGCCAGAATCGCAGACATGCCGGGCGTGAGAATAGAGACGATCAATCACAATGCTTGGCAGGAGGCCTATCACATCTCCGACGGCACGCGCTTCACCAGGATCAACATCACGTACAACGCCAGGGGCATCGTCGGTAGCATCATGCCTGTTCCGAGGGACGAGTTCGGCCTGGAGATCGCTGATCAGCTCTCGGAAATCAAGGGCTGCCAGTTCGCCGATCAGAATCCACCCAGCGCTCAAGCATCACGGTTCACGCGCGATGTCTTCAACAGCTTCTTTCCTGTGTTCTCGGAAGCAGCAGTCTCGAACGGTCTCCAGATTGTCAGCGTCATCGAGGAGTCATGGAACCTGCGCGTTGTTCTGGCCAGCTCCACCGCTAGAGGTGAGCTGGCGATCTACTGTGACGGACGAGAAAACATCACCAAGCACTCCTGGATCGGTCGTCCGCCGCAGGATCCATCCCTTCAACAGGGCCTTGACGCAACCATGGCCAGCCTCTGACCCTTCAAAGCAGACTCAGCTCGCAGGCGACATTCGCACTGCCCTCCAACTGTACCCTTCCCTCTTTGGATGACGGGCATAGACTGCCACGACACCAACCTCATCGACGTTCTCGGGAATGGCCTTCACCACGTGGGGTGGCACGAAAACATCGTCCACGAAGGCATGCGCCGAGGCCTCTGCGCGATGTAGCCGCCCCTGAATTCTCTTGACATCCGCATCAGGCAACTGGGCGGGACTGGCGGCGAACAGATCGACCCGGCCATTCTTCGGATTCGTCGTCATCCGGAACTGAACTCCGTCACCAGCAGCCATATCCCCCGTCGAAGTGGAGTCACCATCGACCGGGAAATCACCTAGATCACGGCCGACAAATATCCGCATGGGTCTCCCCTCACCAGCCACCTGAGCAACAACTCCGTGGCCGACGGCCGTACGATCCCACGCCTGTCCGGCTGGACGCCGAACGATCTGTACCACCGTCTCTTCGGCCTCGCCTGCTTGCCGGCCAAGCACCAAAGCCACCGGCTCCCCCGGCCTCCATGGGACCTTGCGAAGATGCGGGCCGAGGATGCTGACCGACTTGCCCTCTTCGCGCATGACCGCGAATCGCGTGCGCGGCCGAGGCTTCCATCCCGGCTTTGCGTCCCGGGGTGGCGGAAGGGTCAACAAACCAAGAAACGTTGCCGGTCTCGTCTCGACTTCGTCGAAGCACAGACTCAGCGCCATCGGTGCATGTGCGATATAGAAATCCTTCGGCTTCTGGGCATCAGGCGGATTCGGGTCGTACCAAGGCTCGCGCATGAGGCTTTCCAACTCGCCTCCCAGCCGCCAACCTTGCTCTTCTCGAGCGGACGCCGCGATCCCGATCTCAACACACGCCTGGGAATAGTCACCGCGCTCAGCCAGGAGCTCAGCCAGTTCCCGGTGGGCCTTTGCCACGAACTCCGGAGATGACGGACACAACAAAGCCTGGCAAAAGCAAGCAAGCGCAAGATCGGGATCATCCGACTGATACAGTCGGCCCGCCTCAGCCCACACCCAGAACTCGTTCCGCTTGGCCTTGATCACGGCTGAAAGGGCAAGAGCGGCTTGGTCATACCGCTCGAGCCGCCGCAGCATTCCTGCCCTATCCCACTGCAGCCACAAGCTATCGCCACCTTCCGCTACGGGTGTCGCAGCGTCCAGCCATTGCAACGCCTCTTCCAACCGCTCAGTCGAGGTGTCGCGATCCTTAGTCCATTTGGTCAACGCACGCGCGACCGACACGACCAGGGCTGGCCAGGTTCCGTCATTGGAAGACTGGGAACTCCAGTCTTCTTCCCTGAGTCCTTCAATCCCGACCCATTTCACAAATGCGGCGAACCGGGGGAAATCGGAACCCACGCGGCAGAGCTGTTGCAGCAGCACCGAGCAAGCCATTCCTGGGCGCTGCGCTGGCAACCTGGTGAACTCCGTCAACGCCTGATCGATGCGCCGAAGATCCGCTTGCTGGGGACGCTTGTCGGCCTTGACTGCATCAATCGCATTCTTGAGCGCGGGCTTGGCCTCGTCATAGATCAACCATTCCAGCATCGACCGGGTTCGGAAGTCGCGGGCATCAGCCTCAAGCAGGTCGTAGGCAAGCCTCTTGCCTTCGGCGATGTTCCCCTGCTTGCGCAACTCCTGAACGCGTTTCCAATCCATTCTCATCCCCCACAAGCGGAGTCCCGCGTCAACTTGCTTGCAGTCATGCAAGTCGACTCACCCCCGCAGCACGAATTCGCGATGCCAAGCCAAATACGGCAGATGCCCGGGCGCAAGCGAGCGCAGGCGGCTTCCATCCACCAACCCCAGATGGGAACGTACCACCAGATCCAGTTGCGGCGAAAACAACATCACCCCGTCCTCGTCGAAGCCAATCAGCCCGCTGTCGAACATCGCATCCAGGTGCGTCGCCAGCAGCAGGCCGTTGAAGGGATCGAGACGTTCTGCGTCCGTCGCCTCGGCCCAAGGCTTCGCATGACTGGCGCGCAGCAATTCCGGCGGATATGGGATGCCGGAAACGGCGCAGCGGCGTTGCCACAGGTCCATCAGCGCCTCGCGGAAAACGTCCTGGCCAATGCGCTGACGCACTTCGCGGGTCCGCTCCGTTTCCGGGATTCTGGCCAGCCGCGCCTCCACCCGCGCGGACAGTCCGGAGGCCGGATGCGTCTGCAGCGAGTGCAGCACGCGAAGGGCCTCGTAAAGTTCCATGGCGCCGTGAGCGATGCCGATGTCCGCCATGCCCGAAGGCACAGGCACCGCGGTCGAAGCCAGGCCGATCCGCCGGGCCATGGTGGGTTCGGCCACCGCGAGCACCACGCCGTCCTCCGCTGCCAGCACCAGGATGCGGCCCGGAGTACCGCTGATTGCGGCAGCAACCCACCCGTCGGCCACCGACGAAAGCAGATCGTAGCCGGTGTCGGCGAGCGCCTTGGCAACCAGCGCTGGCACGGGCGCCGTCATGCCGAAACCGTGCTCGCATCGGTCGATCTGGCCGTCTGTTCGCCAGTGGCCAGCAGGCGGAACCCGTCGCGGATCACGTGCGCGATCAACGGCCGCCGGGCACGCAGGAAGTCCGGATAGTCCATCTCCCACCAATCCGGCGGAAGTGCATGCCAGCGCATCATGTCCCCAAGATCGTCAGTGGAGAAGCGCGACGCGTAGCCCGGCCAGTAGTCCTTCGGCGCAATGTCGGAGATGGCGATGTTGTCGTCCCACTCCACCAGGGCGTAGTTGGCGATCTGGTTGGTCTCGCGCACGCCCTCGATCTTCAGCTTCTTGAGGTAACGCTTGGGGAACAGATGGTGACGCTCCAGCGCCTTCTTCTTGCCCGAGGCCGGCGGATCGAGCAGATCGGCCACCTTGCCCTTGGAGAACAGGGCACGCGCGTCACTCAGTACCAGCGCCGCGTAGTAGGCGAACAGGCTGGGGCTGCGGCCCGAGGATGTGGCCAGCTCCATGGAGAGGGTCTTGTCCCAGTAGTCCTCGGTCAGCTCCGCGTCGCCCACTTCGGCCAGCGTCCGCAGGAAGTCACTGGCATCGCCAGACGCCGGCAGCAGGGCCAGGTCCTTCTCGAACTGGGTTTCCGTCGCGCCGGTGTAGCGCCCTGTCAGGAGTGACATGAACAGCCAGCGCGCGACGGCCTGCTTCAAGGCATGCGGAGGAACGCCATACTCGGTGCGGCCAATCAGGTAGAACTGATAGCCAAACACCAGGGCCATTTCCGAGCTGACGTAACGCGCATTGCGGTAACCGGCCGCGCGCACCACGTTGAGGTAGTCGGCCCAGTGCGTCGGGTCAAGCACACGGGACTGCGCTGCCTTCAGGCGTTCGAACTGCTGGTCGCGCTGCTGCTGGCTGAACTGGCCGGTCTGCAGATCCTTGCCACGCAGCAGCGAGTAGGTGTGCTGCAGGCGACCACGCCGGAATGCCAGGCCCACTCCGACCCGCAGCAGGCTGTCGGGCTCCGGCTGGAAGATCTGGTTGTAGGCCGAAGCAGCCCCCAGCGATGTTGGCGGCCGGCGCGTCTCAATGCTGAAGTCCTCCAGCGCAGTGCGGCCCTCGTCCCAGAACACCGACATCAGGGTGAGGATGAAGTCGGACTGGTTGAGCTTCTTGCCCTCGCTGTTGATGCGCACGAAGACATCGGCCACCTGCTCCTCGGTAGCAGTGGCATTGAGCTCAAGCGCTACGAACGGGTAGCCCTGCAGCTCGAAAAGGCGCGTGATCGCCTTGATCGCGCGATCACGCTCGTCGTCCGTCAGCGTGCGTGTGGTCTCGATCCGCGACAAGTAGCCATTGATGACGGAGAACGAATCCTTCGCCAGCACCGCACTGATGTCGGGCAGAAACTCCGGCGTCTTGTCGGTCGTGGCATCGGGCACCTCGAACTTGCCGTCCAGCGGATTGAAGGCGATCCGGATGGTCTCGTGCTGGAAGTTGTCGCGCAGCACCGGGATGCCCCGCATGACCGCGTACAGCGAGGTCAGTCGCTGCTGGCCATCGACGATCAGCAGCGAGGGCGCCTTCTGCTTGCCGCCTTCGCCGATGGTTCGCGAGCGATCAGAGGCGGCACCCGTCTCCCAGAACAGCAGGTAGCCCACCGGGTAGCCCCGGTACATCGAGTCCAATAGGTCACGTACCTTGGAGTTAGGCCAGACGAACGGGCGCTGGATATCCGGCAGGCCGATGCGGCCCATGTCGATATCCGTCAGCAGTCCCTGCAGGGTGTAGTCGGTCTTTTTGAACAGCATTTCGGTCATGCGTGCTTCCCCTTGCGGCTGATGGCCGGCGCTCCCGCCCGCTCTGCCAATGCTATGACTTCATCCGTGGCTCCCCAGCCTTTAATTGCATCGCGTCCAAAACGGTACAGACCGCCGCGCTTGCCATTGTCGAACAGCCAGACGCTACGGCCGCGGGAGAAGACCTCGGCCACCAGTTCAGTCACCGTGGCCACGGGCGTCGCTTCCTGGATCCGGTTGGAGCCATCGGATACCCAAAAGCTCCTCAGACGATGGTGCTTCGAGTAGCGGAACCATGGATAGAAGCGACCGCCATCCTTGTGGATGAACCAGAGTGAGTCATCAATCAATGCCCGCTTCATCTTGCCCCCCTTTCTGCACTCGACGACAGATGAAAATGCTTCAAGTGAGTACGTTGTCCAGATGCTCCGGCAACGACCCGACCACCACGCACTGATCCCTCACATGCCAATGGAAGTAGACTCGGAACCCGTAGCGCGGGTCGCGATCGCTGCTGCCCTTCACATGCCAGTCCAGGTTGACGCGCTCCTGCTTGTAGTCGGTGCTGTAAGTTTCGCGGCTGCGGTGATCGGATGCGGAACGGCCTACCGGTGAAAGATCCAATCCGAGCTCCGCCAAGCCGTCCTTGAACTCCTCGCCGCCGTTGCGCCGTGCCGGCACGTACCGTTCGGCCAGGAACCACAGAACCCGGTAAGCAAACGGAATATCCAGATAACGCGAGTTCTTGGCGCTGCGCAGCGCCTTCTTCGTCAACACCACGCGGCCGTCGAGATGCGCGTCGCACCAGCCCTCCAGATCGTCCCAACTATCAGGAAAGGACGGCTCGCCAGAACCCCGGGCCTCACGAAGCTGCTCCAACAGATCCTGGACGCGGCCTTCCAGGTGCAGCGCGCGACCACGCAGCGTGTCCATATCATCCTGCAGCTTGCTGCGTTCAGCCTTGATGCTCGCAAGGTCGTCGACCAGCCTCGCGTTGTCTTCCTCGAAAAGCCTGCGCAGCTCGGTTTCCGATTCCAGCGCTGCGCGCAACGACACCACGTCGTCATCGCTGACCCGTTGCCGGGACGCGAGCTCGGCCTTCTCGCGGGCCTCGGCGATCTGGCGCCGATGCACCATGTCGCGGACACGGTCGAACGCCGGGATCGAATCCTCGCGCTCAAGAGCGCGCAACGACAGGTAAGCGGCTTCGCGCAGCAACGCGTGGCTCAGCCCGTTCAGGTCGAGCCCCTGCGCAGTCAGCTCCGTTGGCGACCACAAAGGATGGCGACCTGGGGCATCGCCGGGGTCGAATCCGGGGCGGAACATGCGCACGCTCGCGCCTGCGACCGCTGCGTCTCGCCCCACCGCCTCGTTGAACGGCCAGGCCATGTCGCGTTCCAGGACGAAAACCTGTGCCAGCCCTCCAAGCTTGCTCGACAGGCCCAGCGGATCGAGCAACTGCTTGGACTGATCATCCTTCCGGTAGGTCGAGAGCACCACAACCGGGCGCGTGCGACGCATGGATCGCAGCGAATCCAGGGCGTACTGCAACGACTTCTGATCCCGAATCCATATCGGGCCGGCATTCAGCGCCGCGCCGTCGTTGGCGTCGTGCAGGCCGATGCCGTCCACCAGCCGGGTGACCAGTTGCGGGACGCTGGTAGGCGGCTCGGGCGAGCCGCCGGGCGAAATCGCGGTGAGCGTGACCGAAACTGCCGGCGTGGGCTCGACATCCAGCAACACCATCTCCACACGCCAGCGCCGGCCCTTGAACCCGCTGTCCACGGTCTCGGCCTGCAGCGCCCAGACGCCCTTCTCCGGCAAACTGACCGAGGTTGCGGAATGCCCCTTGGACGTGCGCAGCTCGAAGCCGTCCGCGTGCGCCGTCGGCACCTTGAAGCCCTTCTTGCGAAGCCAGTTCAGGGCGATGTCGCGGGCGTCATTGAAACTCCCGGCGCGCGCCAGCCTGCCGGCCACCGCAATGATGGGGTCGGAGCGACGGGACATCCTGGCGGCTGGGGCAGACAGCGCAGGTTCGACCGGTCTTGATGAACTTGCAGCGCGCTCGTCGCGGACGGGTACGGTTGGCTCGTCGGCAGCCGCCACTGCCATTTCTACGGCGGCGAGCGGTTCCGGTTTCCCGACCTGATCGCCTCCAGTCGCGGGCGCCACCGGCGCGGCATCAATGGCAGGCGTTGTCTGATCGTCTGGCGGGCTTGCCGCGCCTGCTGCGCCAGGCTTCAAAACGACTTCTGCTTGCGGAAGCAGATTCAGCCCGGCGTGGATGCTCGCGGCCAACGCCTGTCGGGGCATTGCGTCCGGCCCAGCGGCCCAGCCCGACACCTCCGTAGCGAATGCCGGCGCCCGCGCAGGCTCCTTTCGGGCGAGGTAACGCGCCTTGCGCTGCCGCATGTCTTCCAGGTCATCGAGAAACCGCAGCGCCGCACGGAACAGGCGGTGGCGGCCCGGCACGGTGGCGATCTCCAGTGCGCCGCGCAGCGTCTCGGCCTGCCGTTGCCAGCGAGCCAGCGCCTCGTCGCCCGGCGGGCCACCCACCGAACCACGCTCCAGCTCGCGCTCCAGCGTGCGCAGGGCGTGCTCGGCGGCGCCCGCGTCCAGCGGCGGCGTGGCCTCGTGCGACTGCGCGGTCATGGCAGCGCGCCCGATTGCAGCCCGTCCCACGCCTCCAGCACCAGCCGCCGGGTGCGGTATTCGCCGAACTCGCGGAGTTCGTTGTTCTTGAGCACGCGGAAGGTTTCGCTGGGGTAGTCGGCGCCCATGACGTCGGCGGGGTCGAGGATGTAGCGCAGTTCGTCGTGGGTGAGGCCGTAGAGGCGGGCGTAGTACGCGTCCAGTTCGGCGCGGAGGAGGGCGCGGCGCTCGGGGGCGAAGGCGAAGGGTGGGCCTTCGAAACCGAGGTCGCGCGCCCAAGGGGCTAGATCGTGGGCGGTGTAGGTCAGCTCTAGCACGCGCGGGACGATGAAGGCGAGATCGAAATCGCTGTAACGGACTTGAGTGAGTACCGGCAGCTGCTTGGGGATGAAGAAGTTGAAGTTGATGCCCCCAAGCTTCTGTCTCGCAACAAAGTCGAAGGTCAAGCTAGAAACATTCGCCACAAGTGCGGCGACCAACTGCGGCGTCATCTCGGCCTTTGGAAGTACCAAGTGGCAACTGTTACCAACTCCCGAGAGTGGGAAGAGCGCACCTATGACGCTGCGCTCATCCGTGGCTCGCGCGATGCCGCGCCATCCGAACAACCAGTCGCGCTGCCAGTCCTTTTCTTCAAGCCGCTGCGTGACTTCGGACTCCTCCACCCAATACCGCGGCGTCACTCCGAAATCCGGGTCGACCTTCTCGGCCAAAGTGACATCACGGCTGTTGCCGTCGTTGCCATACGTGGCCCAGCGATGGTCGAACTGGTGGATCAGCTTGGCCTCGTACAGCGGCAGCAGTCCCTCCCCCGGCGTGTCGGCGAAAAGGTGGCTGTCGTTGGACATGTGGAACATCGTCATGAAGCGAATGCCCCACGGGTTGCCATCTGCCCGCACCTCGTCGATCAACACGGGCGCGGCGCGATAGAGCTTCTTGGTCAGCTCGGCATCGCGCTCACTGCGGAACACCGGGAAGGTGAGCGTATTGGGGTTGATCAGGCGGAACTCGTCGGGGGTCAGTGTGAAACGGCGGCGCGGGTCGTGGAGCTGGGCCACCTGGGTGGCGAAGCACACAAACTGCGCGCGTTCGGCTGCGCCCAGGGTGAGCAGGCAGAACTTGTAGCTGCGATGCACCGACGGGAAGATGGCCTCGCGGTTTTCGAAGTCGTACAGGCTGACCAGCCGGCCGCGCTGGGTGATGTCGCCGAAGTAGGCCTTGGTGCTGTCGTCGGTGGCGATGCCGGTGGGCACGATGAAGCCGGAACGTCCCGATTCGGCGGTCACCTGGCTGATGGTTTCGGCAAAAAGCGCGTAGGTGTTCACGTCGCCAACGCCGGTCAGCGGATAGCGGCCGCCGTCGTCGCCCTTGACGTGGACGAAGGCGCTGGCGGCCTCGGCGGTGCGGCGTGCGCTCAGGAACTCCCGGTACAGGCGTTGCTCGGTCTGTGCCTGCACCGCGCTGTAGCCGGCGTCGGGCTGAAGGTGCGTGGCCAACATGCCCTCGCTCAACCACTGGATACGCTGGCTGCGCTCGGCCTTGTTCTTGGCCTCGGCCACATCCGTGTTGCGGCTGGCGAAGAATTCCTCCTCCTGCAGCTTGATGCGCTCCCACGGCGGGTTGCCGAGCACGCAGGCAAAGCCGCCGGCCGCATGCACCAGCGGGAAGGCCAGCGGCCAGTGCAGCACGCTGGCTTCCTCGCAGACCTTGCGGGTGGCGGCGCGCTTGCCGGCGTGGCCGGGGGCGGCGTGATCGCCCAGCAGTTCCAGCACCACGGTGGCGGTGGTGGGCACGTGGTCCTGGGTCGCTTTTGTCTTGGGCAGCAGGAAAGCGGCCAGCAGCATGTCGGCGGCGTGGCGCAGCGAGCTGTCGGCGGATTCATCGGCAAAGGCCTGCCAGGCGGCCTGTTTGGCGGCGATCTGCTCCAGCGTGGCGTCGGGCAGCGCTTCCAGCGCGCGCAACTGCTCCAGCCCGCCGGCGCGCAGGCCGAGCAGGTCGCGCTGGCCGAAGCTCTGCGCGGTGCGCTTGCGTTGCAGGTCTTTGAGTTCGGCGGCGTTGCGCTTTGCCAGTTCCTTGCAGACGTCCTTGTCGTCGCCGGACAGCGGCTTGAACGCATCCTTGGGGATGCCCTGCTTCAGCGCGGCCAGATCGGTGAGGCCCAGCAGTGCGTCGCCGCATTGCAGGTGGTGGTCGAGGAAGCCCAAGGGTTTGTCCGGAGTCATCGCCTCCAGCCACAGCGACATGCGCGCCAGCTCGATGGCCATGGGGTTGCGGTCCACACCGAAGATGCAGTGGGTGACCACATCGCGCAGGGCGTGGCGGAAGTCCTCGCCGCTGGGCGTGCCCTGCGCACGCAGCTGCGCCAGGCGCGTGGCCAGCCGGCGCGCGGCGCCGAGCAGAAAGTGACCACTGCCGCAGGCGGGATCGCAGACGGTAATGGACAGCAGCGCGGCCTGAGGGTCGGCGGCGCCATGGGTGCGCTGGGCGATCACCGGCTCCAGCGCGGAATCCAGCAGTTCCTGTACCAGCGCGTCGGGCGTGTAGTAGCTGCCGCTGGTCTTGCGCGCGTTGCCCTTGGACGCATCGGCATTGGCGAAGCGGAACACGCGGCCATCGGCACTGATGTCGGGCACCAGTTCCAGCAGGCTTTCGTAGACGCTGCCCAGTTCTTCCGGGCCCATGTCGCGCCAGTTGATGCGGGTGAGGCTGCGGCCCTCGCGCATCCAGCCAAGCTTGGCCACGGCTTCGAGCAGGGCCGCGTTGCCAAGGGTGCCGGCGTCGAGGTCCGGGCACTGGTCTTCGGCGAACAGGCCACCGAGTGCGGGCAGCGCCAACAGCGGCTGGCCGTGGGCCAGGCCCGCCAGCACGGGCTTCAGGCCCTCCCACAGGTCGGCGTGACGATCAAAGGCGCGCCGCTTGCGGGCACGCTCGCGCAGGCGGCGCAGGCTGTAGCCATCGGCATAGAGCGTGATGGCATCGGCATCGGCAGCGGCCGGGTGCAGCAGGCCGCGCTCCTCGATGGTGAGCAGGAAGATCAGCCGGTAGACCAGCCGCAGCAGCTGCTGGAAATAGGCATTGCGATCCAGAGTGCCGCTGGCCAGGGCATCGCGCAGCGGCTGGTTGGCGGCTTCGGACAGGAAACCCTGGCCCAGCGCCAGCAGTGCTTCTTCCACGCCTTGACGGAGCTTGTCGCGGGCGCGGGTGCCTTGTTCCTTGCTGGCCTCGCGCCAGGTCTCCAGCGGACACTGCGCCGCCAGCGCATCCGGGTTGCCGAAACGGCTGGCGTGGATCAGCAGCCACAGCAGCGAGAAGTCGGCGTAGCGTTCTTCGCTGAAGATGCGCGCGAGGTCGGCCTCGATCCATGCCGGGCGGGTGAGGCTGGCGTTGTCGCGCGCCAGGCGCAGCAGGCTGCCGTTGCTGGCGATGCCCCACACGGCCGCGTCGGCGGCATTGAGGTAGTCCTGCAGCAGGCCGAAGGCGCTGCGCTGGCGGCCACTGTCGCCGTAGCGGCGGTCGCGCTCGTCCAGGCGCTGGTGGGCAGCGGCGATGACCAGCGGCAGGCGGCCTGTGCGGGCGCTGGCGCTGATGGGGTACAGGCGTTCGCCGATCTCGACCGGCGCGGCGTGTGGTTGCAGGTCGCTGGCGCCGAACACGTCGCGCATGAGCGCCTGCACGAACCGGCTGGCCAGGGCGTGCGGGTCTTCGGCCTGCTCGCGCGCGTTGGCGAAATCGCTCCAGTGGGCCTGGGCGATGCGCCAGTAGCGGCCCACTTCATCGCGCAGGTTCAGGCCCTTGGGGATGCCATAGTCGGCGGGCGACTGGTGGGCAGCCTTGAGCGCGGCGATGCTGGCCAGCCATTCGGCGGGCAGCAGGCCGCCTTCGATGTGGATAGCGTCGAAGGCCAGGGCGGCATCACGGCGGCTCATGCGCCGGCTCCGGGCATCAGCACGAAGGCAGCGATGACATCCACCGGTTTCAGCGCATCCACCTTGTAGCGGCCGCGGGCGTCGGCCGCCTCGCGCACGCGACGGTGGTCGGCCAGCAGGCGCTCGGCCTGGGCGTCGGCGATGGCCTCCAGTGCATCGCGGCGTTCGTCCATCAGGGCCAGCACGCTGTGCATCTCGCGCTGGCGCACCGGTTCGGGCAGGTTGCCGCTGGCCGGGGCCTGCAACCATGCCAGTAGTTGATCGCCCTGCACTTCGGCCGGATTGGCGCGGCCCTGCCAGGCCACCGGCAGCGCTTCTTCGACCAGCAGCACGCTACTGCGGCCGGAACGGGTGGTGGTGATCTGGTGGCGCAGACGCAGCAGCAGCACGGTGGTGACGGCCTGCACCGCCGGACTGCGCCAGACGCCGATGCGGCCCAGCGTGGCGAGCTGCTGGTTGTCGCGGGTTTCGCCGCTGACGGCGCGCTCCAGCAGCTCGTCGGCCAGGGTGCTGACCAGCGGGTGGCTGCGGCTGACGTAGCGGCAGCGCGGCGCGGGCGGTTGGGTGAAGTCGATGCCGATGTCGCCTTCCAGGCCAGCCGCTTCCAGGCGCTCGCGCAGGACGCGCGGTAATGCGGTGAGCGGCGCGGTGGCGCCGCGCCTTGGGCGGAACAGCAGACCGGCTCCGAGGCGGGACATGGCCTCGGTGGTGAAGCGCCGGACGTCTTCGCTGTCACCGAGCACGGCTTTCATGCGCTCCCATTCGGGCAGCACATCGGAAGGCCGCAGGCGGCGCTGGGCGAACACGGTGCGGTTGGCCTTGGCCTTTTCGGCCAGCGAGGTCCAGCGCACGTCCAGTTCACGGGCTTCCTCGAACTGGTCGAAGTCGAACGCCTGCTGCGGGCCGCCGGCGCGCTCGCTGCGCAGCATCACCGCCTTCATCAGGGCCTGGGTCAGGGTGTGGTCGTCGTCGGGCATCGGCACCGGTACGCCGAGCTCCTCGCGGATCTTTTCCGCCTTGCGCAGGATCACCTGCAGCACCGCGCCGTCGACCGGGTTGTTGGCGCCGTACATCAGGGTGGCGCGCACCTTGGAGCTGGGCTGGCCGAAACGGTCGACGCGGCCTTCGCGCTGTTCGTGGCGGGTGGGGTTCCAGGACAGGTCGTAGTGGACCACGGCGTCCAGGTGCTGCTGCAGGTTGACGCCTTCGGACAGGCAGTCGGTGGCGATCAGCAGGCGGCGATCGGCCTCGCCCAGCGCTTCGACGCGGCGCTCGCGCTCTTCGGACGGGAACTCGCCGGTGACCACGTCCACGGTGACGCCGCGAAACTTGCCGTCCAGGTGCTCGCGCAGGTAGTTGGCGGTGGCGATGTAGCGGCAGAACACCACGGGGTTGAAGCCGTCGGCGATGAGCTGCTTCAGGTGCTCGTGCAGCAGGCGCAGCTTGGGGTCGTCGTCCTCGCCCGCCAACGCGCGGGCCTGGGCCAGCAGGGCGTGCAGGGCCGGGTCGCCGGTGTCGGCGGCGGGGGCGACGTCGTCTTCATCCAGATTGTCTTCGCTGCCGTCGAACAGGGTTTGCAGCACTTCCTCGGGGGCGTTGTCGACCTGTTCGGCCAGCAGGCGGGTGTTCAGCGCCTGGACTGCGGCGGCCGGGCTTGAGGCCACGCAGCGCATCAGCGCCAGCGTGCCCCAGAAGCTCAGCCGCTGGCGGCGGGCGTCTTCACCGGCGCGCTCGGTCACGTCGCGGCAGTAGTCGAGCACGTCCTGGAAGAACTTGTCCCACTGGCCTGTCAGCTTGTAGGTAATCTCGGTGGTTTCGCGCTGCGGGAAGACGCTGCCGTCTTGCCACTCGTCGATGTCCGGGCGGCGACGCTGGACGAAGTGCTGGGCGAGCTGCTCGCGCAGGGTCTCCTTGAGCGCGCCGCTGGCGGTGGCGAACTGGGCGAAGTCGCGCTTGAGCAGGGCCAACAGGCTGTAGAAAGCCTCCTGGTCGCCGCTGTGCGGGGTGGCGGTAAGCAGCACCAGGTGGCGCTCGGCATCCGCCGAAATCTCGCGCAGCAGTTCGAAGCGCTGCTGGCGGGCCTGGCCGGTGCTGACGCAGGTATGCGCCTCGTCGACGATGACGAACTCCGGGCAGGCGCGGATGAAATCGTGGCGGTGCCGGTCGGACTTGATGTAGTCGAGACTCACCACGGTGAAGGCGTGGGCGTGGAAGATCGAATCGCCGATCGGCAGGCCGCGCTCCAGGCGCGCGGCGCTGCTGGCGGTGACGGCCACGGCCGGGATGTGGAAGCGTTCGTTGAGCTCGCGCACCCATTGCTCGACCAGGTGCGGCGGACAAAGCACGGCCATGCGCTGGATTTCGCCGCGGTCGTACAGCTCGCGCGCGATCAGCGCGGCCTCGATGGTCTTGCCGATGCCGACGTCATCGGCAATCAGCAGACGCACCGGATCCTGGCGCAGGGCCATCAGCAGGGGCACGAGCTGGTAGGTGCGCGGCTCGACCGAGATATTGCCGAAGCAGCGGAACGGGCCGGCGCCGCGACGCAGCGCCATGCGCAGGGCGTCAGCGAGCAGGATGGCATCGTGCTGGCTGCCTTCCTGCGCGGGATCGGGCGCGGGGAACTGGGCGGAACCGATGTCCGGCTCCAGCCCGGCGTGAATCACCGCGCCTTCGTCCTCGCCGCCGGACAGCGGGCGCAGGCGCAGGAGTGGCGTGACGCTGCCGGGCTGGACGATCCATTCGCGGCCGCGGGCGCGGACCAGGGACCCGGGGGTGAATTGCAGGGCTGGTGTGTTCATCAATGACGCAATCAGAGGCCGAGCAGCCGGCCCAGGCGCTGGAACAGCGGCGGCCAGGCGGCGGTGTCGGCAGGGAAACGGATGAAACTGTAGCCGCGGTCTTCCCAAGCGGCCTGCAGTTCACGGGGGGTATCGGGCAAGGCGACAGCGGCATAGTGGTCCGGCCAGTGCAACACCACCTGGCCGTCGGCTTCGGCGGTGGCTGGCGGCGGTAGATCGGGGCCGTGCTTGGCGCGCTGTGCATGCCACTGCCCGGCCCAACCCGGCGCCGCCGGCGCTTCCGGTGGCTGCACAGGCGCATCGGGCTGGGCCTGCAGCGACGTGGTGACTTGGGCCAGTCGCCACAGCAGGCGCAGCACGCCGCGGTCGCGCCGGTCGATGAGCTCGTGATCAGGCTGGTTGTAATAGGACAGCAGGCAGCGGTAACAGCCGGCGACGCACTTCACCTCCGGCAGGTCGCGCAGCTCCTCCGGCGCGGGCAATGGCCCGGCATCTGGAATGTCGAAGTGCATCACGCGCAGGGCATGACGGGCGACCTGGGCCAGGGCACCGGGATCGTGGGCCAGTCGGGTCAGGACGCCCGCCCCGCCTTCGGTGGCTTCGTAGAACAGCACACCCTGGCGCTCGCCTGCGCTGGGAAGCGGCTCCGCCAGCAGTTCGGCTTCCTCCAGCTGGAACACGGCCTCGATGCCGCGCTTGAGCGCGTGCTGCAGGGTTGCCAGCGTGCGTGGCTCGCAGTCGCCATGCGGCTGCATGAGCAGTGCGTTCTTGTTGTCCTGCACGAAGGGCACGATGCGCTGGGGCGGCAGCCTGTCGTCGTGGCCGGCGTTGTCATCCTCGTCCACATCTTCCTTCACCCACCAGCCGGTGCGGGGGTTGATGAAGAAGCCGAACTGGTTGGGGTTCTTGCGCCGCCGCAGGCCCTTGTTGACCCGGGTAATGGTGGCGCCGGGGCCATAGCGCAGGGTCAGGATGTCGCCCTCCCCGTCCTGCGCCAGCACAGTGCTGGCATCCACGCGGCCGTGCCGGATACCCCACTCGTACACCGTCTGCAGCTCGAAGGCCTGGCGCTGGCGCTCCTCGTCGTTGGCGGTGATGCGTTCGGCCGGCTGGGTGTCGACGTTCTCGATGCGGTACAGGCCATTGATCTTGTGAGCATCGGCCAGCGGCATGCCGCAGGAGTGGCAGTCGTTCCAGTGCGAGGCGAAGTGCGCGGCCCCGCAGTGCGCGCAGACCCGAGCGGCCGACGTGGACAGCAGTCCGCCTGCCGTGGCCTGTTCGGCGCTGGAGAGGGCGATGCGGGCACTCACCACACGGTAGGCGCGACCCTCGTGGTAGACGAGACTGCGCGGACCGAACTCCGACAATGCGAGGAACCGCGGCCGCTGCAGGAACACGTTGCCGCTGCGCACGTCCGCGCGTCCCGGCACATAGGCCATCAGCGGCAGGCGCGGGAAGTTGTAGCCGGGCAGGAAGCCTTCGGTGGCGAGGTAGCGGTAGGTGTAGAAGTCGCTGGAGAACGAATCCTTGCCGTGCAGCAACAGGCTGATCTGATCGTTGGCCTGGCGGTCGCGGCGCTGGGCATCTTCACGCTCGCGGCGATCGGTGATGGCGAGGTTGTTGAGGGTGTTCTGAGCGAGCTGCTTCTGGCGCTGGGCGGAGCTGAGCAGATCACGCCAGCGGTTGAAGGCGGCGTTGAACTGCGCCGGCGCCGAAGTTGCGACCTCATGCGCGAAGGCGCTGGCGCCCGGATACCACGGGGCGTGCGTGGCATCGAGATGACCCGCCATGGCCAGCAGGATCCGCTCCGCACGCCGGGTCGCCAGTTGGGTGACCTCGTCGGTCCGCATGGCGACGGTCAATGCATCGCGGACGGGAGCATTCGGCAGGCCCGGATCAACAACGTTGGCGATGGAAGTCTCCAGCGCCTGGCCGGTGCTCGCCAGCCATTCGGCCTGCAGGTGGCTGCGGATCAGCGACTCATTGGCCAGGTCGAGCAGTGGCGGCCTGACGACGCCATGCACCATCCCTGAAGGATCTCGGAAGAAGTACTGGTCATGGGGGCTGCGCGCGGCGCAATAGGTGACCACCAGCGCTGCTTGGCCGCTGCGGCCGGCCCGGCCTGCACGCTGGACGTAGTTGGCAGGCGTGGGCGGCACGTTGCGCAGATACACGGCATTGAGTGCCGAAATGTCCACGCCCAGCTCCATGGTGGGCGAGCAAAACATCACCGGCAGGAAGCGGTTCGGCTCGCCCTGCTCCTTGCAGGCGGCCTTGAGGTCGCCGGCCAGCTTCGCCTGCTCGGCCAAGCCAAAGCGGAAGCGGATCTCACGCAGGGCACGCAGCTCGGCGGACACCTGCGCCGTATGCTCACGGGCCTCCAGCGCGAACAAGGCGCGGTCCTGCTGGGCTAGTACGTCGGCGACGGTTGCGTACTGGGCCTGGAAGAAGTCGTTGGCCCGCTTGCCGCCACCGTCTCCGGCCAGGAAGCGCACGCGACCGGCATTGAGCCGGTAACCGGGCACATTGAAGAGGGTGTGATCATCCTTGCGGATGAAGCCGCCCGCTTGGGCGATGCGGATCATCGCTTCGAACAGCGCCTGATAATCCTTGCGATTCAGGGAGGCAGCGTGCGGATCGGACCACAGCGTCGAATTGCGCAGCGTCTTGCCCAGGCGGGTCTGCAGACCGCCGCGCAGGATCAGCTCCTCGTCCTTGCCGCGCAGCGTGCGGCCGGATGGCGGCTGCAGGAACAGCCAACGCGAGCCGAGCGGGCGCTCTTCGCGCCCAAAGCCCCACGGATCCCGGAGCAACCGGAGCGATTCGTCGCGACATTGATCGAGCGACTGCTTGTCCAGTGCCGCCGCGTCGACCGCCAGCCCGGTACGCATGTAGTCGAACAGTTCCTGGAATACGCGCTCGCGGGTTTCAGCTGAGGCGTTGCGCAGCAGGGGGGGGGCGTCGGCGAAGTGACTGACATCAGCGCACAACTCTGCAAGGTCCCGATAAGACACGCGCAGCAGCCCGAGTTCTTCCAGATTCGGGTTGGTGTAGCGCCAGCCACGGCGCTGGTCGTACCAGGTGCGGTAGGCAAGGATGAAGCGCAGGCTCTCCTGCGCCTCGGCAAGGTCACGGCCAATCGCGGCGGGATCCTGCAGCCATTCACGGCGGTGGCTTTCGCCAGGGTCCTCGCCGCGCGCCAACTCGCGATCGAACCCAAGCGCGGCACGGACCGCCGCGCCGAGGCCGCTGTCCGATAGGCCTTCCCCACCGGCTTCGCGCAGGGCACGGAAGATTGCGCCGCGCAGCAGGGTGACAAAGGTGAAGTCGTTGAAGTGTCCGGCCTGGAGCGCGGCGTCCTGGCGGTTGTCGGTGAAGCCCAGCAGCTTACGCTTGTCGACGTCGATGCCGTTCGAGGCCCCCCCATGCATCCAGCGCAGGACGCTGGTGGTCAGCAAGGTGGTCGCGGAGCTGCGTCCCTCGGCCGACAGGGCGGCCAGGCGGTTGATGTCCTTGCCCTGCGCGCCGTGGACGTCACGGCACTGCAGGCAGAAGCGGAACTTGCCGGGCAAGAACCAGTAAGGCCGTCCGGTGCCGACGCGGCCATCGGGTTCGACCAGAAGCTGCCGCGCCTCCAGATGGCGATGCGTGCGCTTGAGCCGGGGCTCGCCGCTGGCCGGCGTTTCGATCCAGGCCTCGGGGTAGTCCACGATCTGGCCGGTGAAGTCCAGATCGCCTGGCTTCGGATCGCCGAGCAGGAAGCCCAGGCGCTCACCTTGCGCGTCATCGTCAGCGTCGGAGTCTTCTTCGCCCTTGTCGCCCTGACGAGGCATGTCGTCGATGTCGCGGGCCAGCAGCATCGGACCACCGTCGTCCTTGCGCAGGCGCACGGGGTGGTAGTCCTGGCCACAACTGCGGCAGAAATAGGTGGAGTACAGGCGCTTGGCGGGGTCGGCAGGCAAGAACTGCTGTCCTTCCAGCTCGACAGGGCGGCTCCCGTAGGGATCGAGCGTGGTGTACACCACGCCCGCGCCACTGATGAACTGGTGCAGGCGGAAGGCGAAGAACGCACGATCATTGCCTTCAGCCTTTGCTCGTCGCTCACCCTCGGGAATGGCGGCGATCAGCAGAAGATCGCGGAGGGCACGGCCGGCGCTCTCTTCGTCGGTGCCTGCCTCGGCGGCGAGCAACTCGGTCGCCTTTGCCACCGTGACGGGCTTGGCACGGATCCATTTGTGCCCTTGGTCACGGGTGATGCCGAGCCGCGTTTCCACCCAGATCGCGAGCGGGTTGTCCCGAAGGTCGGCGTCGCTGATGTCCGGCCGGATACCTGCGTTGATCGCGGCAGTCAGTTCGCCGGCGACTGACTCGGCGGTCCTGGCCGGGTCGGTGGCACGGTCCAGGTCCTCGGTCACGACGTTGAAGGCCGGGATCGTGGTCGCGAACAGCGTGGACGCGACCTCGGCCACCTGCGTGTTCTGGTCCTGACGGGTCCCGCCAGAGGCCATGGTGGCCGACGTGCCGATGCATTGCAGTCGCTCGGGCGACATGCGCTCGCGCACGCGCCGGACCAGCATGGCCACGTCCGCACCTTGGCGACCGCGGTAGGTATGCAGCTCATCCAGGACCAGGAACTGCAGGCCCTCGCAGTTGCGGATGACCTGGGTGTCCAGCTCCGACTGCCGGGTCATGAGCATTTCCAGCATCATGAAGTTCGTCAGCAGGATGTCCGGCGGGTTGTTCTTGATCCGCTCGCGCTCGTCCTGGTCTTCCTGCCCCGTGTAACGGGCGAAGGTGACCGGGCCGTTCTCACCCAAGTACTTGATCAGCTCCTCGCGCTGGCTGTTCGCCAGCGCGTTCATCGGATAGATGACGATGGCCCGGGTGCGCGGCGTCGGATCCTGCTCCTTCGCGCGCAGGACGGCGTCGACGATCGGCAAGAAGAAGCACAGCGACTTTCCGGACCCGGTGCCGGTGGTGACGACGAAGCTCTCGCCCTGCCCGGCAAACGCAACGGCCTGCTCCTGATGGCGGTAGAGCCCGATCGGGAAGTGTTTGGCGGTGACAGGGTGCAGCTCAGCTGCTGCCGCCAACTCTGCAGTGGTCCGGCCGAGGCTGTAACGGGGATTGATCTGGATCAGCGGCTCGGGCCAGAAGCGCCCACTGGCGTACTCCTGCTCGACGCCCTGCCCCAGGTCGTCGGCACGAATCGTCGTGAATGAACGGGCAAACCGGCTGTAGTCCCCGATCAAGTGCTGCTTCAGTGCAAATACGTCCAACTCCGCCCCCCTGGCGACACTTGGCCTTCATCTCCTGACATTCGCTTGGCTGCTGTCGCCAAAATCGGGTGTCTGACCCCCAATACTACGGAGTCAGACCCGCAAAAGCAGGTGCGGCGTGCGTAGTCAGCTGCCGCCTGACCTTCCCGGATGTTGGAAACATGCGTGGCCCCAGTCGCAGCAGAAGCGACCACCAATCCGGATGACCCCTTTTCCGCGAATTGGCACGGGCCTTTCTCAGGGCATGGCACGGATTTGGCACGGATTTGGCACGCGCGCCGCGCGGCGCCCACAACGCAAAAGGGCCAACGAGCGCTAACCCGTTGACCCTTGTGCTTTTTCTATGGCGCGCCCGGAAGGATTCGAACCTCCGACCCCCAAGTTCGTAGCCTGGTGCTCTATCCAGCTGAGCTACGGGCGCGTTGTGCAGAAGCGGAATTATGAAGAGGTGAATGACGTTCGTCAATCATCTCGGTGGAACCCATCTCGTTGGAGATGGCGGAGACTGAGGGATTCGAACCCTCGATGGAGCTTTTGACCCCATACTCCCTTAGCAGGGGAGCCCCTTCGGCCTCTCGGGCAAGTCTCCGGGTGAAACGCTCGCGGCCTGCGGCCGTCGAGGTGCGTAAGAATACCGGCTCGACGCGAAACCGGCAAACGTCAGTCCGCGTCCTCCTCCTGACCGCCCGGCGCCGCGGCGTCGTCGCGGTGGATTCGCTGGTAGATCTCCTCGCGGTGGACGGAGACATCCTTGGGCGCGGTGATGCCGACGCGCACCTGGTTGCCCTTGACGCCGAGCACGGTCACGGTGACCGAATCACCGATCATGAGCGTCTCGCCGACCCGCCTGGTCAAAATCAACATGTCGAACTCCTGAGCCGGTTCTGCGCCCGGTCTGGTGGAGGCGCCTGGAGGCGCCACCCGGTTTGATCACCTAGCTGAACATCATAGCGGGCGCTCGCACGGCCGCGATGTATGCAGAAAGTAACGGAGGATGGCTGCGTTCAGGCCAGGTGTGCGGCGACCCAGTCGGGCACGGCGGCCAGCGCGGCCTGCAGCGCAGGCCCGTCCTCGCCACCGCCCTGGGCCATGTCCGGCCGACCTCCGCCCTTGCCGCCGACCTGTGCCGCCACCGCCGAGAGCAGCTCGCCGGCCCTGATGCGTCCGAGCGCCGCGCCGCTGACGCCGGCGACCAGGGCCGCGCGCCCATCGCTGGCGCCGGCCAGCAGCACCACGGCATCGCCAAGCTGCTGCTTGCAGCGGTCCAGTGCATCGCGCAGCGCACGTGCGTCGAGGCCCTCGATGCGCGCGGCCAGCACCTTGATCCCGCCCACCTCCACCGCGCCGGCCGACAGGTCGGCGGTCGCGCTGCTGGCGGCGCGCGCCTTCAGGGTGTCCAGCTCGCGCTCGAGCTTCTTCTGTCGATCGAGGAGTGCGCGGAGCTTGTCGGCAACCTCGGCCGTCGTGCCACCGAGGAGGCGCGCGGCCTCTTCGAGCCGGGCCTCCTCGCGCGCAACGTGTTCCAGCGCGGCGCGGCCGGTGACGGCCTCGACGCGGCGCACGCCGGCGGAGACACCGCCCTCGGACACCAGCTTGAACAGTCCGATCTCGCCGGTGCGCCCGACGTGGGTGCCGCCGCAGAGCTCGACCGAACCGCCCATCCTGACCACGCGTACGCGCTCGCCGTATTTCTCGCCGAACAGCGCGATGGCGCCGGCGTCGATCGCGTCCTGCATGCCCATCTCGCGGATCTCGACCCCGTGGTCGGCGCGGACCTCGTCGTTGACGCTGAGCTCGATGTCGCGCAGCTCGGCGGCGCTGATCGGCTCGAAATGCGAGAAGTCGAAGCGCAGCCGGTCGGGCGCGACCAGCGAACCCTTCTGTGCCACGTGCGTGCCCAGCCGCTCGCGCAGCGCGCCGTGCAGCAGGTGGGTGGCGCTGTGGTTGAGCACGATGGTGCCGCGACGCGCGGCATCGACCCTGCCGCCCAGCCGATCGCCGACGGCAAGCGTTCCCGCCTGCAGCTCGCCGACGTGGCCGTGGAACTGGCCGGCGAACTTGCGGGTGTCGTCGACGCGGAACACGGTTCCGGGGCGCCCGGCGCCTGCAGCGTCTGGCACGCCCGGCCCGTCCGCGTTCCCGGAAGCCAGGCTGCCGGTGTCGCCGACCTGCCCGCCGGACTCCGCATAGAACGGCGTGCGGTCGAGGAGGACGATCGCCTCGTCGCCGGCATCGATGCGCTCGACCGGAACCCCGGCGCGCAGGATGGCGACGACCTCGAGCCCTTCGGCCTCGACCTGGTCATATCCGAGGAAGCCTGTGGGCGCGATCCGCGCCACGAGCTCGGCCGGCAGCGTCGTGCCGCCGCCGAACTTGCCGGCCGCGCGCGCGGTCTCGCGCTGCTCGGCCATTGCGGCGTCGAAGCCCGCGGTGTCGACGCCCATGCCGCGCTCGCGCGCCATGTCGGCGGTCAGGTCCAGGGGGAATCCGTAGGTGTCGTAGAGGCGGAAGGCATCGGCACCCGGGATCACGCCGTTTGAAGCGGGACCGGCGCTGCGGGCCGCGACTTCGTCGAAGATGCGCATGCCACTGTCCAGGGTCTCGGCAAAGCGCTCTTCTTCCGCGAGCAGCGCGCGCTCCACCAGCGCGCGCTGCTCGCGCAGCACCGGATAGGCCTCGCCCATCTGCGTATCGAGGGTGGCGACGAGGCGGTGGAAGAACGGCTGGCGCACGCCCAGCATCCAGCCATGGCGCAGCGCGCGGCGGATGATCCGGCGCAGCACGTAGCCGCGGCCTTCGTTCGAGGGCAGCACGCCGTCGGCGACCAGGAAGCTGCAGGCGCGGATGTGGTCCGCGATCACGCGCAGCGACTTGTTGCCGAGGTCGGCGGTGCCGGTCAGCCGTGCGGCCTCGGCGATCAGCGCCTGGAACAGGTCGATCTCGTAGTTGCCGTGCACGCCCTGCAGCACCGCGGCCAGACGCTCCAGGCCCATGCCGGTGTCGACGCAGGGCGCCGGCAGCGGGTCGAGGCGGCCGTCGGGCTGGCGGTCGAACTGCATGAACACCAGGTTCCAGATCTCGATGTAGCGGTCGCCGTCCTCGTCGGGCGAGCCCGGCGGGCCACCGGCGATGTGGGCGCCGTGGTCGTAGAAGATCTCGGTGCAGGGACCACAGGGGCCGGTGTCGGCCATCTGCCAGAAGTTGTCGGAGGCGAACGGCGCGCCCTTGTTGTCGCCGATGCGGATGATGCGGTCTTCGGGCACGCCGATCACGTCGCGCCAGATGCCGTGGGCCTCGTCATCGGTGTGGTAGACGGTGACCACCAGGCGCTCGGCCGGGATATTCCACACCTCCGTCAGCAACTCCCAGGCCCAGGCAATGGCGTCGCGCTTGAAGTAGTCGCCGAACGACCAGTTGCCCAGCATCTCGAAGAAGGTGTGGTGTCGCGCGGTGTAGCCGACCTGGTCGAGGTCGTTGTGCTTGCCGCCGGCGCGCAGGCAGCGCTGGACGTCGGCCGCGCGCACATAGCTGCGCTTCTCCGCGCCCAGGAACACGTCCTTGAACTGGACCATGCCCGAGTTGGTGAACAGCAGGGTCGGATCGTTGCCGGGCACCAGCGGGGCGGAGGGCACGATCGTGTGGCCACGGCCGCTGAAGAAGTCGAGGAAGTCACGGCGGATGTCGGCCGTGGTCGGGCGTGCGGGAGTCGGTTCGGAGGGCATGGAGGCTGCAGGCAGGGTGGGGGCGCAGCCGCGCCGGCGCCCTGCCGGCCTCGGCCTGCGCGGGTGCCGGGCGCTGGCGCTCGGGTCCCCGTTAGGTTAGCAGGCCGGGCAGATCCAGAGGCTCCCCGCCCCCCCAGCGGTCAGGCGTCGTCGAAGTCGAAGGCGGTGGCCGCGCGCACGGTGTCGCCGTCGAAACCGCGGCGGAACAGGAAGTCGGCGGCCTTGCGCCGCAGCGCCGGGTCGTCGACCACGCCGGCACCATGCCGGCGCTCCACCAGGCCGCGGGCCATCGTCCGCCAGTCGTCATCGCCGGACTCGGACAGTGCGTCGAAGGCCGCCTGGACCAGATCCTGGCCCAGGCCATGGGTCGACAGCTCGGCGCGGATCCTGAGCGGCCCGTATCCGGCCAGTGCGCGCGAGCGCGCCAGTCCGGTGGCGAAGCGCGCGTCGTCCTGCCAGCCCGCCTCCGCCATGCGTGCGACGGTGGCCGCGGCCTCGTCGCCGTCCACTCCGCGCGCTTCGAGCTTGCGCGCGAGCTCCTTGCGCGAATGCTCGCGCCGGACCAGCAGGCCCATCGCCCGCTGGCCGGGCGTGGGCTCCGGCCGACGCCTGCGCTCCGGCGCGGACGTCCCCTCCCCGGCTCCCTCGGCGGAGCCGGAGCCGGAGTCGACGCCCGAGCCAGAACCGGTGCCGCGGCGACGGCGGCCGAAGCTGCCGGCCCCGCCCATGCTCAGGCCCTGGCGCCCCGGCCGCGCTTGGCGACCGTCGCGCCCTCGCCTTCGCCTTCATCCTCGGCGCCGGCATCGTCATCCTCCACGACGGCGGCGGCCGCACCCTGGAGCGGCGCCATCCTCGCGCGCAGCTCGGCCTCCAGGCGCTCGGCCACCGCGACGTTCTCCTTGAGGTACTGGCGGGCATTCTCCTTGCCCTGGCCGATGCGCTCGTCGCCGTAGCTGTACCAGGCGCCGGCCTTCTCCACGAGCTTGGCATCCACGGCCATGTCGATCAGCTCGCCCTCGCGGCTGATGCCCTCGCCGTAGAGGATCTCGGTGATGACCTGCTTGAACGGCGGCGCCATCTTGTTCTTGACCACCTTGATGCGGGTCTGGTTGCCGATGATCTCGTCGCCCTTCTTGATCGCGCCGATGCGGCGGATGTCCAGGCGCACCGAGGCGTAGAACTTGAGCGCGTTGCCACCGGTGGTGGTCTCCGGGCTCTGGCCCGGCATCATGATGCCGATCTTGTGGCGCAGCTGGTTGATGAAGACCACCAGGCAGTTGCTGCGCTTGATGTTGCCGGTCAGCTTGCGCAGCGCCTGGCTCATCAGGCGCGCCTGCAGGCCGGGGAGCTGGTCGCCCATCTCGCCCTCGATCTCAGCCTTGGGCGTCAGCGCGGCGACCGAGTCGACCACCACCATGTCGACGGCGTTCGAGCGCACCAGCATGTCGGCGATTTCCAGCGCCTGCTCGCCGGTGTCCGGCTGCGAGACCAGGAGGTCGTCGACGTTGACGCCCAGCTTCTGCGCATAAGTGGGATCGAGCGCGTGCTCGGCGTCGATGAAGGCCGCGGTGCCGCCCTGCTTCTGGCACTGGGCGATGGCCTGCAGGGTGAGCGTGGTCTTGCCCGACGACTCCGGGCCGTAGACCTCGACCACGCGGCCCTTGGGCAGGCCACCGATGCCGAGCGCGACGTCGAGCAGCAGCGAGCCGGTGGGGATCACCGGGATGACTTCGGCGACGCGGTCGCCCATGCGCATCACCGAGCCCTTGCCGTACTGCTTCTCGATCTGGCCCAGTGCGGCGGAAAGCGCGCGCTTCTTGTTCTCGTCCATCGTGGTGTCCTCAGCTCGTGTATTCGGGAATGGAATCAGTGTGCAGGCAGGTGGTCGCAGGGACTGCGACCTGGAATGCCGATCCAGATTGAAGGGTGGAAACCGGGCCGGGCAGCGGGTGATGGCCCGTGCCGGCGTGGGTGGAAGGCGGTCGCGGCTGTAGCCGCTCCTGCAGGTGGGGCGCAGTCGCCAGGCAAGGGCTGCCTGGCGGGCCGGCAGCCGCTCACCGGTTCGGCCTCACCAGGCCGCAGTAGAGGCCTTCGATCGCGAAGTCCTGGCCAGGCGCGACCTCGATCGGCTCGTAGTCCGGGTTGCGCGGCAGCAGGCGGATCCGGTCCTTGCCGACCTTCAGCAGCTTGACGGTGATCTCGTCGTCGATGCGGGCGATGACGATCTGGCCCGAACGCGCGTCGGCGGTACGGTGCACCCCGATCAGGTCGCCGTCGAAGATGCCTTCGTCGCGCATGGAGTCGCCGCGCACGCGCAGCAGGTAGTCCGGCGCCGGCGAGAAGAACGCGCGGTCCATCAGCACCATCTGCTCGCTGCCGATGTCGGCGCCGATGGGGACGCCGGCCGCCACCTGGCCCAGGACGGGGAGTTCCAGAACGTCCATGCCGCGTCCTGTTGGAGAGGCTGCAGCCGCGATTCCCGATCTGGCGGTCGCATCACCGGCGATCGCGGCCGTAGCCGCTCCTACAGAGGCGGCGGGGTCCGCGGCGGGCGCGCGCAGCACGCGGATGCCCCGCGCGCGGCCCGGAACGCGTTCGATCGCGCCGGCGGCCTCGAGCGCTTCGAGGTGGTACTGCGCGGCCCGCACGCTGCTGAAGCCGAAGGCGCGTGCGATCTCGGCCTGGGAAGGCGGCATGCCCTCCTCCGCGATGCGCTCGGCGATCAGGGCCAGGACGGCCTGCTGGGTGTCGGTGATGTCCATGGTTAGTAGTAATACTACTAACGAGATCCGGAATCAACGCCTGTGGGCGCCCTTCCAGATCGAATAGACGATCCACACCCCCAGCGCCGCCGCGCCGACGAAGCCCGCCACCCCCAGCGCCATCAGCCACTGGTTGCGCGCCCCGCCACCGACGCTGTTCATCACGATCGAGGAGCCGATGATCAGCGCCGCGGTGATCACCCCCATCGTCAACCGGCTGGCCGCGCGGTCGATGCGATCGCCGAAGGCGTCGAGGGTGGGAATGTCGATGCGCGCGCCCAGCCGGCCGCCGCGGGCGGCGCGCAGCAGCCGCCGAAGGTCGCGCGGCAGCTCGGCGCCGAATTCCAGCATGCCGGCCAGCCCGCGGCGCCCGCGCTTCGCCAGCACCGACGGCGCATAGCGCCGCAGCATCACGCGCTCCAGCCACGGCCTGGCTTCGGTCGCCATGTCGAAGTCCGGATCGAGCTGGCGCCCGAAGCCTTCCAGGGTCAGGAAGGCCTTGATCACCAGCGCCAGGTCCGGCGGCAGCACCAGGCCGTGGGCACGCAGCAGGCCCGCGGCATCGGACAGCATCGTGCCCATGCGCAGGTCCTTGAGCGGCACGCCGCGGTAGCGGTCGACCAGGGTGGCGGTGTCGGACTCCAGCCGCTCCTCGTCGACCTCGCCGCCGATGCTCCAGTGCAGCAGGATGTCGGCCACCGCTTCCGCGTCCTGCACCACCATGCCGTGCAGCAGGCGCGCGATCTCCAGCCGACGGCGGTCGCCGAGGTGGCCGACCATGCCGAAGTCGATGATCGCGATGCGCCCGTCGCGCAGGAAGAAGAGGTTCCCGGGATGTGGATCGGCATGGAACAGCCCGTCCTCGAGCAGCATCTCCAGCACGATGCCGGTGCCCGCCCGCGCCAGCGCGGTGCGGTCCAGGCCCGCCGCGTCCACCGCGGCCAGGTCGCCGGCGGGGATGCCGTCGATGAAGTCCTGGACGTTGAGCCGCTCGCAGGTCCACTGCCAGTGCACCCGCGGGATCACCACGCCGGCATCGGCGGAGAAGTTGGCGGCGATGCGCTCGGCGTTGCGGCACTCGGCGGCGAAGTCGAGCTCGCGGCGCAGTGAATCGCGGAACTGCCGGACCACCTCCACCGGCCGGTAGCGCCGGAGGTCCGGCAGCTGCGACTCGATCATGTCCGCCAGCCGGGCCATCAACCGCAGGTCCGCCTCGACCACGCCGACGATGCCGGGGCGGCGCACCTTGAGGATCACCGCGGTGCTGTCGTGCAGCCAGGCGCGATGCGCCTGGGCGAGCGACGCCGCGGCCACCGGCACCGTCTCCACGCGGGCAAAGGCCTGTTCGGGATCCATGCCCAGGTCTTCCACCAGTTGCGGACGGATCGCCTCCCACGGCAGCGCCGGCACCGCGTTCTGCAGCAGGCCCAGTTCGGCGATCCAGTCCGGCGGCAGCAGGTCCACGCGCGTGCCCAGCACCTGGCCGAGCTTGACGAAGGTGGGGCCGAGTTCCTGCAGCGCGGAGCGCAGGCGCCGCGGCGGGGTCATGTCGCGTCGCGCCTCGCCCGGATCCCGGTGCAGCAGGCGCCCGGCCCGCTCGAGCGCGCCGGCGATGCCGCTGCGCCGCACCAGGTCGCCGAAGCCGTGGCGCACGAAGACGCTGGCGATTTCCTGCAGCCGGCCCAGATCGCGGACACCCGCGAGGGCGTCGAGCATGGTCACCGGCGGCCCTCCCGGACGGCAGGACCGGAGGGCACGGGACAGGCGTGGCCAAGGGTCATCGCGCAACTATACCGGCGGTACCCGTTGCCTCGCGGAAGCGCGCGGACCCGACAGGATGCGTTCCCTGCCCCCGCCCTGCCCGCACGATCAGAACAGCCGCTCCAACCCCGACAGCGCCTCCACCACGGTCCGCCGGCGCACCGCGTCGCGGTCGCCGGCGAACTGGAAGACCTGCGCCTGCGGATAGCCGCCGCGCCGCTTCCAGGCGATCCAGACCGTTCCCACCGGCTTGTCCTCGGTGCCGCCGCCGGGGCCGGCGATCCCGGTGACCGCCACCGCCACCGTGGCGCCGGAATGCACCAGGGCGCCGGAGACCATCTCGATCACGGTCTCGCGGCTGACCGCGCCATGTTCTTCCAGCGTCTGCGGGCGCACGCCCAGCAGCGCCTGCTTGGCCTCGTAGCTGTACACCGCCATGCCGCAGTCGAACCAGGCCGAGGAGCCGGCGATGTCGGTGACCACCTTGGCGATCCAGCCGCCGGTGCAGCTTTCGGCGGTGACCAGCATGTCGCGGTTGGCCTGCAGGCGGGCGCCGGTGTCGTGCGCAAGCTGTGCGAGGGCCTCGTCGCTGGAGACGTGCATGGCGTGGTTCCGGGGGAGGGTGTGCGCAGTATCGGCGGTGGGCGCCGGGTTTGTCGCGCGCGACCGGAACGGAAACGGCCCGCGTGTGCGGGCCGTCGGGTCGTGCAGGGACCGCCTGGATCAGAAGTAGTTGACCCGGAACGTCACGCCGTAGGTCCGCGGAGCGCCGAGGAAGGCGTTCCACGAGCCGGCCTGGATCGGCGCGTCGATGCCCACCTGCTTGTAGGTCTCGTCGGTCAGGTTCTGGCCCCAGAACTCGACCATCCAGCGCTTGTCCTGGCGACCGAAGCCGATGCGCGCGTTGAGCAGGGTGTAGGCCTCCTGCTCCTTCTGCGGATCGAGGTCGGAGCCGGTGTTGTAGTCGGACATGTACTTGGCGCCGATGTTGAAGCGGCCCAGGTAGTTGGCACCGAAATCCCACTCGTAGGTGGCCGACGCGTTGCCCGACCACTTCGGCGCGAAGCTCATCTGGTTGCCGGGCAGCAGCGCCAGGTCGGCGTCGGGCAGCAGGTCGTCGCCATACTCGGTTTCGGCATACGTCAGGCCACCCTGCAGCATCAGGCCCTGCATGGGGGTCTGCCACATCAGGTCCAGTTCGACGCCGCGCGACACCACCTCCGGGATCGAGCGCACCACGAAGCTCGTGCCGAGGAAGCTGTTGAGCTGGAAGTCCTTGTAGTCCTGGTAGAACAACGCCGCGTTGAGCAGCAGGTTGCCCTCGGCCCAGGTGCTCTTGGCACCGAGTTCGAAGCTGCTGACGAACTCGCCGGGGAACGAGGTGTCGTCGACCGGGAGGATCCCCTGGACGCCGCTCGACAGGCCGTTGGACGACTGCACGCGGTCGAGGTTGAAGCCGCCGGCCTTGTAGCCGCGCGCGACCGAGGCATAGGTCATGACGTCGTCGGACCAGTCGTAGGCGACCTTCACCGTGCCCGACCACTCCTTCTCGGTCCGCGACTGCTCGACGTCGCGGCCGTTGTGGGCGATGTTGGCCCAGGGCAGGCACATGAAGCCGGCCACCTGCGGGGCGACCACCGGCACCAGGGCGCCGAGCAGCTGCTGCTGCAGCCCCGGTGGCAGCAGGGCGAAGTTGTTGATGCGCTGCGCCAGCGCCCCGCCCACGCGCGCGGCCGGATTGGCCAGCGTGGAGCCGCAGCCGATGCTGCCGTTGGGATTGCTGTAGACCGAGTGCAGCTCCTTCTTCTCGTGCGTGTAGCGCAGGCCCAGGGTGATGTCGAGCGCGTCGGTGGCGTGGAAGGTGTTGTTGGTGAAGATCGCGGTGGTGCGTGCGTTCTGGTCGTGCCGGTCCAGCGCCGCCAGTCCCTGGTAGTTGGTTCCGAAGGGCCGGCCCGACACCTGCGAGAGGAAGGTCGCGGGATTGGCCTGGTTCACCGTCAGCCCCAGCGGCGCCAGCTGCGCGGCCACGGCGCCCAGCACCTGGGTGCCCACGAGGGTCGACAGATACGGCTCGTAGGCGGCACCGAAGCGGTAGGAGTCGTTGCGGTCCAGGTCCTCGTCGGAATAGAAGAAGCCCACCATCCAGTCGAGGCGATCGGTCGAGCCGGTCAGGCGCAGCTCCTGGCTGAAGGTCTCGAAGCGCGTCAGCGACTCGTCGGCGTCCGGCGCGCGATACAGGATGTCGGCGCCGCTGTAGTCGAAGTCGAGGCCGTTGATCGCCTGCCAGTCGCGGAAGGCGGTGATCGAGGTCAGGGTGGCGTTGCCGAACCAGGACGAGTCCCAGTCCACCTGCATCGACACGCCCTTGTCCTTGAGGTCCTGCTCGGTCGAACGGTTGGAGTAGGCCAGGCGGCGCTCCGGGTCCGCGGTCGGGATGATGCCCTCGCCGCCCGGCGTCAGCGCGTTGATGATCGCGGCCGTCGGGCCGCGCTGCGTGGTCACCGTGACGCAGCAGTTCTCCTCGCGGCTGCTGTAGTCGGCGCTGAAGTTGATGTCGAGCGTGTCGGTGGGTTCGAGCAGCAGCTGGCCGCGCACGGTGTGGTAGTTCTGGTCGCCGTCGTCGGTCGCCTTGCGCGGGCCGCCGCCGGTCCGGACCTCGTCGACGCCGTCGCGGTCGCGCTTGGCCGCGAACACGCGGAAGGCGGCGCGATCACCCAGCGCGTCGTTGTAGCCGCCGGACACGCCGATCAGCCCGTAGTTGCCGGCGGTGATCTCCGCTTCGGCGCTCTGCGAATAGCTGGGGCGACGGGTGACCACGTTGATCACGCCGGCCGAGGTGTTCTTGCCGAAGACCGTGCCCTGCGGGCCCTTCAGCACCTCGATGCGCTCGACCTCGCCCAGGTCGCCGAAGCCGACGCTGTTGCGCGAGCGGTAGACGCCGTCGATCACCACACCGACCGAGGATTCCAGGCCGGCGTTGTCGCCGACGGTGCCGATGCCGCGGATGCGCGCGGTGGTCTGCGCCGCGGACTGGGTACTGGTCACGGTCAGGCCGGGCACCAGCACCTGCATGTCCTTGATGTCGCGAACCCCGGTGTCCTGGAGCAGCTGCGCGTCGAGGACGTTGACGACGATCGGCACGTCCTGCAGGGCCTCCTCGCGTTTCTGCGCGGTGACCGTGATGCCGGCGAGCGTGGTGGGCCGGTCCTCGACCGCGGGCGTGGCGTCCTGGGCGTGGGCCGTGGACAGCAGGGCGGGACTTGCGAGGATGGCGAGAAGCGCGGTGGCGAGCGCGTGGCGTTGCGGATGGCCTGAGACCATGGTGTCCCCCTACGGATGGATGTCATCGACGTCGGTGCGACCGCTGCCATGGCACGCGCCATCAGACAGATGCGCCGGGCCTGCGTGGGGGGACTGGCCGGGCGCTGCGGTATCGCAACCTTGCGCCGGACGCTAGCACACTTCCGGACGCATGCGTATGTGCGTTCCACTCCCGGCGCGGCGCGTTCACCACGCGCCTGGCGGAGCGGGCGACAATATCCGGATGGCCGTCCATGCAGCCCCCCTTCCCGCCGCGGGCCATGCCCGTCCCACGGTCGAATCGATGCCGGATCCGAGGCTTGCCACCGACTGGGCGCGCCGCGTCGACGCGCTGTCCGACGAGGTCCGGGCGGTGCTGGCGGTGGTCGTGGCCGAGGGCGGCCAGGTCGTGGCCGACCATTTCTATGGCGACATGCTGGAAGACCCCCGGGCCTCGCGCTACCTCAACGTCGACCAGGTGCGCGAGCGCCTGAAGCCGTCGCTGCAGCGCTGGCTGGTGGCGCTGCTGTCGGCCCGCGCCGGCGACGTCAACGCGCTGCAGGCCACCCAGGAGCACGTCGGCCAGGTCCACGCGCGCATCGGCATCCCGGTCGACCTGGTGGCGCGCGGCGGCCGCATGCTCAAGGACGACCTCCACGCCGGGATCCGCCGGCACGCCGGCAGCGAAGCGCTGGCGATCGACGCGATCCTGTGCGCGAACGGCCTGGTCGACATCGCGCTGGAGTCGATGACGCGCGCCTACACCCGCTCGCGCGAGGCTGCCGGCCAGGTCGACGGCGCCTTCCGCCTGTTCTCGCTGATCCAGAACATCGGCACGGAGCGCGAGCGCCAGCGCGCGTTGCTGCTGACCTGGGAGAACGCACTGATCTACGCGCTGATGTCCGAGCACCCGGGCGCGGCCACGCCGCTGCAGATCTCCAACTCCGAGTTCGGCCTGTGGTTCCTGCACAAGGGCATGGCGAGCTTCGGCGACACCGCCGAGACCCGCGAGGTGAACCTGATCGCCGCGCGCATCGACAGCACCCTGCGCGCGCGCCTGCCCCAAGCGCTGACCCATGCCGACCGCCGCGAGCTGCTCGACGAACTGCGCGTCGGCGCCGACGCCATCCGCAGCCTGGTGTCGATGATGTTCGACGGCATCGGCGACCTGGAATCGGGCCGCGACGCCCTCACCCGGCTGCTCAACCGCCGCTTCCTGCCGACCATCCTGCGCCGCGAGATCGCGCTGCAGGCCAATACCGGGCGCCAGTTCGCGGTGCTCATGCTCGACCTCGACCACTTCAAGTCGATCAACGACACCCACGGCCACGAGGCCGGTGATCGCGCGCTGAAGCACGTCGCCGCGCTGCTGGTGGAGAACACCCGCGGCAGCGACTACCTGTTCCGCTACGGCGGCGAGGAGTTCGTGGTGGTGCTCGGCTCGGTGTCGCGCGAAGACGCGGTCGCGATCGCCGAAGGCCTGCGCAACGCCATCGCCCTGGCGCCGGTCGCCCTGGCCGACGGCAGCACGCTCCAGCTCACCGGCAGCATCGGCGTCGCGGTCCAGGACCGCCACCCCGACTACGAACGGGTCCTGGCCCGTGCGGACGCGGCCATGTACGCGGCCAAGCGCGGCGGCCGCGACCGCGTCGTGGTCGACGACGGCGGCCTGCCCGATCCGCCCGGCGCGCAGGCCCTGCGCCGCTGAGCGGAGCGCCCCGCCCGGCTACAATCCGGTGTCCTGCGCGCGCGCCGCGCGCACCCTGCACGCCGGACGCATGACGCTGGACAAGACGCCCGAACACACGCCCCTGATGAAGCAGTTCTTCGCCGCCAAGGCGGAGCACGCCGACGTGCTGCTGTTCTTCCGCATGGGCGACTTCTACGAGCTGTTCTTCGACGACGCGCGCAAGGCGGCCAGGCTGCTCGACATCACCCTGACCCAGCGCGGCAGCTCCGGCGGGCAGCCGATCCCGATGGCCGGCGTGCCGCACCATGCCGCCGAGGGCTATCTCGCGCGCCTGGTGGCGCTGGGCGAATCGGTCGCCATCTGCGAGCAGGTCGGTGACCCGGCCACCAGCAAGGGCCTGGTGGAGCGCAAGGTGGTGCGCATCGTCACGCCCGGCACGGTTACCGACGAGGCGCTGCTGTCGGAACGCCGCGACACCCTGCTGCTCGCGGTCAGCCGCGGCCGCGACGGCTATGGCCTGGCCTGGGCCGACCTGTCCGCCGGCCGCTTCCTCGCCAACGAGGTCACGGGTGACGACGCGCTGGAAGCCGAACTCGCCCGCCTCGACCCGGCCGAGCTGCTGCTGCCCGACGAGGAAGGCTGGCCGGCCTGCGCCAC
The DNA here is from genome assembly GCF_016457215.1 of Luteimonas sp. MC1895. Classification (NCBI taxonomy): domain Bacteria; kingdom Pseudomonadati; phylum Pseudomonadota; class Gammaproteobacteria; order Lysobacterales; family Lysobacteraceae; genus Luteimonas; species Luteimonas sp. MC1895. Next base: position 649,685 of record NZ_JAEMDY010000001.1, read on the forward strand.
CTCGCGCAGCGGCCTGCGCCGGCGCGCGCCCTGGCTGTTCGACGCCGACAGCGGGCGCCGCCAGCTCCTGCGCTTCTTCGAACTGCACGACCTCACCGCCTTCGGCATCGACGACCGGCCGCAGGCGATCGCGGCGGCGGGCGCGCTGCTCGGCTACGTGGAGGAAACACAGAAGCAGCGCCTGCCCCACCTCACCTCGATCACGCTCGAGTCCAGCGACGGCGCGATCGCGATGAACGCGGCCACGCGCCGCCATCTCGAGCTCGACACGCGCGTCGACGGCGAGCAGAAGCACACCCTCCTCGGGGTGCTCGACAGCACGGTGACGCCGATGGGCGGGCGCCTGCTCCGGCGCTGGCTGCACCGGCCGCTGCGCGACCGGATCGTCGTCGGCGAGCGCCAGCACGCCGTGTCGGCCCTGCTCGACAGCGACGCCGGACGCGACCTGCGCGAGCGCTTCCGCGGGCTCGGCGACGTGGAGCGCATCCTCTCGCGCATCGCGCTGCGCTCGGCGCGGCCGCGCGACCTGTCCACGCTGCGCGATGCGCTGGGCATGCTGCCCGGCGTGCGCACGCTGCTGGGCCCGGTGGATTCGCCGCGCCTGCAGGCCCTGGTCGACGGTCTCGGCGAGCACGCCGCGCAGGCGGCACTGCTGGCCGACGCCCTGGTGGAACAGCCGCCGGTGCTGGCGCGGGACGGCGGGGTCTTTGCCGACGGCTTCGATGCGGAGCTGGCCGACCTGCGCCGGCTGTCGACCCATGCCGACCAGTTCCTGGTCGAGCTGGAGGCCCGCGAGCGCGAGGCCAGCGGCATCCCCACGCTCAAGGTCGGCTACAACCGCGTGCACGGCTATTACCTCGAGGTCGGCAAGGCGCACGCGGCCAGGGCGCCGACCCACTACACCCGGCGGCAGACGCTGGCCAACGCCGAGCGCTACATCACCGAGGAGCTGAAGGGCTTCGAGGACAAGGTGCTGTCCGCGCGCGAACGTGCGCTGGCCCGCGAGCGCCTGCTGTACGAGCAACTGCTGGACGAACTCAACCTGCACCTGGAGTCGCTGAAGCGCTGTGCCGGAGCGCTCGCCGAGCTCGACGTGCTGGCAGGCCTGGCCGAGCGCGCGCATGCGCTGGACTGGGCGCGGCCCGAGCTCGTCGACGCGCCCTGCCTGGAGATCGAGCGTGGCCGCCACCCGGTGGTCGAAGCGGTGCGCGACGAGCCCTTCGAGCCCAACGACCTGGTGCTCGGCGACGACCGCCGGATGCTGGTCATCACCGGGCCCAACATGGGCGGCAAGAGCACCTACATGCGCCAGAACGCGCTGATCGTGCTGCTGGCCCACATCGGAAGCTTCGTTCCCGCGGCGCGCGCGCGGATCGGCCCGATCGACCGCATCCTGACCCGGATCGGCGCGGGCGACGACCTCGCCCGCGGGCAGTCGACCTTCATGGTCGAGATGAGCGAGACCAGCCACATCCTGCACCATGCGACGGCGCAGTCGCTGGTGCTGATGGACGAGATCGGCCGCGGCACCTCGACCTACGACGGCCTGGCGCTCGCCGAGGCCTGCGCGCGCCACCTGGCCGGCCACAACCGCTGCTACACGCTGTTTGCGACCCACTACTTCGAACTCACGGCGCTGGCCGCGCCCGGCAGCGGCATCGCCAACGTGCACCTGGACGCCGTCGAGCACGGCGAGACGCTGGTCTTCATGCACGCGGTGAAGGAAGGCCCGGCCAACCGCAGCTTCGGGCTGCAGGTGGCGGCGCTGGCCGGGCTGCCGAGGCCGGTGCTGCGCCAGGCCCGCGGCCGCCTGGCCGAACTCGAGCAGCAGGGCCCGGCCGCCCGCCCGCCGCTGTCGGCCGAGGTGCTCGACGCGCCGCAGCAGTACGGCCTGTTCTCGCCCTCATCGGCCGCCCTTGACGCGCTCGCCGGCATCGATCCCGACGAACTCACGCCCAAGCAGGCGCTGGAAGCGCTGTACCGGCTGAAGGCGCTCACGTGACCGTCGGCGGCGAAGACGACAGGCCCCGCTCCGACCACGGCGGCCCCGCCGGCGTCCTGTCGTCATCCGTCCGCATCGACGCCCTCCTCACCGGGATCGCCGTGCCCTATACGCGCGCGGGCAGCCGCAGCGCCATCGCCAAGGCGCCGCGCAGCGGACCGGTGCACATCGGCAGCCTGGGCCTCGACGGCGACGAACAGGGCGACCCGCGCGTGCATGGCGGCGTCGACAAGGCCGTCCACCACTATCCGCGCGACCACTACGCGGCCTGGCGAACGGAGCTCGGCAACCTGCCGCTGCTGGCCGCGCCCGGTGCCTTCGGCGAGAACCTGAGCAGCGCTGGCCTGGACGAGGGCAGTGTCTGCCTGGGCGACCGGTTCTCGCTCGGCGGGGCGCTGCTGGAGGTGAGCCAGGGGCGGCAACCATGCTGGAAGCTCAATGACCGCTTCGGCGTGCGCGACATGGCGCGACGCGTGCAGGACACCGGCCGGACCGGCTGGTATTACCGCGTGCTGCAGCCGGGCCATGCCAGCACCGGCGACGTGCTGGAACTGGTCGAACGGCCCTGCCCCGGCTGGCCCCTGCGGCGCCTGATGCGGCTGCTGGCCGATCGCGTGCTCGACGCCGCTCAGCTGGCCGAGGCCCTGCAGCTCCCGTTGGTGCCGTCCTGGCGCACGGTGCTCGAGCGCCGCCTGGCGACGAGCCAGGTCGAGGACTGGACGCGGCGCATCGACGGGCCGGCGGACGGGTGACCCGCGCGCGGGGTCGCGCGTACGATCGGGGTCCCGGACGACAGGAGTGCTGACATGGCCATGCTCACCGACGATCTCGCCGCCCAGCTGCAGGGCGGCCCCGCCAGCCAGCTGGCCCAGCAGCTCGGCATCAGCCAGGAGCAGTCCTCGGCCGCGATCAAGGCGGCGCTGCCGCTGATCCTGGGCGCACTCGGCCGCAATGCCAGCCAGCCGCAGGGCGCACAGGCGCTGTTCGGCGCGCTGCAGAAGGACCACGCAGGCGTCGATCTCGGCAGCGTGCTGGGCGCGGTGCTGGGGGGCGCGCCGCAGGGCCGCCAGACCGACGGCGCGGGCATCCTCGGCCACATCTTCGGCGGCCAGCAGCCGCGCGCCGAGGCCGGCGTTGCCCAGGCCACGGGGCTCGGCCAAGGCCAGGCCGGCCAGCTGCTGCGGATCCTGGCGCCGATCGTGATGGCCTACCTCGCCAAGCGGATGATGTCCGGCGGGGGTTCGCAGCAACCGGCGGGCGCGCAGGCGCTGGGCGGGCTGCTGGGCCGGGAGCAGCAGGAGATCCGGCAGCAGGGCGGCCTGGGCGGCGGCCTGCTGGGTGCAGTGCTGGACCAGGACGGCGACGGCGAACTCGGCCTTGGCGACCTGGTGAAGCTGGGAGGACTGTTCGGGCGGAGATGATCATTAGGCGTGGCCTATCAATCGATTTCCATCATTCGATTTCACCTTTCTATCGGGCGGTCCTAGAGTCGAGGCACGACTCCGACCGCCACCCACACAGAAAGGGGAACCCCGCACATGAGCAGCAGCGACAGCACCAGGACGTGTCCGGTCACGCACCTGACCACCGACTTCGGCGCACCCGTGCCCGACAACCAGAACAGCCTGACCGCCGGGCCGCGCGGCCCGCTGCTGGCCCAGGACGTCTGGCTGCACGAGAAGCTCGGCAATTTCGTCCGTGAAGTCATCCCGGAGCGGCGGATGCACGCCAAGGGCTCCGGCGCCTTCGGCACCTTCACGGTTACCCGCGACATCACCAGGTACACCCGCGCCGCGATCTTCTCGCAGGTGGGCAAGACGACCGAAATGTTCGCCCGCTTCACCACCGTCGCCGGCGAGCGCGGCGCGGCCGATGCCGAGCGCGACATCCGCGGCTTCGCGCTGAAGTTCTACACCGGGGAAGGCAACTGGGACATGGTGGGCAACAACACCCCCGTGTTCTTCATCCGCGACCCGCGCAAGTTCCCCGACCTCAACAAGGTGGTGAAGCGCGACCCGCGCACCAACCTGCGCTCGGCGACCTACAACTGGGACTGGTGGACGCTGCTGCCCGAGGCCCTGCACCAGGTCACCATCGTGATGAGCGACCGCGGCATCCCGGCCAGCTACCGCCACATGCACGGCTTCGGTTCGCATACCTACAGCTTCTGGAACGAGGCCGGCGAGCGCTTCTGGGTGAAGTTCCACTTCCGCACCCAACAGGGCATCCGCAACCTGACCGACGCCGAGGCCGCCGAGGCCATCGGCAATGATCGCGAGACCCACCAGCGCGACCTCTACAACGCGATCGAGAGCGGCGATTTCCCCAAGTGGACGATGTACGTCCAGGTCATGCCTGAAGCGGACGCGGAGAAGGTGCCGTTCCATCCCTTCGACCTGACCAAGGTGTGGTCGAAGAAGGATTTCCCGCTGATCGAGGTCGGCGAGTTCGAGCTCAACCGCAACCCGGAAAACTTCTTCGCCGACGTCGAGCAGAGCGCGTTCGCGCCCGGGACCCTGGTGCCGGGCATCGGCGTGTCGCCGGACAAGATGCTCCAGGCGCGCCTGTTCAACTACGCCGACGCGCAGCGCTACCGGCTGGGCACGAACTACCACCAGATCCCGGTCAACGCCGCGCGCTGCCCGGTGCACAGCAACCACCGCGACGGTATCGGCCGCGTCGACGGCAACTACGGCGGCCTGCCCCACTACGAGCCCAACAGCTTCCAGCAGTGGCAGGAGCAGCCCCAGTACCGCGAGCCTCCGCTGAAGATCGGCGGCGTGGCCGACTGGTGGAACTTCCGCGAGGACGACGCCGACTACTACCGCCAGCCGGGCGACCTGTTCCGCCTGATGACGCCGGCGCAGCAGCAGGCGCTGTTCGACAACACCGCCCGCGCCATGGGTGACGCGCCCGACTTCATCAAGCGCCGCCACGTGGAGAACTGCAGCAAGGCCGATCCGGCCTACGGTGCCGGCGTCGAGGCCGCGCTGCGCAAGCTGGGCGCGTTCGCCGCCGGGCAGTCGCCCAACAGCCTGGGCCAGGAGGAGGCGTCCGCGCTGGCGTGAGGCCGATCGCCGTGACGCACGCCGCCTGAGACCGGGGCCGCGGTTCCCTCCAGAGCCGCGGCCCCGCTGCGTCCGGACGGGCTCAGGTGGCGTCGATGTCGCCCAGGGCGCGGATGAGCCGGCGGGCACGCTTGTCGGGCCGGTGTTCCGGCGCGCGGTAGCCGTCGCGGGCCGCGCGCCGAGCAAGGAGCGCTTCGGCGCGCGCCCGGGCCGAGGCCTCCGATTCGCGATAGAGCTGCTGCGCGACGGCCGCAGGCCCGCGGTCGTCCGACAATCCCAGCACCTCGACCTCGAACACGTCCTCGCCGCGCACCACGCGCAGCGCGTCGCCCACCCGCACCGCGCGCGACGCCTTCGGCCGCTGGCCGCCGACCTCGACCTTGCCGGTCTCCAGCGCCTGCCGGGCCAGCGTGCGGGTCCTGAAGAACCGCGCGGCCCAGAGCCACACGTCGATGCGCACGCTGTCGGGGCGCGTGCTGCCGGTTTCGTCCTGCGTCATGCGCGGATTCTAGCGCCGCCTTCAACGCCGCTCTGGCAGGATGCGCCGATGCCGAAACCGTCCACGCGTGACCTCACCGACGGCGCCATCGGGCGCACCCTGCTGGTCTTCGCGCTACCGATCCTCGCCGGCAACGCGCTGCAGTCGCTCAACGGCTCGGTGAATGCGGTGTGGGTCGGACGCTTCCTCGGCGAGGAGGCCCTGGTCGCCACGGCCAACGCCAACAACATCCTGTTCTTCCTGCTGGGCTCGGTATTCGGCATCGGGATGGCGGCGACGATCCTGGTCGCCCAGGCGATCGGCGCGAAGGATGCGGTGCAGGCACGGCGGGTCATCGGCACCAGCGCCAGCTTCTTCGGCGGCCTGTCGCTGCTGGTCGCCGCCGCCGGCCTGCCGCTGGCGCGCCACGTGCTGGCGTGGATGGGCACGCCGGAGGCCTCGCTGCCGCTGGCCGAGGCCTACCTGAAGGTGATCTTCCTGGCGGTGCCCTTCCTCTACATGTTCGCCTTCATCAGCGCGGTGCTCCGGGGTGCCGGCGACACCCGCACGCCCTTCTTCTTCCTGGCGCTGGTGGTGGTGATCGACATCATCGTCAACCCGCTGCTGATCTTCGGCCCGGGCCCATTGCCGCGCATGGGCATCGCGGGCTCGGCCGCGGCCACCCTGGTGGCCAATGCCGCGAGCCTCGCGGCGCTCCTCGCCTGGCTGCGCTGGCGTCGCCATCCACTGTGGATCCCGCGCAGCGAACGCCGCGCCTACATCCCGGACCTCGCGATCGTCCGCGCGCTGGTGGTCAAGGGCGTTCCGATGGGGCTGCAGATGATCCTGGTCTCGCTGGCAATGCTGGTGATGATCAGCATGGTCAACGCGCACGGCGTGGACACCGCGTCCGCCTATGGCGCGACGCTGCAGCTCTGGACCTATGTGCAGATGCCGGCCATGGCGGTGGGCGCGGCCTGCACCTCGATGGCGGCGCAGAATGTCGGCGCCGGGCGCTGGGACCGCGTCGGCGGCACCATGCGCGCCGGCGTCGCGTTCAATTTCCTGCTGACCGGTGCGCTGATCGCGCCGCTGCTGCTGTTCGGTCCGCGGATCCTGTCGCTGTTCCTGCCTCCGGGCAGTCCGTCGATCGAGCTGGGCCAGCACATCAACGTGATCGCGATCTGGTCCTTCCTGTTCTTCGGAGTGACCTTCGTGGTGTCGGGCGTGGTGCGCTCCACCGGCGCGGTGATCCCGCCGCTGCTGATCCTGGGCCTGGCCCTCTGGGGTATCCGCGTGCCCTTCGCCAACCTGCTGCAGCCGAGCCTGGGGGCCGACGCGATCTGGCTGAGCTTCCCGGTCAGCGCGCTCTGCGCGATGGCGATGTCGCTTGCCTACTACCGCTGGGGAGGCTGGCGGGAGGCGCGCATGCTGGCCGGCGCCGGCGGCCACGAGGCCGATGCGGTCGCGATCCCGGCCGAGGTGCCTTCGCAACCCCCGGGTCCGGTGGCCGACCCCTGCCCGCGGACGTCGGACGAGGAAACGCGAACGGCCGCCCTGGGGCGGCCGTCCGGATCAGCGCTGCGATAGCGCCGGGGCGTTGCTCAGCCGGCCGACTTGGCGGCTTCGGCTTCGGCGGCGGCCTTGGCGCGCGCCTTCGCGTTGCCCGCCAGGTCTTCCTTGATGCGCGCCTTGCGGCCTTCCAGCTCGCGCAGGTAGTAGAGCTTGCCGGCGCGCACGGCGCCGCGGCGCTTGACCTCGACCGAGTCGATCGCGGCGCTGTGGCTCTGGAACACGCGCTCGACGCCGAAGCCATGGGAAATCTTGCGCACGGTGAACGACGAGTTCAGGCCGGCGTTCTTCTTCGCGATGACCACGCCCTCGTAGGCCTGGACGCGCTCGCGATTGCCTTCCTTCACCTTGACGTTGACCACGACGGTGTCGCCGGGGCCGAAGACGGGAAGCTGGCGCGTGGCCTGCTCGGTCTCGAAGGTCTGCAGCAGGGTGTTGAGCGAGGGCTTGTTCATGGTGGTTGGATGCCTGTTGGTAGTGCCCTGTGGGCTGTTGTAGCGCGAGTGCACGTGGACCCGCGTCTTGGCGTGGTGACAGCTAGCCGCGCATTCTACCCCGATTCCGACGGGCCGCGCCAGCGCCCGGCCTAGGTCCGGCCAGGCCCGACCCGCGGGAGACCGGCCTCGGCCAGCCCCTCGTCGAGCAGCCGGCGGTCAGCGGCCGGAAGGGCGTCGAGGTCCAGCAGGTCCGGCCGCCTCCGCCAGGTCCGGACCAGCGACTGCTGGCGGCGCCAGCGCGCGATGGCCGCATGGTTGCCCGAAAGCAGGACCGGGGGCACCGTGCCGAGCGCATGTTCGACCGGGCGCGTGTAATGCGGGCAGTCCAGGAGCAGCGGGCCGGCGCCGCCGGCCGGGGCTTCGAAGCTGTCCTGGGCGGCGGACTCGGCGTCGTTGAGCGCCCCCGGCAGCAGCCGGGCCACGGCATCGACCACGACCGCGGCCGCGAGCTCGCCGCCCGACAGCACGTAGTCGCCGATCGAGAGCTCCTCGTCGACCTCGGCCGCCAGCAGCCGCTCGTCCACGCCCTCGTAGCGGCCGCACAGCAGCACCAGCCGCGGCAGCGCCGCCAGCTCCCGGGCCTTGGCCTGGTCGAAGCGGCGCCCCTGCGGGCTCATGTACACGACGCGTGCCGGCGCCGGATCGGCGGCCCGGGCCGCGGCAATGGTCGCGCGCAGGGGGTCGAGCAGCATCACCATGCCGGGGCCGCCACCAAAGGGGCGGTCGTCGACGCGGCGGTAGCTGCCTTCGGCGTGGTCGCGCGGGTTCCAGCCTTCCAGCGACAGCAGGCCACGCGCGGTTGCGCGACCGACCACGCCGTGGCCGGCGACCTGGGCCACGAAGTCGGGGAACAGGCTGATGACGTCGATGCGCAGCGGCGGCCGCGCGGCCGCGTCGCCGGCGCCGGCCAGCTCCGTGGCGTCGGGCGCCACGCTAGAACTCCGGGTCCCAGTCGACCGTGACCAGGCCGGCCTCGAAGTCGACCGACACCACGTAGTCCGGGGTCACGAACGGGATCATGCGTTCGCGATCGCCACGCGCCACCAGCACGTCGTTGGCGCCAGTGGAAAAGAGGTGCGAGACGGTGCCGAAGTCGACCCCCTCGACGGTGGCCACGCGCAGGCCTTCGAGATCCACCCAGTAGTACTCACCGGGTGCCGGCGGCGGCAGCGCCGCGCGCGGGACCCAGACCTCGGTGCCGCGCAGGGCGTCGGCACTCTCGCGGTCTTCGACGCCCGGGAACGTGGCCACCAGTCCCTTCGCGCCGTCGCGCCCACGCACGCCCTCGAGCTCGCGCTCACGTCCCTGCGCGTCGCGCAGGATCCAGGGCTGGTAGCGGAAGATGGTGCGGGCCGGGTCGGTGAACGACTCCAGCTTCAGTTCACCACGCACGCCAAAGGCGCCGTGGACCCTGCCCAGCAGGATGCGGCGCCCTTGGCTGTCCATATGCAGGATGCGGCCGCGCGCGGAGGCGCGGCCCGGACATCAGGCGGCGGCTGCCGCCGTCGCCTTGGCCGCTTCCTTGTACAGGTCGCGGACCTTGTCGGTCAGCTGCGCGCCCTGCGAGACCCAATGGTCGACGCGGGCGGTGTCCAGCACGACGCGCTGCTCGGCGCCCTGCGCGACGGGGTTGTAGTAGCCCACGCGCTCGATGTTGCGGCCGTCGCGCGCGCTGCGCGAGTCGGTGACGATGATGTGGTAGAAGGGGCGCTTCTTGGCGCCGCCGCGGGTAAGGCGGATCTTGACCATGGTGGTTTCCGTGTTGCCCAGTCGCCAGGATGGCGAGGTAAGCCGGGAATTGTAGCCCAGGCCGAAGCCGCGCGAAACCCCGCCCCGCCTCCCCGTCCCGCGCCTAGAGGTCGTCCCAGGGAACGGCGTCCAGAAGGTCCCGCAGCGCGCGGCCGAACCCGGCATCACCGGGAAACACATGGGCATCGACCGCCGCGATGGCGCGGATTCCGCTCGAATTGACCGCGAAGGCGGCGCGCTGCCCGGCCAGCTCGTCGAGGCGCAGCGGCACGCGCTGCTGGGGGATCCGGGCCTCGTGGAGCGCACGCTCCAGCAGCCGCCAGGTCACGCCCGGGAGCGCAGGAGCAAGGGGCCAGGTCACCGTGTCCCCGTCCCAGAAGGCGACGCTCCAGAAGCTGCCTTCGGCGATGCGCCCATCGGGGGCGACCAGGAGTGCATCGTCGTAACCGGCGGACTGTGCCTCCGCGCGCAGCGCGAACTGGGGTTGCAGCGCAAGGTGTTTCACTTCCGGGCAGGCGCGAAGGCCGTGATGGCTGCGCACGCGCAGCGGCGATGCGGGAACGGTGCGCGGCCGCTCGATCTCGACGTCGACACGCAGCAGACGAACCGCGTCGCCCGGTGCCGACGTGTCGTACCGGAACGGCGAAGCGACGGCCGCGTCGTCGTCCGACGACACCCGGGACCCGCCGGGACGCACGCAGACCCGGAGCGTGCGATCGGTCCGGTCGCCGTGCCGCAGACAGGCATCGCGGATTTCCCGCAGCAGCTTGCCCTTGTCCGTACCGATCCCCCACAGGTGCCCGGACGCCTGGCGCAGCCGCAGCAGGTGCAGGTCGCGCCCCTGCACACGGCCCGCGCGCATCTGCATGGTGGTGAAGTGGCCGGCCTCCACGGGATCGTCCGCGGAGGTGGCAAGGGCTTTGGGCACCGCCGGATCCTCCGCCATGCGACGGGCTCCAGCGCTCAGCGGAACGGCATCGCGCCGCGGCCGCCCATCATCCCCTGCAGGCCGCGCATCATGCCCTTCATGCCGCCGCGGCCCAGCTTGGCCATCATCTTTTCCATCTGCTGGTACTGCTTCATCAGCTTGTTGACGTCGGCCGGCGTGACGCCGGAACCGGCGGCGATGCGCTTGCGCCGTGAGCCGTTGAGCAGCGCCGGGTTGCGGCGCTCCTTCTTCGTCATCGAATTGATGATCGCGACCATGCGCGGCACTTCCTTGCCGGTGACCTGGTTCTTCACCGAGTCCGGCACCTGGCCCATGCCCGGAAGCTTGTCCATCAGGCCGTGGATGCCGCCCATGCCCTGCATCTGCTCGAGCTGGTCGCGCATGTCGTTGAGGTCGAACTTCTTGCCCTTGGCAACCTTCTCGGCGAGCTTCTGCGCCTTCTCCTTGTCGACCTGCCCTTCCACCTGTTCGACCAGCGACAGCACGTCGCCCATGTCGAGGATGCGGCTGGCGATGCGGTCGGGATGGAAGACGTCGAGCCCGTCGACCTTCTCGCCGGTGCCGATGAACTTGATCGGCCGGCCAGTGATGTAGCGCACGCTGAGCGCCGCGCCGCCGCGGGCGTCGCCGTCGGTCTTGGTCAGCACCACGCCGGTCAGCGGCAGCGCCTCGCTGAAGGCCTTGGCGGTGTTGGCCGCGTCCTGGCCGGTCATGGCGTCGACCACGAACAGGGTCTCGACCGGGTTCACGGCGGCATGCAACGCCTTGATCTCGGCCATCATCGCCTCGTCGATCGCGAGGCGGCCGGCGGTGTCGACCAGCAGCACATCGATGAAGGACCGGCGGGCGTCCTCGATCGCGGCGCGGACGATGTCGACCGGCTTCTGCGCGGCGTCGGACGGGAAAAAGCGCACGTCGACCTGCTTCGCCAGCGTTTCCAGCTGGGCGATGGCGGCCGGCCGGTAGACGTCGGCGCTGACCACCATCACCTTCTTCTTGCGCTTTTCCTTCAGCAGCTTCGCGAGCTTGCCAACGGTGGTGGTCTTGCCCGCGCCCTGCAGGCCGGCCATCAGGATGACCGCCGGCGCCGGCACGTTGAGGTTGAGGTCCGCGGCGGCGGCACCCATGACCGCGGTCAGCTCGTCGCGCACGACCTTGATCAGCGCCTGGCCCGGCGTCAGCGACTTGAGCACTTCCTGGCCAACCGCGCGCACCTTGATGCGCTCGATCAGGGCCTGCACCACGGGCAGCGCGACGTCGGCCTCGAGCAGCGCGATGCGCACCTCGCGGGTGGCCTCGCGGATGTTCTCCTCGGTCAGCCGGCCGCGGCCGCGCAGGCGCTCGATGGTGCCGGAGAGGCGCTGGGTGAGGGACTCGAACATGCGGTGGACCTGCGTGGGGCGTTGGACCGGCAAGTATAGCTTTCGGCCCGTAAGCCGACGCCCGGCCCGGCCCCGGCTCCCCCCTGTAGGAGCGGCTACAGCCGCGATCGCCGACAGGGAGGACGCACCTGGTCATGCCCATGACGATGCCCGCAGGACCACGCAGGGCGATCGCGGCTGTAGCCGCTCCTACAGGGTGGGGGGTGCGGGGGGTCCGGGGGGTGCGGGGGGTCCGGGGGGTGCGGGGGTTCCGGGGGTTCCGGGGGTTCCGGGGGTTCCGGGGGTTCCGCGGGTTCCGGGGGTTCCGGGGGTTCCGGGGGTTCCGGGGGTTCCGGGGGTTCCGCGGGTTCCGCGGGTTCCGGGGGTTCCGCGGTTGCCGCGGTTGCCGCGGTTGCCGCGGTTGCCGCGGTTGCCGCGGTTGCCGGGGTTACCGGGGTTACCGGGGTTACCGGGGTTACCGGGGTCGGCGGCGCGGTGGCGGGCCGCGGCGGCGGACGCTGTCGCGGACGTCGACCTCGAAGACGAGCGCGAGAGCGGCGTCGCCCCCGCCCAGCGTGAACTCCAGGGCATCCCGGGAGGGCAGACCGGAGACGTAGCCACGAAGGTCCTCATCGGGCAAGCCGATGTGCCAGCCGTCGGAGCCGACGGCGAAGGTCGCTGCCGCGCCCTCGACGATGCGCAGGAAGTGCCCCAATGCAGCGCCCGGGGCCCGGGTCTCGTTCGCCACCACCCCGCCATCCAGGAGACGCGCCAGCTCGTCCTCGTCGATCCGCAGTCGCAGCGACTGGCCCTGCAGCTGGACCTTCATCGCGGTCCCGGCTCCGCCGCGGGCGACGCGTCGTCCACGCCGCACAGCGAGCAGCCCTCGCTCCACACGCTGTCGCCGTCCAGGTAATGCTCCTGCTTCCAGATCGGGCTGGTGTGCTTGACCCGCTCGATGAGCTCGCGGCAGGCGCGGAAGGCCTCGTCGCGGTGCGGGGTGCCGGCGGCGATCACCACCGCCAGGTCGCCGACCCCCAGCCGTCCCCTGGCATGCGCCACGTAGAGCTTCACCTTCGGCCCGAAGCGCGCGTCCATGTCCTCGCAGATGGCGCGGAAGCCGTTCAGTGCCAGCGGCTCGAACATGTCGTAGCTCACACCGGTGACGACCCGGCCGTGGTTCAGGTCGCGCACGCGGCCGGCGAACATGGTCATGCCGCCGAAGCCCGGATCGGACACGAAGGCGATCGCCGCCGCCGGATCCAGCGGGCCGTTGGCAATGTCGCTGACCGCACAGTGGAAGCGCTCCATGCTCAGCCTCCGCTCACCGGCGGCAGCACCGCCATCGGCACGCCATCGGGCACCTGCTCGGCGTCGCGCAGCAGCGTGGTCTCGCTCGCGAACGCCGAGGCCTTGAGCAGCTCGGGCCGGTACGCCGGCCAGTGTTCGCGCCCATGGCGGTCGAGCGCCTCGCGCAGGTCGGCGACGCGCGCCCCGTCGGGCAGGTCGAGTTCCAGCCTCGCGGCGGGGTCGTGCTCGCGGAACGCACCAAACAGGCTCACGACCACCTTCATCGCGCCACCTCCTCGAACTTCAGGCCCTCGGCATGCCCGGGTGCGTAGACCTCCACCATGTCGCCGGCCGCAAAGGCCATCGTGGCTGCAGGCACCACGATCCACGCATTGGCATCGATCAGCGGCTGCACCTTGAACGACTCCTGCCCGTGCAGCACTCGCGCGCGCACCACGCCGTCGGCCAGCTCGACCCGCGCCTTCAGGTGGAAGCGGAGCGCGGCGCGCTTCTGCCAGGGCGCGGCCAGCGGCATCCACAGCGGGCGCTCGGGCGCCAGGCCGGTGAACGCCCGCAGCGCCGCCTCGGCGAAGAAGCGCAGGCCGACCGCGGCCGAGGCCGGGTTGCCGGGCAGCCCGAAATACAGCTGGCCGCCGGCCAGGCGGGCGAACAGCAGCGGCCGCCCGGGGCGGATGTCCACCTTGTGGAAGCGGATGTCGGCGCCGATGCCGCGCAGCGCATCCGGCACGAAGTCATGGCGGCCCATCGACACCGCGCCGGTGCTGAGCACCACGTCGGCACCGGCCGCCCGGGCACGCCCGAGGGCGGCGAGGAAGTCCGCCGGCTCGTCGGTCACCGTCTCGCGCAGCACCAGCTCCGCGCCCGCGGCGTCCACGCGCGCGGCGAGGAAGGGCCCGTTGCTGTTGCGGATCTCGCCCGAGGACAGGGACCGGCGGGGATCATCGACCAGTTCGCGCCCGGTGTTGAGCACGGCCACCCGTGGCCGTCGCCGCACCGCGACCTGGTCGACGCCGAGCGAGGCCAGCACCATCACCGCGGCGGCATCCACCGGCCGGCCAGCCGTGAGCACGGTCGTCCCGCGCTCGACGTCCTGCCCGCGCAGGCGCACGTTGTCGCCGGGCTGCACGTCGGCCGTGAGCCGGATGCGGCGCGCGCGCCCGTCGCCGTCGCGCGCCAGCACCTCGACGCGCTCCACCGGCACGACACTGTCCAGGCCGCCGGGCATGCGCGCGCCGGTCATGATTTCCCAGGCGCCGGCGCCGCGAGCGTGCGACGCCTCGTCGCCCGCGACCTGCGAGCCGGCGACCTCGAACTCCGTACCCGCCGGCAGCGACCCGCCGTCGGCGACAAGCGCGAACCCGTCCATCGCGGAATTGTCGAATGGCGGCAGGTCGGCGCCCGCCACCACGTCCTCCGCCAGCACCAGGCCCGTGGCCTCGGCCAGGCTCCGGTGCTCGACCGCGAACGGCGCGGCCTCGTGCAGGATCAGCGCCAGCGCCTCCTCGTGGCTGACCGCGCCGCTCACGCGTGGCCCCCGCCATCGACCATCGCCAGCGCGTGCGCGAGCAGCGGCGCCAGGATGTCCATGCCCTGCTTCGCCGCGCGCTCGCTGCCCGGCAGCGCGAACACCAGCATCCGCCCGACCTGGACCACGTCGGCGCGGCTCAGCCAAGCCATCGGCGTGTGCTTCGCGCTTTCGCTGCGGAACATCTCGGCCAGGCCGTCAATGCGGCGGTCGGCCACCGCGCGCAGCGCGTCCGGCGTCGCGTCGTTCGGGCCGAGCCCGGTGCCGCCGGTGCACAGCGTGATGCGCACGTCCTCGCCGGCCAGCGCGCGCAGGCGTCCGGCCAACGGTTCGACGCCGTCGGGCAGCACCTCGGCCTCGGCCACGCGTGCGCCCAGCCTCCGCAGGCCGTCGACCAGCGCCGGCCCGGACGTGTCCTTGTACTCGCCGCGGCTCGCGCGGTCGCTCAGCGTCAGCACCGCGCAGGGCACGTCGGCCAGGGGCGCGATGTCGCGCGGCCGGTAGTGCGCCCGCTCGTCGTCGTCCATGCCCTCGGGGTGCAGCCACAGGCCGCTCTTGCCGCCTTCCTTGAACAGCAGGCGGATGCCGCCGATGGCCAGCGCCGGCTCCACCGGCTTGGTCAGGTCATAGAGCGTCAGCAGCGCGGCATTGGCACCTGCCAGCGCTTCCATCTCCACGCCGGTGCGCGCCTCGGTGGCGCATTCGCAGTACACGCGGATGGCGTTGCGCGCCGCCACCGGCACGCAGCGCACCCGTACCAGCTCCAGCGGCAGCGGATGGCACAGCGGCATCAGCGCGGACGCCATCTTCGCGCCCTGCAGGCCGGCCACTTCGGCCATCACCAGCGCATCGCCCTTGGGCAGGCGGCGGCCGACGATCAGCGGGAAGGCGGCCGCGCCGGCGAGCAGCTCGCCCACGGCCACCGCGCGCCGGCGGGTCGCGCGCTTGTTGCGGATGTCGGCCATGTGGAAGGCGGCCGGGCTGTCTTGGGGCGGGCCTTCGTGTTTCGTGCCGTCGTGGGTCGGGCTTTCGTGCGCCATGCTGTGGCTCATCCTCCGATGGATGCCAGGTGCGGGGTGAGACCGGTCTGGCCCTGGTGCAGGCCGTGGCCGGCGGCCTTGAGGCCGAGCTGGGTGCTGATACGCGCGACCAGCGCGTCGAAGTCGTCGTCGGACTGCAGCAGCGGACGCAGGCCGATGCCGAAGTCGCCGAACAGGCACAGGCGCAGGTCGCCGCGCGCGGTGACCCGCAGGCGGTTGCAGCCGGCGCAGAAGTCCTTCGAGTACGGCGCGATGATGCCCACGCGGCCGCGATAGTCGGGGTGGGCGTACTCGCGCGCGGGGCCGGCGTCGGGCGCGCGCGGGCGCAGCGACCAGCCGGCGGCCAGCAGCTGCTGCTCGATCGCTTCCGCGCGCAGGTGGTGGCGCTCGAAGAAGTCGAGGTTGTCGCCGGTGCGCATCAGCTCGATGAAGCGGATCGCGACGTCGCGCCCGCGCAGGTAGTCGAACCACGCGGGCAGCTCGTCGTCGTTGCGGCCACGCAGCAGGACGGCGTTGAGCTTGACCGAGTCGAAGCCGAGCCCAAGCGCCAGCTCGACGCCTTCGGTGACCTCGGCGAAGCGGTCGTGGCCGGTGATCTCGCGGAACCGCCCGGCATCGAGGGTGTCGAGGCTGACGTTGAGCGCGGTCAGGCCGGCCTCGCGCCACGCGCGGACATGGCGCGGCAGGTGGGTGCCATTGGTGGTGATGGCGACGCGGCGGATGCCCGGTACGGTGGCGACCGTCGAGATGATCGGCAGCAGGTCCTTGCGCAACGTCGGCTCGCCACCGGTCAGGCGCAGCTTGCTCATGCCGAGCGCCGCGAAGCCGCGGACCAGGCGCCGGATCTCGTCGAGCTCGAGGAAGCGCGCGCGGCCCTCCGCGCGATAGCCGTCCGGCAGGCAGTAGCTGCAGCTGTAGTTGCACGCCTCCGTCAGCGAGAGGCGCAGATACGGGAACGACCGTCCGAACCGGTCGACCAGGGCCACCATGTTGTGCTCCATTCCGATGCAGGGAGGCCGGTCCGTTTCCAGTCCGACCCGGTGGCCCGGAGGCCACGGCCCGGGAGCCATATCCGTGAGGACACAGGCCGCCGGGCTTGGAGTCGCGGAGCCAGGGCCCCGCTTGCCGCCAGCATAGCCGCTCCGCGCGCCGACCGCGGTGCGCGTTCAGCGGGAGAGCCCGTATGCGAAACTGCGCGGATGATTGCCGTGCTCGCCGCCGTCGCGCTGTATCTCCTGGCCACCGGCCTGCTGGTGGCGGAAGTCCGCCGCGGCGGCGCCGGCCGCGCCTGGCTGCCGGCCGCGGCGCTCGCGCTGGTGATGCATGCGGCCGAGCACGTATTTGCCTGGCGCCGAATCGGCGGCGCCGACATGCACTTCTACGCCGCGCTGTCGCTGGTGACCCTCGGCATGGCGGTGCTGACCACGGCGGTGGGCGCGCGCGGACGCATGGCCACGCTCGGGATGGTGGTGTTCCCGCTCGCCTCCGCGGCGCTGGTGGCAACCCATATGCACGGCCATCGTCCCCCTGAGCCGCTGGACTGGCGCTTGCAGCTGCATGCCTGGATGGCCCTGCTCGCCTACGCGACCCTGGCGGTCGCGGCGCTGCTCGCGGTCGGGCTTTGGCTGCAGGAACGCGCCCTCAGCCGCCGGGAGATCCACCACTGGCTGCGCGCGCTGCCACCGCTGGTGGAGCTCGAGACCCTGCTGTTCCGCACCATCGCCACCGGTTTCGTGCTGCTGGGCGCGACCCTGCTGACCGGCATCCTGTTCGTCGACGACCTGCTGGCGCAGCACCTGCTGCACAAGACCGTGCTCAGCCTGCTGTCGTGGCTGGTGTTCGGCGTGCTGCTGCTGGGCCGCTGGCGCAAGGGCTGGCGCGGCCGTACCGCCGTGCACTGGACCCTGGCCGCGATGGCGCTGCTGGTCCTGGCGTTCTTCGGCAGCAAGTTCGTGCTGGAGCTGGTGCTGCAGCGCGCCTGATCCTGGCTGGGCCGGTCACCCGGCGGCGTCGATGGCGTCGGCCAGGCGCTCGACGCCAACCACCTCCAGGTCCTTGTAGCGACCGGACTTCGGGGCGTTGGCCTTTGGCACGATCGCGCGCAGGAAGCCGTGCGTCGCGGCCTCCTTCAGCCGCTCCTCGCCGTTGGGCACCGGGCGGATCTCGCCGGACAGCCCGACCTCGCCGAAGGCGATGGTCTTGTCGGCCAGCGGCCGGTCCTGCAGCGAGGACAGCACCGACAGCAGCACCGGCAGGTCGGCCGCGGTCTCCTGCACGCGGATGCCGCCGACGACGTTGACGAAGACGTCCTGGTCGCCGGTGGCGATGCCGCCGTGGCGGTGCAGTACGGCCAGCAGCATCGCCAGCCGGTTCTGCTCCAGGCCAACCGCCACCCGGCGCGGGTTGGACAGTGGCGATGAATCGACCAGGGCCTGCACCTCGACCAGCAGCGGCCGCGTGCCTTCGCGGGTGACCATCACGCAGCTTCCGGGCTGGCGCGAGCCGCCCGAGAGGAAGATCGCCGACGGGTTCGGCACCTCCTTCAGGCCCTTGTCGCCCATCGCGAACACGCCCAGCTCGTTGACCGCGCCGAAGCGGTTCTTGAACGCACGCAGCACGCGGAAGCGGCTGCCCGAGTCGCCCTCGAAGTACAGCACCGCGTCGACCATGTGTTCGAGCACGCGCGGACCGGCGATCCCGCCCTCCTTGGTCACGTGGCCGACCAGGAACACCGCGGTGCCGGTCTCCTTGGCGTAGCGCACGAGCCTTGCCGCGCTCTCGCGCACCTGGCTGACCGAGCCCGGGGCGGCGGTCAGCGTCTCGGTCCACAGCGTCTGCACCGAGTCGGCGACGATCAGCCGCGGCCTGAGCTTCGAGGCATGCCCGAGGATGTGCTCGACGCAGGTTTCAGCGAGCGCATTGACCCCGTCCAGCGGCAGGCCGAGCCGGTATCCGCGCCCGGCCACCTGGGCCAGCGACTCCTCGCCGGTCACGTACAGCCCGGGCAGCTCCGCCGACATGCTGGCCACCGCCTGCAGCAGCAGGGTCGACTTGCCGATGCCGGGATCGCCGCCCACCAGCACGACCGCGCCCTCGACCAGGCCGCCGCCCAGCACGCGGTCGAATTCGCCGATGCCGGTGCTCACGCGCACCTCGTCGGCCTGGCGCACGTCCGCCAGCGGCATGACCTTCGGCGCCTCGGCCTTGCCGGCCCAGCCGCCGCGGCGCGCCGGCCCGGCCGCCTTGGCCGAGGCCGCGCTTTCGAGCACGATCTCGGACAGCGTGTCCCAGGCCCCGCAGGCCCCGCACTGGCCCTGCCACTTGCTGAAATCGGCGCCGCATTCGTTGCAGACGTAGGCGGTACGGGCCTTGGCCATGGATCGGGATGCCTCGGGGGAAGTGGCCGGAAGGATAGCCGGCGCCCGTCGCGGGGCGCGAGACGCGGCCCGCGCGGTGTCCGCTGCGTCGGCCTGTTCACGTTTCCAGTCGGGTCACCCGCCGTGTTCGGCGGCATCCGGAGCGCAGGCACGTGATCCTCGATTACCTCGACCCGTCCACGCCCGATGATTTCAACTGCCATGTCTGCGTCATCGGGGCCGGGCCGGCCGGGATCGCCATCGCGTCGGCCTTCGCGCACAGCCGGTTCACGGTCTGCGTGCTGGAAAGCGGCGGACTGGAGAGCGAGCAGGACAGCCAGGCGCTCAATGACGGCGAATCGGTGGGCCCTGCCCTGCTCGACCCCGCGCTGTGCCGGCTGCGCGCCCTGGGCGGCAGCTGCCGGCTCTGGGGCGGCGGCTGCGTGCCCCTGACCCGGCTCGACCTGGAGGCCCGCCCGTGGGTGCCGTCCAGCGGCTGGCCGCTCGATTTCGACGAACTCGTGGCCTGGTGCCGGCGTGCCCGCGACGCCTGCGGCATCGACGCGCGCCACGACATCGGTGACGGTTCATTCGCCAACGCGCGCTTCCTGCACGCCCTTCCGCTGCGCGGCGAACACGCCATCGACCGGGTCTGCATCGAAAGCCCGGTGCTGTTCCAGACCCACTACCGGACCCTGTTCCAGGAGTCCGGCAACATCACCCTGCTGCTGCACGCCAACCTGATGGAGCTGGCCGCCGCACGCGACGCCGGCCGGGTGCAGGCCGCGCGCATCGGCGCGCTCGATGGGCGCCGCGGCGCCGTGCACGCCAGGCACTACGTGCTCGCCGCCGGCGGCATCGAGAACGCACGCCTGCTGCTGGCGTCCGACGGCGTGCACCCGGGCGGGCTCGGCAACCGCCACGACCAGGTCGGGCGCCACTTCATGGACCACCCGCGCTGCGTCGCCGGCCAGGTGGTGGGCGGCGACCTTGCCGCGCTGCTGCGCCCGTACGATCGCGACGGACAGCGCGAAAGCCGCCCGCTCTACCGGGAGCTCGGGCTCGCCGACAGCGCGCAGCGACGCCTGGGCCTGCTCAATGCGCGGGCGCGGCCGATCCCGGTCACCGACGCCGCGCCCGCGGGGCTGCAGGCACTGCGCGAACTGCGCGCGAGCTTCCGTCCACCGGCGCTGGAGGCGGCGAACAAGGTCGATGCCGAGGTGCAGCAGGCACTGGCCAGCGGCATTGCCGGCGCCTCCATGCCGGCCCCGGCACCGCGCAGGAGCAACGGCCGGCGCGCCCGCCTGGCGCTGCGGGTCGGCATGAACGCGAGCGACGTCGCGGGTGCCTTCGCGCGCAGGCTGCGCAAGCGGCCGGTCGACCGCTACAGCCGGGTCGACCTGATGGCCTACTTCGAGCAGGCGCCCAACCCGGACAGCCGGATCACCCTGGGCGAGGCGCGCGACGCGCTGGGCATGCGCAGGGTGCGGGTCGACTGGCGCCTGACCGCGCTCGACCATGCCTCCTACCGGACCAGCGCAGCCCTGCTCGGCGAGGAGGCGGCGCGGTGCTGCGGCGGGCGTTTCGAAGCCTCGCCGTGGGTGCGCGACCCGTCGGTGGAACCCGCCGTGGTCGGGACCGCCCACCACATCGGCACCACGCGCATGGCGAGTCGGCCCGAGGATGGCGTGGTCGATCCGCACTGCAGGGTCCACGGCATGGAGAACCTGCACGTGGCCGGAAGCTCGGTCTTCCCGACCAGCGGCTGGGCCTTCCCGACCTTCACCATCGTCGCGCTCGCGATGCGCCTCGCCGACCGGCTGCGCACCGGGCTGGAGATCGTCGGCCTCTGATGCTTTGACCCCGGCGCCGGGCGCCCCCTACAATACGCGGCCACGCCGGAATAGCTCAGTTGGTAGAGCGGCGCATTCGTAATGCGTAGGTCGTAGGTTCGATTCCTATTTCCGGCACCAGTTGCAGCGATACACCAGAGGGTTGGACGGATCCCGTCCAGCCCTTTGTCGTTCATGGCCGCGCAGGTTCACACGGCCGGTCACGTGCGTCAGTGCGCCCCTACTCCACCAGCTGCAGCCGCAGCTCCTTGGGCAGCGCGAACACCATGCTCTCGGGCTCGCCTGCGAGTTCGCGCACGCCGTCGGCACCCAGCTCGCGCAGCCGCGCCAGCACGCCCTCGACCAGCACGTCCGGCGCCGATGCGCCCGCGGTCACGCCGACGTGGCGGCGGCCCAGCACCCAGCCGGGCTGGATCTCGTCGGCGCCGTCGATCAGGTAGGCCTCCACGCCCTCGCGCTCGGCCAGCTCGCGCAGCCGGTTCGAGTTGGAGCTGTTTGGCGAGCCGACGACCAGCACCAGGTCGCACTCGGCGGCCAGCTCGCGCACCGCGTCCTGGCGGTTCTGGGTGGCGTAGCAGATGTCGTCGTTCTTCGGGCCCTGGATGGCCGGGAAACGCCGGCGCAGGGCCGCGATCACGCTGCGGGTGTCATCGACCGAGAGCGTGGTCTGCGTGGTGTAGGCGAAATTCTCCGGCTGGGCCACCTGCAGCGCCTCGACGTCGGCGACGTCCTCGACCAGGTAGATGCTGCCGCGGCCGCGTTCGCGGTTCCACTGGCCCATCGTGCCTTCGACTTCGGGATGCCCGGCGTGGCCGATCAGCACCACGTCGCGGCCCGCGCGGCAGTGGCGCGCGACCTCGAAGTGCACCTTGGTCACCAGCGGACAGGTGGCATCGAAGACCTTCAGGCCGCGGCGCTCGGCTTCGCTGCGCACGGCCTGCGAGACCCCGTGGGCGCTGAAGATGACCGTGTTGCCGTCCGGCACCTCGTCGAGCTCTTCGACGAAGATCGCGCCGCGCTGCTTGAGGTCGTCGACGACGTAGCGGTTGTGGACGACCTCGTGGCGAACGTAGATCGGTGCGCCCAGGGTCTCGATCGCGCGCTTGACGATCTCGATCGCGCGATCGACGCCGGCGCAGAACCCACGGGGATTGGCGAGCAGGATGTCCATGGCGCCCATTCTACCCGGCGGCGCCTTTACCAGCCCTACGAGCCGGCGGGACCCCTACCGTCCCTCCCTGTAGGAGCGGCCATGGCCGCGATCGGCATCGGGCGCCGCCTGGCCTAGGCAATACGATGGCGCGGGTGGCGATCGCGGCCATGGCCGCTCCTACATCGGCGGGCTGCGGCCGGCTTCCGGCTTCGGCGCCAGCAGGCCGAACAGCGCGATGCCGACGGCACCGCCGACGATCGCGGCGTCGGCGATGTTGAAGGCCGGCCAGTAATGCTCGCGCCAGTGCCACTGGATGAAGTCGATCACGTGGCCATGGACCAGCCGGTCGATGACGTTGCCGATGGCCCCGCCGATCACCAGCGCGAAGGGCAGCGCGGTGCGCCAGTCGGCGCGGGGGGTGCGCGACAGCCACACCGCGAGCAGGCCGCTGATGCCGAAGGCCAGCACGGTGAAGAACCACTTCTGCCAGCCGCCGGCGTCCGACAGGAAGCTGAATGCCGCGCCGGTGTTGTAGGTGCGGTACCAGTTCCAGAAGCCGTCGATCACCGGGATCGCGGTGTACTCGGGCAGGCTCGTCAGCACCCACTGCTTGGTCAGCTGGTCGAGCACCAGGACCAGCAGCGAGAGCAGCAGCCAGGACAGTGCATTGGGCTTGGGCTTCAGAACCACTGGCGATCCTCCCCCGGACCGTCGACGTTGGATGCGCAGCGCGTGCACAGCGCCGGATGCAGGGCCACGGAACCCACGTCGCCACGCCGCTGCCAGCAGCGCACGCACTTGGGCTTGTCCGTCTTCACCGCCGACACCCGGATCGCCTCGGCGCCGTCCTCGGCGACCAGGGCCACGTCGCCGCTGATGAAGAAGAAGCGCAGCTCGTCGACCAGGCCCGACAGCCGGTTCTGGTCCGCCACGCCGCAGGCCAGGGTGATCTCGGCATCGAGCGCGGCGCCGATCTCGCCGCTGGCGCGCATCGGCTCCAGCACCTTCGAGACCTGCTCGCGCAGGCGCAGCAGCTCGTCGAACTCGCGCGCCGACAGTGGCGCGCCATCGGCCAGCGGCTCCAGTCCCTCGTACCAGGTCGCGAACAGCACGTTGTCCTCGCGCTCGCCCGGCAGGTAGGCCCACATCTCGTCGGCGGTGAAGGCCAGGATCGGTGCGATCCAGCGCACGAAGGCCTCGCTGATGCGGTACATCGCCGACTGCGCGCTGCGTCGTCCGCGCGAGTCCTCGCGCATGGTGTACAGGCGGTCCTTGGTGACGTCGAGGTACAGCGAGCCCAGGTCGACGCTGCAGAAGTTCATCAACAGCTGCACCACCTCGGCGAAGTCGTAGCGCGCGCAGGCGTCGGTGATCTTCGCCTGCAGCTCCCAGGCGCGGTGCACGATCCAGCGGTCGAGTGCGAGCATGTCGTCCGCCGCCAGCAGGTGCACCGCGGGGTCGAAGCCGTGCAGGTTGCCGAGCAGGAAGCGCGCGGTGTTGCGGATGCGGCGGTAGGCGTCGGCGTTGCGCTTCAGGATCTCCTTCGACAGCGACATCTCGTTGCTGTAGTCGGCCGAGGCGATCCACAGGCGCAGGATGTCGGCGCCGAGCGTCTTCATGATCTCCTGCGGCTCGATGCCGTTGCCGAGCGACTTCGACATCTTGCGGCCGTGCTCGTCGACGGTGAAACCGTGGGTCAGGCACTGCCGGTACGGCGCCGCCTTGTCGATCGCGATGCCGGTCAGGAGCGACGACTGGAACCAGCCGCGGTGCTGGTCGGAGCCTTCCAGGTAGAGGTCGGCCGGCTTGCCGATGCCGCGCGCGGCCAGCACGCATTCGTGGGTGACGCCGGAGTCGAACCAGACGTCGAGGATGTCGGTGACCTTGTCGTAGTGCGCGGCCTCGTCGCCCAGCAGCTCCGCGGGATCCAGGTCGAACCAGGCGTCGATGCCGCCCTGCTCCACCCGGTCGGCGGCGGCGCGCATCAGTTCGCTGGAGCGCGGATGCGGCTCGCCGGTCTCGCGGTGCACGAACAGCGCGATCGGCACGCCCCAGGTGCGCTGGCGCGAGATGGTCCAGTCCGGACGGCCCTCGACCATGCCGGCGATGCGCGCCTCGCCCCAGCCGGGGAACCACTCGACGCCCTGGATCGCGGCCAGCGCATCGCGACGCAGGCCGGCCTGGTCCATCGAGATGAACCACTGCGGGGTGGCGCGGAAGGCCACCGGCGTGCGGTGGCGCCAGCAGTGCGGATAGCTGTGCTCGAGCTTGGCGTACGCCAGCAGCGCGCCGCTGGCGCGCAGCACTTCGACCAGCGCGTCATTGGCCTTCCAGATGTGCGTGCCGGCCAGTTCGACGCCGTTGGCCGCGGGCGTCGAAGGCAGGTAGACGCCACGGCCATCGAGCGGGTTCATCTGCCCTGCCGTGTAGCGCTCGACCAGGCCGTACTGCTGCGCGGCGGTGAAGTCCTCCTGGCCATGGCCGGGGGCCGTGTGCACGGCGCCCGTGCCGTCGTCGTCGGTGACGTGGCCACCCAGGATCAGCGGGATATCGCGTGCGGCATAGAAGGGATGCGCGAGCAGCATGTGCTCCAGCGCTTCGCCCTTGGCATGGCCATGCACGACCGCCTCGCCTTCGACGCCGTAGCGCGCCAGCGCACGCTCGGCGAGCGACGCGGCCAGCACCAGCCAGCGCGGCGTGTCGCCATGCGCGGGGCCTTCGACGAGCGAATACTCGATGTCCGGGCCCAGCGACACCGCCAGCGACGCGGGCAGCGTCCATGGAGTCGTGGTCCAGATCGGCACCACAACCTCGACGCCATCCGGCAGCACCGCACCGAACGCACGGGCCAGCGCCGCGGCGTCGCGCGCCACGTAGGCCACGTCCACCGCCGGCGACACCTTGTCCTGGTACTCGATCTCGGCCTCGGCCAGCGCCGAGCCGCAGTCGAAGCACCAGTACACCGGCTTGGCGCCGCGCAGCAGGTGCCCGTTGTCGATCACCTTGGCCAGCGCGCGCATCTCGTCGGCCTCGAACTTCGGGTCGAGCGAAAGATAGGGATCGTCCCAGTCGCCGAGCACGCCGAGGCGCTTGAAGTCCTGCTTCTGCAGCGCGATCTGCGACAGCGCGTATTCGCGGCAGGCCTGGCGGAACGCGGCGGCGTCGAGCTTGGCACCGACGCGGCCGTGCTTCTTCTCGATCGCGATCTCGATCGGCAGGCCGTGGCAGTCCCAGCCCGGGATGTAGGGCGCATCGAAACCGGCCACCGTCTTCGAGCGGACGATGATGTCCTTCAGGATCTTGTTGACCGCATGCCCGAGGTGGATCGGACCGTTCGCATAGGGCGGGCCATCGTGCAGCACGAAGCGCGGCCGACCCGCGGCGTGCGTGCGCAGCTGCCGGTAGAGGCCGTCCGCCTCCCAGCGCGCGAGCGTGTCCGGCTCCCGCCTGGGCAGGTCGCCGCGCATCGGGAACGCGGTCTCGGGCAGGAGGATGGTCGGCTTGTAGCGCTGGCTGTCGTCGGTCACGCGGTTGCTCGCTGGGGGGCCTGCATCAGGATGTCGCGTGCCTGCGCGGCATCGCGATCCATCTGCGCGACCAGGGTCGGCAGGTCGGGGTACTTCTCTTCGTCGCGCAGGCGCGCGACGAATTCCACCTCGATGCGGCGACCGTACAGGTCGCCGGAGAAATCGAACAGGTGGGCTTCGAGCAGGGGTTCGAGGCCGCCCACCGTGGGCCGGGTGCCGAAGCTCGACACGGACGGCCAGGGTGCGTCGCCTACGCCGTGCACGCGGGTGGCGTAGATGCCCTGCAGCGCCGGCACCTTGCCGCCGAAGCGCAGGTTGGCCGTGGGGAAGCCCAGCGTGCGGCCGAGCTGGCGCCCGCGCACCACGCGCCCGTTGATGGCGTAGGGGCGGCCCAGCAGGCGCGCGGCGCTGTTGAAATCCCCAGCCAGGAGCGCGGCGCGGATGCGCGTGCTGGACACGCGCTCGCCGTCGAGCTGCACCGGCGCGATCTCGCCCGCGCTGAAGCCCAGGCCTTCGCCCGAGGCGCGCAGGGTCGCCAGGTCGCCGGCGCGCCGGCTGCCGTAGCGGAAGCATGGCCCGACCCAGACCTCGCGTGCACGCAGCCGCCCCGCCAGCACGCGCGCGGCGAACGCGTCCGGGGACATGGCCGCGAAGCGCGCATTGAAGCGCAGCAGGCCGACGAGGTCCGCACCCAGCGCCTGCAGCCCGGCTGCGCGCGCGCGCGGCAGCATCAGGCGGGGCGGCGGGGCGGCAGCCGCGAAGAACTCGCGCGGCAAGGGCTCGAAGCTCAGGGCCACCAGCGGCACGTCAAGCGCGCGTGCGCGCGCCGCGGCGTGGCGCACCAGCGCGCGATGGCCGAGGTGCAGGCCGTCGAAGGCGCCGATGCAGGCCACGCTGCCTTCGGGGCACAGGGGCCCGCCGTCGACGTCGCGGAACAGCTGCTTCATGGGATCCAGTGTGGTGTGGCGCGGCCACCCGTGGCCGCGCGCCCGACCGGGGTCGGCCGCCCAGTATAGCGGCCGCGTCCCTGCACCCGGCTTCAGTGCCGCAGGTGCCGTGGTCGCAGGCCCAGCGCCAGCATCGCCACCCCGTAGGCCAGGGCACCGGCGGCGACCACCGCCAGCAGCAGCGCGGCGCGCAGCAGCAGGCTGTCGATGGCCGTCCAGTCGCCGATCCAGCGGCTGAGCGCGAGCACCGTGGCCGCCATCGCCGCGCAGGCGACCGCCATCCGCAGCCAGAACACGCCCCAACCCGGCTGCAGCCGGGCGAGGCCGGCGCGCTTCAGGTAGCGCCACAGCAGCCAGGCGTTGACGATGCCGGCCAACCCCGTCGCCAGGGCGATCCCGCCGTGGGCCCCGGGCACGTCCCACAGCCACAGCGGCGTGGTGAAGGCGATGGTCATGACGACGTTGGCGATCACCGTGATGATCGCCGCGCGCATCGGGGTCTTCGTGTCCTGGCGGGCATAGAAGGCCGGCGCCAGCACCTTGGTCAGCATGAAGGCCGGGATGCCGATGCTCATCGCCGACAGGCTGAGCGCGGCCATGCGGGTGTCGTGCGGCGTGAAGCGGCCGCCCTGGTAGACGACCGCGGTGAGCGGCTCGGCCAGCAGCAGCAGGCCGACCGCGGCCGGCACGCCCGCCAGCAGCGCCATCCTCAGCGCCCAGTCGAGCGTGACGCCATAGCCCTCGCTGTCCTCGGCGGCGTGCCGGCGCGACAGGTGCGGCAGGATCACCGTGCCGATGGCCACGCCGAACAGGCCCAGCGGAAACTCCACCAGGCGATCGGACAGGTACAGCCAGGTCTGGCTGCCGGTCACCAGCAGCGACGCGAACACCGTGCCCACCAGCAGGTTGAGCTGAGCCACCGAGGACGAGAACAGGGTCGGCACCATCAGCCTGGCGACCCGGCGCACGTCGGGATGGCGGAAGCCGGGCTTGAAGGCCGGCCGCATGCCGAGCCGCCCCAGCGCCGGCCACAGCAGGGCCAGCTGCAGCACGCCCGCCACCAGGACGCCCCAGGCCAGGGCCTTCACCGGCTCGGCGAAGTAGCGCGACCCCCAGACGATGGCGGCGATCATCACCAGGTTGTGCAGCACCGGCGTCACCGCCGGCAGCGCGAAGCGGCCGAAGCTGTTGAGCACCGAGGCCACCAGGGCCATCAGCGAGATGCACACCAGGTAGGGGAAGGTGATGCGGAGCATGTCGGCGATGAGCGCCAGCTTCTCCGGATCGTCGATCGCGCCCGGCGCGAACATGCGCGCCAGCAGCGGCGCGGCCAGCATGCCGACGGCCGCGAACACCAGCACCACGGCCAGCAGCGCGCCGGCCATGGCGTCCAGGAACGCCTTCAGCGCGCGCGGGTCGCCGCGTTCGCGCAGCTCGTTGAAGACCGGCACGAAGGCCATCTGCACCGAGCCCTCGGCGAAGATCCGGCGCAGGTAGTTGGGGATCCGGTAGGCGATGACGAAGGCGTCCATCGCCACCGACACGCCGAAGACGCGCGACTGCAATGCGTCGCGCAGGAAGCCGGCGATGCGCGACAGCAGGGTCATGGCGCTGAACACGGCCGTCGAACGCAACAGGCCGCCGCCCCGCCTGGGGGCATTGGCGGGCGGCGGCGCGGGCGGCGTTCCTGGAGCCGAGCCCGCCGGCGTGGCGGCGGCCGGATCCAGCCCCGCGGCCCCGACCGCGCCGTCCACGCCCTCCCCCTTGGCCCCGCCCTGTACCATTGCACTCACGCCAGCAATCCCATGACCCGGGGATTGTTGACGCAAATCCATGATTCGGCCATACTTTCCTGCTTGTTCGACCCGAATTCCATCTTTACACCGTTTCCAGGATCCCGCCGTGGCCAACATCAAGTCCTCCAAGAAGCGCGCCAAGCAGGCCGTCGTGCGCAACCTGCGCAACAACAGCCAGCGCTCGCAGATGCGCACCGCCGTCAAGAAGGTGCTGAAGGCGCTCGACGCCAATGACGCCGCTGGCGCGCAGGAGGCTTTCAACTCCGCGCAGCCGCTTCTCGACCGGTTCAGCGCCCGTGGCCTGATCCACAAGAACAAGGCCGCCCGCCACAAGAGCCGCCTGGCCGCCCGCATCAAGGCGATCGCCACCGCCGCCTGAGGCAGCACGCCCGCGACACCCGAAAGCCCGGCTCCGGCCGGGCTTTTCGTTTGCGTGGGATTCGGGCTCCGTCCGTGGTACCAGGGCAACAGCTTTGCCACGGATCTGCGCGGATCAAGAGCCCATTTACACGGATAGAGCCAAGGCTCTTCAGCCGGGGATCGCGCGAAGCAGTGATGCGCGCAATCTTGCGGGGAGTGGGGCGGCTGATAAAGAAGGCTTTTGCCTTATCCGTGCAAATGGGCTCTTGATCCGCGCAGATCCGTGGCAAAAGCCTTTGTCGTTCAGCCCGCCACGGGCCCCTCGGCCGCCGCATGGGCGGCATCTGCGGCGTCGCGGGACTGTTCGTCGAGGAAGGCCTGGATCTTCAGCATCACGTCGCGGGTGCCTTCGCGGGCAAGGCCGGAGACGATGAACCAGGGGGCGGTCCAGCCCAGGGTGGCCACCACGCGCTCGGCGTGGGCGCGGGCGTCATCGGCCGGCAGCAGGTCGGCCTTGTTGAACAGCAGCCAGCGCGGCTTGTCCATCAGGCCGGCGTCGAACTTCGCCAGCTCCTGCTCGATCGCGCGCACCTGGTCGGCGGCATCGGAGCCGTCCAGCGGCTCGACTTCCACCAGGTGCAGCAGCAGGTGGGTGCGCTGGATGTGGCGCAGGAACAGCGCGCCCAGGCCGGCGCCGTCGGCAGCGCCCTCGATCAGGCCGGGGATGTCGGCGATCACGAAGCTGCGCGCCGGCTCCACGCTGACCACGCCCAGGTTCGGGTAGAGCGTGGTGAACGGGTAATCGGCCACCTTCGGCGTCGCCGCGGAGACGGCGCGGATCAGGGTGGACTTGCCGGCGTTGGGGAAGCCGAGCAGGCCGACGTCGGCCAGCAGCTTCAGCTCCAGGCGCAGCTCGCGCTGTTCGCCCTCGGCGCCCGGCGTGGCCTTGCGCGGGGCCCGGTTGACCGAGCTCTTGAAATGCATGTTGCCCAGGCCGCCCTCGCCGCCGCGGGCCACCAGCAGGCGATCGCCGTCGCCCACCAGGTCGCCGATCACCTCCTCGGTGTCGACGTTGAGGACCTGGGTGCCCACCGGGACCATGATCACCACGTCGTCGCCGCCCTTGCCGTAGCGCTGCTGGCCCATGCCGTCCTGGCCACGCTGCGCGCGGAACAGCTTCTGGTGGCGGAAATCGACCAGGGTGTTGAGGTTGCGCGTCGCCTCCAGCCACACGTCGCCGCCGTTGCCGCCGTCACCGCCGTCCGGGCCGCCGAGGGGAATGTACTTCTCGCGCCGGAAGCCGACGCAGCCGTTGCCGCCATTGCCGGCGATCACGGTGATTTCGGCTTCGTCTACGAGTTTCATGGGGTCGGCTGCCGGATCTGATGGGATGGACGGGGCTCCGCGAAGGATGCCCGGAAACGAAAAGCCCCGCCGGAGCGGGGCCCTTCACGGAACGTGTCGCGAGGCTCAGGCCTCGGCGATCACGTTCACGGTGCGGCGCTTCTTCGGACCCTTGGTCGTGAACTCGACCTTGCCGTCGATCAGCGCGAATAGGGTGTGGTCGCGGCCGAGGCCGACGCCCGAACCCGGGTGGAACTGGGTGCCGCGCTGGCGGACGATGATGTTGCCGGCGTCGATCGCCTGGCCACCGTACATCTTCACGCCGAGGTACTTCGGATTGGAGTCGCGACCGTTGCGCGAGGAACCTACGCCCTTTTTATGTGCCATGGCTGCGTCTCCTTACTTCTTGTCGCCGGAATCAGCGATCCCGGTGATCTCGATTTCGGTGTAGTGCTGCCGGTGGCCCATCTGCTTGCGATGGTGCTTGCGGCGGCGGAACTTCACGATGCGCACCTTGTCGGCGCGGCCGTGGGCCTTGACGGTGGCGGTGACGGTGGCGCCCTTGAGCGCGTCACCGAGCTTGATGCCATCGGAATCACCGAGCATGAGCACGTTGTCGAACGTGATCTCCTTGCCCGCTTCGACGTCCAGCAGCTCCACGCGCAGGGTCTCACCCTGCATCACGCGGTACTGCTTGCCGCCCGTTACCAGGACTGCGTACATGACCAGACTTCCTCTGTAGTTATTGTGGTCGCCTGCCGCCATCGAGGGCGGACAGGAGCGGAATTGTAGAGGAATCGGCAATTTGCGGTCAAACCTCGCTGAATGGCCGCTATACGGTTGCGCTTCCCGGGCGGCTTCCGGTAGGTTCGGGTTGTCGGACGGGTACAGGGGCCCATCCGCTGCACAACCAGCTGTCAGGCACCCGATGCCGGCGCCGTGGTAAGCGCCGCAAAGGCTGCGATCGCCTACCGGAGATCCTCTGTACGTGCTCAGCCTGAACCACCCGGGTACCCGTTCCAGCCTTCGCGGCCGCCCCGCGGCGTGCGGACGCACGCGTCCCGCAAACCCGATTCACCGCCCCCGGATCCTCCGCGATCCGCCGGCCCCCGCAGCGCAGCGCGCCGCGTTTCCACCTGCACGTCCACAGGCCGCAGCCCCAGGGGCTGCGCCATGGGCGTGCGTACAGCTTCCACTGGAGTAGCACGAGCCACGACGTGGATGGGGCCGACCGCCAAGCGCGTTCGGATCGACGAAAGGAGAGAGGAACGAAATGACAAGCACGACTCGGAGCAACACAACGACCGCACTGGCAGTGGCGATCACCGCCGCCCTGTTCGCGGCGCCCGCCTACTCGGCCATGCGCACGCCAGCGGCCGGCAAGATCGCCCAGATGCAGAAGGCGGTGGCCAAGCAGCCGGTCTTTTCCAAGCCCGCGCAGGCCTATGGCACCAACCTGAAGGCCCCCGCCGACACGCACTACGACAGCTTCCTGGTGAGCTTCCACAAGGGCGCGAAGCCCGCCGCGGACATGCAGCGCCAGCTCGACGCGATCGGCAAGGCGCTCGGTGCCCGCATCACCATCGAGCGGACCACCGGCACCGGCGCCCAGCTGATCCGCACCAACCGGGATATCGACGTCGTCGAGCGCAGGCAGCTCGAAGTCGCGCTGATGAAGCACCCGTCCGTCCGGGCGGTCGAGCCGAACGGCCGCCTGTACCGCGCGTTCGAACCCAATGATCCGATGTTCGCGCAGCAGTGGCATTACAAGGGCGGCGGCATGGGCATCAATGCCACCGAAGCCTGGGACACCGCCGACGGCAGCGGCTACATCGTCGCCGTGCTCGATACCGGCGAGCTCGAGCACGAAGACCTCACCGGCCAGTTCGTCGCGGGCTACGACTTCATCTCCGATCCCGCCAACGCGCGCGACGGCGACGGTCGCGACGCCGACCCGACCGATACCGGCGACTGGGACGACAAGTACGACAGCAGCTGGCACGGCACCCACGTCGCCGGCACCGTCGCCGCGCTGACCAACAACAGCCTCGGCGTCGCCGGCGTCGCACACGGCGCCAAGGTCCAGCACGTGCGCGTCCTGGGCAACGCCGGCGGCTCGTTCGCAGACATCAACGACGCCATCGTCTGGGCCTCGGGCGGCACCGTCCCGGGCGTGCCGGCCAACGCCACCCCGGCGCACATCATCAACCTGAGCCTGGGTGGCTCGACCGTCTGCCCGACGGCCATGCAGGACGCGATCGACCTCGCGATCGCCAATGGCACCACCGTGATCGCGGCGGCCGGCAACTCCAGTTCCGACGTGGCGAACTTCAGCCCCGCGGGCTGCGACGGCGTGATCGCCGTTGCCGGCACCGGCCCGAACAACACCAAGTACGCCAGCACCAACTACGGCTCCGGCATCAGCGTCGCGGCCCCGGCCGGCAGTGGCGTCATGCCCGCGACCAACCAGGTGCTGTCGACCCTCAACACCGGTCTCGAAGGCCCGGAGGACGACTCGTATGCGTGGTACGCCGGCACCTCGATGGCGGCCCCGCACGTGGCCGGCACCGCCGCGCTGATGATGGAAGCCGCCGGCGAACACCTGCCGCCGGACGAGGTCGAGACCATGCTGCGCAACACCGGGTATGACGCCAACGGCCTCGTCACCGGCTGCAGCACCGCGTCCCTGTGGTGCGCCAGCCTGATCGACGCGGGTCGCGCGGTGGCCGTGGCCGATGGCACCGAGGAGCTGCCGGACGATCCGCCGGAGCCGCCGCCGCCGCCGCCGCCGGTCGAGCTCGAGAACGGGGTCACGGTGAACGCCGGGCCGATGGGTGCGGGCGAGGACCGCTTCTACACCCTGGAAGTTCCGGAAGACATGGGCAGCCTGGTGTTCACCATGGCACCGGGCACCGGCGATTCGGACCTGTATGTCCGCTTCGGTGCGGCTCCGACCGATGCGCTCTACGACTGCCGCCCGTACACCGGTGGCGCGGTGGCCGAGACCTGCACCATCGACAACCCCGAGGCCGGCACCTGGCACGTCCGCGTCGATGCCTACAGCGCATCCGACAACTGGACGCTTACCGGTACCTACGACGAGGACGGTCCGCCGCCCCCGCCGCCGCCGCCGCCGACCGGCGAGCTGGAGAATGGCGTCACGGTCAGTGGTCTGAGCGTCGGCACCGGCGAGCAGCTGCTGTACTTCATCGACGTGCCGGAAGGCGCGACCGACCTGAACGTGCAGCTTGCGGGTGCGGCCGGCGGTGACGCCGACCTGTACGTCCGCCGCAACGAGGTTCCGACCAACACGCTGTACGACTGCCGTTCGTGGAACACCGGGAACAACGAGAACTGCGCGTTCCCGACCCCGCAGGCCGGCCAGTGGTATGTCCGCGTCCACGGCTATGCCGCGGCGTCCGGGCTGTCGCTGACCGCCAGCTACGTCGGCGGTCCGGGCGGTGGCGTGGCTCCGGACGACCTCACGGCCCGCTATGTGTTCGTCCTGCGCGGCCAGCGCGTCCGCGTTCCCCTGACCTGGTCGGGTGGCGAGGGTGAGCAGGTCGACGTGGTGTTCAACGGCGAGGTGGCCGCCACGGTCGCCAACAACGGCGAACTCATGCACACCTTCAACGCGGGCGCCGTCGGCCCCGGCAGCGCGACCTACCAGGTCTGCAACGCCGGCACCGATGAATGCTCCGCCGAGATCACGGTGAACTACACCGCGCGTCGCTGATCCCGGACGCAAGGCGCAACACGAGGGGCCCGGTTCGCCGGGCCCCTTTCTTTTGCCGCTTCTCCCAGGTCCTGGCATTGCGCGTCGGCCGATTCCGGCACGCTGTCCGGCGGGATGCTTGGCGGTGCTGGGGTGCGAAGCCTGCTGCCGGGGCCAGCGCGCGGCTCCCGCTCTTGTTCTTGCTCCGGTCGCCCGCGGCCTGCAACGCTTTGGCGCGTGGCCTGCTGACGGGAAGTCAAGGAGGAGATGCCGGCCCGGCGGGCCGGCGTCGGGGGACATGAGCGGCAGCAGGCCATGCGTCAAAGCGCCGCGGCGATGCACCGGGCGCGGCGCCCGAGCTGGAAATCCCCGCGATTGCCCCCATCAAGGGGGCTCGGTAGGCTGGTCGATCGCCCTCCGCTCCCCTTACCCGACCCCGGACCCCACCCGCATGGCGCTGGACCTCATCCGCATCCGCGGAGCCCGTACGCACAACCTGAAGGACATCAGCCTCGACCTGCCCCGCGACAAGCTGATCGTGGTCACGGGCCTGTCCGGTTCCGGCAAGTCGTCGCTGGCCTTCGACACCATCTATGCCGAGGGCCAGCGCCGCTACGTCGAATCCCTGTCGGCCTATGCGCGCCAGTTCCTGAGCGTGATGGACAAGCCCGACGTCGACCACATCGAAGGCCTGTCGCCGGCGATCGCGATCGAGCAGAAATCGACCTCGCACAACCCGCGCTCCACGGTCGGCACGATCACCGAGGTCTACGACTACCTGCGCCTGCTGTACGCCCGCGTGGGCCAGCCGCGCTGTCCCGACCACCACTACCCGCTCGAGGCGCAGACCGTCAGCCAGATGGTCGACCAGGTCATGGCGCTGGCCGCCGACCCGGCCCACGCCGAGCGGCGCTGGATGCTGCTGGCGCCCGTGGTGCGCGAGCGCAAGGGCGAGCACGCCCAGGTGTTCGAGCAGCTGCGCGCCCAGGGCTACGTGCGCGTGCGCGTCGACGGCGCGGTGTACGAGATCGATGCGGTGCCGCCGCTCGCGCTGCGCCAGAAGCACACCATCGAGGCGGTGATCGACCGCTTCCGCGTGCGCGAGGACATGCAGCAGCGTCTGGCGGAGTCCTTCGAGACGGCGCTGAAGCTGGGCGACGGCATGGCCGAGGTGCGGGCGCTCGAGGATGCCGCGGTCGAGCCGCTGCTGTTCTCGTCGCGCTACAGCTGCCCGGTCTGCGACTACGCCCTGCCCGAGCTCGAGCCGCGGCTGTTCTCGTTCAACGCGCCCGCCGGCGCCTGTCCCACCTGCGACGGCCTGGGCGTGAGCCAGTTCTTCGATCCGGGACGCGTGGTGGTGCATCCCGAGCAGTCGCTGGCCGCGGGCGCGGTGCGCGGCTGGGACCGGCGCAACCATTACTACTTCCAGCTCATCGCCTCGCTCGCGAAGCACTACGGCTTCAGCGTCGACACCCGCTGGCAGGAGCTGCCCGAGGACGTGCGCCAGGCGGTGCTGTTCGGCAGCGGCAACGAGGCCATCGGCTTCACCTACATGACCGAGGGCGGCGTGCGCAGCAAGCGTCGCCACCGCTTCGAAGGCATCGTCCCGAACCTCGAGCGCCGCTACCGCGAGACCGAATCGGCCGCCGTGCGCGAGGAGCTCGCCAAGTACATCAGCGAACAACCCTGCCCCGACTGCGAAGGCGCGCGCCTGAACCGTTCGGCGCGGAACGTCTTCGTCGCCGAACGCGCGATGCCGTCGATCGTGGTGCTGCCGATCGGCGAGGCGCTGGCGTTCTTCCGCCAGCTGGAACTGCCCGGCTGGCGCGGCGAAGTGGCCGAGCGCATCGTCAAGGAAATCCGCGAGCGGCTCGGCTTCCTGGTCGATGTCGGCCTCGACTACCTGACGCTCGAGCGCAAGGCCGATTCGCTCTCGGGCGGAGAGGCCCAGCGCATCCGCCTGGCCAGCCAGATCGGCGCCGGCCTGGTCGGCGTGATGTACGTCCTCGACGAGCCCTCGATCGGCCTGCACCAGCGCGACAACGAACGCCTGCTGGGCACGCTGACGCGCCTGCGCGACCTCGGCAACACGGTGATCGTGGTCGAGCACGACGAGGACGCGATCCGCTTGGCCGACCACATCGTCGACATCGGACCCGGCGCCGGCGTGCACGGCGGCGAGGTGGTCGCCCAGGGCAGCTACGCCGACGTGCTGGCCGCGCCGCGCTCGCTGACCGGCCAGTACCTGTCCGGCACGCGCCGCATCGAGGTTCCCGCCACGCGCCACGCGCCGAATCCGAAGCTGGCCCTGCGCCTGCTGGGGGCCAGCGGCAACAACCTCAAGGACGTCGACCTGGTGATCCCGCACGGGCTGTTCACCGTGGTCACCGGGGTTTCGGGCTCGGGCAAGTCGACCCTGATCAACGACACCCTGTACGCGCTGGCCGCGAACGAGATCAACGGCGCCTCGCACAAGCCGGCGCCGTTCCGCACGGTCGAGGGCCTGGACCTGTTCGACAAGGTGGTCGACATCGACCAGTCGCCGATCGGGCGCACGCCGCGCTCCAATCCGGCGACCTACACCGGGCTGTTCACGCCGCTGCGCGAGCTGTTCGCGCAGGTGCCCGAGGCGCGCGCGCGCGGCTACGGCCCGGGGCGCTTCAGCTTCAACGTGCGCGGCGGCCGCTGCGAGGCCTGCCAGGGCGACGGCCTGCTCAAGGTCGAGATGCACTTCCTGCCCGACATCTACGTGCCCTGCGACGTCTGCGGCGGCAAGCGCTACAACCGCGAAACGCTCGAGATCCGCTACAAGGGCCTGAACATCCACGAGGTGCTCGAGCTGACCGTCGAGGCGGCGCTGGACCTGTTCCACACGGTGCCGACGCTCGCGCGCAAGCTGGAGACGCTGGCCGACGTCGGCCTGGGCTATATCCGCCTGGGGCAGTCGGCGACCACGCTGTCGGGCGGCGAGGCGCAGCGCGTCAAGCTGTCGAAGGAGCTCTCGCGCCGCGACACCGGGCGCACGCTGTACATCCTCGACGAGCCGACCACCGGCCTGCACTTCCACGACATCGACCACCTGCTGGGCGTGCTGCACAAGCTGCGCGACGACGGCAACACCGTGGTGGTGATCGAACACAACCTGGACGTGATCAAGACCGCCGACCACGTCATCGACCTGGGCCCCGACGGCGGGCACCGCGGTGGCGAGATCATCGCCCAGGGCACGCCGGAGGAGGTCGCCGCCATGCCGCAGTCGCATACCGGCCGCTTCCTCGCCAAGCTGCTCGAGGAACACGCCGCGCGCGCCACCGTGCCCACCATCGCCGAGCCGGCGAAGCCGCGTGCGCGCGGCAAGACCGGCATCCCCACGCGCCGCCGCAAGGCCCGGGACATCTCATGAGCCACGAACCCGACAAGCATGCCCCCGACAAGCACGCCCCCGCCCAGCGCGCCCCCGCCGAGCATGGCGCCCTCCTCCACCGCATGCCGATCGAGCTCCGCTGGCGCGACCTGGACGCCTTCAACCACGTCAACAACTCCAACTTCATGACCTACCTGGAGGAGGCCCGGATCCGCTGGTTCGAATCGCTGGGCGAGGACTGGGTGACCGACGAAACCGCGCCGCTGCTTGCCGCGGTGCAGATGAACTACCGGCAGCCGATCCCGTATCCGGGCTCGATCGTGGTCGAACTGACCGCCGACCGGGTCGGCACCAGCAGCGTCACCATCGGCCACCGCATCACCGGCGCCGACGGCGGCACCCTGCACGCCGACGGCCACGTGGTGATGGTCTGGGTCGATCGCCGCACCGGCCGGCCCACCGCCCTGCCGGGGGCGGTCAGGCGGGTCGCCGGGGGCTGAGCCGCCTCAGCCGGTTCCGGTGGCGTCCTCGCCGCCGCGCAGCCCGTGCCGGTTCATCAGCCGGTAGAGGGTGACCCGGGAGATGCCGAGGTCGCGCGCGGCCGCCTGCAGGCGGCCGCTGTTGCGCAGCAGCGCACGCTCGATGGCGGCGCGCTCGCCTTCCAGCCGCGCCTCGCCCAGGGTCTGCAGCGCCACGCCCGCCTCCTGCAGGCGCAGGTCGCGCGCGGTGATCCGCGTGCCCTCGGCCATCACCACCGCCTGGCGCACGCGGTTCACCAGTTCGCGCACGTTGCCGGGCCAGCCGTGGTCGTGCAGCGCGCGCAGCGCGTCGCGGGTGAAGCCGCGAACCCGGCTCCCCGCCTCCCCCGTATGCCGGTCCAGCGCCCAGGCCGCCAGCAGCGCGATGTCGCCGCCGCGCTCGCGCAGCGGCGGCATGTGCAGCTCGATGACGCGCAGGCGGTGGTACAGGTCCTCGCGGAAGCGGCCGCGCTCGACCGCGGTCGCGAGGTCGACGTGGGTGGCGCAGATGATGCGCGCGTTCACCGCGACGTCCTCGTGGCCGCCCAGGCGCTGGATCGTGCCCTGCTCGAGGAAGCGCAGGAGCGAGGCCTGGGACTCCAGCGGCAGGTCGCCGATCTCGTCGAGGAACAGGGTGCCGCCGTCGGCATGCTCGAAGCGTCCGCGCTTGCGCTGGTTGGCGCCGGTGAACGCGCCGCGCTCGAAGCCGAACAGCTCCGACTGCACCAGGCTGTCGGGGATCGCGCCGCAGTTGATCACCACCAGCGGTGCGCCATGGCGGCGGGAATGCCGGTGGATCGCCGCGGCGGCGAGCTCCTTGCCGGTGCCGGTATCGCCGCCGATGCAGACCGGCGCATCGGTCAGCGCGGCGCGCTGCAGCTGGCGGTACAGGGCCTGCATCACCGGGCTGTCGCCGATCATGCCGTCCATCGACGGCAGCGGACGCGGCGCCGACACGCCGCGGTCCTCGAGCCGCGCCATGCCGTGGGCGTGCCCCAGCACCGTGGCCAGCAGGCCGTCGTCGCAGGGCAGCACCACGTAGTCGTGGCAGTGGTCGCGCACCAGCTGGCGGACCTGCTCCAGCCGCACCTGGCCCGGCGCCAGCCCGGCGACCCAGCCCAGGCCGCCGCGACCCAGCACCTCGCGGATGCGGTCCAGCGCGTGCGCGGTCGGCTCGGCGCCGCCGCGCAGGTCGAGCAGGCCGGCGCTGCAGCTGCCGCCGTCGGCCAGCAGGCCGGGGATCGCGTCGGCCGAGGACACCATCCGCGCCTCCCAGCCCCGCCCGCCCAGTCCGGCGGGCAGCGCCTCGACGACTCCGCTCCCCGCGACGACCCAATGGATGAATCCGCGCACTCCAGTGCGTCCAGGCATGCCGTTGCGCCGCACCCGCCCCCTTCGGATGGCCTCCCGTCTCCGTGTCCACCAGCCAACGCGCCTGCCTCCGCGAAGCGGACAGCACGACGCGCCGCCGGGGCGACGATCGCGCCGCGGCGCGGTCAGAAGCGGATCGGCAGCCGCGCGACCAGGGTGACGTCGGGGGTGTCGCGGGTCATGCCGGCGCCCAGCGCGATGTTGAGGCTGGTGCGCTCGCTGATCCGGTAGGTGGTGCCCAGCATCAGCGTGCCCAGCACCACCCGCACCGAACCGGGCAGGTCACTGCCGTTCTGCTGCGAGCGCTGCACGATGTTGTGGTCGTAGCCGATGCTGATCGCGGCGCGCTCGTTCAGGGCCAGGCCGACGCCCACGTTGAATCCGATGATGTCGCCCGCATCCACTTCGCCCAGGAACTCGGTCGTGGTCTGCGGGAAGCCTTCGGGCGCGCCGGTCAGCGTGGTGCGGGACACGTCCTTGCGCGCGAAGTTGTGCAGGTAGCTCAGGCTGCCGAAGAACACCACCGGGTCGGAGGCGTACATCCAGGTGACGCCTGGTTGCACCGAAGCGAAGCCGCTGCCCGTGGGCAACTCCAGCGGCAGGCCGGTGCCGGTGGCGTTGGCCACGCAGCGGGTGACGCAGTCGGTGGTGACGTCGAACAGGTCTTCGCCGGTGCGGGTCTTGTAGCGCAGCCAGAGCACGTAGAACGGCCGGTCGGCGCCCTTGTTGGGCAGCTGGTAGCGCGCCGTCATCTCGATGTCGCCGAGCCCGCTGCCGTCGGCGCTGAAGACGCTGTCCTGGGCGGAGCCGGTGAAGATCTCGCGGCTGACGGTGTCGCCGCGGAGGTACATGTACGGCACCTTCAGCTCGAGCTCGAAGCGGTTGGCGAGGCCATAGCGCGCCGCCAGGCCGACCGAGAGGCTGGTCGTCTTGACCTGGCGCACGTCGATGAGGCCGATCAGGATCGCCGGGATCACCGTGTAGCCGATCAGCGCCACGCGGTCATTGGAGTAATAGCCGGTCTGCAGCGAGGGCTCGAGCACCAGGGTGCCGCGCGGCGTGAGCACGCCCGGCTGGTCGAAGATCTGCGCGACCTCGGGCGGCCGCGTGGACTCCTCCGGCGCCTGCCCCACGGGCACCGGATGGTCTTCGCCGGACTGGCCAGCCACGACCGCCGCGGCCATCGCCGGTCCGGCCGGAAGCGCCGCTCCTGCCGCGCCGCGCGCGCGCAGGTCGTCCAGCCGCCAGGCGTCGACGCCGCCGCCGGCGCCCTCGTCCCAGCCGGTGCGCTGGCCCTGCACGTACTCGCGCAGCTCGCGGATCTGGCGCGCCTGTTCGTCGAGTCGCGCCTCCAGCGTGCGGATGCGCGCCTCGTCCGCCGCCGGCGCCCCGGCGTCCTGGGTCCAGGCCGGCAGCGGCATCGCCAGCGCCGCCGCCAGCAGGGCGAGTGCCGGGCCGCGGCCACGCGTGGCGGTCATGGCGTTCCCGCCGGACCCAGGCCGGCACGGCCCAGGGCTTCGCTGAAATTCATCGCCTGCAGCAGGCCGAGCGCCCCGGTGCCGGCATCGACCGTGGTCTGGACGCGGATCTGGGTCGCGTCCAGCGTGTTCTGGATGACCAGGCCCGCGCCCCCCGCCAGGGTGTCGAGGTTGCCGGGTCCCACCTGCACCACCTGCGTCTGCTGCAATTGGGCGAGCTCGCCTGCCTGGGCTTGGCTCATGCGCCCGACGTCGGGGATGTCGACCCTGAGCGACGCCACCAGCGCGCCGTTCACCCAGGCCTGGCGCTCGAAGCCGAATACGACCACCAGGCCCGACGGCAGCGCATAGCCGCCGCGCATCGCCGCGAGCCGCTCCGGGGCCACCGGTACCCAGCCGTCCGGCAGGGCGGGCTCCGCGGCCTCCGAGGGTGCCGGCCACCCCACCGCGGCCAGGGCCAGCAGCGCCGTCACCAGCAGCGGCCATCCAATGCGTCTGGCGGCACGAATCTTCATGTCAGATGTCCCCCGGTCCGCGGCGGCTGAGGACCACGTCCTGCAGGCCGGTGCGCTGTACCGCGCTCGCCAGCGGCGCCATCGGCGCCAGGCGCCAGTCGCGCGCGGCATTGAAGGCCGCGAGCTCGCGGCGGTTGTGGACCACGAACAGCACGCCGTTGTCCCACAGGCGCTCGAACTGGCGCCTGGGCAGCAGCCGCGTCCCGCGCGCGGGATCGCCGACCAGCACGCGACCGGCGCGCATTCCCTTGACCACCACGAAGTGGCGGTAGCCGCGGTCGTTGAGCAGCACGATCGCCGGCAGGCCTTCCTCGAGCAGGCGGTCCAGCGGCACCTCGAATCCGTCGGCGGCGTATCCCTGCGCCTCGAGATAGGCGCGCATGTCGAGCAGCGAGAACCCCTCGCGGCGGATCCGTGCCTGGTCGCCGCGGGCATACATCTCGCGGAACACCTCGGCCTCGCCGACCGGGTGCCCGTACTGGAAGGTCAGCAGGGTCGCGATCGCGGCCGAGCCACAGCTGAAGTCGTGCTGCTGCGGCACGGTGGTGCGGTAGCGCGCGGCCTTGAGGCTGGTCACGGGCACCGCGTAGCTGCCGCCGTAGGGCACGCGCACCTCGGCGGTCGACGCCTGCGCCGCTGCCGGCAGGGCCACCTGCCAGGCCAGGCCGGCGGCCAGCAGCAGCGTCGACGCCGCCGCGGCGGGCCGCTGCCTCACGGACCGCCCCCGCCGAACTGCACGTTGACCGCGGTGCCGCTCTGGATCAGCACGTTGGCCCCGCTGTTCTGGATCACGGTGTTGATGCCGGCCGCGTTGCCGAAGGCGCCACCGGTGACCGTGTTGGGGCCACCGACCGTGCCGACGGCGCTGTTGCCGTCCACGGTGCCGGTGTTGTTGGCCTCGACCACGACCACGCTCGACGACTCGCCGCCGCGCATGGCCTCGAGCGCCTGGCCGCCCAGCGCCTCGCCGAAGCCCTCGACCGCGACCGGCTCGCCCGGCGGCGACGCCAGCGCCAGCGCGCCGACGATGACTGGAATCACGATGACGGGCATGTCCGTCCTCCTGGACAGGGGCGAAGCGCGCCGCGGGGGGGGCCCCCCGCGGGCGCCCGGGCCCCGGCCCCGCCCGGGCCCGCCGGTGTGGTGGGCCGCCTCTCACGGTAACCACGATGCGGGGCTTTCCCTTCCTCCTGCACCGGGGCCACGCGCGCCGGGGGGTGGACCCGCGGCGCGCGCCTGGACCCGGACCCGTCAGGGACCGACGTTGAGGTTGGCCTGCACGGTCACGCCCTGCTGGATGAGCGAGGTCGCACCGCTGTTCTGCGCCAGCACCATGATGCCGGCCGCGGCGTTGGCCGAGCCGTCCATCGAGTTCGACATGTCGAAGGTGCCGCCATGCGCCCAGCTGGTGCCGCCTGCGCCGCCCGCTCCACCGGTGGCTTCCCCGCCGGTCGCGCTGCCGCCGCCCGCGCCGCC
Source organism: Luteimonas sp. MC1895 (assembly GCF_016457215.1). Classification (NCBI taxonomy): domain Bacteria; kingdom Pseudomonadati; phylum Pseudomonadota; class Gammaproteobacteria; order Lysobacterales; family Lysobacteraceae; genus Luteimonas; species Luteimonas sp. MC1895. The sequence continues at coordinate 692,010 of NZ_JAEMDY010000001.1, forward strand.
GCCGGCACCGCCGGTTCCGGAGCTGGCCGTGGCATCGCCGCTGCTGCCCGAGTTGTCGGCCGTGGTGTCGCCGCCGCTGGTGGTGCCGTCGGCCGAGGCCGTGGCGTCGCCCGCGGTGGCCGTGGCATCGGAGTCGGCCCAGCCCAGGTCGCCGTCACCGACGTCGCCGTCGGCACCGGCACTGGCCGAGGAGCCGGCCGACGACGAACCCTGCGTTCCGGCCCAGCCGGACGCCGACGAGTCACCGTCGCGGTCGCTGGACGCGTCGGCATCGCCGCTGTCGCCACCGTCACCCGCGGATCCACCTCCCGCCAGCGCCATGCCGCCGAGAGCCGCGCCGCCGGCTCCGCCGTCGGCGCCGCCGTTGTTGGTGGCGATGTTGCCGAACACCTGCACGCCGTTTCCGGACACGGTGGCGCTGAGGTTGGTGGTCGCGACCGCGGTACTGGTGTTGAACGAGCTCGCGATGCTCGTGCTGGCGGCACTGCCGTTGTTCGCGGACGCGGCGGACGCGCCCGAGGCGTCGGCCATGCCGGCGTTGTCGCGGCCGTCGCCGCTGCTGTTGTCTTCGGTATTACTGGCGTTGTTGTCGCCGGCGCCGCGTTCGTTCTGGGTGTTGTCCTGCGCCCATGCCTGGGCGGACAGTCCAAGGCACAGCACCACGGCCATGGCCAACATGCTCTTGCGGATGCGCATCGTCGTTCTCCTAGGGGGATTGTTGCGCCGGCCTGCATGGGGGAGGTCATGCAGGTCGGAGCCAAGCCACTCCCGCAGGTTTGGTGCCAGTCGCCTGCATCGATATGCAAGCAGCTGATCCGCAAGGGTTTTCGGGCTTGCGATCGATGTCGGCGGGCGCTGGCGCGCCGCGAAGGCCGCATTCCGCGCCGAGAAGGTTTCAGGCCTGCAACGCGGCGGGCCGTCCAGGCGGCGCATGGAGCCCCCACGCGAAGCCGGAGACCCGAGCGGAGCCGCACCGGCGAACGCGATCGCGCCCGGCGCGCTGGCGCCGGGCGGGTGTTTCATTGCTGCAACCTGCCACCGCCCGGGCGTCCGCGGACGCCACCGGCCGCGGGCGGTCGGGTCAGCGCGCCCCTGGCGCGCGGACGACGAAGTCGGCGCCGATGCGGCGGCCGTCCGACAGCAGGAACTCGACGCGGGCGACGTCACCTTCGGCCAGCGGCGCCACCGGACGCATCAGCATCAGGTGCAGGCCGCCCGGGCGCAGGACCGTTTCATCGCCCGCCGGGACCGGCATCCGCTGCACTGCGCGCATGCGGCTGACACCGTCGACGACGCGGGTCTCGTGCAGCTCCACGTTGGCGAAGGCGGCGCTGCGCGCACCGGTGACCACCACCGTCCCGGGGCACGGGTTCTGCACGCGGGCGAAGCCGGCCATCATCGGCATCGGCATCGGCGGCGCGCGCAGCCATCCTTCGGCGATGCGCGGCGTACAGGCGGCTCCATCCGTCGGCGGCGCGGGCTCGGCAGACCGCACATGCGGCGCAGCGACGAGGGTCAGCGCCAGCGACAGCAGCGCGTGCGGCAGGAGGCGGAGGGCGGTGTGCATGGGCCTATGATAGCCACCACTTCCAACCAGGGCCGCTGCATGCGCGCATCCATCGACACCATCGGTCACGGCGCCATCGTCGAACTGCGGCTTGCACGCCCGCCGGTGAACGCGCTCGACCCCGCGCTCTGCGAAGGCATTACCGTGGCGCTTCAGCGAGCCGTCGAGGCCGGCGCGCAGGGCATCGTGCTGTCGGGCGGCGACACGGTGTTCTCGGCCGGTCTCGACGTGCCGCACCTGATGGGCCTGGGCTCGCGCGACGCCGTCGGCGCGGCCTGGACCGGCTTCCTCGACGCCGCGCGCGCGATCGCCGCCTCGCCGGTGCCGGTGGTGGCCGCGATCACCGGCCACTCGCCCGCCGGCGGCTGCGTGCTGGCGCTGTGCTGCGACTACCGGGTCATGGCCGAAGGGCCGTTCCGGATCGGCCTCAACGAGACCCGGGTGGGCCTGGTCGCGCCCGACGGCATCCAGCACCTGATGCGCCGCGCGATCGGTGCCCACCGCGCGGAGCTGCTGCTGGTGACCGGCGAACTCGTGGACAGCGCACGTGCGCTGGACATCGGTCTGGTGGACGAACTCGCCGCACCGGCCGGGGTGGTGGCACGCGCCGTGGCCTGGCTGGAGGCCCTGCTCGCCCTGCCCCGCCAGCCGGTGCTGCGCACGCGCGCGATCGCGCGCGCCGACCTGCTGGCCGCGCTGGCCCCCGAGAACATCGACATCGAGACCTTCGTGGATGCCTGGAACGACCCTGACACCCAGGCCGGGCTGCGCGCGCTGGTGGCGCGCCTGGGCAAGTAGCGCGGCTCAGGCCGCGCCGGTGGAGACGGGGCGCGCGGGATCCTCGATCCAGCCGCTCCAGGAGCCGGTGTACAGGCCGGCGCCGTCGAGCCCGGCATGCGCCATCGCCAGCAGGTGGTGGCAGGCGGTGACGCCGGAGCCGCACATCACCACCACCCCCGACGCGTCGCGCGTTCCGAGCAGTCCCGCGAATTCGGCGGCCAGCGCATCGCGTGGCTTGAAGCGGCCGTCGACGAGGTTGCAGGCGTAGGGACGCGACGTGGCGCCCGGCACGTGGCCGGCGCGCCTGTCGATCGGTTCGACCTCGCCGCGGAAGCGCTCGCCGGCGCGCGCATCGAGCAGCAGGCCGCCGCCCTGCAGGTGCCGGTGCACGCGCGCGGCGTCGAACAGGCCCCGGCGGTCGAAGTCGACCGGATACGGCGTGGCCGCGGGCGCGAAGCGCGGCGGCTCCGCCTCGAGCGGCAGGCCGCGCGCGCTCCAGGCCTCGAAGCCTCCATCGAGCACGGCCACCCGCGCGTGGCCGGCCAGCCGCAGCAGGCACCAGGCACGGGCGGCGAAGGCCCCGTCGCCGGCGTCGTAGACCACCACCTGGTGCGCCGGCGTGATCCCGCGGGCCGCGAGCAGGCGTCCGAACTCCGCCGCGCCAGGCCAGGGGTGCCGCCCGGCGCCCGCTGCATGGGTGCCCGACAGGTCGCGGTCCAGGTGCACGTAGCGCGCGCCGGGGATGTGCGCCTGGTTCCAGGCGTTCTCGCCGGCCGACGCATCGGCCAGCGAGAAGCGCGCGTCGAGCACCACGAGCAGCGGGTCGCCCAGGGTCGGCGCAAGCACCTCGGCCTGCACCAGGGTGGTCCATCCGGTCGATCCGTTCATGGCAGTCCTCCAGCGGCCAGCAGGCGCTGGCGCAGGTTGTACAGGATCGAGGCGGTCGCGCCCCAGACCCGCTGCTCGGGTGCCGCCGCGTGGCGCTGGTATTCGAAGACCTGGCGTTCGCAGCCGCCGAAGGTGATCGCGATGCGGTCGAGGTTCTCCGGCGCCATCAGCCAGGACAGCGGCAGGCTGAAGACCTCGGCGACCTCGTCCGGCTGCGGCCGCGGCACGAAGCCGGCCGGCAGGCGGGCCACCACCGGCAGCACACGGAAGCCGGAGATCGTGGCCAGCGGATCGAGGTAGCCGAGCACCTGCGCCGCGTGCCGCGGCAGGCCGATCTCCTCCTCGGCCTCGCGCAGCGCGGCGGCCACCGGCCCGGCATCGCCGGGATCCACCCGTCCGCCGGGGAAGCTCACCTGGCCGCCGTGGTGGCGCAGGCCATCTTGGCGGCGGGTGAGGATGACGCGCGTCTCGCGCTCGCCGAGCAGCGGCACCAGCACCGCCGCGTCGGCCAGCGCCGCGCGCGCGGGCAGCAGGTCGCGCAGTTCGTCGAGGTTCCAGGCCGGGCCCACCGGCACGGCGTTGGGCGGCTCGAGCGCGGCCTGCAGCGCGGCATCGGCGGGCATCGGCGCCATCACCGGCCGCGCCGCTCCTCGCGCGCCGGCAGCACGGTGTCCATCATGTGATCGCGCTGCGCGTCGTCCATCGACAGCCAGGCCGCGATCTCGTCGCCGCTGCGCAGGCAGCCGTCGCACAGGCCCTCGTCGTCGAGGGTGCAGACGCCGATGCAGGGACTCTGCACGGCGCGGACTCGGGTGTTCATCCCGCCTCCCGGCGTTCCAGGGGTCCAGACGCGAACGCGCCGGCACGGGGCCGGCGCGTCCTTGGAGCGTTGGGGTGCGCGACGCGGGGCCGCGTACCGCTGCAGGGGCGCCAGCGGCGCCCCGCGGTCACTTGACGCTGACCAGCTTGACGTCGAACACGACGGCCTGGTTGGCCATGCGGCCGGCGCGGATGTCCGAGCCGTAGGCCTTCTCGCCCGGCATGACCACTTCCCAGCGCGAGCCGGCCGGCATCTGCAGCAGCGCCTCGCGCAGGCCCTCGAGCGGCACCTGGCTGACCTTCAGCGCGACCGGGCCGGGCGTCTGGCCCTGCGGCACCTGGTTGGTGTCGACCAGGACGGTGCCGTCGGGCAGCGAACCCTTGTAGGTCAGCTGCACGTCGCTGGCCTGGGTCGGCTTGGCGCCGTTGCCGGTTTCGATGACGCGGTACTGCACGCCACCCGGCAGGCTCTGCACGCCCGCCTTGGCCTTGTTCTGGGCGAGGAAGGTGTCGCTGGCGGTCTTGTTGGCGGCGGCGAGCTGGCGGAACTCGGCCTCCATCTTGGCCTGCTGGCGCTTCTGCATGTTCTCGACCGCGGTGCGCAGCTGGTCGACGGGAACGGTGGGCTCCTTCTTGCCGTACGCGTCCTGCAGCGCCTTGATGACGGTGTTGACGTCGACGGCTTCACCGCGCGCGGTCAGCTCGGCAAGCTCGGCGCCGGTGTTGTAACCGATCGCGTAGCTGAGCTTCCCCTTCTCGGAGGAGGTGTCCTGGGCGGCGGCCGTGCCGGCAACCAGGGTGGTGGCCGCAAGGGCGGCGGCAAGCAGGCGCAACTTCATTCGTGGGACTCTCCGGGATTGCAGATTGGGTGTGTCCGGTAGTTCGGAGGAGCGCGCTTGGCGCCCCGCCTGGACACGGTAGGATACTGGCGACCGTGCTTAACCGCCACTGACACCGCTGCCTCCGACCCCGCGCGGCGCCCGGAGTTCCCGGCGCCGCGCCCGACCACGAGTGATCCCATGTCCGACCTGATCCTGGCCGCCGACCACGGCGCCGTCCGCGTCCTCACCGTCAACCGCCCCGACAAGCTGAATGCGCTGAACCGGGCGACCCTGGAGGCACTGCAGGTGGCCTTCGATGCAGCCGCCGCGGACGACGCGGTGCGCGCCGTGGTGCTGACCGGCAGCGGCAGCCGTGCCTTCGTGGCCGGCGCCGACATCGCCGAGATGTCGGGACTCAGCGCAGTGAAGGCGCGCGACTTCTCGCTGGTCGGCCAGCGCCTCATGCGGCGCATGGAGCGCATGCCCAAGCCGGTGGTGGCGATGGTCAACGGCTTCGCCCTGGGCGGCGGACTGGAACTGGCGATGTGCTGCCACCTGCGCATCGCCGCCGACACCGCGAAGCTCGGCCTGCCCGAGGTGACCCTGGGCCTGCTGCCGGGCTTCGGCGGCAGCCAGCGCCTGCTGCGCCTGGCCGGCCGCGCCGCCGCGCTGGAGATGACGCTTACCGGCGCGCCGGTCGATGCCGACCGTGCGCGGGCGCTGGGCCTCGTCAACCGCGTCGTGCCGGCCGCGGAGCTGGAGACCGAAACCATGGCGCTGGCGACGCAGCTCGCCGGCAACGCGCCGCTGGCGATGCGCGGCATCCTCGACGCGATCCATGTCGGCGGCGAGTGCGCGATCGATGACGGCCTGGAATACGAAAGCGCGCAGTTCGGCCTGGCGTTCTCGACCGAGGATGCGCGCGAAGGCATGGGCGCCTTCCTCGAGCGTCGCAAGCCGGCGTTCAACAACCGCTGAGGCCGCCGTGGACGCGACACGGGCCCGGCGGATCCTGGCGCTTCTGCGCGCCGACGACGTCGACGCCGCGATCGCCGCGCGCCTGCCGGCCTTCGCGCCGCTGCCCGGGCTGACAGCAGACGAGAACCGGGCGCTGGCCGACGCCCGCGAGCGCCTGCTCGCGGCGTGGGCGGCACGCGAGCGTCATCGCGCGCGCGCAGAGCGCCTGGAGCGCATCGCGCAGGCCCGGGCCCGCGCACGCGAGACCAGGCAGGTGGCGCCGGCGGCGGATGTGGCGGCGCCGGATGGCGCGGGTGTGGCGGCGCCGGATGGCGCAAGCGTCGCGAGCCCCGCTGCACCCTCCCTGCCCCCCGCCGCCGCGGCGGCGCTGGCCCGCGCCCGCGCGCGCGTCGCGGGCGGCCAGGCATGAGCCTGCTGCGCGAGCGGCGCGGCCGGGTGATGCCCAAGGCCCACGTCGAAGATACCTTCGTGCGGCTGTCCGAGCTCAACCCGAACCCCAGGACCGAGCTGGAATACAGCACGCCCTACGAGCTGCTGGTCGCGGTGACGCTGTCGGCGCAGTCCACCGACGTGGGGGTCAACAAGGCGACGCGCCGGCTGTTCCCGGTGGCCAACACGCCGGCGGCGATCGCCGCGCTCGGCGAGGACGGCCTCAAGCCCTACATCAGCACCATCGGCCTGTACAACGCCAAGGCCGCGAACGTGGTGGCGATGGCCCGGCTGCTGCTCGAGCGCCACGGCGGCGAGGTGCCGCGCACGCGCGAGGCGCTCGAGGCCCTGCCGGGCGTCGGCCGCAAGACCGCCAACGTCGTGCTCAACACCGCATTCGGCCAGCCGACCATGGCCGTGGACACGCACATCTTCCGCGTCTCCAACCGCACCGGCCTGGCCCACGGCAAGGACGTGCGCGCGGTCGAGGACCGGCTGCTCAGGCGCGTGCCGGCGCGCTGGCTGCACGACGCGCACCACTGGCTGATCCTGCACGGGCGCTATGTCTGCAAGGCGCGCCGGCCGGAGTGCCCGGCCTGCGTGATCCGCGACCTCTGCACCTTCCCCGACAAGACGCGCGACGCGGAACCCCGCTGAGCGCCGCGCCGGCGGCCGTGCTCAGCGCGCGGCGGTCCAGGTGACGGTGACGGTCGGGTCCAGCGGCAATACCGTCTTGCTGGAGAAGCGCAGGGCGTCGGGGCCGGTCCAGCTGCAGGCCGAGACCGACGAGGCCGGGCCGAGGTAGCAGACCGGCCACAGCAGGGTCGACGGAACCGCCTTGCCGGCCACCTGCTCCGGCGAGAAACGCCACGCGCGCGAGGCGGCCTCGGCCGCGCGCGCCATCGCCCTTGAGACCGTGCCGGTTGCGGCGTGCACGCCCGCGTCGCGCACGCTGCCGTCCGCGGCCACCTCCAGGCGCAGCACCACCATGCCCTCGTTGCCGGCGAGCTGGTCGCGCACCGGATACGCCGGCGGCGTCATCGCGGCCAGCGCCGGACCGGTGGTGGCGGAGACCACGCGCCAGCTGCCATCCGCCGATTCGTCGACCACCACGCGCAGGTAGGTGCGCGTGCCTGCGGCGTCGCCCGAGGCGCCCGGGTTGAACACCCAGCCGCGCGCCTCGCGGACCAGGACATCACCCACCGCGCCGGACACGGGTCCGTGCGGGGAGACCTCGGCGACGCGGCCGTCGACGCCAAGGTCGACCGCGTAGGTATAGACCTGCTGCGTCGCCAGGTCTGCGCCGGATGCGAACGCGGCACAGGGCAAGGCAAGCCCGAGAAGAAGGAAATTGGTGGTCCGCTGCATGATGGAGCTCCCGCGCAAGGCGCCAGGTGGGTGATGCCCCGATCACACTACGCGTGGCCGCCTGGCGGGTTACAGCACGATTACAAACGACGGCCCTCATGACGGACGGCGCGGATGCGCCGACAAGCGGCCGCCCAGTCGTGCCCTGACACACGCAAAACCACTTCGTCGCCACCCACTTTCCCCCGGCAACCACGGGCGCACCCGCGTGCAGGCTCCCGGTCATGCGACATCCAGCGGTCTTGCGCCTGTCGCATGTGACGCCCGGAAAGCAGCTGCCATCCGCGTGCAAGAAAGCTGTCACGCACCGCCCCTAGTCTCCATCGGCGATTCATCCGGAACGCAGCGGTCGCTGCCCAGCAGGGCGCGCGCCGGCCGCGGTTCCACCGCTGCGTCCGCAGTCCATTTCTCCCGGAGACCTACCGATGTCCATGCGCCACAGTTCCAGGACCCTTGTCATGACCTTCGGCGCGGCGATCGCGCTGAGCGCCTGTGGCGGCGGTGCCGACCGCGTCGCCTCGCCGGGCGAAGGCGCATTCCCGCCGCCGACCGCGCCGCCGCCGAGCAACCCGCCCCCGACCGAGCCGCCGCCGACCACGCCGCCGCCGACCGGCCCGGCCGCGTCCTGCCCCGACGGCTTCCGCAACATCGGCACCATCGCCGAGTCCCGCGCCTGCGAACTGCCCGAGCGCATCATCGGCGAGCTCACCGTGCGCAAGGCGGCCGGCACCGTCTACGCCATCAACGGCGCGGTCCACGTCGGCGAGGACATGGGCGGTGACGTCGCGACGCCGCGCGCCGGTGCCCGCGAAGGCATCCTCAACATCGAGCCGGGCGTGACCCTGTACGCCTCGGCCGGCCCCGACGCGCTGATCGTCAACCGCGGCTCGAAGATCTACGCGCTGGGCACCGCTGCCGAGCCGATCATCATGACCGCGAAGATTGACGTCGAAGGCCGCGCCGGCGACGAGACCGAAGGCCAATGGGGTGGTCTGGTGCTCGCCGGCCGAGCGCCGGTGAACACCTGCATCGGCGACTTCCAGCCCGGCACCGCGCAGTGCGAGACCCGCATCGAAGGCGGCGACCTGGGCATGTACGGCGGCAACGCGACCACCGACAACTCGGGCACGGTGCAGTACATGCAGATCCGCTACTCGGGCTTCGCCTTCTCGGGCGGCAACGAGCTGCAGGGCCTGACCATGGGCGGCGTCGGCAGCGGCACCACGATCGAGTACGTCCAGGTGCACAACAGCTCCGACGACGGCATCGAGATCTTCGGCGGCTCGGTCAACGGCCGCCGCATCGTGGTCACCGGTGCCAGCGACGACAGCCTGGACATCGACTCGGCCTGGAACGGCGCCGTGCAGTTCGGCATCGTGGTCCAGCGCGACAGCACCGGCGACAACCTCAACGAGTGGTCGGGCACCAACAGCAGCAACACCATCCCGCTGACCGCCGCCCAGTACTCCAACCCGCACGTCGCCAACTTCACCTACGTCGGCCGCGCCGGCGGCAGCAGCGGCAACGGCTCGGGCTTCACCGTGAACCTCGGCGCGCGCGCGGAGATCTACAACACGGTGGTCACCCGCAAGCCGGGCGGCACGGGCAAGGGCCTCACCTGCCTCAGCATCGAGACTCCGGAGCGCGGCACCACCGCGGTGCTCGAGTCGGTGTTCTTCGCCTGCCCGAACACCTTCAACAACGCCGCCGCCGAGGCCTCCTTCACCGCGGGCGTCAACACCGTGGCCGGCAACTCGACCCTGACCAACGTGTTCGTCAACGGCGCCAACGAAAGCGCCGTGCCGGCGGCCGCCAACCTGCCGGGCAAGCACCCCTTCCTGCAGCAGGTCGACTACATCGGCGGCGTCAGGGACGCGAACGACACCTGGTGGCAGGGCTGGACCTGCGGCCTGACCGCAGACAAGCCCTGCTGACCGGGCCGGATGTTCCAGCAAGGGGCGGCCTTCGTGGCCGCCCCTCCCGTATACGCCGGCCCCGATCCCGCACAGCCCAAGGTCCCACTATGAAGCGCACTCCGTCACGCAGCGGCCTGTCCGTCGCGATCACCACCCTCCTTGCCTGCCAGGTCTCATGGGCCCAGCAGCCCGAAGCCCCCGGCGGCCAGGCCACGGTGCCGTCCCAGGCCACGATCGTGCACGCGACGATCGCGCAGTCGGCGGCCAGCGCCGCCGCGCAGGCGAGCGATGCGACGACGTCCGGGCAGTCGGCGCCAGGACAGGTCGGCGCCGGACAGGCCGTGCAACTCGACGCCGTCGAGGTGCGTGGCGAGTACATCCCCGAGCCGATGCTGCAGACCGCCGAGGTCGCCTCGTTCGTCACCCGCGAGGATTTCGTCCGCACCGGCGACTCCGACGCCGCGGATGCCCTGCAGCGCGTGTCGGGCGTGAGCATCGTCGGCGACAGGTTCGTCTACGTGCGCGGCCTGGGCGAGCGCTATTCTTCGGCGCTGCTCAACGGATCGCCCCTGCCCAGCCCGGAGCCGATGCAGCGCGTGGTGCCGCTGGACCTGTTCCCGGCCGAGGCCCTGCAGTCGATGACGGTGCAGAAGACCTACTCGGCGCGCTATCCCGGCGAGTTCGGTGGCGGCGTGGTCGACCTCAGGACGCTCAACATCCCCGACGAGCCCTTCTTGAAGGTCAGCGTGGGCGGCGGCGGCAACAGCGTGACCACTGGCGAGAAGGGTCTCACCTACTACGGCGGCGGCGGCGACGACTACTGGGGCTACGACGACGGCACGCGCAAGACGCCGCGCGCCCTGCAGGATGCGATCGCCACCGGCAAGCGCATCGACCGCACCAACTTCGGCAACGAGGACCTGGCGCGCATCGGCCGCAGCTTCGAGAACGCCAGCCTGAACCTGCTGCAGGAAAACGACAGCATCGATCCCGACGCCAACTTCGGCTTCAGCGCCGGCTGGTCCGGCGACATGGGCGACGACGCGCGTCTCGGCCTCATCGCCGTGGCCGGTTTCGACAACGAATGGCGCACCATCTTCGGCGACCAGGAGCAGGGCGTGTTCCTCGGCGACAACGCCGAGACGCTCTCCTATGCCAAGGACTACGAGTTCCTGAGCACCCGCAACAACGCGCGCGTCAACGGCCTGTTCGGCGTCGGCTACGCGCGGGGCAACCACCGGGTCGACCTGACCACGCTGTACGTGCACGACACGATCAAGGAAGCACGCAGCCGCGCCGGCATGGACTACGTCTCGGGCTACGGCTACCGCGAGGACGACACGCGCTGGTTCGAGCGCGAGATGATCAACCACCAGCTCAGCGGCAGCCACGCGTTCGGCGAGTACGGCGACGTCAAGCTGGAATGGCGCGGCGCCTGGGCGCGGGCGACCCGCGACGTGCCCTACGAGAAGCAGATCGGCTTCCGCGACGAGGGTGACGGCTACTGGGCCTACTCGGTGCGCAACCAAGAGAACTTCACCCGTTTCAGCGCGGTGGAGGACCAGGTCGCCAGCGGCGGCGTCGACCTGACCTGGCGCCTGCCGGTCGAGCGCGAGCTTACGCTTGCCGCCGGCGCCTCGTACATGGACAACGACCGCAACGCCTGGTCGCGAGAGTTCCGCTTCTTCGCCGGCGACGGCCCCGGCAACGGCGCCCAGCTGCCCGTCCACTTCCCGTACCAGCGCCCCGACTACCTGTTCTCCGACTACAACCTGAGCCAGGGCTGGCTGCGACTCGAGGAGACCACGGGCCTGGGCGGCCAGGCCGCCTACGACGCGACCCTCAAGGTGCTGGGCACCTATGTGCAGCTGGAGGGCGAGATCACCCCCAACCTGCGTGGCACCTTCGGCATCCGCCACGAGGACGCCACCCAGGCGGTGCATCCCTACGACATCTACACCGGCGCCCGCGCCGGCGCAATCGCACCACTGGAGAACGACTACGTGCTGCCGGCGCTGACCCTGACCTGGAACATCGCCGACAACCGCCAGCTCCGCTTCGGAGCCTCGCAGACCATCGCCCGGCCGCAGTTCCGCGAGCTGTCGCCGCAGCTGTACACCGACCCGGACAAGGACCGCCAGCTGTACGGCAACCCCTGGCTGGTCGACAGCGAGCTGACCAACCTCGACGCCCGCTACGAATGGTTCTTCGGCTCGGGCGAGTACTTCACCGCCGGCCTGTTCCACAAGCAGATCGACAAGCCGATCGAGGCGATCATGTTCACCGGTGGCGGCGACGCCCTGTGGCAGACCTTCGTCAACGCGCCCGAGGCCACGGTCTACGGCGCGGAGCTGGAGTTCAGGAAGTACTTCGACCCGGCGTTCGCGGCGGAGTGGTGGGACGGCAACCGCCTGTATCTCGCCACCAACTACACCTGGACGCAGTCCGAAGTGAGCGCCGCCGAAGGCGACACCGTGGCGCTCGACAGCGGCACCGGCATCACCCAGCCGGCGCGCAGCCTGATCCTCGACGGCAGCGCGCTGCAGGGCCAGTCGGAGCACATCGCCAACCTCCAGCTCGGCATCGAGAACACGGCCAAGGACCTTCAGGCCACGCTGATCGCCAACTACGTCAGCGAGCGCATCTCGGCGCGCGGCAACAACCTGCGCCAGGACCTGATGGAAGAGCCGGGCCTGACCCTGGACTTCGTGCTGCGCAGGACCATGCGCTTCGGCGAGACCCCGGTGACCCTGGGCTTCGCGGCCCGCAACATCCTCGACAACGAGGTCGACGAGTACATCGAGGGTGGCGGCGGCCAGAAGATCCACGTGCTGCGCTACGACCCGGGCGTCTCGTACTCGTTCAGCATCTCGACCGGGTTCTGAGCGGATGGCGGGCGGCGGGCCGCGCGCCCCACCTCGGAGCGGCCGCCGCCCATGCGACCGCAATGTGTCACCTGAAACCAGCCTGTCACGAAACGTTCGCATGCTGTCGCAGCGGCGCGGCCCTCGCGCCAGGACGACCGGACATGCCCACGCTTTCCGCCCTTCGAGATCCCCACGTCGTGCTGGCCAGGCTTGGCGGCCGGGACAGGCTGGTGCGCGCGATCGAAGTCGTCATCGTGGTCCTGCTGGCATGCCAGGCCGCGCGCCTGGCGTGGCTGCTGCTGCCGCCTGCACCCCCGACGTCCGCCGCGGCGGACTTGATCCCCCGACAGCACGCCGAACCCGCGCGCCTGTCGATCGACGCCTTCCATCCCCGGCGCGATGCCACGACGCCCGCCGACACCTCGGGCCTGCGCCTGTTCGCGGTCCGCCCCGCGGCGACCGGTGGCAGCGCCATCCTCGCGCTGCGTGACGGTCCGCAGCGCAGCCATGCCGTCGGCGAGGAAGTCGCCCCGGGCGTGGTGCTGGCCGGGGTGCAGGCCGACCACGTGCTGCTCGACGACGGCGGCAGCCGGCATGCGCTGCACTTCGTGCTGCCGGAGGGAACGCCGGTGCGCGTGCCGGCGCCGGTCACGCCGGCGACCGCCGGAGCGAGCGCCGCGCTGCGGTCGGCCGCACCGGCCGCCGTCGCGCCCGTGCCCGAAGTCGATCCGGCGGCACTGCTGGGTGCCATGGGGCTGCGTCCGGAGGAGACCGACGGCCGCGTCGCCGGCTACACCGTGGTTCCGCGCGGCAACGACGCCGTCCTGCGCCAGGCCGGACTGCAGGCCGGCGACGTGCTGCTGTCGGTCAACAACGAGGCGCTGGATGCCGAGCGCCACGCGGCCCTGGCCGAGACCCTGGGCCGCGCCTCCACCATCACCTTCACCTACCGCCGCGACGGCCAGATCCGCAGCGCGACCCTGCAGGCACCGACACCGTGAACCCGCGATTCCTCGCCGCCGCCCTCGTCCTCGCGCTGGCGGCGCATCCCGCCCCCCAGGCCTACGCCCAGTCGGGCGCTGGCGTGACCGCGCAGGACGCCGACATCCGCGCCTTCATCCAGGACGTGGCGCGCGCCACCGGCACCACCTTCATCATCGATCCCGCCGTGCAGGGCAGCGTCAGCATCACCCGCGACGTCGCCATGGACGAGTCGGAGCTGCTCGGGGTGCTGCTCGCGGTGCTGCGGGCCAATGGCCTGGTCGCGCTGAGCGCCGGCCCCGGCGCGTACCGGGTGGTGCCCGACGCCCAAGCGCTGCAGTCTCCCGGCGGCGGCTACGGCGCATCCGCCTTCACCACCCAGGTGCTGCCGCTGTCGACCGTCGACGCGCGCATCGCCGCCGAGACCCTCAAGCCGCTGATCGGCCGCGGCGGCGTGGTGGCGCCGACGCCCCAGGGCAACGCGCTGCTGATCGCCGACTACGCCGACAACATCCGACGCATCCGCGGCCTGGTCGCGCAGATCGACAGCGACACCGCCGGCATCGACACCGTGACGCTGCGCAACAGCTCGGCGCGCGAAGTCGCGGCCACCGTCACCCAGCTGTTTGGCGGCGGCGAAGGCCGCGGCGGCCAGCTGTCGATCCAGGCCGTCGAGGGCAGCAATTCGATCGTGGTGCGTGGCGCGCCGAGCGCCGTGCAGCGCGTGGTGCAGACCATCCTCGAGCTCGACCGCCGCGCCGAGCGCACCGGCGGCGTGCGCGTGGTGCGCCTGCAGCACGCCAGCGCCGAACAACTGCTGCCGGTGCTGCAGCAGCTGGTCGGCCAGTCGCCCGACGGCGACGGCGCCGCCGGCTCCGCGGCCGCAGGCACGGCGGCGGCGGGCGACACCACCAGCGCCCAGGTGATCAGCGCGATGCCCGGCAAGCGCCCGACGATCGTGCGCTATCCCGGCTCCAACGCGCTGATCATCAACGCCGACCCCGAGACCCAGCGGCTGCTGGTCGATGTCATCACCCAGCTCGACACCCGCCGCGAACAGGTGCTGGTGGAGGCGATCGTGGTCGAGATCTCCGACAACGCCGCGCGCCGACTCGGTGCCCAGTTGCTGGTGGCGGGCAAGGAAGGCAGCAACGTGCCCTTCCTCGCCACCCAGCACCCCGGCGCCGGCACCGGGATCATGCCGCTGGCTGGCGGCTGGTATGCCGAACAGCAGCGCCGGGCAGGCAACGGCGACGACGACGGCGTGCTCGACCTCGCCCGCCGCGCGGCGGTGCAGTCGCTGCTGGGCATCAACGGTGCGCTCGGCGGCATCGCCGGCAGCAACGACAACGCGACCTTCGGCCTGATCATCGACGCGGTGAACAGCGACACCGGGTCCAACCTGCTGTCCACGCCCTCGATCCTGACCCTCGACAACGAGGAGGCGCGGATCCTCGTCGGCCAGGAAGTGCCGACCACCAGCGGCGAGGTGCTGGGCGACAACAACTCCAACCCCTTCCGCACCATCGAGCGCCAGGACGTGGGCATCCAGCTCGAGGTCACGCCGCAGATCAACGCCGGCGGCGGCATCACCCTGACCCTGCGCCAGGAAGTGTCGTCGATCGCCGGCCCGGTCAGCGACGACTTCTCGGAGCTGGTGCTCAACAAGCGCGAGGTCGAGACGCGGGTGCTGGTCGACGACGGCGAGATCGTCGCGCTGGGCGGGCTGCTCGACCAGAGCGACCGCAACACGCTGTCGAAGGTCCCGCTGCTGGGCGACATCCCGATCGTCGGCCACCTGTTCCGCCACCGCTCGCGTTCGCGCGACAAGACCAACCTCATGGTGTTCATCCGCCCGACCATCGTGCGCAGCACCGCCGACGCGCAGGCGATGAGCGCCGGGCGCTACGGCTACATGCGCGGCCAGCTGCCGGTGATGGGCGAGCGCGAGACCGCGCTGGACGAGCTGGTGCGGGATTACCTGCGAACGACGCCACCGTCGATGCCGGGCCCTGCGATGCCCGCGCCCGCACCTGCGCCCCTCTCCGCGCCTGTCGCCGCGCCGGTGTCGCCGTCTCCCGCCGCCGATCCCGAATGAGCGAACCTCTTCCCGCACTCGCCTACGCCTTCGCCAAGCACCAGGGCGTGGTGCTGCTGGCGCTGGGCGCGCGCGCGCGCGTGGGGCTGCGCGAGGACGCCGATCCCGTGGTCCTGCTGGAAGTGCGGCGCAGCCTGGGCGTGGAGCTCGACGTCGAAGTGCTGCCACGCAGCGTCTTCGACTGCCGCCTGTCCGAGCTCTATGCCGACGCCGCCATGGCCGGCGCCGGCGGCGAACTGGATCTCCCCGGCGACCTCGACGCGCTGGCCGGCGACATCCCCGCCACCGCCGACCTGCTCGACGCGCAGGACGACGCGCCGGTGATCCGCCTGATCAACGGCCTGATCGCCGAAGCCGCGCGCATCGGCGCCTCCGACGTCCACATCGAACCCTTCGAATCCGGCCTGGTCGTGCGCATGCGCGTGGACGGCGTGATGCGCGAGGCGCTGCGCCTGCCCGGCCGCATCGCCCCGCTGCTGGTGTCGCGCGTGAAGGTGATGGCGCGCCTGGACATCGCCGAGAAGCGCCTGCCGCAGGACGGCCGCATCGGCCTGACGATGGGCAGCAAGGCGCTGGACGTGC
Organism: Luteimonas sp. MC1895; assembly: GCF_016457215.1. Classification (NCBI taxonomy): domain Bacteria; kingdom Pseudomonadati; phylum Pseudomonadota; class Gammaproteobacteria; order Lysobacterales; family Lysobacteraceae; genus Luteimonas; species Luteimonas sp. MC1895. The sequence goes on from NZ_JAEMDY010000001.1 coordinate 708,104, forward strand.
GCGTGTCCACCCTGCCCGCGCGCGGCGGCGAGCGTGTGGTGATGCGCATCCTCGACAAGGACCAGGGCACGCTGACGCTGGAGGGCCTGGGCATGCAGGCGCACGTGCTCGAAGCGCTCCGGCGCGCGCTTCGACAGCCCAACGGCATCGTGCTGGTGACCGGCCCCACCGGCGCCGGCAAGACCACCACGCTGTATTCCGCGCTGGCCTCGCTCAACGACGGCCGCCGCAACATCCTGACCGTCGAGGACCCGGTCGAGTACGCCATCGACGGCGTCGGACAGACCCAGGTCAACGCGCGCGTGGGCATGAGCTTCGCCACCGGGCTGCGCGCCATCCTGCGCCAGGATCCGGACGTGGTGATGGTCGGCGAGGTGCGCGATCCCGAGACCGCACAGATCGCGGTGCAGGCGAGCCTCACCGGCCACCTGGTGCTGTCGACCGTGCACACCAACGACGCGCCGGGCGCGGTCACGCGATTGCGCGACATGGGCATCGAACCCTTCCTGCTGGCCTCGAGCCTGCGCCTGGTGCTGGCCCAGCGCTTGCTGCGGCGGCTGTGCACGGCATGCCGCGAACCCGTCACCGGCGAGGGCCGCACCAGCGCGCTGCGACTTCTGGTTGCCGGCCGCGACGCCCATCGCGTTGGGTCCGTGGCCGACGCCAACGTCAACGCCGATGTCGATGCCGACACAAACATCGACGCCACGCTCTACCGCGCAACCGGCTGCGCCCTGTGCAGCCACACCGGCTACGCCGGCCGCCTGGGCATCCACGAAGCGCTGGAGATCGACGAGCGCCTGCGCCAGCTGATCGGTGGCAACGCCGACGAGGATGCCCTTGCCGCCGCGGCCTTTGCCGGCGGCCAGCGCCTGGGCGACGCGGCCCGTGCCGCCGTGCTGCGTGGCGAGACCACGCTCGAGGAAGCCATGCGCGTCACCCGCCAGGAGTTGCAGGACCATGGCGGCGTTTGAGTATTCCGCGCTCGACGTCCAGGGCAGCAGCCGCGAGGGCGTGGTCGACGCCGGCAATGCCGCCGAAGCGCGGCGCCTGCTGGAAGACCGCCGCCTGCTGCCGGTGCGCATCGAGGCCGCCACCGTGCGGGCGGAGCAGGCGTCGCGCGGCGGCGGCCGGTTCCGCGCCAAGGACCTCACCCTGCTCACCCGCCAGCTCGCCACCCTGGTGGCCGTGGCGCCGCTGGAGGAAGCGCTGCGCACCATCGGCAGCCAGTCCGAGCGCGCGCCGGTGCGCCGCGTGGTCATGGCCACGCATGCGCGCGTGGTCGAGGGCTTCCGGCTGTCCGATGCGATGGGCCGCGAGCCGCGCGCGTTCCCGCCGCTGTACCGCGCCATGGTCGCGGCGGGCGAAGGCACCGGCGCGCTGCCGCAGATCCTCGAGCGCCTGGCGGACCTGCACGAGCGCGACCAGCAGGTGCGCGGCAAGCTGGTCTCGGCCCTGGTCTACCCGGCCGCGCTGGCGGTGACCGCGGTGCTGGTGGTGATCGCACTGATGGTCTTCGTGGTGCCGAAAGTCGTCGAGCAGTTCGAGTCGATGGGCCGCGAGCTGCCGCTCCTCACGCGCCTGGTCATCGGCGTGTCCGAACTGCTGGTGGCCGGGTGGCTGCCGCTGCTGGTGCTGCTGGCGGCAGCCGCGTTCGCCACGACGCGGCTGCTGCGCCGACCCGCGCTGCGCCGCCGCTTCGACGGCGCGCTGCTGCACCTGCCGCTGATTGGCCGCCTGCTGCGCGACGTCCACGCCGCGCGCATGGCACGCACGCTGGCCACCATGTCGGACAGCGGCCTGCCGCTGATCGAGGGCCTGGCGATCACCGCGCGCACCGTCGGCAACAGCGTGCTGCGCGAGGCCACCGAGTCGATGGTCGAGGTCATCCGCGAGGGCGGCAGCCTGTCGGGCGCGATGAAGCGCGCCGCGGTGTTCCCGCCGACGCTGCTGTACATGGCCACCAGCGGCGAGGACAGCGGGCGCCTGGCGCCGATGCTCGACCGCGCCGCCGACTACCTCGAACGCGAGTTCAACACCTTCACCACGGCGGCGATGAGCCTGCTCGAACCCCTGATCATCATCGTGCTGGGCGCGATGGTGGCGGTGATCGTGCTGGCCATCCTGCTGCCGATCCTGCAGTTCAACGCCCTCGTGGCCGGCTGACCGGAGGCCGACATGCACCACCGCACCCACCCCTTCCTTCCTGCATCCCGCCTGCGTCGCCACCACGCCACGCGCGCGGGCCGTCATCGCGGTGCCGGCTTCACCCTGGTCGAACTGATGGTCGCGATCGTGATCATCGGCCTGCTGTCGACGGTGGTGATGATCAACGTCATGCCCAGCCAGGACCGCGCGATGGCCGAAAAGGCGCGCGCCGACATCTCGGTGCTCGAGCAGGCGCTGGAGACCTACCGGCTCGACAACATGGCCTACCCGACCACCGCGCAGGGGCTGGACGCACTGCTGACGGCGCCATCGGGCCTCGCGCGGCCGGAGCGCTACCGCAAGGGCGGCTACATCCGCCGCCTGCCGGAGGATCCGTGGGGCCAGGCCTACCAGTACCGCCAGCCCGGCCGCAGCGGCGGCTTCGATGTCTACTCCTTCGGCGCCGACGTGGCCGAGGGCGGCGACGGCGACGGCGCCGACATCGGCAACTGGCGCTGAGGCCGGAGCATGCGGCGCGCGCGTGGCTTCACCCTGGTCGAGCTGATGGTGACCCTGGTCGTCATCGGCCTGGCCGGCGCGGCCGTGGCGCTGACCCTGCCCACCGGTGACGACATGCTGCGGAAGGACGCCGACAGGTTCGCCGCCCGCCTGGGCCACGCACGCGACGAAGCCATCCTCGGCATGCGCGCGGTGGAGGTGGCGGTGACCGCGCGCGGCTACGGCTTCTCGCGCCGCCGCTTCGAGGGCTGGCAGCCCATCGACGGCCGCGCCTTCGCCGCCGTGGACTGGACGCCGGGCACCCGGCCGCAGCTGGCCCGGCGCGATGCGCCGCTGGCGATCCGCTTCGATCCCACCGGCGCGGCCACGCCAGCCGCCCTGGTGCTGCTGCGCGACGGCGAGCGCGTGCGGGTCTCGGTCGACGGCGGCGGCGCGGTGAAGGTCGATGGCCAGCATCGCTGACGCCGGCGGGCGTTCGTGCGCCGAGCGCGGCGGCCGCCACGGCGCCGGCTTCTCCCTGATCGAGATGCTCGTCGCCCTGGTGGTGTTCGCGCTGGCCGTGCTCGGCCTGCTCAACCTGGCCGGCGAAAGCACGCGCACGGCGGTGGCGATCGAGGAGCGCGTGCTGGCCGCCATCGTCGCCGACAGCGTCGCGGTCGAAGCCGCCGTGGTCCACCTGCGCGAACTGGGTCCGGATGCCGAAGGCCACGAGGACGCCGGCGGCCGCGACTGGCGCTGGACCCGCACCACCGCCGCGACCGCCGACCCGGACCTGCTGCGCGTCGACATCCGCGTGTCGCCGCCCGGCGAGTCACGAGTGGCGGCCGAGGTGTCGCTGTTCCGGAGCATGCCGCAATGAGGCAGGCCGGCGGCTTCACCCTGCTCGAGGTCATGGCGTCGTTGGCGATCTTCGGCCTGATCGCCGCGGCCGGCGTCGCCGTGATGGCCTACGCCGCCGACAGCCAGGGCGTGCTGCGCGAGCGCATGGACCGGCTGGGCGAGCTGCAGCGCGCGCGCGCGCTCCTGCGCACCGACCTCTCGCAGGCCGCCGTGCGCCTGGTGCGCCGCGCGGACGGCAGCGCCGGGCGCCATGCCTTCATCGGCGGACGGCCCGGCGAGGCCGGACCGCTGTTCGCCTTCGTACGCCGCGGCCACGAGAACCCGGACGGCGCGGCGCGCGCCTCGCTGGAATACGTCGAATACCGCATCGCCGATGGCCGCCTGGAGCGGAGCGCGCGCGCATCGCTCGACAGTGCCACCGCGCCGGCTGCGCGCGTCCTGCTGGACGGCATCACCGCCGCGCGCGTGGCGTACTTCACCGACCGGGCCTGGAACGACGGCTGGCGCGGCGGCGCGACCACGCTGCCCGAAGCGGTGGAACTGGAGCTCGAACTCGAGTCGGTCGGCCGGGTCCGCCAGCGCTTCCTGCTGCCGGGGATGGCGCCATGATTCGCACCCCGGTTCCGCGGCCATCCAACCGTCCAGGCCTTGCGCGCCGCCGCGCACCGCGTCGCGCGGCCCAGTCCGGCGCGGCCCTGCTGACCGTGCTCCTGCTGGTGGCGGTGATGACCGTGCTGCTGGTCGCGGTCATGGACGACATCCGCTTCGCGCTGCGCCGCACCGGCAACGCGCAGGCGCTGGCGCAGGCGCAGTGGTACGCGCTGGGCAGCGAGCAGCTCGCCCGCGCCCGCATCCACCAGCTCGACCGCGACGGCCGGACCACCCTCGCTGGCGGCTGGAACGGGCGTCCCTTCCTGTTCCCGATCGACGGCGGCGTGATGCAGGTGCGGCTCGACGACGCCAGCGCCTGCTTCAACCTCAACAGCGTGGTCGAGGGCGCGCCGGGCCAGTGGCGCCGGCGCGAGGCCGGCGTGCAGCAATACCTGGCCCTGCTGGAGGCGCTGGAATTCGACACCGCCAGGGCCAACGCGATGGCCGACGCGCTGGTCGACTGGATCGACCAGGACCCGCACCCGGGCCCCGCCGGCGCCGAGGATCCGGCCTATGCCGCACGCAGCCCGGGCGCCCGCACGTCGGGCGCCCTGCTGGCCGAGGCCAGCGAACTGCGCGCCATCGCCGCCCACGATGCCGCCGCCTATGCGCGGCTGCGCCCGCACGTCTGCGCCCAGCCCGAGGCCGCGCTGTCGCCGATCAACGTCAATACGCTGCAAGACGGCGACGCGGTGCTGCTGGCGATGCTGGGCGACAACCGGCTGGACACGGCGGCGGCCCGGCGCGTGCTGGCCGCGCGCCCGGCCGGGGGCTGGCCCGACCTGCAGGCCTTCGCGGCGCAGCCCGCGATCCGCGCCGCCGGCCTGCCCGACCATGCGCTACAGCAGATCAGCCTGCGCACTCGCTGGTTCGCGCTCGAAACCCGGGTCGAGCATGCCGGCGCCGAAGTGGTGCTGAGCGCGCTGTTCGACCGCGACTCCCAAGGCCCCGCGCGCCTGGTGGCGCGCCGCTGGACACACGACGAATGAGCACCCGCATCCTGTTCCTCCCGCCCGACGGCGCGGACGACGCCCGCCTGCTGGACCTGGACGACGGCGGCCGCGTGCGAGCGCAGGCGACGCTGCCACCGGGCACGGCCGCGCCCGATGCGCCGGATGCGCGGCGCACCGTGCTGGTCGTGCCCGGCGGACCGGTGCGCATCGAGCAGCTGCCGCTGGCCGCGCACAGCGAGGCGCAGGCCCTGGCCGCCGCCCGTGCGCTGCTGGCGGGCAGGCTCGCGCGCCCCGTCGCGCTGCACGTCGTGCTGGATGCCGACCACGGTGCCGCGCTGCGGACCGTCGCCGCCGTCGACGCCGACAGCCTGCGCGGCTGGCTGGCGCAGGCGGCCGCCCTCGGCCTGCGGCCCGACGCGGCGGTGCCGGAAGCGCTGCTCCTGCCCGATCCGGACGCAGGCGCCGTGCACCTGTTCGACGCCGGCGACCGCTGGCTGGTCCGCGGCGACGGCATGGCCTTCAGCGCCGAGCCCGGGCTCGCCCGCCGGGTGCTGGGCGACCGCCAACCGTCGCGCTTCGACGGTGGCTTCGAACGGCTCGCCGCCCGCGCCCTGCAGCCGCCGTTGGACCTGCTGCAGGGCGACTTCGCACCCGCGGCGGGCGGGCGCCGCCCCTCCGGGCGGCGGCTGGCCTGGCTGGCCGTGGCCCTGGCCGCCTCGCCGCTGCTGCTGGTCGCGGCCCAGGCGCTGCGGCTCGAGCTGGCCGCGCGCGCCCTGGAGTCACGTGCCGTCGCGGTGCTGGACGCCGCGTTGCCGGCGGCCCAGGGCGGCGCGGCCACGGCGGGCACGTCCGACGGCCAGGCCGGGCGCCTGCGCGCCCTGCGCGAGCCGCGTGCGTTCGCCGCCGCCTCCGGTGCGCTGTTCGCGGCGGTGGCGGCGCGCCCCGGCACGCACCTCGTCGAGCTCGAGTACGCGCGCGGCGACCGCCTGCGTGCCCTGCTGTTCCATCGCGATGCCAGGGACCTCGAAGCCCTGCGCGGCTTCCTGCGTGGCGACGGCTGGGAGCTGGTGGAAGGCGGCAGCGTCGACGTCGCCGGCGGCCTGCACACCGGCCTGGTCCTGGAGCCTGCGGCATGAACGACACCGTGGTCCGCCTGCGCCGCTGGTGGCAGGCCCGCGAACCGCGCGAGCGCGCCATGCTCGCGCTCATGGCGGCGCTGCTGGCCTGCTTCGCCTGGTGGTACGGCCTGCTGTGGCCGCTGCGCAGCCTGTACGACGCGGCCGAGGCACGCCATGACCACGCCGCGGCGGCGCTGCAGGCCGTCGAGGCGGACGTCGCGGCCCTTGGCGGGCACGGCGGCGCGCGCAGCGCGGCCCCCGGCGGGGAAGCGCTGCAGCGCCTGGTCCTCGACAGCGCGCGTGACGCCGGCCTGGCGCCCGGCCGCCAGCGCACCAACGCCGAGGGCGCCTTCGTCGTCGAATTCGACCGCGCGGCGTCGCCGGCGCTGTTCGGCTGGCTCGGTGGGCTGGTCGAGGCGCGGGGTGTGGCGCCTTCGACGCTGCGCGTGGAACGCGCGGACGGCCAGCTGCGCGCCGAGGTCGGATTCGGCGGCGGGGCTGCGCGGTGAGCGCGCGCGGCCTGGCCCTGTGGTTCGCCGGCGCCTTTTCCGTCGCGATGCTGCTCGCTGCGCCGCTGCAGCTTGCGGTGACGCAGCTCGGGCTGCCGCCCGGCTTGTCCGCTGCCGGCGTCGACGGGAGCGTGTGGCGGGGGCGCCTGCGCCAGGCGCGGTGGCATGGCGTCGCGCTGGGCGACGTGCGCGCAGGCCTGGCGCCGCTGCCGCTGCTGGCGGGGCGCCAGCGCATCCGGCTGCGGACCCCGCAGGCGTCGCTGTCGCTGCATGCCGGCCCGGTGCGCGGCATGTCCGGCGCCAGCGGCCTGCTGCCGCTGCCCGCGGTGTCGGGTCTTGGGCTGCGCGCCTCGCTGGAGGATGCGCGCCTGCTGTTCGACGCCGGCGGCTGCCGCGAGGCCGGCGGCCGGGTGCGGGTGGACGTGGCGGTGCCGGGCGATGTGCTGCCGCCGCTGCGGCTGGCGGGAACGCCGGCCTGCGATGGCGCCGTCGGCCGGCTCGCACTCCTGCCCGAGGACGCGGCCGGCCCGCTGTGGCTCGAAGCCACCCTGACCGTGGAGGCGGACGGCCGCCGCTCGCTGCAGGCGCTGGCGCGGAGCGACGATCCAGTGCTGCGGGCAGCGCTGGTGGCCCATGGCTTCCAGGACGCGCCGGGCGGGCTCAGCCGGCTCATCGAGGCCCCCGGATCCCACTGAACGCGCTGCAAGGCGCCCCGCGATGGGACGCACCGTCCCCGGGCCGTCACCGGCGCGCACGCTAGACTTCACGGTCCCCCGCATGACAGTCCCGCGACGATCCCATGAAATTCCTGTTGCCGCCCATCGTCCTCCTTGCCGCCGCCTGCCTGGTGCCCGCCCACGCCGAGGTGCCGCTGGGCACGGTCGCGGGCTCCGACGTGGCGTTCGAGGGCATGTTCCAGGTCGACGGCTACTGGTTCGACAACGACGTGCTTGACCTCGACGCGCGCCCGGACGGCCGTGACCGCGCCACCGGCGTGCGCCGTTTCGAGCTGGCGCTCAAGGGCAGCGGCCCCGGCGGCCTCGGCTGGGTGCTCGGCTACGACGTCTACAACGAGACCTACCTCGACAACAACCTGACCTGGTCGTTCGGCGGCGACGGTGCGCCGAAGCACACCCTGCTGTTCGGCCAGTCCAAGCAGCCCAACAGCCTCGAGGAGCTGTCCTCGTCGCGCAACAACGACTTCATCGCCAAGGCCGCGGCCACCAGCACCTTCGCCACCGGCCGCCGCCTCGGCGCCTCGTGGGGCTATGACGCCGAGGACCACGGCGCCACCGTCAGCTGGTTTGGCCGCAACCTCGACGACGACGCGGGCGGCGCCGGCTATGGCGCGCGCGGCTGGTGGGCACCGGTGCGTGAGGACGGCCGCGTGCTGCACCTGGGCCTGAGCCACGTCGACCGCGACACCGAGGCCGATGCGCTGCGCCTGCGCGCGCGCCCGAACGCCGACATGGCGGCCGTGCGCATGGTCGACAGCGGTGCCCTGGCCGACGTCGACCGCCTGGCGACCACCGGCGTGGAGGCGATGTGGATCAGCGGTCCGCTCAAGCTGCAGGGCGAGTACTTCCTGGCCAGCGCCGACCGCATCGGCAATCCCGGCTATGACGCCAGCGGCGGCTACGCCAGCGCCCTGTGGACGCCCGGCGGTGGCACCTGGGGCTACCGCGGCGGCCTGCCGCGCACCAGCGTCGCCGACGCCGGCCTGTGGCAGTTCGGCCTGCGCTACGACCAGCTCGACCTCGACGACGGCGCGGTGCGCGGGGGCCGCATGGAAGCCTGGACGGTCGGCGTCAACTGGTACTGGCGCAACAACACCAAGCTGATGCTGAACTACGTCGACGTCGCCAGCCGGCGCACCGACCCGGCGACCGGAGCCCGCATCGACGACGATCCGTCGATCCTCGAGGCGCGCGTCCAGCTGCACTGGTAATCGCGTCACACGGGCGTCGTCAAACCGCCACACGGACGACACCCTGGCGCGCCAGGCTTCGGTCAAACCGGAGCCCTCCATGCGCTACGCCATCGTCACCGAGACCTATCCGCCCGAAGTCAACGGCGTCGCCCTGACCGTGCGCGAGCTGGAGCGGGGCCTGCGCGGCCGCGGCCACGAGGTGGAGCTGGTGCGCCCGCGCCAGCACCGGCAGGACCCGGGCGGCGATGGCCAGCTGCTGACCGCCGGACTGCGGCTGCCGCTGTACGCCGGCCTGCGGTTCGGCCTGCCGGCGGCGGCGCGGCTGCGCCGGCGCTGGCGCCGGAACCGCCCCGACGCGGTCTACATCGCCACCGAAGGCCCCCTGGGCTGGTCGGCGATGCGCGCCGCACGCGCCCTCGGCATCCCGGTCTCCTCGGGCTTCCACACCCGCTTCGACCACTACATGCGCGACTACGGCCTGCCCCTGCTGCAGCCGGTGGCGTTGGCGTGGATGCGGCGCTTCCACAACCGCTCCGCGGCCACCCTGGTCCCGACCCGGAAGCTGCGCACCGAACTGGAGACGCTCGCCTTCAGCCGGGTCGTGCACCTGGCGCGCGCCGTCGACACCCGGCGCTTCGATCCCGCCCACCGCGACGAGGCGCTGCGTGCACGCTGGGGCCTGGGCCCCGACGACCTCGCCGTGATCCACGTCGGCCGCATCGCCGCGGAAAAGAACCTCGAGCTGGCGATCCGCGCCTTCCGCGCGCTGCAGGCCCTGCGTCCGGACGCGCGATTCGTCTGGGTCGGCGACGGCCCCGGCATGGCCGCCATCCGCGAGGCCAACCCCGACTTCATCCACTGCGGCCTGCAGCGCGGCGAAGCGCTGGCCCGCCACTTCGCCAGCGCCGACCTGTTCCTGTTCCCGAGCCTCTCGGAGACCTTCGGCAACGTGACCATCGAGGCCATGGCCAGCGGGCTGGCGACGGTGGCCTTCCGCTACGGCGCCGCTGCCGAGCACCTGCGCCATGGCGCGCACGGCGCCGCCATCGACCCGCACGACGAGGCCGGCTTCATCGCCGCCGCCTGCCGCCTGTCGCTCGAGGACGCGTCGCGCCGCGCGATGGGCGCGGCGGCCCGCACCGCCGTGCAGTCGCTGCGCCCGGCGCAGGTCGCCGCGGACTTCGACGCGGTGCTGCACGGCATCGCCCGCCGCGGGAGCCCTGCCGATGCCCACGCCGCCCTCGCCTGACCGCCTCGCCGGCGACCGCCTGCTGTGCCTGCGCACCAACGCCTGGTGCGCACGGACCGGCGTGCTGCAGGTCTTCGCCACCGTCAGCCGGCTGGGCGACGGGATCGGCTGGTACCTGCTGATGGCGGCGATGGTGCTGGCCGACGGCGTCGACGGCCTGCGCGCCTCGGCACACATGGCCGCGACCGGCGCGCTGGCCCTGCTGCTGTACACGACGCTCAAGCGCCGGACGCGCCGTCCGCGGCCGTTCGCCGCCGACGTGCGGATCCGCGCCTGGATCGCGCCGCTGGACGAGTTCAGCTTTCCCTCGGGACACACGCTGCATGCGGTGTCCTTCAGCATCGTCGCCCTGGCCCACTATCCGCAGCTGGCCTGGCTGCTGCTGCCGTTCACGGCCCTGGTGGCGCTGTCGCGCGTGGTGCTGGGCCTGCACTGGCCCAGCGACGTGCTGGCGGCGCTCCTCATCGGCGGAGGCCTGGGTGCCCTGTCGCTGCGCCTCGGCCTGCCGCTGCTGCCGGGCTGAGCTCCGCGGCGCGCTGGCCGGTCCCGGCGCCCCGCCGCGTAGAACCGGGTAGCAGCCGATGCCCATCGGCCGCAGCCCACCGCAGGGGAGCCCCATGGGACTGAGTTCGAAGGACTTCCACTTCTGGACCCGGCGCGCCGCGATCGCCGGCATCAACACCCTCCAGACCATGCTGCCGCCGATGCGCAACTACCCGCGGGTCCAGTTCCACATGGACACCGTGTTCTGGCACTGCGCCGCGCACGGCTTCCCGCTGCACCGGCCGCGCATCCTCGATCCGTTCTCGGGCTCGGGCATCAACATGTCGCACAGCTACGTCGACCGGGCCGGGACCGCGCACCTGTGCGACATCGACCAGGACTACGCCAAGCTCGCCGGCAAGCTCGCGCCCAACGTCACCGCGATCCACGGCGACAGCTTCCGCATGCTCAACGAGGGCGATCCGCGGCTCGGCGTCTACGACCTGATCGTGCTCGACAACAACCTCGGCGGCGTCTACTACGACTACTGCGAGCACTTCGACGCGATGCCCGCGGTCTTCCGCTACTTCGACCCGGAGGCGCCGCACGTGGTGCTGGCGCTGAACTTCATCACCGATCCCGAGCAGATGAACGCCGACCCGCGCTTCGCCACGCCCAGCTTCGAGCAGCAGATGGCGCGACGGGCGGACTTCTACCAGACCACCGAGCGCCGGATCACGCCCGCCACGGGTGCGGCGGCCTACGCGCGCGAGGCGAAGAAGGAGGGCTGGGAGGTGGTCGGACACGCGCTGGCACCGCGCGCCGAATTCTTCCACTTCCTGCTGCTGTTCATGCGCCGGGCGACGACCGTCGGCAACTGAGCACGCCACGGCTCAGCGCGCCGTCGCCGGCATGCCCGCGCCGACGCGGTACCAGTCGATCCTGCGGGTCACCACCATGATCGCGGCCAGGACCACGAACAGCAGCCCCGCGCCCAGCACCAGGGCGTTGTCCTCGGACACCAGCAGGCCGTAGAGCGCGGCGTACAGGGTCGCCAGCATCGCGGCGAAACCGGCGCCGCGCGCCGCGCCGCCCAGCACCGCCGACAGGTAGAACCCGATCAGGCCGATGCAGGCCACCGCCGCCGCCAGGTAGGCCAGGCCGAAGGCGATGTGTTCGCCCAGGCTGACCAGCAGCAGGAAGAACACCGCGATCGCGAGTCCGACCAGGGCGTACTGGATCGGGTGGATCGGCTGCTGCCGGATCAGTTCGAACATGAAGAAGGCGATGAAGGTCAGCAGCACGAACAGCAGGCCGTACTTGGTGGCGCGCTCCGCCTGCAGGTAGGCGTTCACCGGATCGACCAGGGTCACGCCGGCGGCGTCCGGATCGCCGGTGCCGGCGGTGTGCGCCAGCGACGCATGGCGGCGGTAGCGGGCCTGGGCTTCGGTGGCGAGCGAGGCCAGCTTCCAGCGCGCCTCGAAGCCCGCCTGGCCGATGTCGTGCACCGGCGACAGTCCCTCGAAGCGCGGGTGCCGCCAGCTCGAGCGCAGCCGCAGGTCGTTGTCGCGCGCCAGCGGCAGCATCGCGAACGATTCGGTGCCGCGCACCTCGAGCTCGAGCCGGCTGCCGAAGGCGAGGCGCGCACCGGGCACCGGCGTGTCCAGCCGCGCATGCACGCCGGGCCCGTCCTCGTGGCCGATGCCCTCGACCAGGGCGAGCGGGCGCCCGTCGACCTGCAGCCGCGGCAGGTCGCGCAGGCCACGCACGTCGGCGATCCCGAAGGCCAGCCAGGGCTCGCCGATGCGGCGGTCGCTGCCCTCGGGCGCGTCGTCGGGGATGCTGGCGTCGAAGCGTGCCTGCAGCGTGCCCTGCCACTGGTACACCCGGACCTCGTGCAGCCCGCGCCGGCGGACCTCCGGCGCCAGCGCACCGTCCACGACCAGGGCTTCCGGGAAGAAGGTCCAGTGCCGCGTGCGCCGGCGCAGCGTCGTGCGCATGACCCCGGCCGGATCGGCGACCTGCTCGCGCACCTCCTCGCTGTAGGGGACCACCAGCACCGGACCGGACAGCACCTGGCGGCCGCCGTGGCTGGCCGCGATGCCGGTCACCGCCTCCGCGCGCCGCGCCTGCCGCTCCTGGACCACGCCGCGCACCATCGACAGCGGCACCAGGATCGCAACCGTCATCGCCGCCACCATCAGGATCTTCACCCACAAGCGCATGTCCCACTCCCGTTGGAAACCAAGCACAGGCTGCCGCTGCGGGATGTGCGCAGCGCGGCGCGACGGTGAGGCGGGGGTGAAGCGCCGCGATCAGCCGACGGGCAGCACCAGCGAGGCGAGCGCGCCACCGCCCGCGCGGTTGTGCAGCGCCGCGTGGCCCCCGTGCAGCTGGGCCACCTCGGCGACGAAGGTCAGGCCGATGCCGCTGCTGCGGCCGCCCTCGCCCGGGCGCGGCAGCGAGTAGAAGCGGGCGAAGACCTGCTCGAGCGCGAAGTCCGGGACCCCGGGGCCGTCGTCGGCCACCTCGATGCGCACGCCCGCGGCGTCGACCCGCAGCGCCACCGCGACGGTGCCGCCGCGCGGCGAGAAGGCGATCGCGTTGTCCACCAGGTTCTCCAGCGCCTGGCGCAGCAGGAAGGCGTCACCATCAGGGCTGGGCAGCGGTTCGTCCGCGTCCAGCGCCAGGTCGACGCCCGCGGCGCGCAGTCGCGGCATCACCGCGTCCGCGACCTCGCGCGCCACCGCGGCGAGATCCACCGGCGCGGCGTGCTCCAGCCGCTGGCGGTGCTCGACCGCCGCCAGCGCCAGCAGCTTGTCGATCATCCCCGCCATGCGTTCGCTCTGCGTGCCGATGTGGCTGGCGAAACGTCGGCGGTCGGCCTCGGGCAGCGGCGATTCGAGCAGCTCGGCCGAGCCGCGGATCGCCGCCAGCGGCGACTTCAGCTCATGGGTCAGCGTGTGCACGTAGCGTTCGACGTAGCGCCGATCCTCGAGGCGTTCGCGCATGGTTTCCAGTGCCCGGCCCAGGTCGCCGAACTCGCCGGCGGCGTCGGGCGGCGACGCGCGTTCGCCGGCGGTCACCGCGTCGGCGTAGCGGCGCAGCGCGCCGAGCTGGCGCGACAGCCACCACGCGGCCGACAGCCCCACCAGCAGCGCGGTGCCGAGCAGCACCAGGCCCCAGCGCAGGATCACGCCCTCGCTGCGCGCGATGAACGGCGCCATCGCGCGGTTGGGCTTGGACACGGTCAGCGCGCCGACGATGCGTGCGCCGTCGCGGATCGGCGCCGCCACGTGCATGACCGAGCTGGCGTCGTCGTCCGGGTCGCCGCGCGTGGAACGCGCGCCGTAGCGTCCGCGCAGGGTCAGGTGGACGTCGTTCCAGCGCGAATGGTCGGCGCCCAGTTCGCGTCCGGCGGAGTCGAAGACCACGATGCCGCGCGCGTCGGCGATGGTGATGCGGTAGCTCGACTCGCGCTTCTCGAAGCCCCAGATGCCGGCACCGATGTCGCGTCCGGCCAGCGCGCGCACGCGGCTGGCGAAGGCGCCCTCGTTGATCCGGCCCGCGAGGAAGTCGTCGGTGGCCAGCTCGGCCAGCACGTTGGCGGTATCCACCAGCGTGTCCTCCATCGCCTGGCGCACCCCCGGCTTGACCTCGCGCAGGAACACCTGGCCCAGCAGCAGCGCGGCCAGCGCCACGATCACAAAGTAGCCGAGCAGGATGCGCAGGCCGATGCGCATGCTCAGCCCGCGTCGATCGAATAGCCGATGCCGCGGTGGGTGCGGATCGGGTCGGCGCCGGCGTCGCGCTCGCGCAGCTTGGCGCGCAGCGTCTTGACGTGGGTGTCGACGGTCCGCTCGCCGCTTTCGGGCGCGTCGGGCCAGGCGCGGTCAAGCAGCTGCGCGCGGGCCAGGATCGCGCCGGGGCGGCGCAGCAGTTCGGCCAGCAGCGCGTACTCGTGCCGGGTGAGGTCGAGGGCATGGCCGTCGAAGCGGATCCGGCGCGCCTCGGGATCGTGCTCGAAGCGCCCCGCGCGCTGCGGGCCACCGGCACCCGCGGCGTGGTGCCGGCGCAGCCGTGCGCGCACCCGCGCCACCAGCTCGCGCGGGGAGAAGGGCTTGGCCACGTAGTCGTCGGCGCCCAGCTCCAGGCCCAGCACGCGGTCCACCTCGTCGCTGCGCGCGGTCAGGAACACCAGCGGCAGCGCGCTGAAGGCACGCAGCTGGCGGCAGACCTCGAAGCCGCCGATATCCGGCAGGCCGACGTCGAGCAGCACCAGGTCGATCCCGCCTGCACGCACGCGCTCGGCCACGCCGCGGCCGAGCATCCGGTGTTCGACGGTGAAGCCCTCGGCGCGCAGGGCGTAGGCCACGGTGTCGGCGATCGCCGGATCGTCCTCGACCAGGAGCACGGTGGACGGCGCGGGCGCGGTGTCGGCGGACATGGCGCGCAGCATACCGGGCGCCGCGGCGGCCGGCGGCCCGGTATCCTGCAGCGATGAACTACCGCCACGCGTTCCATGCCGGCAACCACGCCGACGTCCTCAAGCACGTCGTCGTGCTCGCCCTGTGCGATGCGCTGGTGGCCAAGCCCGCACCGCTGTTCGCGCTCGACACCCATGCCGGCCGCGGGCTCTACCGGCTGTCGGGTGCCAGCGCGCAGGCGACCGGCGAGGCCGACGACGGGATCGCCCGGCTGATCGCCGAGACGCCGCGCGATCCGCTGCTGCGCCGCTACCTGGACGCGGTCGCCGCCTGCCGCAAGGCGCATGGCGCCGACGCCTACCCGGGCTCGCCATGGTTGCTGGCGCATGCGCTGCGCGAGGCCGACCGCATCGTCTGCTGCGAGACCCAGCCGGAAGAGGCGAAGGCCCTGGCCAGCCACCTCGCCGGCGACCGCCGCGTGCGCGTGCACGAGGGCGACGGCTACGCCGCCGTGCGCGCCACCCTGCCGCCGCGCGACGGCGAGACGCGGATCGGCCGTGGACTGGTGCTGATCGATCCCCCCTATGAAACCCAGCTGGCGGAATTCGACGATGCCCTGGGTGCGATCCGCGAAGGATTGCGCCGCTTCCCGCAGGGGGTGTTCGCGCTCTGGTACCCGATCAAGCTGCGGCGCACGCTGATGCCGTTCCAGCGGCGCGCCGCGGACCTGCCGGGCAAGTCGGTGCTGCTCGCCGAGCTCATGGTGCGGCCCGACGACTCGCCGCTGCGCATGAACGGCAGCGGCATGCTCATCGTCAATCCGCCCTGGCAACTCGACGTGGCGCTGGCGCCGGCGCTGAAGTCGCTGGCCCGCGCACTGGGCGAGCGCGGCGGCGATGCGCGCGCGCACTGGCTGCGCAAACCGGCCTGAGCGTGACGCCGGGTGTGGAGGCGGGCTTCACCCGCGTCGTGCCAGCATCGCCCACATGGTCGCCAGAAACCGCCTTCCGCCGTGGCACGAGGAGCTCCGTCTCCGCAACGGCCACGATGTGCTGATCCGCCCCATCCGCCCCGAGGACGCCCCCGTCCTGCGCGCCAGCTTCGAACTGCTCGAGCCGGGCGACATCCGCGGGCACCTGCTGTCCGGGGCCCCGGAGATCGGCGTCGAACGCTCGCGCCAGCTGTCCCAGCCCGACACCCGCAGCGAGTTCACCCTCGTCGTCACCGAGCAGCAGCTGGCGCCCGGTGACGCGATGATCCTGGGTCTCGCGCGTGCGGCCATCCTGGCGGGAACGCGGGAAGCCACCTTCACCATCCTGGTCGGCCGCAACGTCGAGGGCATGGGCCTGGGCCGGCACCTGATGCGCCGCCTGGCGCGCTGGGCGCGCGGCAAGCGCCTGGATGCGCTGACCGGCGACGTGCCCGAGGCGAATGGACCCCTGCTCGACCTGGCGCAGTCGATGGGCTTCAGCCAGAGCGACGAAGGCGCGGATCCCGGCTTCGTGCGCATCCGCCTGCCGCTCGGGCAGGCCACCCCGTCGGCCGGCATCGGCGACGAAGGCCCGTCCACCTCGCCCTAGGCCGGCTTCACCGCCCCGCCCGTTAGACTGTGCGGTCCCGCGCAGGCTGCGTCGCACGCATCCTGCGCTGCCCCTATTTGCGTGCCGATGACCGACCAGACCCCGCTTCGCCCCTCTTCCGCCCCGGCCTCCATTCCCCCGCTTCCCGGCCCCGGACGCCCGCGCGCCTGGTGGCGCGCCCCGGCCTCGCGCTCGGCGCTGGCCTGGTTCGTGGCCGCGGCCGCGCGTGCCCATGACGGCGTGCTGCTGGCCGTCGCCCGCGACAACCACGCCGCCACCCAGCTCGAAGCCGACCTGCACACCCTGGTCGGCGACGAGCGCGGCCTGCCGGTGCTGGCGTTCCCGGACTGGGAGACCCTGCCCTACGACCGCTTCAGTCCCCATCCGGAGATCGTCTCCCAGCGCCTGGCCACGCTGCGCCGCCTGCCGACGATGACCCGCGGGATCCTGGTGGTGCCGGTGCAGACGCTGATGCAGCGCCTGCCGCCCCTGTCCTACGTGGTCGGCAACAGCTTCGACCTGCGCGTCGGACAGCGCCTGGACCTCGACGCCGAGAAGCGCCGCCTGCAGGCCGCCGGCTACCGCAACGTGCCGCAGGTGTACGACCCGGGTGATTTCGCCGTGCGCGGCGCCCTGCTCGACGTCTATCCCATGGGCGAGGCCGCGCCCTTCCGCATCGAGCTCCTCGACGACGAGATCGACACCATCCGGGTGTTCGATCCGGAGAGCCAGCGTTCGCTGGACCGGGTCTCGGCGCTGCAGCTGATGCCCGGCCGCGAAGTCCCGCTCGACGAGACCTCGCGCACCCGCGCGCTCGACGCGCTGCGCGAGCAGTTCGACATCGACACCCGGCGCAGCGCGCTGTTCCAGGACCTCAAGGCCGGCGCGGCGCCCGCCGGCATCGAGTACTACCTGCCGCTGTTCTTCGAGCGCGCCGCCACCGCGACCCTCTTCGACTACCTGGGCAAGGGTGCCCTGCCGCTGGTCGACGACGGCGTCGGCGCCGCCGCCGACCACTTCTGGATGCAGGCCGGGCAGCGCCACGAGCAGCGCCGGCACGACGTCGAGCATCCGGTGCTCGCGCCGGGCGCGCTGTGGCTGGCGCCTGACGAGCTGCGCGCGCGCTTCAACGACGTGCCACGGATCGAAGTCGCGGGCGAGGGCCATCCGCGCCGCGACGAGGCCGCCACGCTCGGCGAGCAGCCCGCGCCATCGCTGCCCGTGGCCGCGCGCCACGACGCCGCCGCGGTCCCGCTGAAGGAGTTCCTCGCCAGCTACCCGGGCCGCGTGCTGGTGTCGGCCGACACGGCCGGCCGCCGCGAGGCGCTGCTGGAGGTGCTGGACGCCGCCTCCCTGCAGCCGCGGGTGCTGGCCGACTTCCGCAGCTTCGCCGCCGGCGACGCGCGCTTCGCGATCTCGGTCGCCCCGCTCGAGGACGGCTTCGCGCTCGACCCGGGCGTCGCCGACGCCGGGCCGATCGCGGTGCTCACCGAGCGCCAGCTGTTCCCCGAGCGCGCCGCGGCCCCGCGCCGCCGCAAGCGCGCCGGCCGCGAGCCGGAGGCGATCATCCGCGACCTCGGCGAGCTGTCGGACGGCTCGCCGATCGTGCACGAGGACCACGGCGTCGGCCGCTACCGCGGCCTGGTGACGCTGGAAGCCGGCGGCATGCCGTCGGAATACGTCGAGATCGAGTACGCCAAGGGCGACCGGCTGTACGTGCCGGTCGCGCAGCTGCACCTGATCAACCGCTATTCCGGCGCGTCGCCCGAGACCGCGCCGCTGCATTCGCTGGGCGGCGAGCAGTGGACCAGGGCCAGGCGCAAGGCCGCCGAGAAGGTGCGCGACGTGGCCGCCGAGCTGCTCGAGATCCAGGCACGGCGCCAGGCGCGCGCGGGGCTGGCGATCGACGTCGACCGCGGCATGTACGAGCCCTTCGCCGCCACCTTCCCGTTCGAGGAGACGCCGGACCAGCACTCGGCCATCGAGGCCGTGCTGCGCGACCTGCAGTCCTCGCAGCCGATGGACCGCGTGGTCTGCGGCGACGTCGGCTTCGGCAAGACCGAGGTCGCGGTGCGCGCGGCCTTCGCCACCGCGGCCGCCGGCAAGCAGGTCGCGGTGCTGGTCCCGACGACGCTGCTGGCCGAGCAGCACTACGCCAACTTCCGCGACCGCTTCGCCGACTGGCCGATCCGCGTCGAGGTGCTGTCGCGCTTCAAGTCGACCAAGGAGATCAAGGCCGAGCTGGAGAAAGTGGCGGAAGGCACGATCGACGTCATCGTCGGCACCCACCGCCTGCTGCAGAAGGACGTGCGTTTCAAGGACCTGGGCCTGGTGATCGTGGACGAGGAGCAGCGCTTCGGCGTGCGCCAGAAGGAGGCGCTGAAGGCGCTGCGCGCCAACGTCCACCTGCTGACGCTGACCGCCACGCCGATCCCGCGCACGCTCAACATGGCGATGGCCGGGCTGCGCGACCTGTCGCTGATCGCGACCCCGCCGGCCAACCGGCTCGCGGTCCAGACCTTCGTCGTGCCCTGGGACGATGCCCAGCTGCGCGAGGCCTTCGAGCGCGAGCTTGCCCGCGGCGGCCAGCTGTTCTTCCTGCACAACGACGTCGAGTCGATCGGCCGCATGCAGCGCGAGCTGCAGGAGCTGGTGCCCGAGGCGCGCATCGGCGTGGCCCACGGCCAGATGCCCGAGCGCGAGCTGGAACGGGTGATGCTCGACTTCCAGAAGCAGCGCTTCAACGTGCTGCTGGCCTCGACCATCATCGAATCCGGCATCGACATTCCCAACGCCAACACCATCATCATCAACCGCGCCGACAAGTTCGGCCTGGCCCAGCTGCACCAGCTGCGCGGCCGCGTCGGCCGCTCGCACCATCGCGCCTATGCCTACCTGGTGATCCCGGACAAGCGCTCGATCACCGCCGATGCGCGCAAGCGCCTGGACGTGATCGCCTCGATGGACGAACTGGGTGCCGGCTTCACCCTGGCCACCCACGACCTCGAGATCCGCGGCGCCGGCGAGCTGCTGGGCGAAGACCAGAGCGGACAGATGGCGGAGGTCGGCTTCAGCCTGTACACCGAGCTGCTGGAGCGCGCGGTGCGTTCGATCAAGCGCGGCGAGCTGCCCGACGTCGACGGCACCGCCGCCCGCGGCGCCGAAGTCGAGCTGCACGCGCCGGCGCTGATTCCCGAGGACTACCTCCCCGACGTGCACACGCGCCTGACGCTGTACAAGCGCATCAGCTCCGCGCGCGATGCCGAGGCCCTGCGCGAGCTGCAGGTGGAGATGATCGACCGCTTCGGCCTGCTGCCGGACCCGGCCAAGCTGCTGTTCGCCACCGCCGAGCTCAAGCTGCAGGCCAGCGCGCTGGGCATCGCCAAGATCGACATCGGCACCGGCGGCGGGCGGGTCAGGTTCGTCGAGAAGCCCTCGGTCGATCCGATGGCCATCATCCGCCTGGTGCAGGGCCAGCCGAAGCAGTACCGCATGGACGGGCCCGACACCCTGCGCCTGACGCTGGAGCTGCCGACCCCGCTCGAGCGCCTGCAGGCCGCGCGCGGGCTGCTGGCCCTGCTCGCCCCTGGACGGTGACCTGCGCGGCTATCAAAAGCTTTTTGCTCTATCCGTGCAAATCCGCTCCCGTCCGCGCAAATC
The DNA here is from genome assembly GCF_016457215.1 of Luteimonas sp. MC1895. NCBI lineage: Bacteria > Pseudomonadati > Pseudomonadota > Gammaproteobacteria > Lysobacterales > Lysobacteraceae > Luteimonas > Luteimonas sp. MC1895. Next base: position 728,171 of record NZ_JAEMDY010000001.1, read on the forward strand.
CGCGGCAAAGCTCTTCGCTTCACTCCTGCGAACGATTGGTTGGAGAGGCCGCGGTGACGGAGTCGGCGATGCGCCACAGGTACAGGGCGGCGTGGGTCCGGAACGGGCCCCAGGCTTCTCCGCGGGTGGCCAGTTCGCGCGGCGTCGGCATCGCCTCCGCCGAGTCCAGCAGTTGCGCGCCCTTGCGCACGCCGAGGTCGTCGACCGGCAGCACGTCCGGACGGCCGAGGCGGAACATCAGCATCATCTCCACGGTCCAGCGGCCGATGCCGCGGATCGGCACCAGCGCAGCCACGATCGCGTCCGCGTCCATCACCGACATCCGCCGCAGGTCGGGAATCTCCTCGCGTGCCTCGCGGGCGGAAAGATCGCGCAGCGCGAGCGCCTTGTTGCCCGAGACCCCGCAGGCGCGCAGCGCGGCGTCGTCGATGCGGCCCAGCGTGTCCGCGTGCAGGCGGGTGCCGCCGATGGCGGTCTCCACCCGGCCGACGATCGTGGAGGCGGCCTTGCCACTCAGCTGCTGGAACAGGATCGCGCGCGCGAGCGCGTCGACCGGGTCGAAGCTCCGGCGCCAGCGCGGATCCGACCCGATCGGACCCAGGCGACGGATCCAGGCGCCTAGCCGGCGGTCGCGGCGGGCCAGCCAGGCGTCGGCCTCGACGGTGTCATAGCCGCGCCGGTAGCGGGGCATGGCTCAGCGCCCCAGGACCGCCGCGGCGTGGCCCAGCCAGCCGAGCATCATCAGTCCGCCACCCAGCGGCGCCAGCGCCGTCGGCAGGCCCAGGAAGTGCGCCCCCGCCAGGGATCCGGAAAACAGCAGCACGCCCAGCAGCAGGCCGGCCATCGCCGCGAGGCCCAGGCGACCGGCGGCGCGCGGGGCCAGTGCCGCCAGCGCCAGTCCATGTCCGAACGCGAACGCCGCCGCCAGGCCCAGGCGGGCGCCGGCGTCGGGCCCCGCGGCGTGCGAGGCATACGCGGCCAGCCCGACGGCGAACGCGGCCAGCACCGCGCCCGCGGCGGCAAAGCCCTTGCCGGCGCGCGCAGCGGCGCCCGGCGCGGTGAACATGGCGGCGGTCATGGCGGGAACGTGCTCCTGAAACGCGGAACGCCGCATCGTGTGATGCGGCGTTCCGAGGGTACTGCAGGCGAACGGGTCGATCAGCCCTTCAGGTTCCAGAAGACCTTGAACTGGCCGTCGGCGGTGAAGGCCGCATCGATGCCGTTGACGTAGTACTCGTACGGGCGGCCGATGGCCTCTTCACCCTGGGTCAGGGCCCAGGCGCGGGTGGCGTTGCGGGCCACGTCGAGCTCGGCCATGTAGCCGGTGTAATCGGCGCGGGCGACGCGGGTCGGCTCGCTGCGCACGAAGGTGACCGGGCCCAGCAGCTTCACGCCCTCGGCGTCCATCGGCTCGGACTCGGTGACCGCGAAGGCCGGCCGCGCGGCAGGCGCTTCGGCGCTCTCGTCGGCATCGGCGTCGGCGGCCGGGGCATCCGCGGCGGGGGCAGCGGCACCGCCCTTGCGGCGCACGGCCTGGACCACGTCGAAGGTGTAGGTGTCACGCGCGAACTCGGTGGTCACGATGCGCAGCGGACCGATCGGCTCGAGGCCGCTCTCGTCCATCGTGCGCTTGATCCACTCGGCGTTGTCCTTCATCGCCTTCTTGACGACCTCGTTGTTGCGCTCGATCGCGCCGGCGTTGACCACCAGCAGGTTCTCGGCCGGGATCTGCGCGATCTCGAGGTTGGCGAGGTTGGAGCCGTCGACGCGGTAGTCGAAGTTCGGCACCGCGGCCAGCATGTTGGTCAGGCGGCCGAGGCCGAACTTCATCGTGTCGCCCACGTTGCGGCTGACGTACAGGCCGGCGTAGCGGCCCAGCAGGTCCCAGCCGTAGTCGATGCTGTAGTCCTGGGTGATCTCGACGTTGCGGCCACCGCGGCCGGTCGGCTTCAGGGTGATCGTGGACTGCTTGTTCGAGCCGCGGTTCTCGTCGTCGATGCGGTAGACCACGCGCGAATCCTGCTCGGACTCGACGATCTCCCAGCTGCCCTTGCCCACGCCCGAGACTTCCGAGTCGTACTCGATGCGGGCACCGACGCCCTCGTCCGGACCCGAACGGTTGAGCTTGACCTGGCCCAGCGCGAAGGGATGCCAGTCGTCGAAGCGCTTGAAGCTGTTCACCGTGTCGAAGACGATCGACATGCGGCGGTTGGTCTCGACGCTTTCGCTCAGGGAGCGGCTGGACGGCAGCACCACGCCGACGATCAGGAACAGCACGGCGACGATCGCCATGGAAATCAGGAGCTCGAGCAAACGGGTCATTCAGGGTTCTCCGGGACCAGGACCGGCCGAGGCCGGGGCGCAGACCGGCAATCCTAGCAAGATTGCCTGCGTCGTCGCGACCTTCGGCGGCCGCTTTTTCATACCAGCTGCAGCTCGAAGGCCTTGAGGACCGCGCGGGTCCGGTCGCGGACCCCGAGCTTCGACAGGATGTTCGAGACGTGGTTCTTGATCGTGCCCTCGGCCACGCCCAGCGAATTGGCGATCTCCTTGTTGGAGAAGCCCGAGGCCATCAGGCGCAGGATCTCGGTCTCGCGGTCGGTCAGCGGATCGGGGCGGTCGAGACTGACGAAGTCGTTGCGCATGTGCTCCAGGCCCGACAGCAGGCGCTGGGTGACCGCCGGCTGCACCAGCGATCCGCCGCCGGCGACGGTGCGGATCGCGCCGACCAGCTGCTCCAGCGACACGTCCTTGAGCAGGTAGCCCTTGGCGCCGGCCTTGAGGCCGGCCAGCACCAGCTGGTCGTCGTCGAACGTGGTGAGGATGATGGTCGGCGGCAGGGTGCCGGCCGCGGACAGGGCCTGCAGGGCCTCGAGCCCGGACATCGCCGGCATGCGCATGTCCATCAGCACCACGTCCGGCGCGACCGTCGGGATCAGCTCGACCGCCTGCCGGCCGTCGACCGCCTCGGCGACGACCTCGATGCCGCCGTCCAGCGCCAGCAGGGAGCGGATCCCCTGCCGCACCAGGGTCTGGTCGTCGACCAGGCATACGCGGATCGCCGGCGCGCCGGCCTCGCGGGGTGCGTCGGTACTCATGTCGTCTCCCTGGTGGGTGCCGGCGGGCCTGCTGGCTCCGCCGTGGATACCGCGATGTCGGCGACGTCGTCGAGCGGCAGCCGCAGGCGCAGGGTGAAGCCCTGCCCCGGCGCCGTGTCCGCGTCGACCTCGCCACCATACGCCGCCAGCCGCTCGCGCATGCCGCGCAGGCCGTTGCCGGCGGTGAAGCCGTCCGCGCCGCGGCCGTCGTCGCGCGCCACCAGGCGCACCGCGCCGCGCTCCAGCGCGTACTGCAGCTGGAGCACGCTGGCCTGGGCGTGGCGCACGGCGTTGGTGATGATTTCCTGGGTGCAGCGCAGCAGCACGTGCGCGCGCTCGGGGTCTTCCATCGGGAACGGCCGCGGCAGGCGCATGTCGACCTTCAGCCCCGGCACGTTGCCGGCCAGCGGTTCCAGGGTCGCGGCCATGTCGATGGTCTCGTTGCCGCGGATCTGGCTGACCGCCTCGCGCACGTCGGACAGCAGCAGCCGCGCCAGGGTGTGGGCCTGGCCGACATGCTCCTGGGCCTTGCCTTCGGTCAGGTGGTTGGCCACCTCCAGGTTCAGGCTGAGCGCGGTCAGGTGGTGGCCGAGCAGGTCATGCAGCTCGCGCGAGATCCGCGTGCGCTCGTTGACCCGCACGCTTTCGGCGAGCAGGGCCCGGGTGGCCCGCAGCTCCGCATTCAGGCGGCGCTGCTCGTCGCGGGCCTGGGCCTGCTGGCGGGCGACCAGCCCGGTGACGAAGGCGAACCCGGTGAAACCGACGTACAGGCTGGCCTGCAGCACCGCCTCGATCCAGGAGAAGTCGTAGCCGCGCACGTAGACCGGCACGATCACGAACTCGCACAGCACCAGCAGCGCCACGCCCTGCCAGACCGGCAGCAGCCAGGGCAGCACGCTGGCCACCACCATCAGCAGGATGCTGCCCAGCCCGCTCTGGCTGTAGTAGCTGATCGCGATCGCGCCGCCGGCCAGTCCGGCCAGCAGCACCCCGTCCACGGTCCGGACCCGCTGCCGCCCCAGGCCGCGGGTCAGCCAGGCGTAGCTGGCACCGAAGACCGCCCAGGCGATCCAGGCCTGCAGGGCACCGGGCGCACCCGCGGCCGCGGCGCCGTCCCGGTCCGCCTGCGGCAGGGTGACCAGCAGCAAGGGCAGGCCGATCACCGCCCAGGTGAACAGTCCCGCGTAGCGCAGCAGCCGGTTGTGGTCGAAACGCTGGAGCATGGCCGCATGGTAGGCGCAAGCGCGGCCCGGGCGACGGTCCGGAAGTCATGGCCGCGGTCCCCGCCCGGTCGACCCCCATGCGATAATCGCCGCCGTCGACCGCCGCGCGATGGCTGGCCCCGCCCCACCGCGCGCGACGTTGGCGTCTTTGGCCACATCCCGGAGTCTGGAATGTCGATTGTCGTCCGCGACGTGCTTGAGCACGAGCTGGATTCCGTCCTTGCCCTGAACAACGCCGCCGGTCCCTCGATCCTGCCGCTCGACGCGGCCCGCCTGCGCCACTTCTACGACCACGCCGACTATTTCCGCGTCGCCCTGCGCGACGGCACCCTGGCCGGCTTCCTGGTCGGCTTCGGCTCGCGCCGCGGCCACGACGGCAGCAACTTCCGCTGGTTCGCCGAGCGCCACCCCGACTTCATGTACATCGACCGCGTGGTCGTCGCCAGCCGCCGCCGCGGCGGCGGCGTCGGCCGCACCATGTACGCCGACGTCCAGAGCTATGCGGAACTGCGCTATCCGGTGCTGGCCTGCGAGGTCTTCGTCGAGCACGACAGCGACACCGCGCGCATCTTCCACGGCAGCTTCGGCTTCCGCGAGGTCGGCCAGCACGTCATGCCCGACACCGGCATCCGCGCCTCGATGCTGACCAAGGAGCTGTGCAGCTACGCCTGGGTGCACGACACCTGGGGCGAGGACCTGCCGGACGTCACCTGGCTGGCCCAGCCGCGGCCGCTGGGCGAAGCGCGCCTGGCGACGGGCACCCGGTGATGGCGACGGCACCGGGCGCGACGGCCGCCAGCTTCGAACCCGCGGGCGAACTCCGCATCGGCCAGGTCGGCATCGCCAACCTGCGCATCCGCACCCTCGACATCGAACGCCTGGCCGCGGAAATGCGCGACCGGGTCCAGCGCGCGCCCAAGCTGTTCGCGCGCGGCGCGGTTGTCGTCGACTTCGGCGGCCTGTCCGCGCTGCCCGACGTGGCCACCGCGCGGGCGCTGCTCGACGCCCTGCGCGAGGCCGGCGCCCTGCCCGTCGCGCTGGCCTGGGGCAGCAGCGAGAACGAACAGCTGGCCGTCGAACTGGGCCTGCCGCTGCTGGCCAAGTTCCGCGCCCAGTACGAGCCGGCGGGCGGCAGCCCGGCCCCGGAGGCGAACCCGGCCCCACCGCCTGCAGCCGCCGAGCGCGCGCGCGCGGCCGCGAAGGCGCCGGTGGCGGACGTCCCGGCAGCCCGCGGCGGCGAGCCCGGTCTGATGCAGGCCAGCGCGGTGCGCTCCGGCCAGCAGGTCTATGCCGACAACCGCGACCTCACCGTGCTGGCCGCGGTCGGCGCCGGCGCCGAGGTGATCGCCGACGGCTCGATCCACATCTACGGCACGCTGCGCGGGCGCGCGCTCGCCGGCGCGCAGGGCAACACCAGGGCGCGCATCTTCTGCCGCGAGTTCCAAGCCGAACTCGTGGCGATCGCGGGACACTACAAGGTGCTGGAAGACATTCCCGCCGACCTGCGCGGCAAGGCCGTGCAGGTCTGGCTGGATGGCGACCAGCTGAAAATCGCAGCGCTCGACTGAAGCGCGCATACAGGAGACAGACTTTGGCCGAGATCATCGTAGTCACGTCCGGCAAGGGCGGCGTCGGCAAGACCACCACCAGCGCGAGCCTGGCCTGCGGGCTGGCGCGCCGCGGCAAGAAGATCGCCGTCATCGACTTCGATGTCGGGTTGCGCAACCTCGACCTGATCATGGGCTGCGAGCGCCGCGTGGTGTACGACTTCGTCAACGTCGTCCAGGGCGAGGCCACGCTCAAGCAGGCCATGATCAAGGACAAGCGCTTCGACAACCTGTTCGTGCTCGCGGCGTCGCAGACCCGCGACAAGGATGCGCTGACCCGCGAAGGCGTCGAGCGCGTGCTCAAGGAGCTGGCCGACGAGGGCTTCGAGTACATCGTCTGCGACTCCCCCGCCGGCATCGAGAAGGGCGCGTTCCTGGCGATGTATTTCGCCGACCAGGCGGTGGTGGTGGTCAACCCCGAGGTGTCCTCGGTGCGCGACTCCGACCGCATCATCGGCCTGCTCGACTCCAAGACCCGCCGCGCCGAGAACGGCGAGCCGGTGAAGTCGCACCTGTTGCTGACCCGCTACAACCCGGCCCGCGTCGAGACCGGCGAGATGCTGTCGATCACCGACGTCGAGGACGTGCTGGGCCTGAAGACCATCGGCGTGATCCCGGAATCGGGCGACGTGCTCAACGCGTCCAACAAGGGCGAGCCGGTGATCCTGGACATGGAGTCGCACGCCGGACAGGCCTATGACGACGCCGTCTCGCGCATCATCGGCGAAGAGCGCCCGATGCGGTTCACACAGCTGGAGAAGAAGGGTTTCTTCAGCAAGCTGTTCGGGGGTTGAGTCATGGGCATGTTCGATTTCCTCAAGGCGAAGAAAAACACCGCGTCGATCGCCAAGGAGCGCCTGCGCATCATCGTCGCGCAGGAGCGCTCCAACCGTGGGGCCCCGGACTACCTGCCGCTGCTGCAGCGCGAGCTGCTGGAAGTGATCCGCAAGTACGTCAGCGTCGACGTCGACGCGGTGAAGGTGGACCTGACCAAGGACGGCGAGCACGACGTGCTCGACATCACCGTGGCCCTGACCGACGAGCGCGCCGCGGGCTGAGCGGCGTGCCTTGAGCGATCCTGCGAGCGTCCTCGTGCTTGGCGACATCGCGCTCCGCGATGCCGCCGCCCTGCTCGCGGCCCATGGCCTCGAGCTCGTGGCCGTCGACGACGGCGCGCCGATCCCCGGCAGCTACTGGGGTGCGCCCGAGGCCGGCATCATCGGCTCGCGCGTGTACGCACGCGGCGACACGCCGGTGCATTCGCTGCTGCACGAGGCCTGCCACCTGATCGTGCTGCCGCCCGAGCGCCGGGCGCTCGTGCACACCGACGCCACCGACTCGGTGCCCGAGGAAGACGCCACCTGCTACCTGCAGATCGTGCTCGCCGACGCGCTGCCGGGCGTCGGCCGCCCGCGCCTGATGGCCGACATGGATGCCTGGGGCTACAGCTTCCGCCTGGGCTCCACCCGCGCCTGGTTCGAGCGCGACGCGGAGGATGCGCGCGCCTGGCTCGCCGCGCGCGGCCTGCCCACCGGCTGAGCCCGCGTCACTTGCGGGGTCGCCACCCGCCTACTAGCCTGCGTGGGTTTCGCGCCAAAGGCGCCACCGGAGATCCACAGTGAAGCCACGCACCCGCCTTGCCCTCGCCGTCGCCGTCGGCCTGGTCCTCGCCGCCTGCTCCCGCGGCCCGTCCACCACGCCCGGTCCGGATGGCGGTCCCTCGCAGGCCCAGCTGGAGAAGGAGACCGCGGACGAGTTCGTCGCCCGCGTCAACGAGGAGATGGCGCAGCTGATGCCGGAGTACACGGCCTCGCAGTGGATCGCCGCGACCTACAGCAACGGTGACAGCGAACTGGTGGCCGCCAAGGGCAACGAGCGCTACCTGGCCCGCACGCAGCAGTGGGTCGAGCAGTCGCGCCGCTTCGAGGGCAAGGAGATGTCGCCGGCCACCGAGCGCGCGATCGCCCTGCTCAAGCTCGGCACCGCGATGCCGCCGCCGCGCGACCCGGCCAGGCTGTCCGAGCTGACCACGCTGGCCAGCAGGATGGAGGGCACCTACGGCCGCGGCGAATACTGCACCGGCGAAGGCGAGGCGCGCCGCTGCCGCCAGCTCGGCCAGCTCGAGGACGTGCTGCGCAACGACCGCGACTACGACGCCCAGCTCGAAGCCTGGCAGGGCTGGCACACGATCGCCCAGCCGATGCGCGAGGACTACGTGCGCTTCGCCGCCCTGGTCAACGAGGGCGCGCGCGACCTCGGCTTCGCCGATGCCGGCGAGCTGTGGCGCGCCGGCTACGACATGACCCCGGCCGAGCTTTCCACCGAGACCGACCGCCTGTGGAACCAGGTCGAGCCGCTGTACGAGCAGCTGCACTGCTATACCCGCACCCGCCTCGAGGCCGAGTATCCCGGCAAGGGTTCGGTCAACGGCATGCTGCCCGCGCACCTGATGGGCAACATGTGGCAGCAGGACTGGAGCAACCTCTGGTCGCTGCTTGCGCCCTACCCCGACGCGGGCCAGCTCGACGTCAGCGGCGCGCTGGAGCGCCAGTACCAGGCCGGCCTCAACGAACGCATGACCCGCGAGAACGCGCTGCTGCCGACCGACGGCCGGGTCGAGATCGCGCGCGGGGCGCAGCTCGAGCACGCGAAGGCGATGACGCGCCAGGCCGAGGGCTTCTACACCTCGCTCGGCATGCCGGCGCTGCCGGAGTCCTACTGGGGGAAGACCCAGTTCATCAAGCCGCGCGACCGCGACGTGGTCTGCCACGCCAGCGCCTGGCAGATGAACGCCGACGCGACCGACGTGCGCACCAAGATGTGCATCAAGCCCAACGAGGAAGACTTCACCACGATCTACCACGAGCTGGGCCACGTGTATTACTACCTGGCCTACGGCAAGCAGCCGCCGCTGTTCCAGAACGGCGCGCACGACGGCTTCCACGAGGCGATCGGCGACACCATCGTGCTGTCGATGACCCCGCAGTACCTGCAGTCGATCGGACTGGTCGAAGGCGCCGCGCCCGGCCAGGAAGCGCTGATCAACGCGCAGATGCGCATGGCGCTGTCGAAGGTGGCCTTCCTGCCCTTCGGCCTGATGATCGACCGCTGGCGCTGGGGCGTGTTCGACGGCTCGATCACCCCGGACAGCTACAACAAGGCCTGGTGGGACCTCAAGGCGCGCTACCAGGGCGTGGCGCCGGTCACCGCGCGCGGCGAGGAGTTCTTCGATCCGGGCGCGAAATACCACGTGCCGGGCAATACGCCGTACACGCGCTACTTCCTCTCGCACGTGCTGCAGTTCCAGTTCTACAAGGCGCTGTGCGATTCCGCCGGCCACGCCGGTCCGCTGAACGAGTGCAGCTTCGCCGGCAACAAGGCGGCGGGCGAGAAGTTCCAGGCGATGCTGTCCAAGGGCAACAGCCAGCCCTGGCAGCAGACGATGAAGGAGCTCACCGGCGGCGAGACGATGGACGCCTCCGCGGTGCTGGAATACTTCGCGCCGCTGCAGGAGTGGCTGGTGGAGCAGAACGAGGGCAAGACCTGTGGCTGGCAGGCGGCCGCGCGGCCGGCGCCCGCCGCGGCGCCGTGACGGCGGAGTGAACAGCGCGCTCACGCCTCGCCCGTATCGTTCCCTGTCGGATCGACGATCCACGCACAGGGGGCAGACAGGATGGGGACACCGACGGCCCGGGAGCGCAGCAGCGCCCCGGAACATGATGACGCCCGGGGCGGCTCCGACAGCGCCATGCAGCAGATGCTCTCGGCGCTGCAGGCGATGGCCCAGGGCGATTTCTCGGTGGAGCTCCCGGGCCACTGGGAGGGCCTCGAGGGGCGCCTCGCCGACGCGTTCAACACCGTCGCGCGCAGCAACCGCGGACTCGCGCTCGAACTGGCGCGCGTCGGCGAGAAGGTTGGCCGCGAAGGCCTGACCCGGCAGCGCATCGGGCTGCCGAACCGCCATGGCTCCTGGGGCGGCATGGAGGATTCGTTCAACGAGCTGGTCGACGACCTGGTGCGGCCGGTGGCCACGATCACCGAGGCCATCGCCGGCGTCGCCAAGGGCGACCTGACCCGCAGCGTCCCGCTCGAGGCCGACGGACGCCCGCTGCAGGGCGAGTTCATGCGCTCGGCGACGATCGTCAACCGCATGATCGAGCAGATGGGCGAGTTCAGCTCGGAGGTCACCCGCGTCGCGCTCGAGGTGGGAACCGCCGGGCGGCTTGGCGGCCAGGCCAAGGTGGCCGGCGTCTCCGGCGTCTGGAAGGAGCTCACCGACTCCGTCAACCAGATGGCCTCCAACCTCACCGCGCAGGTGCGCAACATCGCCGAGGTGACCATCGCGGTCGCCAACGGCGACCTCTCGCGCAAGATCACCGTGGACGTGCGCGGCGAGATCCTGCAGCTGAAGGAAGCCATCAACACGATGGTCGACCAGCTGCGCGGTTTCGCCTCGGAAGTGACGCGCGTGGCGCGCGAGGTCGGCACCGAAGGCAAGCTCGGCGGCCAGGCGATCGTGCCCGGCGTCGCCGGCACCTGGAAGGACCTCACCGATTCGGTCAACGCGATGGCGTCGAACCTGACCAGCCAGGTGCGCAACATCGCCGAGGTCACCACCGCGGTGGCGCGCGGCGACCTGTCGCGCAAGATCACCGTCGACGTGCGCGGCGAGATCGCCCAGCTCAAGGAGACCATCAACACGATGGTCGACCAGCTCAACGGCTTCGCGGCGGAAGTCACCCGCGTGGCGCGCGAGGTCGGCACCGAGGGCAAGCTCGGCGGCCAGGCCCAGGTGCCCGACGTCGCCGGTACCTGGAAGGACCTGACCGACCACGTCAACTCGATGGCGTCCAACCTGACCAGCCAGGTGCGCAACATCGCCGAGGTCACCACCGCGGTGGCCAAGGGCGACCTGTCGCGCAAGATCACCGTCGACGTGCGCGGCGAGATCGCCGAGCTGAAGGACACCATCAACACGATGGTCGACCAGCTCAACAGCTTCGCCGCCGAGGTCACCCGCGTGGCGCGCGAGGTTGGCACGGAAGGCAAGCTCGGTGGCCAGGCGCAGGTCCCCGGCGTCGACGGCACCTGGGCCGACCTGACCGACTCGGTCAACGCCATGGCGTCCAACCTCACCAGCCAGGTGCGCAACATCGCCGAGGTGACCACGGCGGTGGCGAAGGGCGACCTGTCGCGCAAGATCGCGGTCGACGCGCAGGGCGAGATCCTGCAGCTCAAGGAGACCATCAACACGATGGTCGACCAGCTCAACGGCTTCGCCGCCGAGGTGACCCGCGTGGCGCGCGAGGTCGGCACCGAGGGCGAACTCGGCGGCCAGGCCCAGGTTCCGGGCGTCGCCGGCACCTGGAAGGACCTCACCGACAACGTCAACTCGATGGCCACCAACCTGACCACCCAGGTGCGCAACATCGCCGAGGTGACCACGGCGGTGGCGCGCGGCGACCTGTCGCGCAAGATCGCGGTCGATGCGCAGGGCGAGATCCTGCAGCTCAAGGACACCATCAACACGATGGTCGACCAGCTCAACGGCTTCGCCGCCGAGGTCACGCGCGTGGCGCGCGAGGTCGGCACCGAAGGCAAGCTCGGCGGCCAGGCGCAGGTGCCGGGCGTGGCCGGCACCTGGAAGGACCTCACCGACAACGTCAACTCGATGGCGACCAACCTGACCACCCAGGTGCGCAACATCGCGGAAGTGGCAACGTCGGTTGCACGCGGCGACCTGTCGCGCAAGATCGCGGTCGACGCGCAGGGCGAGATCCTGCAGCTGAAGGACACGCTCAACACGATGGTGGACCAGCTCAACGGCTTCGCCGCCGAAGTCACCCGCGTCGCGCGCGAGGTCGGCACCGAGGGCAAGCTCGGTGGCCAGGCGCAGGTGCCGGGCGTGGCCGGCACCTGGAAGGACCTGACCGACAACGTCAACTCGATGGCGACCAACCTCACCGCGCAGGTGCGCGGCATCGCCAAGGTCGTCACCGCGGTCGCCACCGGCGACCTGCAGCAGAAGCTGACCGTGGAAGCCAAGGGCGAGATTGCCGAGCTGGCCGACACCATCAACGGCATGACCGACACGCTGGCGATCTTCGCCGACCAGGTCACGACGGTCGCGCGCGAGGTCGGCGTCGAAGGCCGGCTGGGCGGCCAGGCCAAGGTGCCCGGCACCGCCGGCATCTGGAAGGACCTCACCGCCAACGTCAACCAGCTCGCGGCCAACCTCACCACCCAGGTGCGCGCGATCGCCGAGGTCGCCACCGCGGTGACCCAGGGCGACCTCACCCGCTCGATCACGGTCGATGTCCGCGGCGAACTCGCCGATCTCAAGGACAACATGAACCTGATGATCGGCACCCTGCGCGCGACCACCGAGTCGAACAGCGAGCAGGACTGGCTGAAGACCAACCTGGCCAAGTTCAGCGGCATGATGCAGGGCCAGCGCGACCTGCAGACCCTGGGCCAGATGCTGCTGTCCGAGCTCGCGGTCCTGGTCGGCGCGCAGCAGGGGCTGATCTACGTCGTCGAATCCGACGACGCCAGCCAGCCGCGGCTGCGCCAGCTGGCGCGCTATGCCGATGCGCCGGGCGCGCCGCAGCCGGGGACCCTCGCGTTCGGCGAAGGCCTGGTCGGGCAGTGCGCGGCCGAAGGCCGGCTGATCCTGATCGACGACGTGCCGCCGGGCTCGGTGCAGATCGAGTCCGGGCTGCTCAACGCCGTGCCGCGCAACGTGATCGTGCTGCCGGTGCTGTTCGAGCGCCAGGTCAAGGCGGTGCTGGAACTGGCGACGCTGGCCGGCTTCACCCCGTCGCAGCGGATCTTCCTCGAGCAGCTGTCGGGCAGCATCGGCATCGTGCTCAACACCATCGAGTCGACGATGCGCACCGAGCGCCTGCTCTCGCAGTCGCAGCAGCTCGCGGGCGAGCTGCAGGCGCAGCAGGACGAGCTGCAGCAGACCAACGAGGAGATCGCGCTCAAGGCGCACATGCTGGCCGAGCAGAAGGCCGAGGTGGAGACCAAGAACCGCCAGATCGAGCACGCGCGCCGCGAGCTGGAGGAAAAGGCCGCGGAGCTTGCGCTGACCTCGCGCTACAAGTCCGAATTCCTGGCCAACATGTCGCACGAGCTGCGCACGCCGCTCAATTCGATCCTGATCCTGGGGCAGCAGCTGGCGGAAAATCCTGGCGACAACCTCAGCGGGCGCCAGGTCGAGTTCGCCAAGACCATCCACGCCGCCGGCACCGACCTGCTGAACCTGATCAGCGACATCCTCGACCTGTCCAAGATCGAGTCGGGAACGGTGACCGTCGAAAGCGAGACCGTCCAGTTCGCCCATCTGCGCGACAACCTCCTGCGCGCCTTCGGCCACGAGGCCGAGCGCCGCGAGCTCGACTTCAGCATCGAACTCGACCCCGAGCTTGGCCCGGCGCTGAGCACCGACCCCAAGCGCCTGCAGCAGATCCTGAAGAACCTGCTGTCGAACGCGCTCAAGTTCACGCCGCAGGGCAGCGTGCGGATGCGCGCGTTCAAGGCGGCGTCGGGGTGGTCGCCGGACAACGCCACCCTGCGCGAGGCCGGCACCGTGGTCGCCATCGAGGTCAGCGACACCGGCATCGGCATCTCGGGGGACAAGCAGCGGATCGTCTTCGAAGCCTTCCAGCAGGCCGACGCGGGCACCTCGCGGCAATACGGCGGCACCGGGCTCGGGCTCGCGATCAGCCGCGAGATCGCCGGCCTGCTCGGCGGCGAACTGCAGCTGCGCAGCGAGGCCGGCCGCGGCAGCACCTTCACGCTCTACCTGCCGCTGCATTACGCCGCGGGCGGCCAGCTCGTGGCGCTGCGCGCGCCGCGGACACCCGGGCGCGAGCGCCCGGCCGTCGAGCCGCCGCTGCTGGCGCCTGCCGACCGCGAGCGGGGCGCCGCCCAGCGGGGCGAAGCCGCGCCGCTGGACGACACCCTGGTCGACCGGCGCGTGCTCGTGGTCGACGACGACGTGCGCAACATCTTCGCCATGTCCAGCGTGCTCGAACGCCACGGCATGCAGGTGGTCACCGCCGGAAACGGCCAGGACGCCATCGCCCGGGTGTCCAATGGCGCCGAGGTCGACCTGGTGCTGATGGACATCATGATGCCCGGCATGGACGGCTACGAAACGATGCGCGCGATCCGCCAGGTGCCGGCGCTGCGCACGCTGCCGATCATCGCGATCACCGCCAAGGCGATGAAGGGCGACCGCGAGAAGTGCCTGGAGGCCGGCGCATCCGGCTACCTGGCCAAGCCGGTGATCACCGACGAACTCCTGGGGGTGCTGCGGCAATGGCTGCGTCGTTGAGCCGCGACGCCCACGTCGCCGCCGCGCGCACCGGCCTGCCCGCCCCGGCGATCGAGCCGGTGCGCATCCTGCTGGTCGACGACCAGCCCGCGCGGCTGCTCACCTACACGGCGATCCTCGAACCGCTGGGTGAATGCCTGGTGCAGGCCAGGTCAGGGCGCGAAGCACTGAAGCGGCTGATGGAGGACGACTACGCGCTGATCCTGCTCGACGTGAACATGCCCGACATGGACGGCTTCGAGACCGCGGCCCTGGTGCACCAGCACCCGCGCTACGAGAAGACGCCGATCATCTTCGTCACCGCGGTCAACCTGTCGGAGATGGACCGGCTGCAGGGCTACCAGCTGGGCGCGGTCGACTACGTCATGGTGCCGGTGATCCCCGAGATCCTGCGCAGCAAGGTCGAGGTGCTGGTCGAGCTCTACCGCAAGCGGCAAGAGCTCGAGGCGCTCAACGCCAGCCTGGCCGCGCGCAACCAGGAGCTGCAACGAGAGAAGGCACGCGAGCTCGAGGCCCTCAACGAATCGCTGCGCCTGGCGAACGAGGCGCTGGCCAGCCGCAACTCGGAGCTGCAGAAGGAAGTCGCCGAGCGCGCACGCGCCGAGGAGCGCCTGCGCGGCGTGGACCAGCGCAAGAACGTGTTCCTCGCCACCCTCGCGCACGAACTGCGCAACCCGCTGGCGCCGCTGCAGAACGCGCTCGGCATCCGCCGCCTGCAGGGCGGCGGCGCGGCCGATGCGCTGCAGGACACCATGGAGCGGCAGCTGGATCTCCTGGTCCGGCTGATCGACGACCTGCTGGACATCGCCCGCGTCAGCCAGGGCAAGCTCGCGCTTCGACCGGACCCTGTCGCGCTCGCCGACGTGCTCTCCGGCGCGGTCGAGATCGCCCGGCCCTGGCTCGATGCCGGCGGCCATCGCTTTGCGATGCAGCTGCCGGGACAGGACGTGGTCCTGCAGGCCGACCACGCGCGCCTGGCGCAGGTCTTCGCCAACCTGCTCAACAACGCCGCCAAGTACTCCGACCCCGGCAGCCGCATCGAGCTCGAGGCCGCGCTGGACGAGGCGCGCGGCGAGGTGGCCGTGAGCATCCGCGACACCGGCATCGGACTGGAGAGCGACCAGCTGGAGGACATCTTCGAGGTGTTCCGCCAGGTCGACACCACGGTCGAGCGCTCGCACGGTGGCCTGGGCATCGGCCTGACCCTGGTACAGAAGATCACCGAGATGCACCAGGGGCGCGTCGAGGTGGAGAGTGACGGACTGGGCCTGGGCTGCGTCTTCCGCGTGCACCTGCCGTGGCGCCCGGAAGCCACGCTGCCGGCCAGCCGGGTCCCGGTGCCGACGGTCGCCGCGGTCGCCGCCGCGCTCGCGCCCGCCGCCCCGACCCGCGTCCTGGTGGTCGACGACAACCACGACGCGGCCAGCACCCTGGCGATGATGGTGCGCCTGCTCGGCCACGAAACCGCCGAGGTCCACGATCCGCTGCTGGTGGAAGCCGAAGTCGAGCGTTTCGCGCCCGACGTGGTCTTCCTCGACATCGGCATGCCCGGGCGCAGCGGCTACGACATCGCGCGCAGCCTGCGCGGCCGCGCGCCCTCCCCGGCCATTGTCGCGGTCACCGGCTGGGGACAGCCGGCCGACCGCGAACGCACGCGCGAGGCCGGCTTCGACGAGCACCTGGTCAAGCCGCCGCGGCTCGACGCCGTGCAGCGCCTCTGCACCGCCGCCGGCCAGCGGCGCGGGGAGGCCTGAGTGCCGCTCGACAGGACCTGGCTCGACCGGCTGGCACACGACCTGCGTGGGCCGCTGTCGCCGATCCAGACCGCCGTCTACCTGCTGCGCGCGCCGGGCGTGGATGCCGGCCAGCGCGACGAGCTGCTCGCCGTGCTCGACCGCCAGGCGCAGCGCCTGGGCGCGATGATCGACGAGTTCAGCGACCTGGTGCAGGCGGACCGCGGCGGCCTGGTCGCCAGCCAGGAGGTCGTCGACGTCGGCATGCTGGTGGCCGATGCGATCGCGCGCCTGCCGGCGCGGCCGCCGCGGGTGGACTTCGCCCCCGACGCGGGGCAGCTCGAGGTCGAGGGCGACGGCCGGCGCCTGGGCCAGCTGTTCGATGCCCTCCTCGGCCTGCAGGCGGCGCGGGGCTGCACCACACCGGTCGAGGCGCGGATCGAGCGTTCGGCCACGGGCCTGCGCATGGCCTGCACCGCCCGCTGCCCCGACGCGTCCGACGCGCTGGCCGCCTCGCTGCTCGAATCTCCGCATCCCGATCCGCCGGATGGCGCGCTGGGACTGGGCCTGGTGGTGGCCTCGGCCATCGCCCGCGCCCACGGTGGCCGGCTGCTGGCCCATGCCAGCGGTGCGGACGCGCTCGAATTCGTGCTCGAGCTGCCGGCCGTCCCTGGCTGACGCGGGGCAACGGCCTCAGACGTGTTCCGCCGGATCCGGCATGCCAGGTTCGCATTGCCCCGCCGGCAGGCGGCGGATGCGGTAGCGCTCCAGCCGCCAGACCAGCCAGCCGCCCAGGGTGAACAGGCCCGCGGCGATGGCCAGGCTCGCGGTCGAGCCGCTGACCATCGGCGACAGCAGGCCGGCCACCACGGCGTTGAGCGCCAGGCTGGTGAAGGCCTGCAGCGACGAGGCCGAGCCGCGCTGGCGCGGATACATGTCGAGGATCGCCAGCGTCAGCACCGGGAAAACCATCGCGACGCCGAACGCGTTCAGGGCCACCGGCAACACGGCCCACGGCACCGTCGGAACGTCGACCAGCAGGCCGTAGGCGACGTTGCCGGCCGCCGCCAGTCCGCAGCAGGCGAAGCCGATGTTGACCTGCACCGCGTGCGCCATGCGCCCGGCGACCCGCCCGGAGGTGAAGGCGCCCAGCATCATCCCGCCGATCATCGGCGCGAAGAACCAGGCGAAGCTGCGCTCGTCGAGCTTCAGCAGGTCGAGCACGAAGGCCGGCGCCGAGGCGATGTAGAGGAACAGCGCGGCGAAGTTCAGCGCGCCGGCCGCGGCCAGGCGCTGGAAGCGGCGGTTGCCGAGGATCAGCGCGTAGTCGCGCAGCATGCTGCGCGGCGCAAGCGCGCTGCGGTTCTCCGCCGGATGGGTCTCGGGCAGCCAGGCCCAGGTGGCCGCGAGCAGCAGCACCGCGAAGCCGACCAGGAACCAGAAGATGTCGTGCCACTCGCCCACGCCCAGGATCCAGCCGCCGATCACCGGCGCGATCGCCGGCGCGATGCCGAAGATCATCGACACCTGGCTCATCAGGCGCTGGGCGTCGTCGCCGTGCAGCACGTCGCGGATCACCGCGCGGCCCACGATCAGGCCCACGCCGGCCGACAGGCCCTGCAGCGCGCGGAAGGCAAGCATGGTCGGCAGGTCGTCGGCCAGCGCGCAGCCCACCGAGGCGCCGATGAACACGACCAGGCCGGCCAGGATGACCCGACGCCGGCCCAGGGCGTCCGAGAGCGGCCCGTGCAGCAGGCTCATGGCGGCGTAGGCGACCAGATAGGCGCTGATCGTCTGCTGCATGGCCAGCTTGTCGGCGCCCAGCGAGGCGCCCATGGCCGGGAACGCCGGGAAGATGGCGTCGATCGAGAACGGGCCGAACATCGACAGGCCGGCCAGCAGCAGGGCCAGCCGGCCCATGGACTTGGGGAGGTGCGGAGGCATGGGCAGGCGCCGGCACGGGGCCGGCGCGGACAAGGCGGAGCCGACAAGGATACCGGCTACCCGCCTACCCCTGTAGGAGCGGCTACAGCCGCGATGGCGGGACGTCACAGCAAGGGCGATCGCGGCTGTAGCCGCTCCTACAGCAGGCGGCGGGCTATAATCCCCGGGCAAGACCCTCCAGCGGGAGAAGCCGTCCACGTCCACGGACCGGCTGCCGAAGGCGCAACGCCCGTAATCGCTCAGGCCCACGTACCGCCGGCGGGGACAACTCTGGAGAGACCGGTCAAACCCGGCGCCGAAGGTGCATGGATGGGGCTCGCACCCCGTCCCGAACTCTCAGGCAAAAGGACAGAGGGGCGCCCCGCGTGCGTGCACGCGGCCCCTTCGCGCCCGCCAGAGTCCATAGCCATGTCCAAGCAGCCTGCCTCCCTCCGCTCGCTCGAGCATCACGACGCGTTCGTGGAACGCCACATCGGCCCCAACGCGGACGAGATCGCGCAGATGCTGCGCGTGGTCGGCCACGAATCGCTCGACGCGATGACCGACGCCATCGTCCCCGGCTCGATCCGCTCCGGCGACGCGCTGGCCCTGCCGCCGCCGATGACCGAGGTCGACGCGCTGGCGAAGATCCGCGCGATCGCCGACCGGAACACCGTGTTCCGCAGCTTCATCGGCCAGGGCTATTACGGCACCCACGTGCCCAACGTCATCCTGCGCAACATCCTCGAGAACCCGGCCTGGTACACGGCCTACACGCCCTACCAGGCGGAGATCTCGCAGGGCCGCATGGAGGCGCTGATCAACTTCCAGACCATGCTGGCCGACCTCACCGGCATGGAGATCGCCAACGCGTCCCTGCTCGACGAGGCCACCGCCGCGGCCGAGGCGATGACCCTGGCCAAGCGCTCGGCGAAGTCGAAGTCCAACGTCTTCTTCGTGTCGAAGAACGTGCATCCGCAGACGCTCGAGGTGCTGCGCACCCGCGCCGGCGGCCTCGACATCGAGCTGCACGTCGGCGACGACGCCGATGCCGCCACGGTCGACAGCTACGGCGTGCTGCTGCAGTACCCGGACACCTTCGGCCGCATCCACGACTACCGCGCCGTGGCCGAGGCCGTGCATGCGCGCGGCGGCGTGGTGACCGTGGCCGCCGACCTGCTGGCGCTGACCCTGATCGCCGCGCCGGGCGAATGGGGCGCGGACATCGTCGTCGGCAACACCCAGCGCTTCGGCGTGCCCTTCGGCTTCGGCGGCCCGCACGCGGGCTACATGGCCTGCCGCGACGCGTTCAAGCGTTCGATGCCGGGCCGCCTGATCGGCGTGTCGGTCGATGCCGAGGGCAACCCCGCCTACCGCCTCACCCTGCAGACCCGCGAGCAGCACATCCGCCGCGAGAAGGCCACGTCCAACATCTGCACCGCGCAGGTGCTGCTGGCGGTGATGGCGTCGATGTACGCGGTCTACCACGGCCCCGACGGGCTGACGCGCATCGCGCGCCGCGTGCACCGCTACACCGCGATCCTGGCCGAAGCCCTGCGCAAGGCCGGCGCCAGCGTGGGCGGCGACTTCTTCGACACCCTGCACGTGAGCGGCATCGACGCCGCCGCCGTGCACGCGAAAGCGCGCGAGGCACGCATCAACCTGCGCATGATCGACGACGGCGGCGTCGGCATCAGCCTCGACGAGACCACCACCCGCGAGGACGTGGCCGCGCTCGCCGCGCTGTTCGGCGGCCAGGTCGACGACATCGACGCGCTCGACTCGGCGACCGCCGACGCCCTGCCGGCCGGCCTGCTGCGCACCAGCCGCTTCATGACCCACCCGGTGTTCAACACCCACCACAGCGAGCACGAACTGCTGCGCTACATGCGTGCTCTGGCCGACAAGGACCTGGCCATGGACCGCACGATGATCCCGCTGGGCTCGTGCACCATGAAGCTCAACGCGACCGCCGAGATGATCCCGATCACCTGGCCGGAGTTCAGCCAGATCCACCCGCTGGCGCCGGCCGACCAGGCCGAAGGCTACACGGTGCTGATCGACGGCCTGGAGGCGATGCTGGCCGAGATCACCGGCTATGACGCGGTCAGCTTCCAGCCCAACTCCGGCGCCCAGGGCGAGTTCGCCGGCCTGCTGGCGATCCGTGCCTACCTCGCCTCGAAGGGCGAAGGCCACCGCGACATCTGCCTGATCCCCGAGTCGGCGCACGGCACCAACCCGGCCTCGGCGCAGATGGTCGGCATGACCGTGGTGGTGACCCGCTGCGACGCGAACGGCAACGTCGACGTCGCCGACATCCGTGCCAAGGCGGAGAAATACTCCGACCGCCTGGCCGCGATCATGATCACCTATCCCTCCACGCACGGGGTGTTCGAGGAGGACGTGGTCGAGATCTGCGAGATCGTCCACACGCATGGCGGCCAGGTGTATACCGACGGCGCCAACATGAACGCCCTCTGCGGCGTGGCGCGCCCGGGCAAGTGGGGCTCGGACGTCAGCCACCTCAACCTGCACAAGACCTTCTGCATCCCGCACGGCGGCGGCGGCCCCGGCGTCGGACCCTGTGCGGTGAAGTCGCACCTCGCGCCCTTCCTGCCGCGCGCCTTCGGCGGCGAGGGCGAGGTCGGCATGGTCTCGGCGGCCACGCACGGCTCGGCCAGCATCCTTCCGATCAGCTGGATGTACATCGTGATGATGGGCGCCGAAGGCCTGCGCCGCGCGACCCAGGTCGCCCTGCTCAACGCCAACTACGTCGCCAAGCGCCTCGAGCCGCACTACCCCACCCTGTACACCGGCCGCAACGGCCTGGTCGCGCACGAATGCATCCTCGACCTGCGCCCGCTCAAGGACCGCACCGGCGTCGGTGCCGAGGACGTCGCCAAGCGCCTGATCGACTTCGGCTTCCACGCGCCCACGCTGAGCTTCCCGGTCTCGGGCACGCTGATGGTGGAGCCGACCGAGAGCGAATCGCTGCACGAGCTCGACCGCTTCATCGACGCCATGATCCAGATCCGCGACGAGATCCGCGCGATCGAGGACGGCCGCCTGGACCGCGAGGACAACCCGCTCAAGCACGCCCCGCACACCGCGGCGCAGGCCTCGGCCAGTGAGTGGACCCACGCCTATCCGCGCGAGCTGGCGGTGTTCCCGCTGCCGTCCCTGCGCCTGCAGAAGTACTGGCCGCCGGTGGCGCGCGTTGACAACGTGCACGGCGACAAGAACGTGTTCTGCAGCTGCATCCCGATCGGCTCGGCCGAGGACGAGCCCGAGGCGTTCAGCGAGCCCGACGTCGCCTGAGCCGCCGGCGCGCCGCCCCCGCGGGCGGCGTGCCGCTCAGCCCGCTTGCGTCTGCGGACGCACGCGGAACACCACGCTCATGCGCGGGCCCACGGCCCGCGCCGTCTTCGTCGACCATGCGGTCGTACGCCCGGAGCCGCCAGCATGCGCCCACGCCGGCTTTACGCCATTCGCGACACGATGTGCGCTCACTTGCAGCGGAGCAGCCCATGGCCCGGCCACGGACCCCGACCTCGACCCCGCCCGGCGCACAGCCGCCCACCTCGACCCGGCCTCCCGCGCGGAAACCCGCCGGCAGCGTGGGCCGTCCGGCCGATGGCGACCCGGAGGCCGATGCGCCGCGCGGCTCGGGTGGCGAGTACCAGCAGCAGGCAGGCGACGGTCGTCCGCAGCTGACCACCAACCAGGGCGTGGTGGTTGCCGACAACCAGAACTCGCTCACGCAGGGGCCGCGCGGCCCGACCCTGCTGGAGGATTTCATCCTCCGCGAAAAGATCATGCACTTCGACCACGAGCGCATTCCCGAGCGCGTGGTCCATGCCCGGGGCTATGGCGCACACGGCTATTTCGAACTCGACGAATCGCTGGCGCAGTACACCCGCGCGAAGCTCTTCACCGAAGTCGGCACGCGCACGCCGGTCTTCGTCCGCTTCTCGACCGTGGCCGGCAGCAAGGGCTCGATCGACACCCCGCGCGACGCGCGCGGCTTCGCCGTGAAGTTCTACACCAGCGAAGGCAACTACGACCTGGTCGGCAACAACATCCCGGTGTTCTTCATCCAGGACGCGATGAAGTTCCCCGACCTGGTGCACGCGGTGAAACCCGAGCCCGACCGTGGTTTCCCGCAGGCCACCGCGGCCCACGACACGTTCTGGGACTTCATCTCGCTCACGCCCGAATCCATGCACATGATCATGTGGGCCATGAGCGACCGCACCATCCCGCGCTCCCTGCGCACGATGGAGGGCTTCGGGGTGCACAGCTTCCGCTTCCTCGACGCCGAAGGCCGCAGCACCTTCGTCAAGTTCCACTGGCGACCGGAGCTGGGCGTGCAGTCGACGGTCTGGGACGAGGCGATGAAGCTGCAGGCCGCCGACAACGATTACCACCGCCGGGACCTGTTCGAGGCCATCCAGCGTGGCGACTTCCCCGCCTGGACGCTCGCGGTGCAGCTGTTCACCGAGGAGGAGGCCGCAGGGTTCCCGTTCGACCACCTCGACCCGACCAAGATCGTGCCGGAGTCGCTGGTGCCGCTGCGGACGGTGGGGCGCATGGTCCTCGACCGTTGGCCGGACAACTTCTTCGCCGAGACCGAGCAGGTGGCGTTCTGCCCGGCCAACCTCGTGCCCGGCATCGACTTCAGCAACGACCCGCTGCTGCAGGGCCGTCTGTTCTCCTACCTGGACACGCAGCTGATCCGCCTGGGCGGCCCGAACTTCCACCAGATCCCTGTCAACCAGCCCAAGTGCCCCTTCGCCAATCACCAGCGCGACGGCCACATGCAGATGCAGGTGCCGCGGGGGCGGGTCAATTATGAACCAGCTCGCTGCAGGACGACAGTCCGCGCGCCGACGCGCGCGCGGGCTTCCGCAGCCATCCCGCGGCCGACGACGGGGTCAAGGGCCGCGTGCGGCCGGAGAGCTTCGCCGACCACTTCAGCCAGGCACGCATGTTCTTCCGCAGCCTGGAGGCGCCCGAGCAGGCGCACCTCGCCTCGGCCCTGGTGTTCGAGCTGTCCAAGGTCGAGACGCCCAAGGTCCGCGAACGCATGGTCGGCCAGCTGCGCAACGTCGACGAGGCGCTCGCCACCCGCGTGGCCGACGGCCTCGGCCTCGACGCGCTGCCGGCGGCGCCGCCCGCGGCGATGCCGGCGCAGGACCTGCCGGCGGCGCCGGAAGTGCGCATCATCGGACGCATGAAGGCGACCCTGCAGGGGCGCTGCGTCGGCATCCTGGTCGACGAGGGCAGCGATGCCGCCGCGTTCGAGGCGCTGCGCGACGCCGCGGAAGCGGCGGGCGCCACGGTCAAGGTCGTGGCGCCCAGGCTCGGGGGCGCCACGCTGTCGGACGGCAGGAAGCAGCCGGCGGACGGGCACCTCGCCGGCACGCCCTCGCAGGTCTTCGACGCGGTGGCGGTGGTGCTGTCCGATGACGCAGGGAAGGCACTCGCCATGGAGTCCGCGGCGGTGGATTTCGTGTCCAACGCCTGGGCGCACCTGAAGGCCATCGCCTTCGATGCCGGCGCCTTGCCCCTGCTCGAGGCGGGCAACGTCGGCCGCGACCCGGGCATCGTCGATGCCGGCCAGGTGCAGGCGTTCATCGAAGCGGCGAAGCTTCGTCAGTGGGCGCGCGAGCCCACCCTGCGCACGCTGGCCTGAGCATGTCCGGCGCAGGCAGCGACGCGGTCGCCCGGCCGGACCCGGCCGACCGCTACGCCTCGGTACGCTCGCGCACCGTCGCCCTTGCCGCCCCGCTCTCGCCCGAGGACGCCCAGCTGCAGTCGATGCCCGACGCCAGCCCGGCGAAGTGGCACCTGGCCCACACCACCTGGTTCTTCTCCCGCTTCGTCCTCGGTGATGCGCCGGGGGACATGCCCGCCGGCTGGGACTTCCTGTTCAACAGCTACTACGTGGGCGCCGGCCCGCGGCACGCGCGCGCCGAACGCGGCCTGGTCTCGCGGCCTACGCTGTCCGAGGTGCTGGCCTGGCGCCGCCGGACGGATGACCGCGTCCTCGCCCGTCTTGCGCGCGACGAACTGGGGCCGGAAGCGCGCGACGTGCTGGTCCTCGGCACCCATCACGAGGAGCAGCACCAGGAGCTGCTGCTGACCGACATCAAGCACGCGTTCTGGACCAGTCCGCTGCAGCCGGCGTATGCGCCGGCGGGGCCGGACCCCGGTACGGCGCTGGACGCCTGGCCTTCCGGCGACGCCTGGCAGGCCGGCGACGCTGCACATCGCAGTGGCGCCCAATGGCTCGCGCGCGACGAATCGATCATCACCGTGGGCGCGCCCGCCTGGCCATCGGCTAGCGCCGACTTCGCCTACGACAACGAAACCCCGCGCCACCGCGTGCTGCTTGCCGCCCACGCGATCGCTGCCCGGCCCGTCGAAAACGCCAGCTACGCCGCCTTCGTCGCCGACGGCGGCTACCGCACGCCGAGCCTGTGGCTGAGCGATGGCTGGGACCAGCTCCAGCATGGAGGCTCGCAGCGCCCGCTGTACTGGCACGCCGACGGCGTGCGCGAGTTCACCCTCGCCGGCTGGCAGGCGCGCGATCCCGGGGCGGCGGTGCGCCATCTCAGCCACTACGAGGCCGATGCGTTTGCCCGCTGGGCCGGCGCGCGCCTGCCCACCGAGGCCGAATGGGAGGCCAGCGCCGCCGCGCTCCAGGGCGTCGGCCAGTGCTGGGAATGGACCTCGAGCGCCTACGGCGCCTATCCCGGCTTCCGCCCCCTGGCCGGCACGCTCGGGGAATACAACGGCAAGTTCATGAGCGGCCAGCTGGTCCTGCGCGGCGGCAGCCGTGCGACGCCGCCGGGCCACGCCCGCGGGACCTACCGCAACTTCTTCGCACCCCATGCGCGCTGGCAGTTCTCGGGCCTGCGCTTGGCCAGGGATCCCGCGTGAACACACCCCGCATCACCGACCTGCATCCCAGCGACGACGACATCGCCGGCGACGTGCTCCGCGGCCTGGCGTCGTCGCCCCGGCGGCTGCCGTCGAAGTATTTCTACGACCAGCGCGGCTCCGAGCTGTTCGAGGCCATCACCTGCCAGCCCGAGTACTACCCCACGCGGATCGAACTGGCGATGCTCGCCGACCACGGCGCGGACATCGCGCGTGCGGTCGGCCCGCGCGCGCACGTGGTGGAGTACGGCAGCGGCAGCGGGCGCAAGACGCGCCTGCTGCTGGACGCGCTGGTCGATCCGGTCGCGTACACGCCGATCGAGATCTCGCGCTCGGCGCTGACCGCCAGCGCACGCCGCCTGGACCGCGAGTTCGACGACGTCGAGGTGCTGCCGGTGCTGGCCGATTTCACCCGGCCGGTGCCGCTGCCCGTGCCTGCGCGCGCCGCGGCCTCGGCGCTGGTGTTCTTCCCCGGCTCCACCCTGGGCAACTTCACCCGCGACGAGTCGGTGCGCCTGCTCGCCGCGATGCGCGACACCATGGGCGGCGACGGCGCCGCGCTGCTCGGGCTGGACCTCGAAAAGGACCCGGCGATCATCGAGGCCGCTTACAACGACGACGCCGGCGTGACCGCCGCGTTCACCCTCAACCTGCTGCACCGCCTCAACCGCGACCTGGGCTGCGACTTCGACCCCGCGGGCTTCGCCCACCGCGCGCGCTACCTGCGCGACGAGGGACGCATCGTGACCACGCTGGAAAGCCTGCGCGCGCAGGTGGTGACGGTCGAAGGCCAGGCGTTCGCGTTCGCGCGCGGCGAGGAGATGCAGGTGGAGCAGAGCCAGAAGTACACCGATGCGCGCATCGCCGCGCTGGCCGCCGATGCCGGGCTGCGCGTGGTGGACGGCTGGAACGACCCGGACGACTGGTTCGCGCTGCGGCTGCTGCGCCGCGCGTGATCCCGCGCCCGGGCGCGGAACCCGGCCGCGCGCCACGCGCCGCCTGGCTCAGGAAACGACGTCCGGCCGCTGGCGCGGCACCACCTCGGGCGCCAGCATGATCTTCGCCCCCTTGAAGTACATCATCCGCAGCTGCCTGCCGCGCGGCGACCAGCCGATGAAGTGCGCCCGCGCCTCCTCCTCGAACATGTCGCGGTAGCGCTGGGCCATCTCGTCGTTCTGCAGCTCGATCATCACGCCCACCGCTTCGGGTTTCGGCAGCGAAGCGTTGTATGCCTCGAGCGTGTCGCGGATGCAATTGAGGAACGGCATGGTCTGCTTGAGGCCACGCACGCCGACGTCGAAGAACTGCCGGTACAGGTAGGTCGGCTGGCCGAACGACGGCACGATGCCCAGCACCGCCGTGCCCACGCCCCAGATCGCACCGCTGTCGGCGTCGCGGCCGATCGCCACCGCCTGCGACGCGCGCTCGGCGGCCTTGGTCGGATCGGGAAGCGCCCGGTTGCGCGCCCACAGCGCGATCAGCTCCGACGACAGCTCGGGCGTCACCTGCTTCCAGACCGGCACGATCTCCAGGCTCACCCTTCCACCCCGTTGCACTGCATGCGATCGGACATCGGCACCCTCCTCCACGGACTGCGCCCGATCATGGCGCAAGCGGCAATGGCCGCGCAACGCAGGGTGCGGTCCGTGGCGGCGCTCACCAGCTGTAGCCCATGCGCACCCACAGCGTGCGGCCGGGCTCGTTGATGCGCACCGCGTCGGCCGGATAGCCGAAGTCGGCGTTGCCGGCGAGGTTGAGGTGCTCGCTGTAGGCGCGGTCGAACAGGTTGTCGACGCCCGCGGTCAGCTGCACGCCGCTGTCGAAGCGGTAGCCGGCGTTGAGCGCCAGCGTCGCGAAGCCCGCGCTGGGACCGATGTCCTGGCCGACCACGTTGCCGTAGCCCTCCGCGACGCGGTCCTGGCCGTCGGCCACGCGCACCAGCGCACCGGCCGACCAGCTGCCGCTGGTCCAGTCGGCGCTGAAGCGGCCTTCCAGCGGCGGCATCTGCGGCAGCGGGCGTCCGCTGTCGCGGTCCTTGCCGCGGGCATAGGCCAGGCTTCCACCGAGCTTCCAGCTGTCCGAGGGCCGGAACTCCAGGCCCAGCTCGGCGCCGCTGGTCTGCGCGTCGATGTTCGACACCGTCGAGCGCGCGCCCATCATTCCGCTGGTGTAGCGGAACTGGATGAAGTCGTCGACGCGCCCGGCGTAGGCCGAGACCCAGGCATCGAAGCGCGCGCCGCGGTACTGCAGGCCGACGTCGAGCTGGGTGGTCTTCTCGGTGTCCAGGCCGGCGAAGGCGTTGACCGCGCCCGCGGGGCCGGCGTTGGCCGAGAACAGCTCCCAGTAGTCGGGCATGCGCTCGGTGTGGCCGATGCCGGCGTACCAGCTCAGGGTCTTGTCGACGTCCTGCTCGAAGCGGACGAAGCCCGCGTTGAGCGTCTCCTCGCGCGACTGGCCGGCGGTGGGATTGGGCATCGCATGCCCGCCGTGGCCGCCGGCGATGCTGGCCCGACCGTCCTCGGCGCCCGCGCGATCGACGCGCGCGCCCGCGATCCAGCGGTTGCGCTCGCCCTGGAACCAGGTGCCCTCGGCGAAGGCGCCGAGGTTGTCGAAGCGCGCGTCCACCGTCCACGGCACCGCCAGGTAGGCGCCGCGGCCCATCGCGCTGCGGCGGCGGTGGCGGCTGTCCTGGGCGTCGATGCCGGTGACCAGCTCGAAGGCCGCGCCGCGCCAGGTGGCCGCCGCGCGTCCGCCGGTGGTGCTGCGCTCCACGTTCGAGGCCATCGGCATCGGCATGGCGCCGGCCGGGTTGGGATCGCGCAGGCTGTAGTTGTCCATCACGTGGTCGGCCACGTTGTGGAACAGGCTGGCCTCGAATGCCTGGAGGGCGCCGAGCTCGAGGTTGGACCTCTCGAAGCGCAGGCTGGTGTTGGTGCGGTCGAACCGGCTGCCGTCCATGCCGCGGGTGGCGTAGCGCGCCTGGCCGTCGCCGATGCCCAGGCCGAGCTCGAGCAGCGTGTCCGCGTCGGGCGTCCAGCCCAGCGCGAGGTCGGCGTTCCACTTCTTCCAGGCCGAACCGACGCGGTCGCCGTTGCCGTCGTCGTAGTCGCCGGACTCGGAGCGGTTGGCGCTGACCCGCGCATAGCCCAGCGGGGCGCCATACGTCGCATCCACCACCTGGTCGTTGCGGCCCCAGCTGCCGCCGAGCGCGCTGCCGGCGAACTTGAACGCCGGCTCGGCGAAGTACTCGCGGTCGCGCTCGAAGCGCACCGTGCCGGCCGATGCGCCCGGACCCCAGAGCACGGTCTGCGGACCCTTGGTCACCACCAGCGCGTCATAGGTCTCGGGCGCGATGTAGGACATGGCGTTGTCCATCCGCGACGGACAGGCGCCGGGCATCGCGCCGTCGTTGGTGAGCAGGTTGAGGCGCGAGCCGAACATGCCGCGCAGCACCGGGTCGCCGTTGCTGCCGCCGTTGCGCACGGTGCTGAAGCCCGGGATGGTCTTGAGGTAGTCGGCGCCGTCGCTGGCGGGCACCGGCTGGCGGGGGAGCTTCGGGCTTGTTTCCCAGGTGAGCGCGGACACCGGCGCGGCGGCGGTGACCACCATCGCGTCGAAGTCGACGGTGCGCAGCGGATCGGTGGCGGAATCACCGCCGGCCACGTCGTTGGCGAGGAGCACGGGGCTGGCAAGCGCGGCGACGATGGCGATGAAGAGGCAGGACGAACGGATCGAGGGGCAATAGCGGACCGACATGGCGGTAGCTCCATGGGACAGACACAGGGGGTTTCGGATGCGCGCGGCGGGACGCGGCGCGCGGGGCGGCCGTCAGCCGAGGCGCGGCGGACCGCGGGAGCCGAGCCCGCTGGGATGCAGCCATGGCAGCCGCGGCGCGGCGGGGCTGGCGGGCCTGGTGGTTGGCGGCAGAACGGCCGCGGGTGTCGTCGCGAACCGCGTGGTGGCGAGCAGCGAGGACAGCAGCGGGCAGTAGTCGCAGTCGGCATCGCCCGGGGCGGCGAGCGGCGCGCCCGGCGCACCGGCGTCCGGTGCGGCGGTGGCGGCGTGCGCGTGGTGGCCAGCCTGGAGCGCCGAATGCGCGCCCGCGTCGTGCGCCGCTCCGCTGGCCACGTGGACCAGGCGACCGGCGGTGGGCACCGCCACGAGCATCAGCGCCGCCAGCAGTGCCAGCCGACCGATCCACTCCTGGAATGCACGCGCGTTCATCGTGGACGGATTATCGGAATCGACCGGCGCGCCGCCCCTGACCCAGGTCAAGCAGCCGCCATTTCCGTACCACCGCGTATGCGCTTGATCCAGGTCATGGAGCCGCGGTCCGCGTGTCATTAACGTGCGTCCCATCGGCGAAGGAGCACGCGCTCCCCAGCCCCAACGGCTCAGTCAACCCGCAAGGAAACCCGCCATGAGAAACCTGGTCCTGATGTTCGCACTCGCCGCCGCAGGCGGTTTCATCCCGCACGACGTCGCCGCCCAGGGCCCGTCCTCGGTTACCCCCGTCGCCGACGTCACCTTCAGCCTGCGTACCGCGATCCAGGACGGGCAGATGGTGTTCATCGGCAACGCCGGCCCGATCAAGGACCAGGTCAACCCCGACCTGCGCGTGCCCGAAGGCGCGGTGGTCGCGATCACGCTGACCAACGCCGACGGCGCGATGCATGACATCGCGGTGCCCGAGTTCGGCGCGCAGTCCGACCAGGTGATCGGCGAAGGCGCCGCCACCACGATCGTGTTCCGCGCCACCAAGGGCGGTGCGTTCGAGTACCTGTGCACGATCCCGGGCCACAAGCTCGCCGGCATGTTCGGCAAGCTGATCGTCGGTGACGTCAAGGAAGTGGTGAGCACGGCGATCGACGTCGCCAAGGACCCGGCGCAGGTCGGCGAGCCGGTGGGCGACCGCGCACCCAAGCACATCACCTACGACCTGCTGACCACGGAAGTGGAGGGCCAGCTGTCCGACGGCAGCACCTACCGCTACTGGACCTTCGACAACACGGTCCCGGGCCCGTTCCTGCGCATCCGCCAGGGCGACACGGTGACGATCAACCTGAAGAACGCCGAGGACAGCATCAACATCCACTCGGTCGACTTCCACTCGGTGACCGGCCCCGGCGGCGGCGCGGCGGTGACCCAGGTGCGCCCCGGCGAGACCAAGAGCTTCACCTTCAAGGCGCTGCACCCGGGCCTGTTCGTCTACCACTGCGCCACGCCGATGATCGCCCACCACATCTCCAACGGCATGTACGGAATGATCCTGGTCGAACCCGAGGGCGGCCTGCCCAAGGTCGACAAGGAGTACTACGTCATGCAGGGCGAGCTCTACACCGCGCAGAAGCACGGTTCCAGCGGCCTGCAGGAGTTCTCGGTCGACAAGCTGCTCGACGAGAAGCCCGAGCACCTGATGTTCAACGGTTCGATGAACGCCCTCACCAAGACCTTCAACATGAACGCCGTGGTGGGTGAGGAAGTGCGCATCTTCTTCGGCGTCGGCGGCCCGAACCTGGTGTCGAGCTTCCACCTGATCGGCGAAGTGTTCGACCGGGTCTACGACCTGGCCTCGTTCACCAGCCCGCCGCTGAAGGACGTGCAGACCACGCTGGTGCCCCCGGGTGGCGCGACGATGGTCGAGTTCAAGGTCGACTACCCCGGCAAGTACATCCTGGTCGACCACGCGCTGTCCCGCGCCGAGAAGGGCCTGGCCGGATTCCTGACCGTCACCGGCGAGGCGGATCCGACGATCTTCGACACGAGCGAGAAGATCGACGCATCGTCCGGCCACTGACCGGTCCGCGGCTCCAGCAACACGGACGGCCCCGCACATGCGGGGCCGTCTTTTTTCGTGCCTGTCAAGCGCCCGCGCGTCATCGCCCAGTCACGCGATGTGAGACGAAGACGGGGACAATAGGCGCATGCACCAGATGATCGAACTCCACCCGAAGCCCGACGCGCTCGATGTCCTCGGACTTCCCGCCATCCCCTATCCCGTCGCCCTGCCCGTGTTTCAGGCGGCGGTCGCCAACGACGGCGAGCCGCCACTCGCGGACATGCTGCTCGGCCTGCAGCTGCGCGCCGCGGACGCCAGGGCGGACTGGCAGCGCATGGAGCCGGCGATGGCCCGCCTGGCCGAACTGCTGGCGGGCGACGACATGCGCGAGCGCATCCCGCTCGAGTGCGCACCGTGGCTCGAGGTCGCGCCGGTCGAGCCCGACCGTGCCGCGCTGGCACTCGTGCGCGGCGACCTGGCGCTCGCGGCGCTTTCCTTCGAAGAGGGCCGCTGGCAGGTGGCCGCCTGTCGCCCGCTCGACGCCGGCGCGCTGCGCCTGCTGCACGCCCTCCCGCGCGATCCCGCAACCGCCGGATCGCTTGCCACGTGCGCGGACGCCGATCCCGCGGTGGATCCGGGCGCAACCTGCTTCGTGCGCTGGTCGCCAGGCCTGGCCGCGGACGCACCGGCGACCCGTCGTGCCGCCTGCGTCTCCGCCGAGATCCGTACCTTCGTCAGGCTGGGCGGCGCGGCCGGCTGAGTTCCGCCAGCAGCGCCGGCACTTCGCCCGCGATCTCGCGGGCGAGGAAGCCCAGGTCGCCGATGCGCCGCCCGAGCCGCGCACCGGCGCGCGCATGCAGCCACACGCCCCAGCATGCCGCCTGCGCCGGCGTCGCCCCCCGCGCGCACAGGCCGCCGACGATGCCGGCGAGCACGTCGCCTGATCCCGACGTCCCCAGGCCTTCGGAGCCACCCCGGTTCACCCACAGCGTGCCCGAGCCATCGGCGATCCAGGTCGTGGCGGACTTGAGCACCAGCACCACGTCCCATTCCTGCGCGAAGGCGGTCGCGATCCTTGCGGCGTCGGCCTCGACCTCGCTGGCGTCGCAACCCAGGAGCGAGGCCATCTCGCCGTGGTGCGGGGTGAGCACCAGGCGCGGACGCTCGCGCATCCGGCGCCAGGCCCGGAGCACGGCGAGATCGATCGCGCCGGCGTCGAGCACCGCGCTGCGCTGCGCGCGCGTGAGCAGCCGCGCCGCCATCGCGCGCAGCTTCGGACCGGACTCGGCGCCCGGCCCCAGCACCACCGCGTCCGCACCCGCTGCAACCTTCGGCAGTTCGCGTCCGGTGCCGGCTAGGTCGCCATTGGCGTCCTCCGGCAGGCCCAGCACGCGGGCTTCCGGCACGGCAACCGCAAGCGCGGGCGCCGCGCCGCGCGCCACCGCGATCTGCAGCTTGCCGGCACCGGCACGCAGCGCCGCCTCTCCGGCCAGGCGCACGGCGCCGGCCAGCTCGCGATGGCCGCCAACCACCAGGACCCGGCCACGCGCCTCCTTGCCGCCGCCGTCCGGCGTCGGCAGCGGCCAGGCACGCAACAGGCCGGCGCCCAGGGCGCGTGCCGCCGACGGCGCGCGCGGGACCGCGCTCATCGCGGGCCGGCAGGCACGTCGGCCGCGCCGGTCACCGCGGCGCCGGCTTCGCGCAGCGGCAGCGCAAGGTTCGCCACCTCCAGCGAGAAGCGCGCCTCCGGGTCCGAGCGGTCGAGCGCGTAGGCGGTCACCGAACAGTTGGGCACGTCGGCCTTGCGGTCGACGCCGAGGATCTCCGCCTCGTCCATGCATTCCAGCAGGTAGCGGAAGCAGTTGACGATCACCTGGTGGGCCACGATCAGCACGCGCTCGCCGACGTAGTCGCGCCGCAGAACCTCCTGCACGCTGCGCAGGCGCAGGATCACGTCGCACCAGCTCTCGCCGCCGGGCGGCCGGAAGTAGAACTTGCCGACGCTGTCGCGCTGCGCGGCGAGGTCGGGGAACTTCGCGCGGATGCCGGCGCTGGTATAGCCGTCCAGGATCCCGAACTCCTTCTCGCGCAGGCGCTCGTCGACCAGCACGTCGTCGTCCGGCGTGCCCAGCGCGCGTGCCACCGCCTCCATCGTCTGCCGCGAGCGGACGAATGGCGAGCTCATCAGGGTGGTCGGACGCATGCCCGGCGGCAGCCGCGCGAACCACTCGCCCAGCGCGCGGGCCTGCTCATGGCCGAGGTCGGACAGCGGCGTGTCCGCGTCGCGCGTCTCGAGGTCAATCAGGTGGTGGGCGGCCAGCTCCGCGCGGTCGCGCGCGACGTTTCCGGCGCTCTGGCCATGGCGCACGATCCAGAGACGGTCGGGCCAGTCGGTGTGTCGCAGTCGTGCCATCGGTCGCTCGCCTTGCGGCACTGCAGGTTCGCCGCGGGCGCGTCAACGAGGCGCGAAACGCCCGGTGCGCAGACCGGGCGCCCGATCGGGCGTCCGGCTGCAGGGCGGCGCTCCTCAGGCGTCGCGGGCGCTCGTGTCATCCGCGCCGTCCGCGGACATGGTCACCTTGGTGGTCTTCTCCATCGTGCCTTCGGCCTTGCCGAGTTCGATGCCGGTTACCGGGTTGCTGCCCGGATCGGATGCGGTGCGCGCGGCCATCGCGGCGACCAGGCGCTCTTCCGCCGGATCCAGGCCCACGCCTGGCACGCCGTCGCCGCCATCCACCGCGGTGAAGGCGTCGGGATCGCTGACGTAGTCGAAGTTGTCGTCGCTGTTCCACGGACCACGCATGTCGCCGTCGCCCTGCGAGGTGTTGACGTACATCTCCTGGAACTCCGGCATCCCCGCCAGCTTGCCCGGCGGGAAATTCGGCTCGATCGCGTACAGCGCCTTCTCGAACGACTTCTGGTGCGCCATCTCGCGGGTCATCAGGAACATCAGCGCATCCTTGACGCCCGGGTCGTCGGTCACGTTGATCAGCCGCTCGTAGACGATCTTGGCGCGGGCCTCGGCGGCGATGTTCGAGCGCAGGTCCGCGGTCGGCTCGCCGATGCTGTCGATGTAGCCGGCGTTCCACAGCTGCCCGCCGGAGTTGATCAGCGCGGGGCCACCGCCGTAGAGCACCTGGGTCACGTGCGAGCTGCAGCCGTTGCCCTGCAGCGAGCGGAACAGCTCGCCTTCGGCCTCGACGCCCTCGGCCAGCCGGCCCTTCGCGCCCTTGTTGAGCATGCCGACCAGCGAACCGATCACCTCGAGGTGGCTCAGCTCCTCGGTGGCGATGTCGAGCAGCATGTCCTTGCGGCCCGCATCGTCCTCGGCCAGCGCCTGGGTGAAGTAGCGCATCGCCGCGGCGAGTTCGCCCTGCGGGCCACCGAACTGCTCCAGCAGCAGGTTGGCCAGCGCGGGGTTCGGTTCGGCGACGCGCACCGTGAACTGCAGTCTCTTGTTGTGGGTAAACATCGTTGACGCTCCTTGGGTCAGTGGTCAGTCGCGCTTCTTCTGGTCGCCCTTGTCGCCCTGGCCCGACCTGACGGTGGTTTCGGCCTTCTTCGCCTTGTCCTGCTTCTGCGAACGGCCGACGTCGTCCTGCTCCTTGAACTTGCCTTCGGCGTCTCGCCGCACGTAGCGGCTGTCGCCTTCGTTGGGGGTGATGAGCTCGCGCTTGGACATGGTTTCGACGCACCTTCGGGGGGGAAAGGACCCGTAGGGTTCTCCCCGCCACGTCAAAGGCGCGCGACGGGATGCGCAGCCCGGTATTCAGTCCCGACCGGGCGTAGGATGGGAGCGGGCTGCCAACGGGGAGGAACCCTCTGCATGCACAGCGGACTGGCGGATTTCATCGAAGGACACCGGGCCAGGATCGTCGACGAGGCGATCCTGTTCGCCAGGACGATCGAAGTCGGAAGCCCTCTCGACGATGTGGAGCTGCGCGACCACCTGCCTCAGATCCTGTCGACCATCGTCGAGGACCTGCGCACCCGGCAGACGCCCGCCGAGGAGATCGCCAAGGCCGAAGGGCGCTGCCCGTCGGACGTCAGCGACGAGCGGTCACCCGCGGCGACGCATGCCCTGCATCGCGCGCGCAGTGGCTTCAGCATCTCCGATCTCGTCGCGGAATACCGCGCGATGCGAGCCGCGGTGCTGCGTGCCTGGGCCCAGTCTCCGGAGGCGATCGGGGCCGCGCCAGCCGACATTACCCGCTTCAACGAAGCGATCGACGAGGCGGTGGCGGTCTCGGTGAAGTACTACGCGGAGGAAGTCGATCGCTGGCGCGCCATCTTCCTGGGCGTGCTCGGCCACGACCTGCGCACGCCGCTGACGGCGATCATGCTGACGTCCGAGCACCTGTCCCGCATGGCGATGGATGCCCCCGTCGCAAAGGCCGTGCAGCGGCTGATCAGCAGCGGCGAGCGCATGAGCCAGCTGCTGGACAGGCTGCTGGTCTACAACCGGGCCCGGATGGGCATCGGCTTCGACGTGCAGAGGACGCAGGTGGACCTTGCGCAAGCCTGCCGCGAAGAGATCGGGGTGCTGCTGCAGTCGATGCCCGAGGCCCGGGTCGAATTCCGCGCTCCGCCAGCCCTTGAGGGCATGTTCGACGCGGAAACCATCCGCGAGGCCCTCTCGAACCTGGTCGTCAATGCCTGGAAATACGGCCGCGACGGGACCGGGATCGGCGTCGAGCTGCGCGAAGCCGGCGAGGCCGGCGAGGCCGTGGAGATCGTGGTTTCCAACTACGGTGAACCGATTCCGCGGGAACTGCTGGAACTGATGTTCGAACCGCTGCGGCGCGGCGCGATGGCCAGCGACGAGCTGGAACGCGGAAGCCTGGGGCTGGGGCTGTTCATCGTCAGCCAGATCGCCAAGGCGCACGCCGGCACGGTCCAGGCCGACTCCGAGGACGGCACGACACGCTTCACGCTGCGGCTGCCGCGCTCTCCGGCTGCGTGAGACGCCGCGTCAGGGCGCGCGTGCGAGCGCGTCGCGCAGGGGCTCCAGGTCTGCATCGCTGACCGGACGCACCACCCGCACCAGCTCCTGGCCCGAGCGCATCAGCACCAGCGTCGGCCACAGCTTGACGCGCAGGGAGCGCCCCAGCGGGCGCCCCCGGCCGTCCTCGATCTTGATGTGCCCGACCCCCGGCCGTCGCGCAAGCAGCGCGCGGATGGCGGGCTGGGCGGCCTGGCAATGGCCGCACCACGGCGCGCCGAACTCCAGCAGCAGCGTGCCTTCCATCGCGTCCAGGTCGCTGCGCGCGGGTTCCTGCCCGGCGTAGTCCGCCTGGTATCGGCCGGGGCTGGTGGCGTCATCCATCGGCTTGCCTCAGTCGTGGCTGCGCAGCGCCGTCTCGATGTCCGGCAGCGGCGAATTGGTCAGGGTCTTCGGCACCTCCAGCTTCAGGCGCTGCTGGACCTCCTTGTGCAGCAGCGGGCGCATGCGGCCGAGCGTGGTCGGGTCGGCGATCAGCACCAGGTCCGCGTAGTCCTGCTTCAGCGCACCCTCGTTGAGCGCGTTCGCCAGCTGCTTGGCGAAGGTGGCCTCGTCGATCTGCGAGCCGGTGGACTCGTGCGGCATCCGGCCGGCGGGACCGTCGTCGTCCATGTTGACCAGCTCGCGCAGGTCGACCTGGTGGAGCGCGATCGCGCCCTTTTCACCGGCATTGCGGAACAGGCGGGCACTGGTGCCATCGGCCACGACCACGAGCGCTTCTGAGGGAACCTGGGCCATGCGGAACTCCGTCGGGAAGGAAGGACCCCACGTTGGCCGATGGACGGTCAATACGGCGTGACCCGTGTCATCTGCCGGTGCGCCGCGCGGAACCCGGGCGCCGTCCAGCCGTCGTCTTCGGCGTCCGGATCCTCCAGGTCGCCGACTTCGCGCGCCCGGTGAAGCCTGCGCCGAGGCGCTGGCCCAGCGTGCACCGCGCATCGACACCGCGCGGCGCATCCTCGCCGCATGGACCGATCACGACGCTTCCAGGCCGGGCCGACCGGCCTGCTCCTTGCCCTCTCGCTCGCCGCCTGCACCGGTGACGGCGAGGTCCCGTCGCCCGAACCGGCCGGCGCACCCAAGGCACCCGGCACCGCCGTGCTCGAGACCGGCGCCCGCGCACTGCAGGACACCGCGCCGGTGGAAGCGCTCGACATGCACCTGATCGGCTTCCATCCGATGAAGGACGCGCCGCACATTCAGATGGAGGCCCACCACTTCTGCCGGCAGGTCAACGAGGACTTCGCGCAGTGCGCCCTCTTCGACGGCAACGGTGCGGATGCCAACCTCAACGGGGTCGAATACATCATCTCCGAGGCGGCGTTCGAGCGCCTGCCGCAGGAGGAGCGCGCCTACTGGCATCCGCACAATGCCGAGATCCTGAGCGGCCAGCTGGTCGCGCCGGGCATCCCGGAAGCCGCGGAACACGCGCTGATGCGGCAGAAGATCAACAGCTATGGCAAGACCTGGCACACCTGGAATACGCGCCACGGCGTGGAGCCGGGCGATGCGCTGCCGCTGGGTCCGGCGGCACTGGCGTGGTCGTTCAACCGCGATGGCGAGCTCGATCCGGCGCTGCTGGCCGAACGCGATCGGCGCATGGACATCGACACCGGCGAGCGGCGCGAATCGCGGCGGGAGCTGCGCGACCTCGCGCGGCCGCAGTCCGGCGTCGACGCGCTGCGCGAGCACTTCCCCAAGGCGACGCCAATCGATGGGGTGCAGGAGGCTCAGCAGGCCGTGGGCGGTCACGCGGATGCACGACCCGCGGCGGCAGGACAGCCCAACGGTCGGCCGGATGCGCTGATCCGCTGATTCGACGCCGAGGCACTGGTCTCAGCCTGAAGCCATCTCCGCCTGCAGCCGCCGGTGATAGGGCCACAACGCCACCGCGCGGGCCACTACATGGATCACGAAGGCCGCCCACAGCCCATGGTTGCCCCAGGCTGCAGCCACGGGCCACGCCACCAGCAGGAAGACCGCCAGCGCAAGCAGCGCGGCATTGCGCATCTCGCGCGTGCGGGTCGTTCCGATGAACACGCCGTCCAGCTGGAACGCGGCGACCGACACCAGCACATAGAGCGCGGCCCATGGCAGGTGCAGCACCGCCGCTTCCCGCACGGCCGGCAGGCTGGTCAGCGCATGCACCGCCGGACCACCGGCGAACAGGATCGCCAGCGCCAGCAGCAGCGCCGTGGCCACGGCCAGCTCGCTGGTGAGTCGCACCGACCTCCGGAACGCGTAGAGGTTGCGCGCGCCCCACGCGGCGCCCACCTGCGCCTCGGCGACGAAGGCGAAGCCGTCGAGGAAGAACGCGCTGAACGACACCAGCTGCAGCAGGATGTGGTTGGCGGCTAGGGTCACGTCGCCGAAGCGCGCGCCGGCGCTGGCGAACCAGGCGAAGGCGAACAGCAGGCACAGCGTGCGCACCAGGATGTCGCCATTGGCCGACAGTGCCTGGCGGATGCGCGGCAGGTCGGCGATGCGCGACCACGCCAGCACCGGTCCGTGATCCTGGTGGCGTTCACGCAGCACGCGCCACGCCACCGGCAGCGCCACCGCGCAGGTGACCCATTCCGCGATCGCGGTTCCAAGGCCGATGCCGCGCGCGCCCATGCCCAGCGCGCCCGCGAACCACAGGTCGAGCCCGGCGTTGAGGCCGTTGAGCAGCAGCTGGACCAGCAGCAGCTCGCGGCTGCGTCCCAGCCCGATCAGCAGGCCGCTGACCGCGAACAGGCACAGCGCAGCCGGCGCGCCCCAGATGCGCGCGCGGAAGTACGCGCCGGACACCGACTCCACCGCCGCGCTGCCGTCCATCCAGCCGAAGTAGAGCCGCGTCACCGGCCACTGCAGCGCCAGCAGCGCCACGCCGATCCCGGCCGCCAGCAGCAGCGCGCGCGCGAACGCCGCGCGCACCTCGGCCTCGTCGCCGGCCCCGCGGGCCTGGGCGACGAAGCCGGTGGTGCCCATGCGCAGGAAGCCGAAGCTCCAGTAGACGAAGTTGAACAGCAGCGCGCCCAGCGCCAGCCCACCGAGCTCGGTCGCGGTTCCGTAGTGGCCGATGACCGCCGTGTCGACCAGGCCGAGCGCCGGCACGGCGGCGTTGGCCAGGATGATCGGCCAGGCCAGGCGCGCCACCGCGACGCGTGTCAGCCCTCCGTCGCGTCCGGCCAAGGCGCGCCTACAGGTTGGACGCGTCGGCTGGCACGATGGTGGACGGCGGCGCGGCGCCGTCTTCGACCTCGCTGGGCGGCGGACACGGCGCGCCCACGGTGTACGAGGTCATTGACAGTGATCCATAGGCCGGCCCTTCCACCAGCACGTCGGCGCCGTTCCCCGCCGCGGCGGCCATGCCGGCCAGGTACAGCAGCGGCAGGAAATGTTCCGGCGTGGGCGCGGACGCCGCGTAGTCGCGATGCGTGGCCAGCCCCGCGGCGTCACCCGGGCGCTCGGCCAGCAGCTGCTGCGCATGCGCGTCGAAGCGCTCGTTCCAGTCGAAGCCGGCGTCCGGCTGCCTCCAGTCCATCGCGCGCAGGTTGTGCACCACGTTGCCGCTGCCCACCACCAGCACGCCGCGCTCGCGCAGCGCGGCCAGCCGCGCGCCCAGCGCCACGTGCCAGTCGGGCGGCTTCTGCGCGTTGATCGACAGCTGCACCACCGGGATGTCGGCGTCGGGGAAGGCGTGCACCAGCACCGACCAGGTGCCGTGGTCGAGGCCCCAGCCATCGTGGTCCGGACCGACGAAGTCCGGCTTCGCCACGTCGGCGACTTCCTCGGCCAGCTCGGGCAGGCCGGGCGCCGGGTAATCGACCTCGAACAGCGGGCGCGGGAAACCGTAGAAGTCGTGGATGGTGCGCGGCCGCGGCATCGCGGTCACCGCCGTGGCGTTG
Source organism: Luteimonas sp. MC1895 (assembly GCF_016457215.1). Classification (NCBI taxonomy): domain Bacteria; kingdom Pseudomonadati; phylum Pseudomonadota; class Gammaproteobacteria; order Lysobacterales; family Lysobacteraceae; genus Luteimonas; species Luteimonas sp. MC1895. Next base: position 767,715 of record NZ_JAEMDY010000001.1, read on the forward strand.
ACGTACCAGTGCGCGGACACCGCCAGGATCGCGCGCGGCCGCGGCACCGCGGCACCGAACGCGCGCCAGGCTTCGGTGAAGCGGTTGCGCTCCAATGCGTTCATCGGGCTGCCGTGGCCGAGGAAGGCGGCCGGCATCAGGGGCTGGATGGCCATGGGGCGACTCCGGGCGGGGTGATGCTGCAGTCTACGTCCAGCCCCGCTACAGCCGCTCGACGGCGGTCGCGCGCACCAGCACTTCGTCCTGGTCGAAGCGCTGTTCCAGCGTCCCGCGGTAGTTGCGCCACCAGGCATGGTCGACGTTGTCGACCATCACCTCGAACAGCACGACGTCGTCGCGCTGCACCTCGCCCTCATCGTCCTCCCACAGCCCGGCGGCCGGCGCGCGGGTGAACGCGGTGACGCCGCCGAACACGTCCGCGAGCTCGGCGCGGACGCTGTCGTACAGGGCCTTGGGGAACGCCGCGCCGGAGTTGTCGCGCAGCGGGAGGAAGAGTTCGACGAGATGCATGGCGGAGGCGAGAATCCTGCAGCCGGTGTTCCGCGGTCGTGAATGTGCTGACGAACCTGCGTCCCTGGCTCGCGCCTGGCCGGCTCAGCGCATCGCAGGTTGCGGTCGCACCCACGGCGCGAGCAGCCGCAGGCGCCGGGGACGGCCAGCGAGCACGAGCGCGGTCGCGACGGCCGCCGCCGCGATCAGCATCACCCACACCAGCACCGCCATGGTGGCGTGGTCGCTGCCGAGGCAGCAGGCCAATGCGAGCAGCACGGCACTGCCGCCCAGCCAGCGCAGGCGCGCGAGCTGGGCCGCGGAGGGCGGTGCGCCCCAGGCCTGCAGTGCGTGCACGGGCATGGCGAGGGCCAGCCAGCCCATGCCGGCGAAGGCGCAGGCTGCGGCGGCGAGCAGCCACGTGGTGGCGCCGGGCTCATGCATGTCCCGGATCCCGCGCAGCCGCTCCGGACAGTCGCGCCGCACGCTGCACGGCGGCCCGAGGGACGCCTTGTTCAGCCGGAACCGCCCGGGCGCGCTGGCCCAGCCAGCGTGCCGTGAAGCCTGCAATGGCCGCCACGGCGAGCAGCGCCAGGTCCACGCCCGCCACCGGCCAGTAGCCGTCCGCCAACGTGCGCAGCAGATGGTCGCCGGTCGTGAGCCCGTTGAGCATCACCGCCGCAACCGCCAGCGCGGCGATCGCCCAGGTCTGTTCGCGCCATGCGGGATTCGGAAATCCCTTGGCCACCGGCGCGCTGCGCCAGCCGGCGTGCAGCAGCGCCAGCGCCCAGGTCAGCCAGAACGCGCGCTGCTCCCAGTCACCGCGCGCGGGCAGGTCCACGGGCAGCAGGCGATTGGCGATCAGAATGCCGAGCGTCGCCACCACCATGCCGGTCACCGTGGTCACCGCCAGCGCATCGACCACGCGTGCGCCCTGCACGCCGCGCGCCGCGTGCTGGCGCTTGCGCTTCTCGACGAAGAACACGAAGCCCGTCGCGATGCACACCGCGCCCGCCAGCCCGCCGAACACGTACAGCCAGCGCAGCAGCCAGTGGCGGAAATGCTGCAGGTGCAGTCCGGTGAGGAACTCGGCCACGCGGCCCACGGCGGTCGGCGGCGGATCGACGCGGATCAGTTCGCCCGTCGCGGCCTTGAAGTGGATGCCGTCGCCGACCAGCGCGATGCGGTCGGTGCCGGCGCGGTACACGCTCACATAGCCGTTGGCATCGCCCACGTGCATCAGCACCAGGAAGCCGACGTCACCCGCCTTGCCCGCCGCCTCCCAGCGCGCGCGCGCGTCGGCCACCATCGCGTCGACGTTGGCGAGGCCACCCGGCACGCCGGCGCGCTCGTGCGGCAGGCCGGTCTGTTGCGCTTTAAGTGCGGCGGCGCGGTCGTGCAGCTCGTGCAGCTGGGTGTGCCCGAGCGGGAAGTAGTAGGTCGCCGCGAAGATCAGCAGCCCGGTCAGCGCGAAGAAGAAGTGGAACGGCAGCGCCACCACGCCGGTCAGGTTGTGCAGGTCGAGCACGCTGCGCAGCCGCTGTTTGCCCGGCCGGAAGGTGAAGAACTCGCGGAAGATCTTCCGGTGCATGACCACGCCGCTTACCAGCGCCGCCAGCATCACCAGCGCCGAGAAGCCGACGATCCAGATGCCGAGGTTCTTCCAGTCCAGCGTCAGGCCGTAGTGCATGGGATAGAAGAAGCCGCTGCCGACCTTCAGCCGGTCGTCGGGCAGCACGTGGCCGTCGCGCGGGTCGACGGTGGCTTCGGCATGGATCTGCTCACCGGGGTGCCTGGCGTTGGGCACCTCGAAGCCGGCGAACAGCGCCACCACCGGGTCGCGGTGGGTGGTGTAGGCGCTCCAGTAGGCGATGGTGTCGAAGCGTTCGGGCAGCGCGCCGTTGGCGCGCGGGCGCATGGCGTCGATGGCCTCGGGCGTCGGCTGCATGCGCTCGAAGGCCGGGCGCAGCACGGCTTCGTACGAGGGCATCGGCTGCGGCTCGATGCGCGTGGCCGGAATCGCCCAGCGGTCAAACTCGCGGTCGAACACCGACAGCGCGCCGAAGAAGAACGCGGCCATCAGCACGAAGCCCAGCACCAGGCCGAACCAGGTATGCAGCCAGGCCATCGCCTGGCGGAAGGTGGCGAACATCGGCTGCATCCTCCTCAGATCAATGCGGCCTGTACGGCCGAGCCCACGCCGGCAAGTAGCGCACCGCCGCCCAGCAGCACAGCCCACACCGGCCACAGCCGACGTGCCGCGATCGCCCACAGCAGCGCGCCGAGGAAGGCCAGCACGCCAACGAGGCTCGACAGGAACTCCGCGTCGTGGAAGCCCATGCCGGCCGCGACCGCCAGGCTGGTGCACGCGGCCACCAGGCCCCAGGCCAAGCCGTAGCCGCCGAGCACGGCGGCGGCGAGGCGTGCGAGCACAGCCAGCCGCGTCGAGACAGCGGGCGTGTTTGCTGCGTTGCGCACCGCATGCCTGGCGCGTACAGCTCGGGTAGCCGACGGAGCGGGCGTGGCGGGCGTGGCGGGCGTGGCGGGCGTGGCACGCGACGGCATCAGAACCTCCAGTCAAGGCTGAGCGTGTAGTTCGCGGGCGCGCCGTAATAGCCGCTGTAGCGCAGCGTGTTGATGTACTTCTCGTCGGTGATGTTGTTGGCGTTGAGGCGCAGCGTGGCGTCGGGCGCGAAGTCCCAGGCGACGAATGCGTTCGCCACCGCGTAGCTGTCCTGGCGCACGCGGAAGCCGCTGGCTTCGGTATTGAAGATGCCGCTCTGCCAGCGCCCGCCAATGCCCCAGGACAGCGCCTCGTAGGCCGGGAAGCGCCCGCTCAAGAGCAGGTTGGCCGTGCGGCGCGGCACCCAGGGATAGGTGTCGCGGCCGTCGAGGCCGTCCAGCCGCAGCGCGGTGTAGCCGGCAACGAGATCCAGGTGATCGGTGATCCGCCCCACCGCCTCCAGCTCCACGCCCTTCGAGCGCACGTCCACCGGCGCATAGATCGCCATGCCGAACTCGTTGTACTGGCCCGTCGGCGTGGCCAGGCCTTCCTGGTCGGCCTTGAACACCGCCACCGTCGTCAGCAGCCGCCCGTCCAGCCAGTCGGCCTTGATGCCCGCCTCGTAGTTCACGCCCTGGCTGGCGTCGAGGTAGCGGTCGTTGGCATCCACCTGGTCCTGCGGCTGATGGATATCGGAGTAGCTGACATAGCCGAGCACGCGGTCGGTGAAGTCGAAGGTCAGGCCGCCGTAGGGGCTGGTGTGCTTCGTGGTCTGGTCGAAGCCCAGGTCATAGGAATTCCCGCTGCGGCGGTAGCGCGCGTGGTTGGCGCCGACGATGGCCTTGAAGCGGTCGGTGAGCGCAATGCGCGTGGCCGCGAAGGCGCGCGTGAGCTCCTGGTCGAGTTCGGAGTAGAGGTTGGGCTCGCTCCAGTCGGGCTCCGGGATGGCGTTGGTCGGATACGGAAACGGTGGCAGCGGACCCCAGGCGGGTGACGAGAAGTCCGCGGTGCGCTCGCGGTTGTCGGTGGTGCTGCGCGCGCGGGCGAGGCCCACCATCGCCTCGTGCTCGCGCCCGAACATCTGGAACGTGCCGTTGAGCGTGGCGGTGCCGAGGTGCGCCGTGGCTTCGTCGTCGCCGCCCCAGGGATAGCCGGACAGGCCGAGGCCGGTCTCCGGATCCAGGCCCGTGCCCAGACCATCGAAGGCGTAGAACATGCGCTCGTCGCCGGTGTTGCGGCGGTAGTTGTAGGAGAGCTTCAACTGCCAATCGTCGGCCACGTCGTGCGTGTACTCGGCGAAGGCCGTGTGCGCGGTGGTGTCCCAGTAGGTCCAGTCCTGGGTGGTGCTGGTATTGCGCGGCCATTCGCGCTGCGTGCCGTCGCTGTTGGTGAAGGGCAGCGCGCCCCACATGATGCCGTCGGACTCCGCGCGCTGGTACGACCAGCCCAGCGTCAGCGTGCCGCGATCGCCGACCTGCCCATCGACCACGCCGTAGAAGAAGTCGCGGGAATTCTCGTTGGCGCGCAGCCAGGAATCGCCCTGCTCGTGCGCGGCCACCACGCGCCCGGCCCAGGTGCCATCGGCGGTGAACGGCGTGGAGTAATCCACCTCCGCGCGCAGCGTGTTCCAGGAACCGTAGGACAGGCCGAACCGACCCTCGCGTTCATTGGTCGGCCGCTTGCGCACGTAGTTGATGGTGCCCGCCGCGTTGCCCACGCCGGTCAGCAGCCCGTTGGCGCCGCGGATCACCTCCACCTTCTCGTAGCCGGCGGCATCGACCGCGCCGGTGGTGGTGCCCCAGCCGTTGGGGAGGCCTACGCCGTCGACCTGCGTGTTGAGGATGTCGAAGCCGCGCGCGCTGTAGCTGGTGCGGTTGGTCTCCCACTCGTCCACGCGCACGCCCGTGGCCAGGCGCAACGCGGCGTTGACGCTGTTGGCGCCGAACTGGCGCATCTGCTCGGCGGTGACCACGCTGATGGACTGCGGCGTCTCGCGGATCGAGAGGTCGAGGTTGGTGGCGCCATTGCTGACGCGGTTGGCGCGCTGGCCGACGACGCGGATGGTGTCGAGGTCGGTGGCGGCGAGGGTGCCGGTGCTGATGGTGGCCTCGGCCGCGGGCTGGGTGGCGAGCTCGGCGGACTGGGCCGCGGCCAGGCCGGGAGCCGTGGCGAGCATCAGCGGCAGGGCGAGCGCGATGGCGGCGCGGAGCGCGCTGGTGCGGAACGCGCTGGCGCGGAACGCGGGATCGGTGATGCGATCGCGGAAGGGCCGCGAAGGGATCTGGCAGGTGGGGGGCATTGAGGGTCGCTGGTTGTCGGACGAGGGACGAGCCCTGTGTCCGCTGGCGACCTCAGCTGGCGGGACGAATCGGGTGCATAGGCAGCCGACATGGCGTCGGCCGAGGCCCATTAGATGCGAACGATTCCCATTTTGCAATCCGAACGGCAGCGTCCACCGCGCCGGGATGGCGGATCGCGCCCGGTCAGGCGTATGCGGCCGAAGCTGCCAGCTTGGGCGATGATGGCCATTGCTTGACCTCCCCCACCACCCTCCGCAGGCGCCCCATGGATCCCGCCCCGCAGCCCTCGCCCCTTGGGGCCCCGTTGCCAGCCCGCAGCCGCGTACTGCGCACCGTCCTCATTGCGTTGCTTCTGGGCGCCGTGGCCGTCGGCGTCGCCGGCCTGCGCGGCGCGTTCGGCAATGGCGCAGAACACCGCGCCAGCGCGATCGTCGACACCATGCAGGGCGGCGGTGAGCCGATGCATGCCGGGTTCCGCCGTGCCCACGCACGCGGGCTGTGCGTATCGGGCCGCTTCATCGCCTCGGGCGACGCGGCGGCGCTGTCGTCGGCGGGTCTGTTCGCCGCCGGCGAGTCACAAGTGCTGGGGCGGATGTCGATCGGCGGCGGCAGCCCGGTCGCACCCGAAGCCAGCGCCGGCGTACGCAGCATGGCCCTGGCCATCACCCAGGCCGATGGCCAGCAGTGGCGGATGGCGATGAACACACCGCCGGTGCTGGCGGTCGGCACGCCCGAGGCCTTCCACGACCAGCTGCGCGCGATGGCGCCCGACCCCGCCACCGGCAAGCCGGACCCGGCGCGCATCGCGGCGTTCTTCGAGGCCCATCCCGAAAGCGCCGCGTTCCGCGCGTGGCAGGCGGCCTACACGGCCAGCGACAGCTGGGCGAACACGCAGTACCACGGCATCAACGCCTTCGTGCTGGTCGATGCGCAGGGCCAGCGCCAGCCGGTGCGCTGGACGATGGTGCCGGAGGCCTCGTTCGTGCCGCTGGGCGACGGCGCGCACTCCGATGACGCGCTGAGCCGCGAGTTCCAGCAGCGCCTGGCCGACGGCCCGCTGCGCTGGACGCTGCGCCTGCAGCTGGCCGAACCCGGCGATCCTGTCGACAACGGCGCCCTGCCCTGGCCTGACACCCGCCGCACCGTGGATGCCGGCACCGTCGAACTCACCTCCGCCCGTCCGCAGGAGGGCGGCGACTGCAACGGCCTCAACTTCGACCCGCTGGTGCTGCCGGAAGGCATCGAGCCATCCGACGATCCCGTCCTGCACGCGCGCCGCGCCGCCTACGCCGAAAGCCTGCGCCGGCGCGCGCGCGAAACCCTGCTGGAGGGCGCGCCATGACCCGCTACCCCTTGTCCGCGCGCCTGCTGCACTGGGCGATGGCCGCGTTGCTGCTGTCGCAACTCAGCCTGGGCGTAAGCATGGTCGACCGCTGGCAGATCTGGACCACGCCCGCCATCCAGCTGCACAAGGCCTTCGGCGTATTGGCGCTGGTGCTGGTGCTGCTGCGCCTGGCCAACCGCCTGCGCTTCCGCGCTCCGCCGCTTCCGCACAGCATTCCCGCGCTGCAGCGCGCGCTTGCGCGGGCCAGTCACTGGGCGCTGTATGGGCTGATGCTGGCGCTGCCGCTCACCGGCTGGGCGATGCACGGCGCCGCCGGACTGCCGGTGCGCGTGGGCGGATTCGTGCTGCCCGCGCTCATGGACGCCGACCTCGCCCGTTATGGGCTGCTGCGCGAACTGCATGCATGGCTGGCCTATGGGCTGCTGGCCCTGGTGCTGGTGCATGCCGGTGCCGCGCTGCACCACGCCTGGGTGCGGCGCGATGGCGTGTTCGACCATATGGCATTCGGCAAGCGGCGGGCCGTGGACTCCAGCCCAGCCGACACGCCGCCCGGTGCTGCGCGGACGCCTCCGCCGCGCTGAGACGTCCGCCGCCGCATCACCGGGCCGGGCTCAGTACATGACCCGCAGGGTCAGGCCCCAGGTCCGCGGCGCACCGAGGAAGGCGTTCCACGACCCGGTCTGGATCGGCGCGTCGAAACCGACCTGGCTGTAGGTCTCGTCGGTCAGGTTGCGGCCCCAGAGCTCCACCGCCCAGCGGCGGTTGCGCGAGCCGAGCACGACGCGCGCATCGACCACGGTGTAGGCCTCCTGGAACTTCTGTGGATCGAGGTCGGAGCCGGTGTTGTGGTCGCCGGTGTAGCGCGCGCCCAGATACACGCGGCCCAGCATGCTGTCGGCGAAATCCCACTCGTAGGTCATCGACGCATTGGCCTGCCAGCGCGGCATGAACCCCGGCGTCGCCCCGGGCAGCAGCACCAGGTCGGCGTCGGGCAGCAGCTCGCTGCCGAACTCCGCGTCCAGGTACGTCGCGCCGCCCTGCAGCGACAGGCCGTACACCGGCGTCTGCCACATCAGGTCGAGGTCGAGGCCCTGGCTCCTGAGCTCGGGGATCGAACGCACCACGTAGCTGGTGCCAAGGAAGCTGTTGAGCTGGAAGTCGGTGAAGGTCTGCTGGAACAGCGCGGCGTTGAGCAGCAGGTTGCCGCCGGCCAGGGTCGACTTCAGGCCGAGTTCGTAGCTGTCGACGAACTCGCCGGGGAACGCGGTGTCGACCACCGGAGTGATGCCGGCATCGCCCGACGACAAGCCGTTCGACGACTGCACGCGGTCCAGGTTGAAGCCGCCGGCCTTGTAGCCGCGCGCCGCCGACGCATAGGTCATCAGTGCATCGCTCCAGCGGTACGACGCCCGCAGCGAGCCGGACCATTCCTTCTCGTCGCGCTCCTGCCAGGTGTCGCGGCCGTTGTGCATCACGTTGCTCCACGGCAGGCACATGTAGCCGATGACCGTCGGCACCAGGCCGGCGATGTAGGGCCCGGGCACGCCGCGGCCGGCGAGCGCCGCGCCGACCTGGGCCGGATTGGCCAGGCCGTTGAGGCAGCCAATGCCGCCGTTGGGGTTGGACAGCTGCGAGCGCAGCGTCTTGCTCTCGTCGGTGTAGCGCGCGCCCAGGGTGATGTCGAGCGCGTCGGTGGCCCGCCACACGTTGTTGGTGAACAGCGCCGTGCTGCGCGCGTTCTGCTCGAAGTGGTCGTGGCTGCCGCCGCCGACGAAGGTCGAGCCGAAGGGCCGGCCCGCCGCCTGCGACAGGAACAGGAACGGGTTGCTGGTGTCGACCAGGCCGGCCGGGAACGCGTTGGCGATGTTGTTCAGCAGCGCGATCGACAGGTAGGACTCGTAGGCGCCGCCCATGGTGATGCTGTCGTTGCGCACCAGGTCCTCGTCGGCATAGAAGGCGCCGACCATCCAGTCCACCCGCTCGCTCGAGCCGGTCAGGCGCAGCTCCTGGCTGAAGGTCTCGAAGCCGACGTCGTTCAGGCCTTCGCCGTAGGGGCGGACCCAGATCGGCGCCGTGGTGAAGTCGAGATCGCCGGAGTTGAGGTTGGTCCACTCGCGCATGGCCGTGATCGAGGTCAGCGTGGCATCGCCCATCCATGGCATGTCCCAGTCGACCTGCACCGATACGCCCTTGTCCACCACGGACTGGCGGCTGCCGTCGTTGCTGTAGGCCAGGCGACGCTCGGGATCGGGCACGGGAATGACGCCCGCGCCACCGGCCAGGGCATCGACGATGGCGGCGGTGGGGCCGCGCGTGGTGGTGACCGCTGCGCAGCATTCCTCGTCGCGGCTGGCGAAGTCGGCGATCATGCGGATGCGCAGGCCATCGGTCGGCTCGAGCAGCAGCTGGCCACGCAGGCCGTGGAAGTCGAGGTCGTTGTCCTCGCGGCTGGTGCGCGGCCCCGCGCCGGTCTCGACGTCGAGGAAGCCGTCACGCCAGCGCTTGACACCATAGAGGCTGAACGCCGCGGTCTCGCTGAGCGCATCGTTGTAGCTGGCCGACACGCCGAACAGGCCGTAGTTGCCGGCGGTGAACTCGGCTTCCGCGCTCTGGGTGTACGACGGCGCCCGCGTCACGACATTGACCAGGCCGGCCGAGGTGTTCTTGCCGAACACCGTGCCCTGCGGGCCCTTGAGCACCTCCACCCGCTCGACCGGACCGAGGTCCCCGAAGCCCACGCCGTTGCGGGGACGGTAGACGCCGTCGATCACCACGCCCACCGACGATTCCAGGCCCGGGTTGTCGCCCACCGTGCCGACGCCGCGCAGGCGCACCGTGGTCTGGCTTTCCGAGGCCGTGCTGGTGACGCTCATGCCCGAGACCAGGTGCTGGAGTTCCTTGATGTCGCGCGCGCCCGCATCCTGCAACAGCTGCTCGGGCAGCACGCTCATCGTGATCGGGACGTCCTGCAGCGCCTCCTCGCGCTTCTGCGCGGTGACGATCAGGCCGTCGAGCGTGGTCGCCCGTTCGTTGTCCGCAGGCGCCTCCCCCTGGTTGCCCCCGTCCTGCATGGGGGTGGCCGCCAGCGCGCTCGTCGCGAAGCCGGCCAGCGCGCATGCCACTGCCGCGGCGAGCACGTTGCGATGGATCGTGTTTCCGTTCATGGGTCTACCCTCCCGTAGTCCTGCGTTGGGCCCTCGCTGGTCGCTACCGCCTGCGGCGACCCGGAAGCCTCGAATGTTTGCCTGTGCCGCGTGTCTTCCTGTTCTGCCGCGTCCCCTGCGTACGTCCGTCTCCTCCCTCCTGGCCACCTCGCGCCGTGGACGCGGGCCGCCGGTGTTGCCGCTACGCCGCCTCCGCCCGTGCAAGCCCATGCAGCGCACGCAGGTGCTCGTCGGTCGTCCCCATGCGCAGCTCGAAGGCCAGCAGCCGCCGGAAGCAGTGGCTGACATCGAGTTCATCGGTCATGCCCATGCCGCCGTGCAGCTGGACCGCCTCCTGCCCGACCCGCCGCGCGGCCTGGCCGACCACGACCTTCGCCCCCGACACCGCCTCGCGCCGCGCCTGCGCGTCGTCGCCCAGGCAGGCCGAGGTGGCGAGATAGCTCATCGAACGCGCCTGCTCGACCTGCATGTACATGTCCGCCATGCGGTGCTGCAGCGCCTGGAAGCGGCCGATTGGCGTGCCGAACTGCACGCGGTCGCGTGTGTACTGCACGGTGGTGGCCAGCGTGCGATCGAGCACGCCCAGCGCATCGGCGCACAGCGCCGCGAGTCCATGGTCGAGCGCCTGCTCCAGCGCCGCGGAGGCCTCACCCCCCAGCCGCGCATCTGCCGGCAGGTGCAGATCGAGTTCGATGTCCGCAGCACGCTGGCCATCGACCGTGCGCAGCGCCCGCAGCTCCATGCCTTCGGCATCGCGCTCGACCAGGAACACGCCGCTGCCGTCCTGCGTGCGCGCGCTCACCAGCAGCCAGCGCGCCATTGGCGCGTGGTAGACGCGCGCCTTGCGGCCATGCAGGCGCCAGCCGTCGCCATCCGGCTCGGCGGTGGTGCTGCGCGCATCGAACCAGCCGCCGTCCTCGTCGTGTGCCAGCACCGCGACCGCGTCGCCGGAAGCCAGCGCGTCGAGCAGCATCGTGCGCCGTTCGCCCTGCCCCAGCAGCGAGATGACGCGCGTGGCCAGCACCGCGCTGGAATGGAAGGGTTCGAGCAGCAGCCCCGCGCCGGTGGCCTGCGACACCAGCATGGTGCCGACCGGGCCGGCGCCGATGCCGCCATCGGCCTCCTCGATGTCGAGCGCGAGCAGGCCCAGGTCGGCCAGCGCCCGCCAGGTGTCGGCCGACCAGCCGTCCTCGCCGGCGATGGTCTTCGCGCGGTGCTCGAGCGGATAGTCGGACGCGAGATACCGCCGGATCGAGTCATGGAGCATCTGCTGTTCTTCGGTGAAGGAAACATCCATGCGTCGTGACCTCAGAGTTGCAGGACCATCTGCGCGATGATGTTTCTCTGGATCTCGTTGGATCCGCCGTAGATGCTCAGCTTGCGCAGGTTCATGTAGTGGCCGACGGCGCGCGGCACGTCCTCGCCGTCGCCCTCGTATTCCAGCGCGCGCGCACCCAGCGCCTCGACCTGCAGCTCGGTGATGCGCTGCAGGATCTCGGTGCCGCGGATCTTGAGCATCGAGGCCTCCGGTCCCGGCGCCTGCTGCCGCGCCTCGCCGAAGATCACGCGCAGGTTGGTGACCTCCAGCGCGCGCAGCTCCAGCGCGACCTGGGCGATGCGCGAGGCGAACACCGGGTTGTCGGCCAGCGGCGCGCCGTTGCGACCGGCCTCGCCGGCCATGCGCCGCAGCCGCGCCAGTTCGCGCCGGCTGGCACCGATGCCGGCGATGTTGGTGCGTTCGTGGCCGAGCAGGAACTTGGCGCAGGTCCAGCCCGCGTTCTCCTCGCCCACCAGGTTTTTCACCGGCACGCGCACGTTGTCGAAGAACACCTCGTTGACCTCGTGGCCGCCATCGAGCAGGCGCGTTGGCTGCAGGCGGATGCCCGGCGTGCGCATGTCGATGAGCAGGAAGCTGATGCCGCGCTGCGGCTTGGCGGCCGGGTCGGTGCGCACCAGGCAGAAGATCCAGCCGGCATGCTGGCCGAGCGTGTTCCAGGCCTTCTGCCCGTTGACCACGTAGTGGTCCCCGTCGCGCTCGGCGCGGGTCTTGAGCGACGCCAGGTCCGAGCCGCTGCCGGGCTCCGAATACCCCTGGCACCACCAGTCGCTGCCGTCGAGGATCCGCGGCAGGAAGCGCTGCTGCTGCGCCGGCGTGCCGTAGCGCATGATCACCGGCGCCACCATCTTCAGGCCGAAGGGCAGCTGGATCGGCGCGTCCGCCGCGGCGCACTCGATCTCGAACAGGTACTGGCGGGTCTTGTCCCAGCCGGTGCCGCCGAACTCGCGCGGCCACATCACCGCGCCCCAGCCGTGCGCGTGCAGGATCTCCTGCCAGCGGCGCAGGTCGTCGGCCACCTGGCTCTCGTCGCCGCGGCGCACGCGATCGCGGATGTCGTCCGGCAGGTGCGCGGCGACGAAGGCGCGCACCTCGGCGCGGAACGCGAGTTCATCGGGACTGAAGTTCAGGTCCATGCAGGCTCCGGTGGCTCAGGGCGCGTGCAGCGCGTCGAGGATCTGGCGCCGCAGCTGCGGCAGCGCGGCGTAGGGGTCGGGGGGAGGTGCGAGCGACCGCAGGGCGTCGAGGCGCGCGCGCACGCCCTCCAGCGCCTGCGGGTGCGGGAGGATCCAGAAGCGGCGTTCGGCGATGGCCTCGAAGGTCAGTTGCGCCACGTCCGCGGCGGTGGTCTTCGCCGAGGACACCGCCTTGTCGACCAGCGACTGGCCCACGGCGGCCGCGCGGCTGTGGGTGCGCAACGCCCGCGGGTCGCGGTTGCGGTCGGCCCGGGCAATCCCGGTGCCGACCCAGGAAGGACACAGCACCGAGCAGCCGACACGGTCGCCGACCAGCGACAGGTCCTGGTGGAGCGTCTCCGACAGCGACACCACGGCGTGCTTGGCGACGTTGTACGGGCCGGTCAGCGGCGGATTGACCAGCCCCGCCATCGACGCGGTGTTGACCACGTGGCCGCGATAGGCCGGCTCCTTGGCGGCGACCTCAAGCATGCGCGGCACGAAGGCACGCACGCCGTGGATCGTGCCCCACAGGTTGACGCCGAGCACCCACTCCCAGTCCTGGACGCTGGCTTCCCAGACCATGCCGGTGGTGCCGACGCCGGCATTGTTGAACAGCAGGTGGACCGCGCCGAAGCGCGCCCAGGTGTCGTGCGCCAAAGTCTGCATGGCATCGCCGTCGGCAACGTCCAGCCGGCGCTGCATCACGGTCGCGCCCTTGGCTTCGAGCCTGGCCGCGGTCCCGGCGAGCGCGTCGGCCTGCACGTCCACCAGCACCAGGGCCATGCCGGCATCGGCGGCCAGGCGCGCGAACTCGCGGCCGAAGCCGGAGCCGGCGCCGGTGATCACCGCCACCTTGCCGCGCAGGTCGCCCATGGCCGCCATCGCGCTCATACCGCCGTGTACCCGCCGTCGACCGCCAGCACCTGGCCGGTGATGTGCGCACCCGCGTCGGAGGCGAACAGCAGGGCCGCGCCCTTGAGGTCGGCATCGCCGCCGAGCCGGCGCAGCGGCGCATTGCCCATCAGCGCATCCTCGCCCAGCGCGCCGATCACGCCCTGGCTCATCTTCGAAGGGAAGAACCCGGGCGCGATCGCGTTGACGGTGATGCCGCGCCCGCCCCACTCCGCGGCCAGCGCGCGGGTCAGGTTCACCACCGCGCCCTTGGAGGCGTTGTAGGCGGCGGTCTTGAGCAGGGCGCCGGCATTGCCGCGCAGTCCGGCGACCGAGGCGATGTTGACGATGCGGCCGCTGCCGCGCGGCAGCATCGCGCGCCGCGCCACCTGCTGCGACAGCGCGAACAGCGCGCGCACGTTGAGGCCGAAGACCTTGTCCCAGGCCTCGAGCGGATAGTCCTCGGCCGGCGCGCCCCAGCTGGCACCGGCATTGTTGACCAGCACGTCGATGGCGCCGAACGCGTCCAGCGTCGCCTCGACCAGGGTCTCCGCGCCGCCATCGGCGGCGAGGTCCACCGCGCAGGTCTCGGCGCGGATGCCGCGGCTGCGCAGGTGCACCAGCGCGGCGTCGAGCTCGTGCTGCTTGCGCGCGGCGATCATCACCGCGGCGCCGTGGTCGCCCAGCGCCTCGGCGATCTGCAGGCCAAGGCCGCGCGAACCGCCGGTGACCAGCGCGATGCGTCCGTCGAGGTCGAACAGGGTGCGGTGGCCGGTCATCGGCTCAGGCCACCTCGAACAGGCCGGCCGCGCCCTGGCCGCCGCCCACGCACATGGTGACCACGACGTACTTCACGCCACGGCGCCGGCCCTCGATCAGCGCATGCCCGATCAGGCGCGCGCCGCTGACCCCGTAGGGATGGCCGACCGCGATCGCGCCGCCGTTGACGTTGAGCCGCTCGTCCGGGATGCCGAGACGGTCCATGCAGTACAGCACCTGCACGGCGAAGGCCTCGTTGAGCTCCCACAGGCCGATGTCGTCGACCGTGAGCCCGGCGCGCTGCAGCAGCTTCGGCACGGCGAACACCGGGCCGATCCCCATCTCGTCGGCCTCGCAGCCCGCGACCGCGAAGCCGCGGAAGATGCCGAGCGGGCGGATGCCGCGGCGCGCGGCCTCGGCGGCCGACATCAGCACGCTGGCCGAGGCGCCATCGGAGAACTGGCTGGCGTTGCCGGCCGAGATCACGCCGCCGGGCAGCGCCGTGCGGATCTTCGACACGCCCTCATAGCTCGTGTCGGCGCGGATGCCTTCGTCGGCCGAGAGCGTGACTTCGCGCGTGCCCATCGCTTTCGTCACCGGATCGGCCACCGCCTGGCGCACGGTGATCGGCACGATCTCGTCGTTGAAGCGGCCGGCCGCCTGCGCCGTCGCGGCGCGCTGCTGGCTTTCCGCGCCGTAGCGGTCCTGGCGTTCGCGGTCGATGCCGTAGCGCCTGGCGACGTTCTCCGCCGTCTGCAGCATCGGCATGTAGATCGCCGGATGGTGGCGCTGCATCCAGGTGTCTTCCAGCATGTGCTGGTTGATGGTGTTCTGCACCGTGGAGATGCACTCGACTCCTCCGGCCACGAAAACGCCGGTTTCGCCCGCCACGATGCGCTGCGCGGTCTGCGCGATCGCCTGCAGCCCCGAGGCGCAGAAACGGTTGACCGTGGTACCCGGTGCGCTCGACGGCAGGCCGGCGCGCAGCGCGATCTGGCGGGCGATGTTGCTGCCGGTGGCGCCCTCGGGCCAGGCGCAGCCCATGACCACGTCTTCGATCTCGGCCGGGTCCACGCCGGCGCGCTCGACCGCGTGGCGCACCACGTGGCCGCCGACCGTGGCGCCGTGGCTCAGGTTGAGCGCGCCCTTCCAGCTCTTGGCCAGGCCGGTGCGCGCGGTGGAGACGATGACGGCTTCGTTCATGGCGGGACTCATGCAGCGGCGGCGCGCGGGCGCGCGACCGGATCGTTGAAGGAACGGCCGGCGTCGGCCAGTTCGACCAGCAGCGGCGCCGGCTCCCAGGCCTCGCCACGGTGGCCGCGGGCATGGCGGCGCATCGCCGCCAGCACGTTGTAGAGGCCGACCTGGTCGGCATGGAACATCGGACCGCCGCGCCAGGCGGGGAAGCCGTAGCCGGCGAGGTAGACGATGTCGATGTCCGAGGCGCGCGCCGCGATGCCTTCGGCGAGGATGTGCGCGCCCTCGTTGACCAGGGCGTAGACCAGGCGCTCGACGATCTCCTGGTCGGAGATCCCGCGGCGCGTGATGCCCAGCGCCTTCGACTGCTCGACGATCATCGCCTCGACCTCGGCCGACGGATGCGGCGTGCGGTCGCCGGGCCGGTAGTCGTACCAGCCCTTGCCGGTCTTCTGGCCGTAGCGGCCCATCTCGCACAGCAGGTCGGCGTTCTTCGCATAGACCATGTCCGGCTGCTCGAGGTAGCGGCGCTTGCGGATCGCCCAGCCGATGTCGTTGCCGGCGAGGTCGCCCATCCGGAACGGCCCCATGGCGAAGCCGAACGCCTCCATTGCGCGGTCGACCTGCTGCGGCAACGCGCCTTCCTCGAGCAGGAAGGTGGCCTGGCGCGAGTACTGCTCGACCATGCGGTTGCCGATGAAGCCGTCGCACACGCCCGAGACCACGGCGGTCTTGCGGATCGCCTTGGCCATCGCCATGGCCGTGGCCATCACGTCCTTCGCCGTCTTCGCGCCGCGCACCACCTCCAGCAGGCGCATGACGTTGGCCGGGCTGAAGAAGTGCAGGCCCAGCACGTCCTGCGGGCGGCGGGTGAACGCGGCCACGCGGTCGACATCGAGCGTGGAGGTATTGGTGGCGAGGATGGCGCCGTCCTTCACCACCGCGTCGATCTTCTCGAACACCGCCTGCTTGACCGCGTAGTCCTCGTAGACCGCCTCGATCACGAGGTCGGCATCGGCCAGCGCGGCGTAGTCCAGCGCGGGCGCGAGCAGGGCCATGCGCTGCTCGACCTGTTCGGCGGTCAGGCGGCCCTTCTTCGCGCTGCCCTCGTAGTTGCGGCGGATGGTCGCCAGGCCGCGGTCGAGCGCCTCCTGCGAGGTCTCCACGATCGACACCGGGATGCCCGCGTTGAGGAAGTTCATGGCGATGCCGCCGCCCATGGTGCCGGCACCGACGATGCCCACGCGCGTGACCGGGCGCGGCTTCACGTCCGGGCCGATGTCGTCGATGCGGCTGGCCGCGCGTTCGCCGAAGAAGGCGTGGCGCAGCGCGCGCGATTCGGGCGAGTTCACCAGCACGGTGAAGCCCTCGCGTTCGACCGCCATGCCCTCGTCGAAGGGGCGCAGCGAGGCGGCGACCGCCTCCACGCAGCGCAGCGGCGCCGGATAGTTGGCGGACGCCGCGGCCACGCCCATGCGCGCCCAGGACAGATAAGCCTGCGCATCGTCATGTTCGACTTGGCGGTCGCGCACGCGCGGGTGCGCGGCGCCCGCTGTGATCCGTTCGCGCAGCAGGGCGATCGCGGCCTCGACCGGATCCCCGTCCACCACGCTGTCGAACAGGGCGGTGCCGGCGAGCCGCTCGGCCGCGACCGGCGCACCCGACACGATCATGTTCAGCGCGGTCTCCAGTCCGACCGCGCGCGGCAGCCGCTGGGTCCCGCCGCCGCCGGGGAGGATGCCGATCCTGACCTCGGGCAGACCGACCTCGACGCCGCGGAGCGCCACGCGGTAGTGCGCGCCCAGCGCCAGCTCCAGCCCGCCGCCGAGGGCGGTGCCGTTGATGGCGACGCAGACCGGCTTGGCGCTGGACTCCACCACGGCGATGACGTCGTGCAGGTCGGGCGCCTGCCCGGCGCGCGGCGTGTCGAATTCCTTGATGTCGGCGCCGCCGGAGAAGAAGCGGCCGCCGCCGGTGATGACGACGCCCTGGATCGCGTCGTCGGCATTGGCGGCCTCCACCGCCTCGGCCAGGCCGCGGCGCACGTCCAGGCCCAGGCCGTTGACCGGCGGGTTGTCGAAGGTGACGACGGCGATGCCGTCATGCAGTGTCGTGGTTACGGCCATGTCGTTGTCGGCACCGTGGCGTGTGGGGAAAGGACGTGGCGGGCCGCGGGACTCATGCCGCGGCTCCTGCGCGCTGCGCGAAGCGCCAGCCGAGCCCGGCCAGCATCGGCACCTGCGCACCGAAGCGCGCCGCCTGCGGATCGGTGGCCATGCCGGCGCGCGCACGCGCGCCGACGCCCTGCAGGATCGCGGCGAGGCGGAACAGGTTGTAGGCCAGGCAGAAGTCCCAGTGCTCGCCCGCGCGCAGCCCGGTGCGGCGCTCGTACTCGCGCACATACGCCTGCTCGTCGGGAATGCCGAGCGCGTCGAGGTCGAGCCCGCCCAGGCCGGGCAGGAAGCCGGGCGCGATGTGCCAGGTCATCACGTGGTAGCCGAAGTCGGCCAGCGGATGGCCGAGCGTGGACAGCTCCCAGTCCAGCACCGCGCGCAGCCGTGGCTGGCCTTGGGCGAAGATCAGGTTGTCGATGCGGAAATCGCCGTGGACCAGCGCCACCGGCTCATCGTCCTCGCGCGGCACGGCGCCGGGCAGCCAGGCGACCAGCTTCTCCATCGCGGCAATGTCGCCATCGCGACTGGCGACGTACTGGCGCGTCCAGCGGTCGATCTGGCGCGCGAAATACCGGCCGGGCCGGCCGTAGTCGCGCAGGCCCAGCGCGTCGACATCCAGCTGGTGCAAGTCGGCAATGGCCGCCAGCATCGCGTCGTAGCGGCGCGTGCGGCCTTCGGGCGGCAACTCCGGCAGCGCCGGGTCGCGGAAGATTTCGCCGTCGACGAAATCCATGATGTAGAAGCCGGCGCCGACGATCGACTCGTCCTCGCACAGGGCGTGCATGGCCGCGACCGGCACGGCGCTCCCGGCCAAGGCCTGCTGCACGCGGAATTCGCGCTCGATCGCATGCGCCGAGGGCAGGAGCTTCTCCCGCGGGCCGGGGCGCGCGCGCAGCACGCAATCGCGCGCGGCGGTCCGCAGGCGCCAGCCGGGGTTGGAGCGGCCGCCGGCGAGGCGCTCGACGTGCAACTCGCCGTCGAACCCCTCGAGGTGTGCGCGCAGCCAGGCCTGCAGGCGCGCGGCATTGGCCTGCACCGCCGGGAAGGCAGCGCTCATGCCGCTGCCCTCACCAGCACGCCATCGCGCAGCACCGGCACCACGTCGCAGGTGTCGCAGGCCGCGGCGTGCGCGATTTCCGCGTCCAGGCCCGCGCCCGACAGCATGCGTCCGACCCGCGACGTGGACAGCGCCTCGCCGGGATTCATGCCCAGGCTGGCGAACTCCGCCGCCAGCGCCGCGTCGCTCGGCGCGTAGACGCCGGCGGCGCGCAGCGCACGCACCAGGTGGCCGGCACCGACGAAGTCCTCGAGGCTGAAGCGCCCGAGCGAGCCCGCGCACAGCAGCAGCACCGGCTGCCCGGAGTGGCGCGCAACGACGTGCCGCGCCAGCGCGCCGGCGTTGCCCAGCGCACCCGCGTAGACCGCCGCCGCACCCGTGCAGGCAGCGATGGCGCGGGTTCCGTTGGTGGTCAGGTAGACCAGCTCGCCGCCAGCAGCCAGGTGCGGCGCCAGCGCCAGCGGCGTGGCCGGGGCATGCCCCGGCAGGGTCCGCGCCATGTATTCCCCCGCCACCACCACGCCGGGGCGGCAGGCCGCGGCGGCGCGCGCGTCGTCGTCATCGCGCGCCGGATAGACGGCCGTGGCGCCCGCACCCAGCGCATGCACGATCGTCGAGGTCGCGAACAGCACGTCGATCACCACCACCACCCGCCCCGCCAGGCGCGCCGGGTCGACGTCCTCCCGGCGGACGAGCACATGAAGCGAGGGCGGCAAGGCGACTGGCTGCATCGGTCTGTGATTCCGTATAGTGGAACTGACTTCTGTATTTCGGAACTACTCTAGGCTGGCAGTTCCGGCTACGCAACCGGTACATGTGCTGCGATGCAGCAGTTTCACTGGCGAAAACACGCGACTTGCGGCCCGCCGCATCCCCGAATAGGATCAACCCCCATAATGGAATCAAGTTCCATAAGGCGAAACTGATGGACCTCACCCCCTCGTCCCGAGCACGCGAACTCGAGCGCAGCCTGCAGGACTTCCTGCAGCGCCGCGTCTGGCCGAACGAAGCGGCGCATGCCGAAGAGGCAGCGGATGCCCGCGCCGCCGGCGACCCCTGGCAGCCCAGCGCCGTGGTGGCGCAGCTGCAGGCCGAGGCCCGCGCCGAGGGCCTGTGGAACCTGTTCCTGCCCGACTCGCCGCGCGCGCCGGAGGGCCTGTCCAATCTCGACTACGCGCCGCTGTGCGAGCTGATGGGCCGGGTCTACTGGACGCCGGAAGTGTTCAACTGCGCCGCGCCCGACACCGGCAACATGGAGGTGCTGGCCCGCTTTGGCAGCGAGGAGCAGCAGGCGCGCTGGCTCGACCCGCTGCTGGACGGCCGCATCCGCTCGGCCTTCCTGATGACCGAGCCGGACGTGGCTTCGTCGGACGCCACCAACCTCGAATGCGCGATCCGCCGCGATGGCGACGAGTACGTCATCGACGGGCGCAAATGGTACGCCTCCGGTGCCGGAGACCCGCGCTGCGCGGTGTACATCGTCATGGGCATCTCCAGCCCGGACGCGGACCGCCACCGCCGCCACTCGATGATCCTCGTCCCCGCGGATACGCCGGGCATCACCGTCGAGCGCGCGATGGACGTGTACGGCTACGACGACGCGCCGCACGGCCACATGCAGGTCGCGCTGGTGAACGTGCGCGTGCCGGCATCGAACCTCATCCTGGGCGAGGGCCGCGGCTTCGAGATCGCCCAGGGCCGCCTCGGTCCGGGGCGCATCCACCACTGCATGCGCGCGATCGGACTGGGCGAGCGTGCGCTCGAGGCGATGTGCCGGCGGCTGGCCGCGCGCCACGCGTTCGGGCGGGCGGTCGTCGAGTATTCGGTCTGGCGCGAACGCATCGCGCGCTCGCGCTGCCTGCTCGACCAGGCGCGGCTGATGGTGCTGAAGGCGGCCCGCATGATGGATACCGTGGGCAACAAGGCCGCGCGCGCCGAGATCGCGATGATCAAGGTGATCGCGCCGCAGGCCGTCGAACAGGTGATCGACTGGGCCGTGCAGGCCCACGGCGCCGCCGGCGTGAGCCAGGACAGCTTCCTGGCCAAGGCGTGGGCGCATACCCGCACCCTGCGCCTGGCCGATGGCCCCGACGAGGTGCACCACGAGTCGATCGCCCGTCTCGAACTGCGCAAATACCGTGCGGAGGCCGGCTGACATGGGCAATCCCAGGCGCGATCCGCGATCACTGGCCGAAGCCGACGGCGGCACCCCACTGGTGAACTCGGTGGTGCGCGCGTTCTCGATCCTGCGCTGCTTCGAACACGGCCGTGGCCGCGGCGATGGCCGCTTCCTCGGCAACCAGGACATCGCCCGGCGCACGCAGCTGCCCAAGGCCACGGTGTCGCGGCTCACGCAGACGCTGGCCGCGCTGGGGTACCTCGAATACGCGCCAGCGCTGGAGAAGTACGCGCTCGGGCCTGCCGTGCTCGGGCTGGGCCACGCCTACATGGCCGGCCACGACGTGATCGACATCGCCCAGCCGCTGATGCAGGAACTGGCCGACTACACCCAGGCGGCAGTGATGCTGGCCGTGCCCGAGGGCCTGCGCATGCTGCTGCTGGACGTCTGCCAGGGCGATGCGATGTTCAACCTGCGGCTGGAGAAAGGCTCGCGCGTGCCGCACGGCACCACCGCGCTGGGCCGCGCCGACCTGGCCGCACGTCCGCGCGAAGTGTTCGAACAGCGCCTGGCCGAACTCGAGCGCACCAGCACGCCGGAGGCCTGGCCGAAGATCCGCGCCGGCATCGAGCGCGCGCGCAAGGACTACGAGACCTACGGCTTCGTGTTTTCGCTGGGCGACTGGAACCCGGACGTGTTCGCGGTCGGCGTGCCGATGGCCTCGGCCGACGGCAGCCGCCATTTCGCTTTCAACATCAGTGGCCGCGTGTCGGTGATGACGCGCGAGAAGCTGGTGCAGGACTTCGGCCCCCGGCTGGTCGCATTGCGGAACCGCGTGTACGAGGCCGCCGAGGGGCGTTTCTAGAACCGGGAGGAAGCAGCAGGATGAGAGCGGTCGTCTGCGAGGCATGGGGCACACCCGACACACTGCGCATCGGCGAACTGCCTTTGCCCGAACCGGGGCCCGGGCAGGTGCGCGTGCGCGTGCACGCGGCCGCGGTGAACTTCCCGGATGCGCTGATGGTGGCCGGGAAGTACCAGTACCGGCCGGAGCTGCCGTTCGCGCCGGGCCTGGAATTTTCCGGCGTGGTCAGCGCGGTGGGCGAAGGCGTGGACACCCTGCGCACCGGCGACAAGGTGGTCGGCACCGCAACGCATGGCGCCTTTGCCGAAGAGGTGGTGGCCGAGGCCGGCCACGTCGTGGTGCTGCCCGCCGACACCGGCGACGAGGCCCTCGCCGTGGCCGCCAGCTTCCTGCTGACCTACGGCACCTCCTGGCATGCACTCAAGGACCGCGCCCAGGCCAAGGCGGGCGAGACGCTGCTCGTGCTGGGCGCCGGTGGCGGCGTGGGGCTGGCCGCGGTGGAACTGGGCAAGCACATGGGCCTGCGCGTGATCGCCGCGGCCTCCAGCGCGGATAAGCGCGAGGCCGCACGCTCGCGTGGCGCCGACGCCACGGTCGATTCCGGCGTGGAGGACTTCCGCGACCAGGTACGCACGCATGCCGGCAAGGGCGGCGTCGACATCGTCTACGACCCGGTGGGCGGCGCGCTGACCGAAACCGCATTGCGGACCCTGGCCTGGGGCGGGCGCCACCTCGTGGTCGGCTTCGCCGCCGGCGACATCCCGAAGGTGCCCGCCAACCTGCTGCTGCTCAAGGGCACGGCGCTCGTGGGCGTGTTCTGGGGCGACTTCGTGCGCCGGGAGCCGGCGGCCAGCGCCGCCAACACCCGCCAGCTGCTCGAGTGGCTGCGCGACGGCACCCTGCAGCCGCTGGTCTCGCAGCGCTATCCACTGTCGAAGGCACCGGCCGCACTGGATGCCCTGCTCGCCCGCGAGGCCGTGGGCAAGCTGCTGGTCCTGCCACACCTCGCCGACTGAGGCACCGCCTGGCACATCCACAGGAGCCGACCATGCAACGTTCCCCGCACTGGCCGCCCGGCCTGCCCCACCACCTCGAGCTGCCGCAGACCTCGCTGTACGACAACCTCGCCGTCAGCGCACGGCGCTATCCGCAACGGCCGGCGACCATCTACTACGGCCAGCCGCTGGACTACGCCACGCTCGATGCGCAGGTCAACGCGCTC
The DNA here is from genome assembly GCF_016457215.1 of Luteimonas sp. MC1895. NCBI lineage: Bacteria > Pseudomonadati > Pseudomonadota > Gammaproteobacteria > Lysobacterales > Lysobacteraceae > Luteimonas > Luteimonas sp. MC1895. The sequence goes on from NZ_JAEMDY010000001.1 coordinate 790,314, forward strand.
GCGGGCTACCTGCAGCAGCGCTGCGGCGTGGCGCGCGGCGACCGCGTCGCGCTGTTCATGCAGAACTGCCCGCAGTTCGTCATCGCCTTCCACGCCATCCTGCGCGCCGACGCGGTGGTGGTGCCGGTCAACAGCATGAATCGGCTCGAGGAAGTGCGACACATCGTCCGCGACAGCGGCGCGCGCACCGCGCTGGTGGCGCAGGAACTCACCCCCGAGCTGCTGCCGCTGCGCGGCGAACTGCTCGACCACGTCGTGGTCGCGACCTACTCCGACTACATCGACGCCGACACCGACCTGCCCCTGCCCGAGGTCGTCACCTTCGCGCGCGAGCACTTCGATGGCGCAGTCGCCTGGCAGGACGCACTGGACGAGCAACTGACGCCCTCGCCGCACCTGGCCAGGCCCGACGACCTCGCCGTGATGCCCTACACCTCGGGCACCACCGGCCATCCCAAGGGCTGCCTGCACGCGCACCGCACGGTGATGCACACCACGGTGGCGGGCCCGGAGTGGTGCTTCGCGCCCAAGGACACGGTGGTGCTGGCCTGCCTGCCCATGTTCCATGTCACCGGCCTGCAGAACGGCGTGACCACGCCGGTCTGGCGCGGCAACACCATCGTGGTGATGACGCGCTGGGACAAGGCCTGCGCGGCGAGGCTGATCGAGCGCTACCGCTGCGGCTCGTGGACCGCGATCCCGACCATGCTGATGGATTTCCTGCACCAGGACCTGTCCGCCTTCGACCTGTCCTCGATGCGCATCCTCACCGGCGGCGGTGCAGCCATGCCCAAGGCGGTGGCCGAGCGCATCCGCCAGCTCTGGGGCATCGACTACGTGGAAGGCTATGGGCTATCGGAAACCATGGCGCCGACCCACCTCAATCCCGTGCACCGGCCCAAGGCGCAGTGCCTTGGCCTGCCGATCTTCGACGTGGATTCGCGCGTGGTCGATCCGCTGACGTTCGAGGAACTGCCCGCGGGCGAGGTGGGCGAAATCGTCAGCCACGGCCCGCAGGTGATGCTGGGCTACCACGGCCGCCCCGCCAACGACCCGCAGACCTTCGTCGAGATCGACGGCAAGCGCTTCCTGCGCACCGGCGACCTGGCCTACGTGGACGGTGAGGGCTACTTCTTCATGGTCGACCGGCTCAAGCGCATGATCAACGCGTCCGGCTACAAGATCTGGCCGGCGGAGGTCGAAACCCTGCTCTACGGGCACCCGGCGGTGCAGGAGGCCTGCGTGATCGGCATGCGTGACCAGCACCGGGGCGAAAGCGCCAAGGCCGTGATCGTGCTGCGCGAAGACCACCAGGTGACCCCCGACGACATCATCGAGTGGGCACGCGGCCACATGGCCGCCTACAAGGTGCCGCACGAGGTGGAGTTCCGCACGGCGCTGCCGCGCAGCGCGACCGGGAAGGTGCAGTGGCGCGCACTGCAGGAAGCCGAAGACGGGCGGCCGTCGTGACCGGCGCGCCCCAGCCACCGGTGGTGGAAAGCACCGGCTGGCGCTGGGGGCCGTTCACCTTCCGCCTGCCCTTCCTGCACACACGTCCGCACTGGCCGGAAGTCGCCCAAGGGCTGCTGGTCGCGACCGCGACCGGCCTGGCCCTGGTGCCGATCCTGATGGGCTATTTCGGCATGTCGTTCGAGGAAGGCATCGCCACCTCGCTGCTGGTCAGCACCCTGATCGTGATCTCGCTGTGGGTGTTCGGCGATCCCTATGCGCCGGGCTGGATCACGCCGGCGCTGCCGCTGGTGCTGGCCTTCGTGCTGGCACGTTATGAGACGCCGGAACTGCGCTTCCAGGCGATGACCGCCCTGTCGCTGTCGTTCGCGCTGCTGGTATTCGTGCTCGGTATCACCCGCGCCGGACCACGCCTGATGGCGTGGCTGCCGCCGACGCTGCGCGCCACCATCCTGATCGGCTCCGCGCTTGCGGCGTTCCGCCAGGTGTTCGTGACCGATGCGCCGCGCTTCCTTGAGCAGCAGCCGGTGTCGATCCTGCTGGCCTGCGCGATCTGCCTGGTGGTGGTGTTCTCCGCGCCGCTGCAGCGGATGCAGGGCCGCATGCCGTGGCTGCGCCACCTGGTCGCGCTGGGCCTGCTGCCGGGCTTCCTGGCGGCCGCCATCGTCGGTCCACTGGTGGGCGAAGTGGTCTACGACGTGCAGTGGGGCTGGCTGCTGCCACCGGTGGGCGACGCACTGGCGAAGATGTCCCCCTTCTCGATCGGCTGGCCGCCGCTGTCGATGTACGTGGACGCGCTGCCACTGGTGCTGCTGACCTATGTCATCACCTTCGGCGACTGGGTCACCGGCGAGGCCGTGATCCGCGACGCGCAGCCCGCGCGCCCCGACGATCCCATCCGCATCGATGCACGCCGCTCGCACCTGGTCCTGGCCGTGCGCAATGCCGCCTCGGGCCTCTTCGCGCCGCTCTTTCCCACCCAGGGCGCGTTGTGGGCAGGCGTGCACGTGGTCGTGGTGTCGCGCTGGCGGCAGGGGCCCAAGGCCATGCGCGACCTGCACAGCGGCCTGATCTCCTATTACATGATGGGCCTGCCGGTGATCTATTTCCTGCTCCCACTGCTGACCGGGCTGCAGCCGCTGCTGGGCGTGGCACTCGCCATCACCCTGGTGACCACCGGCTTCGCCTGCGCCTACATCGGCATGGGCATCGCGCGCACCAATGCCGAGCGCGGCAGCGCGGTGCTGGGCGGCGTGGCCCTGTCGCTGTTCGACCCCTGGATCGCGCTCGCCGCCGCGGTGGCCTGCTGGTGGCTGCTGGTGGGGCGCGAACCGCGGACGGCCGCGTCGGCGCCTGGCGCCGCGGAGGACCACGGATGAGCACGCGCGCCGACTACCGGCACTTCCTGTCCATTCCCACGCGCTGGAAGGACAACGACGTCTACGGCCACGTCAACAACGTCGAGTACTACAGCTACTTCGACACGGTGATCAACACCTACCTGATCACCGAAGGGGGCCTGGACATCCACCGCGGCACCGCGATCGGCCTGTGCGCCGAATCGCACTGCCGCTTCCTGCGCGAGATCGCCTTCCCTGGCAGCGTCGATGCCGGCCTGCGCGTGGAGAAGCTCGGCAACAGCAGCGTGCGCTACGGCATCGGCCTGTTCCGCTCCGGCGAGGACGCGCTGGCGGCGGAAGGCTGGTTCGTGCATGTGTTCGTCGACCGCGAGAGCCGCCGCAGCACGCCGATCCCCGACGCCATCCGCACCGCGCTCACGCCGTTGCTGATGGAGGCGGCCACGTGACCACGATGCGCGCCGCGGTGCTGCGCCGGACGGGCGCGACGGCGCCGTATGCCGCCTCGCGGCCGCTTGCGATCGAAACCGTGCAGCTGCAGCCACCGGGCCGTGGCGAGGTGCGCGTGCGCGTGCGCGCGGCGGGCCTGTGCCACTCGGACCTGTCGGTGATCGACGGTTCACGGCCACGGCCGTTGCCGATGCTGCTCGGGCACGAGGCCACGGGCGAAGTGGTCGAACTCGGCGAAGGCGTCTCCGGCCTGCGCCTGGGCGACCAGGTGGTGTTCTCGTTCGTGCCGATGTGCGGCCACTGCGATCCATGCGCCTGCGGCCGCCCGGTGCTGTGCGAGGCCGGCGCGGCCGCCAACGCCGCCGGGACGCTGCTCGACGGCGGCGCGCGCCTGCGCGATGCCGACGACGCACCGCTGCACCACCACCTCGGCGTCTCGGGGTTCGCCGAGTACGCGGTCGTCTCCGGGCACTCGGCGGTGCGCATCGATGCCGACCTGCCGCCGTCCATCGCCGCCCTGTTCGGGTGTGCGGTCATGACCGGCGTGGGGGCGGTGGTGAACACCGCCGGCGTGCGCCCGGGCGAGTCGGTCGCCGTGTTCGGCCTCGGCGGCGTGGGCCTCTCGGCCCTGCTGGGCGCAGCTGCCTGCTCGGCCTGGCCGCTGGTCGCGGTGGACGTGGTGCCGGACAAGCTGGCATTGGCGCGCGAACTGGGTGCCAGCCACTGCATCGACGCACGCACGGGCGACGTTGCCGCGCAGGTGCGCGAGGCCACGGGCGGCGGCGTCGACCACGCCATCGAAACCGCCGGCGACGAACGCGTGCTCGCCGCCGCCTACGCCGCCACCCGTCGCGGCGGCTGCACCGTCACCGTCGGCCTGCCTGCTCCCGACCGCATGTTCAGCGTGCCGGCCGTGGGCCTGGTGGCCGAGGAGCGCACGGTCAAGGGCTCGTACATGGGCTCGGCCGTCCCGCGACGCGACATTCCCCGCTACATCGCCCTGCACCGCGCCGGCAGGCTGCCGGTGGAGCGCCTGCTCACGCATACCCTGGCCCTCGATGACATCAACGCAGGCTTCGACCGCCTGGCCTCGGGCGAAGCGATCCGGCAGGTGGTGCTGTTCGACTGAGCGGGCGCTTCGCGGTGCCGCGGCCGAACGTGCGCGTGGGTACGCCGGGATGGCGTGTTCGAGCACATGCCCTTGGACCGGCCGCCCCGCCGCCGCAGCGACCGCGCGATCAGTCGCGCAATTTCAGCGTGGGGTGTTCGTCCAGCGTGCCGTCCTCGTTGATCACCACGTGGCGCGTGCCCGCCTGGTCGAACACCACCGGGATCGGCGCCTGGAACAGCGGCCGGCGCACGAACGCCAGTCGCCAGCCAAAGATCTGCAGCGCTTCCAGCGTGACGAGCTGTGCGGGCGCCAGGCCTTCGCACAGCCGCGCGGAGTCGTTCGCTGGCACGGACCGGCGGCGTTCGGGCGTGCGGATGACCGGCGGATGGGGCCGGGTCCCCCAGGGTCCGGTGATGACGGTGGACTGTGCGGTGTGTGGCATGCGGCTACTCGGAAAACGGGATCAACCGGCATCCCCATGCAAGTGTCGTGCCGGGCCTCGCTTCACCAGGCCGCCTCAGCCCGCAGCGTCACAGCGCGGGCCGCCGTCGGCATCACCCGCATCGGCGAGGCAGCGCTCGCGCGCGATGCGCTGGCGGACCTCACCTTCCAGGCCGCCGAGGCCCCAGCGGCGGCCCTCCTCCACCGCGGACGCATCGTCCGCGCCCTGCAGCCAGGCCGCGCGCAACGCCACCAGCGCACCCACGCGGTTGCCGCTGCCGCAGTGCACCAGCGCGGGTCCGTCGGCGGCCTGCAGCAGCTGGTCGAAGGCCAGCACCGCCTCCCGGTCGAGATCTCCGGCACCGGCGATGGGCAAGGTGTCGTAGCGCATCCCCGCCCCCCGCACCGCGGCCGCCTCGTCAAAGCCTGGCGTTTCGGAAGCCGGCGCGAGATTGATGACATGGCGGATGCCGGCGGCACGCAGCGTGGGAACCTCGGCCGCTGCGATGCGGCCGCCGGAGCGGAATCCGGCGACGGGGCTCTTGAAGCGATCGAGCACGGGCGATTGCATGGTCATCTCCTGGTGGGTGGGGGCGCGCGGCGCATCGCCGGGCGTGCCGCAGGCGGAGAGCGCGGCGGCCAAGGCGATCAGCGACATGGTGCGTCGTGAGGTCATGGCAGGGAATCCGGTGCTCATCGGGCATGCACCTCCCCGGCACAGAAGGCGGCATGCAGCGCCTCCAGCACACCCACCGCCGGTCCATCGGCCAGCGAGTAGTGGATGCACTGCGCTTCGCGCCGGGTGTGCACCAGCGCCATGTCCCGCAGCACGGCCAGGTGCTGCGACAGCGCCGAAGCGCCAAGTCCCGTAGCCGGCTGCAGTTCGCCCACGGTGCGCTCGCGCTCCACCAGCTGGCACAGCACCAGCAGGCGGGCGGGATGGGCCAGCGCCTTCAGCAGGGCGGCCGCCTTGCCGGCGTGGGCGGCCATGTCGGCCGCCAGCGTGTCTGGACCAGGCGGGTCGGAAGTGGACGTGGGCATGGGCGGGCGACTCGCTTGACAGGGCCGGGGAAGCGCCCCTACTTTAGCGCTTGCTAAACAACATGGGAAGCCCACGATGGATCCGCAGGTGGAAAGCTTCTACGACCAAGCCACGTCCACGTTTTCGCACGTGGCCTACGACCGCGACGGAGGCCGCGCAGCAATCGTCGACCCGGTGCTGGATTACGACGCGGCCACCGCTCGCACGTCGCTCGACTCGGCGCAGCGGCTGCTCGAGTTCGTGCGCGCGCACCAGCTGGACGTGGAGTGGATCCTCGAGACCCATGCGCATGCCGACCACCTCTCCGCCGCCGCCTGGCTCCGTGCCGAGACCGGCGCCCGCGTTGCCATCGGCCGGGGCATCACCGGCGTGCAGGCACGCTTCAAGGCGGTGTTCGGCCTGGAAGACGCGTTCGCAGTGGACGGCCGCCAGTTCGACCGGTTGTTCGCCGATGGCGACACCTTCTCCATCGGCGAGCTCCCGGCTCGCGTCATCGCCACCCCGGGCCATACCGACGACAGCCTGACCTACGTCATCGGCGATGCCGCCTTCGTCGGCGACACCGTGTTCGCGCCCGACACCGGCACCGCGCGCGCCGACTTCCCTGGCGGTGATGCGGCCACGCTGTACCGCTCGATCCGCCGCCTGTTCGAACTGCCGGACGACACCCGCGTGTTCCTCTGCCACGACTATCCGCCGGACGGCCGCGACGCGCGCGCGGAAACCTCCATCGCGGCCCAGCGCGAGCGCAACGTGCACCTGGCCGGCGACGTCGGTGAGGCGGCCTTCGTCCGCATGCGCAACGAGCGCGACGCGGGACTGGCGGCGCCGAAGCTCATCCTGCCCTCGCTGCAGGTCAACATCCGCGGGGGCGACCTGCCGCCACCAGACGCTGATGGCGTGCGCTACCTGCGGCTGCCGCTGAACCGCATCGGCAAGGACATATGAGTACGACCTGGCTGATGGCGCTCGCAGGCGGCGTGCTGATCGGACTGGCCGCCACGCTGCTGCTGTGGCTCAACGGCCGTGTTGCCGGCGTCAGCGGCATCCTCGCAGGCGTGGTGTTCCCGCGGCACGGGGAGGTGGCGTGGCGAGTCGCCTTCCTCGCCGGTCTGGTCCTGGCGGGCGGCGCGTCGATTGCGCTGTTGCCGGGCATCGCGACCCCGCGCGAAGGATTCCCGCCACTGCTGCTGGTGGCTGCGGGCCTGCTGGTGGGCTTCGGCACCAGCCTCGGCAACGGCTGCACCAGCGGGCACGGAGTGTGCGGGCTGGGCCGGCTGTCGCTGCGCTCGCTGGTGGCGGTGCTCACCTTCATGGCCACGGCGGTGGCGACCACATGGGTGGTGCGCCACGCGGGAGGCTGGGCATGAAGCGATTCGTCGCTGCGGCGTTCGCATCCGGTGCGCTGTTCGGTGTGGGGCTCGCGATGTCGGGCATGACCGATGCGCGGCGCATCCTCGGCTTTCTCGATGTCACCGGCGCCTTCGACCCCACCCTCGCGTTCGTGCTCGGTGGCGCGGTGGCGACGACCCTGCTGCTGTTCCGACCGGTGCTGCGGCGCGGGCGCCCCCTGTTCGCGGACGACTTCCGCCTGTCGCAGCTGCGTCAGGTGGATGCGCGGTTGCTGGCCGGGGCCGCGCTGTTCGGGATCGGCTGGGGACTGGCCGGTTACTGCCCGGGCCCTGCGCTGGCGGGCCTGGGCGTGGCTTCAATCGAGGCCCTCTGGTTCGTGCCCGCGATGGTCGCGGGCATCGTGATGCAGCGGGTGCTCAGCCGCGAAGCTCCGTCCCGGTAGGCACGCACCCGCGCCTTCACGCTGCGTCCACGTAAGCGAATGCCAGCTGAAGGCGTCACCGGGTGCAGGAATAAACGGGGCTATATTCGACCCCCCAAACGTAAGGAGGATTGCCATGTTCCCGACCAGGAAACATTGTGTGATGGCGCGGACCCTCGGCGTGGCGATGGTTGCCGCCGTCGGCCTCTCCGCATGCGCAACCTATGACGACGAGTTCGCAGGCATCAACTCGCGCCTCGACCGCCTCGATACGCAGGTGCAGGGTGCGGCCCAGAGCGCCGAATCCGCCAACCAGGGCGCGCAGCGGGCCAATCAGCGTCTGGACCAGATCGAAGGTCGCGTCCAGCAGCTGGAAGCCTCGCCGCGCCGCGTGCCGCGCGGCTGAGTGCGCGCCGGGACAGGTCGCGCCCAGCGGCCTGTCCCTGCCCGTGGCCCCTGCTGGCCACCGGTGCTGTTGTATTGACTGTTTCCGTTTCCAGGGCCGATCCCATCCGTAACCCTCACCCCCTTCCGATCCGGACCGCCCAGGTCGTCCTGGCCCTGGCACTGGCATCCGCAGGCTTCACTGGCGTGACACTGGCCCAGGATGCCGTTGCCGCAGATCCGGCGGTCGCCGCCGCTGACCAGCTTCCACCGGGACAGGACGTGTCGAGCACGGTGATCGACCTCGCGGGCTGGGTGGTCGCGTCCAAGGACAGCCAGGGCTATCCGTTCGCCGTGATCGACAAGGCCGCCGCGCAGATCCTGGTATTCGGCGGCGACGGCCGCCTTCGCGGAGCCGCACCCGGGCTGTTCGGCTCGGCGGTCGGCGACCACACGGCCCCCGGCATCGCCGGCCTCGCGCTGCGCGAGATTCCCGGCCGCGATCGCACGACTCCCGCCGGCCGCTTCGTCGGCGGCTACGGCCCGTCGATCGACGCCGGCCGCGTGCTGTGGGTGGACTACGAGTCCGCGGTCTCGATCCATCCGACCGCGACCGGCGTCCCGGCCGAGAAGCGCGCCGAACGGCTGGCGTCGCCGACGCCGGATGACAACCGCGTCACCCACGGCTGCATCAACGTCTCGCCCGAGTTCTATGAGCAGGTCGTCCGCCCGACTTTCGAGCGGGGTGGGGTGTTCTATGTGCTGCCGGATGAGGATCCGATCGGGGAGACCTTCCCGGAGTTTTCGCAGAGTCCAACCACCACGGCAACCGGGGCCGGCAAGCGCGGCCGATCCGCCGGGCAGTGACTGTCGCCCGGGGGCGGTACGTGGCCACTGTCGGTCGTTCCGGTTCCTTCCACGCTGCGTGAGCCTGAAGCGGCAGCCCCCTGCCCCGCAACCTGCATTCGGTCTGATGGCGCGGATCCAACCTATACTCGGGCGCACGCACAGTCCGGGAAGGCATGGGTGAGCCAGGACATCGAGGAACTGCAGGCCGCGCTGCGCCGCTTCGCCGACGAGCGCGACTGGGGCCAGTTCCATTCGCCAAAGAACCTGGCCGTCTCTCTCTCCCTCGAAGCTGCGGAAGTGCTGGAGCACTTCCAGTGGCTGACTGAAGCGCAGAGCCGAACCCTCGACGATGCGCGCCGCCAGGCCGTTGCCCACGAAATAGCCGACGTGCTGCTCTACCTGCTGCAGCTCTCCGACCGGCTTGGCATCGACCCGATGCAAGCCGCCCGCGAGAAACTGGCGTTGAACGCCGAGCGCTATCCCGCCGACAAGGCCAGGGGCACGAGTCGGAAATACACCGAACTCTGAACCCCGCGAACGACGGAGGGAGGCTGTCGTGATCGTCTACCAGGCAACCAAAGAACGATTCCTGCACGACAACGATCACGCGCAGATCGAGGACGAGGTGCAGCGCGCGTTCGTCGCGAAGGTCGGGCGTTACGTCTCGCAGGGCGAGTTCGAATCGTGGCGCCATTCGCTGGCGGCCATGGCCCGCGTACTGCGCGACCGCGACATTCCCGACGATATCGGCGTGGGCATCGAGTTCGGCATCGGCCAGACCGCCAAGCGCATCGATTTCGTGATCTCCGGCGCCGCCAATGACGACACGCCGCACCTGGTCATCGTCGAGCTGAAGCAGTGGTCCAACTCGCGCATCAGCGAGAAGGACGGGATCATCGTCGCCAACCGCGGTGGCAAGGCCGAGATCGAAGGTCCGCACCCCAGCTACCAGGCGTGGTCGTACGCCGCGCTGCTCAACGGCTTCAACGAGGCCGTGTACGAATCCGGAACCGAGCTCAAGCCCTGCGCCTATCTGCACAACTACCGGGATGACGGCGTCATCCGCCATCCGCACTACGCGGCTTACCTTGAGAAAGCGCCGGTCTTTCTTGATGGCGCGGGCGAGCTGGACAAGCTGCGCGCCTTCATCAAGCAGCACGTGCGCAAGGGCGATCGCGGCAAGCTGCTGTACGAGATCGCCGAAGGTCGCATCCGGCCGTCGAAGATGCTGGCCGACAGCCTCGCCAAGATGCTCAAGGGCAACCGAGAGTTCGTGCTGGTCGATGACCAGAAGGTGGTCTACGAGACCTGCCTCGCCAAGGCCGAGCAGGCCAGCGAGGCGCGCAAGCAGGTGGTGATCGTGCGGGGCGGCCCCGGGACCGGCAAGTCCGTGGTCGCGGTGAACCTGCTGGTCGAACTGACCAAGCGCGGCCAGCTGACGAAATACGTGTCCAAGAACGCTGCGCCCCGAGCGGTCTACGCACAGAAGCTGGCTGGAACGCTACGCCGCGTGGAGATCGGCAACCTGTTCGGTGGCTCGGGCACTTTCCACGAAGCATCACCCGACACCTTCCACACGCTCGTCGTGGATGAGGCACACCGCCTCAACGAGAAGAGCGGCCTGTACGGTAACCTGGGCCAGAACCAGATCATGGAGCTGATCCGCAGCGCCCGCTGCACGGTGTTCTTCGCCGACGACGACCAGATCGTGACGCTGTCCGATATTGGCCGCATCGCAGAACTCGAACGCTGGGCGCAGGAGATGGGCGCGGAAGTCACCCGGCTGGAGCTGGCATCGCAGTTCCGCTGCGGGGGCTCGGACGGCTACATCGCTTGGCTGGACAACTTCCTGGGCATCCGCGAGAGCGCCAACACCGACTTCGACCGTGACGCGTTCGATTTCTGCATTGTTGATTCACCCGTCGAGCTCCATGACCTGATCCGGGAGAAAAACAAGCTCAACAACAAGGCGCGCGTGGTCGCCGGATATTGCTGGGACTGGAAGAGCAGGAAGAATCCGGACGCGTGGGATATCGAGATCCCGGAGTTCGGCTATCGGGCGCGGTGGAACCTCGACAAGGACGGAAGTCTCTGGATCGTGGCACCGGATTCCGTGGAAGAGGTTGGCTGCATCCATACCTGCCAAGGGCTGGAGCTGGACTATGTCGGCGTGATCATCGGGCCAGACCTGCAGTGGGTCGATGGTGTGCAAAGCGTCTTTCCTGAGGCGCGCTCGTCGATGGACCGCACGGTTCGCGGGTTCAAGAAGGCGCTGAAGAATGACCCCGATGCCACTCGCTCCCGATTGGATCTCATTGTCCGCAACACCTACAAGACGCTGATGAGCCGGGGAATGAAAGGCTGCTACATCCACGTTGCAAGCTAGGTCTTTCCCGTCGGCTTTCGACCCAAAGCGGACATCCACCGCCCTAGGGTTCGGGTCACCGAGTTCAGCGACTACCAATAGGAAGCACTTGCGCCTTGGGCGGGGCAGGAATTCAGGTCTGAATACCAAAATCAGGGCCGACGCGCAGGATGACAGCGGGCAACCGCTGTTTTAGGTTCTAGCGCTAGCCACCCGTTAAACGCCCACTTGTCCGTAGACGTGCGCGCTTGGTAGGTTGACAGCAACCGGCAACCGGCACCTCGAATTCGAAATGTCTGATCCCACAACGCTTGTCCCGAAAGACCTATCGCTAATCGCTGACTGGCAACCAATCGATGGCTTCAACGAGGACTTGGCATATCAGTACACCGCTTCTTTTGCTAAACGTGCAAAGTCGATCGCAGGAGGCTCTGTGCTCGGGCTAGGCGTTGATGAAGGTAGTGGCAAGCCCGGGGCAAGCTTCGTCGAGGTCTATACTTACTGTCCAGCAGAGGGGGTGGTAGGGCCTGGCTTCAAGAGCGAGGAGACTACTACAACCTACTCCGGGTTGGTTTTTCTTTTTTCCCTCTTTGCACCAGTTGCCGCACTGGCCCCGGCGACCTATAGCGAAACAACTCGTCCCGATTGGGATCGCGTTTACTCACGCAGCTATTCCTCGCCAAAGTTGGAAGAACTGGTGGACAGCTCGGCGCTCAGCAGGAAGCTGACCTACAAGCGACTAGCCATAGCCTTGGCAGAGACGCGCTACTCTATCTATCCCCAAAGTTTCTTCGCGCAGAGTGCGCCGGAAGGCTTCAAGCCCAAGTTCGGGGACACGATCAGTCCAGACAAGACGCCCAAAGACAGAGTTTTCGATGTCTTCTTCCAGCTTGACTGGGGGCTTGCGTACACATAACGACTGGTCTCTTTCACTATGTCGCACGAATCGGCTAGCAACGCGAAGAGTTTTGCACTGGCGCTAGATCGTGCACGAGGTGTGATCAGGTGAGCTTTTGGCAACGGTCTACCCAAAGTTCCACTTTTACGAAGTTCTAGAAGACCATTCAGCCAATAATTTAGTTGAAGCCATATTGGGCTTCGCAGAGGCGCGTGGCTTGTGGGCGAATGTTGAACGCGACCTTTTCTTTACTGTGGTGACCGTCGAAGTTGACTCACCTGAAACTGCTGGGATGTTCGATCTGTTATTCGGAAGTTGCGATAAGTACTAGCGCAACGGTGTCCGCTCTTGGCCGAAAGAGGACCTCATGAGCCTAGCCTGCGGCGGCGCTCCCTGCCCCCCGTCGCAGCTTCGAAACCACCCACGCCTCGGCATCATCGACGAGCGTAAACGCCGCCGGCACCACAACCAGGCTCAGCACCGTCGACGTGATCAACCCGCCGATCACCGCCACCGCCATCGGCATCCTGAAGCTCGCATCCGCCGTCAGCCCCAGCGCGATCGGCATCATGCCCGCGCCCATCGCCATCGTGGTCATGATCACCGGGCGCGCGCGCTTGTGGCACGCATCCATCAACGCCTCGTGCCGGCTCATGCCCTTCTCTTCGGCCATGACCGCGTAGTCCACCAGGAGGATCGAGTTCTTCACCGCGATGCCGATCAGCAGGATCAGGCCGATCAGCACCGACAGCGAGATATCCAGGCCGGTGATCAGCAGCGCGCCGAACGCGCCGCCCGCGGCCAGCGGCACGGCCACCAGGATGGTGATCGGCTGGCTGGCGTGGTTGAACAGCAGCAGCAGCACGCCGTAGACGCAGAAGATGCCGGCCACCATGGCCATGGCGAAGCCGCCGAACATCTCGGCGAAGATCTCACTGTCGCCGGCGGCCTGGCGTTCGACGCCGGGGGGCAGGCTGTTGATCGAAGGCAGCGCGTTGATCTGCCCTTCCACTTCGCCCATGGCCATGCCGTTGAGGTCCACGGTGATCGTGACGTTGCGGCGGCGGTCGAAGCGGTCGATCTGCGAGGGGCCGCTGGCGGTGGTGATCTCGGCCACGGACGACAGCGGCACGCTGCCGCCGGTGGCGGTGGGCACGCGCAGCTGGCCGAGCAGTGACGGGTCCGACAGCGCGCGTTCGTCCAGCTGCACGCGGATCGGCACCTGGCGTTCGGGCAGGTTGAGCTTGGCGAGGAACTGTTCGTAGTCGCCGCGGGTGGCGACGCGGGTGGCGGCTGCAATGTCGGCGGTGGAGACGCCCAGGTCCGCGGCGCGCGCTGGGTCCGGGCGCACGATCACTTCAGGGCGCACCAGCGAGGCCGATGAGCCGACGGTGCCGAGCCCGGGCAGCTGGCGGATCTCGCGCTCCACGTCGCGGGCGGCGGTGGCCAGCTTCACCGGGTCGTCGCCGGCCAGCACCAGCTGCAGCGCGCGGCCGGGCTCGCCGCCCTGGAAGCTCAGGCGCACGCCGGGAAGATCGGCGAGGCGCTCACGCACCACCGATTCCAGTTCGTACTGGGTGAGGTCGCGGCCGTCGGTCCAGCGGATGGTGAGCGTGGCCTTGCGCAGCTCGGCGCTGGTGAGGTCGCCGGCCGGGCCATTGGCGCCGGAGTTGCTGCCGGCGGTCACGAACACGTGCTCGATCTCGGGGATGTCGGCGATGCGCTGGCGCGCGGTCTCGGCCACTTCCTCGGTGGTGGTGAGCGCGGTGCCGGGCGGCAGCTCGATCAGCACGTTGCTCTGGATGCCGTCGGTGGGCGGGATGAAGGTGACCTTCAGCAGCGGCAGCAGGGCCAGCGAGCCGATGAAGATCGCCAGCGCGATCAGCAGCGTGCGGTTGCGGTGCTTCAGCGAGTTGTCGACGAAGCCCAGGTACCACTGCATCAGCTTCGAGTCGCCCTTGTGCTCGGGCATGGGCTTCAGCATGTACGCCGCCATCATCGGCGTGATCAGGCGCGCGACCAGCAGCGAGAACATCACCGCGGCGGCGGCGGTCCAGCCGAACTCGCGGAAGAACTTGCCGGGGATGCCGGGCATGAAAGCCACGGGGATGAACACGGCCGCCAGGGTGCACGAGGTCGCGATCACCGCCAGGCCGATCTCGTCGGCGGCCTCGAGCGCGGCCTGTTTCGGGGATTTCCCCATGCGCAGGTGACGGTCGATGTTCTCCACCTCCACGATCGCATCGTCCACCAGGATGCCCACCACCACGGCCAGCGCCAGCAGGGTGATCATGTTGAGGCTGAAGCCGAGCCAATACATCACCGCGAAGGTCGGGATGATCGACAGCGGCAGCGCGATGGCGCTGATGAAGGTGGCGCGGAAGTCGCGCAGGAACAGGAACACCACCAGCACGGCGAGCGCGGCGCCCTCGTAGAGCATGTGCATCGAGGATTCGAACGAGTTCTCGGCCACCTGGGTGGTGGAGGCCACCTCCACCACGCGCACGCGCGGCTGCTCCTGCTGCAGCTTCGCAACGCTGTCTCGCACGGCGTTGCCGACGTCGACCTCGCTGGTGCCGGTGGTGCGCTGCACGGCGAAGCCGATCACCGGGCGGCCGTCGAGCGTGGTGCGCTGGCTGACGGTGGCGTTGCCGTCGCTCACGGTGGCCAGCGTCGACAGGCGCACGCTGCGGCCGTCGGGCATCGAGATCGGGAAGTTGGCAAGATCGGCGGCGTTCTCCACGGTGCCGAGCGTGCGCACCGCCTGCTCGCTGCCGCCCACGGTGGTGCGGCCACCCGGCTGCTCCTGCTGGATGCGCGCGAGCTGCTGGCTGATCAGCGCCGGACTCACGCCGAAGCCCTGCACGGCCTCGGGCCGCAGGGCGACGCGGATCTCGCGGTCCACGCCGCCGATGCGCCGCACCGTGCCCACGCCGGGCACCGCGAACAGGCGCTTGGACACGGTGTCGTCAATGAACCAGCTGAGTTCCTCGTCGCTCCAGCCGTCGGCGGTGACGGCATAGGTGAGCATGTCGCCGCCGGTGACGTTGACCAGCGAGACGATCGGCGGCTCCACATCCGCCGGCAGGTCGATGCGCACGCGGTCGATGGCGTCGCGCACCTCGTCCTTGGCCAGCGTACCGTCCTTCTCGATCTCGAAGGTCAGGACGGTGGTCGACACGCCCTCGTTGACGATCGATGCGGTGTTGCGGAGGTTCGGGATGCTGGCGGTCGCGTCCTCGACCTTGCGCGTGACCTGGGTTTCCAGCGTGCTGGGGCTGGCGCCCGGGAGCATCACCGTGACATTGACCACCGGCACGGTGAGGTCGGGGAACTGGGAGACGGCGAGCCGGTTGAAGGCCAGCAGGCCCGCCGCGGTCAGCAGGATGAAGACCAGGATCGCCGGCAGCGGCCGGTGGATCGAGAAGGCGGAGAAATTCATTCGGCGACGGTCCCGGTCGCGGCCTCTGCGGTGGGCTCGCGAGTCGTGCCTGCGCCGGAAGGCGCACTGTCGGCGGTGGCCGGCGCAGCCGGACCGTTGGCGGCATCGGCGGCGTTTGCGGCGTTTGCGGCGTTTTCCGCGTCGGCCGCCTCGGCGCTTTCGACCACGCGCACCAGGTCGCCATCGCCCAGGAAACCCGCGCCGCGTGCGACGACGCGGTCGCCCTGTGCCAGGCCGTCACGGATCTCGACCAGATCGCCGTGCGCGCCGCCCGTCACCACGCTGCGCTCGCGCACCCGACCCTCGTCGTCCACGGTGAAGACATAGGCGCGCCCGTCGCGCCGCACCACCGCTTCGCCCGGGATCAGCAGCGCCTGCGCCCGGCCCAGCGCCAGCCGGCCCTGCGCGAACATGCCGGCGCGCAGGCCACCCGGATCCGGCAGGTCCACGTAGACGGTGCCGGTGCGGTTCTGGGCGTCCAGTCCGGGCGACACCGTGCGCACCGTACCCTCGACCACGCCGCCGCCCGCCGTCTCCACCCGCACCGGCATGCCGACGTCCACGCGCAGCAGGTCGCCCTCGGCCAGCTCCGCGCGCCACTCCAGGCGGCCGTCGCGGATCAGGCGCAGCAGCTCGGCGCCCGCGCCGACCACCTGCCCCGGCTGCACGCTGCGCGCCGAGACCACGCCGGCAACGGGCGCGCGCACCACGGTGAAGTCGCGCTGCACGCGCGCCGCGTCGCGGCTGGCGACGGCGGTGTTGAGGCGCGCCTCGGCGTTCGCGCGCGCGGCTTCGGCTTCCTCGGCGTCCTGCAGCGCCACCATCTGCGAATTGGCCAGCTCGCGGATGCGCGCGGCCTTGCGCCGCGCGGTCTCCAGGTTCGTCTGCGCCTCGCGCACCTGCGCGTCCGACTGGGCCAGCTGCGAGGCCAGCGTGCGGTCGTCCACGCGCAGCAGCACGTCGCCCGCGGCCACCACGCTGCCGACCTCCACCTCGACGCTGGCCACGCGCAGGCCGGAGAGCTCCACGCCCACCGAAACCTCTTCCCAGGCGGCGACGGCGCCGGAGGCCACCACGTCACGGGTGACCTCGCGCTGCTCCGGCGTCGCCAGCATCACGGCAAGGCTCGGCACCGGCTCAGGGGTTTCGTCCCTGCCGCAGCCCGCCAGCGCGAGCGCGAACGCCAGGACACCGGAAGCCGCCAGCAGTCGGGAAGGAAGGAGCATCGTCACGGACTCGTACCGGAAAGTGCGGCAAGGTATCAGCACACTGAT
The DNA here is from genome assembly GCF_016457215.1 of Luteimonas sp. MC1895. Taxonomy (NCBI): domain Bacteria; kingdom Pseudomonadati; phylum Pseudomonadota; class Gammaproteobacteria; order Lysobacterales; family Lysobacteraceae; genus Luteimonas; species Luteimonas sp. MC1895. The sequence goes on from NZ_JAEMDY010000001.1 coordinate 807,172, forward strand.
AGCCAGTGGGTGACGACGGAGACGAAATGACCGGCCGCAAGACCACCGGCCTGCAGGCGTTCAGGAAATCACGGGCCTACCGTACAGGCGTGCTGGCCCGCCGGCTGCACCTGGGCTTGAGCGCCCTGGTCGACCGGCGGCTGCACGTGGACGGCCTGGACCTCACGCGACCGCAGTCGCTTGCGCTGATGACGCTGGTCGAGCATCCGGGGCTGTCGAACGCCGAGCTCGCGCGGCGCAACGCGGTGTCGCCCCAGACCATGCACCAGATCCTGTCGCGGCTGGAGCGCGACGGCCTGGCGACGCGCAGCCCGCACCCGCGCCTGAAGCGGGTTCAGGCCCTGGCGGCCACCCCCGCCGCGGTGCAACTGGTCACGCGCGGCAGCGCCGCGGCACGCGCGGCCATCGAGGAAGCCCTGAGCCCGCTCACCCCCGCCGAGCAGGACCAGCTCATCGCCCTGATGGAGCGCTGCACCGCCCTGCTGCCCGCGGCCGGGCCACCGCAGCTGGACTGAGCCGCGATGCCTCAGGCAAACGGATCCTGCAGCACCATCGTGTGCTGGCGGTCCGGGCCGGTGCTGACGATCGACAGCGGGCAGCCCGCCAGCTCCTCCAGCGCGCGCAGGTAGGCACGTGCCGCCGGCGGCAGCTTCTCCCACTCGGTGATGCCGTGGGTGTCTTCCGTCCAGCCCGGGAACTCGAGGTACACCGGTTCGCACTCGGCCCAGCCCTGGGCGTCCAGCGGCGCGTACTCGGTGCGCTTGCCGCGGTACTGGTAGCCGATGCACATCTTCAGCGTATCGAAGCCATCGAGCACGTCGAGCTTGGTGATGCACAGGCCGTTGATGCCGTTGATCGCCACCGCGCGCTTGAGCGCGACGATGTCGATCCAGCCGCAGCGGCGCGGACGCCCGGTGGTGGCGCCGTATTCCTGGCCACGGTCGCGCAGGCGCTGGCCCACGTCGTCCTCGAGCTCGGTCGGGAACGGGCCGCCGCCCACGCGCGTGGCGTAGGCCTTGCAGATGCCCAGCACGTAGTCGATCGCGTCCGCGCCCACGCCGGTGCCGGCCAGCGCGCCGCCGACCGTGGTGTTGGAGCTGGTGACGTAGGGATAGGTGCCGTGGTCGATGTCGAGCAACGAGCCCTGCGCGCCTTCGAACAGCACCTTCTTCCCCTGCTTGCGCAGGTCGTGGAGGATGCCGGCGACGTCGGACTTCATCGGCTCGACGTAGTCGCCGAAGGCCAGGGCATCGTCATAGGTCTGCTGGAAGTCGACGGCGTCGGCGCCCAGGTACCGGGTCAGGACGAAATTGTGGTAGTCGAGCGCGGTGCGCAGCAGCTCTTCCAGCTGCTTCGGGTAGTGCAGGTCGGCCACGCGGATCCCGCGGCGGGCCACCTTGTCCTCGTAGGCCGGGCCGATGCCGCGGCCGGTGGTGCCGATGGCCTTGCCGCCGGCGGCGCGTTCGCGCGCCTGGTCCAGCGCGATGTGGTACGGCATGATCAGCGGCGTCGCCGGGCTGATCCTGAGCCGCGAGCGCACTTCGACACCGGCCTCTTCCAGCTCGGCGATCTCCTTCATCAGCGCCGCCGGCGACAGCACCACGCCGTTGCCGATCAGGCACAGCGCGTCCTCGCGCAGGATGCCCGACGGGATCAGGTGCAGTACCGTCTTCTTGCCGCCGATCACGAGCGTGTGGCCGGCGTTGTGGCCGCCCTGGAACCGCACCACGCCACCGATGTCCTGCGTCAGCAGGTCGACGATCTTGCCCTTGCCTTCGTCGCCCCACTGGGCGCCCAGCACCACCACCGACTGGCCCATGGCCACTACTCCTGAATTGAAAGGTTCAGCCCTGCCGCAGCCACCACAGCGACAGCATGCCCGCGCCCAGCACGATGGCGCCGATCCGGCGCAGCCGGTCGTCGGGCGTGGTCAGCATCTGCATCATCGCCCGCTTCCAGGCGCCGGGTGCCGCGAACAGCACCAGGCCCTCGAGCACGGCCACCAGGCACAGCGCGGCCCACAGGTCATCCACCCGCGCGCACTCCCGCTCAGCGGTCGCTGCGCAGGTACTGCAGGAACGGGTCGTTGCGCTCCAGCACCACCACGGCGTCGCCGGACGCGAACGAACGGCGGTACGCGTTCAGGCTGCGCTGGAAGGCGAAGAAGGCGGGATCGCGGTTCGCGGCCTCGGCGTAGATGCGCGCGGCCTCGGCGTCGCCCTCGCCTCGCAGCACCTGGGCGTCGCGCTCGGCCTCGGCCAGCAGCACGGTCTGCTCGCGATCGGCCTCGGCGCGCACGATCCGCGCCTGCTCCTCGCCCTCGGCGCGCAGCGCGGCGGCCACCTGGCGGCGCTCGGCGCGCATGCGGTCGTAGACCTGGCTGATCACGTCGCTGTCGGTGGGCAGGTCGATCTGCTTGAAGCGGATGTCGACCACCTGCATGCCCAGCGTCTTGGCGCCCTCGTTGATGCCCGGCAGCTGGCGGTCGATCAGCTCGGCGCGGTTGCCCGAGACCAGCTCGGTCAGGGTCTGCGAGTTGATCTCGTTGCGCAGCGATTCCTTGATGATCGGCGCCAGGCGCGCGGTCACCAGCTCCTCGTTGCCGCCGGTGGCGCGGTAGAAGTCCGCGGCGTCGACGATGAAGCCGATGGCGACGAAGTCCACGCTCACGTCCTTGCGCTCCGAGGTCAGCGAACGCTCGGGCGGGAACTCGTTGGCGGTGAAGCGGCGGTCGAAGACCCGCGCGCTTTCCACCAGCGGGATCTTGAAGTGCAGGCCGGGGCCGAGGTCGGTGCGCGCGACGCGGCCGAGGTTCAGCACCAGGCCGACCTGGCCTTCGCGGACCACGAACATCGAGCCCAGGAGGCCCAGCAGCACGACCAGGATGACGGGGATGATCAGTTGCGGCTTCATTAGCGGGAGGCTCCCTCGCGCGGCGGGCGCGGCAGGTTGCTGGAGGCGGCGGGCACGACGGCCTCGGTCTCGCGGGCGTCAGCCGCGGGCGCGACCATGTCGGGGGTCAGCAGCGGCTGCGCGCCGGCGCCCTGCCCGGCCATCGGCACGTAGATCAGCTGGCGACCGTCGCCGCCGATCACGGTGCGGTTCTCGGCCAGCACGTCCTCGACGGTTTCCAGCCACAGGCGCTTGCGGGTGACGTCGGGGGCCTTCTTGTACTCCTCGACCAGCAGGCTGAAGCGCTGCGCGTCACCGCTCGCAGCGGCGACCGAGGCGGTCTTGTAGCCCTCGGCGGTGGTGCGCACGCGCTGGGCCTGGCCCCGGGCCTCGGGGACGATGCGCGCGGCATAGGCGCGGGCCTCGTTCACCAGTCGCTCGTTCATCTGCTGGGCGCTGTTGACCTCGTCGAACGCCGGCTTGACCTCTTCCGGCGGACGCGCGTCCTGCAGGCTCAGCTCGGTGACGATCAGGCCGGTGCGGTAGGTCTCGAGCGAGGCCTGCAGCGAGGTCGCGGCGGCCGCCGACAGCGGGCCACGCGCGTTGAGCGCGGAGTCGAGGTTGGCGCGGCCGATCTGCTCGCGCACGGCGCTCTGGGCCACCTGCTCGAGCACGCGGTCGGCGTCGCGCGAGCCGAACAGGTACATCTCCGGGTCGCTGATGCGGTACTGCACGTTGAACGAGACGGTGACGATGTTCTCGTCGCGGGTCAGCACGGGCAGCGCGTTGCTGAAGGTCCGCACGCCGGTGGTGTTGAGCTTGGTGACGCGCTCGATCGGCCACGGCAGCTTGAAGTTCGGCCCGGGCTGCATGACCCGCGAGAACTCGCCGAAGCGCAGCACCACGCCGCGATCCTGCTCGCCGACCAGCACGAAGCAGTTGAAGGCCAGCCACAGCGCCAGTGCGATGCCGATCCAGCGCAGCGGATGGCCGCCACCGCCGGCGCCGCCGAACAGGCCGCGGAGCTGGTCGACCAGGCCGTCGAACGGCCCGCGGCCACGGCCACCGCCGCTGCTGCGGCGCGGAGGCCACGGATTCTGGCGGCCGTTGTTGCCGCCGTCGCGGCCCGAACCGCGGTCATCGTTGTTCTTGCCGGGGATGTTCCAGGCCATGCTGGCTCCAGTCTGGGGATCCCGCCACCGGGGGACCGGCGACGAAGGGGCATTCTACAAGGTGCGGGCGCCGCGGTCCGGCCGCATCGCCCGCGCTTACTCCGCGGGCAGCAGCGCGCGCAGCGGCGCGCCGTCGTCCTGGGCGGCGAGCCGCCTCGCATCGCTGAGCGGCAGGTCGATGTCGAGCGTCCAGCCGTCCTCGTCGTGGGCTTCGCCGCGGATCGCGTCGACCTCGTGCAGGCGGGCGCGCAGGCGGCCGGCATCCGGCGACAGGCGCAGCTCGGCCTGCAGCCGGCGCAGGCCCAGGCGCCTGGCCAGCGCCTCGCGCAGCAGGTCGAGGCCTTCGCGGTCGCGCGCCGAGACCCAGACCCGCTCGCGCACGGCGGTCTCGTCGGCGTGGTCGCCATCGTGCGGGCGGTCGTGGCGCGCGGGCACGCCCAGGCGGTCAATCTTGTTGTAGACCAGCAGCTGCGGGATGTCGCCGGCGCCGATCTCGGTCAGCACCTCGTCGACCTGGGCCACGCGTTCGTCGCGCAGCGGGTCGGAGGCGTCGATCAGGTGCACCAGCAGGTCGGCCTCGCGGGCCTCGCTCAGGGTCGAGCGGAACGCGGCCACCAGCTCATGCGGCAGGTCGCGCACGAAGCCGACGGTATCGGCCAGCACCACGTAACCACCCGGCAGGGTGATCTTGCGCACCGTGGGGTCGAGCGTCGCGAACAGCTGGTCGGCGGCGTAGGCGTCGGCGCCGGTCAGGGCATTGAACAGAGTCGACTTGCCGGCGTTGGTGTAGCCCACCAGGGCCACGCGCGGCAGCTCGCTGCGCACGCGGGCGCGGCGCATCTGGGTGCGCTGCACCTCGACCTTCGCCAGCCGCGCCTGCAGCTGTTCGACGCGCTTCTGCAGCAGCCGGCGGTCGGTCTCGAGCTGGGTCTCGCCGGGGCCGCGCAGGCCGATGGCACCGCCGCGCTGGCTGTCCAGATGGCTCCAGCCGCGGACCAGACGCGTGGCCATGTGCTTGAGCTGGGCCAGTTCGACCTGCAGCTTGCCTTCGTGGCTGCGGGCGCGCTGCGCGAAGATGTCGAGGATCAGCCCGGTGCGGTCGACCACCCGGCGCTCGAGCAGCTTCTCGAGGTTGCGCTCCTGGCCGGGCGACAGCGGATGGTTGACCAGCACAAGGTCGGCGCCGGTGGCATCGGCCGCGGCCTTGATCTCCTCGAGCTTGCCGCTGCCCAGCAGGGTGGCGGGATTCGGGCGGTCGATGCGCGCCGGCATGACGTGGGCAACGGTGGCGCCGGCCGAGCGGGCGAGCTCGGCGAACTCCTCCAGCGCGCCTTCATCCGGCGGGCCGCCGCGGTGCGGCTGGATCAGCAGCGCGTGCTCGCCCTTGCGGGAACGTTCAAACAGCTCGGTGGGCATTCGGTCGTCGGCATCGGGTCATGGCCCCGAGATGGGGGCGCAGGCGGCCGACGCAAGCGTCACTCGGCCTCGTCGGCCCCTTCGGCCGCGGCGTGCGGTTCATCCGCAGCCTGCACGACGCCGCCGCCCGGGCCCACGCGCACGTTGCGCGCCGGCACCACGGTCGAGATCGCGTGCTTGTAGACCATCTGGCTGACGGTGTTGCGCAGCAGCACCACGAACTGGTCGAAGGACTCGATCGTCCCCTGCAGCTTGATGCCGTTGACGAGATAGATCGACACCGGCACGCGTTCGCGGCGCAGCGCGTTCAGGAAAGGATCCTGCAAGGACTGTCCCTTGGACATCAATGTTCCCCAGCTGATTGTTGTTGTTATGGATGCAGCGACCCCGGGCCGCGCCGCCGTGCCACTCCCCGTGGCGGCCGGATGATCTTATACGACCCGCGCGCGCGTGGGCCGGCCCTGCGTCGCAGCTCGGCCAAGGAAGTCGCCGATCGCCCGCTCGAGCTCCGCGGCCTGCATGGCCGGGTCGAACCGGCGCGCGTCGAGCTCGCCGCGCAGCCAGGTGCCCTGGCGCTTGGCGAGCTGGCGGGTGGCGGCGATGCCGCGCTCGCGGAACGCGGCGGCGCTGCCCTGCCCGTCGAGGTATTCCCAGGCCTGGCGATAGCCGACGGCGCGGATCGCCGGAAGGTCGAGGGGCGCGGGATGTGCCTGCAGTGCCGGCAGCGCGCGCAGGGCGCGCACCTCGTCGAGGAAGCCGGCCGCCAGCATCGCGTCGAAGCGGCGCGCGATGCGGTCATGCAGCACGGCGCGGTCGGCGGGCGCCACGACCAGCTTCAGCACGCGCAGCGGCAGGCGCGCCCGCGTCGCCGCGGCATCGCGCTGCCAGGCGCTGATCGGTCGACCGCTGATCCGCCACACCTCGAGCGCGCGCTGGATGCGCTGCGGATCGGTGCGGTCGATGCGCGCGGCGGCCGCGGGGTCCACGCCGGCCAGCTCGCCGTGCAGGGCCGGCCAGCCACGTGCGCGCGCTTCGGCCTCGATGGCCGCGCGCACCTCGGCGTCGGCGGCCGGCATCCCGGCCAGGCCTTCGAGCAGGGCGCGGAAGTACAGGCCGGTGCCGCCGGCCAGGATCGGCAGGCGGCCGCGGGCGATGATGCCGTCGATGGCCGTGCGCGCGTCGCGGGCGAAGTCGGCGGCCGAGTACGTCTCCCAGGGCGCGCGCAGGTCGAGCATGTGGTGGCGCGCGCGCGCCTGCTCGGCGGCGTCGGGCTTGGCGGCCCCGATGTCGAGGCCGCGGTAGACCAGGGCGGAGTCGACGCTGACGATCTCGCCGTCGAAGCGCTCCGCCCAGTCCAGGGCCAGCGCGGTCTTGCCCGACGCCGTCGGGCCCATCAGCGCGATGGCGCAGGGCCGGCGGTCGTCGCGCCCCGTGCCGGGCCGGTCCTCAGTAGCCATGGTCCTTCAGCTCGCGGCGCACCGCGCGGTGCGTGGCCTGCACCGCGTCCGACGGCGCGCGGCCGAGCAGGCTGACCGCGACGATCGCGAGGGTGGCGGCGAGGAAGCCCGGGACGATCTCGTACAGCGCGCTGCCGGTGTGCTTCCACAGCACCACGGTGGCGGCACCCACGATGACCCCGGCGAGCGCGCCGTTGCGGGTCATGCGTGCCCAGGTGAGCGACAGCAGCACCACCGGCCCGAACGCGGCGCCGAAACCGGCCCAGGCGTAGGCCACGAGCCCCAGCACGCGGCTGTCCGGGTCACGGGCGATGAAGATCGCCAGCAGCGCGACCGCCAGCACCATCGTGCGGCCGAACCACACCAGCTCGCGCTGGCTGGCCTGCGGGCGCACGAAGCCGCGGTAGAAGTCCTCGGTCAGCGCGCTGGAGCAGACCAGCAACTGGCACGACAGCGTGCTCATGATCGCGGCCAGGATCGCCGAGAGCAGCACGCCGGCGATCCACGGATTGAACAGCTGCTGCGACAGCGCGATGAAGACGCGCTCGGCGTCGGCGGTGACCGGACCGGCGTCGGCGGGATGGGCGGCGTACCAGGCGATGCCGAACAGGCCTACCGAGACCGAGCCCAGCAGGCACAGCACCATCCAGGTCATGCCGATGCGCCGCGCCTTCGGGATCGCGGCCAGCGATTCGGCCGCCATGAAGCGCGCCAGGATGTGCGGCTGGCCGAAGTAGCCGAGGCCCCAGGCCAGCGCCGACACCACCGCGATCGCGCCGCCGGCGCCGACCCAGTCCAGGCGCGCGGGATCGACCTGCTCCACCAGCGCCAGCCCCTCGCCCACGCCGCCCACGCCCACGATCACCATGATCGGCACCAGCAGCAGGGCGAAGATCATCAGCGTGGCCTGCACCGTGTCGGTCCAGCTGACCGCGAGGAAGCCGCCGATGAACGTATAGGCGATGGTGGCCGCCGCGCCCCACCACAGCGCCTGCGCGTAGGGCACGCCGAACACTTCCTGGAACAGCTTGGCGCCGGCGACGATGCCGGACGCGCAGTACACCGCGAAGAACACCAGGATCACCAGCGCCGAGACCACGCGCAGCACGCGGGCGCGGTCCTCGAAGCGGTGGGTGAAGTAGTCGGGCAGCGTGAGCGCATTCTTCGCGCGCTCGGTGTAGACCCGCAGCGGCCCGGCGACGACGTGCCAGTTGGCCCAGGCGCCCAGCACCAGGCCCACCGCGATCCAGCCCTCGGACACGCCGCCCAGGTAGGCGGCGCCGGGCAGGCCCATCAGCAGCCAGCCGCTCATGTCCGAGGCGCCGGCCGACAGCGCGGTCACCAGGCTGCCCAGCGAGCGGCCGCCGAGGATGTAGTCGTCGAAGCTGCGGGTGCGGTACCAGGCCCAGAGCCCGATGCCGATCATCAGCAGCAGGTAGCCGGAAAAGGTCGCCAGCAGCGGCAGGCTCGCGGTCATCCTGTGTCCCCCGGCCCCGGATGGGGCGCGCACGAGCGGGGAACTGTACGCCAGCGCCCGGTCAGGCGGGCCAGTCGATGGTCACGGTTGACGCGGCGGGCGTGGTGCGCGGCACCGGCACCGCATCGACCGCCGCCAGCACCTGCAGCGCATCGACCGTGGCGGCGACGTCGTGCACGCGCAGCAGCTTGGCGCCGCGCTGCGCGGCGATCAGGTGCGCGGCCACCGAGCCGTGCACGCGCGCCTTGGCCTCCTCCCGCCCGGTGAGCTCGCCGATGCTGCGCTTGCGCGACAGGCCGGCCAGCACCGGCACGCCGAGCTCGACGAAGCGCTCCAGCCGCGCCAGCAGGGTGACGTTGTGCTGCGTGGTCTTGCCGAAGCCGAAGCCGGGGTCGGCGACGATGCGCTTGCGCGGGATGCCGGCCATCTCGGCGGCAAAGATGCGCTCGGCCAGGAAGCGGTGCACCTCGCCGACGACGTCCTCGTACTCCGGCGCCTCCTGCATCGAGCGCGGCTCGCCGAGCATGTGCATCAGCACGACCGGAACACCCGACTCGGCCGCCGCATCCAGTGCGCCCTCGGCACGCAGCGCGCGGATGTCATTGATCATGCCGGCCCCGGCCGCCACCGCCGCGCGCATCACCTCGGGACGCCAGGTGTCGATGCTGACCGGCAGCGCGGTCTCGCGTACCAGGCGTTCGATCACCGGCACGACGCGGCGGATCTCCTCCTCGGCACCGACGCCCTCGGAGCCCGGGCGCGTCGACTCGCCGCCCACGTCGAGGATGTCCGCGCCCTCGACCGCCAGGCGCAGCCCGTGGGCGACCGCCGCATCCAGATCGAAGTGGTCGCCACCGTCCGAGAACGAATCCGGCGTCACGTTGACGATGCCCATGACCCGCGGGCGATCCAGCCGCAGCGCGCGGCCGCCGCAGTCCAGCGTGGGGACGGTGTCGAACATGGCACGCTCCTGCAGGCGGGGACTCGATTATCGCCCAGGCGCCGTGGTGCTCTACAGCGCGGATCCGCTTCTGTCCGCGTCATTCGCGGCGCTCCGGCTCCGAGGTGCTTGATGGGGGTGAACAGTGCCCGCCGCGGATGCAGGGGGGATGACCAGCCGGAATCTTCGCTGTCCTGCTCCCAGTTCCGGCCGCCGGCCATCCATGGCCGGCTCTGGCCATCCCCCCTGCATCCGCGGCGGGTCCGACTTCTTTCGCGATCCTGTGGCGGGACAAGCCAAGGCGCTGCAAGCCATTGCATCTTCGTTGGTGGGAACCCGGTGCGCTCCTGTTGTTCCTGACTCTTCCAGCCGCGACCGCTTTTGCTGTCGGGTCCGAAGCCGATAGAGGCCGGGGCCCGTCCCGCGTACAGGGGGTGAGCGGAGAGCCGGCCATGGATGGCCGGCGCCCGGCCGCTGGCAGCAGGACGCGGAGACGGCCGGCGCAGCACACCCCCTGTGCGCGGGACGGGCCGCGTGGACCACCACGGAGGCCGGCTCCGAAAATGCGGCCAAGGCAGCGTTCACCGATCGCAGCTGTAGCTGCTCCTACAGGCATGCGGTGCCGGCCGTCTGCCAAATCGGGAAAACAACAGAAAAAAAGCGGGCCCGCATGGGGCCCGCCTCCTGGTGCAGCCGTTGGCGCGGCGGATCAGAAGCGCGCGCCGATGCCCACGCCGACCATCACCGGGTCGAGCTTGGCGTCACCGGCCTTCACGCCGTCGATGTGCACGTCGGAGTCGGCCTGGAAGTAGCGCGCGTCCGCGCGCGCGAACCAGGTCGGGCTGATGTTGACGTCCATGCCGACCGTGGCCACGCCGCCCTTGGCGGTCTCCACGCCCACGCGCTGGCCGGCCGCGGTCGGGGTTTCGCTGTCGTAGTTGGTCTCGTGATAGCCCAGGCCGACGAACGGGCGCACCGTGCTGTCGGACGTGCCGAAGCGGTACTGGCCGCTCAGCGAGTAGGGCTGGGCATCTACGCTGCCGGCCTTGCCGGCGGCGGTGTTGACGCGCTGGCCGTAGCTGTCGGCCGCCCAGGCTTCAACGCCCCAGTTGTCGGTGATGTGATAGGTCACGCCCAGCGTCGGCGTGCCCTCGCCGTCGAACTGCGTGCGGGCGCCGGCGATCTCGGGATTGCGCGTGGGCTCGACCAGCGAATAGCCGGCGGTCACCGAGACGCGCTTGTCGGGGGCGTTGTCCTGGGCGAAGGCCGCCGGCGCGATGGCAAGCGCCAGCGCCGCGGGAACCAGGATCTTGGTGATGGGGGAAATGCGGGACATGGGGGATCTCCTCGTTACGTGCGTATGGGCCCCGGGGAGTGGGGCGCCGCCACCCTATCGATGCGCGGATGAATCGCGCTTGTCGCGGCGGGTGCCGCGGGGGAACTTCTCCACGCGCGGTTAAGCGGCCACACGTCGCCGCGACGGCGATGAATCGCCGGTGACCCGGTCCCAGGTTGGCGCGTGCACCCCGCGGGGCCACAATAGCCATCCGCCCGACCGACCCGTGGAGATCCCCGATGGCCAGCCCCCAGGAAGCGCGTGTTCCCGATATCGGGGGCTTCGACGATGTCCCGGTGATCGAGGTGCTGGTCTCGGTCGGCGAGTCCGTGGCCAAGGACCAGAGCCTGATCACGCTCGAATCCGACAAGGCGACCATGGAAGTGCCGGCCCCGTTCGCGGGCGTGGTCCGCGAGGTGAAGGTGAAGGTCGGCGACACGCTGTCCGAGGGCGGCGTGGTGGCCCTGATCGAACCCGCGGATGAGGCGGCCGCGCAGCCGACGCCTCCGGCGGCAGCGGAACAGGCGCCCCCGGCCGCCGCCGAGGAAGCGCCGCGCGCGCAGCCGGATGCGGGCACCGGCGAGCGGCCCGCGGCGGAAACCGGCACCCGGGTCGAACCGGTGGCGGTGGCCGCGAAGCCCGACAACATCGCCCAGGCGTCGATCGACCGCGAGCCCGCCGGCGCGACGCAGGCGGCACCGCCGCGGGTCCTCGATGCCGATGCGGTGATGCCGGACAAGGTTCCCTATGCGAGTCCGGCGGTGCGCGTGTTCGCGCGCGAGCTGGGCGTCGACCTGCTGCAGGTGACGGGCAGTGCGCGCGGAGGACGCATCAGTCGCGAGGACGTGCAGCAGTTCGTCAAGTCGGCGCTGGCCGGCGGCGCGGCGGCCGGTGGCGGCGCGGTCGCCGGCGGCGGCGGCGGTGGCCTCAACCTGCTGCCCTGGCCGAAGGTCGACTTCTCGAAGTTCGGCGAGGTCGAGGAGCAGCCGCTGACCCGGATCCAGAAGATCAGCGGCGCGAACCTGGCGCGCAACTGGGCGATGATCCCCCACGTCACCCAGCACGACGACGCCGACATCACCGGACTCGAGGCGCTGCGCGTCGAGCTCAACCGCGAGAACGAGCGCGGCGCCGACAAGGGCGCCGTCAAGCTCACCATGCTGGCCTTCATCATGAAGGCGGCGGTGTCGGCGCTGCAGAAATACCCCCAGTTCAACGCCTCGCTCGATGCCTCGGGCGAAACCCTGATCCTGAAGAAGTACGTCCACATCGGCTTCGCGGCCGACACGCCCAACGGGCTGGTGGTGCCGGTGGTGCGCGACTGCGACCGCAAGGGCGTGATGCAGATCGCACAGGAAACCTCGGCGCTGGCGAAGAAGGCGCGCGAGGGCAAGCTCGGACCGGCCGACATGTCCGGCGGCTGCTTCTCGATCAGCTCGCTCGGCGGCATCGGCGGCACCAGCTTCACCCCGATCGTCAACGCACCCGAGGTGGCCATCCTCGGCGTGTCGAAGTCGGCGATGAAGCCGGTGTGGAACGGCGAGAAGTTCAAGCCGCGGCTGGTGCTGCCGCTGTCGCTGTCCTACGACCACCGGGTGATCGACGGTGCCGCGGCGGCGCGGTTCACCGCCTATCTCGCACAGCTGCTCGGCGACATGCGCCGGGCGATGCTCTGAGGACGCGGCGATGGCGAACACGATCGAAGTGAAGGTGCCCGACATCGGCGGTTTCGACGCCGTGCCGGTGATCGAGGTGCTGGTGGCGGTCGGCGACACCGTCGCCGTCGACCAGGGCCTGGCCACGCTGGAGTCCGACAAGGCGACGATGGAAGTGCCGTCCCCGGCCGCCGGCGTGGTGCGCGAGGTCCGGGTCAAGGTCGGCGACAAGGTGGCCGAGGGCAGCGTGGTGGTGGTGCTGGAAGCCGAAGGCGAGGGTGGTGGCGACGCGCCGGCCCCTGCCGAGGCATCGGCTGCCGCGGCCCCGGCCGCGTCCAGCGCGTCGGCTCCGTCCGCAGCGGACGCCGGCCCCGGGCGTCCACCGGTCGCGCGCTCGCATCGCGCGCCGGCCGAGCCGGATGCACCCGACGCGCCCGCGGCTGCCGCGGCGAGTGGCCGCAAGGCCGACGTGGAGTGCGCCGTCGTCGTGCTCGGCGCCGGTCCGGGCGGCTATACCGCGGCCTTCCGCGCCGCCGACCTGGGTCTCGATACGGTCCTCATCGAGCGTTACCCGAGCCTGGGCGGCGTCTGCCTCAACGTCGGCTGCATTCCGTCGAAGGCGCTGCTGCACGCGGCGGACGTGATCGACCAGGCCGCGCACGCGAGCGCCTTCGGCGTCGACTTCGGCAAGCCGAAGATCGACCTGGGAACGCTGCGCGGCTACAAGGACAACGTGGTCGGCCAGCTCACCAAGGGCCTGGCCGGCATGGCGAAGCAGCGCAAGGTGCGCGTCGTGCAAGGCACCGGCCGCTTCGTGTCGGCCAACGAGATCGAGGTCACCGGCGACGACGGCGGCACGCAGCTGCTGCGCTTCGGCCAGTGCATCATCGCCGCGGGTTCGCAGGCGATGAAGCTCCCGGGCTTCCCCTGGGATGACGAGCGGATCATGGACTCCACCGATGCGCTGCAGCTGGCCGAGGTGCCGAAGACGCTGCTGGTGGTCGGCGGCGGCATCATCGGGCTGGAAATGGCGACGGTGTATCGCGGCCTCGGCAGCCACGTCACCGTGGTCGAACTCGCGGACCAGCTGATCCCCGGCGCCGACCGCGACCTGGTCAAGCCGCTGGCCGACCGGTTGAAGAAGCAGGGCGTGTCGGTCCACCTGAAGACGCGGGTGGTCGAGGCGAAGGCGGCGAAGAAGGGCATCGAGGTGGTCTTCGAGGGCGACAGCATCCCCGAAGCCAGGCTGTACGATCGCGTGCTCGTGGCCGTGGGCCGGGTGCCCAACGGACGGGCGCTCGACGCGGACAAGGCCGGCGTGCGCGTGGGCGAGCGCGGCTTCATCGAGGTCGACGCTCAGATGCGCACCAACGTGCCGCACATCTTCGCCATCGGCGACATCGTCGGACAGCCCATGCTGGCCCACAAGGCGACGCACGAGGGCAAGCTGGCCGCCGAAGTGGCCGCCGGAGAAAAGAAGGAGTGGGTCGCGCGGGTGATCCCGTCGGTGGCCTATACCGATCCGGAAATCGCCTGGGTCGGCGTGACGGAGACCGAGGCCAAGGCCAAGGGCCTGAAGGTGGGCGTGGGCAAGTTCCCGTGGGCGGCGAGCGGCCGGGCCATCGGGCTGGCGCGGACCGAAGGCTTCACCCGGCTGGTGTTCGACGAGGCGACGAAGCGCGTCATCGGCGCGGCCATCGTCGGCGTGCACGCCGGCGAGCTGATCTCGGAGGCTGCGCTGGCGATCGAGATGGGCGCCGAGGTCGGCGATATCGCCCACACCATCCACCCGCATCCGACCCTGGGCGAGTCGGTGGCCATGGCCGCCGAGATGTACGACGGCACGATCACCGACCTCTACATCCCCAGGCGCAAGTAGTCGCGATGTGACCGGCTGCACGAAGCGAGACGCCATCGCGTCGCGCTTCGTCGCGCCAGTCCGCCCCCTTAGGGCCGACCCCATCTATCCCGCGTCCCCCGCGCCGCGTAACCAGTAACGGCGGGCACACGTGCGTGCCCGCTGGACGGGTTCCGGGGACGGGGGGAGCCATGCGCCAAGGCGCAACGAGGGGTCGAGATGAAGATTCGTAAGGTTCATGGAGCGGCGCTGCTGCTGTCCACCGCGCTGGCCGCTGCAGGCGCGTCCGCGGGCGAGTCGCGGTTCGCGCAGTGGGACGCTGGCGGCGATGTCGCCGCCGCGAAGCAGGAGGCGGCGATGGCCGCGCGCCTGCGCAACGAGGAGGTGCGGCTGCGCGCCGAGCGCGCGGCGTATCCGGCGTATTTCAAGCGCGCCTACGCGGCGTATCCGCAGATCCCCCGCGGGACGCTCGAGGCGATCGCCTACGTGCAGAGCCGCTGGCAGCATGTGCGCGCGGAGGACGCGGGCGCGATGGACGACCACGGCCACATGCCCGCGGCGCACGGCGTGATGGGCCTCTACGCCGGCGGCGGCTTTGCCGACCAGGTGGGCGAGGCGGCCGCGCTGCTGGGCGTGCCGGCGGAACAGGTCAGGCGCGATCCGGCCACCAACATCATGGCCGCGGCCGCGCTGCTGGGCAGCCGGCTGCGTGGCCGCGACGTGCGCGACCTCGAATCGCTGGCGCCCGAACTCGCAAGCTACGCCGGCTTCTCGCCGTCGCCGGTCGGCGGCGCGATCGACGACTACGCGCGCGCCAGCTTCGCCTTCGACGTGCTGCTGGCCCAGGACCGCGGCGTCGACGAGAAGGGCATGGTGGTGCCGCAGACCGCGGTGGCGTGGGAACAGGCCTTCGATCCCGAGACCCTCGTGCGCCTGCAGGCACCGTTCGTGCGCCTCGACGTCGCCGGTGATCGGATCGAGGTCGACGGCTACGCGATCGACCCGGTGAGCGAGCAGCTGGTGCGCAAGCCCTCGCCAAAGGAAGGCGACGGCCGCCTGCGCGCGCAGAGCACCGACTATGGCCCGGCGATCTGGAACCCGGCGCATTCGAGCAACTACAACGCCTCGCGCAGCGCGGCGGTCAGCGCGGTCACCCTGCATACCGCGCAGGGCAGCTACGCCGGCACCATCAGCTGGTTCAAGAACTCGACCGCCAACGTCAGCGCGCACTACGTGATCCGCAGCTCCGACGGCCAGGTCACCCAGATGGTGCGCAACGCGCACACCGCCTGGCACGTGCGCAACCAGAACAGCTACACCCTGGGCATCGAGCACGAGGGCTACGTCAACAACAGCAGCTGGTACACCAGCGCGATGTACAACGCCTCCGCGGCGCTGGTGCGCGACTTCTGCGCCAGGTACAGCGCGGTCACCTGCTCGAGCGCCTACCGGGGCGCGCCGTCGAGCGGCATCAACGTCCTGCCCACCTCGGTCAAGATCAAGGGCCACCAGCACTTCAGTGGCCAGACGCACACCGACCCCGGCATCAACTGGAACTGGGCCAGCTACTACACCCTGCTCAATCCGGGCAGCGGCGGCAGCACGACCTGGCTGGACCGCTTCGAGAGCAACGTGGGGCACTTCAACACCAGCCCGGCGTATTCCGGCAGCACCGCCGGCATCTCGACCGCGTCCACCGCGACGCGCAACTGCAGCACGCGCCGCAACGGCAGCTGCTCGCTGCAGGTGCTGCTGAAGGACAACCCGAACACCAGCGCGGCCTGGGCGGTGCGCCTGCTGTCGGGCGGCGGCAACCCCGGCAGCATCGCGGCGGTCAGCCGCGCGAACGGCAGCGTCGGCTTCTGGGTGTATGCCGGCGGCAGCGGCATGAGCGTCGGCATCGGCATCGACGACAGCGATGGCACCGAGCGCTCGGTCAGCCGCGCGCTCGCGGCCAACAGCTGGACCTATGTGTCCTGGTCACTCACCGACGCCAACCAGTGGAACGCGTGGGTCGGCGGCAACGGCGCGATCACCGCGGCGAGCGTGAAGGTGGATGCGATCTGGCTGTACCACGCCAACACCAGCTACGACATCAACGTCTATATCGACGACGTGCAGGTCCGCAACTGACGGGCGTCCGGTGGGGCGGCCTGGCCGCCCCGCCGGCAACCGGTCAGAAGCGGAAGGTCACGCCCGCCATCGGGCCGTGCACCTTGAACTGCGTGCGCGCGGCGGCCGACCATTCGATGTCGGACAGCCCCGCGTCCGCCGGCGGCACGATGGTGCCGGCATAGGTGTCGCGCAGCTTGAGGCGGAACCAGTCGTAGCCGACGTGGACGCCGAAGCGCTCGGTGACCAGGTACTCGACGACGATGCCGGCACGCTCGAAGTGGCCGTCCTCTTCGATGAAGTCGCCCCAGTTCGCATTGAGGTACTGGCCGTCCAGGTCGACGCGCCAGCGGTCCGCGGGCCGCCAGGTCACGCGCGTGTGCAGGGCCGGGCTCCAGCCGTCGAAGCCTTCGCGGAACCCGGTGTTGCCGGCGTCCAGCTCGTCGGTGGCCGACCAGGCGACGTCGGCCATGGCTTCCAGGTCGAGATGGGTGGCACCCAGGCCCAGGCCCCACTCGAACGCCGGCGTCGCGACCACCGCGTACTCGTAGTGGGCGGAGGCCATCGCGAACTTGATCCTGCCGCTCGCGTCGACCGCGGGCAGGCCCACGGGGCCGCCCGGGCCCGGATCGACGCTGCCGCCGCCGAAACTCCAGTCCTGGTCGTTCTCGTAGTCGTAGTAGCTGGCGCCGATCGACTGCCGGTCGCTGATGCGGAAGTTCAGCGCGCCGCGCGGGCGCCACTCGTCGCCGGTGTCGAAGTCGACGGCGTCGGAGAACACCGCCGTCTCGCCGTCGCTGGTGGCGTCGCCTTCCAGGCCGAGGCGCAGGTCGGCGCTGGGATTGAAGGCGCTCAGGCGCAGGGTGAAGCGGTCGTCGCGCGGATTGGCGTCCTGGGCCAGCGCCGGCTGCGCGGCGGCCAGGGCAAGCACCGCGCATGCAAGCGCGGTGCGGCGGAGACGGTGCGTCGCAAGGGCGTTCGATCCTTGGGTCATGGAAGATCCGGGGGAATGTGGGGGCGACAGTGTGGTTGGCGCGCAGGTCTCCGATCCGTGAACGAGGACTATGCTTCGATGCGCCCGTTGCAATCGAGGAATCGCTGCCATGGTCTTCCGCATTTCGCTGGCACTCGTCGTGCTGCTGTCGCTCGTCGCCGGTGTCGCGCCGGTGCGCTTCGGCGAAGTCACCGGTGCCGCGCTGGCCGCGGTGCTCGCGCACGCGGGCTGGCTGTACCTGCTGATCGTGTTCCTCACGCTCGCGTTCCTCGCCTGGCTGGCGTTCGGGCCGACCGGGCGCCTGCGCATCGGCGGGCGCGACGCCGAGCCCCAGTTCTCCAGCCCGGTGTGGCTGGCGATGCTGTTCGCCGCGGGCATGGGCATCGGCCTGGTCTTCTGGGGCGCGGCCGAGCCGGTCTCGCACCTGGTGAAGCCGCCCGAGGGCCTGCCGCCGGGCACGCCGCAGGCCGCGCGCGCGGCGATGCGCTACACCTTCTTCCACTGGGGCCTGCATCCGTGGGCGATCTACGCGCTGATGGGCCTTGCGATCGCGTGGTTCCAGTACAACCGCAGCGGGCGCGGACTGGTCAGCGACCTGCTGCAGCCGCTGATCGGCGACCGCCACCTGGGCTGGATCGGCGGCGTGGTCAACGTGGTGGCGGTGGTCGCGACCGCGATCGGCGTCGCCACCACGCTGGGCTTCGGCACGATGCAGATCAGCGCCGGCATGACGCGTGTGTTCGGACTGCCGGGTGGACTCGGCATGCAGCTGGCGGTGATCGGGGTGTGCTTCGTGCTGTACATGGCGTCCAGCGCCAGCGGCGTGGATCGCGGCATCAAGTGGCTGTCGACCTTCAACCTCGCGCTCGCCGGCCTGCTGCTGGTGGCGGTGGCGCTGCTGGGGCCGACCGGCTTCATCTTCGAGACCTTCACCACGTCGCTGGGCAGCTACCTCGACCACCTGGTCGAGATGAGCCTGACCATGACGCCGTTCTCCGGCAGCACCTGGGTGGCCGACTGGACGATCTTCTACTGGGCCTGGTGGATCTCGTGGTCGCCGTTCGTGGGGGCGTTCATCGCCCGCGTCTCCTACGGGCGCAGCGTGCGCGAATTCGTGCTGGGCGTGGTCGTGGTGCCGAGCCTGCTGGGCTTCGCCTGGTTCTCGACCTTCGGCGGCGCCGCGCTGTGGGGCCAGATCTTCGGTGGCGCGGACATGGCCGGTGCGCTCGCGAACGGCTACGAGACGGTGCTGTTCGACATGTACGCGATGTTGCCGTGGCCGGGCCTGCTCTCGGCGCTGACCATCCTGCTGCTGGTGATCTTCTTCGTGACCTCGGCCGACTCCGCGGTGCTGGTACTGGGCTCGATGTCGAGCGAGCACGCGGGGGATCCGACGCTCGCGCGGAAGTTCGCCTGGGGCGTCGCCATCGCGCTGATCGCCGCGGCCATGCTCGTCGCCGGCGGGCTGGAGGCGCTGCAGGCACTGATCACCGTGGCCGCGCTGCCGTTCGCGCTGCTGATGGTGGGCGTGATGGTCGGCCTGCACCGCGTGCTCGCGCTGGAAGTGCTGCGCGAGAAGGCCGAGGAGCGACGGACCCGCCGCGCGGTCGCCGACTGGATCGCGCGCGAGCAGCAGGAGCGCGGACCCGGGCGCGGCGAGGGTGAGGGCGGGTGAGAAAAGTCGAAGCCCCGGCGGAGTGCCGGGGCTTCTGCGGACCCGTGCGGATCGACGAGGGGAGAGCACACGGGTCGCGCAGACGTGGGACAGCGCAGCCGGCCGGAGGTTCCGCGCAGACGACGGCAATTTCCTGAATGCGCCCGATCGCCGGGAATCCCGGCGGGGCGCAGCCTGCCGACGGGCCGCATCGGACGGCGTCGCGTGCCGGCACGGCCGCGGGTTGCACCAGGTTGGCCGCGCGCCGCCATCGCCTGATATACTTCCGGGGCTTTACGGGGCCGATTCAAGCCGGGCCGGCTCCCGCACCAGGGCTACAGGACACCATGCTCAATCCCCTTGCCGCAGGAACGCGGCTGGTGCGGCGCACGATCGCCTTCCAGGTGGTCGCGGTCGCCGCGCTTTCGCTTGCGCTGCTGGCGAAGGGTCCCGCGTGGTCCCTGGCGGCACTGGCGGGCGGCGGGGCCATCGCCGCGGGCGGCGCGCTGTACGGCGTGCTCGCGCTGGGTGGCGGCATCGGTCCCGCGGCCGGCGCGCTGTCGCGCCTGGTGCTGGGACTGCTGGCGAAGTGGTTGGTGGTGATCGCGACGCTGTTCATCGCGATCGCCGTGGCGAGGCTGCCGGCCCTGGCAGTGATCGGGGGCGCGGTCGTCGCCCTGGTGGCACAGGTGCTGGCCATGGCCAGCGGACATCGAAACAGGAATTCATGACATGGCGGCTGCGGCGGATCTCACCCCCACCAGCTACATCCAGCACCACCTGCAGAACCTGACCGCGTCGGTCGGCGAGGGGTCGTTCATGACCCTGCACGTCGATACGCTGGTCAGTTCGCTGGCGATGGGGCTGCTGATCACCTTCCTGTTCTGGGCCGGTACCCGCCGCGCCACCGCCGGCGTGCCCGGCAAGTGGCAGGCCTTCGTCGAGATCATGCTCGAGTTCGTCGACCGCCAGGCCCGCGACACCTACCACGGTTCCAGCAAGCTGGTGACGCCCATCGCGATCACCCTGTTCTTCTGGATCCTGATGATGAACATGCTGAAGTTCATCCCGGCCGACTTCTTCGCCATCCCGCTGTCCTGGATCGGCGTCGAGTACTGGAAGCCGGTGCCCACGGCGGACGTCAACGCCACGCTCGGCCTGTCGATCAGCGTGTTCTTCCTGATGCTGTTCTTCGCCCTGCGCTCGAAGGGCCTCGGCGGATTCACCAAGGAATTCCTGACCGCGCCGTTCGGCAAGTGGATGATGCCCTTCAACCTCATCCTCAACATCGTCGAGTGGCTGTCGAAGCCGATCTCGCTGGCGATGCGACTGTTCGGCAACATGTTCGGCGGCGAGATCGTCTTCCTGCTGATCTGGGTCCTCGGCGGCGCCAGCCTCCTCGGCCTCATCGGCGGTGCGCTGTTCGGCTTCGGCTGGATGATCTTCCACATCCTGGTGATCCCGCTGCAGGCCTTCATCTTCATGATGCTGTCGATCGTCTACCTGAGCCTGTCGGAAGACAGCCACTGAGTCACCGCTTCATCCAGTTCCACCCTTCACCTTTCGTCCAACCCTCAAAGCACCACGCCCGGAGATCACCATGGAAACCATCCTCGCCACGCTTGCCCAGGTCCAGGCCTCGACCGCCCTCGGTATCGGCATCATGATCGGCCTCGCCGCGCTCGGCGCCGGTCTCGGCCTCGCCATCATGTCGGGCAAGTTCCTCGAGTCGGCCGCGCGCCAGCCGGAGCTGATCCCGGTGCTGCAGGTCCGCATGTTCATCACCGCCGGCCTGATCGACGCCGCGTTCATCATCTCGGTCGCCGTCGGCCTGCTGTTCGCCTTCGCCAGCCCGTTCATCGGTCCGTGGACCGAGCAGCTGGCGCGACTGGCCGGCTGATCGCCTCGCCGCGCACGGTACGGGCGGCATCCGCCGCCCGGGCCCCGCAGCAAGGCCGGCATGCGCCCCGCATGCCCCGACCACCACGACAGGCACTGCCATGAACATCAATCTCACCCTGATCGCCCAGGCGCTTTCGTTCGCTGCGCTGATCTGGCTGATCGCCACCTTCGTCTGGCCGCCGCTGCTCAAGGCCATCGAGGAGCGCCAGCAGAAGATCGCCGAGGGCCTCGCCGCCGCCGACAACAGCCAGCGCGCGCTTGCGCAGGCCCAGGACACGGCGAACGAGGAGCTCAAGGCCGCGCGCACCAAGGCCAACGAGATCATCGACCAGGCGCACCAGCGCGCCAACCAGATCGTCGACGCCGCGCGCGTGGAAGCGCAGACCGAGGCCATCCGGCAGAAGGCCATGTTCGACGCGGAGATCGAGGCCTCGGCCAATCGTGCCCGCGAGGACCTGCGCCGCCAGGTGTCCGCGCTCGCCGTCACCGGCGCGGAGAAGCTGCTGAAGCGTGAGATCGACGCCAGCGCCCACAAGGCGCTGCTCGACGAACTCGCCGCGGAGATCTGAGCCCGATGAGCCAGGAGATCACCCTCGCCCGTCCCTACGCCCGCGCCGCCTTCGGCATCGCGCGCGACCGCGGCGATTTCGCGGGCTGGTCGAAGGCGCTGGCGTTCTCCGCCCGCGTCGCGGCCGATCCGCGCGTCGCGCCGCTGCTGGGCCACCCCTCGCTGGCCGATGCCGACGCCGTCGAGCTGCTGGCCATCGACGGCGCGGACGCTGGACAGCGCGATTTCCTCGCGCTGCTGGCGACCAATGGCCGCCTGGCCCAGCTGCCCGAGATCGCCGGCCTCTACGAGGACCTGCGCGCCGAGGCCGAGAACGTCGTGCGCGCCACGGTGACCTCCGCCGCGGAGCTGTCGGAGTCCGAGATGGCCGGCATCCGTGCCGCGCTGGAGCGCCGCTTCGGTGCCGCGGTCGAGGTCGAGACCGCGGTCGATCCCGCGCTCATCGGCGGCGCCATCATCAGCGCGGGGGATGTCGTCATCGACGGCTCGCTGCGCGGCAAGCTCGCGCGCCTGCAGTCGGCGCTGAGCCAGTAAGCACAGGGCGCCGCGGCCATCCCGCCGCGGCGCCACCACAAGATCCACTTACCGCGCACCACCACCGCTGGCGCGCACCGAGGAACCGGAAATGGCAAGCACCCAGCTCAACCCCTCTGAAATCAGCGAACTGATCAAGAGCCGCATCGAGAAGGTCAAGCTGGCCGCCGAGGCGCGCAACGAGGGCACGGTCACCTCCGTGTCCGACGGCATCGTGCGCATCTACGGCCTGGCCGACGTGATGCAGGGCGAAATGATCGAGCTGCCGAACGACACGTTCGCGCTCGCCCTGAACCTCGAGCGCGACTCCGTCGGCGCCGTGGTCCTGGGTGACTACGAGCACCTGCGCGAGGGCGACGTGGCCAAGACCACCGGCCGCATCCTCGAAGTGCCGGTGGGTCCCGAGCTGCTGGGCCGCGTGGTCAACGCGCTCGGCGAGCCGATCGACGGCAAGGGTCCGATCACCGCGTCGCTGACCGCGCCGGTCGAGCGCGTGGCCCCGGGCGTCATCTGGCGCAAGTCGGTCGACCAGCCGGTGCAGACCGGCTACAAGTCGGTCGACGCCATGATCCCGATCGGCCGCGGCCAGCGCGAGCTGATCATCGGCGACCGCCAGACCGGCAAGACCGCGATGGCCATCGACGCCGTGATCAACCAGAAGGGCACGGGCATCAAGTGCGTGTACGTGGCGATCGGCCAGAAGGCCTCGACCGTCGCCAACATCGTGCGCAAGCTCGAGGAGAACGGCGCCCTGGCGCACACGATCGTGGTCGCCGCCACGGCGTCCGAGTCGGCCGCGATGCAGTACATCAGCGCCTACGCCGGCTGCACCATGGGCGAGTACTTCATGGACCGCGGCGAAGACGCGCTGATCGTCTACGACGACCTGTCCAAGCAGGCCGTGGCCTACCGCCAGATCTCGCTGCTGCTGCGCCGCCCGCCGGGCCGCGAGGCGTATCCGGGTGACGTGTTCTACCTGCACAGCCGCCTGCTCGAGCGCGCCGCGCGCGTGTCCGAGGACTACGTCGAGAAGTTCACCGAGGGCAAGGTCACCGGCAAGACCGGTTCGCTGACCGCGCTGCCGATCATCGAGACCCAGGCCGGCGATGTGTCGGCGTTCGTGCCGACCAACGTGATCTCGATCACCGACGGCCAGATCTTCCTCGAGACCGATCTGTTCAACGCCGGCATCCGCCCGGCCGTCAACGCCGGCATCTCGGTGTCGCGCGTGGGTGGTTCGGCCCAGACCAAGATCATCAAGAAGCTGTCGGGCGGCATCCGCATCTCGCTGGCGCAGTACCGTGAGCTGGCTGCGTTCGCGCAGTTCGCCTCGGACCTCGACGACGCCACCCGCAAGCAGCTCGAGCGCGGCCAGCGCGTCACCGAACTGATGAAGCAGAAGCAGTACCAGCCGATGTCGATCGCCCACCAGGCCGTGTCGATCTACGCGGTCAACGAGGGCTACCTCGACGACGTGCCGGTGAACAAGATCGGCGCCTTCGAGGATGGCCTGCACGCGCACTTCGACAACACCGCCGGCGAGCTGGTCTCGAAGATCAACGCCAGCGGCGGCTGGAACGACGAGATCGAAGCCGCGTTCCGCAAGGGCATCGAAGACTTCAAGGCGACCGGCTCCTGGTGACGGGACCGGGCACCGGGGTCGCCTGACCCCGGTCGCCGGATCCCCTGACCAGAACCCCGAAGCAAGCAGAGCGAGCGAAGACATGGCCGGCGGCAGAGAAATCAAAACCAAGATCAAGAGCGTGCAGAACACCCGCAAGGTGACGCGCGCGCTCGAGATGGTCTCGGCCTCGAAGATCCGCAAGGCGCAGGAGCGGATGAAGGCCTCGCGCCCCTACGCCCGCGCGATGAAGCAGATGATCGGCCACCTCGCACAGGCGAACACCGATTTCCAGCATCCGTTCCTGGTGGAGCGGGCCGAGGTCAAGCGCGTCGGCTACGTGATCGTGTCCTCGGACCGCGGCCTGGCCGGCGGCCTCAACAACAACCTGTTCCGCAAGCTGCTGGGCGAGATCCGCCAGTGGCAGGAGAAGGGCGTCGAGGTCGACGTGGTCACCATCGGCCAGAAGGCGACGGTGTTCTTCCGCCGCCTCAAGGTCGGGATGCTGGCGAGCGTCACCCACCTGGGCGACACCCCCGAGGTCGACCAGCTGGTCGGCATCGTCAAGGTGATGCTGGACGGCTACACCGAGGGTCGCCTGGACCGCGTGTTCATGGTCTACAACGACTTCGTGAACACGATGACCCAGCGGGCGGCCTTCGACCAGCTGCTGCCGCTGCCGCCGTCGGACGAGAAGCTGGTGACCCATGACTGGGACTACCTGTACGAGCCCGACGCGCAGACCGTGCTCGAGCACGTGCTGACCCGCTACATCGAGTCGCTGGTGTACCAGGCGGTGATGGAGAACATCGCCTCCGAGCACGCCGCGCGCATGGTCGCGATGAAGGCCGCGAGCGACAACGCGAACAAGCTGATCGACACGCTGAACCTGGTCTACAACAAGGCCCGGCAGGCGGCGATCACCCAGGAAATCTCCGAGATCGTCGGCGGCGCGGCGGCGGTCTGATCCAGACAGCATGTGGGAGGGGCCCGACGGCCCGGTCCCGAAGAATCGCGGCCATGGCCGCTCCCACAACGAAAGAACACAGCAAGTTTCAGAGGACCAGGCAATGAGCAACCAGGGCAAGATCGTTCAGATCATCGGCGCGGTCGTCGACGTGGAATTCCCGCGCAGCGAAGTGCCGAAGGTGTACGACGCACTGAAGGTCGAAGGCACCGAGATCACCCTCGAAGTGCAGCAGCAGCTCGGCGACGGCATCGTGCGCGCGATTGCGCTCGGTTCGACCGACGGCCTGAAGCGGAACCTGATCGCCACCAACACCGGCACCGGCATCGTGGTGCCTGTGGGCGCCGGTACGCTCGGCCGCATCATGGACGTGCTGGGCCGCCCGATCGACGAGGCCGGTCCGGTCGACGCTTCCGCGCACTGGGAAATCCACCGCGCGGCGCCGTCGTACGAGGACCAGTCGTCCTCCGCCGAGCTGCTGGAAACCGGCATCAAGGTCATCGACCTGATGTGCCCGTTCGCCAAGGGCGGCAAGGTCGGCCTGTTCGGCGGCGCCGGCGTCGGCAAGACCGTGAACATGATGGAACTCATCAACAACATCGCCAAGGCGCACGAAGGCCTGTCGGTGTTCGCGGGCGTCGGTGAGCGGACCCGCGAGGGCAACGACTTCTACCACGAGATGAAGGACTCCAACGTCCTCGACAAGGTGGCGATGGTCTACGGCCAGATGAACGAGCCGCCGGGTAATCGTCTCCGTGTGGCGCTGACCGGCCTGACCATGGCCGAGTACTTCCGCGACGAGAAGGACGCGTCCGGCAAGGGCAAGGACGTGCTGCTGTTCGTCGACAACATCTACCGCTACACGCTGGCCGGTACCGAAGTGTCGGCGCTGCTCGGCCGCATGCCGTCGGCAGTGGGCTACCAGCCCACGCTGGCCGAGGAAATGGGCGTGCTGCAGGAGCGCATCACCTCGACGAAGTCCGGCTCGATCACCTCCGTGCAGGCCGTGTACGTGCCCGCGGACGACCTGACCGACCCGTCGCCGGCGACCACCTTCGCCCACCTCGACGCCACCGTCGTGCTGAGCCGCAACATCGCTTCGCTGGGTATCTACCCGGCGGTCGATCCGCTGGACTCCACCAGCCGCCTGCTCGACCCGAACGTGATCGGCGCCGAGCACTACGACACCGCGCGCAAGGTCCAGTCGACGCTGCAGAAGTACAAGGAGCTCAAGGACATCATCGCGATCCTGGGCATGGACGAGCTGTCGGAAGAGGACAAGCAGGCCGTGTCGCGCGCGCGCAAGATCGAGCGCTTCTTCTCGCAGCCGTTCCACGTGGCCGAGGTGTTCACCGGCTCGCCGGGCAAGTACGTGCCGCTGAAGGAAACCATCCGCGGCTTCAAGGGCATCGTGGACGGCGAGTACGACCACCTGCCGGAGCAGGCGTTCTACATGGTCGGCGGCATCGACGAGGCGGTCGAGAAGGCCGCGAAGATGGCCGAGAAGGCTTAAGAAGGCAGGGACATGACCACCATCCGTTGCGACATCGTCAGCGCCGAGGCCGAGATCTTCCGCGGCGAGGCCACCCTGGTGGTCGTCACCGGTGAAGTCGGCGAACTCGGCATCGCGCCGCGCCACGCGCCGCTGATCACGCGGCTCAAGCCCGGCAAGGTCGTCGTGACGCAGGCCAACGGCGAGAAGCTCGACTTCGCCATCAGCGGCGGCATCCTCGAGGTGCAGCCGCAGGTGGTGACGATCCTGGCCGACACCGCGATCCGCGCCGACGAGATCGACGAGGAAAAGGTGCGCAAGGCCAAGGAAGAAGCCGAGCGCGTGCTCGCCGGCCGCGGCGAGGCGATGGACATCGCCGAGGCGCAGCAGAAGATGGCCGAGGTCGCGGCGCAGCTGCAGGCGCTGGAGCGCCTGCGCAAGAACCTGAAGCACTGAGCGGCATCACCAGCGGTCTCCGGAAAGCCCCGCCATCGCGCGGGGCTTTTCTTTTGGTTCTTCTCCGGCGTGGGGGCAAAGCTTTGTGCAGCGCTGCGGCGCTTTGACGCATGGCCTGCTGCCGCTCATGTCCCCCGATGCCGGCCCACCGGGCCGGCATCTCCTCCTTGACTTCCCGTCAGCAGGCCACGCGCCAAAGCGATGCAGGGCTGCGGGCGCTCCGCGGAAGAGCCAAAGCGATGCAGGGCCGCGGGTGCGCCGCACAATAGCCAAAGCCGCGTGCCTCGCCGATCATCTGCCCTGCGCCCTGCGCCCTGCGCCCTGCGCCCTGCGCCCAGCGCCCAGCGCCCAGCGACCAGCGACCAGCGGCCAGCGGCCAGCGGCCGAACCGATCCGGACTGCGGTGCGATGCCTGCTGACGGGAAGTCAAGGAGGAGGCTCCGGCCGCAGGTCGGAGACGGGGGACATGAGCGGCAGCAGGCATCGCATCGCAGCACCGCCAAACGTCCCGCCAAACGTCCCGCCAAGCGCCCCGCCAAGCGCCGCGCCGCACGGCGTTCCGCAACCTGCCGACGTGCAGGCGCAGGCCAGAACCGGCGCCGGCCCGGCCCGGCCGAGGCTCAGCGCCGGTAGATCCAGTGCCGCGAGGCGATGAAGCCGAGCACGCCGAGACCCACTTCCACGAGGGGCTTCGCGAGCCAGGCCCACTTGCGGCCGAGGATGTCGTCGATGGCTTCGATCGCGACCGTGCTCAGCAGGGTCAGCACCAGCCAGATGACCACGAAGCGCAGCAGCTGCCGGCGCCCGAGCCCGCGCCCGTCGCCGGCGAAGGTGATCTTGCCGTTGGCCCAGAAGCCGAGAAGCGCCCCGCAGATGCGGCCGGCGACGTTGGCCAGGCCGATGCGCAGGCCGAGGTGGCTGAGCAGCACCATGACGCCCCAGTCGAGCAGCCACTGCACGCAGCCGATCAGCACGTAGCTCGATCCCTGGCGGCCGAGGCTCACGGCGCGATGGCTCCGGGCGCCGGCGCGTCGGGCCGCGGCAGGCGCCACCATTCGATGCCCTCGACCGTGGCTTCGTGGCGCGCACCCGCCAGCCGCAGGGCGGCGCGACGTGGCGCAGGCAGGCGCTCCGCGTGCAGCACAAGCTCGGCGATGCCTTCGCGCTGCCAGAGCGCCACCCAGGCCGCGCCGCTGGCGTCGGCATCGGCGATGTTTGCCGCGGCGGCGAGCGAGGGGTCGTACCAGGAGGGGGCGCGTGCGCGCGAGGCCATCTCGGCGAGCATCGGCGTGTCGAGGTCGAGGACGAGCAGGTTGCCCGATGGTCCGCCTTCCGCACTCCAGCGCTCGCGCACCGCCTGGGCGAGCAGCCGCTCGGGCGCGTATTCCGCCAGCAGCGGCGCGTCGCGGCCCAGGGCGACGAGGCTTTCCTTTACCGCGCCGGTGCGCAGCATCCAGTGCCCATTGGCCTGGAACAGCAGGTTGGCGATGCAGGTGGCGACGACCACCACATGGCCGCTGCGGGGCGCGGACGCGAACGCCGCGACCACCAGCGGCGGAAGCGCCAGCACCATCGCGGGATAGGCGTAGCGCAGGTACTGGGTCGCCAGCAGCGGCAGCGCCAGCATCAGCAGCGCGAGCGCGGCCAGCGCACGCGTCCGGCGCCGCGCCAGCGCGAGCAGCCACGCCCCGCCGAGCGCCACCAGCACGAAGCCGCCGCCGCCGGCATGGGCTTCGAGGTAGTCGGGCGTCTGGAAGGTCATGCGCCACGGCAGCGTCGGACCGAAGCCCTTGTGCCAGCGTTCGTCGACGAAGTCGCCGCCGAACCAGGGCGAGCCGAAGAGGTCGTTCATCAGCGGCAGCACCGGGTTGCCCGCGATCGCCCAGGCGTACGCATAGCTGCTGCCGCCGATGGCGAGCAGCAGGCCCAGGCCCGCGGCCACGCTGCGCGCGTCGAGCACGCTGCGATGGCGCCAGGCCAGCCACGGCAGCAGCAGCATCGCGAAGCCGAACGCGACCAGCTTGGTGGCCGCAAGCATTCCCGTCAGCGCGCACGCGGCCAGCAGGGTCCTGCGCGACGGGGCCGTGCATCCCGGCAGCGCCGCCCAGCACAGCAGCGCGGCGGTGGGCAGCTCGGTCTGCATGCCCATGGCGAGCACCGCGGTCAGCGGCAGGCTGCCGAAGAGCGCCACCGTCCACGCGCGGGCGCGCCGGTCGCCGCCAAGCGCGCCGGCCAGGCGCCACAGCGCACATGCGCACAGCAGCAGCCAGAGTGCGTTGAGCGCGCCGCGTGCTTCCGCGCCGGCGATCAGCTGCGGGATTGCCTGCAGCACGTCGGCGGCCCAGGGCGCCAGCGCCCAGACGTGGACGTCGGGATCCATGGCCAGGCGGCCGTCGAGCTGCAGCGACCACGGCAGCAGCAGGTGGTAGGCGACGTCGTCCTGCTGCGCGGTGGGAACCCAGCAGCCGGTGGCGGCCAGTCCCAGCAGCATGACCGCCAGCGTGGCGGGCCGCGGCGCCGCGGCAACCGTGTCGCGCCACTGCGCCAGCGCGGTGCGCAGCGACGCCTGCAGGGCGCGGTGCCGCCAGACGACCAGCACCAACGCGACGGCCAGCCAGCTCCAGCGCGTGTGCACCGGCAGCGGCAGCAGCCAGCCCGCCAGTCCTGCGACCAGCGCCAGGCCGGTCACGCACTGGGCGGCGGCGTCCGCGCGCGGCAACAGCAGGCTGCCCGTGGCGATCGCGGCGAGGGCGACGAGTGCCACCGCCAGCATCGGCAGCGGCCCCCCCAGCCACGCCAGCGCCAGCAGCCAGGCGATGGCCAGCCCATGCGCGGGCGCGAGTCCGCGGACGCGGTGGAGGATCCGGGCGATCCCGGCTGCGCCAAGCGCGATGACCAGCAGGGCGACGCTGCGCGCAGGCACCCATTCGGCGGGCAGTCCATGGCCGAGGATGCCGGCAAGACAGGCGACGCCGCCCGCCCACAGCACCACGGCCGGCCAGCGGGCATCGGCTCTGAACGTGGGCGTGGCGACGGACACGGGCTGCGGAGGAGGGCCCTGCGACATCGCGCGCATGCTAGCAGAGGGTCGCACTAGAATGGCCGCGATCAAGCAACAGGACAGGCCATGCCCGCGACCCCCGAAACCGCTTCCGCCACCGCCGCGCCCGGCGACCTGCACGTCGTCATCCTCGCCGCCGGCGAAGGCAAGCGGATGAAGTCCGCGATGCCCAAGGTGCTGCAGAAGATCGCCGGCAAGCCGATGCTGTCGCACGTGCTCGCCGCCGCCCGCGAGCTCTCGCCGGCGGCGATCCACGTGGTCTACGGCCACGGCGGCGACCAGGTGCGCGAGGCCTACCGGCACCGCTCCGACATCAACTGGGTCGAGCAGGCGAGCCAGCTTGGCACCGGCCATGCGGTGCGCGAGGCGATGCCCGACGTGCCCGATGGCGCGCAGGTGCTGGTGCTCTACGGCGACGTGCCGCTGATCACCGCGGCGACGCTGCGCCGCCTGCTCGCGGCCGGCGGGCGGATCGCGGTGCTGGTGGCCGAACTCGAGAACCCGCGCGGCTACGGGCGCGTGGTGCGCGACCCGCAGGGCAACGTCGGCGCGATCGTCGAGGAAAAGGACGCCGACGCCGAGCAGCGCCGGATCAACATCGTCAACACCGGCGTGCTGGCGGTCGAGTCCACGGCGCTGAAGAACTGGCTGCAGCGCCTGTCCAGCGACAACGCGCAGGGCGAGTACTACCTGACCGACATCTTCTCGATGGCCGCGGCCGAGTACAGCGCGGCCGAGATGGTGCTGGTCGACGACCCGGTGGAAACCGAGGGCGCGAACGATCCCTGGCAGCTCTCCCAGCTCGAACGCGCGATGCAGCAGCGGCGCGTGCGCGCGCTCTGCGCCGACGGCGCGCGCTTCGCCGATCCGGCGCGGGTCGACATCCGCGGCGAGGTGGTGGTGGGCCGCGACGTCGAGATCGACGTCGACGTCGTGCTGGAAGGTCGCGTCGTGCTGGGCGACGGCGTGCGCATCGGGCCCTTCTGCCGGATCCGCGACGCCGAGCTGGGTGCCGGGACCGTCGTGCGCGCGCACTGCGACATCGAAGGGGCCACCATCGAGGGCGCCGCGCAGGTGGGGCCGTTCGCGCGCCTGCGCCCGGGCACGGTGCTCGCCGACGGCGTGCATATCGGCAACTTCGTCGAGACCAAGAACGCCGCGCTCGGCGTCGGCAGCAAGGCCAACCACCTGAGCTATCTCGGCGACGCCGACATCGGTGCCGGGGTGAACATCGGCGCCGGCACCATCACCTGCAACTACGATGGCGCCAACAAGTCGACCACGACGATCGCCGACGGCGCCTTCATCGGCTCGAACGCTTCGCTGGTGGCGCCGGTGACCATCGGGCGCGATGCGACGATCGGCGCAGGTTCGGTGATCACCAGCGACGCGCCGGACGGCAGGCTGACGATCGCCCGCGGACGTCAGCTGAGCATCGATGGCTGGCAGCGCCCGACAAAGCAGCCGAAGCAGCCGGCCTGATCCCGGGGCCGCGGGACCGGGTCCGGGGCCGGGGCCGCGGCACCGGGGCCACTGTAGGAGCGGCTATAGCCGCGATGGCGGGACACCGGATCGCGGCTATAGCCGCTCCTACAGGGCGCAGCCCGCGCAGTCCGCGCGGCGCGCGCGGAGCGCCGGAGCGCCGGAGCGCCGGAGCGCCGCTGGTGCGGTGCGTGTGTGGGCAGTGCGCGCGTCAGGCGGGCAACACCAGCGTCACGCACAGCCCGCCGTCTTCGCGGTTCGCCAGCGCGATGCGGCCGCCGTGGGCCTCGGCGATCTCGCGGCTGAGCGCCAGCCCCAGGCCGGTGCCGTGGCGCTTGGTGGAGTAGAACGGCAGCAGCGCGTTGGCCAGCACCGGCTCGTTCATGCCGCTGCCGCGGTCCAGCACGTCGACGCGCCAGGCATCCGGCAGCCGGCGCAGGCCCAGGCGCACGTCGCCCGCGGCGGAGCCCGACTCGTGCGCGTTCTTCAACAGGTTCAGCAGCGCCTGCTCCAGCTGCGCGGCATCGGCGCGCACGTGGCCCTCGACGTGGCCTTCGATTCCGAAGTCGACCTGGCTGCGCAGCCGCTCGAGGAAGCTGCGCCATTCCAGCGCCTCGAGCCGCGGCGAGGGCAGCTTGGCGAAGCGCGCGTAGTCGCGGATGAAGCCCTCGAGGTGGCGCGCGCGCTCCTCGATCGTGGCCAGCGCGGCCGGCAGCCGTTCGTACTGGCCGCGCCGCAGCAGTTCGCCGCCCGAATGCGCCAGCGAGGCGATCGGCGCCAGCGAGTTGTTGAGCTCGTGGCTGATCACCCGGATCACCTTCTTCCAGACCTGCACTTCCTGGCGGCGCAGTTCGGCGGTGAGCTGGCGCAGCAGCAGCAGCTCGTGGCGGCGGCCGTTGAGCCGGAACAGCCGGCGCGACAGGTGGTAGATGTCCTCGTCGTCGTCGCTGCCGACGGTGAACATGCCGTCGCCGCCGCGGGCGAAGGCCTCGCGCATCGCCTCGGGCACGCGCTCGAGGAGTTCCGGGAACGAGACCCCCTCCAGCCTGTGGCCATCACCGAGCAGCTTGCGCGCCGCCAGGTTGCCGAGCACCACGTGGCCGCCGGGATCGACCAGCAGCATCGCCACCGGCGTGTTCTGCACCATGGTGTCGAGCAGGAGCTCGCGCTGCACCAGGCGCAGGCGCTGCTCGCGCAGGGTGTCGCCCAGGGCGCGATGGCTGGCGACCAGGTTGCCGAGCTCGCCGCCGCCTTCCCACGACAGGCCGAAGCTGTAGTCGCCGTCGCGGTAGCTCGCGACGCTGCCGGCCAGCGCGCGGAACAGCGAATGGGCCGGCGCGAGCAGTCGCCTGACGTGGTACAGCAGCAGTGGCAGGGGCAGGGCGATGGCGATCGGCAGCGCAAGCCAGCGCGAGGCCAGCCAGGATTCCAGCATCAGCCCCAGCGCGGTGGCGATCGCCATGTAGGCCAGCGCGAGCGCCGTGAACGAGACGCTCAGCGGCAGCCTCGGCCGGCGCGGCATCAGTCGCGCCGGATCCCGAGGCGGTCGAGGCGCCGGTACAGCGCCTGCCGCGACAGTCCGAGCTCCTGCGCCGCCTGCGCCAGCACGCCGCCGTGGCGCGCGAGCGCGGCTTCGATCGCGGCGCGGTCGGGCTCGTCGGCCGCGGGCACCGTCGTCGACGGCACCGCAGGCGACGACGGCAGGCCAAGCGCATCGCCTGCGATCACGTCGCCGGCCGACAGCAGCGCCGCGCGCTGCACGACGTTGCGCAGTTCGCGCACGTTGCCGGGCCAGCCATGGCGGAGCAGGGCGCGCCCGGCGTCGGCCGAGAGCTGCTTCCCGGCCGGGAGGAAGTGGCGCGCCAGCGGCAGGATGTCGTCCGGCCGGTCGGCCAGCGGCAGGAGCTTTAGCTCCACCGCGTTGAGGCGGTAGTACAGGTCTTCGCGGAAGCGGCCGTCGCGGATCATCACCGCGAGATCGGCATTGGTCGCGCTGACCACGCGCACGCGCACCTGGCGCTCGCGGTTGCCGCCCAGCCGCGCGAAGCGCCCGGTCTCGAGCACGCGCAGCAGCTTCATCTGCCCGGCCGCCGGCAGGTTGCCGATCTCGTCGAGGAACAGCGTTCCGCCGTCGGCGGCTTCGAACTTGCCCTCGCGCGCCTTGCCCGCGCCGGTATAGGCGCCGGCCTCCGCGCCGAACAGCTCGGCCTCGATCAGCTCACCGGGCAGCGCGCCGCAGTTGAGCGCCACGAACGGCCCGTCCTTGGCCATCGAATTCGCGTGCACGATCTCGGCCACCTTCTCCTTGCCCGATCCGTTCGGCCCGGTCACCAGCACCGGCAGCTCGGAGCGCGCGACCTGGCAGGCCAGCGACAGCAGCCGTTCGCTGGCGGGATCGGCATAGACCACGCCGCGCAGGTCGTGGCCGCGCGATAGCGCGTCGCGCCGCCGCCGCTCGCCGCTGCGGTGCCGCGCCAGTTCGCGCCGCGCCTCGGACAGCTCCAGCAGGTTGTTGACCGTCGCCAGCAGCCTGCGGTCGTCCCAGGGCTTGCCGAGGTAGTCGGCGGCCCCGGCCTTGACCAGGTCCACCGCCGACTCGAGGTGGGTCCACGCGGTGAGCAGGATCACCGGCAGGTCGGGCTCCTGCGCGCGGATGGCGTGGAAGAGCGCGATGCCTTCCTCGCCCGAGGTGGTGTCGACGTGGAAGTTCATGTCCTGTACCACCAGGTCGATGCCGCCCCCGCGCAGCCGCGCCAGTCCCTGTTCCGGCGACTGCGCGGCCACCGCGTCGATGTCATGCAGCGAGAACAGCAGCTCCAGCGCGGTCGCGACGGCGGGGTTGTCGTCGATGATCAGGACGGTAGGCATCGGTCCGGGATCATACGCTCCGGGTCGCCACCGCCGGCGGCACCGCGGCCGCGCGCCGCGCCGGTCCCAGCACCGCCAGCTGGCCCAGCAGCCACAGCGCCAGCGCGCCCACCGGCAGGTACACCAGGGGCAGCCTGGGCAGCTCGTAGCGTCCCATCAGCAGCTGGTTGATGCCGAAGGCCAGCAGCATGCCGATCACGATGCCGATCGTCGCCAGGATGAAGTTCTCGGTCTGGAAATAGCGCAGGATCTGGCCGCGGGTCGCGCCCAGCGCCCGGCGGATGCCGATCTGCTTGCTGCGCTGCTGCACCCAGAAGCTGGCCAGGCCGACGATGCCGAGCGCGGTGATCAGCAGCAGCGCCACGCAGACGATGCCCAGCAGCCAGACCATCGAGCGCTGCTGCTGGTAGTACGCGTCGCGCAGCTCGCGGAAGGTCTTGGTGTTGTCCTCGATGATGATCCGCTTGGGGCCGTTGGCGCGCAGGGCCTTGCTGGCGCTCTCGAGGATCTCCTGGCGCCGCTCGGGCGCGGTGCGGACGATGTACTGGCCGCCGAGGTCGTAGTTGGCGCGCACCGGCATGACCAGCGAGTACTGGCTGCCTTCCGGGCCGCCCATGCTGCCGGGCCGGATCAGGTGCGCGACGACGCCGATGATGCTGACCGGCTTGTCGCCCCAGACGTAGATCGGCTTGCCCAGCGGGTCCTGGCCGGGGAACAGCCGTTCGGCCAGGGTCCGGGTGACCACGACGCCGGGGATGGTGACCTCCTGCTCCGGATCGCTCAGCGCATCGTTGGGGATGAGTTCGTCCGGGGTGAAGTAGCGGCCCGCCACCAGCTCGATGCCGAAGGTGTCGAGGAAGTGGTCGTCGCCCATGTAGGTCGTCGCCACGACGGTCGGCTGCTGCTGTTCCGGCTGCAGGTTCACGCCCGAGTTCCAGGACGAGTTCACGAACGGCACCTGGTTGGTGGTGGTCGCGCCCTGCACGCCGGGCAGGCTGCGCAGCATCTGCAGGTCGGAGCGCGTCTGGGCCGCCGCGTCGGCGTCGTTGCCCACGGGAATGATCTGGATGCGCACCAGTTCGTCGACCGCGATCCCGCTGGGCTGGCGCATCTGGGTCAGGCGCTCGCCGACCATGAACAGCGCGTTGCAGATAATGGCGCAGGTCAGCGCGATCTCGAGGACGATCAGCGCGGCGGCGGTCTTGTGCCGCAGCAGGGTGGAAAGGATCGGTCGGATGTCCATCAGTCGTTCCTCGGGGTCACTGCGACTTGAGCTGGATCGCGGGCGTCACTTCCATGGCGCGCCACGCGGGGAGGAGGCCGGCGATGATGCTGGCGGCCACGGCAAGCAGGAAGGTCAACAGCAGCATCGGCAGGTCCAGGTGCGCGAGCTCGGCATAGCTCGACGGCTGCTGCCGCACCGCCCACAGCCCCAGCAGGGCCATGCCCAGGCCGAGGATGCCGCCGGCCAGGCCGACCGCGCCGGCCTCGACCAGGCACTGCTTGAAGATCTCGGTGCGCGAGGCGCCGAGCGCGCGGCGCACGCCGATCTCGCCGCTGCGGCGCAGGAACTTGGCCAGCAGCAGGCCCACGGTGTTGAGCAGGCAGACCAGCAGGAAGCCGAAGCCGAGCCAGAGCTGCATCATCACGTCGCGCGGCACCACGCGGTTGAACTCCAGCCACTCCATGACGCTGCGCAGGCGCACGTTGGGCGCGCGCTCGAAACGGCCGGCGGCCTTCTGCTGCGCCGAGTAGTTGTCGAGGTAGGCCTTGTAGTCGGCGGCCTGCGACGCGTCCTCGAGTTCGACCCAGTACTGGATCCAGACGCAGGGCGCGTTGAGCGCGGTCTCGTCGGCGCCCGAGTCACCCCAGCAGTCCATGCTGCCGCTGCGCCCGAAGTCGAGCTGGCGCGAGGTGGAGAACGGCAGGAAGACGTCCTCGAGCTCACCGTAGCGGTCGGTGTTCATGTCGTAGAAGCGGGGCGTGGGGCGCCATTCGTCGAGGACACCCGCGACGCGGAACTCTCCGCCGCCGATCACCAGCGAGCGGCCGACGCTGTTGGCGCCGCCGAACACGCGGTCGTTGAGCGACTTCGAGATCACCGCCACGCGCGCGTTGGCCACGTCGTCGGCCGCGCTCCAGCCGGTGCCGTGGAGGAAGGGCGCGGCGAACATCGGAAAGAAGTCCGCGGTGGCGTAGCGCGCATCCGAATAGAACGGCGGCAGGTCGGCCTTGTCGGGCGTGATCGACACCGCGCCGCCGGTCATCATCGCCTGGCGCAGGCCGCGCTTCTCCTGCAGCAGGGTCTCGGCGTCGAAGCGCGTCACCTGCGCCGACGGCTCCTCGCCCGGCGTGAACCCACGCAGCGAGGCAGGGTCGAGCTGCACGTAGAACAGGCGGTCGCTCTTCTCCGGGATCGGATCCCCGGACAGCACCCGGAACACGGTGAGCGTGGTCATGCAGGCACCGATGCCGAGCGCGATCGCCAGCACCATCAGCGCGGTCAGCACCTTGTTGCGGCGGAAGCTGCGCAGGGCGAGCCTGGAGTAGTAGGCGAGCATGGGATGCTCCTCAGGCGCCGGAGGCGGCGCGGGTGCGGGATTCGGCCTCGATGCGGCCCGCGCGCGACGCCCGGGTCAGGCTCGGCTCGACCGACAGGTCGGTGGCCATGCCATCGACGATGTGGACGTTGCGGTGCGCGCGCGCGGCAAGCTCCGGGTCGTGGGTGACCATCACGATGGTCGTGCCCTGCTGGTTGATGTCCTCGAGCAGCTCGAGGACGCTGCGCGCCATCTGCGTGTCGAGGTTGCCGGTGGGTTCGTCGGCGAGCAGCAGGCGCGGGCTTCCGGCGATGGCGCGCGCGATCGCGGCGCGCTGCTGCTGGCCGCCCGAGAGCTCGGCCGGGAAGTGCTTCATGCGCGAGCCCAGGCCGACCATGCCCAGCGCGTCCTCGATGCGCAGCTTGCGCTCGTTGGCGGGCATGCCGCGGTAGCGCAGCGGCACGTCGACGTTGTCGAACAGGTTGAGGTCGGGGATCAGGTTGAAGCCCTGGAAGATGAAGCCGATCTTCTGGTTGCGCAGGCGGCTGCGCTGGTTGTCGTTGAGCCCGCGCACGTCTTCGCCGTCGAGGTGGAACTCGCCGCCGGTGAAGGTCTCCAGCAGGCCCGCGATGTTGAGGAAGGTCGTCTTGCCCGAGCCCGACGGCCCGGTGACGGCGACGAACTCGCCTTCGCCGACGCGGAGGTCGAGCGAACGCAGCGCGTGCGTCTCGACCAGTTCGGTGCGGTAGACCTTGGTGACCTGGCGCATGTCCAGCATGGCGTTGCTTCCCTGTGCGGTGGTGGCGGTGGCGTCCATCAGTCGACCTGGAACCGGGCGGGCAGGGACGAGGACGGGAGGTAGGGGCGCGGCGCGCGCGCGCGGTGCGCGTCGCCGTTGGCGGGGGACGCGATCGAGGCGTCGTCGCGGTCGAGCTCGAAGTGGTAGAGCTCGCTCAGGCGGCGCGGGACCGCATCGGCCAGCTGGAAGGAATCCCAGTGGACGACGTGGGGGAATCCGTGGGTGGCTTGCATGGTCATTCTCCGGAGATGCGGACGCGGTCCGCCTGCTGGAACTGGTCGCTGCCCGACACGACGATGCGTTCGCCGGCCTGCAGTCCCGACACGATCTCGACCGCCGACAGGCTCGAGGCACCGGCCTGGATCGGCCGCCGCTGGGCGCTGCCGCCGGCGACGACGTAGGCGAAGTTGCCGCCCTCCTGCTCGAGGAAGGGGCCACGCTCGACCATCAGCACGTCCTGGCGGGTGTCCAGTACGATGCGCGCCGACAGCCGCTGGTTCTGCCGCAGTCCCGGCGGCTGGTTGCCGTCGGCGAAGCGCAGGCGGGCGTTGACCTCGCCGTTGACGACTTCCGGCGACACCGCCGAGATCTCGGCCGGCCACTGCTTGCCGACGCTGGCCACCTGGGCCGGCATGCCGATGCCGAGGTCGCGGGCGAAGCTTTCGGGCACCTTGATCTCGACCTCGAACTGCGACAGGTCGACCACGCCCAGCACCGGCGCGTTGGCCGCGACGTTGGTGCCCTGGGCGATCTGCACCTGGCCGACCTGGCCGTCGAAGGGCGCGCGCAGGGTCAGCGCGTCGACCTGGCGGCGCAACTCCTCGACCACCGCCGCCTGGCGTTCGGCCAGGAGGCGCTTGTTGCTGGCGTCGATGCCGGCGCCCTGGCCCTGCAGGGCGAAATCCTGGCGCGCCGAGGCGACGCCGATCTCGGCCTTCTTCAATCCGTCGAGCGCGCGGTCGTAGTCGTTGCGCGAGACCGCGCCGCCCTCGAAGGCGCGCTTGTAGCGCTCCACGTCGCGCCCGGCGGCCACTTCGTCGATCAGCGCCTGGTCGAGCAGCTTCTGCGCGTCGGAGCGGGTGAGGCGCGCGTCGAGCATGGCGCGGTTGGCCTCGCCCTGCAGGCTGGCCAGGGTCGACTCCTCCTGCACCAGGCGGCTGCGCAGCTCGGGGCTGTCGATCACCGCCAGCTCCTGGCCCTTCTCCACCGCGTCGCCGGCCACCACCTTCAGGGTCACCGTGCCGCCGGCGATGGCGTACAGGGTCGGGCTGTTGGCGGCGATCACGCGGCCGTCGGCGGAAATGTCCCGGACCAGGTCGCCGCGGACCACTTCGGCGATGCGGATGCGCGAATCGTCGTAGGACCGGCCACCGCTGCTCCAGCCCACCGCGACCCAGGCCGCGAGCCCGAGCACCACGGCCGCACCGAGGCCGGCCACGATCCGCGGATCGCGCAGGCGGCGGCGCGCGGGCGGCGCCGAAGCCGGGGAGCGGTCCTGGGCGGAGGTGTCGCGGATGCGGGCGCGGCTTGTTTCCATGGGGTGTCCGGATGCGGTCGGGTCAGGGGTTCCGACCTGTAGGACGCAAGCCGCGTGCCAACCACAAGCCATTGAAATGAAAGGTTTTGGTGGGAGTGTCCGGGTGTCCGCCCGGACACCGCGCCTGTCCGCCCGGACGGCCCCGCGGGCTTTCGCCGTTACACTGTGTCGTCCCCAACCAAGGCGTCCTATAGACATGTGCGGCATCGTCGGTGCGATCGCGGATCGCGATGTGGTTCCGGTCCTGATCGAAGGACTCAAGCGTCTCGAATACCGCGGCTACGATTCCGCCGGCATCGCCGTCATCGACGGCACGGACATCCGCCGCGTGCGCCGCACCGGGCGCGTGGCCGAGATGGAGGGCGCGGCCGGCAGCGAGGGCTTCGCGGCCACGCTGGGCATCGGCCACACGCGCTGGGCGACCCATGGCGGCGTCACCGAGTCCAACGCGCACCCGCACGTCAGCCACGGCGTCGCGCTGGTGCACAACGGCATCATCGAAAACCACGAGGAGCAGCGCGAGCGCCTGAAGGGACTCGGCTACGCCTTCGAGTCGCAGACTGACACCGAGGTCATCGCGCACCTGATCCACCACTACCTGCAGGACGGCGACGACCTGCTGGCCGCGCTGCAGCGCACGGTCAAGGAACTGCACGGCGCCTATGCGCTGGCGGTGGTGAGCCGCAAGGAGCCCGACCGCATGGTGGTGGCGCGCATGGGCTGCCCGCTGCTGGTCGGTCTGGGCGAAGGCGAGAACTTCGTCGCCTCCGACGTGTCGGCGATCCTGCAGGCCACGCGCCGGGTGATCTTCCTGGAAGAAGGCGACACCGCCGAGATCACCCGCGGCGCGGTGCGCATCTTCGGCGCCGACGACCAGCCGGTGCTGCGCGAGGAGCACCTGTCCGACGTCTCGCTGTCGTCGCTGGAGCTGGGGCCCTACCGCCACTTCATGCAGAAGGAGATCCACGAGCAGCCGCGCGCGCTGGGCGACACGATGGAAGCGATCATCGACGCCGGCGGCTTCGAGCCGACCCTGTTCGGGGCGGACGGCGACGCGGTGCTGGGCCAGGTCGAAGGCGTGCAGATCCTCGCCTGCGGCACCAGCTTCTACGCAGGCTCCGTGGCCCGCTACTGGATCGAGGCGATCAGCGGGCTGCCCTGCAGCGTCGAGATCGCCAGCGAGTACCGCTACCGCACCGCGGTCGCGAACCCGAAGCACCTGATCGTGACGATCTCGCAGTCGGGCGAAACCCTCGACACGATGGAGGCGCTGAAGTACGCCAAGTCACTGGGCCACGACCTCACGCTCTCGATCTGCAACGTGCTCGAAAGCGCGATCCCGCGCGCCAGCCGGCTGGTGTTCTACACCCGCGCCGGCGCCGAGATCGGCGTGGCCTCGACCAAGGCCTTCACCACCCAGCTGGTCGGCCTGTTCGCGCTCGCCGCCACGCTCGCGAAGCTGCAGGGGCGGCTGTCGGAGGAGAAGGAAGCCGAATACATCGAGGCCCTGCGCCACCTGCCGGGCAGCGTGCAGCACGCGCTGAACCTCGAGCCGCAGATCGCGATGTGGGCCGAGCACTTCACGCCCAAGGAACACGCGCTGTTCCTGGGCCGCGGCGTGCACTACCCGATCGCGCTGGAAGGCGCGCTCAAGCTCAAGGAAATCTCCTACATCCACGCCGAGGCCTATCCCGCGGGCGAACTCAAGCACGGTCCCCTGGCGCTGGTCGACGACGACATGCCGGTCGTCGTGATCGCGCCCAACGACAGCCTGCTGGAAAAGGTGAAGTCGAACATGCAGGAAGTCCGCGCGCGCGGCGGCCAGCTGTTCGTGTTCACCGACGCCGACAGCAACTTCAGCGAGAGCGAGGGTGTGCACGTGATCCGCACCGAGCGCCACGTCGGCGTGCTGAGCCCGATCGTGCACACCATCCCGGTGCAGATGCTGGCCTACCACGTGGCCCTGGCACGCGGCACCGACGTCGACAAGCCGCGCAACCTCGCCAAGAGCGTGACCGTCGAATAACCGGGCACCGCGCCGCGCCGCCCTGGCTCAGCCGAGCGGCGGCACCGGGGCGGGTCTCCCGTCCGCGTCCAGCGCGATCATGGTGAAGCGGCCGCGCGTGCACGGCACGCGGTGGCCGGTGAGCAGGTCTTCCGCCACCAGCGCCACGTCCACCTGCATCGAACTGCGGCCGACCGCGACCACGGTGGCGGTGATGTCCACCAGCTGGCCCTGTCGGATCGGCAGGCGGAAATCCACCTGGTCGGAGCGCGCGGTCACGACCGTCCGGCGCGCGTAGCGCGAGGCCGCGATGAAGGCGGCCTTGTCCATCCAGGCCAGCGCCTGGCCGCCGAACAGGGTGCCCAGGTGGTTGGCATGGTCCGGGAAGACCATTTCCAGCAGGCGCGCCTCGGTCGGTGGCGGCAGGTGGTGGGCGCTCATGCGGGCGGCGATGCCCAGGCCGCCGCCGTCGCCGCCGCGAGCTGCGCGGGCGACTGGAAGCCGGGCAGGCGCGCGGCTTCCGCGCCGTCGCGGTGGATCGTCAGCGTCGGTGTCTGCCGCAGGCCCATCGTGCGGAAGCAGGCCTCGCCCACCATCTCCAGCCGCACCTTGAGCAGCACCAGTCCCCGGGCCTCCGGGGTCGTTGCGAAAACCGCGAGGGAGCGGTCGAGCATCCTGCATGCGGGGCAATCGTCCTTGTGCCAGTCGACCAGCAGGCGGGGATGGGCGGCGATGGCGGTGTCGACGTCGTCAGCCGACGTGGCGTGCAGGATCTTCATGGGGCGGGAGGCCTTCGGTCTGGAGGAAAGGTCTGTTGTCGGCGGCGATGGTCGCGGCCATCGCGATGACCAGGTCGGTCCAGGCGTCGATCCGGGCGGCGTCGCGCTGGCCGTGGGGCATCTGCTCGATCTCCAGCCGCGGGAACGGGCTGGCGAAGAACGCGGCCATCCGCCGCACGGCGCCGCAGTAGTACTCGGCGCCCCACTGGGTCTCGCCGGTGCC
This sequence comes from Luteimonas sp. MC1895, assembly GCF_016457215.1. Classification (NCBI taxonomy): domain Bacteria; kingdom Pseudomonadati; phylum Pseudomonadota; class Gammaproteobacteria; order Lysobacterales; family Lysobacteraceae; genus Luteimonas; species Luteimonas sp. MC1895. Next base: position 848,969 of record NZ_JAEMDY010000001.1, read on the forward strand.
GAACGCCGCCACCCGTGGCGGCTTTCCGACGGCGTCGACGAGTCCAGCGATGAATCGCTTCATCTCCGGCGGTGTGCGTCCGCCGTTGCCGGTCCAGGACCCGAGCAGGTACAGGTCGTGGCGCGCGTCGGCTCCGGCGGCCGCGAAGTCCTGGAGGTCGGTCTCGATCCATGTCACGCGGTGGCCCCGGGCCTCGCAGCGTGCGCGCACGCGCTGGGCGAGGTCGCGGGTATTGCCGCTGAGCGAGGCATGGGCGACGAGGATGCGCATGCTCAGAGATCGTCGAAGCCGTTGTCGGCGTTGGTCTTCTTGTACGACGCGTTGCGCATCTCGAAGAAGTCGGTCTTGGTTTCGGTGAAGTTGTCGGCGTAGGCGCGGATCCACGGCATCACGTTGTCGGTGGCGTCGGGATACATGCGCTCGATGCCCAGCATCCCGGCCATCTTGTTGGCGCGGTACTGCACGTAGCGGATCATCTCGTCCACGTTGATGCCGTCGATGCCGTCCAGGACCTCGCCGGTCCACTGCACCTCGAGTTCGATCGCATGGGTGAATGCGCGGTACACGTAGTCGGTCAGTTCGTCGGTCTGCAGCTCCGGGTTCTCGCCGACGATGGCGCGGATCACCTCGCTGATGAACTTGGTATGGGCCAGCTCGTCGCGGTTGATGAAGCTGATGATCTTGCCGGTGCCGGCCATCCGGTTCTGGCGCACCAGGTTGTAGAAATAGGCGAAGCCGGAATAGAAGTTGATGCCTTCCAGGATCGAGGACTGGATCAGCGAGCGCAGCAGCGTCTCGGCGGTCTTCTCCCGCAGGAAGTCGTCGTAGGACTCCATGATCGGCGCGTTGCGCCTGCGGATGGTCGGATGCGTCCGCGCGATCTCGAAGATCCTGTTCTGGTTCTGGAGGTCGGTGATCGACGCCAGGACGTAGCTGTAGCTTTCGTTGTGGATGACCTCCTGCTGGCCGATGATCGCCGCGTTGGCGTGCGCGGCCGGGTCGGTGATGTACTCGGCCACGTTGTAGATGAAACGCGTCTGCGGCGAGTCGAGCGTGGCCAGCAGGCCGATGATCGAGTCGTACGCGTTCTTCTCCCGCGCCGACAGCTCGCCGTACTGGCGCGCGTCGGCCTTCATGTCGACCTCGTCCGGGATCCAGAAGTTGGTCGAGAGCTCCTTGTAGGCGCGATAGAACGACGGGTAGGGAATGTCGTTCCAGTTGAGGATCCCGCTGGTGCGGCCGTTGATGATCCCGGTCGACCGGTTCGGATGAAGCGGCTCGAGGATCCGGATGCGCTCGAGCGGCGTGGACGCCCTGGGTGCGGCAACAGCATTCATGGTGCTTCCTTCCCGGCCACTCACGACCGGCTGCATGGAGTAGAGCCCCCTGAGTCAGGGGGCGCGCCGAAGGCGCGGGGTGTGGGTGCTGGTAAGAGGGGCCCGCGGTCGCGAAGCGACCGTGGGAGCGGCAGCGCGCATGCGATGACGCGTCCGCTCAACTGCTGCACCACTCGCACTCCCCGATATCGATGTCGTTCGAGCGGACGTAATAGGTGGTCTTCAGGCCCTCGCGCCAGGCGGTCATGTGCAGTTCGAGCAGGGTCGAGGCACGGATGGTCGAAGGCACGTAGAAGTTGAAGCTGATCGCCTGGTCCACATGGCGCTGGCGCCGCGCGTTCTGGCGGACGCTTGCGAACTGGTCGACCCGGTAGGCGCCCTTTTCGTAGTAGGGCCAGGTGTCGAGTGACAGGCCGGGCGCCGCGACGGGCCGACGGTAGTCCTTCTTTTCCTCGTAGTAGAACGCGGAGTAGACCGGGTCGATCGAGGCGGTGCTTCCCGCGATCTGCGCCGTCGACATGTTCGGCGCCACCGCCATGAGCCAGCCGTTGCGCAGCCCGTATGCCGCCACCTGGCCGGCCAGCTCCTGCCATTGCGGGCTGGTGTAGCCGCGGTCGCGGAAGTAGCGCCCGGTCTGCCAGTCGCTGCCCTGGAACGCCGGGTAGGCCCCCTTCTCCCGCGCCAGGGCCATCGACGCCTGCACGGTGAGGTAGTTGATGCGTTCGTACACCGCGTCGCTGAAGTCCTCGGCCTCGCGCGAGTCCCAGTGGAGGCCCTTCTGCGCCAGCAGGTGGTGCCAGCCGAAGGTCCCCAGGCCGATGGCCCGGTACTTCCGGTTGGTGATCGTGGCCTGCGGCACCGGCAGCCGGTTGAGGTCGATCACGTTGTCGAGCATGCGCACCTGGATCGGCACCAGGCGCTCCAGTACGTCGGTGATCAGGTCGCCCTGCTCGTCCTGCGGCACGATCGCGCGCCCGAGGTTGATCGACGACAGGTTGCAGACCACGAAGTCGCCAGCCTGCCGGGTGGTCACGATCTGGTTGCCGCTGATGATCTCCTGCATCAGCCGCGTCGGGCTCATGTTCTGCAGGATCTCGGTGCACAGGTTCGACGAGTACACCATCCCGGCATGCCGGTTGGGATTCCTGCGATTGACCTCGTCGCGGTAGAACATGAAGGGGTTGCCGGTCTCCAGCTGGCTCACCATCAGCCGCTTGAAGATGTCGATGGCCTTGACGGTCCGGCGGCTGATGCGCTCGTCGGCGACCACTTCCGCATACCGCTGGCGGAACGTGCCGTCGCCGCGCGTCTCGTCGTAGCTGTCCTGCAGGTACCAGCCCTTGATGCGATGGACCTCGTGGGGATCGAACAGGTACCAGTCGCCGCGGCGCTCGACGGCCTCCATGAAAATGTCCGGGATGCAGACGGCGGTGAACACGTCGTGCGCGCGCAGGCGCTGGTCGCCGTTGTTCAGCCGCAGGTCGAGGAAGGCCTCGATGTCGCGGTGCCAGGCGTCGAGATACACGGCCACCGCGCCTTTCCGCTGGCCCAGCTGGTCGACGGATACCGCCGTGTTGTTGAGCTGCTTGATCCAGGGCACCACGCCGCCGGAGGAATTGGGCACGCCGCGGATCGCGGACCCGGACGCGCGCACGTAGCCCATGTAGGCGCCCACGCCGCCGCCGCCCTTGGACACGCGCGCGACGTCGGTATTGGAGTCGTAGATGCCCTGCAGCGAGTCGTCCACGGTGTCGATGAAGCAGCTCGACAGCTGGCCGCCGTTCTTGCCGGCGTTCTGCAGCGTCGGCGTTGCGACGGTCATGTAGAGGTTCGACAGCGCCCAGTAGGCCTCGCCCACCAGCTGCATGCGGCGCTCGCGCGGCGCTTCGGCCTGCATCAGGTACAGCGCGATCGTCAGCCAGCGCTCCTGCGGCAGCTCGTACACCCCGTGCGAGGTATCGGTGGCCAGGTAGCGCGTGGCCAGCAGGTAGAGCCCGTTGTAGGTGAACAACCGGTCGCGCGACGGGTCGATCATGCGCCCGGCCTCGTCGAGTTCTTCCTTGGAGTAGGCGCGCAGGATGTCGTTGGAGTAGACGGTGCGGTCGGCCATGCTCTCCTGCAGGCCGACGTAGGACCCGTATTGGTCGGCGGCGTCGTAGAACCGGTTGCGGGCGGCCTGCTTGTAGAGCCTGCGCAGGTACAGGCGCGCTGCGAACATCTCCCACTCGGGTGCGTCCACGTCCACCCGCGCTTCGGCCTCGCGGATCAGGTGGTCCACCAGGTCGTCGGCATTGACCGCCTGCTTGCCCTCGACGAAACCGCAGACCGCCGCGGTGTAGCCGGCGACGTCCAGCTGCGGGAATTCGGCATGGGCGCGGGCAATGGCCCGCTGCAGGCGCGACCGGTCGTAAGGCTGGCGACGATTCCCCGCCTCCTTGGTGATCCACGTCGTCGCGCCGCGGGCGGCCTGATGGGCGGCGGTGGCGGCGGGCTCCGGGTCGATGGCGGTCGCGTTGGTCGTGGCGCTGTCGTCGCTGCCCATGGGGCCTCCAGTGGAATGCGCACGCCGCCTGTCCCCTGCAGGGCGGATCCAGGGCACGGGCGCGCGCCGACGCCGTGGCGTCGTCGCGGCCTCGCCCCCTCGGGCGGGTGGAGTCGTCAGGGTGGACAGGCGGCGTCGCAGCGGCGGCGACGGACCTCCCGGCATTGGGAGGCCCGCGCGCATGCGTCGCCAGCCATCTCCCCCCGGAGATTCCGCAGCCGGCACCGCGCGGCGTGCATTGCGCGCGGCTGTCGGCAGGTCTTCGGGCTCATGGGCACGGAGGCGCGTGGCCTCCACCTTGCCCGCCGCTTCCCGGGGCCGTGGCGGCTCCAGTGCTGTATGGCGGGGTCGTTCCCAGTTACCGCTGCGGGGCAGCGCCGGACTGGCCGATCCTGTTCGGAACGGCGTCACCGGCTTCCCTTTTCATCCGGCAGGTAGCGCCTGCCGGAACCGACGGGCACAACATATCGGGGTGATGCCGACGCGTCAACGCCATATGTTCGATGTGCCGGCTGGCCGGGCGCGCCCTTGCGCCGGTCCCTCGCGCGGCGACCTGCCCAGGCCAAGGGGTTAAAATAGGCGTTTTGGCCATCCGCATGCATCCCGACCCGACCCGCGCGCCCATCTCCGGCGCCGCCCTCGCCAGGCTGAGCGCCCGGCTGGCGGGCCAGGCGTGCCCGGCCCCGCCGAAGACGGCGCCAGCCGACGTGCTCGGCGACTGGCTGGACTGGCAGCGCGCGGTCGCCCTGTCGCGCGCGCTCGATGACGATCCGGCCGCGGACGACGCCCCCGCGGCGACCTGGGAGCTGCCACGTCCGCAACCCGCGGCGCCGCCGGCCAGCCTGCCGTGCGCTGAGGCGACGGATGCCGGCCTCGAGGCCGAAAGCCGCGCAGCGCGTGACGCCCTGGAGGCTGCGATCCTCGAGGACAGCCGCGACTGGACCCGACCGCTGCACCCGCGGGCCGGTGGCGACGGCAGCGCGGACGCCGGCGCGGTCGCGATCCGGCAGCATTGCCAGGGCCTGCAGCGTGACCTGCAGGCGACCACCGGCCGCTTGCGCGGCGAGCTGCGCGAGCGTCTCGCGCAGCGCGGCGGTGGCGCGGCGCGCCTGGCGGCGGCGGATGCGGTGATGGAAGGCGTGCTTGCGCCGCGCGAGCACGCGCTGCTGGCGCCGCTGGTGCCATCGCTGGTGGTGCGGTTCGAACAACTGCATGCACGCGCAGCCGCCGCCGATTCAGATGCCGGCGGCCAGGCGCCGCTGCCCTGGCGCGACCACTTCCGTGCCGAGGCGCGCCAGGTGCTCTTGGCGGAGCTCGACCTCCGCTTCCAACCCATCGAAGCCCTGCTGGCGGCGCTTCGCACTTCAAGTCCGAGCGCATGAACAGACCTTTGCTGAAACCCGCCGTCTTCGCCCTCGGCCTGCTGGTGGTGGCCTGGATCGGCGCCGGCTACGTCGGCAGCCACACGCTGGCGCTGCTGGTGACCGTGCTGATCGCCGGGCTGTACGCCGCCGGCGGCGTCGAGCTGCACCGCTACGGCCGCGCCACCGCAGGCCTGGCTGCCGCGCTCGAGGCGCCGCCCGGGCCGGAGGCCTTCGTCGCATGGCTCGAACGCCTGGACCCGTCGCTGCGCAGTGCGGTGCGGCAGCGCATCGAAGGCGGGCAGGCGCCGCTGCCGGCGCCCGCGCTGGCGCCCTACCTGGTCGGCATGCTGGTGCTGCTGGGCATGCTCGGGACCCTGCTGGGCATGCTGGTCACGCTGCGTGGCACGGGCCTGGCCCTGCAGTCGGCCAGCGACCTGCAGGCGGTGCGCGGTGCGCTGGCGGCCCCGGTGGAGGGCCTGGGCGTCGCGTTCGGCACGTCGATCGCGGGCGTGGCCGCCTCGGCGGCACTGGGCCTGCTTGCGGCGCTGGTCCGTCGCGAGCGCGCCGCCACGGTGCGCGTGCTCGATGCGGTTGCCGCCGACGGCCTGCGCGTGCACACGCGTGCCCACCAGCGCGATGAGTCGCTGCGGCTGATGGCCCTGCAGGCCGAGGCGGTGCCGACCCTGGTCGAGCGCATGGACGCGATGATGTTGGCGCTGGAACGCCAGTCCGAGGCGGCGCATGCGCGCCAGGTGGCCCAGCAGGACGCGTTCCACGGCGCGTCGAGCCAGGCGTGGGAGCGGCTCGCCGCGCGCCTGTCGGAGGCGCTCGAACAGGGCGCGGCCGCCAGCGCGCGCGCAGCGGCCGAGGCGGTGCAGCCGGCGGTCGCCACCGCCATGGAGACCGTGGCCCGCGAGGCGGTGCAGCTCAACGGCCGCGTGGCCGACGCCGTGGAGCGCCAGCTGGCTTCCGTGGGCGAAGGACTGGCGGCCAATGCCGCCGCGGCCAGTGCGCTGTGGGAGCGCGCGCTGGCCGCGCAGGCGGCCTCGCAGCAGGCCCTGGGCGAGACCCTCCGCGGCACGCTGGATGCCACAGGCGACCGCTTCGCCGCCCGCAGCAGCCAGCTGGTGGACAGCGTCGCCAATCGCCTGGAAGCCGCCACGCAGCAGATCGGCACCGGATGGAGCGAGGCCCTGGCCGCGCAGCAGGCGCAGCACGATGCGTTGGCCCGACATCACCGCGAGGCACTGGCCGCCCAGCAGCTGCAGCACGACGCCATGGCGGAGCGTCAGCGCGCCGCACTTGATGCCGCCGGCGAAGCCATCGCGGCCCAGGCCGCCACCTTGCTCTCCGAGCTGCAATCCGCGCATGCGCGCCAGCAGTCGGCGCTGGAATCCGCGCACGCGCTGCAGCAGTCCACACTCGCGGGGCAGGACGCCGAACGCTTCGCCGCCTGGCGCGCCGAGCTTGAAGCGATGGCCGAAGCACAGCGCGAGCAGTTGGTGCAGGCCGCCGAAGCCGCCGCCCTGCAGCAGGCCTCGGTAGCCGATGCGCTGGCCCGGGCTGCCGCCGACATCGGCGCGCAGTCGCAGGCGCGCGCCGCCGCCACCATCGCCGAGATCTCCACCCTGGTCGAAGCCGCCTCCGAAGCGCCGCGCGCGGCCGCCGAGGTGGTGGCCGAGCTGCGCCAGAAGCTCTCCGACAGCATGGTCCGCGACACCGAAATGCTGGCCGAGCGCACGCAACTGATGCAGACGCTGGCGACCCTGCTCGAAGCCGTGAACCACGCCTCCACCGAGCAGCGCGGCGCGATCGATGCCCTGGTGTCGACCACGTCGGGCCTGCTGGAGACGGCCGGTGCGCGCTTCGACGCCCGCGTGGACGCGGGCACCGGTGCCATCGAAGCCGCAGTGCGCCGCGTCGACGCCAATGCCGAAGGTGTGTCGCGCCTGGGCGAGGCACTCGGTGGCGCGGTCGAGCAGTTCGGCGAGCGCAACGCTCAGCTCGTGGAGCGGCTGGACGCCATCGCCGCGGCGCTCGAGGCCGCCGGCACCCGCGGCGACGAACAGCTCGCGTACTACGTCGCCCAGGCCCGCGAGCTGGTCGACCTGAGCGTGCTCGCGCAGCAGCAGATCATCGGCGAGCTGCGGCAGCTCCCGGGCGCGACCGCGTGAGCCACGAGCTCGAGGTCGAACACGATGGCGGCGCGCCGGTCTGGGCCGCGTTCGGCGACCTGATGTCGGTGCTTCTGGGCGTGTTCGTGCTGATCCTCGTCGGCGTGATCGGCGCGCAGCTGCACCTGGAGGCGAAGCTGGCGGAAGAGGTGGCGCAGCGCGAGGTCGAGCAGCAGCGCCGCGAGGCGCTGGAGCAGGCTCTGGCCGGGCCGCTGGCTGCGGGCCGCGTCACCTTGGTCGACGGGCGCATCGGCATCAGCGGCAGCGTGCTGTTCGCGCTCAATTCCGACCGGCTGCAGCCGGAGGGCGAGGCGCTCCTGGACACGCTGGCCGGTCCGCTTGCCGGCTTCCTCGCCGCGCGCGACGAGATCCTGATGGTCAGCGGCTTCACCGACGACCGTCCGGTGCACGGCGGCAACCGCCGCTTCGCCGACAACCTGGAGCTGTCCGCGCAGCGCGCGCTCACCGTCACCCGCGCGCTGGTGGCGCAGGGCGTGCCGGCCTCGTCGGTGTTCGCCGCGGCCTTCGGCGCCGAACAGCCGGTGGCCAGCAACGACGACGCCGAAGGCCGCGCGCGCAACCGCCGCGTGGAGATGGCCCCGATGCCGCGGCCGCGGCAGGCGCAGGCCTCGGCACCAGCGCCAGCGCCAGCGCCGACAGCAGCACCCGCAGCACCCGCACAGGCACCCTCGACACCGCCCACACCCGCGCCTGCCCCTGTGGCCACGACTGCCGAAGCCCCGTAGCCATGCACGAGGGATCGAAACAACCGTCCGCGATCGGCGGACTGCTCGATGCGCTGGCGGATTGGCGTCAGGCGCGCGAGGCCGATGCCGCGGTCACCGGGTTGCCGGGCGCGGCCCAGTGGCCGGAGCTGCCGGCCCTCACCGGCATCCACGCCCTAGCGGGCGCGCTGCGCAATCGCGAGCACATCCGCCGCGCGCTGGCGCCGGCCCCGGCGGACGCCGGACCTCTGAATTCGCGCGCGCTGGTCCTGCGCATGTTCCGGCTGATGCATGCGCAGTCGCCGGACTACCTGCGCCACTTCACCGCCTATGTCGACGCACTGGCCGCGCTGCAGGCGCTGCAGCTGGCGCCCGCTGCGGACGCCGCATACGGAAGCGCCGGCACGAAGCCGGCGCGGAAACGGGCGAAGCCACGGCCGGCACGGAAGGCGCTGCGCCCTCCGGCCGGCGGGCCGGACGCTGGCTAGGGCTGCGCGTCCGGCGCGGTGCCCGGGTCGGCAGGCGCATCGGCGCCTTCGGTACTCGCACCGGCTTCGGCACCCGTAGTGGCATCACCCGGGGCCGTGGAACCATCCACGGCGGCCCCCGGCGACACCGCCGGACCACCCACGCGCGAGACGCGCCAGATGATGTTGGCCAGGTCGTCGGCGATGATCACCGCGCCGCGCGGATCCACGGTCACGCCCACCGGGCGGCCGCGGGTGGTGCCGTCGTCGTCGCGGAAGCCGGTGGCGAAGTCGATCGGGTCACCGGCCGGGCGGCCGTTGCGGAACGGCACGAACACCACCTTGTAGCCGGACGGGTCCGGGCGGTTCCAGCTGCCGTGCATGCCGACGAAGGCGCCATCGGCGAACTCCGGGCCCATCACCGGGCTGGAGAAGTCGACGCCCAGCGAGGCCACGTGCGCGCCCAGGCTGTAGTCGGGCGTGATCGAGGCGGCGACCTTCTCCGGGTTCTCCGGCTTCACGCGGGTATCCACATGGTTGCCCCAGTAGGCCCAGGGCCAGCCGTAGAAGCCGCCGTCGCGCACCGAGGTCAGGTAATCCGGCACCAGGTCGGGGCCGATCTCGTCGCGCTCGTTGACCACGGCCCAGAGCTGGCCGCTGCCGGGCTGGATCGCCAGCGCGGTGGGGTTGCGCAGGCCGGTCGCGTAGGGGCGATGCATGCCGCTGGCGACGTCGATCTCCCAGATCATCGCGCGGTCCTGCTCGGCGAGCATGCCGCGCTCGGTGATGTTGCTGTTGGAGCCGATGCCGACGTACAGCAAGCGGCCGTCGGCGCTGGCCGTCATGGCCTTGGTCCAGTGGTGGTTGATCTCCGACGGCAGCAGGGTCAGCACCTCGGGTTCGCCGGCGCTGGCCTGGGTCATGCCCGGCTGGTAGTCGAAGCGCACCACCGCGTCCTGGTTGGCCACGTACAGGTCATCGCCGATCAGGGCCATGCCATAGGGCGCATTGAGGTTCTCGGCGAACACCGTCTGTACTTCGTACTCGCCATTGCCATCGGCGTCGCGCAGCAGCGTCAGGCGGTTGCCGCTCTGGACCCCGGTGGTGCCCTTGGCCTTGATCGGGCCGGCGATGACGTCCTTGGGCTTGAGCTTGGGCGCGTTGCCACCGCGGCCCTCGGCCACCAGGATGTCGCCGTTGGGCAGCACCAGGGTCTGGCGCGGGATGCCGAGGCCGGTGGCGATCGCACGCACCTCGAAGCCCTCGGGCACCACCGGCACGCGGTCGCCCCACTCGGACGGATCGGCGATCACCATCTGCGGCAGGATTCCGCGCTTGGGTTCGGGCAGGTCGACATCGCTGCCGTACTGCATCGGGCCCGGCTCGGGGTTGCAGGCGACAAGCACCATGGCCGACGTGGCCACGGCAAGCAGGCTCAGGCGCTTCATGCGACACCTCCGATACGCGGGGCACTGGCCGCGAACCAGGTCGCGACGATGGCGAGGACGACGGTGATCACCGACAGCACGAGGCCGCCTGGCATGCTGGCCCAGGCGTCGCGCGCGTGCATCAGCGCGTTGAAGAAGCCGACGATCCAGGTCGCCAGCCACAGCACGAAGTGGAGCAGGGAACCGCGGGTGCGGCGCGACGGCGCGAGGCCGATCAACGCGCAGACCAGGGCCGCGCCCGCGACCACGAGGCCGCCGGCAATCAGCCAGGACGCGAAGTTGTTCCACTGGATCTCGTAGGTGCGGAAGTAGCCGATGTCGCTGAGCAGGCCGCCGAGGAAGAGGGCCAGTGCACCGCCGAGGAGCAGCGCATGGAGAGGATGGAAAGCCGGTGCATGCCGGCGCGGGGCGGTCGAGACCATGTCGGTCCTCCGGAGTGGACGCCCTGCGCGGGCGTCGGACGAGGGGGCGGGATGCGCTTGCATGCCGGGTCGGGCCATCGTAAGCCAACCGGCCTTCACGGCCGCGTGCACGGCCCGGACGCTGCGTTCGAGACGCTGCGGACCGCCCCGGGACTAGGCGCCGGCCGGCTCCACGGGCAAGGGCTGGCCAGGTGCCCAGTCCTGGTCCTGCAGCCGGTCGAGAAGCGCCACCACCCGCGCGCGGCTGGCGCTGCCGTGGACCGGCAGGACCAGGCTGTCGCCGGCGCGCGCGTCGGCCAGGATCATGCGCGCCGCGGCGACCTCGTCCAGGCACTCGGTGATGGCGTCGGCCGGCACGCCGCTGGCCAGCAGGGCCGCGCGCAGCACCCCGGGGACCGCGCCGCTGGCGCGCCCGCGCATGTAGGCCCCATCCATGTCCTTGAGCACGATGCGCTCCGGGGCGAAGGCCGCCGCGGTGGCGGCAAGCTCGGCGATGGCGGCGTCGCTGCGGTTGCCGGCCTGGCCCAGCAGCAGGTGCAGGCGGCCGGGCCCGACGTGGGCGCGCCGCACCAGCTCCAGCAGGTGCTGCAGCCCGTCGGGATTGTGCGCGTAGTCGACCCAGGCCTGGATGCCGCCGCCCAGGGTCCAGCGCTGCAGGCGCCCGGGGTTGTCGCCGTGCGCGCGGCCGAAGCGGCCGAGCACGGTGGCGATGGTCTCCGCGCCGATGCCCAGGCGACTGGCGGCCAGCGCGGCGCCGGCGCAGTTCTGCACGTTGTGGGCGGCCAGCCCGCCGAGGGTCAGCGGCATGTCGGACAGGGCACCGAGGTCGTGCGAACGGGTCCCGTCGAACAGCAGCAGCCGGCCCTCGCGCACGCCGCAGCTGCCGCGTCCGTCGGCGCGGGCCTGGCGCAGCAGCGGATGGTCGTCGTCGCAGGAGAACCAGGCGAGCTGGGCCGGGACCGAGTCCGCGTGCCGCCGCAGCAGGGCGTTGTCGGCGTTGAGCACCACCGTGCCATCGGCGGCGATCGCACGCGCCACGGTCAGCTTGACCTGGGCCAGGCCGTCGAGGTCGTGGATGCCGTACTCGCCGAAATGATCGGGGCTGACGTTGGTGACCAAGGCGACGTCGGCGCGCTCGACGCCCAGGCCGCGGCGCAGCATGCCGCCGCGCGCGGTCTCGAGGATCGCTGCCTGCGCCTGCCGGTGGCGCAGCAGCGCGCGCGCGCCGCCCGGACCGGAATAGTCCCCTTCCTCGATCAGCCCGCCGTCGAGGTACAGGCCGTCGGTGCAGCTGTTGGCGGTGTGCCAGCCGTGGGCCATCGCGATGGCGGTCAGCAGGCGGACGCTGGTGGTCTTGCCGTTGGATCCGGTGACCAGCGCCACCGGGATGGCGTGGAGCGCCTCCCACGGCACCTCGTCGGGCGCGGGCAGGCTGGCGTTGTCCCAGGTCCTGCTGCCGCTGCCCATGCCGATCGACAGCTGCTCGTCGTCGAGCAGCAGCGGCAGCGCGTGCACCATCGCCGCCCGGCGCAGCGCGGCCAGGCGCGGCAGGTGCTCCGCGGCCGCGACCGCGCGCAGGATGCGCAGGGCCGCCCCCGCGTCGCCGGAAGGCGCGTGGCCCGGCTGCAGCGCCGGCTCGCCGATGTCGAGGCCGGCGCCGGCCAGCGCGGACAGCCAGGCCCACTCGTTGACCTCGGTGGCGGCATAGAGCGCATCGGCGGGCGCGGTGAAGGCCAGGCTCGCGCCAGTGGCATGTTCACGCGCGAGGGTGGGCCCCTCCGGCCAGTCCAGCGCGGCGCGTGCGCGGGCGATGGCGTGGCGCCAGGCGTCGAGCAGCGCGGGCGCGACCGGTGCGCCGATGCCGGTCTCCAGCACCGCGCCGGTGCCGGCGAAATAGAGGTTGGGCCCGGTCAGGCGGCGCGAGTCGTCGAACGGCGGCGGGGTGCTCATCGTCGCGGCCGGAGTCAGTCGCTGTCCTCGTCCGGCGCGAACACCAGGCCGCGCTCCTCGCGCACCAGGCCTTCGAACTCGAACGCCGGCACGGCGTCGGCGCCGGGCAGCGGCGGCGGCAGCACCGCCCTGGGCGATGCCTCGGCGGTGCCCTCCGGCCGGAACTTGGTGATCTGCTTCCAGGAGCGCGCCAGCGCATCGGCGAACACCAGCAGCAGGTCGCCGGGCGCGCCCATGCGCAGGCCGGCGTCGATCGCCGCCTGTTCGTCGGGGATGACCGAGATCGCATCGTCGGCGACCCCGGCTTCGCGCAGCGCGCGGGCGATGATGTTGGGCACCTCGTCGCCGTCGCGGCCTCGCAGCCCGTCGTCGCGCCGGCAGATGTAGTGGTCGAAGCGGCCGGCGACGGCATTGGCGATCGCCACGATGTCCTCGTCGCGGCGGTCGCCGGGGCCGGCCACCACCACGATGCGCCGGCCTTCCACGTCCAGCCGCTGCGCGAGGTCGGCCATCACCCCGACCGCGTGCGCGTTGTGCGCATAGTCGAACAGCACCTTGAACGGGTGCTCGTTGAACACGTTCATCCGGCCCGGGGCCTGGAAGAAGGTGGTGTCGAAGGTGCGCAGGCCGTGGCGGATGTCGTCGAGCCGGATGCCCATCGCGAAGGCCATCGACGCGGCGAACATCGCGTTCTGCACGTTGTGCAGCGCCCGGCCCTCGAGCGTCGCCGGGACCAGGTGGGTCCACATCAGCGGAATGTGGCTGCCCTTGTCGTAGAGCGTGATCATGTGCCCGTTGACGCCTTCTTCCAGCGCGCAGGCGCGGCCGCCGGCGCGCACGTGCTCGCGTACCAGCGGGTGGCCCGGATTCATGGTCACGTAGCAGATGGTGCGCGCCTTGGTGTAGCCCGACATCCGCAGCACGTTGGGATCGTCGGCGTTGAGCACGGCGCACCCGGTGGCCACCTCGACCACGATGCGCTTGATCTCGGCCAGCTGTTCCAGGGTGTCGATGCCCTTGAGGCCCAGGTGGTCGGACTGCACGTTGATCACCGCGCCCACGTCGACCTCGGTCACGCCCATGCCCGCGCGCAGCAGGCCGCCGCGCGCGGTCTCGAGCACCGCCAGGTCGATGGTCGGGTCGCGCAGCACCATGCGCGCGGACACCGGCCCGGTCATGTCGCCCTCGACCGTGCGCTGGCCGTCGATGTAGACGCCGTCGGTGGTGGTCAGGCCCGGCGTGTGGCCGGCCATCTTGGCGATGTGCGCGAGCATGCGCGCGGTGGTGGTCTTGCCGTTGGTGCCGGTCACCGCGGCGATCGGCACGCGCGCAGGCGAGCCCGGCGGGAACAGCATGTCGATCACCGGGCCGGCGGCATCGCGCGCGGTGCCCTCGCTGGGCGCCACGTGCATGCGGAATCCGGGCGCGGCGTTGACCTCGCAGATCGCGCCGCCGATGCGGCGATGGCTTTCCGAGATGTCCGGGGTGATGAAGTCCACCCCGCCCACGTCCAGGCCGATCGCGCGCACCGCGCGCACCGCCATCTCGCGGTTGTCGGGATGGATGCTGTCGGTGACGTCGGTCGCGGTGCCGCCGGTCGACAGGTTGGCGGTCGAGCGCAGGTAGACGACTTCGCCGTCCTTGGGTACTGAATCCTCGTCGTAGCCGACGCGCGCCATCATCAGCGCCGCCTCGCGGTCGAGTTCGATGCGGGTCAGCACCTTCTCGTGGCCGACGCCGCGGCGCGGGTCGCGGTTGACCTCATCGAGCAGTGCGGCGACGGTGCTGCGGCCATCGCCGACCACGTGCCCGGGCGTGCGCCGCGTGGCCGCGACCAGCTGGCCGTCGACCACCAGCAGGCGGTGGTCGTCGCCGGGCTGGAAGGTCTCGACGATCACCGAGCGCGAATGCTCCTGCGCGGCGACGAAGGCGGCGCGGATCTCGTCGTCGCCGGTGATGTCGATGGTGATGCCACGGCCGTGGTTGCCGTTGTACGGCTTGAGCACCACCGGGCCGCCCAGCCGGCGCGCGGCCTTCAGTGCGTCGGTCTGGCTGGTCACCAGCACCTGCCGCGGCACCGGCAGGCCGAGCGAGCCGAGGATCTTGTTGGTCTCTTCCTTGTCGCTGGCCAGCTCCACCGCGATGTGCGGCGTGCGCCCGGTGACCGTGGCCTGGATGCGCTGCTGGTAGCGGCCGTGGCCGAACTGCACCAGCGAGCGCTCGTTGAGCCTGAGCCACGGAATCCCGCGTTCCTCGGCCGCGCGCACCAGCGAGGCGGTGGACGGCCCGAGCGCGCGGCGCTGCGCATAGCGGATGAAACCGTCGCGCGCCTCCTCCCAGGCCCAGTCGTCGGGCACGCTGCCGGCGGGACGCAGCGACTCCGGCAGCAGCGACGCGACCAGGCGCATCGCCAGCTCGCCGGCCGCGATGCCTTCCTCGCGCTGGGTGTATTCGTAGACCACGGTGTAGACGCCGGGCCGGTCGTCCACGCTGCGGGTCTTGCCGAAGGTGACGTCCTCGCCGGCGATGTTCTGCAGTTCGATCGCCACGTGCTCGAGCACGTGCCCCAGCCACGTGCCCTCGTCCTCGCGCATGCGGCGCACGAAGCCGCCGGGTTCGCGATAGGAGCAGCCGTGCTCGGCCAGTCCGGGCAGCGCCGCGACCAGGCCGTCGATGAAGCCGCGACCCAGGCGCGCGGTGGGCCACTGTTCCAGCTCGCCCAGGTCGAGCAGCAGCCGGATCACCGGGAAGTGCGCATGCAGGGACGGGCCAACGTAGACGGAGCGTTCGAGGATGCGCATGCAGGTTGTGTCCCTGGGTCAGGTCTTTCGGGTGGCGAGTCGTCCGGCGGACGCGCGCCGCGTGTGCAGGTTGAAGGTGGCCCCGGCGATGAGGATGTGCACGCCCAGGCCGAGCATGCAGACCGGCTCGTCCTCGTCGGCGTGGGCCATCGAGGAGAACTGCAGGTCGTGGGCATCGACCACGGTCACGGCGCCGCTGCCTTCGACCTCCAGCGTGTCGTCGGGCGAGATGAAGGCGGCGGTGTCCTCGTCCAGGCCGATGCCGATCGCGAACGGGTTGTAGGCCAGCGCGGCGGTCAGGCGGCCGAGGCGGTCGCGCTGGCGGAAATGCTGGTCGATGATGAAGCGGTTGGTCAGGCCCAGCCCGGGCGCGAGGCGCACGCTGCTGGCCCTGGGCGACGAGCCCTCCTTGCCGAACGCGATCATGTGCTCGCTGAGGATCCCGGCGCCGGCGCTGGTGCCGGCCACGGTGACGCCGCGGGCGTTGGCCGAACGCACCGTGCGCGCGACGTCGGTGCCGCCCAGGATCGTCGACAGCCGCAGCTGGTTGCCGCCGGTGAAGAAGATGCCGCTGGCTTCGGCCAGGCGCCGCACGCGGTTTGGTTCCTGCGCGTCGCGGCGGGTGTCGAAATCCATCACCTCGACCTCGGCCACGCCCATCTCGCGGAACAGCGCCTCGTAGTTGAGCCCGCTGTCCTTGAGTCGGCTGGCGGTCGGGATCACCACGATGTCGGCGTCATCGCCGCCGCTGAGTTCGACGAAGCGCGACAGGATGCGCGGGTTGGTGTCCTTGTCCTCGGCACCGCCGATCGGGATGATCCAGCCGCGTTGCTCCCCGTTGACGGGTTTGCTTGGCATCAATGGCTCCGCTGTTCAGGTGTCTTGCGTTTCGAACGTACCACGGCGCACGACGGCCCCCTGGCGCAGGTGCGGGAGGCCCATCGCGAAGACGTCGCTGATCGCGCCGTCGGCGTCCAGGGCCACCAGGTCGGCGTCGGCGCCGACCGCGATCCGGCCCTTGCCGGGCAGGCGCAGCAGGTCGGCGACATTGCAGGTGAATGCCGGCAGCGCGTCCTCGAGCGCGACGCCGCGCGCGAGCAGTTCGCGCAGGGTCTCGATGAGCGCGCCCGAGTGGCCGACGTCCATGCTGCAGACGCGGCCCTGCTCGTCGAAGCAGGGCAGGCAGCCGCCGGCGTCGGAGCTGACGGTCACCCGCCCGCGCGGCGCGCCGCTGTCGAGATAGCGGACCAGCGCGTCGGCCGCGCTCCAGGCGTCCTCGCCGTCGGCCACCGGGAAGGCCGTGATGTCGATGCAGCAGCCGCGCCGTGCGAGCTCGATCGCTTCGTCGAACAACGCACGCCGCCGGTTGACATGGGTCGGGTTGAACACGCGCGGCGGCAGCTCGCTCTGGTCGAGCGCGCGGCGCACCAGCTCCAGTCCGCGGGCGCCATCGCCCAGGTGCAGGTGGACGATGCCGGCCTTGCCGGTCATCAGCCCGGCCACGTGGGTCTCGGAGGCGATGCGCAGCAGTTCGTCGAGCGTCGGCTGGCTGGAGCGGTGGTCGCTGATCGCCAGCTCGCCCACGCCGATGAGGCAGTCGATGAAGGCGAGGTCCGCGCGCAGGCTGCCGGTGATCGTCGCCGGGGGCAGGTGGTAGCCGCCGGCATGGCCCCAGGCCGACAGGCCTTCCTCGCGCAAGCCGTTGATGGCTGCGACCAGCTCGCGCGTGCCGCGGGCGACGTCGTCGGTGCCGAGCAGGCCGACCACCGTGGTCACGCCGCCGCGGGTGTAGCGCGACAGCATCGGCGCCGGCACGCGGCTGGCGAAACCGGCCTCGCCGCCGCCGCCGGTCACGTGCACGTGGCCATCGATGAAACCGGGCACCAGGCGCGCGCCCGAGAGGTCGACGACGGTCGCAGCGAAGCCCGGGGGCAGCGCCGCTGTGTCCGCGCCCATCCACAGCACCTTGCCGCCGCCCACCAGGAGGTCGTGCCGGCCAAGCGGCGCGGGGGCGTACACGTCCGCGTTGCGGACCAGCATCATCGTCATCGCGGAAGGTTGGACAGCGCCGCGTCCTGCGTCAAGCGAGCTGCACCGGAGGCGGTGGTATCGTCGGGTCCCCCTCGAGGCCGGTCGTCCATCCATGGGTACCTACGCGCTCGGATCCGTGTTCTCGCCGGCCTCGGTGGCGCTGGTGGGCGGCAGTCCGCGCGAACGTTCGCTGGGTCGCCTGGTGCTGCGTCAGGTCATCGACGGCGGCTTCCATGGCCGCATCGGCGTGGTCAACAAGCGTTATCCGGAGCTTGAAGGCGTGGCGACCGCGCCGCGCCTGGACGCGCTCGGCTTCGCGCCCGAGCTGGTGCTGGTGGCCACGCCGCCGGCCACGGTGGCACGGGTGGCGCTGCGCGCCGCCGACGCCGGCGCGCGCGCGCTGATCGTGCTGACCCGCGACATGGGCGAGGGCCCCGGTTCGCACAACGAGGCGCTGCAGGCGATCGCGCGCGAGCGCGGGCTGCGCGTGGTCGGGCCGAACTGCCTGGGCGTGATCGCGCCGCATTCGAAGCTGTTCGCGAGTTTCGCCGCGCACCGGCCTCCCGCAGGCGACCTTGCGCTGGTGTCGCAGTCGGGTGCGATCGGGGCGGCGATGATCGAGTGGGCCAGCGCGCGCGGGCTGGGCTTTTCCGCCGTGGTCTCGCTGGGCGACGCCGTCGACGTCGATTTCGGCGACCTGCTCGACTGGTTCGCCACCGACCGCCACACCCGCGCGATCCTGCTCTACCTCGAACGCGTGCGCGACGCGCGCAAGTTCCTGTCGGCGGCACGCGCGGCGGCGCGCGGCAAGCCGGTGGTGGTGGTGCGCCCGGGGCGCCACGCGCGGCGCGAGGGCCCGCTGGCGACCCACGCCGCCACCCTGGCCACGCCCGACGCGGTCTATGACGCCGCCTTCCGCCGGGCCGGCCTGCTGCGCGTGCACGCACTCGACGAGCTGTTCGCCGCGGCCGAGACGCTGTCGCACCTCGGCAGCGTGCCGGGCAAGCGCCTGGCGGTGCTGACCAACGGCGCGGGGACCGGCCTGCTTGCGCTCGACCGGCTGCAGGACCTCGGCGGGCGGCCGGCGAAGCTGGCCGATGCGACCGTGGCGCGGCTGGACGGCGAGCTCGCCCGCGGCTGGTCGCGCAGCAACCCGGTCGACCTGCTGGGCGACGCCGATGGCGAGCGCTACGCCGCGGGCCTGGCGGCCCTGCTCGACGATCCCGGCAACGATGCCGTGCTCGCGGTCAACGTGCCCACGGTGCTGTCGGATCCGCTCGAGACCGCCGAGGCCACGGTGCGCGTGCTGGCCGCCCGCCCACGCGGCACGGCGAAGAAGCCGGTGCTGGCGCTGTGGCTGGGCGACGACCGCGGCGCCTCGGAACTCCTCGGCGGCGCCGGCGTGCCGACCTATGCCAGCGAGGCCGAGGCCGTGCGCGGCTTCATGTACCTGGTGCGCCACCGCGAGGCGCAGGCCGCGCTGATGGAGACGCCGCCGAGCCTGCCGGAGGATTTCGCGGTGGATCGCGACGCCGCGCAGGCACTGGTCGCCCGCGCGCTGGCCGAGGGCCGCGAATGGCTGGACCCCGAAGCCACCGCACGCCTGCTCGCCGCCTACGGCATCGACATCGCCACGCCCGTGCTGGCCGCGAGCCCGGAGGCCGCCGTGGCCGCCGCGCAGCCGCTGCTCGCGGGCGGGGGCACGGTGGCGGTCAAGGTGCTGTCGCCGGACATCGCGCACAAGTCCGACGTCGATGGCGTGCGCCTGCACCTCAACAGCGCCGCCGCCGTGCACGAAGCGGCCGCGGAGATCATCGCCCGCGCGCGGGCGCTGCGGCCCGGCGCGCGCATCGACGGCGTCAGCGTGCACCCGATGGTGCTGCGGGCGAAGGCGCGCGAGGTGATCGCCGGGATCGCGGACGATCCGGTGTTCGGCCCGGTGGTGGTGTTCGGCCGCGGCGGCACCGCGGTGGAGCTGATCGACGACAAAGCGCTGGCGCTGCCGCCGCTCGACCTGCGCCTGGCGCACGAGCTGATCGGGCGCACGCGGGTGTCGCGCATCCTGCGCGCCTACCGTGACGTGCCGGCGGCCGACGAGCGCGCGCTGGCCCTGGTGCTGGTGAAGCTGGCGCAGCTGGCGGCCGACATTCCCGAAGTGCGCGAAGTCGACATCAACCCGTTGCTGGTCGACGCCGGCGGCGCGGTCGCGCTGGATGCGCGGATCGCGCTGGCGCCGTCCAGGCGCCTGCACCGCGGCCGCGGCCACCCGCGCTTCGCGGTGTTCCCGTATCCGACCGAGCTCGAGCGCACGCTCCAGCTGTCCAATGGCCGCGCGGCTTTCGTGCGCCCGGTGCGCCCGGAGGACGACGCGATGTTCCGCCGCTTCTTCGAGCACGTCAGCGCCGATGACCTGCGCCTGCGCTTCTTCCGCGCCGTGCGTGACTTCAGCCACGACTTCATCGCCCGGCTGGTGCAGCTGGACTACGCGCGCTCGATGGCCCTGGTGGCGATCGACGTCGAGTCGGGCGAGATGCTGGGCGCCGTGCGCCTGCTGGCCGACTCCGACTTCCGCCGCGGCGAGTACGGGATCATGGTGCGCTCCGACCTGAAGGGCGCGGGCCTGGGCTGGAAGTTGATGCAGGAGATGATCGGGGTCGCGCGCTGGATGGGGCTGGAGATGATCGAAGGCCAGGTGCTGCGCGAGAACAGCACCATGCTCGCCATGTGCCGGCGGCTCGGCTTCAAGGTGGTCCCCGACCCGGACGACGCCACGCTGATGTTGGTCACCCTCCCCGTCGCACCGCCCCAACCCCTGTAGGAGCGGCTACAGCCGCGATTGGCGGAACCGGGGCATCGCAGGTATCGCAGGCGCAGGCATCGCGGGCATCGAGGCATCGCGGGCATTGCGGCTATCGCGGCTGTAGCCGCTCCTACAGGGGGGTGGGGGGATAATGCGCGGCATGCGCAAGATCCTCCACATCGACATGGACGCCTTCTACGCGTCGGTGGAACAGCGCGACGATCCGTCGCTGCGCGGCCGTCCTGTGGTCGTGGCCTGGCGCGGCGCGCGCTCGGTGGTGTGCGCGGCGTCGTACGAGGCGCGGGTGTTCGGCGTGCGCTCGGCGATGCCGGCGGTGCGCGCCGAGCGCCTGTGCCCCGACGCGGTCTTCGTGCCCCCGGATTTCGTCCGCTACAAGGCCGCGTCGAAGCAGGTCCGGGAGATCTTCCTGGCGCACACCGACCTGGTGCAGCCGCTGTCGCTGGACGAGGCCTACCTCGACGTGACCGTGCCGAAGATCGCCTCGCCGAGCGCCACGGAGTCGGCGCGCAGGATCCGCGCCGAGATCCGCGAGGCGACGTCGCTGACCGCCTCGGCCGGCATCGCGCCCAACAAGTTCCTGGCCAAGATCGCCTCGGACTGGAACAAGCCAGACGGCCAGTTCGTGGTCAAGCCCGGGCAGGTCGAGGCCTTCCTCACGCCGCTGCCGGTCTCGAAGATCCCCGGCGTGGGCAAGGTGATGGCGAAGAAGCTGGCCGACATCGGCGTGGCCACCGTGGGCGACCTGCGCGGCTTCGCGCTGGAGGAGCTGCAGGCGCGCTTCGGCAGCTTCGGCGCCGGGCTGTACCGGCGCGCGCGCGGCATCGACGAGCGCCCGGTCGAGCCCGACCAGCCGGTGCAGTCGATCTCCAGCGAGGACACCTTCGAGCAGGACCTGCCGCTGTACGCGTTCGAGGACGCGCTGCGCCGGCTCGCGGGCAAGGCCTGGGACGCCACGCGGCGCACCCCGCGGGTGGGACGCACGGTGGTCCTGAAGCTCAAGACCTCCGACTTCCGCATCCTGACCCGCAGCCACACGCCGGACCTGCCGCCGGCCTCGCTGGAGGAGTTCACCGCGATCGCGCTGGCCCTGCAGGAGCGCGTGCAGCTGCCGGCGCAGACGCGCTACCGGTTGGCGGGCGTCGGGCTTGCCGGCTTCCGCGATCCGGAAGAGGCGCCGGTCCAGCCGCCGCTGTTCGAATCCGCCTGAGGCGCCGCCGGCCGCGCGGTGCGCAGCTCCAGCCTCAGGCTGTACGCCGCGGTCAGTGCCGGCAGCAGGTTCTGCAGCACGCCTACCGCGTCCTGCTTGTCGGAGAAGAGGAAGTACGCCAGCGTCATCGCGCTGCCGCACAGGCTGATGACCCAGAAGCTGCGCGGCACCACCGCGCGCCCGGCGCGCCGCGAGGCGCCGAATTGCACCAGCCAGCGCGCGCCGAACAGCAGCGCGCCGAACAGGCCGATCAGCTTCCACGGCGTGACCGCGATGCCGGTCCAATCCAGGGCGGCGATGGTCTCGTTCATGGCAGCACCTCAACATCGCGCGCGATGCGCTCTTCGGCGACGGCGCAGGTCCGGCGCCGCAGCAGCCACAGCACGCCGCGCAGGTCGCTGATCCCGACCAGCGCGCGGCCGAGGTTGTCGTACTTGCTCTGGCCGTGCAGGCGCGGCCGGTGGTTGACCGGCACGCTCAGCGTGCGCCAGCCCGCGCGCTGCATCAGCGCCGGAAGGAAGCGGTGCATGTGGTCGAACGCGGGCAGGTCGAGGAAGGCGTCGCGCTCGAACAGCTTGATGCCACAGCCGGTGTCCGGCGTGGCGTCGCCGAGCAGCCGTGCGCGGATGCCGTTGGCGATGCGCGACGCCCAGCGCTTGCTGGCGGAATCCTCGCGCTTCACGCGCCAGCCCGCGAACAGCCGCACGTCGGCGCCCGCGCCTTCGCGTGCAAGGAGCAGCCGCGGCAGGTCGGCGGGATCGTTCTGGCCGTCGCCATCGAGGGTGGCGATCCAGTCGGCGCGCGCGGCCTTGACGCCGTTGCGCAGCGCCGCGCTCTGGCCGCTGCGGGACCGGTGACGGAGGACGCGCAGCTGCGGACTGGCGGCGGCGCAGGCCGCCAGGACAGAGACGGTGTCGTCGTCGGAGGCATCGTCGACGCAGATGACCTCGTAGCTGGCGACGTCGCGCAGGGCGGCATCGATCTCGTCGAGCAGGCCGGGCAGGTTGCCGGCTTCGTTGCAGGCTGGCACGACCACGCTGAGGGCCGGCGCCAGCGGGCGTCGCGGGTGGGCAAGGTTCATGGTCATGGGCTGCATCCCGAGAAGACATCGTGGTCGCGGTCGTAGAGCGCGGTGCGCACGTCGAACAGGCCGAGCACCGAGTGGAAGAGGTCGTCGTGGCTCGCGGGCGTGGCGGCGGTCCCGCGCAGGCAGGCCAGGCTGGTCTGCCGCGCCGCGGCC
Organism: Luteimonas sp. MC1895; assembly: GCF_016457215.1. NCBI lineage: Bacteria > Pseudomonadati > Pseudomonadota > Gammaproteobacteria > Lysobacterales > Lysobacteraceae > Luteimonas > Luteimonas sp. MC1895. The sequence goes on from NZ_JAEMDY010000001.1 coordinate 871,498, forward strand.
ATGCCCGGCGACAGCCAGGCCAGCATCGGTACCTTCTTCTGCGTGTCCGGGGCGATCGCCCAGGGCAGGCCGTGCAGGTACAGGCCGTTCTCGCCCAGGGATTCGCCGTGGTCGGACAGGTAGAGCAGGGCGGTGTCGCGCTCGTCGCGGCGGGCCAGCAGGGTGATCACGTCGGCCAGCAGGTCGTCGGTGGCCAGCACCGCGTTGTCGTAGCTGTTCACCACCTGCTCGCGGCTGCAGTGGCCGAGGTCGTCGGTGTCGCAGGTGGGCGCGTAGCGGAGCAGGCGCGCCGGCGTGCGCCGGTGGTAGGCGGGGCCGTGGTTGCCGAGCTGGTGCAGCACGATCACCTGGTCGCCCGGCCAGCGGTCGATGGCCGCGTCCAGGCCGTCGAGCAGCACCGCGTCGTGGCATTCATCGGCGCCGCAGCCGCCGGGCGCGCGCGTGCGGGTCGATTCGAAGGCGAGGCCGGTGCAGACGCCCTTGCAGCCGGACTGGTTGTCGCGCCACAGGGTGTGCACGCCGGCGTGCTCGAGCACGTGCAGCAGCGATTCCGAGTTGGCCAGGCGCGCCTTGTCGTAGCCGGCGCGGCCATCGGGCGAGAACATGCAGGGCAGGGAGACCTCGGTGCTGGTGCCGCAGGCGGTGACATCGGGGAAGTTGACGGCGGCCGAATCGGCGAGCCGCGGCGTGGTCTGGCGCGCGTAGCCGTTGAGGCCCCAGTTCTGCGCGCGCAGCGTTTCGCCCACCACCAGCACCAGCAGGCGCGGCCGCGCGCCATCGGGCCGGGCGGCCAGCACGGCATCACGACCCAGCGGCCTGCGCGGCGGCGGCGTCCGCGCCTGGTCGCGCAGCAGGGTGGCGCTGGCCACGACGACGTTGCCGGGCACGATCAGGTGGCGCAGCTCGCGATGGTTGCGCATCAGCGCCGACAGGTCCTGGAAGCCCGCCAGCGCGCTGCCGGCGGCGACCAGTGCCAGCGCGAGCATCCAGCCCAGGCGCGCGAGCGCCGCGCGCGCCGGCCGCCGCCGGATGAGCCGGATGCGCGACAGCACCAGCAGCGGCAGGCCGGCGAGCACGGCAAGCGTCGGCACCGTGCTCCAGGCCAGCAGCTCGCCGGCTTCGCGGACGTCGGTGTGCAGGACGTTGCGCACCATGTCGGTGTCGAAATAGACCCCGTAGGCGCTGGAGAAATGGGCGCACACCGCGGCCAGCACGAGCAGCGCCGCCAGCACCGGCCTGGCCAGGCGGCCGTGCAGCAGCAGGCACAGCAGGAAGGCCTGCAGCGCGACCACCAGCACGAACAGGCTGGTCGTGGCCATCAGGCCGGCGAGGCCCGGGAGCGCTCCGGTCGCGGCCACGGCGCGCCAGAACGGCAGGTTGCAGGCGATCGCGAAATACAGGCTCGCCCAGAGCGCGAGGGCGTCGACCGTCATCGCCGGCCGCCATGCGGTGAGCCGGCCAGCCAGGGTGGACGGCTGGCGCAGCGGCAGGGCGATTACGCCCATGGCGCGCGCTCCGCGGGCTCGCCGGTACACGGCAGGGTGGGGGGTGCGGGGTGCATTGCAGTCTTCGCGGGGAGGCAGCGGGATGATCCCGGCGCCGGTGTCGGAGAGCCGTTGGAGCGAAGTTCGTGCTTCGTTAACCGTCGTCGCGCGCGAACGCAGGCACGCTGCAGCGCGGCTGGATCGCCGTGCCGGGCACCAGCCACCAGTCCTCGCGGCTGGCATGGCCGAGCATCCGCGCCTGGCCGCGGTCGACGCAGGGGCCGAGCGCGCGTTCCGGCAGCCACAGCCAGCGCCGGTCCGGCGCCTGGGCCACCCACGCGGCGGCGTCGCGCCACTGCAGGTGCCAGGGCCGGCGGAAGCCGAACTCGTGCATCGGCCGCCCGGCCTGCAGCATGTGCTGCTCGCGCCAGGCGATCGCCCCGAGTTCGCCCTGCGCGCCAATCTCCGCGGAGACCTCGCGCATCAGCGCGCGGCCGGAACTCGAGTCGTCCAGCGCCGGCGCCAGCGCCAGTCCGTAGCTCGTCCACAGCAGGGCGACGAACACCACGAGCGCGAACGCGACGCGCCGGCCGCGCAGTGCGGCGGCCAGTCCCCAGGCCGCGGTGCCCAGCGCGCCCAGCGCCCACAGCAGCGTGCGCATGTCCGCCGCTGCGATTCCGCGGCGCTCGCCCAGGTGGGTGGCCCAGGCCGCTGCGGACAGGCCGCTCGCCGCCGCGCCCAGCAGCACCGCCCCGCACAGCAGCAGCCAGCCGGTCATCAGCCACTGCACGCCGGCGCGGCGGAACAGCGCCGGAAGCAGCGGCGCCGCGGCCAGGCACCCGGCGGGCAGCGCGGGGAAGACATAGACCTCGCGCTTGCCCGGGCTGAGCGAGAAGAACAGCAGCACCAGCGCCACCCAGCCGAGCAGCAGCATGTGGCGCGGATCGCCGCGGCGCAGCCGTCGCCACCACGCCGGCAGCAGCCACGGCAGCAGCAGGGCGCCGGGCAGCCACAGGGTCATGATGGTCTGCGCGTAGTACCAGGCCGGCTGCACGTGGTGCCAGGCGTTGACGTAGCGCGTGCCGGTCTGCCGGAACAGCAGCTCCCGGGCATAGGCCTGCAGGGCGGGATCGGACTGGCGCAGGAGTGCGATGCCCAGCGGTGCCAGCCACACTGCGCTGCCGGCGATGAAGGCGGCGAGCGCCAGCGCGGCCTCGGCCGCGGCGTGGCCGCCCGAAGGCCCGGGCCGCTGGCGGCGCGCCCACAGCCAGGGCAGCAGCACCAGCACCGGCAGGAAGCCGACCCCCTTGGTGACCGTGCCCAGCCCGGCGGCGAACATGCCGAGCGCCAGCCAGCGGCGCTCGCGTGATTCGAGCAGGTAGCGCAGCAGCGCCCACAGCGAGAGCGTGGTCAGCGCCACCAGCACCATGTCGATCTGCGCGCGCTTGGCCTGCAGGCCGAACTGGAGGCAGGCGAACAGCGCGCCCGCGGCCCAGGGCGCGTGGCGCGTGCCCCACAGCCGCCAGGCCGCGTCCTGCACCAGCCACAGCGTCGCCAGCGCCGCCAGCAGCGAGGGCAGCAGGAAGGCGACCCGCCAGTCGCGCAGCAGGGTCCAGCTGGCGGCCTGCATCCACATGAACACCGGCGGCTTCTCGGCGTAGAACTCGCGCCCGCGGCGTGGAACGAGCCAGTCGCCACCCTCCACCATCGTCTTGGCGGCCAGCACGAAGCGCGGTTCATCCGGCGGCGAGGGCTCGCGCAGGCCGATGCCCGCGGCCAGCGCCAGCAGGACCAGCAGCGCCGGCAGCAGCAGCCGGCGGAACCGGGAGGAAGGCGGGGAAGGGGACGGGACGGCGGGCGCGATCGGCATGGCCACGATCGTGGCCGTCGCCGCGTGGGAGAATCGTCGGAGCCGCCGCGTTCCGACCGCGTTCCGACACTGCTCCGACGTCTCCGGGCGCAGGCTGGCGCGCTCACCGGAGCCCCGCATGCGCCTGCTGGTCGTGGAAGACAACCAGAGCCTGGTCGCCAACCTCTTCGATTATTTCGAGGCGCGCGGCCACCTGCTCGACGCCGCGCCCGACGGTCCGACCGGCTACCACCTGGCCTCCACCCAGGCCTACGACGCGGTAGTGCTCGACTGGATGCTGCCGCGCCTGGACGGGCGCGAGGTGCTGCGGCGCCTGCGCGAGGCCGGCCACGACGTGCCGGTGCTGATGCTGACCGCGCGCGACGAGCTGCCGGACAAGATCGCCGGTTTCCGCGCCGGCGCCGACGACTACCTGACCAAGCCCTTCCAGCTGCCCGAGCTCGAGGTCCGCCTCGAGGCGCTGCTCGCGCGTGCCCAGGGCCGCCAGCGCGGCCGCGTGCTCGAGGTGGCCGACCTGCGCTACGACCTGACCACGCTCGACGTCACCCGCGCCGGCCGCACCCTGCACCTCTATCCGGCCTGCAGGAAGCTGCTGGAAGTGCTGATGCGCGCCAGCCCGGCGGCGGTCACCCGCGATCGGCTGGAGCAGGCGCTGTGGGGCGATGATCCGCCCGACGGCGACATGCTGCGCTCGCATGTCTACGAGCTCCGGCGCAGCATCGACGGCCCCTGGCCGGTGAAGCTGCTGCACACCCTGCCGCGGATCGGCTACCGCCTGGGCGAACCGCTGGGAGGCGAGGATGGCGGCTAGGGGCGGGAAGAGCCTGCGGCGGCGGATGGTGCAGGGCCTGGTGGCCTATGCGGTGCTGGTGTCCATCGCGGTCTACGCCTACGGCTGGATCATCAACGAACGCGCCGAGCAGCTGGTCTGGACCTCGCTGCTGGAAGCCGAGTTCAACCACATCGAAGGCCGGCAGGCGCTGTCGGCCGGCGAGCGCTGGGCCGACACGGAAACCATGCTGCTCTTTGGCGACGAACCCGGCAGCCCGCTTCCGGCAGCGCTCGAAGGCATGGCGCCGGGCCTCCACGACGAGGTGGTGTTCGACGGCAAAGAGTGGGCCGTGCTGATCCGCGAGATCGACGGCCAGCCTTGGGCGCTGGCGCTGGACATCGGCGACTTCGAGCGCCACGAGGCCTATGTCGCCGCCAGCGTGCTGGGCGCGATGCTGGTGATGGTGGTGCTGCTGGGCCTGGCGATCGGCTGGGGCGTGGACCGGCTGATGCGGCCGATGCGCCTGTTCGCGCAGGCGATCGCCGGGCTGCGCCCCGACCGCAGCGGCGAGCGCATCGAACTGCCGCCCGACGCCAGCGCCGAGCTGGCGGTGATCGCCGACGCGCTCAACGACTACATCGCGCGCAACGAGCTGTACGTGCAGCGCGAGCGCGTCTTCATCGACAGCATGAGCCACGAGCTGCGCACGCCGATCGCGGTGATCGGCGGCGCGGCCGAGCTGGCCGGCGCGCAGCCCGGCGTGCCCGAGGGCGCGCGCCAGCAGATCGCGCGCATCAGCCGCACCGGCCGCGAGATCGAGCGCCTGATCGCCCTGCTGCTGGTGCTGGCCAAGGACCCCGGGCGGCTGGCGCAGGCCAGCGACCGCATCGACCTGGCGCAGCTCCTGCCGGAGATCATCGACGACCACCTGCCGATGGCCCGCGAGAAGGGCCTGGTGCTGGCACTCGGGACGCTGCCGCCCTGCGAGATCGTGGCGCCGCTGCCGGTGGTGCAGGCGGCGATCGGCAACCTGCTGCGCAACGCCATCGAGAACAGCGACAGCGGCCGGATCGACATCCGCGTCGAGGCTGGTGCGGTGGTCATCGAGGATCCGGGACACGGCATGACGCCGGAAGAGATCAGCGCGATCTACGCACGGATGGCGCGCGGCGGCGGCGGGCGCGAGCGCGGAGGGATCGGCCTGGACCTGATCTCGCGGCTGTGCGCGCACCTCGGCTGGACGCTTGCGATCGCATCACGCCCGGGACAGGGCACGACGACCCGACTGGACCTGTCGTCGGCGCGCACCGGCGCCGGCGCGTAGCCCGCGCACGCCGTCGGGGCGACAATGTGCCTCCCCCCCGACTCCAGGAGCCACCGCGTGTCCTTCCCGTATGCACTGGTCCTGTTCGACCTCGACGGCACCCTGGTCGACAGCGCCGCCGACATCGCCGAGGCGGTGAACCGCACGCTCGACGAGCTCGGCCATTCCCGCGAGGACGAAGCCACGGTGCGGTCGTGGATCGGCCTGGGCACGCACGTGCTGCTGGACAGCGCGCTGCGCCATGCCGGCAGCCGCGCCGATGTCGCCGAGGTGATGCCGCGGCTGATGGTCCACTACGAGGACTGCCTGCTGCTGCATGCGCGGCTGTATCCGGGCACCCGCGAAGCGCTCGACGCGCTGGCCGGTGCCGGCGTGGCGATGTCGATGGCGACCAACAAGCCCGAACGCATGGCGCGCGTGCTGGAGCAGGCGATGGGCATCGACGGGTACTTCACCCACGTCGTCGGCGGCGACACGCTGCCCGAGCGCAAGCCGCACGCGCTGCCGCTGCTGCACCTCGCGGCGCTGCACGGCGTATCGCCACGCGACACGCTGATGGTCGGTGATTCCGAAGCCGATGCCGGCGCCGCGAAGGCCGCCGGCATGGACCTCGTGCTGCTGCGCCACGGCTACCCCCGCGACTTCGACCTCGAACGCGCCGGCGCCGTCGCCGTCCTTGACGACCTCGCCCCCCTGCCGCACCTGAGCCGCTCCCCGACAGACTCCCCGTAGGAGCGGCTACAGCCGCGATCGACATCCCGCCGCGCGATCACCCCGCCCCCTGTAGGAGCGGCTACAGCCGCGATCGCTGTCGCGCCGTCGTGGCGGTGATTGCTATCGGGGTGTCGTGATCGCGGCTATCGCCGCTCCTACAGGGTGGGCGGCGGGGTGGTGCGGTCCGTCGGTTCGGGCGGCGGTGTGGTGCGGCCCGCCGGTTCAGTCGGCGGGCTGGTAGCGCAGCGTCAGGCCGTATTCGCGGCCGGGCTGGTTGTACCAGGCGATGGTCTCGTACGCGCGGTCGAAGACGTTGCTGGCGCGCGCCTGCAGCGTCCAGTCAGCGTTGAGCGCCACTTCGACCCGAAGGTCCAGCGTGCCGTAGCCGCCCAGCCGGACCTGGTTGGCGGCGTCGTCGTAGCGCGCGCCGCTGCCGAACGCGCTCAGCCCAAGGCGCACGTCGCCGAACGCGCGGTCCACGTCCACGCGCGCGGTGTTGCGCGAACGCCGCGGCAGCCAGTGGCCGTGGTTCACGCCGGCGCTGCGGTTGCGCGGGTCGATGTGGCTGAGTTCGGCGTTGAGGTCCCAACCCGCGAGCGAGACGAACCCGGTGAGCTCGGCGCCACGGATGCGCGCCTCGTCGACGTTGACCAGGGCGAAGTCGACGTCATAGCCGATCAGCTGGTCGACATCGGTCTGGAAGGCGTTGAAGGTCCAGTTCCAGCGCTTGCCGAACCGTGCGATGCCGAGGTTGAGCGTCGCCGATTCCTCGGGCTGCAGCTCCGGATTGCCCCAGCCGCCGGGGTAGTAGAGGTCGTTGAAGGTCGGCACCTTGAAGCCGGTGCCCGCGCTCGCGGTGAAGCGAAGCCCGTGGCCGAACGCGAACCCGTAGCCGAGGCTGCCGGTGGAGTGCCCGCCGAACTGTTCGTTGTCGTCGTGGCGCACGCTGGCCTCCACGTCATGGGCACCGAAGCCGCCCTGCCAGGCGAGGAACAGCCCGGTGTTGTCGCGGTCGCGCACGGTGAACGCGGTGCTGCCGGTGACCTGGTCGCGCATCCAGTCGACGCCGGCGCTGAACACCTGGTCCTCGCCCGCGGTGATGTCGCCCTGCACCGACGCCGTATTGCGGCGCGTGTCGATCGTGCTGGCGAAGCTGCGCGTGCCGGTGGCCGGGTCGACGTAATGGGTCGTGGCCTTGTCGTCGGCGCGCCCGATACGCGCGCTGACGTCGAGGCCCGCGCGCGGCCGCCAGCCCAGGCGGCCACCGATGACCTGCTGGCGGTTGTCGGTCTCGTTGCCGCCGAAGACCGTGCCGTCGTATTCGTTGAAGGCATCGGCCACCAGGGCATGGCCCTCCAGCTCGAAGACCTCGCCGACGGTGCCACCGCCGCGCAGGCTCGCCGACGCATTGCGGTAGCCGTCGCGGTCGGGTTCGTCGACGTAGCAGCCGGCACCCCAGCCCTCGGCGGTGCCGCGGCAGGAGTCGATGCCGTCGGTGCGCTGCCAGGCGCCCTGGGCCTGGAACCAGCCGCGCGCGCTGCTGCGGCCGATGCCGGCGCTGGCCTGGCGGAAACCGTTGCTGCCGATGCCCAGGCTGGCATTGGGGCGCAGCCCGGCATTGGCGCCGGCGCGGCGGGTGAAGATCTGGATCACGCCGCCGACGGCCTCGGAGCCGTACAGGCTCGAACGCGGACCGCGGACGATCTCGATGCGTTCGACCTGGTCCAGCGGCAGGTCCTGGAACATCACCATGCCGGCGCTGGCCGAGCCGATGCGCACGCCGTCCACCAGCACCAGCACGTGGTCGGATTCCGTGCCGCGCAGGAACAGCGACGACAGCTTGCCGGGGCCGCCCTGGTTGGCGAGGTTGATGCCGGCGCGCCCGCGCAGCAGGTCGAGCAGCGACGTGGCCTGGCTGCGCTCGATCACCGCGCGGTCGAGCACCTGCACCGGGACGTTGGCGTCCTCGGCGTTGATCGCGGTGCGGGTGGCGGTGACCACGACGGTGTCGAGATCGGTGGCCTGGATCGCGCCGCCGGCCATCGCGGCCGGGGACAGGGCAAGCGCCACGGCAAGGGAAAGGAGCTGGTACTGCGGTTTCATCGGGATCTCCACTGCGTCGCGCACGCCCGCGCGACGGGTTCGCAAGGGAGGCTGCGGGCATCGGGATGCGACGGTAGGAGACGTGCGGGGAAAGCCACGGCGCGCTGCCGCCGCAATGCCCTCCGCATCGCAACCAGTCGTCTTCCTGGCCGGTCTCCGGGCTCGCGGGAGGACGTGATGCGGCAGCGTGCCGATCGCGTCCGGCCCTGGCGCCTTCCCGTGCGATGCACAGTGGCGGTTGCCAGGGTGTTCCACGCTTACCGTTGCGGGGGCAGCGCCGGAATGCCTCGCCGCCGTGGCGGATCGAAGGTCACCGGCTTCCCGTTTCAACCCTTGGAGGAATCCCCTCGGGTCACCAGAAAGTGCGCGCAGTCTAAGCGATCGACGCGGCCTCGTCGTCGTCGTCGTGCATCACCGTGGTGGTGACCGGTCCGGCCGGCGGCCGGTTGCGTGGCGGCGGAAGCCCGGCGATGGCGACTTCGGCGGCGGTCACCAGTTCCACCCGGCGGTCATCCGGGACGTCCTGCCAGTGGCAGTCGCGCAGGGCGCCTTCGAGCGAGTAGAGCAGGTTGAGGCTGGGCTTGAAGCCGGCGCGCTTGATGCGCATGAAGGCTTCCAGCGGCCCCGCGTCGATCAGGTCCTCGGGTGTCCTGAGGCCGACCTGGCGCAGCCATGCGGCCGACTTCGGCCCGATGTTGCGCATCTTGAGCGGCGTCGCGCTCATGTCACCAGCGATTCCACGTACACGCGTGCGATCTCCTCGAGTCCCTGCTGGTCTTCAACGTCGAAACGGCCCGGAACCGGACTGTCGAGGTCGAACACGCCCACCAGCGCGCCGCCGTGGAACAGCGGGACAACCAGTTCGGAGCGCGAGGCGGCGTCGCAGGCGATGTGGCCGGGGAAGGCTTCGACGTCCTCAACCCGCTGGGTCTCGCCGCTGCTGGCCGCGGCGCCGCACACGCCGCGATCAAGCGGGATGCGCACGCAGGCCGGTTGGCCCTGGAACGGGCCGACCACCAGCTCGGTGCCGTCGTAGAAGTAGAAGCCGACCCAGTTGAGCTCCGGCAGCGCGTGGTAGACCAGCGCGGACAGGTTGGCGGCATTGGCGACGCGGTCGCGCTCGCCGGCCAGAAGGGCGCGCGCCTGGGCGGCGAGCTGGGCGTATTGTTGCGGCTTGTCGCCGCTTGGAAGCGAGATCGTGAACATGGCCACGAGTGTAGCGCGGGGGGTGCTGGTCACCGGGACCGATACCGGGGTCGGCAAGAGCCTTGCGAGCGTGGTCCTGCTGCACGCGCTGCGCGCCCATGGCCTGCGGGCGGTCGGGATGAAGCCGGTCGCCGCGGGCTGCGAGGTGACGCCCGAGGGCCTGCGCAACGAGGACGCGCTGGCGCTCCAGTCTGCGAGCGATCCCGTGCCGCCGTACGGCGACGTCAATCCCTGGGCGCTCCCGGAGCCGACCGCGCCGCAGCTGGCCGCGCGCGGTGCGGGCATGACGGTCACGCTGCCGCCGATCCTGGCCGCGCACGCACGCCTGGCCGCAGGCGCCGACGTGGTCGTGGTCGAGGGCGCCGGCGGCTGGCTGTCGCCGCTGGCCGATGGCCTCGAGCACGCCGCCCTGGCACGCGCCCTCGACCTGCCGGTGCTGCTGGTGGTGGGGCTGCGCCTGGGCTGCCTGAGCCATGCCCGGCTGTCGGCGCGCGCCATCCAGGCCGACGGCTGTGCGCTGCTTGGCTGGGTCGGCAGCGCGGTCGATCCCGACTTCGCACGTGGCCCTGGGTATCTCGAGCTGCTGCGCGATGCGCTGCCCGTCCCCTGCCTGGGCGTCCTGCCGCACGTGGCGCCGCCACGCGACCCGGACGCGCTGGCGTCCACCCTCTCGCGGGCTGCGGCGGCGCTCGCGGACGCCGGCGGGGCCGGCCTGCCGGATGGCCGGACCGGCCTCGCCTTACCCGCCCGTCCCTGACTTCCTGCACGTTTGCGCCAGGGTGGCGATGCCATACTTGCGAGTTCAGAATCTCCTCCCCCAAGGACCTCCCATGCGCCGCATCGTCCTGATCCCGATCCTGCTCGCGGCCCTGGCGGCCTGCGGAGGAGAGGAAGAACAGCAGGCCCCGCCGCCGCCCGAGCTCGGGGTGGTGGTGGTGCAGCCCACCGATGCGCCGCTGCGCCTGGACCTGGTCGGGCGCCTGGCGCCCTACCGCAGCGCCGACGTGCGCGCCCGCGTGCCGGGCGTCGTGCAGCGCCGCGTTTACCAGGAAGGCAGCGACGTGGCCGAAGGCCAGGTGCTGTTCGAGATCGACCCGGCACCGCTGCGGGCCGCCGCCGGCGAGGCCCAGGCCGCGCTGGCCCAGGCCCGCGCCAACCAGGCCAATGCCCGCGCGTCCGCCGCGCGCGCGCGCAGCCTCGCGCCGCAGAAGTACATCTCGCAGTCCGATCTCGACAACGCGCTGGCCGCCGAGCGCAGCGCCAATGCCGCGGTCCAGGCCGCGCAGTCGACGGTGGAGAGCGCCAACATCAACCTGGGCTACGCCACGGTGCGTGCGCCGATCGCCGGCCGCGCCGGCAAGCAGCAGGTGACCGAGGGCGCCCTGGTGGGGCAGGGGACGGCGACGCTCCTCACCACGGTCGACCAGATCGATCCGATGTACGTGAACTTCAGCATGGGCGCAGGCGACCTCGACCGCGTCCGCGGCATGGGACTCGACCGCGACGGTCCCGTCGCGGTACAGGTGCTGTTGCCCGACGGCAGTGTCTACGCCCACCCCGGCGAGATGGACTTCTCCGGCGACGTGGTCGACCCCGAAACCGGTGCGGTGTCGCTGCGCGCGACCCTGCCCAATCCCGACCGCCGGCTGCTACCCGGCACCTACGTGACCCTGGTCGCGACGCTGGGCGTGCAGCACGGCGTGTACCAGGTGCCGCAGGCCGCGGTGCAGCGCGACGCCACCGGCCCCTACGTGCTGGTGGTCGGCGCCGACGGCAACGTCGCCCGCAAGGACGTCACCACCGCGCGCGCCGAGGCCGGCAACTGGATCGTGACCGATGGCCTTGCAGCCGGTGACCAGGTCGTGGTGTCCGGCCTGCAGCGTGCGCGCGTGGGCGAGCCGGCCACGGCCGCGCCCGTCGACGCGGCCGGTGGGGCCGGTGCGCCGGGCGCCAAGCCGGCCGGGCCTGCGGCCGCGGACCGGGCTGCCGGCGGCGCCGGGGCCAGCCCCGATCCCGACCAGGCCGACCAGGCGACTGACGACGGCGGCGCCGATGCCGACGCTGCCGCCGCACCCGCCGCCGACCAGGGCTGACGCCGATGCCCCGCTTCTTCATCGACCATCCGGTCTTCGCCTGGGTCATCTCGATCCTGATCGCGCTGTCGGGCGTGATCGCGCTCCTCAACATGGGCGTCGAGTCCTACCCGAACGTGGCGCCGCCGCAGGTCACCGTCGGCGCGGGCTATCCCGGCGCCGATGCCGCGACCACCGAGCGCGCGGTCACCCAGGTGATCGAGCAGCAGCTCACCGGCATCGACAACCTGCTGTACTTCAGCTCGAGCTCCAGCTCCTCGGGCCGCGCCAGCATCACCCTGACCTTCCAGACCGGCACCGATCCCGACATCGCCCAGGTCCAGGTGCAGAACAAGGTCGCGCTGGCCACGCCGCGCCTGCCGACCGAGGTCACCCAGCAGGGCGTGGTGGTGGCCAAGGCGAATGCCGGATTCCTGATGGTGGTGGCGCTGCGCTCGTCCAACCCGTCGTTCGACCGCAACGCGCTCAACAACCTGATCGGCGCCAGCGTGCTCGAGCAGATCGCGCGCGTGCCCGGCGTCGGCAGCACCCAGCAGTTCGGCTCCGAGTACGCCATGAACATCTGGCTCAACCCGGACCGGATGCAGGGCTACGGCCTGTCCGCGACGCAGGTGCTGGCGGCGGTGCGTGGGCAGAACGTGCAGTTCGCCGCCGGCTCGATCGGCGCCGACCCGGCGCCGGAAGGCCAGGGCTTCACTGCCACCGTCTCGGCCGAGGGCCGCTTCGCCACGCCCGAGCAGTTCGGCGACATCATCCTGCGCGCCGATGCCGACGGCAGCACGGTGCGGCTCAAGGACGTGGCGCGGATCGACATCGGTGCCCAGGGCTACGGTTTCGACACCAAGTTCAACGGCCAGCCCACCGGCGCCTTCGCGATCCAGCTGCTGCCCGGCGCCAACGCGCTGACCGTGGCCGAGGCGGTGACCGCGCGCATGGACGAGCTGCAGGGCAGCTTCCCGCAGGGCGTCGAGTGGTTCTCGCCCTTCGACAGCACCACCTTCGTCACCATCTCCATCAAGGAGGTGGTCAAGTCGCTGATGGAAGCGATGGTGCTGGTGTTCCTGGTGATGCTGATCTTCCTGCAGAACCTGCGCGCCACCATCATCCCGACCCTGGTGATCCCGATCGCGCTGCTGGGCACCTTCCTGGGCCTGAGCATCATCGGCTTCACCGTGAACCAGCTGACGCTGTTCGCGATGGTGCTGGCGATCGGCATCGTGGTCGACGACGCGATCGTGGTGATCGAGAACGTCGAACGCATCATGGCCGAGGAACACCTGCCGCCGCGCGAGGCCACGATCAAGGCGATGGACCAGATCACCGGCGCGGTGGTCGCGATCACCGTGGTGCTGGCGGCGGTGTTCATCCCCAGCGCGCTGCAGGGCGGCGCCTCGGGCGAGATCTACAAGCAGTTCGCGATCACCATCGCGGTGGCGATGGCGTTCTCGGCCTTCCTGGCGCTGGGCTTCACCCCGGCGCTGTGCGCGACCTTCCTCAAGCAGCACGAGCCGCACGACCCGAATGCCCCGGAAGGCACGGGCAAGCGGCAGAACGTGGTCTTTCGCACCTTCAACCGCTACTACGACCGGATCGCTGCGGTGTACGTGCGGCATATCGGCAGCGCGGTGAGCCATGCCCCGCGCTGGATGCTGGTGTTCGCGGTGCTGGTGGTCGCCACCGGCCTGCTGTTCACGCGCCTGCCGGGAAGCTTCCTGCCGGAAGAGGACCAGGGCTATGCGATGGCGATCGTGCAGCTGCCGCCGGGTTCGACCCTGCAGCGCACGCAGGCGGTGTTCGAGGACGTGCGCGCCACGCTGGAGCAGGTGCCCGGCTACGAGGGCATGATGCAGGTGGCGGGCTTCAGCTTCGTCGGCCAGGGCGAGAACGTCGGCATGGCCTTCATCAAGCTCACCGACTGGGGCGACCGCGAAGGCACCGTGCAGGACTTCCTGCAGGCCGCCAACGGCGCGCTGTACGGCATCCGCGACGCGCAGATCTTCGTGGTCAACCTGCCGACCGTGCAGGGCCTGGGCCAGTTCGGCGGCTTCGACATGTACCTGCAGGACCGCGCCGGCCTCGGTCGCGAGGCGCTGACCGCGGCGCGCAACCAGCTGCTCGGCGCGGCGGCGCAGGATCCGGCGCTGACCGCGGTGCGGCCCAACACGCTGGAGGACGCGCCGCAGCTGAAGCTGACGGTCGACCGCGTGCAGGCGCAGGCCATGGGCCTGTCGGTCAATGACATCTACAGCGCGATCCAGCTGATGCTGGCGCCGGTGTACGTCAACGACTACTTCGCCGACGGCCGCGTGAAGCGGGTGAACATGCGCGCCGACGCGGCCTACCGCACCGATCCCGGCTCGCTGTCGCGCTTCTTCACCCCGGCCGCCCCGGATGCCGACGGCACCCCCAACATGATCCCGCTGACCAGCGTGGTGGATTCGCAGTGGTCGATGAGCACCCCGTCGCTGACCCGCTACAACGGCTATTCGGCGGTGAACATCGTCGGCTCGCAGGCGCCGGGCCACAGCTCGGGCGAGGCCATGGGGGCGATGGAGCGGATCGTCACCGATGAACTCCCCGCGGGCTTCGGTTACGACTGGGCCGGCATGTCCTACCAGGAGATCATCGCCGGCAACACGGCCACCCTGCTGCTGGTGCTGTCGGTCGTCGTGGTGTTCCTGTGCCTGGCCGCGCTCTACGAGAGCTGGTCGATCCCGGTGGCGGTGCTGCTGATCGTGCCGCTGGGCATCCTTGGCGCGGTGGTCTTCACCATGCTGCGCCCGGGCCTGACCAACGACATCTTCTTCAAGATCGGCATGGTCACGGTCGTCGGCCTGGCGGCCAAGAACGCGATCCTGATCATCGAGTTCGCGGTGCTGGAGCGCGCGGCCGGCAAGCCGCTGCGCGAGGCGGTGATCGAGGCCGCGCGCATGCGCTTCCGCCCGATCCTGATGACCTCGTTCGCCTTCATCATGGGCGTGCTGCCGTTGGCGCTGTCCACCGGCGCCGGTGCCAACGCGCGCCATGCGCTCGGCACCGGCGTGATCGGCGGCATGCTGTTCGCGACCTTCCTCGGCCTGCTGCTGATCCCGGTGTTCTTCGTCAGCGTCCGCCGCGTACTCGGCGAGCGGCTGGACGATCCGGCACCCGCCGCTCGACGGGCCGATGGAGACGCGTTGCCGCCGGCTGCAGGCTGATCTCCGCAGGGCCGGAACCATCCGGCCCTTGTGCGCAACCGGTCAGCCCTTGGCGGCCGGGCGCGGCCGTCAGCGGCCCGCCGCGTGTCCCGCCAGCGTCATGCCCGCTTCGCCGTGCCAGTAGCCGTTGCGCGCGCCCAGCGCCGGCAGAGGTACGGACGCGCCGCGCGCGGCGTCGAAGCGCTCGACGATCCCGCGCGTGCCCTCGGCCTGCGGATAGATCCGCAGCAGGTCGACGCCGAGTGCCGCGAGCGCGGGCAGCTCCGGGCCGAGGTCGGTGGTTTCGTCGCCCTGCACCTGGATGCCGTTGATGCGCAGGAACGGCTTGCCCTCGCGCGTGGCCAGCGGCAAGCCGTCGGGATGGTCGATGCAGCGGAAGCCGCACTGGTCCTTGGGCAGGTCGAGCGCGCGCGCGGTGAAGCAGCGCGCCGAAAACGACAGCGGCAGGCGGCCCCAGGCGATGACTTCGAGTTCCGGCATGGCGTGGCCGTCGTCGCGCATGCCGTCGCGAAGCTCCGCGACCAGCTCACGGCTCTGTTCCACGCCGGGCACCCAGCGTCGCAGTCCGTCCTCGACCAGCAGGGCCAGCGCGCGGTGGTTGTACACGGCCAGCGTGGGCCCGGCCACGAAGGGCAGGCCGGCCACGCGGCAAAGCTGCAGCGCGGACAGGTCGTTGGCTTCCAGCCAGAAGCGCCCATGGTCGACCTGGCGCTCGAGCACCCCGAGCTCGGACTCGGCCTCGATCAGGGCCAAGCTCGAGAGCACCACCTCCTTGCCGGCGGCCGCCATGCGTTCGGCCAGGTCGAGCCAGTCGACGGTGCGCAGCTCGCGGCGCTTGCTGCACACGGTCTCGCCCAGGTAGACGACGTCGACCGGCCAGTCGGCGACATCGCGGTAGAAGGCCAGCGTGCGCTCGCGCGGCCAGAAGTACTGCAGCGGGCCGAGGCTCAGCTTCATGCGGGGTTCCTTGCTGATACGGGGGACGTCAGTGCCAGGCGCGGTGGTAGGGGCCGAGCGTGGTCTGGTGGCCTTCGGCATGTGCGGACAGCTCGCGCTGCCAGCCGGGTTGCACCGCCCACGCCGCCGGATCGGCGCGGTGGCGGTCGATGGCCGCGCGCCAGGTGCGGGTGACCGAGGCGACATAGGCCGCGCCGCGCTGGCGGCCTTCGATCTTCAGCGCCACCACGCCGGCCTTCGCCAGTCGCGGCAGCAGTTCCAGGGTGTTGAGGCTGGTCGGCTCTTCGAGCGCGTGGAAGACCTCGCCGCCGACGTCGAAGCGGCCCTTGCACACCGTCGGATAACCCGCGGGTTCGGCCGGCTGGAAGCGATCGATCAGCACGTCGTTGAGGCGCGCGGTGCGGCTGCCGTCGTCGAACTCGTCCCAGCGCACGAACTTCGCCGGCGAACACACGCCGTGGCGGTTGGGCGAGGCGCCGGTGACGTAGCTCGACAGCTGGCAGCGACCCTCGACCATGATGCACAGGCTGCCGAAGGCGAAGACTTCGATCGCCACCGGCGCGCGCTCGCACAGCCGCTCCACCTGCTGGATCGAGAGCACGCGCGGGAGCACCGCGCGGCTGATGCCGAAGCGTTCGAAGGCGTAGCGCAGCGCCGGCTCGGTGGTGGCCGAGCCTTGCACCGAGAGGTGCCGCGGCATGCCGGGATGGGTGCGCGCTGCGTAGTCGAGTACCGACATCTCGGCGGCGATGATCGCGTCGCAGCCCAGGGCCGCGGCGGTGTCGACCGCGGCGTGCCACTGCGCCACGCGCGCGCTGTCGGGATAGGTGTTGAGCGCGAGATAGACCTTCGCGCCCCTGGCGTGCGCGTAGCGGATGCCGGCGGCGAGCTCGGCGTCGCTGAAGTTCAGCCCCGGGAAGGCGCGGGCGTTGGTCTGGTCACGCAGGCCGGCATAGACCGCGTTGGCGCCGGCGTCGACCGCCGCCTGCAGGGACGGCAGATTGCCGGCGGGACAGACCAGTTGCATGCGGAACTCCAGCGCGTCGATGAATGGGGCATCGTCGCCGCCGTGGAGAGCCGGCGTCCTTGACCTGGATCAGGTCGGCGGGGATCGCACGGTCGCAGCCATCACTCCGCTCCAAAGGGCGTCCACGCGCCGCTCGATGTCGGCGTCCGGCACGATAGGCCGGCTCCATTCGCGGCTGGTCTCGCCGGGCAGCTTGTTGGTGGCGTCGATGCCCAGCTTGGAGCCCACGCCCGCCACGGGGCTGGCGAAGTCCAGGTAATCGATCGGCGTGTTCTCCAGCAGCATCGTGTCGCGCGCGGGGTCGACGCGCGTGGATATGGCCCACACCACCTGCGACCAGTCGCGCACGTCGATGTCCTCGTCGGTGACGATCACGAACTTGGTGTAGGTGAACTGCCGCAGGTAGGACCAGACCGCCATCATGATCCGGCGCGCATGCCCCGGGTACTGCTTGCGGATCGAGACCACGGCGATCCGGTAGGAGCAGGCTTCGGGCGGCAGGTGGAAGTCGACGATCTCCGGGAACACCTTTCGCAGGATCGGCACGAAGAGGTCGTTGAGCGCCATCGCCAGCACCGAGGGCTCGTCGAAGGGCGCACGCCCCATGTAGCTGCCCTGGTAGATCGCGTCGCGGCGCAGGCGCATGCGTTCGATGCGCAGCACCGGGAACTGCGCGGCGGCGTTGTAGTAGCCGGTGTGGTCGCCGAAGGGGCCTTCCAGCGCGGTCTCGCCGGGATGGATCACGCCCTCCAGCACGATCTCGCTGCCGGCCGGCGCGTCCAGGCCGGTGCGCTCGCTGCGCCAGGTGCGCGTGCGCTGGCCGCGCAACAGGCCGGCGAACTCGTATTCCGACAGCGTGTCCGGCACCGGGGCCACCGCGGCCAGCGTGGTCGCGGGATCGACCCCGATCGCCACCACCACCGGGAAGGGTTCCCCGGGCCGGTCGGCGCACCAGTCGGCGAAATCCAGCGCGCCGCCGCGGTGCGGCAGCCAGCGCATGATCACGCGGTCCGCGCCGATCACCTGCATGCGGTAGATGCCGATGTTCTGCCGTGGCTTGCGGGTGCCGCGGGTCACCACCAGGCCGAGCGTGATCAGGCGTGCGGCGTCGCCGGGCCAGCAATGCTGGATCGGCAGGCGCGAGAGGTCGATGTCGCCGCCTTCGAGCACCTCGTCGTTGAAGTCCGCCTCGCGCACCGCCTGCGGCGCGACCAGGGCCAACTGCGCCAGCTCCGGCCAGGTCGACAGCGCCTGCTTCAGGCTCGACGGCCAGCGCGGCTCCTTGATCGCGGCCAGCAGCTCGCCCAGTTCGCGCAGCGAGGCCAGCGGGCGCCCGGCCAAGGCCGCCTCGATGCGCCTGCGGTGGCCGAACAGGTTGCCCAGCAGCGCGTGCCGCGCGCCGACCGGCTGCTCCATCAGCAGCGCCGGTCCTCCCTCGCGCAGGGCGCGCAGGCACAGCGCCGTCGACTCCAGCACCGGGTCGACGGGCGCCGCGACGCGCCGCAGCTGGCCGTCGCGCTCCAGTCGCGACAGGAAGGAGCGCAGGTCGTGGAAGGCCAAGCAGATCCCCGGGGATGGTCGAGGGCGACAGGGTCGCGTCCAGGGCCGGGTCGCGCCCTGATCCGCGTCAAGCGCGCGCCGGGCAGGGCCGGTGCGCTCGCGGTTGACCCAGGTCAGCGACGCGCCGCCCGTCCGGATGGTCTGCTGGCGCCCTGGAATCGGGGGGAGGTCGCGACGGCTTGGACACGGGGGCGGACGCTTCGCTGGCGCGCATGCGCAGGGCGATCGGCGGCATCGACCACGCGCTGGTGCTGCTCTTGGGCGCACGCGCGCGACTGGCCGTGCGCGCGGGACGCTGCAAGGTCCGCGCGGGGCGTCCGCTGGCCGATCCGGAGCGGGAAGCCCGCGTGCGCCAGCGCGTCGAGGCGCTCGCCAGCCGCGTCGGCCTGCCGCCGTCGACCGCGGACGGACTCGTCGCCCTGGCCATCGCCGACGCCCGCCGCGTCCAGGGCATCGACCCGGCTCCGGCCGCCCCGGCACACGCCCCACCCACTGGAAGCCGCCACGCCATGCAGAGCATTCACCTTCCTCCCCAGGCCGTCGCCGCGCTCCTGCGCCTGGTGCCGCCGCCCCGGCGCTGGGCGCCGCTGCTGCGCGCGCTGCCGCCGCGGCTGCAGCAGCGCCTGCTCGAGCGTGGCATGGCCGCGGTGCTGGCCACGCCGGTGGCCGATGGCAGCCTCGCCTTCATGGAGGGCCGACGCCTCGGCATCGACGTCACCGACCTCGACCTGCACTGGGTGATAGAGCTGCGCGGCGGCCGCCTGCAGGCGGTCGAGGGCGCGCCCGAGGCCAGCGTGGGCGGCACCGCCACCGACCTGCTGCTGCTCGCCGGCCGGCTCGAGGACGCCGACACCCTGTTCTTCCAGCGCCGCCTGGTGCTGACCGGCGACGTCGAGCTTGGCCTGACCGCGCGCAACACGCTCGAGCGCCTGCCTTGGGAATCGGTGCCGCTGGCGCTGCGCATCGGCCTGAACCGCGGGGCCCGGCTGGCGCGCGCCGCCCGCGGCGCCCGGACATGAAAAACCCGGCAGCCGAAGCTGCCGGGTCGATGTAGACAGGCATCGCGCGGGGAGAGAGGGGCGCGCGATGCCCCGGTCCCGTTGCCGGGACCGCTGTGACGCGTCGCTTACTTGCGCTTGCCGGCGGCGGCGCGGGTGGCGGTCTGCACCGCGTCCTCGGCCTTGGCCTGGGCGGCTTCGACCTGGCCCTTGGCGATCTGCGCGATGGCTTCGTTGGTCGACACGGCCTGGCCGAACACTTCCTGGCCGGCGCTCACCGAGCGCTCGAGGCTCTCGCGGGCGGTCTGCACGCCCTTCGGCCACACGGCCTTCAGGCCGTCGATGTCGCGGACCTCGGCCAGCTCGCCCCAGAAGGCGAAGGCGGCGTTGGTGTTCTGCTCGAGCGTCGACAGCTGCAGGCCGAAGGCCTTCTCGGCGCTGGCCAGGGCCAGGCGGTTGACCTGGGCGGCGGTGTCGGCGAACTGGCGCGCGGTGGCGCTGAACTGCTCGTTGATGTTCTGGTACATGGCGGGCTCCTGCTGGTGTCCGGCAGGGAATTGCCGGTTTGTGCGGTGCAGCATAGCCCAGCCGATGTTGCAGCGCAACAACCGCTCGTCGGCACGTTCAGCCAGCCTCCGCCAAGCCGCCATCACCCCAACCGCAGACTCCACCTGTAGGAGCGGCTACAGCCGCGATAGCCGATTCGTTTCGGTAACCTCGATCGCGGCTGTAGCCGCTCCTACAGGGGGGCCTCGCCGGCCAGAAGGCCCCGCCAGAACGGTCACCCCGGGCCGCGATACCGGCAGCCGGACGTGCAGGTTTCGTGCACCACCACTTCCGAGAGCAGCGGCAGCGCCGGCTTCAGCCGCTCCCAGATCCACGTCGCCAGCCGCTCGCTGGTCGGGTTCTCCAGCCCCGGGATGTCGTTGAGGTAGTGGTGGTCGAGCTGGTCGTACAGCGGCCGGAACGCCGCCTTGATGTCGGCGAAGTCCATGACCCAGCCGGTGTCCGCGCCCGGCTCGCCGGACACGTGCAGCTCGATCCGGAACGAATGGCCGTGCAGCCGCGCGCATTTGTGGCCCTCGGGCACGTTGGGCAGGCGGTGCGCCGACTCGATGGTGAAGACCTTGAAGATGTCCATGGTTCAGCCCTCCGCCGGCACGCGCACGGTGCCTTCCATCAGCACCCGCGCGCTGCGGCTCATGATCGCCTTGGTGGCCGTCCAGCGGCCGTCGACCTGCGCCGCCTCCGCGCCCACCCGCAGCGTGCCGGAGGGATGCCCGAAGCGCACCGCCTCGCGCGCGCCGCCGCCTGCCGCCAGGTTGACCAGGGTGCCCGGAATGGCCGCCGCGGTACCGATGGCCACCGCGCAGGTGCCCATCATCGCGTGGTGCAGCTTGCCCATCGACAGCGCACGGACGTTGAGGTGGATGTCGCCGGCGGCGATGGCCTTGCCGCTGCTGGCGACGTAACCCTTGGGCGGCGCGACGAAGGCCACCTTGGGCGTGTGCTGGCGCGTCGCCGCCTCTTCCGGCGTCGCGATCAGGCCCATGCGCAGGGCACCGGCGACGCGGATCGCCTCCAGCGTCGCCAGCGCGGCGCGGTCCTCGTTGATCGCCGGCTGCAGCTCGGTGCCGTCGTAGCCGACGTCGGCGGCATTGATGAAGACCGTCGGGATGCCGGCCGACAGCATCGTCGCCGGCAGGGTGCCGATGCCCGGGACCTCGAGCTCGTCGACCAGGTTGCCGGTGGGAAACATCGCGCCGCCGTCGCCGTCGTCATCCGACGGATCCAGGAACTCGAGCACGATCTCGGCGGCCGGGAAGGTCACGCCGTCGAGCTGGAAATCGCCGGCCTCCTGCACCTCGCCGCTGGCGATCGGAACGTGCACCACGATGGTCTTGCCGATGTTGGCCTGCCATACGCGCACCGCGAACGTGCCGTTCTCCGGCAGCCGGTCGCGCGCGATGAAGCCGTTGGCGATCGCGAACGGCCCGACCGCGGTGCTGAGGTTGCCGCAGTTGCCCGACCAGTCGACGAAGGCGGTGTCGATCGAGACCTGGCCGTAGAGGTAGTCGACGTCGTGGTCCGGCCGCGTCGACTTCGAGATGATCACGCACTTGCTGGTCGACGAGGTCGCGCCGCCCATGCCGTCCGTGTGCTTGGCGTAGGGATCGGGCGAGCCGATCACGCGCATCAGCAGCGCGTCGCGCGCTGGTCCGGGCACGCGCGCCGCTTCGGGCAGGTCTTGGAGGCGGAAGAACACGCCCTTGGACGTGCCGCCGCGCATGTAGGTGGCAGGGATCCTCAGTTGAGGCGCGTGGGGGCGTCTGGTCATGGAAAGCGCTCGTTGGGGCTATGCGCCATTGTCCCACGGCGCCCGCGGGCGACGGCCGGGTCTGCCGGGGGTCCCACCTTCGGGGAACCCGCATCGCATGCCTTCGCCCGTTACGCGGCTGTCGAGGCCGCCAGGAAATCCTGCGCGAAGCGCTGCAGCACGCCGCCGGCCTCGTACACCGAGACGTCCTCGTCCGAATCCAGGCGGCAGGTGACCGGCACTTCGACGCTGGAGCCGTCGCCGCGGTTGATCGACAGCGTCAGCGTCGCACCCGGCGCCGGCGTGCCGACGACGTCGAAGGTCTCAGTGCCGTCGATGCCCAGCGTGATCCGCGTCGTACCCGGCTGGAACTCCAGCGGGAGCACCCCCATGCCCACCAGGTTGGTGCGATGGATGCGCTCGAAGCCCTCGGCCACGATCGCCTCCACGCCCGCCAGGCGCACGCCCTTGGCCGCCCAGTCGCGGCTCGAGCCCTGACCGTAGTCGGCGCCGGCGATGATCACCAGCGGCTGGCGCCGCTCCATGTAGGTCTCGATCGCCTCCCACATGCGGGTGACCTGGCCTTCGGGCTCGACGCGCGCGAGCGAGCCCTGGCGGACGCTGCCGTCCTCGTTGCGGACCATCTCGTTCTGCAGCTTCGGGTTGGCGAAGGTCGCGCGCTGCGCGGTCAGGTGGTCGCCGCGATGGGTGGCGTAGGAGTTGAAGTCCTCTTCCGGCACGCCCATCTTCGCCAGGTACTCGCCGGCGGCGCTGGACGCCATGATCGCGTTCGAGGGCGACAGATGATCCGTGGTGATGTTGTCGCCGAGTACGGCCAGCGGACGCATGCCGGTGAGCGAACGCTCGCCGGCGAGCGCGCCCTCCCAGTAGGGCGGGCGGCGGATGTAGGTCGACATCGGGCGCCAGTCGTACAGCGGGCTCACGCGCTCGCCGGTATCGACGTGGAGGCGGAACATCGGCTCGTAGACCTTGCGGAACTGCTCCGGCTTGACGCTGGCCTTGACCACGGCGTCGATCTCCTCGTCGCTGGGCCAGATGTCCTTGAGCGTGACCGGCTGGCCCTCGGCGTCGATGCCGAGCACGTCCTTCTCGATGTCGAAGCGCACGGTGCCGGCGATCGCGTAGGCGATCACCAGCGGCGGCGAGGCGAGGAAGGCCTGCTTGGCGTAAGGGTGGATGCGGCCGTCGAAGTTGCGGTTGCCCGACAGCACCGCCACCGCGTACAGGTCGCGGTCGATCACTTCCTGCTGGATCACCGGATCCAGCGCGCCCGACATGCCGTTGCAGGTGGTGCAGGCGAAACCGACGATGCCGAAGCCCAGCTGTTCGAGCTCGGCCAACAGCTGCGCCTCTTCCAGGTACAGCTGCACCGCGCGCGAGCCGGGGGCGAGCGAGGTCTTGACCCAGGGCTTGCGCGTGAGTCCGCGGGCATTGGCATTGCGCGCCAGCAGCGCGGCGGCGATCACGTTGCGCGGGTTCGAGGTGTTGGTGCAGCTGGTGATGGCGGCGATGATCACCGCGCCGTCGGGCAGCAGGCCTTCGGCTTCCTGCGCGCGCGCGCCGGCAAGGTCGCCGGCGATGCCGCGCTCTTCCAGCGCGCTGGTCGGCAGGCGGCGGTGCGGGTTCGACGGGCCGGCCATGTTGCGCACGACGCTGGACAGGTCGAAGTGCAGGGTGCGCTCGTACTGCGCGTCGATGAGATCGGTCACCCACAGGCCGGCGGTCTTCGCATAGGTCTCCACCAGTGCGATCTGCTCCTCGGTGCGGCCGGTGAGGCGCAGGTAGTCGAGCGTGTTGTCATCGATGAAGAACATCGCCGCGGTGGCGCCGTATTCGGGCGCCATGTTGGAAATCGTCGCGCGGTCGCCGATGGTGAGCGCGGCGGCGCCTTCGCCACGGAACTCGAGATAGGCGCCCACCACCTTCTGCTGGCGCAGGAACTCGGTCAGCGCCAGCACCACGTCGGTGGCGGTGATGCCCGGCTGCGGGCGTCCGGCCAGTTCAACCGCCACCATCTCCGGCGTGCGCATCCACGACGCGCGGCCGAGCATGACGTTCTCGGCTTCCAGACCGCCGACGCCGATCGCGATCACGCCCAGCGCGTCGACGTGCGGCGTGTGGCTGTCGGTGCCGACGCAGGTATCCGGGAAGGCCACGCCGTCCTGCGTGTAGATCACCGGCGACATCTTCTCCAGGTTGATCTGGTGCATGATCCCGTTGCCCGGCGGGATCACGTCGACATTGCGGAAGGCCTGCTTCGTCCAGTCGATGAAGTGGAAGCGATCCGCGTTGCGGCGGTCCTCGATCTCGCGGTTGCGGGTGAAGGCGTCGGGATCGAAGCCGCCGCATTCCACCGCCAGCGAGTGGTCGACGATCAGCTGCACCGGCACCACCGGATTCACCTGCGCCGGGTCACCGCCGGCATCGGCGATCGCATCGCGCAGCCCGGCCAGGTCGACCAGGGCGGTCTGCCCGAGGATGTCGTGGCAGACCACGCGCGCCGGGAACCAGGGGAAGTCGAGGTCGCGCCGGCGCTCGATGAGCTGCAGCAGGTAGTCATCGACGCGCGCGGGGTCGGCGCGGCGGACGATGTTTTCCGCGTGCACGCGCGCCGTGTAGGGCAGGCGGGCCCAGGCGCCCGGGCGCAGGGCCTCCACCGCCTCGCGGGCGTCGACCCATTCGAGCGTGGTTCCCGGAAGGGGCTTGCGGTACTGGCTGGCGGTCATGGCGGGCACGGGCGTGGGGCGGGGACCCTCCATTGTATCGCCGTGCGCCGGCTTGCCCTGGATCCTGGTGCCGTGAGCGATCGGGTGCCGCCGGTCAGGGCCGGTCGTCGGACCCGGGCGGCCGCGCCGGCGGTTCATGGCGCCGCGGCCCGTACCACAGCGGCAGGGCGTCGCGGGTCCGTGCCGCCCGCCTCGGCGCGAGCAGGAAGCGCAGGCTGAAGCGCAGCTTCTCGCCCAGCGAATAGGTGTGCAGCTTGCGCGCCGAGGTGACGACCGGCTCGCGCAGGATCGCCACGCGTCCCTGCCGGGCCAGCGCGCGCCCGAGCGCCACGTCCTCGGCGACGAACAGGCCTTCATCGAATCCGCCCGCGGCCGTGAATGCCGCCCGGGTGCAGAAGATGAAGCAGCCCGGCGTGACGCCGAATATCCGGAACGCGACGATCGACGCCGATTCCAGGACGCGTACGCGCAGCGGCAGCGGACGCATGAAGCGCACCGCCGTGCCGCCTCCCACCGCACCCGAATCGAGCGCATGCATCGCCGCGTCCACCGCCTGCGCACTGACCAGCGTGTCCGCATCCACGAACAGCAGCCGGTCGCCCATGGCGGCCGCCGCACCGGCATTGCGCGCCCCGGCGATATGGCGCACCTCCACCCGGATCACGCGCGCGCCGCGGTCGCGCGCGATGGCGGCCGTGGCGTCGGTCGAGGCATCGTCCACGACGATGACGTCCACGTCGGCGCGGCGGGCATGCGTGGCGGCGAAGATGGCGTCGAGCGTGGCGCCAATCACCGGCGCCTCGTCATGCGCGGGGATGATGATCGAAAGCACGGTCGCTCCGCGGTCCATGGGGTCGTCGCAGTGTCCAGTCTGCCGCCTGGTGCGGTCGACCGCGTGAGGGCGGTGATTAATCCAGCAGCAGGTTTGACGATAATCCGCAAATGCGGCATTCGACGCAGGACGCATTCAAACCCTAGACTGCGGCATTAATCCCCCGCTGCTTCTATGGAGTAATGACCGGTGGCCAATCTCGCAACCGTCCTGAAATCCGAAATCGCGCGTCTTGCCCGCAAGGAGACGAAAACCCAGCTCGACCCCCTGCGCAAGGCCAATGCCGGTTACCGGCGCGATATCGCCGCGCTGAAGCGCGAAGTCGCGGCGCTTTCGAAACAGCTGAAAACCGGCCTGCGCGCGCCACGCGCGGAACGCAGCGCCGTGGCGCCAGGGGCCGAGGGAGAATCGCCCCGCGTCCGCTTCCAGGCCAAGGGCCTGAAGTCGCATCGCGAGAAGCTGGGAATTTCGGCGGCGGAGTACGGCCGGCTCGCGGGCGTCAGTGCCCAGTCGATCTACAACTGGGAAGCCGGCAAGACCGCGCCACGCGCGGCGCAGGTGCAGGCGCTCGCCGCGCTGCGCGGCATGGGCAAGCGCGCCGCCACCAGGCAGCTGGAAGACGGCGCGGGTGAGTGACCCGCGCGCGATGCCGCCGGCGCCAGCGAGCCCGGTGACCGAAGGAGCGCAGGCCCGTCCCGTCCGCCGCACCGATGCCAATGGCAACGACGGCCTCGCACGCCTGCTCGAGCACGTCGCCGGGCTGGCGCCGGTGCGTGCGGCGATGGTGCATCCCTGCGATGCCCTGAGCCTGGCCGCCGCGCTCGACGTGCGTGATGCCGGCCTGGTCGAACCCGTGCTGGTGGCGCCGCGCGCCCGCCTCGAAGCGGCGGCCGCGGACGCCGGCCTGGATATCTCCGGCCTCGCGGTCGAGGACGTGGCGCACAGCCACGCCGCCGCGATGCGTGCGGCCGAACTGGCCCGCAATGGCGAGGTCGAGATCCTGATCAAGGGCAGCCTGCACACCGACGAGCTGATGTCGGCGGTCGTGGCCTCGGTGTCGGGCCTGCGCACCAAGCGGCGCGTGAGCCACTGTTTCGTGATCCAGACGCCGCACTATCCGCGTCCGTTCCTGGTGACCGACGCCGCGGTGAACCTCGCGCCGGACCTGATGCAGAAGGCCGACATCGTGCAGAACGCGATCGACCTGGCGCGCGTGCTCGGGATCGACAAACCCCGGGTCGCGATCCTGGCCGCGGTGGAGACGGTGAACCCGTCGATGCAGGCCACGCTCGATGCGGCCGCGCTGTGCAAGATGGCCGACCGCGGCCAGATCACCGGGGGCGTCCTCGACGGGCCGCTGGCGTTCGACAACGCGGTGTCGATGGAGGCCGCGCAGGCCAAGGGCATCGCGTCGCCGGTCGCCGGCCGGGCCGACATCCTGGTGGTGCCGGACCTGGAGAGCGGCAACATGCTCGCCAAGCAGCTGATCTTCATGGGCCAGGCCGCCAGCGCCGGGATCGTGCTGGGCGCCAGGGTGCCGGTGGTGCTGACCAGCCGCGCCGATCCGCGCGAATCGCGCATGGCGTCGTGCGCGATCGCGCTGATGCTGGCGCACCACTACCGCAAGAGCCCGCCGTGAGCGCCGCAGTGGAGCCGGCCATGCCCGATGCGCCGGCCGTGGCGTCGTCCGGCGCCGACCTGGTGGTGGTGCTCAACTGCGGGTCGTCCAGCATCAAGTTCGCGGTCTACGACAGCGGCGTCGATCCGCTGCCGCGCACGGCGCTGTGGAACGGCAAGGTCCAGGGCATTGGCGGGCCGGCCCCGGACTTCGGCGAGAGCGGCGTGGCGCCGTTCGCGGTCGCGCTCGACGCCGGCCAGCCCTACCGCAGCGCGCTGGCGCTGATCCGGGACCGGATCCTCGCGCGCCTGGCCGGGCGCCGCGTGGGCGTGGTCGCGCACCGGGTGGTGCACGGCGGCAGCCGGTATTCCGAGCCGGTGCGCGTGGACGCGTCGGTGCTCGAGGACCTGCGCGGCTTCATCCCGCTCGCGCCGCTGCACCAGCCCTTCGCGCTGGAGGCCGTGGCCATCCTGCTGCGCGAGTATCCGCGCCTGCCGCAGGTCGCCTGCTTCGATACCGGCTTCCACCACACCCTGCCCAAGGTCGAGCAGATCCTGCCGCTGCCCTACGACGCCTGGGAGCGCGGCCTGCGGCGCTACGGCTTCCATGGCCTGTCCTACGCCTACATGGCCACGATCCTGCCCGAACGCCACGGCGACATCGCCCGCGGCCGGACCGTGGTCGCGCACCTCGGCAGCGGGGCCAGCCTGTGCGCGATGCAGGACCTGCGCAGCGTCGCCACCACGATGGGCTTCTCGGCCCTCGACGGCCTGATGATGGGCACGCGCACCGGCGCGCTCGATCCCGGCGCGCTGCTCTACCTGATGGAGATCGAGAAGCTGGGCCTGGACGAGGTGGGGCAGCTGCTCTACCACCGCTCCGGCCTGCTGGGCGTCTCGGGCATCTCGTCGGAGCCGCGGGTGATCGTCCGGCACGAAGACGACGAAGGCGAGGCGGGCGAGCGCGCGCGGATCGCGCTGGCGCTGTACGTGCGCCGCATCGTGCGCGAGATCGGCGCGCTGGCCGCGGTGCTGGGCGGGCTCGACCTGCTGGTCTTCACCGCGGGCGTCGGCGAGCACAATGCCTTCATCCGCGAGCGCGTGTGCCGCGACCTGGCCTTCCTCGGCGTGGCGCTGGACGACGCGGCCAACGCCGCGCACGCAGCGCTGATCTCGACCGGCGGCAGCCGCGTGCGCGTCGGCGTCGAGGCGACCAACGAGGAGTGGATCGCGGCCCTGCAGGCGCGATCGGCGATAATGCCGGCATGAGCAAGCTCGACCGCATCCACGCCGCGCTCGGCGCGCTGTCGCCCAGCCACCTCGAGGTGCTGGACGAAAGCCATCTGCACAGCCGCGGGCTGGAAACCCACTACAAGGCCGTCATTGCCAGCGAGGCCTTCGCAGGCCGGTCGCCGGTGCGCCGGCACCAGGCGGTATACGCCGCGCTGGGCGGGCTGATGGGCGAGATCCACGCGCTCGCCCTGCACACCTACACCGCGGCCGAATGGGCCGCACAGGGCGCGGCGCCCGATTCGCCGCGCTGCAGGGGCGGCAGCCGGCACGACCCGGCCTGATCGGCGGCACCGGCGCCGGCGCCGCGTTGCCGTAGCGGCGGCCGTCGGGCCACCATGAGGCCTTTCCCGATGGAACACGCGATGGCGATGCGCGGTGGACGGCGGACGTGGGGACTCGCAGCGGCCATCCTGGTGGTGGCAGCGGTGCTGGCCTGGGGCTTTGCGCGCTGGCGCGGCCCGGAGCTTCCGGGCTACGTGGTGCAGACGGGGCCGATGGTGCAGAACGTCGTCGCCACCGGGCGCGCCGCGTCGCTGTCGCGGGTGCAGGTCGGCGCCGAGATCGCCGGGCTGGTGCTGGAGCGCCGGGTGATGGAGGGCGACCGGGTCGAGGAGGGCGACGTGCTGGTGGTGCTGCGGGCCCGCGACCTCGAGGCCCGTCGCGACGAGGCGCGCGCCGCCCTCGACGCGCTGCGGCAGGCCGAGCGCCCCGATGCCGAGGCGCGGCTGGCGCAGGCGCGCGCCGCCCGCGTCCAGGCCGAACGTGACCTGGCACGCCGCCGTGATCTCGGCCGCGAGCAGCTGGTGTCGCGCGAGAGCGTGGAGCAGGCGGCCCAGGCCGAAGTCGCCGCGCGTGCCGCCGAGCGCCAAGCGCGCGTGGCGCTCGACGCCCTGGCCGGCGGCGCCTTCGAGGCCCAGGCCCGCGAGCGCCTGCAGGCGGCCGAAGCCGAGCTCGCACGCGCCGTGATCCGCGCCACCGTTTCCGGCACCGTGCTGGTGCGCAACGTCGAGCCCGGCGACACCGTGACCCCGGGCGACGTCATGCTGGAGATCGCGCGCGATGCGCCCGGCGAGATCCTGCTGCCGCTGGACGAGAAGAACCTGGCGCGGCTGGAGGTCGGCCAGTCCGCGACCTGCATCGCCGACGCCTTTCCCGACCGGCCGTTCCAGGCCACCGTGCACCACGTCGCGCCCGGCATCGACCCCGCGCGCGGCACCGTCGACGTGCGCCTGCGCATCGATCCCGGCGTCGATTTCGTGCGCGCCGACATGACCGTGACCGCCACCATCCTCACCGGCCGCCGCGAGCAGGCCGTGGTGGTGCCCAACGACGCGCTTGTCGGCGACAGCGACGCGTCCGACCGCGCCGGGGTCGTGCGCGTGCGCGACGGCCGCGTCGCGCGCGTGCCCGTGCGGCTGGGCCTGCGCGGGCTCGGCGCAAGCGAAGTGCTGGAGGGCCTGGTGGCCGGGGACCGGGTGCTGGCGGCCGGTGCGCTCGAACCCGCGATGCTGCCGGCGGACGGCAGCCGCGTGCGCATCGACGACCAGCCCTTGCCTGCGGCCTCCGACAGCGACAGCCGCGGCGAGCTTCCGGTCCAGTTCGACTGAGCCGTGTGGATCGAGTCCACCATCGCGATGCGCTTCCTGCGCCACGGCCGGGCGCAGACGCTGCTGATCCTGTTCGGGATCGCGGTGGGCGTCTCGGTGATCGTCTTCGTCACCGCGCTGATCGCCGGGCTGCAGGCCAACATCATCGACCGCACGCTGGGCACGCAGGCGCATGTGCGCGTGGAGGCCCCGCGCGAGGTCAACCGCGTCGCGCCGGTGCCCCCCGGGACCCTGCAGCTGGTGCTGGAGGACCCGCGCCCGCAGGCGCTGCGGCCGATCGACAACTGGCTCGAGGTGCGCGACGTGCTGGATCGCCTGCCGGGCGTCGCCGCGGTGTCTCCGGTGGTGTCGGGCCCGGCCTTCGGGCGCCGCGGCAGCGCCGCCGAGTCGGTCGCGCTGGTCGGCGTGGACATGCCGCGCTACCTGCGCGTGATCCCGCTGGACGAACACGTCGTCGAGGGACGGCTGGAGGTCGGCTCCGGCAACGCGGTTGTGGGCAGCAAGCTGGCCGAGGATCTTGGCCTGCGCCTGGGCGGCAAGCTGCGGCTCGATGCCGGCGAGGGACGCGAGGCGATCGTCAACGTCGCCGGCATCTTCGAGCTGGGCGTGCGCGAACTCGATGCCCGTTATGTCTACCTCGACCTCAAGCAGGCGCAGTCGTTGCTGGCCCTGCCGGGCGGCGTGACCGTGATCGACATGACCGTGCAGGACCTGTTCGGCGCCGACCGCATCGCCACGCGGGTGGCCGGCCTCACCGGGCTGAAGGCCGAAAGCTGGATGGACACCAATGCCCAGCTGATGAACGCGCTGAGCTCCCAAAGCATGTCCACGCGCATGATCAGCGTCTTCGTGGCGCTGTCGGTGGCCCTGGGCATCGCCAGCGTGCTCGCGGTGAGCGTGGCCCAGCGCACGCGCGAGATCGGCATCCTGCGCGCGATGGGCACGCGGCGCCGGCAGATGCTGCTGGTCTTCCTGGTCCAGGGCGCGGTGCTGGGACTGGCGGGTGCGCTGCTCGGCGCGCTCGCGGGCTGGGGCCTGGTGTGGGCCTTCAACAACCTGGGCCCCGGGCTGTTCGAGATCCCGATGCCGCCGGCGCTGGTGCCGGCGGCGATGGCGCTGGCCACGCTGTCGGGCATCGGAGCGGCGCTTGTGCCCGCGTCACGTGCCTCGCGACTCGACCCGGTGGAGGCGATCCGTGGCTGAGCCCAATGACGTCCTGCGCCTCGAGGGCCTGCGCAAGTCCTACAACATCGGCCAGCCCAACGAGGTCGAGGTGCTGCACGGCATCGACCTGTGCCTGGACCGCGCCGACTTCGCGGCCCTGGTCGGCCCGTCGGGTTCCGGCAAGAGCACCCTGCTCAACCTCATCGGCCTGCTGGATTCGCCCACCGACGGCGAGCTTTACCTGCGCGGCACGCCGACCCGCGACATGGATGACGAAGGCCGCACCGCGCTGCGTGGCCGGCACATCGGCTTCGTCTTCCAGTTCCACCACCTGATCGGCGCGTTCACTGCGCTCGAGAACGTGCTGATGCCGTGGATGGTGGCGCACGGCAGGCCCACGCCCGAGATCCTCGAAGCCGCGCGCGGCCTGCTGGCCGACGTCGGCCTGGAGAAGTTCACTGACCGCCGTCCCGACCAGCTGTCGGGTGGCCAGCAGCAGCGCGTGGCGATCGCGCGCGCGCTGGTCACGAAGCCGTCGCTGCTGCTGGCCGACGAACCCACCGGCAACCTCGACACCAGGACCGCGGCCGATGTGTTCGAACTGCTGCGCCGGTTCAACGCGCAGTTCGGCTGCGCCGTGCTGGTAGTGACCCACGATCCGCGCCTGTCCGAGAGCTGCGACCGCACGATCACCCTGGTGGACGGCGAAGTGGTTTCGGACGAACGCAACCAGGCGCGCGCTGCGGCGGTACCGCCGGGGGCGTGACGCTGCCGCGCAACCGGTCTTGCCCCCGGTTTGCACGCGGGCCCGAGGGGTGACACAGTGGCCCGGCAACGGAACCGCCTGAAAGCCAGTCCGGGGAGCATCGAATGAACGCGACAAGCCTGATGACAGCCGTGCGCTGGGTGGGATCGTTCGTCCTTCTGCTGATGGCGGTCGCCGTGGTCTACGCCGCCTACACCGCGATTTCCTACTGGCCCTCGATCGCCGTCTGAGGAAGGTCCCATGAACAAGCGGCAGTCCCGGATCTTCGCCATCGTCGCAACAGGCCTCGCCGCCGTGGCATTCCTCGGCCTGACCCTGTACAGCCACACGCGCTTCGACGACCTCACCAATGCAGCGGACATCACGCCGGAAATCACCCACGGCAAGGATGTCTGGCACAAGTACAACTGCATCAACTGCCACACCCTGTTCGGCGAAGGCGCCTACTACGCGCCCGACCTGACCAAGATCGCGCAGCACCGCGGCGAGGCCTACCTCAAGGCCTATATGCGCGATCCGTCGCAGTTCTACGACGAGCAGCGCCATCGCCGGCTGATGCCGACGCAGGACCTCAGCGAGATCGAGATCGAGAACCTGGTCAAGTTCCTCGACTGGGTGTCGAAGGTCGACAACCAGGGCTGGCC
Source organism: Luteimonas sp. MC1895 (assembly GCF_016457215.1). Lineage (NCBI taxonomy): Bacteria > Pseudomonadati > Pseudomonadota > Gammaproteobacteria > Lysobacterales > Lysobacteraceae > Luteimonas > Luteimonas sp. MC1895. Next base: position 903,790 of record NZ_JAEMDY010000001.1, read on the forward strand.
GCCGCGTCCCATCCTGGTGGCCGGCGGAACCGTCAACGTGGCCGCGCAGGGCACGGGGCAGGCCGCGGCGCAGGACGTCAGGCCGGTGCGGGCCGACAGTGATCCCCGCGCCATCGGCGAACACCTGTTCGCAACCGCGGTGCCGGTCTGCACCGCCTGCCACTCGCTGCAGCCGGGCGTGCAGCTGGCCGGTCCGTCGATGGCCGGCATGGCCGAGCGCGCGGCGCAGACGCTCGCATCCCCGGACTACACCGGCAGCGCGACCGACGTCGAAGGCTACATCCGCGAGTCGATCGTGAACCCGAGCGCACACCTGGTGCCGGGCGCCATGTTCTCGGCGGAAGGCACCTCGTTCATGCCCAACACCTATGCGGACAGCCTGACCGCAGAGCAGGTCGACCAGCTCGTGGCCTTCCTTGGATCGATGAAATAAGACTGGCGGCGTCCTGCGCCGGCACCGGGAGATCTTCCATGCGTTACAAGTCCCAATCAGTGGCCTACTGGTACTTCGCCGTGGCCATGGTGCTGTTCGGGCTGCAGATCGTGTTCGGGCTGCTGTCGGCCGCGAAGTACCTCGGGCCGGACCCGCTGCTGTACATCCTGCCGTTCGACGTCACCAAGACGATCCACACCAACCTGCTGATCGTCTGGGTGCTGACGGGCTTCATGGGCGCCACCTACTGGATGGTGCCGGACGAGTCGCGCACCGAGCTGTACAGCACGAAGCTCGCCTACTGGCAGCTCGGCCTGTGGACGGTGATGGGCGTCACCGCGGTCATCGGCTACCTGTTCCGCTACGGCACCGGCAACAAGCTGCTCGAGCAGCCGCTGCCGCACAAGATCGTGATCGTGATCTGCATGCTGATGTTCCTCTACAACATCGGCATGACCATCAAGCGGTCCGGGCGGTTCACGACCACCGAGGGCGTGCTGCTGGGCGGGCTCGCGCTGTCGGCGGTGCTGTACATCCCCGCGCTGCTGCACTACGAGAACTACACGGTGTCGATCTTCTACCGCTGGTGGACGATCCACCTGTGGGTCGAGGGCGTGTGGATGATGATCATGGCCGGCTTCCTCGCCTACCTGCTGATCCGCCTGTCCGGCATCGATCGCGAGGTGATGGAGAAGTGGCTGTACGTGATCGTGGGCCTGGTGTTCTTCGCCGGCATCCTCGGCACCGCGCATCATTACTACTGGGTGGGCGTGCCGCATATCTGGCTGCCGATCGGCGGCTTCTTCAGCGCGCTGGAGCCGCTGGCGCTGGCCGCGATGGCGATCTATGCCTATGCGGCGATGCGGCGGGGCGGCGTGAAGCATCCCAACAGCCTGGCCCTGCACTGGACCATCGGCAGCGCGATCTTCGCGCTGTTCGGCGCCGGCCTGCTGGGCCTCGCCCACACCTGGCCCAGCGTCAACAAGTGGACGCACGGCACCCTGGTCACCGCGATGCACGCGCACTCGGCCTTCTACGGCGCCTACGCGATGATCGTGATGGCGATGATCACCTACGCCCTGCCGGGGCTGACCAACCGCCCGCAGGACAGATACTCGCCGCTCGGCTACTGGGCGTTCTGGCTGCAGGTCACGGGCATGTTCGGCATGACGCTGTCGTTCGGCACCGCCGGCATCGCCCAGGTCTATCTCGAGCGCATCATGGGCATGGGCTATCTCGACGCCCAGCTCAAGATCCAGGTGCACTTCCTGATGCTGATCCTGACCGCGACGATCTTCGCCACGGGCGTGGCGATGTTCATCTACGACTTCTTCCGCTACCGGCCGCGCTTCGACGTGGTCGCGGACGATGGCGACGCCGGGCTGCGGGTCGCACAGGAACGCTGACCGGTGCTCGAGCACGCGGGGCCGGCCGATGCCGGCCCGTACTACCTGCCCACCGGCAACGAGGTCGGCATCGTCGAGCAGTGCCACGCCGGCGGGCTGGCGGTCATGCTCAAGGGCCCCACCGGCTGCGGCAAGACCCGCTTCGTCGAACACATGGCCTGGCGGCTCGGGCGGCCGCTGATCACTGTCGCCTGCCATGACGACCTCACCGCCAGCGACCTGATCGGCCGCTTCCTGATCCGCCACGACGACACCGTCTGGCAGGACGGTCCGCTGACCCGCGCCGTACGCGAGGGCGCGATCTGCTACCTCGACGAAGTGGTCGAGGCGCGACAGGACACCATCGTCGTCCTGCATCCGCTCACCGACTACCGGCGCATCCTGCCGATCGACCGCACCGGCGAGACGCTGGAGGCGGCGCCGGGTTTCCAGCTGGTGGTGTCCTACAACCCCGGCTACCAGCGCATGCTCAAGGACCTCAAGCCGAGCACGCGGCAGCGCTTCGTCGCGATCGAGCTGGGCTTTCCCGAGGCGCCGGCGGAAGCCGCGATCGTCGGCAACGAAAGCGGCGTGGACGGCGGCACGGCAATGGCGCTGGTCGAGCTGGCTGGCCGCCTGCGCGCGCTGCGCGACCGCGGCCTGGCGGAAGTGCCGAGCACGCGCCTGCTGATCGCCGCCGGGCGCCTGGTGGCCAGTGGCATCGGCCTGCGCGAGGCCTGCAACGCGGCGGTGGTCGCGCCGCTCAGCGACGACCCGACCCTGCTCGGCGCGATGCGCGAACTCGTCGACGCGATGTTCCCCTAGGCGGCCGCCGACGTGGCCGAGGCCGAGGATGTCGTCGTCGACGTGGCGCGGCACGCGACGGTGTTCATTCGCGACACCTGGCGGCGCCACTACGCGCGCGAACCCGATGCGCCGGTCGCGCTCGCGTCGCTGGTCCGGCGCCTGGACCTGCTGGTGTCGGCCGCGTTCGGCACCAGCCTGCCGATCCGCGTGGCGCTGCCGCCGGCGCGGCCGACCGTGCTGCACCGCCTGTTCCACCACCGCGCCCATCCGCGCCATCGCCAGGCCGTGCCGGCCACGAGCGGGGATACCCTGTGGCTGCCGGCCCATCTGGGCACCTGCGACATGGGTGAAGCCTCGGAGCTCTACCGCGCGATGGCGATGCAGCAGGCCTGCCGCGCCCTGCGTGGCCACGTGCAGGTGATTGCAGGGCAGGGCAATCCGCTCCTGCGCGACACCGCGCTGGTGCTCGAGGCGCAGGCCGCCGAAGCGGCGGTCGCTCGCGGGTTCCCTGGCCTGCTGCCGGCACTGCGGCGGCTCCGCCGATTGGCGCTGGCGGCGCGCCCGCCGCTCGCCGCGTTCGCCCCGGCGAGGCAGCCGCTGGAGCGACTGGTGCGGAGCATCCTCGAAGGCGAGCCGGGCGAGGTGTGCGAGCTGGTCGATCCGGGTGATCCGGGCGCGGGCGAGCCGGTCGGCCCTCTGGGCCCTGTCGGCACCGCGCCTGGCACCCCGCCTGTCACCGCTTCCTGCGGAGGCGATGATCCGCTCGGCCAGGCCGAGATGCTGCTCCGGGAGTGGGCCCTTGACGCCGCCGACGTGCGACGGCTGGGCCCCATGCCGCTGTACCGCGACTGGTGGACGGGCGAACTGCGTTCGGCGGGCGCCATGGCCCGGATGGTCGATGGCCGGGCCCCCGGGCACGACGCGGACGACCCGGGGCCCGTCCGCAGCGCGCGGATGGAGCGGCGCCCCGAGGAACGCGAAGCGACCGCGGACGAGGACAAGGGCGGCGAACCCGGCGTATGGATGATCCAGCAGGACGCCCCGCACGAGGTCGCCGAGGACCCCTTCGGGTTGCAGCGCCCGGTCGACCGCGACGACGAGACCAGCGCCGACGAGTACGGCGACATGCTGTCGGAGCTGGCGTCCACGCGGATGGTCGCCGCGCCCGATCCGCCGCGCGAAGTGCTGCTCTCCGACGACCCGCCCGCCAGCCGCGCGAAGATCGACTTCGACGACCCCGACGCCGGCGGCACCCGCTCCCGCTATCCCGAGTGGGACCACGCGAGCGCGTCCTACATCGAGCACGGGACCACCGTGCGCATGATGCCGCCGGTGCCCGGTGATCCGGGCTGGGTCGACGCGACGCTGGCCCGCCATCGCTCGCACCTCGACGGCATCCGTCGCCAGTTCGAGGCCCTGCGGCCGGAGCGCGTGCGCCTGCGCAGGCAGAGCGACGGCGAGGACGTGGACATCGATGCCTGCGTCGAAGGCCGTGCCGACCTGCGCGCCGGCGGCTTCCTGCGCGAAGGCCTGTACGAGGCCCGCCGCCCCGGCCGGCGCAGCATCGCGGTCTCGCTGCTGGTGGATGCCAGCGGCTCCACCGACGGCTTCATCGGCAGCGGCCGGCGCGTGATCGACGTCGAACGCGAAGCGCTGCTGCTGGTGTGCATGGCCCTGCAGGGCCTGGGCGAACCGTTCTCGGTCATGGCCTTTTCCGGCGAAGGCCCGCACGGGGTGACCCTGCGCATGCTGAAGGCCTTCGACGAGGCCTACGGCCAGGAGGTCGCACTGCGCATCGCCGGCCTGGAGCCGGAACGCTACACGCGTGCCGGCGCCGCGATCCGCCACGCGACGGCACTGCTGATGCGCCAGCCCGCCGAGCATCGCCTGCTGCTGATGTTGTCCGACGGCAAGCCCAACGACGCCGACCGCTACGACGGGCGCTTCGGGGTCGAGGACATGCGGCAATCGGTGACCGAGGCCCGGTTGCAGGGCATCTTTCCCTTCTGCCTGACCGTCGACCTGCAGGCCCCCGGCTACCTGCCCAAGGTCTTCGGCCAGGACGGCTATGCCGTGCTCGCGACGCCGGAGCGGCTGCCGCTGGTGCTGCTGGACTGGACGCGGAGGCTGCTGGCGCGCTGAGTCGTGCCTGGGCTCGGAAACGGAAAAGCCCGCGGCGGACGCGGGCTCTGATCATGCAAGCCGTTGATCCGGCTCGTGATTCTGGTGGCTATGGGTGGACTCGAACCACCGACCCCAGCATTATGAGTGCTGTGCTCTAACCAGCTGAGCTACATAGCCATGGACTCGCGCGCAGGGCGCGTCGAGCCAGCAATTGTCTACCCGGCGACCGGTCGCCGTCAAATCCCCGGCCTCGGCTTGTCCCCCCCGGCGCCGCGTGGCAGAGTCGATCGCAGTGACGCCACAGGCGTCGAAAGACTCAGGAGTCCGCATCGTGATCGATCCGGACGGCTATCGCCCCAACGTGGGCATCGTGTTGATGCACCCCGACGGCCGGGTGTTCTGGGCGCGGCGGGTGCGTCGCGACGGCTGGCAGTTCCCGCAGGGCGGGATGAACTCGGACGAGACGCCGCTCGAGGCGATGTACCGCGAGCTTCGCGAGGAGACCGGGCTGACGCCGGCGCACGTCGACGTCCTCGGGGTCACGCCGGGCTGGCTGCGCTACCGGCTGCCCGCGCGGGCCGTGCGCCGCAACGACCGCCTGGTCTGCATCGGACAGAAGCAGGTCTGGTATCTGCTGCGCTTCACCGGCGCCGATGCCGACCTGCGCCTGGACCTGACCCACAAGCCGGAGTTCGACCACTGGCGCTGGGTGGATTTCTGGTACCCGCTGGAGCACGTGGTCACCTTCAAGCGCGGGGTCTACGTGCGCGCGCTGCAGCACCTGGCGCCGTTCGCGCGGCAGGTGGCCGGCGCGGCCGCGGTGCCGACCATCGGCCTGGAAACCCAGCGCAGCCGCGGCCGACCCGGGCCGGGCGGCGCCGCCGAGCGCGCGCGGGGCGGCACCCGGGGGCCGGCCGGCATCCGCCGCTCGACGGGCGACTCCAACTGATGCGACTGATCCTCACTCAGCATTGACAATCATTCTCATGTGCGCGGACAATGGCCCCGTCCCCGGTTCCGCGAGCAATGCCGTGTACGTCTGTATCTGCAACGGTGTGACCGACCACGAGATCCGCCAGGCGGCAGCCGCCGGCTGCGCCAGCATGGCCGAGCTCACGATGCGCACCGGCTGCGGCGCCAGCTGCGGCAGCTGTGTCGGCACGGCCGCGGCCCTGCTCGACGCCGAGGCCGGCGCCCGCCGGGTCCTGCGCGAACTTCCGCTGGCCGAGGCCGCCTGATCCAGTCGGGCATGATCCAGTCGGCCTGATCCAGTCGGGCTGATCCAGTCGGCCTGATCCAGTCGGGCATGATCCAGTCGGGCATGATCCAGGCCGTCTGAGCGGCCACCATCAACCGGACTGCGGATGATCACGATTCGCGTTCCGGCACGACATGGGCGCAGGCGATACAGTCCCGGCATCCCCATTCCAGCCGGAGGCATCCCATGAAGGGCGACCCCAAGGTCATCGAGTTCCTCAACAAGGCGCTCTACAACGAGCTGACCGCGATCAACCAGTACTTCCTGCACGCCAAGATGCTGAAGAACTGGGGCCTCGAAGACCTCGCCAAGCACGAGTACGAGGAATCGATCGACGAGATGAAGCACGCCGACCAGCTGGCGGACCGCATCCTGTTCCTCGAGGGACTGCCGAACTTCCAGGCCCTGGGCAAGCTGCGCGTGGGCGAGTCGCCGCGCGAGATCCTCGAATGCGACCTCTCGCTCGAACTCGACGGCCTGCCGCTGCTGCGCGAGGCGATCGAGTACTGCGACGGCGTCAAGGACTACACCAGCGGCCGGCTGTTCAAGGACATCCTCGATTCCGAGGAAGAGCACGTCGACTGGATCGAGACCCAGCTCGACCTGATCAACCGCGTCGGCGAGCAGAACTACCTGCAGTCCAAGATGGGCAGCTGAGCCACGCGCCCGCTGCACCCGGACAGGCCCGCTTCGGCGGGCCTGTCCGCGTTCCGGGCCCGTGGGCCGCTCAGGCCTGGGCCGGACTCGCCGCTTTGAGCGCCGCGCGCGCGCGGTTGAACTCGTTGGCCACCAGGGCCACCGCCACGGCGGGACGCTCCAGAAGCCGTTCGCGTGCGCCAAGCTCCACGCGCTTGGCGGCCGCCGACAGCGACAGCGCGCCGAGGTTCGCGCTGGAGGACTTCAGCGAGTGCGCGGCATCGCGCAGCGCGTCGTAGTCCGGACCGGTGGCCGCCTGCTCGAGCGCGGCGATCAGGCGCGGCGTATCCGTCAGGAAGACATCGACCAGGTGGTCCAGGTCGCCGCCGAGCATCGCGCGCAGCTCGTCGAGTATCTCGTGGTCGAGCACCGGCGGCAGCACCTGCGGCGGCACCGCGGGGGCGGCCGGGGGCGGTGCGATCCCCGGATCGGCGACAGGCGGTGACGCCGTCGTCGACGCGGCCGGAACAGGCACGGCCACGGGGGCCGACGACGCCGCTAGAGGCACGGTCACCGGGGCCGGCGCGGACTCCGTCGAAAGGTCGCTCCAGGCGGACACGTCCGCGACGTCCGGCTCCTGCGGAAGCGGGAGCCCGTCGACGAATTCCACCGCCAGGTCCGCGTCCGCCGCAGGGCCGATCATGTCACCGGTCAGCGGATCGACCTCGTAGGACTCGCGCTGCGCCGCGGCCGCGGCGGTCTCGGCGTTCCACCAGCGCGCGAGCGTACGCTCGAGCTCGCTGCGGGTCACCGGCTTGGCGAGGTAGTCGTCCATGCCGGCGTCGAGGCACTTCTGGCGGTCGCCGGCCATGGCGTTCGCGGTCATGGCGATGATCGGCACGTGGCGGCCGTCGTCGTCGGCGGCTTCCATCTCGCGCCACCGGCGGGTCGCCGTGTAGCCGTCCATCACCGGCATCTGGCAGTCCATCAGCACGATGTCGTAGCGCGAGGCCTCCATGCGCAGCACGGCCGCTTCGCCGTTGCTGGCGGTGTCGCAGGTGATGCCCAGCACCGACAGCAGGCGCTGGCCCACCATCAGGTTCACGGGGTTGTCCTCGACCAGCAGCACGCGCGCGGCGCGCACGGGGGCTGTCGAGCTTGGGGCGGGACGGATGGCGGCCATGGTGGCGAGCTCCCTGGGATCCGGTGTCGGCGCGGAATTCCCTCCGAGGAGGGCGGCGCGGAGATCGGCATCGGGGGCCTGCCGGCTGAGAAGCGTGACGCTGCGCTGGAGCTCTTCGGGGACCGGGTCGTCTCCGTACAGGCAGACGAGCTTGAGGTCGCCGTAGACGGCCTGTCGGCCGAGGTTTCGGTGCAGGGCCACCGCGGTGCTGCGCATGCCGGCGAGGTCCGCCAGCACGAGGGAGTAGGCCCAGGGCGCGCCCTGGTTGGCGGCGGTGCGCAGCCGGTCGAGGGCTTCCTGCGTGGTCTCGACCGAGCTCACGCGGAGGCCCCAGTTCGGCAGCAGCATCGACAGGCGAAGGCGCAGGCGCGGGTCCGCGCTGAGCAGGAGCAGGCGGCCGCGCGAGGTGCTGTCCTCGACCGTGTTCTGCATGTCCCCGGCGGCCTTCAGCAGCGGCACCTCGAACCAGAAGGTCGCGCCGTGGCCGGGCTCGGAGTCGACGCCGATGCGTCCGCCCATCAGGTCGACGATGCGCTTGGAGATGGCGAGCCCCAGCCCGGTGCCGCCGTAGAGGCGGGTGGTCGAGGCGTCGGCCTGGCTGAAGGCCTGGAACAGGCGCGGCTGCGACGTCGCGGCGATGCCGATGCCGGTGTCGCGGACCTCGAAGCGCAGCTGGTGCTGGGCCGCGGTCTCGCCGATCCGGCGCACCGACACCGACACCGAACCGCGCTCGGTGAACTTGACCGCATTCGAGACCAGGTTGCCCAGCACCTGGCGCAGGCGCACCGGGTCGCCGCGCACCGCCAGGCGCACTGCCGGGTCGACGGTCAGGTTCATGCGCAGGCCCTTGCCCTGCGCCGGGCGCTCCAGCAGCTGCAGCACGCCGTCGAGCAGCTCGCGCAGGTTGAAGCTGGTGGTCTCGAGCTCGAGGCGGTCGGCCTCGAGCTTCGAGTAGTCGAGGATGTCGTCGACGATGCGCAGCATCTGCTGCGACGAGGTGTAGGCCGTGCGCACCAGCTCGGCGTGGTCGGAGGCCAGGCGCGCGTGCATCAGCAGGTCGAGCATCGGCACGATGCCGTTGAGCGGCGTGCGGATCTCGTGGCTCATCGTGGCCAGGAACTCGCCCTTGGCCATCACCGCCGATTCCGCGGCCTGCTTGGCCTGGCGCAGCTGTTGCTCGAGCTGGGTATGCTGCTCGATCTGCGCCTGCAGCTGCTCCATCACCCCCTCGTCGCGACGCGCGCGCTCGTCGGCTTCCTCGATCTGCTGGTCGCGCCGGTGCAGCCCGACGTGGAGCGCGATCACCGCGAACAGCGCCAGCAGCACCAGCACCAGCGCGGCGTGCTGCCAGGGGCCTTCCATCCCCATCACGTCCAGCACCAGGGTCAGCGCGGCGCCTGCCGCGGCGCCGAGCGCAAGCCAGCGCATCATGAGGGCCGTGGGGCGTCCGCGTGTGGTCATGGTCAGAGCACCGAGTGGTGGAAGTCGAAGTCCATTTCGCCCGCGACGTGCTGCACCAGGTTGCCCTGGATGAAGTCGACGCCGCTCATCCACAGCGTGGCGGCCGCCTGCGGATCCTCCACGTGCTGGCCGATCACGCACAGGCCCAGGCGGTGCGCGCGATCGATCGCCTGGCGCATTTCATCGCGCACGGCCGGATCGTCGAGCTTCTGCGAATAGCGTGGTGACAGGCGCACGAAGCCCAGCGGCAGCTGGCCCAGCAGCGCATCCGCCTCGCGTCCCGACTGGTACTGGCCCAGGCACAGCTGCACGCCGGCAGGCACCATCGCATCGCAGAACTCGCGCAGGGCCAGGGCATGGATCAGGGCCTCGTCCTGGCGCACGTCGATCACGATGCGCCCGCCCTCGACGCCATAGGCCGACAGCATGCCGAGCACGTGCTCGGCGTGGCTGTCGCGCGCCAGGCTGCGCGCCGACTGCGAGACGAACAGGCGCACCGGCTTGCCGGCGTCGGCGCGCTGGTGCAGCACGGTCACCGCCAGCTCGAGCACGCGCAGGTCGATGTCGTGCATCAGGTCGGCGGCGTCGGCGGCGGGCAGGAAGTCCGCCGCGGCCAGCAGGGTGCCGTCGGCCTGGCGCATGCGCAGCAGGGTCTGGAACTGGGCCTCTTCGCCGCCGGCCACCGCGACCACCGGCTGGAAGCTGAGCTGGAAGCGGTTCTCGGCCAGCGCCTGGCGCACGGCTTCGGCCATGGCCTGGTCATGGTCGCGCTGGCGCGGCGGCTGGTAGCCGGCGACGGCGGTCGGCTGGGTGCGGGCCTCGCGCAGCGCGCGCTCGGCCGCGCCCAGCGCGCTGCTGGCGTCGCCGTAGCCATGCGCCAGCGAGGTGTAGCCGACGAAGGCGCGCAGGCGCACCGCCTCCTCGTTGACGCTGAAGCCCGCGCGTCCCAGTGCGTCGCGCAGCGCGCGCGCGCTTTCCGGCAGCTGCGCGGCATCGACCTCGGCCGCGTGCACGAGGTAGATGCCGTCGCTCAGGCGCGACACCGCGTTGCCGGTGGCGGCTTCGCCCACGCGCGCCGCGGCATCGGTGAGCAGCTGCTCGAGACCGGTGTAGCCGTAGCGGTCGCGCAGCACGCCGATGCCGGCCACCTCGACCATGTACAGGGCGCCGCGGCCGTCTCCGGGAATCATCGCGTTCAGCCGCTGCAGCATGTGCGAGCGGGTGTACAGCCCGGTGACCGGATGCCGTCCGCCGCCGCTGCGCTCGCTGGCCAGCGTGCGCGCGCGGCGCACGCGGCTCTGCACTGCGGCGATCAGGTGGCGTGGCCGCACCGGCTTGGTGAGGAAGTCGTCGGCGCCGGTCTCCAGCGCTTCGAACTGGCGCTCGGGATCCGGATCGCCGGTGAGGAAGACGATCGGCACGTGCCCGTGCGCGGCGTGGTCGCGGATCAGGTGGGTGAGTTCGACGCCGTCCATGCCCGGCATGTGCAGGTCCATCAGCACCAGGTCCGGGCGGAACGTCTCCAGCGAACCCATCACCTCGCTGGCCACCGAGACCACGGCGGCCTGCATGCCGGCGCCGCAGAGCACGCTTTCGGCAAACAGCGCCTGGCTGAGGTCGTCCTCGACCACCAGCACGCGATAGGGCGCCTCGGTCGTCCCGTCGGCCGCCACTGGCGGAGTCACGGGTGGCGGCGGCGGCTCGGCGGGCGGGAGATCGCTGCGCACGGGTTCCGGAGGGCCGGCGTCGGCCGACCAGCGCCGCCAGTAGTGCGCGGGCGGGAACTCGGCCCGCGCGGGACGGACGGGCGTCGGCACGGCCGTCCCCATGTCCACTGCGGTCCGCGATCCGGGTGCTGCGCTCACTGCGGGACTTCTCCGTCTGGGCAATACGGAGGCCCGGCGCGTGCGCCGCCCCCCGAACGGACAAGCCTACAAGAAACCGCGAGCGGATCGCGCGATGGTCGCGGGGGCGGCCGGTCAGCGTGCCGGCATGGCCGGCCGCCGCCGGAACAGCCGGCGCCAGACCCACCAGAGGGCCAGCGCCAGCAGCAGGCTCAGGGTCAGCGCGATGCCCAGCGCCAGCAGCGGATTGGCCAGGGCGAGTGCCAGCAGGCCGACCGCGGCGACGTCCTCGGTGACCGAGGCGCTCCAGTTGCTGAGCGGTTCGGGCGAGGCGTTGATCAGCACCCGGCTGCCGGCCTTGAGCGCGTGGCTGCCCAGCGCGACGCCGGCGCCGGTGGCGAGCATGCCGGCCGAGAGGTCGCCGTCGGGCGAGAGCGCCGCCGCGGCCAGGAAGGCGCCGGCGGGTACGCGGGCCAGGGTCTGCAGGAAGTCCCAGCCGGAATCGACGCCGGGGATCTTGTCGGTGAAGAATTCCACCAGGGCCAGCACGCCGGAGATGCCCATCACCCAGGGCGATGCGGTGACCTCGAGGGCGGAGGGCAGCTCGAGCCAGCCCATCGCGCCGGCCAGGCCGACGCCGAAGACCGTCAGGTAGACCCGGATGCCGGCCAGCCAGGCCAGCAGCACGCCGGCCGCGAACAGATGGGCTTCGGACATGGCGGCGCTCCGTGGGATGGCACTGGCGCGGAGTATAGGCACGCGGGCGTGGTCCACGCGCCGGGGATCCGGAGTTACCATGCCGGGATGCCCGACTCGCCACCTCCCGAGCATCCGCACCCGCGCCTGCACCTGGTCCTGATGGCCGTGCTGGCCGCCTGCCTGCTCTTCGGCATCTGGGGCGCGTGGACGGTCGCCAACGACGCGGGCGCCAGCGACGAAGGTCCGCTGCGCGCCGAGCTCGACGGACTGCGCCAGGACGTGGCCACGCTGACCCGCTCCGACCAGGTCAGCCGCGAAGCCAACCGCGACCTGCAGCTGATGCTGGCCGAGCGCGACGAGGAGATCTCGGCGCTGCGTGCCGACGTCGCCTTCTACGAGCGCCTGGTCGGCAGCACCAGCCAGCGCCGCGGCCTGACCGTGCACGGCCTGCGCCTGCAGTCGCAGGGCGAGGGCGCCTGGCATTTCACCGCCACCCTGACCCAGACCCTGAACCGGGCGGCGGTGAGCAGCGGCCGCCTGAGCGTCGAGGTCGAGGGCTCGCGCAACGACAGCCTGGAGCGCCTGGACTGGAACGACCTGCGGCAGACCGGCGATGCGCCGGGCATCGACTACTCGTTCAAGTACTTCCAGCAGGTCGAAGGCGACCTGATCCTGCCCGACGGCTTCAAGCCGCTGCGCGTGATCGTGCGCCTGGCGCCGCCGCGCGGGCCGGCCGTGGAGCAGTCGTTCACCTGGGCCGAGGCGACGTCGGCGACGCCACGTTCCGCGCCGGACGCTTGAAGCCCGGGGCGGCAGCCTCCATCCTGATGGCATGAGCACCACCATCGATCTGTCCGCGCCGGGCTACCAGAGCCTGGATCGTCCGCTTGAATTCACCACCGCGGCGGCAGCCAAGGTGCGCGAGCTGATCGCCGGCGAGGGCAATGCCGCGCTCAAGCTGCGCGTCTACATCCAGGGCGGCGGCTGCTCGGGCTTCCAGTACGGCTTCGAGTTCGACGAGGAGCAGGGCGAGGACGACCTGGCGGTCGCCACCGACGGCATGACGCTGCTGGTCGACCCGCTCAGCCTGCAGTACCTGATGGGCGCCTCGGTCGATTACGTCGAGAGCCTGCACGGCGCGCAGTTCACCATCCGCAATCCCAACGCGAAGTCGACCTGCGGCTGCGGCAGCAGCTTCACCGCATGACCCTGCGGCGCGTGGCGCCGTACGCCTTCGTCGAGGCGCCGTTGGACCGCGCCGAGAACCTCCGTGACGACAGCGCCGCGCTGGCCCGGCTGTGGGCCGGCGGCCGCGCGCTGGTGATCGATGCCGAAGGCCGCGCGCGCGCGACCACCGCCGGCGCGCTGCTGGCACCGCCTGCGGCGGAGCTGGCCGAAGGTCCAGGTGACGCGCTGTTCCTCGGGCTGCGCGGCGAGGAAGGCTGGTTCGCGCTGCGCGAGGAAGCGTTGGCGGATGGCCCCGCCGGCACCGCCGACGCAGCCGATACCGCCGCGACGGACGAGGCCGCGGCCGCCCGCATCGACCTGCGCAGCGCCGCGGCGACCTGGCCCGACTTCGAGGCCACCGCCTTCGCCCAGGCGCGGGCGGTGCTGCACTGGCGTGCGCGGCACCGGTTCTGCGGCGCCTGCGGCGGCGCGCTGGCGTTCCGCCGCGCCGGCTGGCTCGGCCACTGCGCCGCCTGCGACCTCGAGCATTACCCGCGCACCGACCCGGTGGTGATCGTCGCGGTCAGCGACGGCGAGCGCCTGCTGCTGGGCCGCGGCCCGGGCTGGGCGCCTCGGCGCTATTCGGTGCTGGCGGGCTTCGTCGAGCCGGGCGAATCGCTCGAGCAGACCGTGGTGCGCGAGGTCTTCGAGGAGTCCTCGGTGCGCGTGCTCGGCTGCGGCTACCTGGGGTCGCAGCCCTGGCCGTTTCCGTCTTCACTGATGCTGGGCTTCGAGGCCGAGGCCGCGCCCGACGTGCCGTACTGCCCCAGCGACGAGCTGGAGGATGCGCGCTGGTTCTCGCGCGACGAGGTCGGGGCCGCGCTGCGCGGCGAGACCGATCCCGACGGCCTGCTGCTGTCGCCGACCATCTCGATCTCGCGCTGGCTGATCGAGCGCTGGCACGCCCGGGCCTGACCGCGCGCGTGGCCCGCGGCCGCCGGCGCTAGAATCGGCGCATGTTCTCGACCCTCTTCGCGGTGGTGGTGGCCCTGGTCCTCGGCCACATGGCGCCGTCCCTGGCGGCGGCCCTGCGCGACTACGGCTGGTTCCGCGCGCTGCTCGACTGGCTCGGGCGGCGGTTCCGCGACGATGGCTTCTGGCGTGGCGGTTGGGGCCTGGCGCTGGCGCTGGTGCCGGTGGTGCTGGTGGTCGGCTTTGTGCAGTGGCTGCTGGATGGCGTCGCCTTCGGCCTGCCGGCGCTGGTGTTCGGCGTGGCCGCGGTGTTCTACGCCTGGGGTCCACGCGATCTCGACGTCGACGTCCAGGCGGTGGTCGACGCGCCGGATGCGGCGTCGCGCGGCGAAGCGCTCGCCCGGCTGCGCCCGGCGGCCGCGACCGGCGCAGGCCACACCCGCGACGAGGTCGGTCGGGTCTTCGTCGCGGCGCTCAGGCGCTGGTTCGGCGTGCTGTTCTGGTTCGTGGTGCTGGGCGCGGTCGGCGCGCTCCTCTACCGCCTGGTGGCCTACGCCGCCGAGGACGAGCCCGCCCTTTACCTGCCCACGGGCACCGTCGCTGGCGCCCGGCGGCTGCTGGCGGTCCTCGACTGGCCGGTGGCGCAGCTGATGGCGCTGTCGCTGGCGCTCGTCGGCAACTTCGACGTGGTGGTCTCGGCCTGGAAGGGCGCCGGCGGCGCCGCCCTGCGCGCCGGGACCGACATGCTGGCGGCCGTGGGCCGCGCCAGCGTGCGCTGGGAGCTGGACGAGGAGGCAGGCGACCTCGCCGCCCATGCCCCGGCTGCCGCGCAGCCCGCCGGGTCGATGAGCGACGTGGCCGCCGTTGCGGCGATGGGCGGCTTCGGCATCGCGCCCGGCGATGCGGACGCGACGCTGCCGGAGCCTCCGGGGGTGGCCGAAGCACTCGACCTGCCCCTGGTCCAGGCGCTGCGCGACGCCATGTCCCTGGTCTGGCGCGTGCTGCTGGCCTGGCTGGCGGTGCTGGCGCTGTTCGTCGTGGCCGGCTGGGTCAACTGACGTTCCTGTAGGAGCGGCTACAGCCGCGATCAGGGCTCGGGGCGGGGCGGCGATCGCGGCTGTAGCCGCTCCTACAGAAGGGTGTCGGAGGGTCAGGGGTTGTCGCCGCGCAGGGCGCGCACCCGTGCCTCCAGCATCGCGGCGTCGGCGGCGGCACCGGGAACCGGTGCCTCGGCCATCACCGCCACGTGGGCGCGGAAGCGGCGCGGCAGGCGCATGCGGGCCATCTGCCCGCTGGCGGCGGCCGCGCTGCGTCGGCTCCACATGCTGCTCCACATGTTGCGCAGCGCCATCGGCACCACCGGCACCGGCCGGCGCGCGAGGATGCGTTCGACGCCGGATTTGAACGGCGCGATCGCGCCGTCGCGGGTCAGTCGCCCCTCGGGAAAGATCAGCACCAGCTCGCCCTCGGCCAGCGCCGCGTCGATGGCGTCGAAGGCGCGCTCCATCATCGCCCGGTCTTCCTTCGGGCTCGCGATCGGAATCGCGCCGGCCGCCCTGAAGATCCAGCGCATCACCGGGATCTGGAAGATCCGGTAGTACATGACGAAGCGCACCGGCCGCGGGATGCTCGCCGCCAGCACCAGCGCGTCCATGTAGCTGACGTGGTTGCAGACCAGGAGCGCCGGGCCCTCGTCGGGCACGTGGCGCTCGATGCCGTGCAGTTCCAGCCGGTACAGCGTGCGCACCAGCAGCCAGCTGACGAAGCGCATCGCGAACTCGGGCACGATGGTGAAGATCCAGGTCGCGACCAGCAGGTTGGCGATCGCCACCGCCAGGAACACCTGCGGGATGCTCCAGCCCAGCACCTGCTGCAGGGCCAGCCCGGTCACCGCCGCGGCGACGATGAAGGCCGCGTTCTGGATGTTGAGCCCGGCAAACACCCGCGCCATTTCCTGCTTCGGCGTGCGGCTCTGGATCAGCGCGAACAGCGGCACGATGAACAGGCCGCAGGAGAAGCCGATGCCGGTGAGGTCGATGGCGATGCGCCAGCCGTTGTCGGCGGCCAGGAATCCGGCGATGTCGAGGCCGGCCTGCGGTGCGAGCCCGCTGCGCGCGAAATAGAGGTCGAGCATGAAGGCGCTGATGCCGAGCGCCCCCAGCGGCACCAGCCCGATTTCCACCGTGCGCGCCGAGAGCTTCTCGCACAGCAGCGAGCCCGTGCCCACGCCGACCGAGAACAGCGCCAGGCCGAAGATGTAGAGGCTGGTCGAACGCTCGGCGGCGCCCAGGTGCAGCTCGGCATAGTTGGGCAGCTGCGCGGTCAGCACCGTGCCCACGAACCAGAACCAGGACACGCCGAGGATCGCGTTGCGCACCGCCGGCGTGCGCCGGGTGAGCGTCCAGATCCGGACCGATTCCGGCACCGGGTTCCAGTTGACCTGGAGCTCCGGCGCGCCGGCGTCGACGCGCGGGACCAGGCGCGCCACCAGGTTGCCGGTGACGGCCAGCGCGATCACCGAGGCCGCGGCCGCTTCCGCGCCCCAGCTGCCCGCGACCTGGAACACCAGGCCGCCGTAGATCATGCCGGCGAGGATCGACAGCGACGTCCCCATCTCGACCAGGCCGTTGCCGCCGGTGAGCTCCTCGGGTTTGAGCACCGCGGGCAGGATCGAATACTTGACCGGCCCGAACAGCGTCGACTGCATGCCGGTCGCGAACAGCGCCACCAGCAGCAGCGGCATGTTGCCGAGCAGGAAGCCGATGCCGGCGAGCGTCATGATCCCGATCTCCATCGCCGTGGTGATCACGATCAGCCGCTGCTTCTCCAGCTTCTCCGCGAACTGCCCGGCGATCGCCGAAAACAGGAAGTAGGGCAGGATGAACAAGGCCGGCGCGAGGTTGGTGTAGAGCGTGCGCTGCCCGCTGTCGACGCCCAGGTAGAACAGCAGGCCGATGATCGCCTGGCGGTAGACGTTGTCGTTGAAGGCGCCCAGCGCCTGCACGGCGAAATAGGGCAGGAAGCGCCGCTCGCGCAGCAGCTGGAACTGTGAGTACGCCATGCCGGTCCCCGTGGATGCGTGGCGAGCCTAGCAGACGCCGGCAACCGGCCCGCGGCGGTGCGGCCTGCCTTCATTGCGCCTTGCGCCGGCCGGTGCTGGAATGCGCGCGTCCACCCCTCGGAGCCCGTCCATGCGCCATCTCGTCCTGCTCGTGCTCGCCCTGATGCTCAGCGGCTGCGGCTACAACCAGATCCAGCAGAAGGACGAGGCCGTCAACGCCGGCTGGTCCGAAGTGCTCAACCAGTACAAGCGCCGCGCCGACCTGGTCCCGAACCTCGTCAGCACGGTCAAGGGCTATGCGGCGCACGAGCAACAGGTGCTGACGGCGGTGACCGAGGCCCGCGCGAAAGTCGGCGAGATCAACGTCGATGCCGGCGATCCCGCCTCGCTGGAGCAGTTCCAGCAGGCCCAGGGCGAGCTGTCGAGCGCGCTGTCGCGGCTGATGGTGGTGGTGGAGAACTATCCCAACCTCAAGGCCGACCGCGGCTTCCTCGACCTGCAGACCCAGCTGGAAGGCACCGAGAACCGCATCGCCGTCGCACGCGGCCGCTACATCCAGCTGGTGCAGGACTACAACATCTATGTGCGCTCGTTCCCGCAGAACCTGATCGCGAAGATGTTCGGCTACGGCCCGCGGCCGAACTTCAGCGTCGAGAACGAACGCGCGATCCAGGAGGCGCCGGCGGTCGACTTCGGTGGGCCCGATCCTGCCGCGACGGCCCCGCAGCCGCAGCCGGCCGGCTGACGGCCGGCCGCGGTGGCCACGGCGCGAGCCACGGCGTCGGTCGGACTGCCGGCCCTGCTGCTGGCGCTCCTGCTCGCCTGCCTGGCATGGGCTCCCGCGCATGCCCAGCCGCTGGCCGCGATCCCGCCGCTGGATTCGCCGGTGGTCGACACCACCGGCACGCTGGAGCCGGCCCGGCGCGCGCAGCTGGAGCGGCAGGCGCTGGACCTGCAGCGGAGCAAGGGCAGCCAGCTGCAGGTGCTGGTGGTCGCGAGCACGCGGCCCGAGACCATCGAGCAGTACGCGCAGCGGGTCTTCGACGCCTGGCGCATCGGCCGCGAAGGCGTCGACGACGCCGTGCTGGTGCTGGTCGCGCGCGACGACCGGCGCGTGCGCATCCAGCCCGGCTACGGCCTCGAAGGCGCGATTCCCGACATCACCGCCGGGCGCATCATCCAGGAATACATGGCGCCTAAGTTCCGCGCCGGCGACTACGGCGGCGGACTGGTCGACGGCACCGCCGTGCTGGTGCGGCTGATCGAGGGCGAGCCGCTGCCCGAACCGATCGCCGACCATCGCGGCCCCGCGCCCGCGGGCGGCGGCAACTGGCTGGGTGCGCTGTTCGCGGCCTTCGTGGCCGCGACCCTGGTGCGCGGCGTGTTCGGGCGCGCACCGGCCGCGCTGCGCGGGCTGTTCACCGGCGGCGCGGCCGGCGGCGTGGCCTGGCTGGTCTCGGCGGCCCTCGGCCTTGGCGGCGCCGCGGCCGTGTTCGGGTTCCTTTACGGGCTGTCGCGCACCTCCGGCGGTCGCTACGTGCGCCACGGTGGCTGGGGCGGGTTTGGAGGCGGTGGCTGGGGCGGCGGGGGATTCGGCGGTGGTGGTGGCGGCTTCGGCGGCGGTGGCTGGTCCGGCGGTGGCGGCATGAGCGGAGGCGGTGGCGCCTCGGGGAGCTGGTGATGGCGGGCGTGGCGCGTCTCTTCCGGCACCTCTTCGCGCCGTCACCGGGTCGCCTGTTCCCTGCTGGTCGCCTGCAGCGGATCGCGGGAGCGGTGGCCGAAGGCGAACGGCGCCACCGAGGCGAGGTCTGCTTCGCGGTGGAGCCTGCATTGCCGGCGTGGCGCGCGCTGCGCGGCCTGACGGCGCGGGAACGCGCGGACGAGGTGTTTTCCGAACTGCGGGTATGGGATACGCAGGCCAACAACGGCGTGCTGGTCTATCTCCTCCTGGTTGACCACCGCATCGAGATCGTCGCCGACCGTGGCCTGGACGGGCTGGTCGCGGACGCCGAGTGGGCGGTCGCGTGCCGGCTGATGGAGGCGCGGCTGCAGGCGGGTGAGCCCGAGGCGGCCGCGATCGCCGGCGTCGAAGCCGTGTCGGAGCTCCTGGCGCGCCACTTCCCGCAGGCGCCCGGTGACCCCGACGAGAACGAGCTGCCCGACCTGCCGCGCCTGCTCTGAGTGCAGGCGCGGCGCCGCGGCTCAGCCGCGTTCGCGCGCGATCGCCCGCCAGCCGATGTCGTGGCGGTGGAACTCGCCGGGCCAGGAAATGCCGGCGACCTCGGCATAGGCGCGCTGCTGCGCGTCGGCCACGCTGTCGCCCAGGGCGCAGACGCAGAGCACGCGGCCGCCGGCGGTGACGGCATGTTCGCCGTCGAGGCGGGTGCCGGCGTGGAAGGCCTTGGTGTCGGCGAGCGGCGGCACGTCGAGGCTGTTGATCGGGTCGCCCAGGCGCGGGGTCGCCGGGTAGCCTTCGGCCGCCATCACCACGCCCAGCGCGGGCCGCGGATCCCAGTCGGCCACCGCGGCGTCGAGCGTGCCATCGATGCCGGCTTCGACCAGCGCAGCGAAGTCCGAGCGCAGGCGCATCATCACCGGCTGCGTCTCCGGATCGCCGAAGCGCACGTTGAACTCGATGACTTTGGGCGCGCCGTCGGCGTCGATCATCAGCCCCGCGTACAGGAAGCCGGTGAAGGGCGCGCCGTCGGCGGCCATGCCGGCGACGGTCGGCTCGATCACCTCGCGCATGATCCGCGCATGCACGTCGGGCGTGACCACCGGCGCCGGCGAATAGGCACCCATGCCGCCGGTGTTGGGACCGGTGTCGCCGTCGCCCACGCGCTTGTGGTCCTGGCTGGTGGCCATCGGCAGCGCGGTGCGGCCGTCGACCATGGCGATGAAGCTGGCTTCCTCGCCGTCGAGGAATTCCTCGACCACCACGCGCGCGCCCGCCTCGCCGAAGGCGTTGCCGGCGAGCATGTCGTGGAGCGCGGCCTCGGCCTCGTCCATCGTCATCGCCACCACGACGCCCTTGCCGGCGGCGAGGCCGTCGGCCTTGACCACGATCGGCGCGCCATGTGCGCGCACGTGCGCCAGCGCGGGTTCCAGCTCGGTGAACACCGCGTAGTGCGCGGTCGGGATGCGGTGGCGGGCGAGGAAGGCCTTGGCGTAAGCCTTGCTGCCCTCGAGCTGAGCGGCCGCCGCCGTCGGTCCGAAGATCCGCAGGCCGGCGGCGCGGAAGCGGTCGACGATGCCGGCCACCAGGGGCGCCTCGGGCCCGACCACGGTGAACGCCACGCCCTCGCCGCGCGCCAGCGCCAGCAGGCCCTCGATGTCGGTCGCCGCGGTGGCCACGTTGCGGCAACTCGCCTCGACCGCCGTGCCGGCATTGCCCGGCGCGACCAGCACCTCGTCGACACGCGGCGACTGCGCCAGCTTCCACGCCAGCGCATGCTCGCGCCCACCCGAACCCACGACCAGCACTTTCATCGTCCGCTCCGCCTCAATGCCGGAAATGCCGGATGCCGGTGAACACCATGGCGATGTCGTGTTCGTCCGCGGCCGCGATCACTTCCGCGTCGCGCATCGAACCGCCCGGCTGGATCACCGCGCGGATGCCGGCTTCGGCCGCCGCGTCCAGCCCGTCGCGGAACGGAAAGAACGCGTCCGACGCCATCACCGAGCCCTCGACCACCAGCCCCGCGTCGGCCGCCTTGATGCCGGCGATCCGCGCCGAATACACCCGGCTCATCTGCCCGGCGCCGACGCCGACCGTGGCGTTGTCCTTCGCGTACACGATGGCGTTCGACTTGACGTACTTCGCCACCCGCCAGGCGAACAGCAGGTCGCGCAGCTCGGCCGCGCTTGGCGCGCGCTCCGACACCTGCTTCAGCTCTCCGGTGGTCATCCCACGGTTGTCGGCCGCCTGCATCAGCAGGCCCGAGCCGATGCGCTTGCTGTCGAACAGGTTGCGGCCCTCGCCCGGCGGGATCCGCAGCACGCGCACGTTGGCCTTCTTCGCGCAGTACGCCAGCGCATCGGGCGCGTAACCCGGCGCGATCAGCACCTCGACGAACTGGCGGTCGAGGATCGACTTGGCGGTCGCAGCGTCCACCGGCACGTTGAAGGCGATGATGCCGCCGAAGGCCGAGGTCGGGTCGGTGGCGAAGGCGCGCTCGTAGGCCGCGCCGCCATCGGCCGCGGTGGCGACGCCGCAGGGGTTGGCGTGCTTGACGATCACGCAGGCCGGAGCGTCGAACTGGCGCACACACTCCCAGGCCGAATCGGCGTCGGCGAGGTTGTTGTACGACAGCTCCTTGCCCTGCAGCTGGGTGAAGGTCGCCAGCGTCCCCGGCACCGGGTACAGGTCGCGGTAGAAGGCGCCGGACTGGTGCGGGTTCTCGCCGTAACGCAGGTCCATCACCTTGACGAAACTGGCGTTGACCTGCGCCGGATAGTCGCCGCGCACGGGCACCGCGGCCGACGCGTCGCCGATCGCCGACAGGTAGTTGCCGATCGCGGCGTCGTACTGCGCCACGCGGTTGAACGCGGCCACCGACAGCGCGAAGCGTGTGGCGGCCGACAGCGTGCCGTCGTGGGCGCCCAGTTCGTCGACGATGCCGGCGTACTGCGCGGGATCGGTCGCCACGGCCACGCGGGCGAAGTTCTTCGCCGCCGAGCGCAGCATCGCCGGCCCGCCGATGTCGATGTTCTCGACCGCCTCGGCCAGGCTGCAGCCGGCCTTCGCGGTCACCGATTCGAAGGGATACAGGTTCAGCACCAGCAGGTCGATGGCGCCGATGCCGTGCTCGGCCATCACCGCCTCGTCGATGCCGGCGCGACCGAGGAGTCCGCCGTGCACCACCGGGTGCAGGGTCTTGACCCGGCCGTCCATCATCTCGGGGAAGCCCGTGGCGTCGGCCACGTCGCGCACCGCGAGCCCGGCCTCGCGCAGGGCGCGCGCGGTGCCACCGGTGGACAGCAGCTCCACGCCGCGCGCGGCGAGGACGCGGGCGAGTTCAACCAGTCCGGTCTTGTCGGACACGGACAGCAGGGCCCGGCGCAGGGGCAGGCGATCGGTGGTCATTGCGTGGGAAAGGCAGCGGGGAAACCGCGATTATACGGCGCGGGGGCGGACCGCCCGGGCGGCCGGATCAGACGATGTCGTAGTCGCGCAGCTTGCGGCGCAGGGTCGCGCGGTGGATGCCGAGCATGGCCGCGGCACGGCTCTGGTTGCCTTCGCAGTGGTTCAGCACTTCGACGAACAGCGGGATCTCGAGCTCGCGCAGCGCGATCAGGTAGAGGTTTTCCGCATCGCAGCCGTCCAGGTCGCGGATGTAGCGGCGCACGGCGGTGGCCACGTGCTCACGCAGCGGCGCCCGCTGCGTGCCGCGGGGCTGCGGCTCGTTGGTGTCGGCGGCGTTCAATCGGACCCCTGGACCTGCTCGCGCCTGGCGCGCGAAGGCGACCGAGTCTAGCGCGACCGCCTCGCCGCTGCCATCGGCCGGGCCTCAGCGGAAGTCGAAGGAAAAGCCGACCGCGCCCGGTGCGGGCTCCAGCACGTCCATGCGGATCACCGCGCCTTCGCCGCTCTCCAGCAGCGCGGCGGGCGGCTCGCCGCCGAGGTATTCGGCGGGCAGGAAGGCGCGCGCGCCCAGTGGCCGGCCGTCGATGTCCGACAGCGTCAGCACGACCTCGGGCCAGGGCTGGGCCCAGGCGGCCTGGTTGCGGAAGCTCGCGACGATGCGCAGTGCACCCGGCGTTCCGGGATGCGGACGCACGTCCCGCTCGAGCAGGGCGAACGCGGCCGGCTCGCGCCAGGGCGGCAGGCTGCAGCGCAGCACGCTGCAGGCACCAGCGACCAGCGGCCGCCAGCCCGGATCGGCGGCCAGGCGCGCGCGGTCGGCGAGTAGCCACTGCAGGCCGAGCAGCAGGGCCAGCGCGGTGATCGCGGCGGGCAGCCACCCGCGGCGGCCGGCCGGCGCATCGGCAGAGCCCGGCGTGCGGCCACGGGCGAAGCTCGGCGCCGTGCGGCGCGGGCGCGGGGCGGTCCCCGTCGTTGCCGTTGCTGTCGTCGGCGCCGTCGGGGTGTGCGCCGGAGTCTCTCCATGCACCGGAGGTGCCTCTGGCACCGACACCGACCGAGCGGCAGGGGCCGACGCGACCGGTTCCGTCGCCGGCGGCCCGACGGGCGAACTGCCCGCCCCGTCAGAGCCGTCCGCATGTGATGCAAGGGCCGCAGGCGCCACGGCCGCAGTTGTTGAGCCTGCGAGGGCAGGGTCCGCATTGGCAGGGTCCGCAACGACAGAGTCCCTGCTGGCCGGGTCCACGGTGGCAGGTTCTGCCACCACGATCACGGGTGCGGGCGTGTCCTGCAGCAGGTTCGCGATCGAGATCGCCGGCTGCGCGGCGCGGTCCGCGGCGGGATCGGCGGCACCGCCGCCGTCGACCGCGTCATCCAGGTTGCCGAACGCTTCGGCCATCGCCGCGGCCACGCCGCTGCGGGCGTCGTCGGCGGGCTCGCGCAGGGCCGCCCCGGGCGCCCCGCGCAGCTGCGCCGCGCAGCGCGGGCAGCGTTCGGGCGGCAGGTCGGTCACCGGGTCGGTGGCGACCAGTCCGCGGCAGAACGGGCAGTTGACGAACATGGCGGCTATTCAAGCACGCGCCGCGCGCGCGCGGCAGCGCTCAGCCGCGGCGGATGCCGTCAATGCGAACCCAGTCACCATCGACCTCGACCCGCAGTTGCTCGAACCACTCGCCATAGCGCGCAAGCAGCGGCGCCTGCTGCCCGTCGAGGATGCCCGAGAGCGCGAGCCGTCCGCCCGGCGCCACGCATCCGGCGATGGTGTCCGCCAGCGTGTCGAGCGCGGCGGCGAGGATGTTCGCCACCACCACCGGCCACGTACCGGCCGGGGCGTCACCGGGCGCGTGCACCGCCATCCGCGCGTCGACGCCGTTGCGCTGGGCATTGTCGGCCGTGGCCTGCAGGGCCTGCGGGTCGTTGTCGATGCCGGTGGCGTGTGCGGCGCCGAGCTTGAGCGCGGCCAGCGCGAGGATGCCGCTGCCGCAGCCGAAATCGAGCACGCGCACGCCGTCGAGCATGCCGTCGCCGGCGAGGCCGTCGAGCCAGCGCAGGCACAGGGCGGTCGTGGGGTGGGTGCCCGATCCGAAGGCCAGCCCCGGGTCCAGCCGCACCACGGCCGCATCGGCGCCGGTGTCGGCCGGCAGGTCGCGGTTCCAGGGCACGATCCAGGTCCGCCGGCCGAAGCGCAGCGGCACGTACTGGTCCATCCAGGCCCGCTCCCAGTCCTGGTCCTCGACCTTGCGGAAGGAGGCGCGGCCCCAGTCCAGCCCGGGATCGAAGCTCTCCAGCGCGGCGAGCAGCAGCAGGGCGTCGGCGTCGTGCGGAAACAGCGCGGTCAGGGTGATCGAGGCCCACAGCGGCGTCTCGCCCACGCCGGGCTCCAGGATCGCGTCTTCGTTGCGGGTGCCGGCGTCGGCGTCGAGCATGGTCACCGCCAGCGCGCCGACGTCGTCGAGCGCGTTCTCGTAGCGGGGCTGCTCGGATTCGCGGCAGTGCAGGGTAAGTTCGAGGAAGGGCATCGCGTGTCGGTCGGCCGGGGAGGCCTGCATGGTACCGGCAGCGCGTCACGCGCCGGCCCGGGGATGTCCCGGGCCGGCGTCGTGGGTCAGGCGCCCGGGACCAGGGTCGCCACCTCGAAGGCGGTGCCACGCCCGCTGCCGTCGGCACGCAGGGTGGCGGTACCGGCCACCGGCGCCTTGGACGAGCGCACCGTGAACGAGTACAGCTCGCCCCAGCCGAGCGTGCGGCCGGCGCTGCCGGCGCTCCACTCGACGCTGTCCGCGCCGGCCACGAAGTCCCAGTCGTTGCCGGACTGCAGGTCGCCGTCGCGGAACGTGGTCGAGGTGATGCTGGCGCCCGAGGCGGTCGCGAGCGCGAACGCGTCGAAGCCCTGCGTGGAGGTGATGCGCAGGTTGGGTGATGCGCCTTCGGTCATCGCGAACGCGAACTCGAAGTTCATCAGCGCGTAGTGGTACTCCCAGCCGCCGCCCACCAGCCGGCGCGCCTTCACCGCCAGCTTGGCGCGTGCGCCGCCGTCCACCAGCTCGGTGATGAGCCGGCGTTCCTTGTTGGGATTCATGTGCGGATTGCGCGGGTTGGGCAGCGGCGGCGCGACGTCGAACCAGCGGTCGATCGCCGAGCCCAGGCGCTCGCTGCTGGAGGCGATGTTCCAGGTGCTGCCCGTCCAGCCGGGCGTCGTCACCCGGGTCGACATCGAGTTGTAGATGTTGATGTCGGCGCGCGCCACGTACCAGGACTCGAACAGCCAGCCCGCGCCGGGGTTGGCGGTGGGCGAGACCTGGGCTTCGTTGACCAGCATGCGGTAGCTGTAGCTGTCGCCCGGCGAGTTGTTCATCACCCCGTCGCAGTTGGTGTCGAACACCGAGCCGCAGCGGCCCCACAGCCCGGACGACGGCAGGATCTCGTCGCGCGAGGTCATGCCCTGGGTGTAGTCGTTGTTGCCGACCGAATAGGTATCGGTGCAGCCGCGGCCCAGTGCGTGGCCGTGGTGGTCGCCGCTGTCCAGGCAACTGCCGTTGGTGGTCAGGTAGGCGTGCTTCACCCCCGAGCGGCCGATCTGCTCGAGGCTGCCGTCGGGGTTGGTGCGGTACATGTTCCAGATCAGGTAGGGATGCTGGTCGTTGTTGTATGGCGGCGAGGGCGCAGTGAACTTCTGGTACCAGGGGATGGTGGCGGTCCACAGCGCGGTGCTGGTGCCGAGCGGGTCGCCGGGCACGGTGGCGGTGATGCTGCCCTCGTTGACGTTGTTCTTCAGCGTCGCCGACGGCGTGATCACCATCGTGCCGCTTCCGGCGTTGCCCGTGCAGCCCTGGCAGCGCGAGAACTGGGTGAACGTGCTGAGCATGAAGATGTCGTTCTGGTAGGTGCCGCCGTTGGGCGCCGCCTGGCCGTGCCACGTGATGTAGTTGGCCTGCGGCTGCAGGTCCCCGCTGCCGCGCGCCAGCACCGCCGCGTCGAGCTGCAGCTCGGCGATGGCCATGCCGGCGGCATGCGGGGCGCCCAGGCGCTGGGCCAGGCGCTCGCTGATGCGGATGTCCGACGAGCCGATGGTCAGCGACGGCGGGTCGTCGAGCAGTTCGTGCATCACATGGTCGACGTGGAACCAGGCCACGCCCTGCGCGTCGACGAGGTCGAATTCGGGCTCCATGCCCGGCTTCACCCGGCGCGGGACCAGGCGGAAGCCGTCGAGGTCGATGCTGCCGCCCTTGAACTGGATCGCGTAGCCACCGCGTGCCTGCAGCGCACCGCCGGCCATCTCGCGGGCATAGCCGTTGGTCACCAGGAACTGCAGACGGCGGCTGTCCTGGAGGGAAAACCGCTCCGAGCCGTCGGTCGCGCGCTGGCCGTGGACCGAGCCCGGCGCGATGCGCAGCCCGAGGTCGCCGGCGAGGTCATGGTTCCAGCGGATGGCGATGTCGCCGCCGCCCACGCTCCATGGCCGCTCCACGCTGCTGGCGGCGCTGGTCGCTCCTTTCGGCGCCGGGGCCGCGGTGCGCGGCTGTGCAAAGGTGATCCCGGCCGCAGCCGTCACCAGAAGGCCGCCCACTACGACGGTCGCGAGCCTGTTCCTGCGATAACGCATCGATCCTCTCTCCCATGGTCGTTGGACCGGCCCCCGTGCCCGGCGTGTCCCGAGCATATGCGAGGGCCGGCCGGCGGCCGTGATGCGCTGCCACATCGTGCCGCCGGCGGAAGAGCGGGCGCCCGGCCCGGCTCACAGCAGGGAGAGCGACTTCTCCTTGCGCTCGGCCAGGCGCTTTTCCAGGTAGTGGATGTTGCGCCCGCCTTCCTCGAAGCCGGTGTCGGCGAGGATGCGCTGCTGCAGCGGGATGTTGGTGCGGATGCCGTCGATGACCATCTCCGACAGCGCGACGCGCATGCGGCAGATCGCCTGCTCGCGGTCGGCCCCGTGGACGATCAGCTTGCCGATCATCGAGTCGTAGTTGGCCGGGACGGTGTAGCCCTCGTAGACATGGCTGTCGACGCGCACGCCCGGGCCGCCGGGAGCGTGGAAGTGCTGGATCCGGCCCGGGCAGGGCAGGAAGCTGTCGGGATCCTCGGCGTTGATCCGGCATTCGATGGCATGTCCGCGCATCACCACGTCTTCCTGGCGGATCGACAGCGGGCGCCCGGCGGCGATCATCAGCTGCTCGCGGATCAGGTCGATGCCGGTGACCATCTCGGTGACCGGGTGCTCGACCTGGATGCGGGTGTTCATCTCGATGAAGTAGAAGCGCCCGTCCTCGAACAGGAACTCGAAGGTGCCGGCGCCGCGGTAGCCGATGCGCAGGCAGGCCTCGACGCAGACGCGGCCGATCTCCTCGCGCATGGCGTCGGTGATGCCGGGCGCGGGCGCTTCCTCCACCACCTTCTGGTGGCGGCGCTGCATCGAGCAGTCGCGCTCGCCGAGGTGGATGGCCTGGCCCTGGCCATCGGCCAGCACCTGGATCTCGATGTGGCGCGGGTTCTCGAGGAACTTCTCCATGTAGACCATGTCGTTGCCGAAGGCCGCCTTGGCCTCCTGCTTGGTGGTCGCGATGGCGTTCACCAGCGCCGCCTCGGTCTGCACCACGCGCATGCCGCGGCCGCCGCCGCCGCCCGACGCCTTGACGATCACCGGATAGCCGATCTCGCGCGCAACGCGGACGTTCTCGGCCGGGTCGTCGCCCAGCGGGCCGCCGGAGCCGGGCACGCAGGGCACGCCGGCCTCCTTCATCGCGCGGATCGCCTCCACCTTGTCGCCCATCATGCGGATGGTGTCGGCCTTGGGGCCGATGAAGACGAAGCCCGACTGCTCCACGCGCTCGGCGAAGTCGGCGTTCTCGGCCAGGAAGCCGTAGCCGGGGTGGATCGCCTGCGCGTCGGTGACCTCGGCCGCGGCGATGATGCTGGCCATGTCGAGGTAGCTCTGCGGCGACGGCGCGGGGCCGATGCAGACCGACTCGTCGGCCATGGCCACGTGCTTGAGGTTGCGGTCCACGGTGGAGTGCACCGCCACCGTGCGGATGCCCAGCGCATGGCAGGCGCGCAGGATGCGCAGCGCGATCTCGCCGCGGTTGGCGATGACGACCTTGTCGAGCATGCCGGCGGCCTCAGCCGATCACGAACAGCGGCTGGTCGAACTCGACCGGCTGCCCGCTCTCGCCGACGATCGCCAGCACCGTGCCGCCGACGTCGGCCTCGATCGGGTTGAACATCTTCATCGCCTCGACGATGGCCAGCGTGTCACCGGCGTTGACGGTCTGGCCGACGGTGACGAAGGGCGGCTTGTCCGGCGCCGGCGAGGCGTAGAAGGTGCCGACCATCGGCGAGCGCACCACGTGGCCGTCGGGCAGCGACGGGCCGCTGGGCTCGGCCGGGCGCGCGCCGCCGGTGGCGGCCTGGACGGGGGACTGCATCGGCATGACCGCTTCGGCGGGGGGCGCGTAGTGCGGCGACGGCTGCACCGGGCCGTAGCCGGTGCGCGGCGTGCGCGCCAGGCGGACCGATTCCTCGCCCTCCTTGATCTCGATCTCGGCGAGGTTGGAGTCCTCGAGCAGGTCGATCAGCTTCTTGATTTTTCTCAGGTCCATGCGGGCCTCTCGGGTAGTGCCGGGCGCGGACGCCGGCGATGGATACGGGATGGGGATACGGGGACGGATCAGGACGCCGGCGCAAGGCGGGCCAGGGCGGCGTCCAGGGCAAGGAAATAGCTCGCGGCGCCGAAGCCCGCGACCACGCCGACCGCCAGGTCGCTGAAATAGCTCTGGCGGCGGAAGGGCTCGCGGGCGTGCGGATTGGACAGGTGCACCTCGATGAACGGAACCGCGACCGCGGCCAGCGCATCGCGCAGGGCCACCGAGGTGTGGGTGAAGGCGGCGGGGTTGAACAGCACGAAGCGGGTGCCATCGCCGGCCGCCGCCTGGATGCGGTCGACCAGCACGTGCTCGGCGTTCGACTGCAGGCTCTCGAACGCCAAGCCCGCGGCCTCGATCCGTGCGAGCAGGGTCGCGTCGATCGCAGCCAGCGTGTCACGGCCATAGATCTCCGGCTCGCGGCTGCCGAGCAGGTTGAGATTGGGGCCGTGGAGGACGAGGATCCGGTCCATTCAGTGCGGCGCGGTGCCCGGCGTAAAAACGGCGGCCAGTCTGCGCCAAGCCGCCGTTGCTGTCCAGATCGCCGAACTTCTGCGACAAAGCGCAGTTTTAATCGGTCGTTTGAATCACTCGTCGATGCGCGCCCACGCGTCGAGCTCGCCGTGGGTGAAGGGACCGATCCGCTGCTTGAGCAGGCGACCGTCGGCCGAGACCAGCACGGTATAGGGCAGCACCCCACGCGGATTGCCCAGCTGGACCCCGGCGTCGCGCGGCCCCGGGGCGTCGAGCACGATCGGATAGCGCACCGGGATGCGCTCGAGGAAGGCGTCGACCGATGCTTGGTCATCGAGCGCGATCCCGATCACCTGGACGCCCGACGTGCCCTGGGCGGCGGCGTAGCGGTCGAGTTCGGGCATTTCCTCGATGCAGGGACCGCACCAGCTGGCCCAGAGGTTGACCAGCAGCGGGCGGCCGCCGAAGTCAGCGGGCAGGGTGCGCGGCGTGCCGGCCAGGTCGGGAAGGGTGATCGCGGGTACCGGCCCGCCGCGCGTGGCCACGGCCAGGCCGTCGGGCGTCGGTGGCGCGACCGCGCCCATCGCCTGCTGGACCGCGCGCTGGCCGAGTTCGGTGCGCAGCAGCGGTCCCGGCCCATTCACCGCCAGGCCGGCGACCACGCCGAGCACGCCCGCCACCAGCGCCACCAGCAGGATCGTCCGCGTGCCCATCAGCGCGCCGCCCGTTCGAGCGCGGCGACCGCCACGTCGCGGTCGAGCACGGCGGGCAGGACCTCGCCGCCGCCGCCGCCGCGCGGGTAGACCACGTACAGCGGCACGCCGACGGCGCGATGCTGCTCGAGGAAGGCGCTGATCCCAGGGTCGACATTGGTCCAGTCGCCCACCATGTAGACCGCGCCGGTGCGCTGCAGCGCGTCGCGGAAGGCGTCGCTGGACAGCGTCGTGCGCTCGTTGGCCTTGCAGGTCACGCACCAGTCGGCGGTCATGTTCACGAAGACCGGGGTCCCGGCGTCGCGCAGCGCCTGCAGCCGCGCCGCCGAATACGCGACTGTGGCGCCGTCGGCCGCGACCGCCGCCGCCGGCGACGCGGGTGCGGGCAGGCGACCGGCCAGCCAGGCCGACGACAGCGCCACCGCGAGCAGGGCCACCGCCGGCAGGCGCCGCAGCCAGCCGCCGCGCATGCGCGCGCGCTCGAGCCACCACAGCGCCAGCGCCATCACCGCCACGCCGGCGGCAACCAGGGCCATGGCGTCCACGCCGCGCTGGCGACCCAGCACCCAGGCCAGCCAGATCGCGGTCAGGTACATGGGGAAGGCCATGACCTGCTTGAGCGTGTCCATCCAGGCGCCGGGGCGCGGGAGGCGCTCGGCCAGCCCGGGCACGAAGCCCACCAGCAGGAAGGGCAGGGCCAGCCCCAGACCCAGTGCCAGGAACACCAGGACCGCCACCGCCGGGGTCGCGGTGAAGGCGTACGCCAGGGCGCCGCCCATGAAGGGCGCGATGCAGGGGCTGGCGACGACGCAGGCCAGAACGCCGGTGAAGAAATCGCCGACCGGGCCGGTCCGCGACGCGAGGCCCTGGCCGAGGTTGGCGCTGCCGCCAATGCTGAAGACGCCCGACAGGCTGAGGCCCACCGCCGCCATCAGCAGCACCAGCGCGGCGACGAAGCCGGGCTGCTGCAGCTGGAAGCCCCAGCCCAGCGCCTGGCCGGCCGCGCGCAGCGCCAGCACCGCCAGGCCCACGACGGCGAAGGCGGTGACGACGCCCGCGGTGTACCAGAGTGCATGGCGGCGCGCGTGGGCGCGGCCACCGCCGCCCTGCGCCAGGCCCAGCACCTTGAGTGACAGGATGGGCAGCACGCAGGGCATGACGTTCAGGAGCACGCCGCCGCCAAGCGCCAGCAGCAGGGCCAGGGCCAGTCCGCCGGCACCGCTGGCCGGGGGCGTGCTGCGGGCGGCGTTGTCGGCGGTTGCGCCCGGGCCGGCGGTCGCGGTGCCCGCGGTCGCGGTGCCCACAGCGGTGCCGGCAGTGGCGCTGGCATCGCGCGCGGCGCGGCCGGCTTCCAGGCCGGCAACCGCGCCGTCGGCTTCGGCGGCGCCCGCCGTTGCGGCGTCAACGGGCAGCCCGTCGGAACCGACGGTGGATCCGCTGGCACGGGTGGCGTCGGCGGACGCCGCTGCGGTCGCGCCCGGGGCGCCCGGGCCGGCCGGCGTCGCCGGCACGCCCGGCCCGGCAACGTCGGCCTGCGGCGTCACCGTGCCCGCCGGCAGGGCGACGCGCACGCGGCGCGTCATCGGCGGATAGCAGATGCCGTCGGCCTGGCAGCCCTGGAAGGTGGCGCTCAGCGTGGCCTGGCGCGGCTCCGCGTGGCTGCGCAGCAGCGGCAGCGGCACGTCCACGCCGTCGAAATACACCACCACGTCGCCGAAGTATTCGTCGCGGTGGGCCGTGCCGCGCGGCCAGCGCGGCGCGCCGGCACGGATGCCCTCGGCCTCGAGCTGGAAGCGGCTCTGGTCGCGGTAGATGTAGTAGCCCGGCGCCGGCGTCAGGCGCATCAGGATGGTGTTGCCGCCGTCGGCGATGGCCTCGAACGCGAAGGCCTGGTCCTCGGGCAGCGGCATCGCGCCGGCCGCGCCGGGCAGGGCGAGCGGGCGCGGCCCACTGCCCAGCGACTGGCCGAGCGCCGAGAAGCCGGCATCCGGCTGGCCACGGCCGGGCGGGGTGCCGGCCGTCGGTGCCGGCAGGGCGACCGTGATCGTGCGGGTCTGCGGCGGATAGCAGATGCCGAGGTCGGCACAGCCCTGGTAGCGGACCTTGAGCCGGGTGACCGGGCCGGTGGCGGTGCCGGGCAGGACGGCTTCGACGCGACCCCGGTAGGTCTCGACCGCGCCGAAGAACTCGTCGGTGTGCCGCTTGCCGGCCGGCAGCTGCAGGCCCGCCGGCGCGGCGCGGAAACCGCCATCCACCGGCTCCGCGCCCATGCGGTGGCGATACAGGTAGTAGCCGTCGGCGATCGCCCAGCTGAGCTCGATGCGATCCGGCCCCGTGGCCTCGGCGCGCAGCACGAAGGCCTCGTCCACCGGCAGCAGGTCGTCCATGTCGATGGCCAGCGCGGCCGGTGACGCCAGCAGCAGGGCCGCGATCACAGACAGGCCGGGCAGGCGCCACGTCCGGTCCGCCGGCTCCTTGCGCAGGAACAGCGCTGTGCGGAGCGCGAGGGTGCCGCGACGGATGAAGGACTGCAGGTTCAAGGCGGTGCGGCGAGGTGGAGGCGGCCCGCTAGGGTAGCCGAGCGAGTTGGTCTGGCGCCTGTCCGCCTCGCATGGGACAGGTCTTGCGCCCACGCTTTTCGTTGCAGCGGGTGCCTCGAGCAGGCGCGCGCTGCCTGCCGCGGATGCAGGGAGGATGCCCAGCCGGATGTCTCCGCGTCCTGCTCCCATCATCCGGCCGCCGGCCATCCATGGCCGGCTCTGGTCATCCCCCCTGCATCCGCGGCAGGCCCGACCCTTGTCGCGGTCTGGAGAAGCAAACGCCCGCCCTTGCCGTTGGGCGGAGCGCGGGCAAAGCCACACCGCTTTGGCGCGTGGCCTGCTGACGGGAAGTCAAGGAGGAGGTGACGGCCCTCCGGGCCGGCACCGGGGGACATGAGCGGCAGCAGGCCATGCGTCGAAGCGCCGCGACGCTGCACCCGGCGTATGCCTCGCGTGCGAGAAGAGCCAAAAGAAAAGGGCGCCGGTTCCCCGGCGCCCCCTCTTCAATCGCCCTGACCCCGACTCAGCGCAGGAGCCTGGCCTTGGCCGCGCTGCTGCTGCGGGCCGGTGCCGATGCCGGTGCCAGCGCCGGTGCCGGAGCCGTCACGCGCTCGCGCGGGTCACGGATGCGCGGGTTGCGCGGCGGCGTGGGCGTCGGCGTCGCCAGTTCGCAGGTGCCGGGCGTGGTCGAAGTGAACAGCGCCGTCGTGCCCCACTCCGGGTGGTCGATGAACGGGTTGCGGTTGCCCTGGTAGGCGAACACGACCTCGTTGCGCGCGCGCTCCGCCGCATCCGGCGGGTCGGCCAGGTGCCACTCGACCAGGGTCGACAGCAGGCCCATGTAGGCCGGCGCTTCCAGCGAGCTGGTGCTGACGATCAGGCTGCGGTTGTCGGTGAGCTCGAGGTCGGGTTCGCGCTGGGCGGTGGTCGGGTGCTGGCCGCCCTCGTAGCGGATCGCCATGTACATCACCGCGCGCGCCATGTCGCCGCGGCGTGCGCCCCAGACCTCGAACGAGCCGCCATTGCCGTTCGCACCCGCGACCCAGTTCGAGTTGCCCGGGTAGACGCCGGTGCCGCCGCCGCGGCCGTTGTAGGACTCGGTCGCGCGTTCCGAGCAGCCGGCGTCGCAGTTGGCGAACGGCATGTTGCCGCGGTTCGAGTTGTAGACCTCGTCGCTCAGGTAAAGCATGTGCGTGTCGGTGTACGGCGCGTTCGGCAGGCCGCCCACGCTGTTGCTGGGGAAGCCGAGCGAGTTCGGCCAGGTGTGCTCGCGGTTGTACTTGTTGCTGCCGCCCGAGCCGGCCCGGTCGCTGCCCTTGGCGTAGGTCCGGTTGCGGTAGACGTCGAGGATCCTGCCGGCGTCGTTGGGATCCTCGTCGGCGATCTCGAGGATGGTCCAGGTGTTGGTGCCGCTGCCGCTGTAGGGATAGGCGACGTGGCCGCGGATGGTCTCGTGCAGCGAGCAGCGCAGCTGGTCGGGGCTCGATGCGTTGACCAGGCCGTAATACTCCCCGTTGCCGCTGCCCCGGTCGGCGTGCTTCACGCGGAAGGCCACGGTGGTGCTGGACTCCGGGGCGGTCGCGTCGAGGTCCACGATCCGGCTGGCGTCGATCTGCAGCGAGCAGGCCTGTCCCGGCACCAGCGGACGCACGGGGGTCAGGGTGAAGCTGGTCGCCTGGGTGGCGTGGTCGAGCGTCGTGGTGCGGCGGCGGGGCACGCCTTCGCAGCTCAGGCGGAACGCGCCCGGCTGGACGATGACCGGCTCGCTGAAGGTGACCGTCATGTCGGCGGCGTAGGGGAAGTCGCTCGAACCCTGCGCCGGGAAGGTGTCGACCACGGTCGGCGCGGCATTGCCGGCCTCGCCGAAGGTCTGGCTGTTGTTGCAGGTGCCGAAGGTCGCGGTGGCCGATCCCGCCCAGGTGAAGTCGGCCTGGACGTTGCCGGTGCCGCCGAGCTGCAGCGAGGTGCCGACCGGCGTGTTGTTGGGTTCCGAGACGCCGATGTCCTCGCTGGCCATGCCCGCGGCCGGCCCGTTCGTGGCGGTCATCGTGCCTTCGTAGCTCAGGAACTGGACCACGTTGCCCTGCGGGTCGACCAGGGCGACGCCGTCGGGCGAGCCGTTCTGCAGGCCATCGACGGGGTAGTTGACCGTGGCGAAGCGCACGTTGCCGCCGCAGGTGGCCGCGACGCCGGCGGGCAGCGTGCTGGTGGAATAGGACTGGCCGTTGCTGCCGTTGTAGAGGACCAGCTGGTAGCCGGCCAGGTTCTCGCCGGCGCTGCCCACCACTTCGATCGCCTCGCCGACGTCGGTGCCGGCGTTGTCGTAGTGGATCTCGTTGATGAAGACCTCGGCATGCGCCGGGAAGGTGGCCGCGGCCGCAAGGGCGATCGCGCAGAACAGAGTGGAACGCTCGGGACGCATTCGGTGTCTCTCCCCAATTGGACGGGGCAATTTACCCCCGCGATATGACAATGTCGCGCCGGGCGACACACTTTCCCGCTTGCCTGCACGCCGGCGCGACATGCCGTCCGTATGCTTTCGATGCTGCGTCCCCATTCATCGAAGGCTTTCCCATGCAACTTCCCTGCGGCTCCGCGCTGCGCTCCGGAGTGGTGGCGTTGGCACTGGCCGCGGCGCCGCTGGCCGCGGCCGGCAGCGACATCGAACTGGCCGCCGGGGCTTCGACGACCACCGACCGCGAGTTCACCCGTACGGCCTCGATCGCCTGGGTGCCGAAGCTGCGCGACCTCGACAATGCCGTGCTCCGGGCCCAGACCGGACTCATCTACGTCGACGGGCGTGGCCCGGTCACCGACCGGGACCTGGAGGACGACGTCTGGGTCGGCTACGTCGGCCTGCGCTACGAGCGCACCGACAACGGCCTGACCCTGGGCGCGGCCATCGGGGCGCAGTCAGGGGAGACCGACGCCCTGTCGGGCGATCCCCAGTTCGTGACCTCGGTGGGCTGGCGCTGGGACCGGTTCTCGCTGTCGGTCCGGCACATCTCCAACGCCAGCCTGCACAGCCCGAACAACGGCGAGACCGCCCTGGTGGGTGCCTGGCGCTTCTGACGTCGGCACCCCTTGAACTCCCGCCGCGGCCCCCCATCTCTCGGACATCCCGGTCCGCCGGGTTTTTCGCGGCGCGTCCTCTGGCACTCGGCATCCCCGACTGCCAGAATATGCGACCGATTTGCCCCTTAGTCGTTACAAACCAATCACTTGTGAGGATTGCATGAACCTGAAGCCGCTCTACGACCGCGTGGTCGTCAAGCCGATCGAAGCCGATGAAGTTTCCGCCGGCGGCATCCTGATCCCGGACAACGCCAAGGAAAAGCCGACCCGGGGCGAAGTCGTCGCCGTGGGCGAGGGCAAGGCCCTGGACAGCGGCAGCCTGCGCGCGCCGAAGGTCAAGGTCGGCGACAAGGTCATCTATGGCCAGTACTCGGGCTCGGCGTACAAGCACGAAGGCACCGAATACAAGATCGTGCGCGAGGACGACATCCTCGCCATCGTCGGCTGAGCGCGCTGCAGCGCCTCGCAATTCCCGGGCTCTGGCCCGGGCTCTGACCCAACCCTCTCCTGATCCAAATCCGAGGTAATACACATGTCCGCGAAGGAAATCCGCTTCGGCGAAGACGCGCGCGCCAAGATGGTGCGTGGCGTCAACGTGCTCGCCAACGCCGTCAAGGCGACGCTTGGCCCCAAGGGCCGCAACGTCGTGCTCGACAAGAGCTTCGGCTCGCCCACGATCACCAAGGACGGCGTGTCCGTCGCCAAGGAGATCGAGCTGGCCGACAAGTTCGAGAACATGGGCGCGCAGATGGTGAAGGAAGTCGCCTCGCGCACCTCCGACAACGCCGGTGACGGCACCACCACCGCGACCGTGCTGGCCCAGGCCTTCATCCGCGAGGGCATGAAGGCGGTCGCCGCCGGCATGAACCCGATGGACCTCAAGCGCGGCATCGACCAGGCCGTGATCGCCGCCGTCGCCGAGCTGAAGAACATCTCGAAGCCGTCGTCGACCTCGAAGGAAATCGCCCAGGTCGGCACCATCTCCGCCAACTCCGACGCCAACATCGGCGACCTGATCGCCCAGGCGATGGACAAGGTCGGCAAGGAAGGCGTGATCACGGTCGAGGAAGGCTCGGGCCTCGAGAACGAACTCGACGTGGTCGAGGGCATGCAGTTCGACCGCGGCTACCTCTCGCCGTACTTCATCAACAACCAGCAGTCGATGTCGGCCGAGCTGGATGATCCCTTCATCCTGCTGCACGACAAGAAGATCTCGAACGTCCGCGACCTGCTGCCCGTGCTGGAAGGCGTGGCCAAGTCCGGCAAGCCGCTGCTGATCGTGGCCGAGGAAGTCGAGGGCGAAGCCCTGGCGACGCTGGTGGTGAACACCATCCGTGGCATCGTCAAGGTCGTGGCCGTCAAGGCCCCGGGCTTCGGCGACCGTCGCAAGGCGATGCTGGAAGACATGGCCATCCTGACCGGTGGCACCGTGATCTCCGAGGAAGTGGGCCTGACGCTCGAGAAGGCGACGATCAAGGACCTCGGCCGCGCGAAGAAGGTGCAGGTCTCGAAGGAGAACACCACGATCATTGATGGCGCCGGCGAGTCGACGGGCATCGAAGGCCGCATCAAGCAGATCAAGGCGCAGATCGAGGAGACCTCCTCCGACTACGACCGCGAGAAGCTGCAGGAGCGCGTGGCCAAGCTGGCCGGCGGCGTTGCGGTGATCAAGGTCGGTGCCTCGACCGAGATCGAGATGAAGGAAAAGAAGGCCCGCGTCGAAGACGCCCTGCACGCCACGCGTGCGGCCGTCGAAGAAGGTGTGGTCCCGGGCGGCGGCGTTGCGCTGCTGCGCGCCAAGACCGCCATCGAAGGCCTGAAGGGTGCCAACGAAGACCAGAACCATGGCATCGAGATCGCGCTCCGCGCGATGGAATCGCCGCTGCGCGAGATCGTCGCCAACGCCGGTGAAGAGCCGTCGGTCATCGTCAACAAGGTCAAGGACGGCACCGGCAACTTCGGCTACAACGCCGCCAACGGCGAGTTCGGCGACATGGTCGAGTTCGGCATCCTGGAC
Source organism: Luteimonas sp. MC1895 (assembly GCF_016457215.1). Taxonomy (NCBI): domain Bacteria; kingdom Pseudomonadati; phylum Pseudomonadota; class Gammaproteobacteria; order Lysobacterales; family Lysobacteraceae; genus Luteimonas; species Luteimonas sp. MC1895. The sequence goes on from NZ_JAEMDY010000001.1 coordinate 941,357, forward strand.
CCGACCAAGGTCACCCGCACCGCGCTGCAGAATGCGGCCTCGATCGCCGGCCTGATGATCACGACCGAAGCGATGGTGGCCGAGCTGCCGAAGAAGGAAGAGCCCGCGATGGGCGGCGGCGGTGGCATGGGCGGCATGGGCGGCATGGATTTCTGATCCAGCGCGACTGCGTCACTGCATCATGGAGGACCCCGCTTCGGCGGGGTCCTTTTTTTTCGGCTGCAGAACGGGACTGCGTGGTGGTCCACGCGGCCCGTCCCGCGCACAGGGGGTGTGCTGCGCCGGCCGTCTCCGCGTCCTGCTGCCAGCGGCCGGGCGCCGGCCATCCATGGCCGGCTCTCCGCACACCCCCTGTACGCGGGACGGGCTCCGGCCTTTATCGCTTCGGACTGCAGAGCAAAGTCGCTGCGCCGGGAAAATTCTGATCAACAGGGGCGCGCCGGACTCACATTGACGAGGACGCGACGGCCTGCCGCGCCGTTCGGCTTTGTCCCGCCACAGGATTGCGAAAGAAGTCGGACCCGCCGTGGATGCAGGGGGGATGACCAGAGCCGGCCATGGATGGCCGGCGGCCGGAACTGGGAGCAGGACAGCGAAGATTCCGGCTGGTCATCCCCCCTGCATCCGCGGCGGGCGCTGCATAGCAAGGCATCCCCCCCTGCATCCGCGGCGGGCACCGCACACCCCGACCCCGCCCATGGAAGGGGGCGAAAGTCCGTGACGGGGGCGTATCGCCCGATCCCGGAGGCGATGCGACAATCCGCGGCTCCTGACCGAAACGACGAACCCCATGGCCGGCGCCTCACTGCTCACCCTCCTCGACGACATCGCGACCCTGCTCGACGACGTCTCGGTCCTGACCAAGGTGGCCGCCAAGAAGACCGCGGGCGTGATCGGCGACGACCTGGCGCTCAACGCGCAGCAGGTCGCTGGCGTGAAGGCCAATCGCGAGCTGCCGGTGGTCTGGGGCGTGTTCAAGGGATCGCTGGTCAACAAGCTGATCATGGTGCCGGCGGCGCTGCTGATCAGCTGGCTGGTGCCGGTGCTGGTGGTGCCGCTGATGATGGTGGGCGGCGCCTACCTCTGCTACGAGGGCTTCGAGAAGGTGGTGGAGAAGCTCTTCCACCGCCACGAGAAGCCCGACCCGGAGGCGCGCGCGCAGGCGGTGCTGGCCTCTGGCGAGACCCCGCGCGAGCTGGAGAAGAAGAAGATCCGCGGCGCGGTGCGCACCGACTTCATCCTCTCGGCCGAGATCATCGTGCTGTCGCTGGCGGTGGTGGCCGACGAGCCCCTGCTGACGCGCACGGTCTCGCTGTCGGTGATCGCGCTCGGCGTCACCCTGCTGATCTACGGCCTGGTGGCCGCGATCGTGAAGATGGACGACGTCGGCCTGTGGCTGGACAAGCGCGAGGGCGCGCTGGCGCCGCTGGGGCGTGGCCTGGTCTACGTGGCGCCGTGGCTGATGAAGACGCTCGGCGTCGTCGGCACCATCGCCATGTTCCTGGTGGGCGGCGGCATCTTCGTGCACAACATCGACGCCCTGCACCACGTGCTCGAGGTGCTGGAGGGCCGGGGCGTGCCCGCCTTCGTCGCGGATACCGGCATCAGCCTGGTCGTGGGCATCGTGGTCGGCGCGCTGGTCGCCGGCGCGGTCACGCTGGTGAACCGCGTGCGCGGCAAGCCCGCGGTCGCGGCGCACTGAGTCATGCGCGAAGGGGCAGGGCGCGCGGGGCGCGCCACGATCGCACTGGCCGCCGGCGGCACCGGCGGGCACCTGTTCCCGGCCGAGGCCCTGGCGCGCGAGCTGCAGGCGCGCGGGCGCGAGGTCGTGCTCTACACGGAGGCCCGCGGCGCGCGTTTCACCCAGGCGCTAGAGGGCCTGCCGCACGTGGTGCTGCCGGCGCGCAGCCTGGCCGGCGGCCTCGGCGGCAAGCTGGCCGCGGCCGCGGTGATCGCACGCGCCACGCTGTTGGCGCGGGTGGACATGAAGCGTCGCGGGGTCGGCCTGGTGGCGGGCTTCGGCGGCTATCCCAGTTTCGCCCCGGCGCTGGCCGGGCGCAGCCTGGGGCTTCCGCTGCTGCTGCATGAGCAGGGCTCGCGCCTGAGCCTCGCCAACCGCCAGCTGCTGCGCTTCGCCGACCGGGTGGCCACGTCCTTCGGCGGGCTGGAAGGGGTCGACGACGGCGCGCGCGCCACGCTGGTCGAAACCGGCAACCCGGTGCGCGCCGGCATCCTGGCCGCGGCGCGGGCGCCCTATCCCTCGCAGACCGGCGGGGCGCCGCTGCGCCTGCTGGTGGTCGGCGGAAGCCAGGGCGCTGCGGTGTTCGGGCGGGTGCTGCCGCCGGCGCTGGCGCTGCTGCCCGAAGGCCTGCGCGCGCGCCTGCGCCTGTCGCTGCAGTACCGCGGCGACGATGCCGCGGCGGTCGCCACCCTGCTGCGCGACGCCGGGATCGAAGCCGAGCTGGAGCCCTTTTTCGACGACATGGCCGCGCGCCTGCGCGACTCCCACCTGATCATCACCCGCGCGGGTGCGACCACCATCGCCGACCTGCTGGTGGTCGGGCGCCCGGCGATCCTGGTGCCGATCCCCCAGGGCGGGTCGCGCGCCGAGCAACTGGGCAATGCCCAGGCGCTCGAACGCCTCGGCGCCGGCTGGTGCATGCGCGAGGACGGCGACGGCTTCACTGCCGAGGCGCTGGCGCAGCGCCTTCGCCAGCTGTTCGCGGATCCCTCGCAGCTCGCCGAGGCCGCGGCGGCCGCCTCGCGGCTGGGGCGACCCGACGCCGCCGCGCGCCTGGCCGACGCGGTGGAGGCGCTGCTCGCCGCAGGCGCGGAGCCGGGACACCGCGGCGACGTCGACCGGCGCGGGGACTGACTCCAGCCGTGGGCACCACCGACGACGTCATCATCATCGGCGGCGGCCACAACGGCCTGGTCTGCGCCGCCTACCTGGCCGGCGCCGGACTGAAGGTGCGGGTGCTGGAGCGCCGCGGCATCGTGGGCGGCGCGGCGGTGACCGAGGAATTCCATCCCGGCTTCCGCAATTCGGTCGCCAGCTACACGGTGAGCCTGCTCAACCCGTGCGTGATCGCCGACCTGCGCCTGGCCGGACATGGCCTGCGCGTGGTCGAGCGGCCGTACTCGAACTTCCTGCCGCTGCCCGACGGACGCGCCTTCCGGCTCGGCGGCGACCATGGCCTGGCCGAGGTCGCGCGCTGGTCGGCCCGCGACGCCGAGCGCCTGCCCCAGTACTACGCGATGCTGGAGCGCGTGGTCGCCGTGCTGCGCGAGCTGACCCTGCTGACGCCACCCAACGTGTCCGACGGCTTCGTGCTGGCCGACTGGCTGGCCTCGGCCACCGTCGCGCGGCGGCTCGGGCGGCTCGACATGCGCGGGCGGCGCGACCTGCTGGACCTGTTCACCAGGTCCGCGGGCGACCTGCTCGACCACTGGTTCGAATCCGGGCCACTGAAGGCCGCCCTGGGCTGGGATTCGGTGGTCGGCAACTTCGCCAGCCCGTACACCCCGGGCTCGGCCTATGTCCTGCTGCACCACGTGTTCGGCGAGGTCAACGGCAAGCCCGGCGCCTGGGGCCACGCCATCGGCGGCATGGGTGCGATCACCCAGGCCATGGCCGCCGAGTGCGCGGCCCGCGGGGTGGTGGTCGAGACCGGCGCCGAGGTCGCGCAGGTGCTGGTGGAAGGCGGCCGCGCCGTGGGCGTGGCGCTGGCCGACGGCCGCGCGCTGCGCGCGAAGGCGGTGGCGGGCAACATCAACCCGAAGCTGCTCTACACCGCGCTGGTCCCGCGCGAGCACCTCGACGAGGACACCGCGCAGCGCTTCGCGCGCTACCGCTGCGGCTCCGGCACCTTCCGCATGAACGTGGCGCTGTCCGAGCTCCCCGACTTCACCGCGGCGCCGGGCACGGCGCTGCAGCCGCACCACCAGAGCGGGATCCTGGTCGGGCACTCGCTGCGCTATTTCGAGCAGGCCTATTTCGATGCGAAGTCCAAGGAGCACAACGCCGGCTGGGCGCGCGCGCCGATCGTCGAACTGGTCATTTCCTCGACGCTCGACGACACCCTGGCGCCGCCCGGCCAGCACGTTGCCAGCCTGTTCTGCCAGCACGTGCACCCGGACGTCGACGGCGGCTGGGACGCGCACCGGGACACCGTGGCGCGGCTGATGATCGACACCGTCGACGCGGTCGCGCCCAACTTCCGCGCCAGCGTGCTCGGCTACGAGGCGCTGTCGCCGCTCGACCTGGAGCGGCGTTTCGGCCTGGTCGGGGGCGACATCTTCCATGGCGCCCTGGGGCTGGACCAGCTGTTCTCGGCGCGCCCGGTGCTGGGCCAGGGCAACTATCGCGGCGCGCTCCCGGGCCTCTACCTGTGCGGCTCGGGCACCCATCCCGGTGGCGGCGTGACCGGATTGCCGGGGCGCAACGCGGCCCGCGAGATCGCGCGCGACTTCGGGCGCAGGCTGCCCGTCGGCACTTGACGAATGCTGTACCGGCCAGTCTCGTTTTGCGCTGCAGCGTGCAAGTTGCATAACGCTTCCTTCACGATCGATCCGCACCCGACGTGGGGGAGGGAGCAAAGCCCGGAGCGGTCCGCCGCTCCGGGCTTTTTTTTGCCTGCCACAATCGGCGCATGAGCCCGACCCCGGATCCTGCCGACGCCGCCGCGCTGTCGAGTGACCTCGACGCCCACGTGTCCCGCCTGCTGGAGCGCCTGCCCGCCGACGCGGTCGCGCGGGCCGGAGACGCGCTGCGCCGGGTCGCCGAGGCCAGCGATTTCGCGCTGGAGGTCTTCGCCCGCCAGCCGGCGGCGCTGGAGGCCCTGGTCGACGACCCGTCGGCGATGCCGGCCCCGCCGCAGCTCGATCCGGCGGCGCCGGACGACTGGCCGGGGCAGCTGCGCCGCTGGCGCACCGCCTGCTCGGCACGCATGGTCTGGCGGGACGTCGAGGGCCTGGACGAGGTCGGCGCCACCCTGGCCGGCAGCACCCGGCTGGCGGAGGACTGCCTGCAGCTGGCGCTGGCGGCGCTGGAGGGCGGGTTCGCCGTGCGCCACGGTCACGTCCGCGACGCCAGCGGCGCGCCCGTCCGCCTGGTGGTGTTCGCGCTCGGCAAGCTGGGCGGCGGGGAGCTCAACTTCAGCTCCGACATCGACCTGGTCTACGCCTACGAGGCCGCCGGCGACAGCGACGGGCCGCGGCCGCTGGCCGCCGAGGAGTACTTCGCGCGCCTGGGCCGGGCGCTGGCCAAGCTGCTCGACGAGCCCACGGTCGACGGCTTCTGCCACCGGGTCGACCTGCGCCTGCGACCCTTCGGCAACGCCGGCCGGGTGGCGCTGAGCTTCGCGGCGATGGAGCAGTACTTCCAGCGCGAGGGCCGGGACTGGGAGCGGTACGCCTGGCAGAAGGCGCGCCCGGTGGCCGGCGACCTCGAGGCCGGCGAGCGCTTCCTCGCCTCGCTGCGGCCGTTCGTCTACCGCCGCTACCTGGACTACGGGGCGCTGGCCGGCCTGCGCGATATGAAGGCGGCGATCGCCGCCGAGGTCGCGCGCCAGGAGCTGGCCGACGACATCAAGCGCGGGGCCGGCGGCATCCGCGAGATCGAGTTCCTGGTGCAGGCCCTGCAGCTGGTCCGCGGCGGACGCGAGCCCGCGCTGCGCGGCCGCCGGCTGCTGCCGATGCTCGAGGCGCTGCGCGTCGCGCGGCAGGTCGAGGCCGGTGCCGCCGGCGAGCTGGCCGCGTCCTACCTGTTCCTGCGCCGGGTCGAGAACCGCCTGCAGATGCTGCGTGATGCGCAGACCCATGTCCTGCCCGACGCGCCGCTCGACCGCCTGCGCATCGCCCGCGGCCTGGGCCATGGCGACTGGGGTGCGTTCCTCGCCAGCCTGGCGCCGGTGCGCGCGCGGGTGGCCGCGGAGTTCGGGGCCCTGCTGGCGCAGCGTGACGACGCCCATGCCGGCGTGAGCAGCGACGTCGCCAGCTACTGGCGCGCGCTGCCCGAGGGCGGCGACGCCGGCGTGCTGGCCGCGGCCGGCTTCGGCGACCCGGGCGAGGTGGACGCCGCGCTGCGCGATTTCGCCCGCTCGCCCAGCGTGCGCGACCTGTCGGACGCGGCCCGTGCGCGGCTCGACCGGGTCATGCCGGTGATGCTGCAGGCCAGCGCGCCGGCCGACCGTCCGCTGCAGGCGATGCGCCGGCTGCTGGCGCTCCTGCACAACATCCTGCGGCGGGCGAGCTACCTGGCCCTGCTCGACGAGCAGCCGGCGGCCCTGTCGCGCCTGACCGACCTGGTCACCCGCAGCGCCTTCCTCGCCGAGCGTGTCGCGGCGCATCCGCTGCTGCTCGACGAACTGCTCGACCTGCGCGTGGAGGGCCCGATGCCCGGGCGCGGGCAGATCGAGGCGGCCTGCGCCGCGGCGCTGCAGCGCGACGACATCGAGGGCGCGCTGTTCGCGCTCAACGAGACCCGCCAGGCGCTGAGCTTCCGCGTCGCGCTGGCCACGCTCGACGGCCGCCTCGCCGCGGTCGACAGTGCGCGCCAGCTGGCCTGGCTGGCCGACGGCGTGGTCGCCGCGGTGGTCGAGCTGGCGCGGCGCGAGATGCAGGCCGCGCACGGCCTGGTGCCCGATGCGCCGTTCGCGGTGATCGGCTACGGCAGCCTGGGCGGCGAGGAGCTGGGCATCGGCTCCGACCTCGACCTGGTGTTCCTGTACGACGCGCCGGGCGACGCGCAGTCCGACGGGCCGCGGCCGCTGGAGGCGCAGCGCTGGTTCGCGCGCCTGGCGCAGAAGATCGTGCTGCTGCTCGGCACGACCACCGGTGCCGGACGGCTGTACGAGGTCGACGTGCGCCTGCGCCCTGATGGCGGCAGCGGATTGCTGGTGTCGTCGCTCGCGGCCTACGGCGAGTACCAGCGCGAGCGCGCCTGGACCTGGGAGCACCAGGCGCTGGTGCGCGCGCGCTGCGTGGCCGGCGACGCCGGCCTGGGTGCCGCGTTCGAGGCGGTGCGCGCGGCGGCGCTGGCGCGCCCGCGCGATGTGGCGACGCTGGCGGCCGACGTCTCGGGCATGCGTGCGCGGATGCGCGCGAGCCTGGACCGCGGGGACGCCGCGATGTTCGACCTCAAGCAGGGCGAGGGCGGCCTGGTCGACCTGGAATTCCTGCTGCAGGCCCTGGTGCTGGGTGGCGCGGCCGCGCAGCCGGGGCTGCTGCAGCCGCGGGCCACGCCGGCGCTGCTGGAGGCGTGCCGGGACATCGGGCGGCTGGATGCAGCCTGCGCCGACGCGCTGTGCGCGGCCCACGCGCGGCTGGTGGCCCTGGGGCTGGAGCGCACGCTCGACCGGCGCGCGCGACTGGTGCCGGTGGACAGCGAGGGCCTCGACGCCGCACGCGTGTCGATCCGCGCTGCGTTCGCGGCGGCGGGCCTCGCGCCCGCCACGGGGATCACGCCGCCGGACTAGCCTCGCCGGCGCCGATCCCGGCCAGGCGCTGCAGGGCCTCGGCGTATTTCGCGCGCGTGCGCTCGATGACCTCGGGCGGCAGGCGCGGACCGGGCGCGGTCTTGTCCCAGTCCTGGGTCTCCAGCCAGTCGCGCACGAACTGCTTGTCGTAGCTCGGCGGGCTGGTGCCGACCTCGTAGGCATCCGCCGGCCAGTAGCGCGAGGAGTCCGGGGTCAGCATCTCGTCCATCACGTACAGGCGGCCGTCGGCATCGGTGCCGAACTCGAACTTGGTGTCGGCAAGGATGATCCCGCGCGCGGCCGCGAACTCCGCCGCGAAGGCGTACAGCCGCAGCGTCGCGTCGCGGACCTGCTCGGCCAGCTCGGCGCCGATGGTCCGCACCATGGTGTCGAAGTCGATGTTCTCGTCGTGGTCGCCGACGGCGGCCTTGGTCGACGGGGTGAAGATCGGCTGGGGCAGCTTCTCCGCCTGGCGCAGGCCGTCGGGCAGCGGGATGCCGCTCACGCGCCCGGTGCGCTGGTAATCCTTCCAGCCGCTGCCGATGAGGTAGCCGCGGGCGATCGCCTCGACCGGCACCGGCTTCAGGCGCCGGGTGACCACGGCGCGCAGGCGGTAGGGCTCCGGATCCACGCCGTCGGGCAGCACCGATGCCACCTCGATGCCGGTGAGGTGGTTGCGCACCAGGTGCTCGGTGCGGTCGAACCAGAAGTTCGACACCTGGCAGAGCATCTCGCCCTTGCCGGGGATGGCGTCGGGCAGCACGACGTCGAAGGCGCTGAGGCGGTCGGTCGCGACCATCAGCAGCAGTGGGCCGAACGCCTCGGGACCGGAACCGGACGGGAGCGCGTACACATCGCGGACCTTGCCGCGGTGGAGCAGTTCGAGCCCGGGCAGGTGGGCTTCGAGCAGGGTCGTTGCCATGGGTCGTCTTGGAGCCGTCGGGGGGGCATTGTAGCGATGCACGGCCAGGCGTGCGGGCGGCCACGGTAGAATCGCGCGCATGAAGCGATGGTATGGAAAGGTCCTGGGGTTCATCGCCGGCTGGCTGCTGATGCGCCACCCGGCGGGCGGCCTGATCGGGCTGCTCATCGGGCACGCCTTCGACAGCGACTGGTTCCGGGTCGCCGGCAACGACGCGTACACGGTGCTGGGGCTGGAGCGCGACGCCAGCGACACCGAGCTCGACCTCGCCTACCGGCGGCTGATGGCGCAGTACCATCCCGACCGCATGGCGGGCGCGGCGCCCGAGCTGCTCGACCAGGCGCAGAAGCGCGCCGCCGAGATCAACCGCGCCTACGACCGCATCCGCAAGGCCCGCGGCCGCCGCTAGGCCAACGCCTGTCCCGCCCCTGACGCCCGCCGCAGCCGGCGGCGCGGCGCCCAACTCCCCCGTGTCCAACGCGAGCCCACCATGCAGCCCACCGTCATCGCCCCCTCCATCCTCTCGGCGGACTTCGCGCGCCTCGGCGAGGAGGTCGACAACGTGCTCGCGGCCGGCGCCGACTGGGTGCACTTCGACGTGATGGACAACCATTACGTGCCCAACCTCACCATCGGCCCGCTGGTGTGCTCGGCGCTGCGCAAGCACGGCGTGACCGCGCCGATCGACGTGCACCTGATGGTCTCGCCGGTGGACCGCATCGTCGGCGATTTCGCCGAGGCCGGCGCCACCCTGATCAGCTTCCATCCCGAAGCCAGTTCGCACGTGCACCGCACCATCCAGCTGATCCGCGCCGCCGGCTGCCAGCCGGGCCTGGTGCTGAACCCGGCGACGCCGGTCGACGTCCTCGACTACGTGCTGGACGAACTCGACCTGGTGCTGCTGATGTCGGTCAATCCCGGCTTCGGCGGCCAGGCCTTCATTCCCTCGGCGCTGGACAAGCTGCGCAAGGTGCGCGAGCGCATCGACGCCAGCGGGCGCGCGGTGCGCCTGGAGATCGACGGCGGGGTGAAGCCCGACAACATCGGCGCGATCGCCGCCGCCGGTGCCGACACCTTCGTCGCCGGCTCGGCGATCTTCGGCAAGCCCGACTACGCCGCGGTGATCGAGGCCATGCGCGCCGAAGCCGCGCGCGCCTGCGCGGCCGGGGGCGTGTGAGCGCGCCGCCGCGCTGGCGGCTGGTGCTCAACGGCAAATCGGCCGGCGACGACGCACTGCGCGACGCGGTGCACGCGATGCGCGATCGCGGCGTGGTGCTGGACGTGCGGGTGACCTGGGAAGAGGGTGACGCCGCGCGCGAGGTCGACGACGCGATCGCCAGCGGCGTGCAGGCCATCGTCGCCGCCGGCGGCGACGGCACGCTGAGCGAGGTCGCGGCGGCGCTGGCCGGTCGCGACGCCGATGCCTGGGCGCTGCCGGCGCTGGGCCTGGTGCCGCTGGGTACGGCGAACGACTTCGCCTCGGCCGCGGGACTGCCGCCCGATGCGCTGGCCGCGCTGGAGCTGGTGCTGTCGCAGCCGGCCCGGCCGATCGACCTGCTGCGCCTGGACGTCGCCGGGACATCGCACTGGGCCGCCAACCTCGCCAGCGGCGGGTTCGGGACCCAGGTCACGCAGGAGACCGACGACGGCCTGAAGAAGCTGCTTGGCGGCCTCGCCTACCTGGTGACGGGACTCGCGCAGCTGGGCCGGATCGAGCCGGTCGCCGCGCGGCTGCGTGGCCCGGGATTCGCGTGGGAGGGCGAGTTCATCGCGCTGGGCATCGGCAACGGGCGCCAGGCCGGCGGCGGACAGGCGCTGTGCCCGGATGCGCTGATCGACGACGGCCTGCTCGACCTGACCATCGTGCCGACGCTCGAAGGCGAGGTCGCGGCGACGATGGGCACCCTGATCGCCGAAGGCCGGCATGCCGCGCTCGAGCGCGTGGCGGTGCGCGCGCGCCTGCCGTGGGTCGAGATCGAGGCGCGCGAACCGATCGTGCTCAACCTGGATGGCGAGCCGGTGGAGTCCGCCCGCTTCCGCATCGAGGTGGCCGCGCAACGGCTGCGCATGCACCTGCCGGCGGGCTGCGCGCTGCTCGATGGCGATGGATCTGCGAAGCTTGCCGGATGATGACGCCCGACCAGTTCCAGACCCTTGCCGACGCCGGCCACACCCGCATCCCGGTGGTGCGCGAAGTGCTGTCCGATCTCGACACGCCGCTCTCGGTCTACCTGAAGCTGGCCGACGGCCCGCACAGCTGCCTGTTCGAATCGGTCGAGGGCGGCGAGCGCTTCGGCCGCTACTCGATCATCGGCCTGCCGGCCACCCGCGTGCACGAGTTCCGCGGCCACCGCTACGCGCTGCGCGAGCACGGCGAAATCGTCGAGCAGCGTGACGTCGACGATCCCTTCGCCGAGGTCGAGCGCCTGCGCGCGGAGCAGTCGGTGCCGGACGTCGAGGGCCTGCCCGGGTTCAGCGGCGGCCTGGTCGGCTGGTTCGGCTTCGAGTGCATCGGCTACATCGAGCCACGCCTGGCCGCGGAGGCCGGCCTGCGCGACGACCTCGGCACGCCCGACATCCTGCTGATGCAGTGCGACGAGCTGGCGGTGTTCGACAACCTCAAGGGCCGGCTGTACCTGGTGGTGCATGCCGACCCGCGCGAGCCGCGGGCCCTGGCGCGCGCGCAGCGCCGGCTGGACGCGCTGGTGCACCGGCTGCGCCAGGCCGGCACCGGCTATCCCGAGACCCTGCGGCCGGCGGCGCTGGCCGAAGGCGATTTCGTCTCCGGCTTCACCCGCGAAGGCTTCATCGACGCGGTGGCCAAGGTGAAGGAGTACATCGCCGGTGGCGACGTGTTCCAGGTGGTGCTGTCGCAGCGGCTGACGGTGCCGTTCGAGGCGCGCCCGGTCGACGTGTACCGTGCGCTGCGCGCGCTCAATCCGTCGCCGTACATGTACTTCCTCGACGTCGGCGGCACCCAGGTGGTCGGCAGCTCGCCCGAGATCCTGGTGCGCATGCAGGGCGGCGAAGTCACCGTGCGCCCGATCGCCGGCACGCGCCCGCGCGGCGCCACGCCGGCCGAAGACGCCGCGCTCGAAGCCGAGCTGCTGGCCGACCCCAAGGAGCGCGCGGAACACCTGATGCTGGTCGACCTCGGCCGCAACGACGTCGGCCACGTGTCCGCGCCGGGCACGGTCGAGGTGGGCGAGCAGTTCGTGGTCGAGCGCTACAGCCACGTCATGCACATCGTCAGCGAGGTCACCGGGCGCGTGCGCGACGGCCTGTCCTACGCCGATGTGCTGCGCGCGACCTTTCCCGCGGGCACGGTCAGCGGCGCGCCGAAGATCCGCGCGCTGGAAGTGATCCGCGAGCTCGAGCCGATCCGCCGCAACGTCTATGCCGGCAGCATCGGCTACATCGCCTGGAACGGCGACGCCGACATGGCCATCGCCATCCGCACCGCGGTGATCCAGGACGGCCACCTGCACGTGCAGGCCGGCGCCGGCATCGTCTACGACTCCGATCCGGTCAAGGAATGGGAAGAGACGATGAACAAGGGCCGCGCGCTGTTCCGCGCGGTGGCGCAGGCGGCCGGCGGGCTGTGACGCGCCGAGGCGCGCCCGCGCTCAGCGCAGGCGTCGCTCCAGGCGCGCGAAGCCGTGCCACAGCAGCCACATCGCGCCGGCGAGGTAGGGCACGCAGCTCGGTACCCACATCAGCACGCCGGCCAGCTGCTGGTCGGCCATGACGTCCAGGCCCAGCTGCGGTGCGCGTTCGGCGTAGATGGCGTACAGCGGCCGCGCCGAGAACGTCATCAGCGCGCCCAGGAAGCCCATCTGCATCATCACCGCGACCATCGCCACCACGCCCGCGCCGACGCCGACGTGCGGATCGCGGATGCGCGTCCACATCGCCGCCCACAGCCACACGCCGGAGGCAAGGAAGGTGCCGTGCATGGCCCAGTGGACGGGATCGCTTTCCAGCGCAGCCGTCGTGGCCGCCGGCAGATGCCATGCGCACAGCACCACGCCGTGCGTGACCGAAGCAGCCGTGAGCGAAGCGGCGGCGCGCGCCTGGGCCGCGCCGAGCGTCCGGTGCAGCCGCCGCGCCAGCGTGGCCGGCAGCGCGTGCGCGGCCACCGCCAGCGGCTGCCCGGCCAGCAGCAGCGGCGGCACGAAGGCGATCAGCAGCATGTGCTGGGCGATGTGCGCGGCCAGCGACCATTCGCCATAGGCATCGAGCGGCCAGGTGGTCGACAGCAGCAGGACCAGGACGCCGACGGCGGCGCTGGCGAAGCCCGCGCGCCCGACACCGGCACCGACGCCCGCGCGTCCCCAGAGCCGCCGGAGCCCGACGGCGTACAGCAGCACCCAGGCGGCGAGCGGGACGAGGAGCCACGGCGAAGGCGAGAACGCGGTGGCCAGCGTGGGCGGATGGTCGTGCCCCGCGTGCGCCAGCACGCTGCCGGCCGGTAGCCCGGCGAGCAGCACGCCGGCAGCGACGCGGGCCCACGCCCGGCGCACCCACCACGGCTGCTTCGCGCCGGAGCGGGCACACTGCGGTGAATCCGAGGGGAATGGCGCATGTATTTCTGGCTGAAGATCCTGCATGTCTCGGCGATGGTCCTCTGGTTCGCCGGACTGTTCTTCCTGCCGCGGCTGTTCGTGGCGCGGCACCGTGGCCAGCGCGATGCCGCCGCCGGCTACTTCAATGCCACCGCCAACACGCTCTACTTCCGCATGGCCACGCCCGCGGCGCTGGTGGCGGTGGCCAGCGGGATGGTGCTGATCGCCTACGGGCCGAGCGGTGCCTGGCTGGTGATGAAGCTGGTGATCGTGGCCGGCGCCGTGTTCCTGCATCTCTACATGGGGCTGGTGCTCTACGAGCTGGGCCAGGGCCGCGATCGCCACGGTGCGCTGTTCTACGGGCTGCTGGGCTGGACGCCGCTGGCCTTGCTGCTCGCCATCGCGGCGCTCACCGGTGCCAAGCCGCAGACCGTCGGCGACCTGCCGCCGCCGCCGGGTGCCGACGCGAAGCCGTGAATGGCACAGGCCGGGAGCGGGGCGCACGCCTCACGCCTCCGGCGGGGCGTCGGGACCGCGGTCCTCGCTGCCGGGATGTCCGGCGACGCCAATCCCGTGATGGAAGCTGAGTCCGCCACCCAGCCAGCCGGCCACGCCGACCAGCACCGTCATCAGCGACGACAGCAGCAGCCCCCAGGGCCAGACCGCCGCAACCGGATCGCCCCAGCGCAGCCAGGTGTTGGCCGCGGCCACCGCCAGCACCATCACCCCCGAGAGCGCATGGCTCCACGCGGAGACATGCCGCCGCACCACCCGGATCAGCAGCAGGTCGACGGTGCCGACCGCGGCGGCCACGAGCCCCATCGCCAGGCCTGCGCCGCTCAGCACCTGCGACAGCTGCGCCCAGAACGCCAGGCCGCTCCACAGGTACAGCACGTCGGTCACCGAGACCACGAGCAGGAATGCGATCGGGAACACCACCAGCATCGGGTGCAGCGGGTGCTTGCGGATCGCCACGCGGCTTTCGACGGTGCGGGTGAGCTGCGGCGGGGTCGGCGGCTTGAGTGATTCGGCCATGTCAGGCACAGCCCGGAAGCAGCAGCACGGGGATGGTGGTGAACAGCACCGCGACCGCGGAGAGCACGCAGAGCGCGCCGCTGGCCGCCGCGGCGAAGCGGCGTCGCGCGGCAAGCGCGGGCGCGGAGCGGTCGGCCTGGGCGGCACGCCAGCCGCGCCAGGCGCGGCGTCCCAGCCACGCCAGCAGGGTGAACGTGACCGCGGTCAGCGCCAGGACCGACCAGGCCAGTGCGGTCAGGCCGGCATGGCGGGTCAACGCCAGGCCCTCGGCGCAGGTGACGCCCTGCAGCGAATACACCACGACCAGGTGCAGCGCCCAGAGCAGCATCGGCGCGGCGATGCCGGTAAGGCGCCAGGGCGAGAGGACGCCGTCCAGGCGCACGCCGTCCAGGTGTGGCCCGTCCGGGCGCGCGCCGGTCACGCCAGCCTCGGGAACAGGTGGAGGACGCCCCAGGCGACCACGCCCTGGCCCACCACGTAGCGCCAGAGCGCGGTGGTGACGCGCGCCTCCAGCGGACGCGCCGCGGTCACCAGGCCGCGGCGCAGACGCGCCGCGACGAAGGTCGCGAACAGCATCGCCAACAGCACGTGCACGGCATGGAAGCCCGCGAGCGTCCAGGCCACCGATGCGTAGGCGTGAACGGCGGGCGCTCCGGTGGCCGCCATGGCCCAGGCCTGCGCCGCGATGAAGCCGGCGCCGAGCACGACGGTCGCCATCCACGCGCCCGCGGCGCGTCCGCGCGCGTCGGCCTGCAGCGCACGCGTCGCGACCCATGCCGTTCCGGCGCAGGCGATCAGCAGGACCAGCGCGGCGATGGCCGCCGGCCAGCCCGCGACCCCGATGCCCGCCGGCGGCCAGGCCTCCGTCCCGAGCCACAGGTAGAAGTAGCTGAAGACCAGCGACGCGAACAGCGAGCCGTCGACCAGCAGCGACATCACCAGCGCCCACCAGCCCGGCGCGTTGCGCGCGGCGCCCTGCGTGGGCAGCACAAGTCCTGGCTCGGCCTCGACCGCGTCGGGCCCGCCGGGATCGCCGGTGGTCCAGGCCCAGCGCCAGAGCAGCGCGAGCAGCGGCAGCACGAGCAGCAGCACGGCCCAGTAGAGCTTGGCGATGAAGCAGGCCAGCAGCACCGCCAGCGCAAGCGCGGCCAGCAGCGGCAGCCAGGTCGGGCCGGAGACGCGGATCACCTGCTCGGGCCGCGCATCCAGCAGGCTGCTGCCGAGCAGCTCGCGCACGCCGTGGCGCGCGTCGCCGAGCAGTCCGTCCGGCCGTGCGGCGGCGTCCGCGAGCAGCGGATCGGCCCACAGCGGATCGCGGCCCTGGACGCGCGGCACCGACGCGAACGTGTAGGGCGGAACCGGGTGCTGCACGGCCCACTCCAGCGTGCCGGCGCGCCATGGATTGCGGCGCGCGCGCGGTCCATGCCGGAGGCTCAGCACCAGGTCCGCCAGCACCGCCACCATTCCGACGGCCAGCACGAAGCCGGCGGCGGTCGACACCAGGTTGAGCCAGTGGAACCCGAGCTCCGGAAGATAGGTGTAGGCGCGTCGCGGCATGCCCAGCAGGCCGGTGAAGTACATCGGCAGGAAGGTCAGGTTGAAGCCGAGGAAGACCAGCCAGAACGCGGTGCGGCTGAGGCTCTCCGACGGCTCGCGCCCGCTCACCAGCGGCAGCCAGTAATAGAGGCCGGCGAACAGCGGGAACATCAGCCCGCCGATCAGCACGTGGTGCAGGTGCGCGACCACGAAGTGGCTGTCGTGCGCCTGCCAGTCGAAGGGCACCATCGCCACCATCACGCCGGTGAGCCCGCCGGGCACGAAGACGAAGAAGAAGCCGAACAGGTACAGCGTCGGCACGCGCAGCCAGGGGCGCCCGGCCCACAGCGTCGCGATCCAGGCGAACACCTGGATGCCCATCGGGATCGCCACCGCCATGCTCGCGGCGCTGAACAGCGCCAGCGCCAGCAGGGGGATGCCGACGGTGAACATGTGGTGCACCCACAGCCCGAAGCTGAGGAAGCCGGTGCCGACCAGCGCCAGCACGATCCAGGTGTAGCCGACCATCGGACGTCGCGCGAAGGTCGACACCACCATCGAGACCACTCCCGCGGCCGGCAGGAAGATGATGTAGACCTCGGGGTGCCCGAACAGCCAGAACAGGTGCTGCCACAGCAGCGGATCGCCGCCCAGCGCCGGATCGAAGAACACGAAGCCGAAGGCGCGCTGGATCTCCAGCAGGATGCTGGCGAGGATCAGCGGCGGGAAGCCGAAGACGATCATGAACGAGGTCACCAGCATCGCCCACGCGAACAGCGGGATGCGCCGCAGGTCCATGCCGGGCGCGCGGCAGACCAGGATCGCCACGATCATCTCCACCGCCGCGGCCACGGCGGCGATCTCGGAGAAGGTGACGCCGATCAGCCAGAAGTCGGCGTTGAGCCCGGGCGACCAGGTGGCGTCGGTGAGCGGCACGTACATGAACCAGCCCGAGTCCGGCACCGCGTCGAACAGGAAGCTGGAGTAGAGGAACAGCCCGCCGAACAGGTAGCACCAGAAGCCGAACGCCGACAGCCGCGGGAAGGGCAGGTCGCGCGCGCCGATCATCTTGGGCACGAGGTAGAGCGCGAAGCCCTCCATGATCGGCACCGCGAACAGGAACATCATCGTGGTGCCGTGCATGGTCACGAATTCGGCGTAGCGCTGCGGATCCAGCACTTCGTTGCCGAACCAGGCCAGCTGCAGCCGGATGAACATCGACAGCATGCCGCCGATCAGGAAGAAGGCGAGGCCGGTGACGATGAAGCGCAGGCCGATCGTGGAGTGGTTGACCGCGGTCAGGCGGCCGCGCCAGCCCGGCGGCGTGGACCAGGTCTCATGCAGCGCCTGCAGGCGCGCGTCTTCCGGCGTGGTTGCGGGATTGGTCGGAGCGGTCATCGTGGCGCCTCCCCGCCATCGACATCGACATCGACATCGGCATCGGCATCGGCATCGACGGCATCGTCCACGGTGTCCACGCGGACGGCGTCGCCCGGGCCCAGCGCGTCCAGCGCTTCGACGGCAGCGGCGTCGGCGGCCGCGACCGCCGCCGGAACGCCGCCCGCCCGCTGTGCGAGCCACGCCTGATGGCCGGCGTCATCCTGCACCAGCACCTCGAAGGCCATGCGGGCGTGGCCGGTGCCGCAGTACTCGGCGCACTGCCCGCGGATACGGCCCGCACCGTCGGCGCGCAGGCGCAGGCGGTTCACGCGCCCGGGGATGGCGTCGACCTTGCCGCCCAGGCGCGGGATCCAGAACGAATGGATGACGTCGGCGCTGGTGATGCGGAATTCGACCATCCGCCCGCGCGGCATCGACAGCACGTCGAGCGACTCCGCCACCACGCGACCGTCAGCGTCGCGGTAGCGGAAGTGCCAGCGCCAGCGCCCGGCGACCACGTCCACGCGCTGGTCGACCTGCTGGCCGAGCCCGGTGATCCGCGCGCTGGACACCGAGCCGTAGACCAGCAGCCCCGCCAGCAGCACCGGCGGCAGCACCAGCCCGCCGCCGACGATGAGCCGCTGCGGTTTCGCCAGCGCGCGGGTGTTGCGGCCGCGGAAGAGTGCCCAGGACACCAGCCCCATCACCATCAGCCAGACCGCCAGCGCGCCCCAGAACATCGCCCACCAGATGCCGGCAATGGCCTCCGCCGCCGGCCCGGCCGGATCCAGCGTCGACTGCGGCCCGGCACAGCCCGCGGCGGCGAGCAGCGCCAACGCGGCGGCCGTCGGGCGCGCGCAGGGTGCGATGGTCGCGATGGTGGTCCCCTCCTCGTGGCCGCCGACGCCGCGGGCAGCCCCGGCGCGATCGCCACAGGCTAGCCACGGCTGTGGACAGCGAATGTGAACGCGCACCGCGTCCGGGCTTTCGGCGAGAATGGACGGCTTCCGGCGGCCCTACGCCGCGCGCCTGCAGGGGCCATCCGTGCTGCTGATGATCGACAACTACGACAGCTTCACCTTCAACCTCGTGCAGTACCTGCAGGTGCTGGGCGCCGAGGTCGAGGTGGTGCGCAACGATGCGCTGACGGTCGACGACATCGCGCGCCTCGGGCCGAGCCACATCGTGATCTCGCCGGGACCGTGCACGCCCAACGAGGCCGGCGTCTCGATCGAGGTGATCGAGCGGCTGGGCCCGACCACGCCGATCCTCGGCGTCTGCCTGGGCCACCAGGCGCTCGGCCAGGCCTACGGCGGACGCGTGGTGCGCGCGGGCCGGATCATGCACGGCAAGACCTCGCCGATCCGCCACGCCGGGAACGGTGTGTTCGCCGGCCTGCCGGACGGGTACGACGCCACGCGCTACCATTCGCTGGTGGTGGAGCAGGACAGCCTGCCCGACTGCCTCGAGGTCACGGCCTGGACCGAGAACGACGACGGCAGCCGCGAGGAGATCATGGGCCTGCGCCACCGCGAGCACCCGGTCCACGGCGTGCAGTTCCATCCGGAGTCGATCCTCAGCCAGCACGGTCACGCGCTGCTGAAGAACTTCCTCGACGTCGCGGCCTGAGGCCCGCGGCGACGCCGCGACCGGCGCACGCGCGCCCCGGCATCCCCCGTTCCCTGAAGAAGCCAGCCCCGACCATGCCCATCACCCCCCAGGAAGCCCTGCAGCGCACCATCGAACACCGCGAGATCTTCGAGGACGAGATGTTCGACCTCATGCGGCAGGTGATGCGTGGTGACGTGTCGCCGCAGATGACCGCGGCGATCATGATCGGGCTGCGGGTGAAGAAGGAAACGGTGGGCGAGATCACCGGTGCCGCGCGCGCGATGCGCGAGCTGGCGCGCCGGGTCGACGTGGCCGACCGCACCCACCTGGTCGACATCGTCGGCACCGGCGGTGATGGCGCCAACACCTTCAACATCTCCACCGCGTCGAGCTTCGTGATCGCCGCCGCCGGCGGGCGGGTGGCCAAGCACGGCGGGCGCAGCGTGTCGTCCACGTCGGGCAGCGCGGATGCGTACGAGTCGCTGGGCGCGGCCATCGAACTGCCGCCGGAAGCCGTCGCCGAGTCGATCGCGCGCACCGGCATCGGCTTCATGTACGCGCCGGCCTACCACCCCGCGATGAAGGTGGTCGCGCCGGTGCGCCGCGAGATGGGCGTGCGCACGCTGTTCAACATCCTCGGACCCCTGACCAATCCCGCGGATGCGCCGTCGATCCTGATGGGCGTGTTCCATCCCGACCTGGTCGGCATCCAGGTGCGCGTGCTGCAGGAGCTGGGCGCCGAGCGCGCGCTGGTGGTCTGGGGCCGCGACGGCATGGACGAGATCTCGCTGGGTGCGGGAACCCTGGTCGGCGAGCTGCGCGACGGTCGGGTGCGCGAGTACGAACTGCACCCGGAGGACTTCGGCATCCCGATGGCCGCCAGCCGCAACCTCAAGGTCGAGGGTGCGCTGGAGTCGAAGGCGATGGTGCTGCAGGCGATCACCGACGCCGACGGCCTGCCCGGGCATATCGTCGCGCTCAACGCGGGCGCGGCGCTGTACGTCGCCGGCGTGGCGGATTCGATCGCCAGCGGCGTCGAACTGGCGCGTGCGACGATCGCATCGGGCGCGGCGCGCGCGAAGCTCGATGCGTTCGTGGCCACCACCCGGGAACTCGGCGAGGCTGCGATCGCGGCTGTAGCCGCTCCCACAGTCGAGCCCCCTGCAGGAGCGGCTACAGCCGCGATCACCCCGGGCCGTCCTGCAGGAGCGGCTACAGCCGCGATCACCCCGGGCCGTCCTGTAGGAGCGGCTACAGCCGCGATCACTCCAGCGGCCGACGCTGGAGCACGCGAATGAACACTGGCCACGCCCCCGACGTGCTGGCCCGCATCCTCGCGCGCAAGCGCGAGGAAGTTGCGGAGCGCAACCTTCGCGCGTCACGCGCCGAGATCTTCCTGCGCCTGGCCGACGCGCCCCCGGCGCGCGGTTTCGCCGCGGCGATCGAGGCGAAGATTGCCGCCGGGCAGACCGCGGTGATCGCCGAGGTCAAGAAGGCCAGCCCGTCGAAGGGCGTGATCCGCGCCGACTTCGATCCCGCCGCGATCGCGCGCAGCTACGAGGCCGGCGGCGCGGCCTGCCTGTCGGTGCTGACCGACGTCGACTTCTTCCAGGGCGCCGACGCTTACCTCCAGCAGGCGCGCGAGGCCTGCTCGCTGCCGGTGCTGCGCAAGGATTTCATCGTCGACGGCTACCAGGTCGACGAGGCGCGCGTGCTGGGCGCCGACTGCGTGCTGCTGATCCTGGCCGGGCTGGACGATCTGCTTGCGAGCGACCTCTGCGTGCAGGCGCTGGAGCTCGGCATGGACGTGTTGGCCGAAGTGCATGACGCCAACGAGTTTGAGCGCGCGCTGCGCCTGCCCACGGTCGCCGGGCGCGCGCCGCTGCTGGGCGTGAACAACCGCGACCTGCGCAGCTTCGAGGTGTCGCTGGACACGACGCTGGCGCTGAAAGCGATGGCCCCGGAAGACCGCCGGCTGGTGACCGAGAGCGGCGTGATGACCGCCGACGACGTCGCGCTACTGCGCGGTGCCGGCGTGGATGCCTTCCTGGTCGGCGAGGCCTTCATGCGCGCCGAGGATCCGGGAAGCGCGCTGCGCGGGATGTTCGGGACGTGAGCGGGCCGCGGTACGCGGTGCCTCGCGATGATGCCCCGCTGGTCGTCTTCGACTTCGACCACACCCTCTACGACGGCGACTCCGGCAGCCACCTGTTCGTCTGGCTGATCAAGCGCAGCTGGTGGCGGCGGATGCTCGCGCTGCTGCTGGCCCCGGTGTTCGGTCCGATGGTCGCCTTCCTGCCGACCCGCCGCGCGGGCATCTCCGGTTTCGTCTGGGCCGGCACGGTCGGCTTCCACCGCGTGCGCGACCTGGATGCGCTCACCGACGCCTATGTCGCGCAGCACGTCGAGGAGATCCGCGGCCGCCTGCTGCCGCTGGCGCTGGAGGTCTTCCACGCCCACCGCGAGCGCGGCGACCACGTCGTGGTGGCCACCGGCGCGCCGCCGGAACTGGCCCGCGCGATCCTGGCGTTTGCCGCCCACGAGGACGTGCCCGTGGTCGGCACCCTGGCCGGCCCGCGCTTCGGCGCGGTGGTCGCGGCGCGCCACTGCCACAACGAAGAAAAGGTGCGCATGCTGCGCGAGCTCGGCTGGGGCGACATCGACGCGGCCTATTCCGACTCGAGCGCCGACCTGCCGCTGCTGCACGCCGCGCGCAGGCCGGTGGTGGTGAATCCGAAGCCGGGCGCGATCGCCCGCTTCGTCCGCGAGCTTCCGCCTGCGACGCCGATCCTCAACTGGGGCTGCCCGGGGCGGGGCGGCGAACCCGTGGCCGTCGCGGTGGGAGACGACGGCCGGCTGCCGTCCGATCCGGCTCAGCCGGCGAGCGCGCGGTAGATCTGGTAGAGCGAGATCCCCATCACCAGCACGCCGACCGCCAGCAGCACCAGGCGCTCGCGCACGTGCCGCACCAGCAGCGCCGCCAGTGGCGCGGCGATCACGCCGCCCAGCAGCAGGCCGATGATGATCCGCCAGTGGTCGAGGCCGACCGAGAACAGGAAGGTGATCGAGATCGCCAGGGTCACCGCGAACTCGGATGCGCTGACCGTGCCGATGCTGGTGCGCGCTTCGCCGCCGTTCGCCAGCAGGGTGGAGGTCGCCATGGGGCCCCAGCCGCCGCCGCCGATGGCGTCGAGCAGGCCGGAGACGAAGCCGAGCAGGCCCACGCGCTTCACCTCGCGCCGCGGCACGCGCCGGCCCAGCGCACGCACCAGGATCAGCACCGCCAGCACCAGCAGGTAGGCGTGGATCCAGGGTTTGATCGTCGCGCCATCGATGCGGCTGAGCGCGTACGCGCCGATCACGCCGCCGACCACGCCCGGCACCGCCAGGCGCAGCATCAGGCGGCGATCGACGTTGCCCAGCATGCCGTGCGCGGCGCCGGAGACGCCGGTGGTGAACACCTCGGCCGTGTGCACGCTGGCGCTCACCGCCGCCGGCGGCATGCCCATCGCCAGCAGGATCGAGGAGGAGACCAGCCCGAAGGCCATTCCCAGCGCACCGTCCACGAGCTGTGCGCCCAGTCCGATGGCGACGAACATCAGGAAGTGGCTGTCGATCAGGTCCATGCGCGGCATCCGGGCGCCACGCGGCACCCTGCAGGCGGCAAGACTAGCCGGCTGGCGTGGTGGTGGCGTTGTCGCCGGTCAAGCGTCGCCGAGGCGCTTGATGAAGCGCAATGTCCCGTCGCCGAATCCGCAGGCCCGGTAGAAGGCGTGGGCCTCGGCGCGCTGCGATCCGCTGGTCAGTTCGATGCGCGCGGCCCCGGCGGAGCGGGCGCGGCGCTCGGCTTCGCGCAGCAGCTGCCGGCCGAGCCCACGGCCCTGCGCGCCGGGCGAGACCACCAGGGCGGTGATCCGGCAGGTGGTGGTATCCAGCGGCAGGTAATACATGAAGTCGATCGCGACCAGTCCGCAGACCATGCCGCCGCAGCGTGCGACGACCAGGGCCTGCCGGTCGTTGGCGGTGATGGTGGCGATGCGGCGCGCGGCGTCGCCGGTGTCGCAGGGGTAGCCCAGCGCGCTGAGCAGGGCGGCGACGTCGTCGGCGTCGATCGCCGAGGCGCTGCGCAGGTCCGCGTCCGGCAGGGTGCCCCTGGATTCGAACGCCGCGACCATCGGCGTCAGCGGGTGCCGTAGAGGACGATGGTCTTGCCGCGGGCGTGCAGCTTGCCGTCGGCCTGGAGCTTCTTCAGCACGCGGCCGGCCATCTCGCGCGAGCAGCCGACCAGGCGCGCGAGCTCCTGGCGCGACACCCGCAGCTGGGTGCCGTCGGGATGGGTCATCGCCTCCGGCTCGCGGGTGAGGTCGTGCAGGGTGCGGGTGATGCGGTCGGTGACGTCGAGGAAGGCCAGGCGTCCGGCCTTGCGGCTGGTGTCGAGCAGCCGCCGCGACAGCTGGGCGCCGATCGCGTAGACGATCTGCGTGGCGTCGCCGGACAGCGAACCGTCGAACAGCTGGTACAACCGCTCGTAGCTGATCTCGGCCAGTTCGGTCTGCACCCGGGTGCGCAGCACCACTTCGCGCACGTCGGACTCGATGAAGAGGCCCATCTCGCCGACGAATTCGCCGGGTCCGAAGTAGCCGAGGATCAGTTCGCGACCGTCGTCCTCCTCGGTGATGATGGTGACCGACCCGCTGACCACGTAATACATGGTCCCGGCCTGGTCGCCCGGGCGGAACACCTCGGTGCGCGGCGGATAGCGGCGGCGATGGCAGTGCGCGAGAAAGCGTTCGATCGTCGCCGGCGATGGCATCAGGGGATGCTGGGGACGTCTCAAGGTTGTCAGGATGGCCACAGGGCTGATAGTCATGGAAAGCTTGAACGGGGGATGAAGCAAGAGTAGGCCGTCCTGACCCATCCGGCAAACGCGTTGGGGCCCCGCCCGGCCGGCCCCGGCGGCGCTTCACTCGCGGGCGGGGGGGCAATGGCGCATAATCGCGCACTTTCCGCCCGAACCGGGGTCCGCACGACGTGGTCAAACCGCTGCCTCGCCTGAAGCTGCAGGGATTCAACAACCTCACCAAGGCCCTGAGCTTCAACATCTATGACGTGTGCTACGCCGTCTCCAAGGACGAGCGCCAGCGCTACATCGAATACATCGACGAGGAATACAACGCCGATCGCCTCACGCAGATCCTCACGGACGTGGCGGAGATCATCGGCGCGAACATCCTCAACATCGCGCGCCAGGACTACGATCCGCAGGGCGCGTCGGTGACGATCCTCATCTCCGAGCAGCCGGTGATCGACAAGGCCGACGCCAAGGGCGTGATCTCGGATGCGGTGGTCGCGCACCTGGACAAGAGCCACATCACCGTCCACACCTACCCGGAAACGCACCCGCAGGCGGGCATTGCGACGTTCCGCGCGGACATCGACGTGGCGACCTGCGGCGTGATCTCGCCGCTGAAGGCGCTGAACTACCTGATCGAGAGCTTCGAGTCGGACATCGTCATCGCCGACTACCGCGTGCGCGGCTTCACCCGCGACATCAAGGGCAAGAAGCATTACATCGACCACAAGATCAATTCGATCCAGGACTTCCTGGCGAAGAACATCAAGGCGCGCTACGAGATGTTCGACGTCAACGTCTACCAGGAAAACATCTTCCACACGAAGATGCACCTGAAGGACTTCGACCTCGACCAGTACCTGTTCGAGGAAAAGGCCCGGAACCTGTCGTTCAAGGAACGCATGAAGATCGAGGCGCTGCTCAAGCGCGAGATCGAGGAGCTGTTCCACGGGCGCAACCTGGTCGAGTGATCCCTCTGCCGCAGGTCACGCGGCGTTGGGCACCAGCGGGACGGCCCGCGCGCGGACACGGTCCGCGGAACGGAGACCGACGGCGGTCCGGAGCGAAGGCTCCGGACCGTTTTTTCATTTGCGGCGCAGCGCCGGCGCATGGTCCCGGGCAGCGCGAAGGAGACCAGCAATGGCGTGGATTTATCTGGTGGTGGCAGGCCTGTTCGAAGTGGTCTGGGCACTCGGGCTGAAGTACACCGAAGGCTGGACCCGGCTCTGGCCGAGCCTCGGCACCGTCGCGGCGATGGTGGTGAGCTTCTGGTGCCTGTCGCAGGCGCTCAGGGCGATCCCGATCGGCACCGGCTACGCGATCTGGACCGGGATTGGCGCGGTTGGCGTGGCGGCCTTCGGCATCCTGGTGTTCGGCGAGAGCGCGTCGCCTGCGCGGCTGGCGTGCATCGCGATGATCGTGGGCGGAGTGGTGGGGCTGAAGCTGGTTTCCGGCTGAGCCACCTTGCACCTGTAGGAGCGGCTACAGCCGCGATCGCTCCTGCGCACCCCGATCGCGGCTGTAGCCGCTCCTGCAGGTCGGTGCGCGGGATCTCGGCTGTAGCCGCTCCTACAGGCGGTAGGCGACGGTCTTCATGACCTTCGACGCCGCGGCCATCAGGGTCGGGATCGGCTGCGGCAGGACGCGGGCGCCGGCGGCTTCCGCGTTGTCGGCATGGCGGGCCTCGTCGGCCTTCATGGTCTCGAGGATCGCGCGGCTGCGCAGGTCGGCTCCGGGCAGGGTCTGCAGGTGCTCCTCCAGATGGGCCTCCACCTGGCGTTCGGTCTCGACCACGAAGCCGAGGTTCCAGCCATCGCCGCGCAGCCCGGCCAGCAGGCCGATCGCATAGCTCCCCGCGTACCAGAGCGGGTTGAAGAGGCTCGGCCGGCTGTCCAGCTCGCGCAGGCGGTCGTCGCACCAGGCCAGGTGGTCGGTTTCTTCCTGCGCCGCCTCGAGCAGGTGGGCGCGCGTGGCCGGATCACGCGCCACGGTGGCCTGTCCGACATACAGCGCCTGGGCACAGACCTCGCCGACGTGGTTGATCCGCATCAGCCCCGCGGCGTGCCGCCGCTCGGCGTCGTCGAGCTCCACTTCGGGCTCGCCGGCGCCGGGGTTGGGGCGCTCGGCGCGCGGCCGCCCGGCCACGGTCTCCAGCGCGTTCTGGGCATCCGCCAGCAGGCGGTCGAGGGGCGACAGGGTGCGGGAACGGGTCGTCATGCGGACATTGTGGGATGCGGATGGCAGGGCGTACAGGCAGCCCGCCGGCGCACGGCACGGGGACGCGCAGGCCGCCGGGGCCGGCAAGTTGCGATGGCTGCCGTGGCCCGGTACAATTCCGCCTCTTGCGTTCCCTGAACGTGAAAACGCGAGGCGACGTTCCGCCGGCGATGGCCAGCGCAACCAGCCCGACCAGTCACCCCTGAGAGTTTCCCGATGAAGACCTTTACCGCCAAGAACGAGACCGTCCAGCGCGACTGGTTCGTGGTCGACGCCGCCGGCAAGACCCTCGGTCGCCTGAGCACCGAGATCGCGCGTCGCCTGCGTGGCAAGCACAAGCCCGTCTACACCCCTCACGTCGACACCGGCGATTACATCATCGTGATCAACGCCGAGAAGATCCACGTGACCGGCAACAAGCTCGCCGACAAGATGTACTACCGCTTCACCGGGTACATCGGCAACCTGAAGTCCGAGTCCCTGGGGCAGGCGCTGGAGCGCCACCCCGAGCGGGTCATCGAGCATTCGGTCAAGGGCATGCTCCCGAAGAACACCCTGGGCCGTGCGATGTACCGCAAGCTCAAGGTGTACAAGGGTTCCGAGCACCCGCACGCCGCCCAGCAGCCGCAAGTCCTGGATATCTAAGTCATGGCAATCACCCAGAATTACGGCACCGGCCGTCGCAAGTCCTCCACCGCCCGCGTGTTCCTGCGCCGCGGTACCGGCAACATCACCGTCAACGACCGTCCGCTCGACGAGTTCTTCGGCCGCGAGACCGCGCGCATGATCGTGCGCCAGCCGCTCGAGCTGACCAAGAACACCGAAAGCTTCGACATCATGGTCACCACCCACGGCGGCGGCACCACCGGCCAGGCCGGCGCCATCCGCCTGGGTATCGCCCGCGCGCTGGTGGAGTACGACGAGACCCTGAAGTCCGAGCTGCGCAAGGCCGGCTTCATGACCCGCGACGCCCGCGAGGTCGAGCGCAAGAAGGTCGGTCTGCACAAGGCGCGTCGCGCGACCCAGTTCTCGAAGCGCTGATCGCGGCATTCAGGATTCCGTACGCGGAATCCTGCGCTACAATTGCTACATAGCCCCGTCGCCAAGCGGTAAGGCACCTGACTCTGACTCAGGCATTCGGAGGTTCGAATCCTTCCGGGGCTGCCACATCGCGACAAGTCCGAAGCCCGCCTCGCGCGGGCTTCGTCCTTTCCGGGCCCGGCGCCAGGCGGCGGCGGCCACGCCCGCGCCTTCCCCGGCCGCCAGGGCGTCGCCATGGCCATCATCTTCCCGCCGCCGTACACCCCCGAGGGCCGCGAACAGCTCGCGCTCCGCGACGAGGGCTATGCGGTCCTGTCGCCCGCGGCGGTCGCGGCGACGACCGGCATCCCCGTGGCGGGCATCGCCGGCCTGGGCACGGGCTGGGACGATCTTCCGCCCGACGGATACCTGCGCGACGGCGGCCGCTACCGGCGCCGCCGCCATTCCTGCTTCGTGGTCGACGGTGCCGACGTCCGGATGGCGCCGCACCGTGCCCATTGGCAATCGCTGGATTACAACGCGCTGCACGGCGGCATGGCGCGCATGTACCAGCCGCTCTCTGCCGCGCTGGCGTCGCAGCCGGCCTGGTCGCGCCTGCTGGCCGCGCTTGGCGGCCTGTGCAGCGGCGTGCGCGACGCCGGCCCCTGGCACGTCGAGGCGCACCAGTTCCGCATCGACACCAGCGACGGCATCGGCCGCCCCACGCCGGAGGGCGCGCACCGCGACGGCGTGGACTTCGTCGGGGTCTTCATGGTGGGCCGCGAGGGCATCAAGGGCGGCGAAACCCGTGTCTTCGACGCCGCCGGCCCGGACGGCCACCGCTTCACGCTCGAAGAGCCCTGGTCGCTGCTGCTGATGGACGACACCCGCGTCATCCACGAGTCCACGCCCATCCAGCCGCTGGATCCCGACGGACATGGGCATCGCGACACCCTGGTGCTGACGTTCCGCGCGGGGGCGTTCCAGGGGGAAGATCGAGAAGTGTTTCTTGCCACGGATGACGCGGATTGCGCGGATTTACGCGGATCTGTCTGAGGCAAGATTGCTTTCTGATGGTGGCTGCTGTGCGCGGCCGGTTGTAACCGGCTGGCGGTGAAGTGCGCCGGCCCGGATGCCTCCGCTCCCGGCTTGATCCGCGTAAATCCGCGCGATCCGCGTCATCCGTGGCCAACCGCGCTTTCGCAGCCGCGCGCCCCGACGCACCCCGCTACAATCGCCGGACTGTGAATGGCGTGGAGTGGCGATGAAGCTGGGTTCCCTGAAGGAAGGCGGGCGCGACGGTACGCTGGTGGTGGTGTCGCGGGATCTTGCGCGCGCGGTGCGCGCGACCGGGGTCGCGGCGACGATGCAGCAGGCGCTCGAGGACTGGTCGAACGTCGCGCCGCGGCTGGTTGCGCTGGCCGATGCCCTCGAGGCCGGCAGCGCCGATGGCGTGTTCGACCTGGAGCCGGCGCAGCTGGCGGCGCCGTTGCCACGTGCCTACGAATTCGTCGACGGTTCGGCCTACCTGCCGCACGTCGAGCGGGTGCGCCGCGCCCGTGGCGCCGAGGTGCCGGAGAGCTTCTACACCGATCCGCTGATGTACCAGGCCACGAGCGCCGGCTTCCTCGGACCGCGCGACCCGGTGCGCGTGACCAGCGAGGACCATGGCATCGACCTCGAGGCCGAGATCGTCGTCATCACCGACGACGTGCCGATGGCGGTCACGCCGGACGAGGCCGCCGGCCACATCCAGCTCATCGGCCTGGTCAACGATGTCTCCCTGCGCAACCTGATCCCGGGCGAGCTGGCCAAGGGCTTCGGCTTCCTGCAGTCCAAGCCGCGATCGGCCCTGTCGCCGGTGTTCGTGACCCCCGACGAGCTCGGCGAGGCCTGGCGCGGCAGCAAGCTGCACCGCCCGCTGGTGACCCATGTCAACGGCGAATGGTTCGGCGCGCCCGAGGCCGGCGTCGACATGCAGTTCGACTTCTCGCAGCTGGTGGCCCACGCCGCGCGGACGCGTCCGCTTTCGGCCGGAACCATCGTTGGTTCGGGGACGATCGCCAACCAGGACACCTCGCTGGGCGCCTCGTGCTTCGCCGAGAAGCGCACCGTCGAGGCCCTCAAGCACGGCAAGCCGAGGACGCCCTTCATGGCCTTCGGCGACCGCGTGCGCATCGAGATGCTCGACGATCGCGGCGAGTCGATCTTCGGTGCCATCGAACAGCTGATCGAGCACCAGCCCGCGCCCTGAGCGCGCGGCGGGACTGGCCCCGCAGGAATGCCGGGGCCGCCAGGGGAGGACGTGATGGCCGGAACGGACGGCGAGGCGGGCGAGGGCAACGGCAACGGCAACGGCAACGGCAACGGCGCGCTGTGCCTGCACTCGTACTGGCGCTCGAGCGCGGCCTACCGCGTGCGCATCGGACTCAACCTCAAGGGGCTGAAGTACGACATCGCGCCCGTGCACCTGGTGCGCGGAGGCGGCGAACAGCACGCCCCCGACTTCGCCGCGATCAACCCGCAGGAGCTCGTGCCGGTGCTCCAGCACGGCCACCGCAACCTGCGCCAGTCGCTGGCGATCCTCGAGTACCTGGACGAGATGTGGCCCGAACCGCCGCTGCTGCCCGCGACCGCGCGTGACCGCGCACGCGTGCGCGCGCTGGCCCAGGTCGTGGCCTGCGACATCCATCCGCTCAACAACCTGCGCGTGCTGCAGTACCTGGAGCAGGATTGGGGCGTGCCCCAGCCCGAGCGCGAGGTCTGGGTGAAGCACTGGATCCAGTCGGGCTTCCGTGCCTTCGAGGCGCTGCTGGTCGACAACCCGTCCACGGGCGAGTTCTGCGACGGCCACCAGCCGACCATCGCCGACTGCTGCCTGGTGCCGCAGGTCTACAACGCCCGCCGCTTCGGCGTCGACATGTCGGCCTATCCGGCGATCACGCGGATCGAAGAACGCTGCCTCGCGCTGCCCGCGTTCGACGCCGCCCGGCCCGAACGCCAGCCCGACGCACCCGCCAGCTGAGGCACCTGGCCCCTGTAGGAGCGGCTACAGCCGCGATCACCGCGCGGCCCCATCCCTGTAGGAGCGGCTACAGCCGCGATCACCACAGCCCGCGCAGCAAACTGGCTCCGCTGCCGCAGTCTCACTTGCAGTTGCAGTTGCAACCGCAATCGCAACCCATCGAAAACCGTCCGCCTCCCTCAGGCGTGCCCGGTGTCGAACACGTCCGCGTAGGGGTCGTGCTCGCCCTCGCCGCCCTCGGACAGGCGGAACTTGAGGTCCAGCCCCTCGCGCGAATCGGCGGCGCGCAGCGCGGTCTCGCGCTCGATCCGGCCTTCCTTGTACAGCCGGTACAGGCACTGGTCGAAGGTCTCGATGCCTTCCTCCAGCGACTCCTCCATCGCCTGCTTGATCTCGTGCACCTGGCCGCGGCGCAGCAGGTCGCGGATCATCGGCGTGTTGATCAGCACCTCGGTCGCCGGCATGCGGCGGCCGTCGGTGCCCACCACCAGGCGCTGGCTGACCACCGCGCGCAGGTTCAGCGCGAGGTTCATCAGCACGTTCTTGTGCGCGGCCTCGGGGAAGAAATTGAGGATGCGCTCGATGGTCTGGTCGGCGTTGTTGGAGTGCAGCGTCGCCAGGCACAGGTGCCCGGTCTCGGCGAAGGCGATCGCGGCCTCCATCGTGGTCGCGTCCAGGATCTCGCCGATCAGGATGACGTCCGGCGCCTCGCGCATCGCGTTCTTCAGCGCGTTGTGGAACGCATGGGTATCCAGGCCGACCTCGCGCTGGTTCACGATCGATTTCTTGTGCCGGTGCAGGTACTCGATCGGATCCTCGATGGTGAGGATGTGCCCGGACGTGGTGGTGTTGCGGTAGTCGATCATCGACGCCAGCGTGGTCGACTTGCCCGAGCCGGTGGAGCCGACGATCAGCACCAGGCCGCGCGGGGCCATGATGATGTCCTTCAGCACCTGCGGCAGCTGCAGCTCCTCGATCGAGGGGATGCTGCTGCGGATGGCGCGGATGACCATGCCGACTTCGCCGCGCTGCTTGAACACGTTGACGCGGAAGCGGCCGGACTCGGCCAGCGACAGTGCCATGTTCAGCTCCAGGTCGCGTTCGAACTGCGGCACCTGGCCTTCGTCCATCAGCGAATAGGCGATTTTCTTGACCATGCCGGGCGGCAGGCCGGTGTTGCCGAGCGGATAGAGCTTGCCTTCGACCTTGATGTACACCGGCGCGCCGGTGGTCAGGAACATGTCGGAAGCGTTCTTCTCCGTCATCAGCTTCAGGAAGTAGCCGATGTCCATTCGCGGGATTCCCCAGTAGCGCAGCCCCGGCGATTGCGGTCCGGACGGATGCTGTTGACAATGGCCGGGCGTTTCCCCTCTCCGCGGCGGCCCCCTTATGCGCACAAGCTTCGCACAATTCAATCCGCGCCTGCATGGCGCAGGTCTCGTTCTTGCGCTGGCATTGGCCGGTTGTGCCAGCCTGCCGCCGCCGACCGCCGAACTCTCGGCGGCCCAGCAGGCCGTGGCCCGGGCCGACGCCGCCGACGCGCAGCAGTACGCCGTCGACGACCTGGAGCGCGCGCGCACCGCGCTCAGCCGCGCCCAGGCGGCGATGGCCGCCGGCAAGGAGCGCGATGCCCGCGCCCTGGCCGCGCTGTCCGAGGCTTCCGCCGACCTGGCCAGCGCGCGCAGCGCGCAGGCCCAGACCGAGGCCACCCTCCTGCAGCGCCGCAACGAAGTAGCCGAGCTGCGCCAGCGGCTGGGCACGGAGGGCGCGCGATGAACCGTCTTGTCCTCGCGATGGCCCTCGCCGCCCTGCTGGTTCCGGGTGCCGCGCTGGCCCAGTCGGGCGCCGGCGACGATGCCGCGCCGCTCCAGGCCCGCCTGCGCGCCCTCGATGCCGACCCCGAACGCGCTCCGCTGGCCGCCTACGAACGGCTGCGCGCACGCCAGGCGCTTGACGCGTTGGCGGGGACCCGCGGCACCCAGGCCAGGGCCGACGCGCGCCAGGTCGCGGAGTGGCGCCTCGCGACCGCCGAGATCGCCGCCGCCACCGAGCTTGCGCGCCGCCAGATCGACCGGCTGGACCGGGAGCGCAGCGAACTGCTGGTCGAGGCCAGCCGCCAGGACGCGGCGCGGGCGCGCGCCGAAGCTGAACGCCTGCGCATCCAGGCCCAGATCCAGGCCGAGGAGGCCGAGCGCCTGCGCCTGGAGGCCGAGATGGAATCCGGCGCCCGCCAGCGCGCCGAGGGTGCCCTGGACGATGTCGCCAGGACCCAGGCCGACCGCCTGCGCGCGGCCCGCGCGCGCGAGGCCGAGCTCAAGCGCCAGGAAGCGGAGCTGCTGAAATCGCTGGAAGACTAACCTCCGGGCCTTCGCGGACGGCCCGCCGCCACCTCCGGACCAGCGTTCAGGCCGTGGCCGGCTGGACCCTTGCCCACCCCGGAAGGGAGGAGTAGGGTCGATCCCAGAGGCCGGTGTCCGCCGTTGGCGGATCCGCCTCTTCGAAGGGAGGAATCGTGACGGAATGCAGCGACTCCAGCGGGACGGTCGCCGCGGGCAAGCCCCCGCGGACGCTCCCGAGGGAGGGTGTCTGGAACCCGTCGCGAACCGTCCCCCACGATGCGCCCCGTGCCGCAAGGCCCGGGGCGTTTTTGCATGCCCGCGCGGCACGCAGGCGCGGGCCAAGGCTGAAGGAGGTCTCCATGTTCGAAGGGCAACCCCAGGCGGAACTCGACGCGCTGTTCAAGGCCAACCCGGAGTTCAGGCAGCTCTACCACCACCACAAGGAACTCGACAAGAAAGTGCTCGATGCCGAGCTCGGCGTGCTGCCGATCGACGACACCACGCTGGCGCGGATGAAGCGCGAGAAGCTCGCCGCGAAGGACCGCCTGTCGGTGATGTACCAGGCACTCGCCCACTGACCGCAGTTCCCCCCACCCCCACGTGACAGCCCGGCTGTCGCGGGCGGCGGCGTCCTCCTCGTCGGGCGCCGCCGCCCGCGCCGCCACTCCCCGGCCGGGCCCGGGATGCGGCGGGCGATGCGATAATCGGCGTCTCTTTCGCCGACAGGCACCACCGCATGCCCATCCACGATTCCGTCCTCGGACTCATCGCCAACACGCCCATCGTCCGGGCGCGCAGCCTCGACGCCGGTGTCTGCGAGCTGTACTTCAAGCTCGAGAGCCAGAATCCTGGCGGGTCGATCAAGGACCGCATCGGCATGAGCATGATCGAGGCGGCCGAGGCGCGCGGCGACATCAGGCCCGGCGACACCCTGGTCGAAGGCACCGCCGGCAACACCGGCATCGGCCTGGCGCTGGTGGCCCAGCAGAAGGGCTACAGGCTCATCCTGGTGGTCCCGGACAAGATGAGCCGGGAGAAGATCTTCAACCTCAAGGCGATGGGCGCCGAGGTCGTGCTGACCCGTTCCGACGTGGCCAAGGGCCATCCCGACTACTACCAGGACCTCGCCGCGCGCATCGCCAGCGAGACCCCGGGTGCGTACTTCATCAACCAGTTCGGCAACCCGGACAACCCGGCCGCGCACGAGACCGGCACCGGCCCCGAGATCCTGCGCCAGATGGCCGAGGTCGGCGGCGTCGACGCGGTGGTCTTCGGTTGCGGCAGTTCGGGGACCATGAGCGGCCTGTCGCGCTGCTTCGCCGAACACGCCCCGCACGTCGAAATGGTGCTGGCGGACCCGGTGGGCTCGATCCTGGCCGAGTACATCAACGAAGGCACCCTGTCGGAGAAGTCGGGGAGCTGGATGGTCGAGGGCATCGGCGAGGACTTCCTGCCGTCGATCTCCGACTTTTCCCGCGTCAGGAAGGCCTACGCGATCAGCGACAGGGAGAGCTTCCTGGCCGGGCGCGAGCTGCTGGCGAAGGAGGGCATCCTGGGCGGGTCGTCCACCGGCACCCTGTTGGCGGCGGCGCTGAAGTACTGCCGCGAGCAGACGGAGCCGAAGAAGGTGCTGGTGTTCGTCTGCGACACCGGCAACAAGTACCTGTCGAAGATGTACAACGACTACTGGATGCTCGACAACGGCTTCCTCGAGCGCCAGCAGCACGGCGACCTGCGCGACCTGATCCTGCGTCCGTACTCGCAGCGCGACACCGTGGTGGTCGGTCCCAACGACCTGCTGGTCACCGCCTACCAGCGGATGAAGCTGTACGAGATCTCGCAGCTGCCGGTGATGGACGGCGAGCGCCTGGCCGGCATCCTCGACGAGTCGGACGTGCTGATGCACGTCTACGGCAACGAGGATCGCTTCCGTGACCCGGTGTCCACCGCGATGGTCAGCAAGCTCGAGGTCCTGGACGTGAAGTCGCCGGTGGAATCCCTGCTGCCGGTGTTCGACGGCGGCAAGGTCGCGATCGTGATGGATCGCGAGCGTTTCCTGGGGCTGATCACCCGGATCGACCTGTTGAACTGGCTGCGCCGGCGGGTCAGCTGAGGGTCAGTCGCGGACCCCTCCAGGGCAGGCAGGCTGCGGTGCCGGTGCTACAATTCGCGGTCTTTTCAAGCGGATATACCGGCATGCGCAAGGATCGTGATCAGGCTGGCGGCGACGCCGCAGGTTGGGGCCACGGGACCCGGGCGATCCATGCCGGACAGTCGCCGGATCCCTCGACCGGCGCGGTGATGGTGCCGATCTACGCGACGTCCACCTACGCCCAGTCCAGCCCGGGCGTCCACCAGGGCTTCGAGTACTCGCGCACCCACAATCCGACCCGCTTCGCCTACGAGCGCTGCGTCGCCGGACTCGAGGGCGGCAGCCGCGGCTTCGCCTTCGCGTCGGGACTGGCGGCGTCTTCCACGGTGCTCGAGCTGCTCGACAGCGGCGACCACGTGGTCGCGATGGACGACCTCTACGGCGGCAGCTACCGGCTGTTCGAACGGGTGCGCCGCCGCAGCGCGGCGCTTGACTTCAGCTTCGTCGACCTCACCGACCCGGCGGCCTTCGAGGCCGCGATCACGCCGAAGACGCGCATGGTCTGGGTGGAGACGCCGACCAATCCGATGCTCAAGATCGTCGACCTCGCCGCGATCGCCGAGATCGCGCGCAGGCACGAGTTGCTGGTGGTGGTCGACAACACCTTCGCCTCGCCGATCCTGCAGCGTCCGCTCGAACACGGCGCCGACCTCGTGCTGCATTCGGCCACCAAGTACCTCAACGGCCACTCCGACATGGTCGGCGGCATGGTGGTGGTCGGCGGCAACGACGCGCTCGCCGAACAGCTCGCCTTCCTGCAGAACTCGGTGGGCGCGGTGCAGGGGCCGTTCGACAGCTTCCTCGCGCTGCGCGGACTGAAGACCCTGCACCTGCGCATGCGCGCGCACTGCGACAACGCGGCCGAACTGGCCGGTCGCCTGCTGGAGCATGCCGGCGTCGTGGACGTGATCTACCCGGGTCTGGAGTCGCATCCGCAGCATGCGCTGGCCAGGCGCCAGATGGACGGCGGCGGCGGCATCGTCTCGGTGCGGGTCGCCGGCGGATACGCGGGCGCACAGCGCTTCTGCGAGCGCCTGCAGCTGTTCACCCTGGCCGAGTCGCTGGGCGGCGTCGAAAGCCTGGTCAACCACCCGGCGGTGATGACCCATGCCTCCGTGCCCGTGGAACGCCGCGCGGTGCTGGGCATCAGCGAGGACCTGGTGCGGTTGAGCGTGGGCGTGGAGGACGTGGAGGACCTGTGGGCGGATCTGGACCGGGCGCTGGCGTCCACCACCCCATGATCCCAGGCGCCGACGCGCGCTCCGAGGCCGCCCCGGCGACCTCGGCCGTGCTGGCCTTTGCGCTCGCCGGCGTGGTGCCCGACGGTGAGGAGGGTCCGCGCCTGCGCCATCGCGTGGCCGGGCAGGGCTATGGTCCTGATGCCGCCGCAGCGACGGATGTCCGGATGGCCGGTGGCGGCGTGCGGCTGCAGTTCGCGCGGCCCGAGGGCTTGATCGATTTCATCCAGCTCGAGCCGGCTGCAGTGCCGGGGCGTTACCGGCTGCTGCGCCTGGCCATTGGCGACGCGCCGATGGTTGACCTTGGCCGCCGACTGATGCTGGCGGTGGAGCGCCTGGACAGTCCGGTCGACGGCGGGGCGTTGTCGTTTTCCAGCGACCTGGATCGGCCGGCGGTCGAATTCGACCTGCGCGACCTGGACTGGCCGGATGGCGCGCTGCTCGAGCTAGTGCTGCGGCGGGATGGCGATGCCGGCCCGTCCGCCGGACTGGGCGAGCTGTGCGAGCACCTCGCCGCGGAGCTGGTGCCCGCACGGGCAGCATCCGCGCGGATGGGGCGGGAGCTCGCCGACGCCGCCGACCGCTTGGCCGCCCTGGTCAACCTGACCGCCGGCCTTGGCGAACGGCAGGCCGCGCATGCCGAGGGGCTGGCCGGACACGTGGCGGGCCAGTCGCGCCTCGACGCCGGCCTGCAGGCGCTGGTCGAGGGGCAGGGACGGCTGGACCAGGCGCAGCAGGCGCTGGCCGGCGCGGTCCAGGCCCTGGACGCGCGGCTCTTGGCGCAGGACGAGGCGCTCGCAGGGCTGGCCGCGCTGGCGCGCGCCGCCGGCAGTCGCGAAGCGGCAGATGCCGCCCACGCCACGACCCTGAAGGCGGTCACCGCGCTGCAGGCAGAGGTCGCGCAGGTGCGGCACGCGGTGGAGAACGTGTTCTGGCGGCGCTGGATGCATCGGCTCCGCGGAGGTGCCCGGTGAACGGGACAGCATCGGCGCGCGCGCCGCGGCGGCTGGAGCTCTCTCCGCTGCACCATCTCCAGGCACTGGGCGCCGGCCGCTGGCGCGCCCTTGGGCACGATCCGTACTTCCAGGCGGCGCTTCCGCCGGAGTGCCTGTCGGGGGGGCTGCTGCGCATCACCGCGCACATCGAGGGCGACGCGCTCGAACGTCCCTGCCTGTATCTCGACCACGGTGGCGGCTGGAGCGAAGCCGGGCGCGTCGAGCTGCATCCCGACGGCCCCGGCGCCTGGACCGCGGTCGTGCATGCCCCGGCGCTGGCTGGGCCGGTTCGCTTCGATCCCAGCGAAACGCCCGGTGCCTTCACCCTCCACGCCCTGCGCGCGGAGCCCGTCGATCCCGCCGCCCTCCTGATCGAGCTGCTCGACCAGGAGGCCCGTGGCTGCCCGGCGTCGGCCGCGGCGGTGATGGCACGCGCAAGAACGCTCGCGGATGGCCCGGGCGGGGCGTCGGCGGCCTGCGCGTGGCTCCTCGACGGGGGCGCCCGCGCGCTGGGCGTGAGCGGCGATCCCTACCAGGCCTGGATCGGCGAGCACGACACCCTCGCGCCCGCCGCGCTCGACGCCCTGCGGCCGATCGCCAGCCGGTTGCCGGTGCGGCCCCTGCTGTCACTGCTGCTGCCGCTTCCGGACGCGCATGGTGCCGAGGCCGCGGCCTGCATCGACGCGGTGCTGGCCCAGGCCTGTCCCGACTGGGAGCTGCTCCTGGTCGGCGGTGCCGGCGCACGGCCACTGGCGGCTGCGGCCCTGGCCCGCAGCCGGCGCGTGCGCTGGATCGAGGGCCGCGCGGACGACGCCGGCGCCTGGAACCAGGCACTTTCGGCAGCGTCGGGAAGCCACCTGATGGTGCTCGAAGGCCTGCCGCGGCTGGCGCCGCACGCGCTGCTCGCCTACTCCGATGCGCTGGGTCGCCGGCCCG
Organism: Luteimonas sp. MC1895; assembly: GCF_016457215.1. Taxonomy (NCBI): domain Bacteria; kingdom Pseudomonadati; phylum Pseudomonadota; class Gammaproteobacteria; order Lysobacterales; family Lysobacteraceae; genus Luteimonas; species Luteimonas sp. MC1895. Next base: position 978,658 of record NZ_JAEMDY010000001.1, read on the forward strand.
ATACGGCCCTGGCCTACGCCGACGGCGACCGCCTAGACGCCGACGGCCGGCGCTTCGCACCGGTGTTCCGCCCTGCCTGGAACTTCGATCTCTTCCTGGCTCGCGACTACATCGGCGCTGGCGCGGTATTCGCGCTGGAGCGCGTGCGTGCGGTGGGAGGGTTTCGTGCCGACCACGCCCCCGCGTTGGCGGCCGATCTCGCGCTGCGCTGCCTGGATGCCACCGCCCCGGTGCTGCACCTGCCGCTGGTGCTGGCGCACTGGCCCGACGCCGTGCCGGCCGTGGATGCAGCGGCTGCCGGAGCCGCCCGCCGCGGGGCCCTGGCCGACCTGCTGGGCGAACGCGTCGCGGCCGTGGAGCCGGCGTGGCGCGACGGCGCCCGCCTGCGCTGGCCGCTCCCGGCACAGCCTCCACGCGCCAGCATCGTCATTCCCACGCGCGACCGCGTCGACCTGCTGCGCCAGTGCGTGGACAGCATCATCGCGCTCAGCAGCTATCCCGACTTCGAAGTGCTGGTGGTCGACAACGGCTCGACCGGGCCGGACACGCTGGAGTATCTCGCCACCATCGCGTCGCGCCCGGACGTGCGGGTGCTGCGCGACGAGCGGCCGTTCAACTACTCCGCGCTCAACAACCGCGCGGTGGCCGAGGCCACCGGCAGCGTGGTGGTCCTGGTCAACAACGACATCGAGGTGCTGACGCCCGACTGGCTGGACGAGCTCGTTTCGCAGGCGCTGCGCCCCGGCGTGGGCGCGGTGGGCGCGATGCTCTACTATCCCGACGACACGATCCAGCACGCGGGCGTGGTGTTGGGCCTCGGGGGCGTGGCCGGTCATGTGTACTCGCGCGCGCCGCGAGGCGCCGCCGGTGAAGCCGGCCGTGCCGCCCTGGTGCAGGAGATGTCGGCGGTCACCGCCGCCTGCCTGGCGATCCGCAAGTCGGTCTGGGACGAAGTCGGCGGCCTCGACGAGCAACTTCAGGTCGCCTTCAACGACGTCGACTTCTGCCTGCGCCTGCGCGCGGCTGGCTACCGCAACGTCTGGACGCCGCACGCGGAGCTCTACCACCACGAATCGGCCAGCCGTGGCAGCGAGGACACCGAGGACAAGCTGCGCCGCTTCCATTCCGAAGTGGCCTTCATGGTGGAGCGCTGGGGCGCCGTGCTCGACGACGACCCGGCCTACAGCCCCAATCTTTCGCTGCAGCATGGCGCCGCCAACACGCTGGCCTCGCCGCCGCGCAGCGGTCTGCACGCGTGGCTGCGCCACTTGGGCGCGCGCGCGGCCGACCCCCGACACGACACAGGACGCTGGACTCCACGATGAAGGATCACGACACCGCGCCGCCGGCCCACGGCGGCATCGGCGTGCCGCTGCGCCCGCACAACCACCTGCGCCACCTCGGCGACGACGCCTGGGAGGCGGTCGGCAACGACCCGTTCTTCCGCTGCGAACTGCCGGCGGGCGGGCTCGAGGCCGGGTGGTACGAGGTCGAGCTCGCGCTCGAACGCCTCGAAGGCCCCGAGCTGTGGAGCTTTTTCTACCCCGACTACGGCGACCCGGAACTCGAGCGCCACAAGGTCTTCGTGCCGCTGCGCAGCACCGGCGACGGGGGCATGCGCGCCGTCGTGCTGTTCTCCAATCCGGTGCGCAGCCTGCGCTTCGATCCCGCGCTCGCGGTGTGCCGGTTCCGGATGTCCGGGCTGCGCCTGCGCCGGCTCGGCCGCGCGGAGGCGGCGCGCACGATGCTGGGCTCCCTGTTCGCGGACACGCAGGGGGCGGGCGCGCGGCTGCGCCTGGCCGCGGCGCTCGGCGGCAGCCTGCTGTCGGGTGGGCCGGCGGCCTTCGCGGGCCGCCTCAATGCGCGCTACGCCGCGCCACCCACCGGCGACGTCGAGGTGGGCTACGACACCTGGCTCCAGCTGTACGACGCGCAGTCACCCGAGGCCCTGGACGCCCTGGCCCGGCAGGCCGCGGCGCTGCCGGTGCAGCCGCTGTTCTCGATCATCGTGCCGGTCTACAACACCGAGGAGCGCTGGCTGCGCAAGTGCGTGGACAGCGTGCGCCGCCAGGCCTACGGGCGCTGGGAGCTGTGCCTGGCCAACGACGCCTCGCCCAGTCCGCACGTGCGCCGGCTGCTCGACCGCATGGCCGCCGAGGATCCCCGCATCCGGGTCGTGCACCGCGAGGAGAACGGCCACATCTCGGCGGCCTCGAACAGCGCGATCGGCATCGCCGGGGGTGACTGGCTGGTCCTGCTCGACCACGACGACGAGTTGCATCCGGCCGCGTTGGCCGAGCTGGCGGGCGCCATCAACCGCTTCCCCGAGTGGAAGGTGGTGTTCACCGACGAGGACAAGATCGACGAGCAAGGCCGCCGCTTCGATCCCTACATGAAGTCGGACTGGAACTACGACCTGTTCCTGTCGCACAACTGCATCAGCCACCTGGGTGCGTACGAGGCGGCACTGGTGCGCGAGGTCGGCGGCTTCCGGATGGGCATCGAAGGCAGCCAGGACTGGGACCTTGCGCTGCGCTGCATCGAGCGCCTGGCTCCCGGCCAGGTCGGCCACATCCCGAAGGTGCTGTACCACTGGCGGGCGATCGCGGGGTCAACCGCGCTCGCGCCGCAGGAGAAGGACTACGCCCACCACGCCGGGCTGCGCGCCATCGCCGGGCACCTGGAGCGTACCGGCTCGTCCGGGCGGGTGGAGGACATTCCCGGCCAGCGCGGCAACTACCGGGTGCGCTATGCCGTGCCCGACCCGGCGCCGCTAGTGAGCATCATCATCCCCACGCGCGACCGGGTTGAGCTGCTACGCGCCTGCGTCGACTCGATCCTCGGGACGACCACCTATCCCGCCTACGAGATCGTCATCGTCGACAACCAGTCACGGGAAGCGCAGACGCGCGACTACCTGGCGTCGCTGGCAGGCGAGACCCGGGTGCGGGTGCTGCCGCACGACGCGCCGTTCAACTACTCCGAGATCAACAACCTCGCGGCCGCGGCGGCCAAGGGCACGCTGCTGTGCCTGATGAACAACGACATCACCGTCATCACGCCCAGCTGGCTGGAGGAGATGGTCGGACACGCCTGCCGGCCGGGAGTGGGGGCGGTGGGCGCGATGCTCTACTACCCCAACGACACCATCCAGCACGCCGGCGTCATCATCGGCGCGCACGGCGTGGCCGCGCACGCCTACTCGGGCTACGGCCGCGGCTACCCGGGCCATATGAGCCGGGCGCGCCTAGCCCAGGAGCTGTGCGCCGTGACCGCGGCCTGTCTGGTGGTCACGCGCGAGGCCTACGAACGCGTCGACGGCCTGGACCCGCAGCTCAATGTCGCGTTCAACGACGTGGATTTCTGCCTGCGCCTGCGCCAGGCCGGCTACCGCAACGTGTGGACCCCCTTCGCCGAGCTCTACCACCACGAATCCGCCACCCGCGGCTACGAGGACTCGCCCGAGAAGGCCGAGCGTTTCAACGGCGAAGTGGTCTACATGCGCGATCGCTGGGGCGCGGCACTGCAGTACGATCCCTTCTACAGCCCGAACCTCAGCGTGACCGACACGCTTTACCTGCTGGCGTTCCCGCCGCGCGACTGGCCGGGCGCATTCGTCGCCGACGTGTGACCCGAGCTTCCTGATGCATCCCAACCCACCCCTGGATACCTGCATGGACAAGAAGATTCTGCTGGCAACGGCGCTGCTCGCCGCCGCCCTCCTGGCCGCGTGCGGCGACGAGCCCGTCGGCGCCCCGCCTGCGGTCCCGCCAGCCGCCGATGACACCCGCGCCGCGGCCCCCGGCCCGGCGGCCGTGTGGGCCGAAGCGTTCACCCCGGCGGCGGATGCACTCGCCGCTGGCCACTGCGCCTTGGACGCCATCAACGGCGGCAGCCCGCAGGCGGTGGCCCTGCCGGCCACGGGCAGCGCGCTGTTCGGCGGGTGGGTGGCCGATGCCGCGCTGCAGGTCCCGGCCGATGCCCTGTTCGTCCTGCGGGGCGCCACGGCCAGCTTCGCCGCCCCGCTGTCCGCCGGCAGCACCCAGCGCCCCGACGTGGCCCAGGCGCTCGGCAGCGAGGCGCTGGCAGGTGCCGGCTTCGACCTGTTGCTCGCGCTCGATGGCCTGCCCGCAGGCAGCTACGAACTCTCGGCGGTGGTCGACCGCGCCACCCAGGCCACCTGCAGCTTCAACGCGACGCTGGTCATCCAGTGACCGGTGCACCGAGCGCCGTTCGACCACATGCGTGACGCGCCCTTCCTGGCCAGGCCCCCTGCGCGTTGGAGGCTCCGCGCGCGGGCGCCGTTCTCGGCGCTACTCCAGTACCGGGACCTGACCCGGGAGCTGGTGGCGCGCGACATCCTGGGACGCTATCGCGGCGCCAGCTTCGGCCTGCTGTGGTCGCTGCTCGGACCGCTGATGATGCTGCTGATCTACACCGTGGCCTTCGGCGAAATCCTCGGGGCGCGCTGGAGCCAGACGGCCGATGCCGAGGTGCCGTTCGGGATCGTGCTGTTCCTCGGGATCATGGTGCACGGCTTCTTCGCCGAGTGCCTCGCGCGCTCGCCGCGGCTGATGGTTGACAACGGCAACTACGTCAAGCGAGTCGTGTTCCCGCTGCACATCCTGCCGTGGACGGTGATGCTGTCCGCCGGCTTCCATCTGCTCGCCAACCTTGTGGTGTTCGCGGTGCTGTGCGCGTTGATGGTGGGCACCCTCTCACCGTGGATCGCGCTCGCGCCCGTGGTGCTGCTGCCGCTGGCGCTGCTGGCGGTGGCCACGGGCTGGCTGGTGTCGTCGCTTGGCGTCTACATCCGCGACATCAACCAGGCCGTGCCCGTGGTGGTGACGGCCCTGCTGTTCCTGTCGTCGGCGATCGTCCCCGTGGACGCGCTGCCCGAGCGCTACCAGGCCATCTTCGCGCTCAATCCGCTGACCTTCTTCATCGACCAGGTGCGCGAGGTCGCGCTGTGGGGTCGTCCGCCGGACTGGACCGGCCTGGCCTGGCGTGGCTTGGCCAGCCTGGTGGTGCTTTACGCGACCTACGCCTGGTTCCGGATCAGCAGCCGGGGGTTTGCCGATGTCCTCTGAGGTCGTGGTCCGCCTGCGCGGCATCGGCAAGTCGTTCCCGATGTTCGACAAGCCCTACCAGCAGCTGCTGCACGTGCTTGCGCCGGGCGCGCGCAGGGTCGAGCATTTTCACGCACTGCGCGGCGTGGACCTGGACATCCGGCGCGGCGAGGCGATCGGCGTCATCGGCCGCAACGGCTCGGGCAAGTCCACGCTGCTGCAGATCATCGCCGGCATCCTGCAGCCGAGCACGGGCGAGCTGACGGTGTCGGCGCGAATTGCCGCCCTGCTGGAGCTGGGCGCGGGCTTCAATCCCGAGTTCACCGGTCGCGAGAACGTGCGCATGAACGCCAGCCTGCTCGGCCTCAGCCAGCGGCAGGTGGACGAGCGCATGGATCGGATCCTCGCCTTCGCCGAGATCGGCGGCCACGTCGACCAGCAGGTGAAGACCTACTCCAGCGGCATGTTCATGCGCCTTGCGTTCGCGGTCGCGGTGCATACCGATCCCGACGTGCTGATCGTCGACGAGGCGCTTTCGGTCGGCGACATCTACTTCCAGCGCAAGTGCTTCAAGCGCATCGAAGAGATGCGCCAGCAGGGCTGCACGCTCCTATTCGTGACCCACGCCATCGAATCGGTGCTGCAGCTCTGCGACCGCGGCGTGGTGCTCGATCGCGGCCGGCTGATCTACGATGGCGACGCGCAGTCGGCCGTGAAGCAGTACCTGCGGGTGGTCTTCGGCGACAACCCGGCCGTAAGCGGGGACGCGCCGGACGAGGCGGGCCCCGGAACGGAGGCGGATGCCGCAACACCGCCCGGCGACGAGGCCGCGCTGGAGGAACGCGACCTGCAGCGCTTCCTGGAGGGCGGGGCGCGCGACCAGTTCCACACCCGCCCGGGCTATAACCGCGACGAGACCCGCCTGGGCGATGGCCGCGCGCTGACCGCCGACTGCCTGGTCGTGGGCGGGCACGGCCATGGGCCGCTGGTGCATGGTCGCGAACCCTTCCGCTTGCTCGTGCGCTACCACTTCCGCGAGGCACTGGACAGGCTAATCTTCGGGGTGCGCGTGTGCACGGTGACCGGCTCGGTCCTGTACAGCGCCAACACCCTCGTGTCGACGGGCGAACTCTACGCCTGCGACGCCGGTACCACCGCGATCGGCGAGTTCGACCTGCGCTGCGCGCTCCTGCGCGGACAGTACTTCGTGACCGTGGGCGTGTCGCGCCTCGACGAAGACGGCGTGGAGATCCACGCCATCGACCGGCGCACCGATGCCATCATCCTGACCGTGGCCGGTGAAGTGCGACACGCCGAGGGCGTGGCCGACATGGAGGCGGTGTTCACGCTGGGCGCCGCGACCGGCGGGCTGCGGAGCATGGGATGAGCGGCTGGCCCGCCGGACGCCTGCTGGTGTCGTCGGTGAACGGTGGCGGCGTGTTCGCGATTGTCGACGGCGCCGTGGAGCGCTGGTCGCACGTCGACACCACCGGCATCGCGCTCCTGCCCGGCGGCGCGCTGCTGGCGCGGCAGGCCGAGGGCCGCGCGGAGCTGCGCTGGCTGCGTGGGCGCGACGCGGTGCGCGTGCAGCTGGTGGAGCGTTCGCTGGACCTGCACGACGTGCTCTGGCACGACGGCCGGGTCTACGTCGTCGCGACCCAGCTCAACGCGGTATTCGAGTTCGACCACGCCTTCACTGAGCTGCGCCACTGGGCGCAGCCGGGCGAGGAAGACGCACAGCACGTCAATTCCTGCTGTGTCCACCAAGGCCGGCTGCTGGCCTCGCGCTTCGGCACCTTCCACGCCCATCGGGGCTACAAGGGCGCCACCCGCGGTGCCGGCGAGGTCTACGACGTCGAGACCGGCGAGGTGATGCTGCGCGGCCTGTCACAGCCGCATTCGCTGCTCTCCGATGGCGACCGCGTGTGGCTGTGCGATTCGGAGGCGCGCACGCTGCGCTGCTATCGCGGCTTCGAAGCCGCAGGTGCCTGGCCGCTGGACGGATATGTCCGCGGCCTGGCGATCGCCGACGGCGTGCTGTACGTCGGGTTGAGCCGCAGCCGCAACGCCGAGCCAGGCGCGATTGCGCAGGCATGCGTGGTCGCATTCGACCTGGCGGACATGTCCGAGCTCGGCCGGATCGAGCTGCCCGCCAACGAGGTCTACGACCTCCGCGTGCCCGACGCCGCGGCCATGGACGATCTGCGCGCGGCGGCCTTCGCCGACGCCGTGGCCGAATACGAGACCCAGGTCGACGCGCGGAACCGCGCCGTCGAGGCCGTGCGCCGCGAGGCCGACGCCACCGGGCTTGCCACGGCGCTGCACGAGGCCAACCTGCGCATCGCCGCGCTGGAGGCGACCGAAGCTGCCCAGGCGAAGGCGCTGGCCGAAGCCACGCGTGCCCGGGCGCGTCTGTCAGTGGAGGCGCTGGAGGAGGGCTCGTGGCGGGCGATTCTTGAGGCCGACGCACTCGCCCTGCGCACGCTCGCCGCGGACCAGGCCGCGCTGCTGGCGCGCCAGGCCGAGGCAGGCGGCACCCTCCGCGACGCGTTCGCCCAGGCCCGCGATGCCTACGACGCCCTGGCGCAGCACCACGCCGGCGCCGTGGCTGCGCATTCCGGACGCGAGGCCAGGTTGCGCGACCTGCTCGCGGCGCAGCAGGCCTTCATCGAACAGATCGTGACCAGCCGCAGCTGGCGCTGGATGCGCAGCATGCGCAGCGCCGCGCCCGAGCCACCGGCGATGCCGCAGGGCGTGCTGGATCCGCCTGCCGCGCAGCCGACCGCGCTGCCGCGGTTTCCCGCGGACGACGTGATCGGGGATGCGCCCGCAGCGCAGCCGTCGTCGCTTCCGTCTCCGCCCGCGCGCGCCGACCTGCCGATCGCGGACCTGGCGTTCGATGTGGTGGCCGAGCCCACGGTATCGATCGTCGTGGCCGCGCACGGCCAGTTCGCCGCCACCCGGGCCTGCCTGGAGTCAATCCGCGACGCCGGCGCCGGCGTGCCCTTCGAGGTGATCCTGGTGGAGGACGCCTCGGGCGAACCGGACATGGACCGCTTCGCCCGCGTGCCCGGCCTGCGCTACCACCGCCACCCGGCCAACCTCGGCTTCCTGCGCTCGATGAACGCCGCGCTGCCGCTGGTGCGCGCTGCGTTCGTACACTTCCTCAACAACGACACGCTGGTCACCCCGGGCTGGCTGGACGGCCTGCTCCTGGCCTTCCAGCTGCATGGTGCCTGCGGCCTGGCCGGGTCGCGGCTGGTCTATCCCGACGGACGGCTGCAGGAGGCTGGCGGGATCGTCTGGTCCGACGGCGACGGCTGCAACGTCGGCCGCGGCGGCGATCCCGCCGATCCGGCCCACGCGGCGGTGCGCGAAGTGGACTACGTGTCGGGCGCCTCGATCCTGCTCAGGACGCAGACCCTTCGCGACGTGGGCGGCTTCGACGAGCGCTATGCGCCGGCGTACTACGAGGACACCGATCTCGCTTTCCGCCTGCGCGAGCACGGGATCCGCACTTTTTACCAACCCTGGTCGACCGTGGTTCACCAGGAAGGGCTGTCACACGGCACCGATGCGGGCGAGGGCGGCAAGGCCTGGCAGGCGGAAAACCGCGTGCGCTTCTTCGAACGCTGGGCTGCGATCCTGGAACGCGACCAGCTTCCCCGGGGCCAGCATCCGTTCCTGGCGCGAAGCCGCGCGCAGCGGAAGAAGCTCGTGCTGGTGGCGGACCGCCACCTGCCGCGGACCGACCAGGACGCTGGCTCGCGCGCGATGTGGCAGCTGATGCGCCTGCTGCAGGAACGGGGCTTCGAGCTGAAGTTCTGGAGCCACGCCCCGGACCCGGATCCGCGCGCGCGCGACCTGCTGCTGATGCACGGCATCGAGATCGTCGGCGAGGGCCTCGTCGGGTTCGACGATTGGCTGAACGCGCACGGCGCCTGCCTGGACTACGCGCTGCTGAGCCGCCCGCACGTGGCCGACGCGCTGGTCGACGCGGTGCGCCGGCGATCCAGCGCCCGCGTCGTGTACTACGGACACGACGTGCACCACCTGCGCCTGGCGGCGCAGCACGCGCTGGAACCTTCCCCGGCACTCGGGCGACAGGTGGTCGACATCCGGCGCCTGGAGGAGGGTGTGTGGGCGCGCGTGGACGCGGTGCTGTACCCGGCCGAAGCCGAGACCCGGCACGTGCAGGCCTGGCGTGACGGCCATGGGGCGGCGGTCCGGGCGCTGACCGTGCCGCTGTTCGCATATGGCGGCGTGCCTGAGCGGCTGGGCGAGGCCGAGCGGCTTGGTGCGCGCGATAGCGTGCTGTTCGTGGGCGGCTTCGCCCACGCGCCCAACGCCGACGCCGTGGCCTGGTTCCTGGCCGAGGCCTGGCCGCACGTGCGCGCGGCCTGCCCGGGGCTGCGGATGGTGGTGGCGGGAGCGGACCCCGGGCCGGAGATCCTGGCCTTCGCGGGCCCGGACGTCGAGGTGACCGGCGCGCTCACGGAAGAAGACCTCATGGCCGCGTACGCGCGCGCGCGGGTGGCGGTCGCGCCCCTGCGCTTCGGCGCCGGCGTCAAGGGCAAGGTCCTGGAGTCGCTGCGCCATGGGGTGCCCTGCGTGACCACCACCGTCGGCGCACAGGGCCTGGAGGACGCGGAGGCGCTGCGCGTGGCCGACCAGGCCGAGGCCTTCGCGCACCAGGTCGCAATGCTCGCGGGCGACGACGCGGCCTGGCGCAACGCGTCGGAGGCCGGCCTGGCCTTCATCCGCACGCGTTTTTCCGAGTCCGCGCTGTGGTCGGCACTGTCGACGGTCATGGACGCCACGCCGTATCCCGACGTCGATGCGCGCCTGGCGGCCATCGCCGCAGCGCAGGCCGCCGCGGCCAGGCGCTGACGCACACTGCACCAAAGGGCAGTGCAGCGCCGGTGCTCGGGCCGGTACCATGCCCGTTCCATCCGTGACCAGGAGCCTGCCTTGGCCGCCACACCCGACACCCGATCGCCGGGAAAGGTCTTCCTCGATGCCGCCAGCGCGCTGCGCGACGTCGTCGCCGATGGACAGACGCTCGCGGTGGGCGGCTTCGGCCTCTGCGGGATCCCGGAAGCCCTGATCGCCGCGCTGCGCGACTCGGGCGTCAACGGGCTGACCGCCATCTCCAACAACGCCGGCGTCGACGGCTTCGGCCTGGGCCAGCTGCTCGCGACGCGGCAGATCCGCAAGATGATTTCGTCCTACGTGGGCGAGAACAAGGAGTTCGAGCGCCAGTTCCTCGCCGGCGAGCTCGAACTCGAGTTCAATCCGCAGGGCACCCTGGCCGAGCGCCTGCGCGCCGGCGGCGCCGGCATTCCGGCGTTCTTCACCGCCACCGGCTACGGCACCGTGGTGGCCGAGGGCAAGGAGACGCGCGAGTTCGACGGCAAGCACTATGTGATGGAGACCGCGCTCACCGCGGACGTGTCGCTGGTGAAGGCATGGAAGGCCGACCGCGCCGGCAACCTGGTGTTCCGCAAGACCGCGCGCAACTTCAACCCGGCCTGCGCCATGGCCGGCAGGGTCTGCGTGGCCGAGGTCGAGGAGCTGGTGGAGGTGGGCGCCATCGACCCGGACCAGGTGCACCTGCCCGGGATCTACGTCGACCGCATCGTGGTCAACGCGAGCCCCGAGAAGCGCATCGAACAGCGCACCGTGCGCGAAGGAGCGAAGTGATGGCCTGGACCCGCGACCAGATGGCACAGCGCGCCGCGCGCGAGCTTGCCGACGGCATGTACGTGAATCTCGGCATCGGCCTGCCGACGCTGGTGGCCAACCACATCCCCGAAGGCGTGGACGTGTGGCTGCAGAGCGAGAACGGCCTGCTCGGCATCGGCCCGTTCCCGACCGAGGACGAACTCGACGCCGACCTGATCAACGCCGGCAAGCAGACCGTGACCGCGCGCAGGGGCGCCAGCTATTTCGGCAGCCACGACTCCTTCGCCATGATCCGCGGCGGCCACATCGACCTTGCGATCCTGGGGGCGATGGAAGTCACCGACAAGGGTGACCTGGCCAACTGGATGGTGCCCGGCAAGATGGTCAAGGGCATGGGTGGCGCGATGGACCTGGTGGCCGGCGTGAAGCGCGTGGTGGTGCTGATGGAGCACTGCACGAAGGCCGGTGAGCCGAAGATCCTGCCCGAGTGCACGCTTCCGCTCACCGGCGTGGGCGTGGTCAGCCGGATCATCACCGACCTGGCGGTGTTCGACGTCACGCCTGGCGGGCTGGTGCTGGTGGAGGCCGCGGAAGGCGTGGACGAGGCCGACCTGCGCGGTTGCACAGGGGTGCCGTTCTCCGCGGGCTGAAATCCCCGTTGCGGGCGGGCCGGCGTCCAGGCGCCGCCCGCCTGTTCAGCCGCCCGCAGGCACGTCCGGCGCCGCCGCTGCAGGGATGCGCGCGACCGCCGACCTGTGCATGGGACGGCGTGGCACCGAACCGATGTCATAGCCCAGGAAAGCCAGCAGGAACTGCAGCCCGAGGATGATCGGCAGTGCCGCCAGCATCACCGTGCCGGCGGGCGTCGGCACCCCGGCCTGCATCGACTGCAGCCAGGCCGACGCGCCGAAGAGCGTGCCTCCGGCCACCAGCACGGCACCCGCCACCAGCTCGATCGACGCCAGCGACATGTCGCGCAGGAAGTAGTTGTAGAAGATGCGCTTGCAGAGATTGCGCGCGTGCTTGGCGAGGAACTCGCCCAGGATGCGCGAGATGCGCAGGTTGCTGACCTCGTCGCCGTAGTGCGCGTCCATCGGCACGTCCACCGCCACCGCCCGCAGCGTGTTGAGGCGGAACAGCATGTCGGTCTCGAAGAAGTAGCGCTTGCTGATCCGGTCGAACGGCAGCCGTCCGGCCACCGCCGCGTGGATGGCCGTGTATCCGTTGGTGGGGTCGAACAGGTCCCAGTAACCGGTGGACAGCTTGGCCATGAACGACAGCACCGCGTTGCCGAAGATGCGCAACGGCGGCATGCGGGTGATGTTGGTCAGGTCGAAGAAGCGATTGCCCTTGGTGTAGTCGGCTTCACCGGCGAGGATCGGCGCGATGAAGCGCGTGACCAGCCCCGGATCCATCTGGCCGTCGCCATCGATCTTGACGATGACGTCGGCACCCGCGGCGATCGCCACCCTGTAGCCGTTGAGCACGGCACCGCCCACGCCCTGGTTCTGCCCGTTGTAGTGGACGCGCACGCGCGGATCCTGGCACGACCCCTCGACCAGTCGGCCTGAACCGTCCGGACAGGCGTCGTCCACGACCACGATCGTGTCGACGATCGCCGGCATGCGCGCCAGGACGTCGAGGATGTGGGCGGTCACCCGGTAACAGGGGAGCACCGCAGCGACGTGCGGGCGGGCGTTGCGGGAGCGGAGGGTCTGGTCTACGGCAGACTGGATCATGTCAGGAACCGTGGTAGCGCAAATGGATGCTGGAAAGTGCATCCAGCGAAAGCATGGGGGCGCAGAGGACGCATGCCAGCAGTACCAGGCGCGCCACCGGTGTCGCGCGCAGAGCGCAGAAGACGAGCACGAAGGCGAGGGTGGGCAGGAAGTAGCGACCCTGCAGGCCCTGGATGACAGGCGCGCCCGGCTGCGTCCAGGTCAGAAGCAAGGGGAGCGCGAGAAGCAATAGCGAGCCACCAGCTGCCATCAGGGCGAGGACGCGCACCCACATGGGCAGGCGCATGTCATCGGGATTCGTCCAGACGCTGGCGAACAGCATCCATCCGCCTGCGACGTAGGCCCAGGGGGACAGCGGGATGTCAAGCCAGCCAAGCCGGCCGATCATGGAGTTGTAGAGATGGGGCAAACCGTCGCCAAGGAAGGTATTGAACGCCATGCGCGCGACCACTCCCGGCTGCTCCAGGAGCAGCGCCCTGTTCTGCTCAGGGTCGACACCGGGGCCGTAGTGGGCGTTCCCCGCGGACCACAGGGTCCAGCCCACGTGGATCAGCCACGGCAGCAGCATGGAGGTGGCCGCCAGCGCGGCGAAGCGCCGGCGGTTGTCGCGGAATGCGGGATAGCAGAAAAGCACCGCGGCCAGGATCCATGCAGCCCCGGGCTTGGCGAATGCGAGCCCGACGGCGAGCAGCGGGAGCACGATGCGTGCCTGGCTCCAGCCAACCTTGCCCGAAGCCACGCCGGAGACGTAGCCGATGAAGCACAGGGTCAGGGAGAGGAGCATCGAATCCGCACTGATCGACGCCACCTGGCTGATGGTCATCGGCAGCATTGCAACAATGAACAGCGCCCATTTGCCGTGGCCGGCCTGGCGGATCCCGAACGCGACTAGGAAGGCACCCAGCAGCAGGTTGAAGATCCGGGCGGTATCGAGGAAGCCACCGAAGCTTGCGCCCATCCCGCACGACGCCGCCATCGCGAGGGTTGGTGCGACATAGAGGTGCGGCGCGTACTGGTCCGCGGACCTGGGAAGAGCGCGGGGTGCGCGGTCGCAGGCCAGTGGCTGTTCCAGCTGCCGCTCCAGCACGGAGCGGTCGAGTGCCTCGGGCCGCGGGACGCCGCCCCATAGCTCGCCGTACATCGCGGCCACATCGACCACCGGCTCGTGGCCCGAATCACCAAGGAGAACGCCGCCGTGCATCTTCGCAATCTTGCTCAGGTGCGCGGGCTCATCGGGCACCCCGTTCGGCGGCAGCGCATGCAGGATCTGGCCCCCGAGAAGCAGCATCGATCCAAAAGCGAGCCAGTGCGCGTGCCGCGACGCCGTCTCGAAGAGCCTGCGCGAGGCCAGCGAGAGGCGCTCGATGCTCTCGGCCAGCTGCAGCCCGACAAGCAGCGCCGCCGCGAGCAGGAGTGCGGAGAGCGCCATGGCTACCCTCCAACCGCGCACGTGGTCTTCTGCCACCACGCCCTGGGCGATGAGGACGACGAACGGATCTTCCGCACCGGCATGCGGTTCCAGCACGAGGCAGCCGGCATCGATGTGCGCCGCCAGCTGGTTGGTCCCTGCGATGTCGTACAGCACGAGCCGTCCATCGCGCGCGCCGAGCTTGCAGAGGCGCAGCACGGGTCCGCCCGGCGCCGGGTCGATCCGCAGGTGCTCGCTGTAGCCCGCCGGGATTCGCAGCCGCATGCGTTTCGTGCCCGCGGCCGCGGTCTCCGAGTGCGAGTCGGCCTCGCGGAACAGGCCATCGGTCGAATGAAAGACCTGCAGCTGCGTGGCGACCGGCGACTGCAGGTCGAACTTCAGTTTGGCCCGTGACTGGAGATAGCCGCCGATCAGCACGCTCGCCGCGAGAAAAGCGAGCACTGCGAGCAGCGCCAGCGAGCGGCGCGGTCGGCGGTGCATCCATTCGAACCGAACAGTGCCCGTTGCGAGCCGTGTGCGGCGCCCATCCGTGGCTGAAGAGTTCGCGGGCACGTATGCGTTCCTGGGGCGGGGAGTACGGCCGCGCAGTGTACCAGCGGGGTGCAGGCCACTTGCGGACCGGATATGCTAATACGACTGTTCCATTGGCCGGACTGACGTGAGCAAAGCGGAATACCTGACGGGTGCGAACCTGGCCCTGATCGTCTGCACCATCGCCATGCTCTCGTTCGGGCAGGTGCTGTTCAAGACGGCGTCGTCGCATCTCGTGCTGTCGCAGCCCTCCACCTGGCTGACCGTGCCACTCGTGGCTGCCCTAGCGATCTACGGGCTTGCAACCGTGACCTGGCTGGTCGTGTTGTCGAGGGTGCCGCTGTCGTTCGCCTTTCCGTTCTACGGTCTGTCGTTCCTGCTGGTTCCGGTGGCTGCGGCGATCTTTCTTGGGGAGCCTCTTAGATGGCAAACGCTCGCGGGTGGGCTGGTGATCCTGATGGGAATCGCGTTGACCGGCTGGAAGCCCCAGGCCTGAGCCGTTGCCCCGCCTGCGGGGCGGAGCTGGTGACGGGCGTGCAGCCGTGGCATCTGTGCTGCACCGCCTGCACCTATGAAGGCAGCACGCTCGAGCCGCATATCCTCGAGCAGGCCGCGGGAGGCGACCTGGACGAGGCGGCGCGACACGATGGGCTCCAGGCGCTCAGGCGAGCTAACTTCGCGCGGCTGCTGCAGCGACTCGGGACACTCCCGGTACCGGTCCGGACATTACGGCCTCGCCTGCTCGATGTGGGGTGCGCGCACGGCTGGTTCATCGAGGCGGCGGGTGCCGGCTTCGATACTGTGGGAATCGAGCCTGACGCCTCCGTCGCCGCCGCGGCACGTGCGCGTGGACTGGCGGTGCGCAGTGGTTTCTTTCCTGACGTGCTTGGGGCCGACGAGCGTTTCGACCTCATCGTTTTCAACGACGTGCTCGAGCACATTCCCGACGTCAACGCCACGCTGGCGGCGGTCTCCCGGCATCTTTCACACGGCGGCTGGCTGATCGTGAACTCGCCCTCGCGCCGCGGATTCCTGTACCGGCTTTCGAAGATGATGGCGCGCCTGCACCTGGCGCGCACATTCGAACGGATGTGGCAGCTCGGGTTCCCTTCGCCCCACGTCCACTATTTCGACACCGCGGTGATGCGGGCGCTGGCCGCGCGTCATGGATTCGAGTTGGCAGAGACCATGGTGCTGCCGTCAGTCGCGATCCGCGGACTGTATTCCCGCATCCGCTATTCAAGGGACGTGCCGGTGGCCAAGGCAGCGCTGCTCGCGGGTGCGGTCACCGTGGCAACGCCGCTGCTTGCCGTGCTCCCCCCCGACATCGAGGTCTGGTTGCTGCGCAAGCCCTGAAGACTGCGCGGTCCTGCGCGCGAGGCGGACGGCAGGCCCCTGCGACCGGGGCCTGCCGCGACCGGTAGCCTCAGCCCAGCGCCGCTTCCAACTCCGGCAGCACCTGGAACAGATCCCCCACCAGCCCGATGTCCGCGATCTCGAAGATCGCCGCATCCGCGTCCTTGTTGATCGCGACGATCGTGCCGGCGTCCTTGATGCCGGTCAGGTGCTGGATCGCGCCGCTGATGCCGATCGCGACGTAGAGCTCCGGGGCGATGATCTTGCCGGTCTGGCCGACCTGCATCTCGTTGGGGCAGTAGCCGGCGTCGACCGCGGCGCGCGATGCGCCCACGGCGGCGCCGAGCTTGTCGGCGAACTTGTAGATGACCTCGAAGTTCTCGGCCGAGCCCACGCCGCGGCCGCCGGAGACCACGCGCTTCGCGCCCTGCAGGTCGGGGCGGTCGGTGCTGCCCGCGGCCAGGCCGACGAAGCGGGTGTGCGTGGGCAGGGTCGCGTCGACGCTGGCCGCCTCGACCGCGGCGCTGCCGCCCTTGGCCGCTTCCTTCCAAGACGCGGTGCGCACGGTGGCGACCACGGTCTGGCCCGCCGGGGCCTCGACGGTGACGATCGCATTGCCGGCGTAGATCGGGCGCTTGAAGGTGTATTCGCCCTCGACGCCCATCAGGTCGGACACCTGCGGCACGCCCAGCAGCGCGGCCACGCAGGGCATCAGGTCCTTGCCGAAGGTCGAGCTGGGGCCGAAGACGTGGC
This sequence comes from Luteimonas sp. MC1895, assembly GCF_016457215.1. Lineage (NCBI taxonomy): Bacteria > Pseudomonadati > Pseudomonadota > Gammaproteobacteria > Lysobacterales > Lysobacteraceae > Luteimonas > Luteimonas sp. MC1895. The sequence continues at coordinate 995,220 of NZ_JAEMDY010000001.1, forward strand.
TGTAGCGGTCGGCCAGCCTGGCGACCTGCGGCGCCAGCACCTGGGCGATGGCGTTCGCATTGGCCTCGTTGGCGACGGTCAGCACGCGGGTGACGCCGGCGAGCTGCGCGGCGTCCGCGGCGACGGTCGCCGGGTCGGCGGCCAGCACCACGATGTCGATGGCCTCGGGCGAGAGTGCCTGCGCGGCGCTGACGCACTTCGCGGTGGAGCCGTTGAGCTTGCCGTCGTGGTGTTCGGCGACGATGAGTACCTTGGCCATCAGAGCAGCCCCTTGTCCTTGAGTGCGGCGACGAGTTCGGCCGCGTCCTTCACCATCACGCCCTTGCTGCGCTTCGCGGGCGCGGCGTACTGCGTGGTTTTCAGGCCCTGGCCCTCGTCGACGCCGAGCTCGGCCCAGGCGATGGTGTCCATCGGCTTGGACTTGGCTTTCATGATGTCGGGCAGCTTGATGAAGCGCGGCTCGTTCAGGCGCAGGTCGGTGGTGACCACGGCCGGCAGGTCGACCTCGAGCGTTTCCAGGCCGGCGTCGACCTCGCGGGTGACGGTGGCCTTGCCATCGGCGACCTCGACCTTGCTGGCGAAGGTGGCCTGCGGACGGCCCCAGAGCGTGGCCAGCATCTGGCCGGTCTGGTTGGCGTCGTCGTCGATCGCCTGCTTGCCTAGGATCACCAGGTCGGGCGATTCCTTCTCGACCAGCTTCAGCAGCGCGCGGGCCGCCGCCAGCGGCTGCACCTCCTGGCCGGCGTCGACCACCACGTGGATCGCACGGTTGGCGCCCATCGCCAGGCCGTTGCGCAGGTGGGCCTGGGCGTCGGCGGGGGCGATGGTGGCGACCACGACCTCGGTGGCGATGCCCTTGTCGCGCAGGCGCAGCGCCTCCTCCAGCGCGATCTCGTCGAAGGGATTGGCCGACAGCTTGACGCCGTCGGTGACCACGCCGGTGCCGTCCGGCTTGACCTGGATGCGGACGTTGTAGTCCACCACTCGCTTGTAGCCGACGAGGATCTTCATCGTTGCGGTGCGTCCTTGGGGGGTAGGGCGGAAACCCGCGATTTTAGCCGGCCATGGCCGCGGGCGCGAATCAGGCCCGCAGGACCCGGCGGCCGAGCAGGAAGGTCACCGGCACGCTGGCGGCGACCGACAGCAGCGGCGCCAGGCGCGCATCCAGGCCCAGCGGGCCGATGGAGAGCGCCAGCATCGACGCACCCGCCGCCCAGCCTGCCAGGCAGACCAGCGGCCAGGCGGCGAATCCGCGCCAGCTGTGCCGCACGCGGAAGGCGTAGCGGCTGTGCAGCAGGTAGCCCAGGCAGACGCCGAAGACGAAGCTGGCGGCATAGGCCGCCTGCGGCCGGAGCCAGGGCAGCAGCAGCCAGTACACGCCCAGGCTGGCCAGGGTGTTGGCACCGCCGGTCAGGAGGAAGCGGAGCAGGGTGGCGGCGGTCGTGGCGCCACCCGCTGCCGGCCGCGGCGGGCCGGCGGGACGGCTCATGGGCCCTCGCCGGTCGCCAGCGCCAGGAACTCGTCGTAGTCGCGGATGTAGTCGCCGGCGTCGTAGGCATGCGAGGCGAAGACCAGCAGGACGGCGTCGGGCGAGTAGCGGTACTGCGTTCCCCAGGTCATCGGCGGCAGGTGCAGGCCGGTGTCGGGCGAGTCGAGGACGAAGGCCCGGCGATGGCGGCCATCGTCGGCCAGCACCTTGACCGAGCCGTGCACGCAGAGCAGGAACTGGTGGCACTGGCGGTGCGCATGCTCGCCGCGGGTCTCGCGCGACGGGACGTCGAACACCAGGAAGTAGCGGGCGGGCTCGAAGGGCAGGTCGCGGCTGAATTCGCCCACGGACAGCGAGCCGCGCACGTCGACGAAGCGCGCGAGCCGCTGCAGGCGCGCGCCATCGGCATGCCCCGTCCCGTCGTCGCTGCCGGGCATGGCAGCGTCCTGGCGATCCCGCTGCGTTTGCGCGCGCTCCGGCGCGGCGGCGCGCGCGGCCGTGCCGCGGCCTCCGTCCTCGTCGGCATCGGTATAGCCGACGATGCGCGCCGGGTTGCCCACCACGATCGCGTTGGCGGGGACCGAGCGCGTGATCACCGCGCCGGCGCCGATCATGGCGCCGCGGCCGATGCGCACCCCCGGCAACAGGGTGGCGTTGGCGCCAATGGAGGCGCCGTCCTCGACCACGGTCTCCACATAGCGCTCGGGGCGCTGCCGGCTGCGTGGGAAGACGTCGTTGCTGAAGGTGGCGTTGGGGCCGACGAAGACGTCGTTGCCCAGGCGCACCGCGTCCCAGACCTGGACCCCGCACTTGATGGTGCTGCGGTCGCCGATCACCGCGTCGCCTTCGATGAACACCCCGTCGCAGATGTTGCAGTCGCGGCCGATGCGCGCGCCCGGCAGCACGTGCGCGAACGCCCAGATGCGCGTGCCGGCGCCGATGTCGTCGCTCTCGCACAGCGCGTTGGGGTGCACGAAGTAGTCCATCAGCGATCGTCCTCGAAGGTTTCCTCGGAGTGCACCAGCGCGAGCGGGCGCGCCTTGGTGTTCTCGAAGGCGCGCCAGGCATAGCTGCCGACCACTCCCAGGCCCAGGGAGTTGATGGCGCCGAAGAACAGGATGGTGAACACCGTGGCCGCGTAGCCGGGCACGGTGACCCAGCCGGAGATGCGCGCGACGATCACCACCGCCGCCAGCAGCGCCGCGGTCACCAGGGCCAGCCCGCCGGTCATGAGCAGGATGCGGACCGGCAGGTCGCTGAAGGCGAATACGCTGTCGAGGAAGTAGGCGACCTTCTTGCGCAGGGTCCACGCGCTGCGGCCATGCGCGCGGCGCAGGCGGGCATAGGGCACGAACACCCGCCGTCCGCCGAGCCAGAACAGCTGCGCCACCAGGTTGGTATGCGCTTCGCGCAGCGTGACCAGGCGGTCGCGGAAGTCGGCGGTCAGCGCGAAGACGTCGACCCCGCCGCGCGGAATGTCCGACATCACGAAGCGGCGGTACATCGACCAGAACGCGGTCGACAGCAGCCGGCCGGCCAGCGGGTCGTCGCGTCCCTCGCGCACCCCGAAGCAGACGTCGGCGGCGCCTCCGCGCAGGGCGGCCAGGAACTCCAGCGCAAGCTCCGGCGGCTCCTGCATGTCGGCCGCGAGCACCGCGATGACCTCGCCGCGGGCGCGCTCGAGGCCGACCCGGATCGCCGGGAAGGCGCCGAAGTTACGGGTGAGTTCGACCAGGCGCGCCGGGAATCCGGCCGACGGCAGCGCCTCGCGCAGCAGGGCGTGGCTGGCATCCGGACTGCCGTCGATCACGAACACGGCTTCGAGTCCACCCTCGACCTGCGGCGCCAGCCTGCGCAGGGCCGCCAGCAGCTGCGGGATCGAACCGGCGTTGCAGTACACCGGCACCACGATGCTCAGCGCGGGCTTCAGAACCGGTTGCATGCGTCGATCACCTTCCCGGCTTCATCGTCGGTCAGCTCGGGGAAGCAGGGCAGGGTCAGCGCCGTGCGTGCGTGGCGCTCGGTCACCGGCAGCGACTGCTGGCGATGGCGTCCGGCGAAGCAAGGCTGCCAGTGGTCGGGCAGCGGATAGTGCACGTCGCTGGCGATCCCGGAGTGGGAGAGGTGCGCGCGCAGCGCGTCGCGCCGCTCGCTGTGCACCACGTACAGGTGGGCCACGTACTCCTCGCCGGCCGGCGCGGGGACGACGATGCCGGCGTTGCGGATCCCGCGCGAATAGCGGTTGGCGATCTCGCGCCGGCGTCGGTTCCAGCTGTCGAGCAGCGGCAGCTTCAGCAGCAGCACGCGCGCCTGCAGCTCATCGAGGCGGCTGTTGCGACCACCGGCCAGCGCGTTGACGTACTTGCGCTCCCAGCCGTACTGGCGCAGCGCGCGCAGCCGTTGCGCAAGCGCGGGGTCGCTGCAGGTCACCGCGCCGGCATCGCCGATCGCGCCCAGGTTCTTGGTCGGATAGAAGCTGAACGCCGCGGCGTCGCCGAAGGCGCCGGCACGCCGGCCGTCGGCGGCGCGCGCGCCATGCGCCTGGGCACAGTCCTCGACCAGCGCGACGCCGTGCTCCGCGCACAGCCGGGCGATCGCGTCGATGTCGGCCAGGCGGCCGTACAGGTGCGTCGCCACCACGGCGCGCAGCGCGCCGGCCTTGATGGCATCTGCGAGCGCCGCTGGATCCAGCGTCGCGTCGCTGGCGACATCGACGAACACCGGCTCCGCGCCACAGGCGAGCGCGGCGCCGGTCGCGTACATGGCGGCGTTGGCCGGCAGCGCGACCCGGTCACCTGCGGTGACGCCGACCGCACGGAGCGCGAGCTCCAGGGCGTCGCTGCCGTTGGCGACGCCCACGCAGTGCGCGACGCCGCAGTAGGACGCGAACGCGGCCTCGAAGGCCTCCACGCCCGCGCCGAGGACGTAGTGCCCGCCGTCCACCACCTCCGCGATCGCAGCCAGCAGCGCATCGCGCAGCGGCGCGATCTGTCGGGCGAGCGAGTTGACTGGAATGGCGGCGTCTCGCATGGATCCTGCCGGGCCTTAGGACCGCGTATTCTGCCAGACGGCCGCCGCGTGTCCCCTGTGCGCCGCCGGCCCCACGCTATGATGCCGCCGATCACGGAACAGGGTGGAGCGCGATGGGGTTCGCGACCATGCAAGATGCACGCACGCACGGCCGCGGCCTGCATCCGCTCGGCCTGCTGCTGGTGCTCGCGGCCGCATACCTCGCGTTCGCCTACCTGCTGACGCCCAGCCGGCCGTTCCCGTACTACCCCGACGACTTCTCGTTCCTGTCGGGCGCGCTCGCCGACATGGGCTGGCACTGGAAGCGCCCGGTCTCGGCCAACATCATCTTCCTCGTCGCCGCCGGCGGCTTCTGGCTGAGCTACGCGGTGCTGGCCGCGTCCACGGTCGTGGTGGCGTGGCTGGCGATGCTGCTGGTCTCGCGCGTGTTCGGCGTCGGCATCGGCCTGCTGCCGGCCGCGGCGGCCAGCGCCGTGCTGTTCAGCCATGCCGCGGCGTTCGAACACGGCAAATACCTCGGGCTGATGACCAACCTGGTTTCGCACGGCCTGGGACTGGCCAGCCTGCTGCTGCTCTGGCACGGCTGGCGCCGGGCGCGCGTCGCCTGGTGCGTCGTGGCGGCACTGGTCTACCTGGCGAGCGCGTTCGCGAAAGAGGACTTCCTGCTGCCGCCTTTGCTGCTGCTGGGTCTGCTCTGGGTCCTCGACCACCACGAGGCCCGGGCGCCTGGCCAGCGGACGGAGGCGCTGTCGCGTTCAGCCCGACTGGCGGTGTCGCTGCTGTTCGTGGCGGTGCCGGCGGGTGCCATGGCCTGGAGCGCGCTGGACCGCAATCCCTTCGTCGCCGGCCTGTTCTCGCCCGACACCAGCAGTCCGTCGTATGCGGTCGAACTGGCGCCCGCGGCGCTGTGGCAGGCCTTTGGGACGCTGTTCGTGGGTTATACGGCGGTCGCGACGCTGCTCGCCGCGTGCGCCATGCTCGCCATGGCGCGGCTGCCGGCCATGCGCATGCGGCTGGCCTGGCTGGTCGCCACGATCGTGGTGCTGGCGCTGCCCTACGCGGTGATCCCGCACAACATGCCGGGCTATCGCGCCTACGCATGGCTGCCGTGGATGGCCGCGATCATCGGTGTCGCGCTGGCGCTGGCGCAGGCCGCCCCGCAGGCCGGCCGGGGCCGCGCGCGCCGGGCGCTGCCGGTGGTCGTCGCGCTGGCCGTGGCCGCGATCGCGGTGTCCGCGCACCGCGAGGCGCGCATCGAACTCGCGCTGCGCTACGCCGCCGGCGAAGCGGTCAACCGGCGGATGCTCGAGGTCGTGGAGGCGCATCGCGACGCGATCGCCGCCGCGCCCGTGGTCGGCCTGGCCGGGCTGGATGGCCCGTCTCCCTGGTGCGGCAACGGCACGCTCTACCTGCGCTACAAGCGTGGCTTCGCGCAGCAGTGGATCGTGTTCGCCGCCGGGCCCACGCCCTGCTACCAGGTGTCGACGCCTGGCGGACGCAAGCCACGCTACGAACTGGGACTGACGGTCGCGCCGCCGACCCAGGCCTGTGCGATGGGAGCCATGCCCGTGCTCGCGTTCGAACCCGACGGCCACGGTCGGCTGGCGTCCGCGCAGGATGTGTGCGCCGGTTCCGGCGCGGCGCCGAGCCAGCCCTGAGCGCGATCAGGATCCGCCGAACAGCCGCCCCGGGCGCTCGATGCGGACCTCGTGCGGCCCCGCCGCGGGAATGAACAGCGCGGTCTGGTAGCCGTTCACCCGGAACATCGGCGTCGGGCGACCATCCAGCGTCGCGCGCCAGCGCGCTGCGGGATCCTCGTTGAGGATCAGCAGGCCCGGGCCCTCCGCCTCGACTCCTGCCTCCAGTCGGGTCCGGCCGTTGTGCCGCAGGTCCACCGCGCCGCCCAGCCGCCCCGGGCCGGCGAGGGCCGTCGCGTCCACTCCGGCGGGAAGATGCGCGCTGCGCACCGTGGCGCGCAACGGCGAGGCATCGCCGGACTGGCGCAGGTGCTCCACCGGGTCGGCGACCACGTCCAGGCCACCCGACAGGAAGAACAGGCGCGGCAGGGCCTCCTCGTGCGTGCGCAGGACCAGCCCCGGGCGCAGCGCCTCGTCGCCGGCGCGGGCGTGGGCGTCGGGCCAGACCGACCAGCGCACGCCATAGAGCGCGGCGACCATCGGGTTGGCCTGCGAGAGCAGCATGTACTTCGCGTATTCGGTGGGTCCGATGCCGCCATGGATCGAGCGGAATCCGTGCAGCGTCCAGGCGTGGGTCAGGAGGTGCGCGTTGTCGACGCTGTCGGCCATGAGGAAGCGGTAGCGGTCGAGGCCGTCGAGCCGCGCGGCGAGCGCGGCGGCGTCGGCATGTGCCTGCACCCGGTCGGGATGGAACAGCATCGCGTCGTGGTAGTCGAATCGGATGTTGTGCCGGAACGGGGTCCAGGCGGTGGCGAACAGCAGCAGCGCGCAGGCCACCGCGACCCCGCCGCGCTGTCCGTTGGGCGCGAACAGTGTCCACGCCAGCGCCGCGAACGCGAGGCCCAGGGTGAGCAGGGCGACGGGCCGCCACGGGACCCCGGAGCCGACGGTCGCCACCGTGGCGAGGACGAGGCCGACCAGGCCGAGCCACGCCCAGGGGCTGCGCCAGGGTGCGGACCCGGCTTCGCCTCTGCGCTGCAGCGCCTGCAGGCCCAGCGGCACCAGCGGCACCAGCAGGAGCACCGCCAGGCACGACCACCAGGTGAGCTCGCGCACCTTGTTCGCGAGCGGAAGCGCCGTCAGCAGCGGCGCCAAGGGTGCGAAGCAGAAGAGCGCCGCGAGCAGGCCGCAGACCAGCATGGCGCGCGCGCAACGGGTCTGCGGCGCAGCCGGCATGCCCGGCGACGGCACGTCATCCGACAGCACGCCCCGCGACCGCACGCCCCGGGACCGCATGCCCCGGGACAGCACGCCCATCGCCGCGACGAGCACCGCGGCACCGAGGTAGGCGTTGCCGATGCCGGGCTGCACCCGGAACGCCACCAGCTGGCCGGCGTCGGCCGGCGCCAGTGCGTGGTAGCGCAGGGCGTGCTCCGGCACCGGCTGGTCGCCGACGACGAAGCCGCCGACTTCGCCCAGCCAGCGGATCGAGCGGCCATGGAAGGCGAGGATCTCGCGCAGCCAGGGCCAGCACAGCGCCAGCACCAGCAGGGCCGACAGCGCGAGCCAGCCGCTGCTGCGCGCAAGCCGTCGCAGCCCGTCGCGGTCGCGTGCCGCCAGCACCTGGGCGCACACCAGCAGCCAGACCGCCGCCGAGGCCCAGCCCGCGAACACCATGTTCTGCGCCGGGTGCGCGTGCGCCAGCAGGGTCGCCGCCATCACCAGGCCGATGGCCCGTGGCACCTGGAGCCGCCAGCCCGATCCCCGGTACAGCGCGACCTGCGCGGCCAGCACCCAGGGGATCCAGGCCATGCCGGCGATGATGTGCGGCCAGCCCGCCGCGCTGCGGACTGCGGGGAACCAGGGAATCGCCAGCCCGACCAGGACCGCGGGCACCACGCGCACGCCCAGCGCACGCGCCAGGGCATAGGCGCCCGCGCCCAGCAGCGCGAGGTGCAGCACGATGACCAGGTTCAGGCGGTCGAGGGTGGCCGCCGGCGACGCGTCGGCGCCCGCCCAGTTGAGGTAGAGCGGATACAGCATGTGGTAGTTCGGGTTCGACCAGTTCGACTCGCCGGCGCGCACGCCCTCGGTGTACATCGCCGCGAGCAGGCCCTCCTCCTCGATCGCATGGCTGGCCTCGTTGAAAAGCGCGAGCAGCATGTCCGCCTGGTCGGGGCCGCGGGCCAGGGTCTGGCCCTGGTAGTGCAGGCAGGCGATGCCGAAGACCATCGCGAACACCATCGCAGGCAGCAGGATCTGGGCCCACGGGCGCCCTCGGGGCGCCGGAGGTGCGGCGTCGGTATCGGTGAGCATCCGCCGGATCATAGCGGCCCGGTGCGGCCGAGGTCCTCGGATATGATCGCGGACCGGTCGCGTGGTGGAGGTGGCGTGGCAGCTGTCGACGTTGGAATGCGCGGTGAGCGCGTGCGGAGCGCCCTGATGTGGGGCCTGCTGGCCCTGGTGGTGGCAAACGCCGCGATCTACGTGCGCGCCGTCGCCTGGCCGCTGATCGCCTCGGACAACTGGAACCACGTGCATCCGCTGCTGCGCGACCTGGCCTCCGGGCAGGTCGGCCCGGCCAACTTCTTCGTCCAGCGCGCCGGCGTCGACCACGCGCAGCCGCTGATGAAGCTGGTGATGGCGGTCAACGCGCGCTGGTTCGGGCTCGACTTCATGCTCGAGGGGCTGCTGGGCATCGTGTTTGCCGTGCTCGCGCTCGCGGTGCTGTACCGCCTCGCGGTGGCCGATGCGCCTGGAGCGCCGCGGCCATTCGCCTTCCGCCTCGGCTTCGTCGCCGTGGCGGCGGTGCTGCTCTCGCTCAACAGCACCTTCATCTACGTCTACCCGATGGTGACGATGTGGTTCGCGCTGTACGCGCTGGCGCTGCTGATGGCGCTGGCGGCATGGCGGGCACTGCAGGGCGGGCGCGGGTGGCCGCTGGCGCTGGCGGCCTTCGTGCTGGGCGTGGTCGCCGACGACTCGGCCTTCCTGTACTGCGCGGCGCTGGGGCTGGCCCTGCTGCTGTACGCGTTCCGCGAGCGGAGCCTGCGCCGGGTGGCCGTGCTGCTCGCGCTGATGGCGCTGGGCCTGGTGGCGAGCCGCGGCCTGTACGCGCTGTACGGCACCACCTCGGGCACGACGCTGGCGGTGTTCAACCGCCCGCTGCCGGAGCGCATCGCGTCGCTGGCCGTGCTGTGGCGCGAGGCCTGGGCCTGGTTCGCCATCCCGGCGTCATCCGGCCTGCTGGGCAAGGAGTCGCTCACCGCGCTGGCGGGCGACCGCGCGCTCCTGCTGCGCAACGCGCTGGGGGCCGTGATGCTGCTGGCGCACGCCTGGTTCTGGTGGTCGGCGCTGCGCCTGCGCGCAGGCTCGACCTGGCTGGCCGCGGTGCTGCTGATGCTGATGTTCTATGCGCACGTGGCCGCGGTGCTGATGGTCAGGGTCTCGGCGCTCGGCACCGCGTACCTGGACCAGCCGCGCTACATCAGTTTCTACCAGTTCGGGGTGGCGGCGCTGCTGCTCATGGCGATGGCGCGCGTGGGCAGCGCGTCCCGCGCGCCTGCAGCGGGCACCGCGCGCACCGGCCATGCGCTGGCGCTGGCCGCGGCCACGGTGCTGGCGGTGCAGGTCCTGGTCAGCGGGTATGCGCGCGAACAGCAGCCCGGGATCGAAGGGTCGCATCTCAAGATGGCCGACGACCTGGCGCGGGTGGCGCAGGATCCGGCAGGCCCGGTGCCCGAAGACTGTTTCCCCGGCATGGACATCTGCGTGCTGCCGCCGGAGCGTCGCGTGGAACTCATCGGCATCCTGCGCGAGGGCCGGCTGCAGCTGTTCTCCGACCAGTACCTCCGGCGCCATCCCGCGCAGCGCGCGGCCGCCGAGCGCGCCCGCGCGCCCTGAAGCGCGCGACTCAGAGGTTCTGGTAGTTCGGCCCCGAACCGCCTTCCGGCGTGACCCAGGTGATGATCTCGTAGGGATCCTTGATGTCGCAGGTCTTGCAGTGCACGCAGTTCGCGGCGTTGATCTGCAGCCGCTTGCCGGTGCCGGCCGGGCCATCCGGATCGTCGACGATCTCGTAGACGCCGGCGGGGCAGAAGCGGGTGCAGGGGTTGCCGTATTCCTCGGCGCAGCGGGTGACGCAGACCGTGGTGTCGTGCACCAGCAGGTGCACCGGCTGGTCCTCGTCGTGCTCGGTCGCGGCGAAGTAGACGCCGGCCAGGCGGTCGCGCGGGGCGAGCTCGCGAGGGCCCCAACCGCGATCGGGTGAGGCGGCTTCGTCCAGCTTGCGCAGCGACGACCAGTCGGGCGTGACCTTCATCGTCCAGGGCGTGCGCCCGCCCAGCGCGGTTTCCAGCGCGGCGTTGGCCAGGCCGAACCACAGGCCCTTCTTGAAGCCGGGCTTGACGTTGCGCACCGCGCGCAGCTCGCGCACGGCGTCGGAGTCGCGCAGCTTCGCGTCGAAGCCCGCGGGCGCAAGCGCGCTGGCGGCCAGGTGCTCGGCGGCGAGCATGCCGCTGCGGATCGCCTGGTGGGTGCCCTTGATCTTCGGCACGTTGAGCAGGCCCGCGGTATCGCCGATCAACAGCGCGCCCGGCATCTCCACCTTCGGCAGCGACTGCCAGCCGCCGGTGACGATGGCCCGCGCGCCGGCGGACAGGATATTGCCGCCCTCGAGCAGCGGCTTGACCGTGGGGTGGTTCTTCCACTGCTGGAAGGCCTCCCACGGCCGGTACTCGGGATCCTTGTAGTCGAGCCCGCTGACATAGCCCAATGCGACCTGGTCGTTCTCCAGGTGGTAGAGGAAGCTGCCGCCGTAGGTACCGCTGTCCGCGGGCCAGCCCAGCGAGTGCACGATCTTCCCGGGAATGCCGCGCCCGGCCGGCAGCTGCCACAGCTCCTTGGTGCCGATCGAATACGCCTGCGGATCGCTGTCGGCATCCAGCGCGAAGCGCTTGACCAGGCGCTTGGTGAGGTGGCCGCGCGCGCCTTCGGCCAGCACGGTCACCTTGGCGTGGATGTCGATGCCGGCGGTATAGCCGGGCTTCTCCGAGCCGTCGCGCGCGACGCCCATGTCGCCGATGCGCACGCCGATGACCGTGCCGTCGTCGGCGTGCAGGGTCTGCGCGGCGGCGAAGCCAGGGTAGATCTCCACGCCCAGCGCTTCCGCCTGCGGCGCGAGCCAGGCGCACATCGCGCCGAGGCTGACGATCAGGTTGCCGTGGTTGCGCATGCCTGGCGGCACGACCGGGAACCTGCGACCGCCGTCCTTCGTCAGGTACCAGAGTTCGTCCTCGGTCGCGGGCACGCAGACCGGTGGCGGGTTGTCGCGCCAGCCCGGAAGCAGGGTATCGAGCGGGCCCGGCTCGATCACCGCGCCGGACAGGATGTGCGCGCCGATCGTGCTCGACTTCTCGATCACGCAGACCGAAATGTCGGGGTTGACCTGCTTGAGGCGGATCGCGAAGGCGAGGCCCGCCGGGCCCGCGCCCACGGTGACGACGTCGTATTCCATGACGTCGCGCTCGGGCTCGGGGATGTCGACGGTGACGCTGGGGTCAGCTTGCGGGTTCATGCGGGCGGCCCATTCGGCGAAGTACGGGATTGTCGCGGCTGCGGCCGCGGGCGGCAAACCCGGCGCGCGTCGAAACCGCCGCCGCCAGGCCCGCGGGAGCGGGGATGGCCGCGACCGCGCGCAGGCGGCGCGGCCGGATCGCGGCCGTGGCCGCTCCTACAGGGGCGGGCGTTGGCGGGCGTGCTGCTCGCCGGCGTCCAGGGTCCAGGCGGCGACGTCGCGGCCCAGCACCCCCAGCGCGCGCGTATAGGCCTCGGCCACGCTGCCCACGTCCGTGGCGGCCGCCGGCTCGGTGATGGTGAAGGTCTGCGAGGCGGCAATGCCCTGTTCGCGCGTGTGCAGCAGCTTCGCGTGCAGCTCGATGGTCGCGACGGGGCTGCCGGTGCCGGCGTAGTCGGCTTCGAAGCGGCGCAGGTCGAGCAGCAGGCGATAGTCGGGCGCGATGCCGCTGCCGCGCCGGGCCACGCCGGGCACCCGGCCGGAATCTTCCAGCGTCCGCAGGATCACGTCCTCGACCATGTCCGAGGGCGCCCGCGCCCAGCTGGCGCCGGCGTAAACCTGCAGTTCTCCTGGCACCGGGCGCACCGCGATGCGGAAGGTGTCGACGGTGCGGGCCGCGGTGGGTGTATTGACCGCGAGCTGCCAGTCCACGCGCGGCCACGCGGCGTCGGCCTGGATCTGCGGCGCGGGTGCATAAATCGTGCCCGCCTCACGCTCGCCGCCGCCGAGCAGGGAACAGGCGCCCAGCAGCAGCGGCGCGGCAAGGACGGCGAGCCGGGCGATGGCGATGGTCGGCTTCATTCGGGTTCGAACTCCTTCGGCGCGTCGCGGCCGAGCAGGTAGCGCGCGGGATTGGAATCGAAGCGGTCGCTGATCCGGCGCAGGTCGCGCACCAGCGAGCGCAGCTCGGCCAGCGTCGGGCCGAGCTGGGCCAGGCCGTCGTTGGCGAAGCTGTTGATGGCGTTGCGGTTCTCGCCGAGGATCGCGTCGGCGCTGCCGGCGGCGGTGTCGATCCGCGCCAGCGTCGACTCCAGGCGCTCCACCATGCCGGGCAGCTTCTGCACCAGCTCGCGGTCGATGCCGGTCATCGCGCGGTTGGAGGTCTCCACGGTCTCGACCAGCTTCTCGCTGGCCACGCGCGCGTTGACGATCAGCGCGGCCAGGTCCTCGCGCTGCCCGGCCACGGCGCCGGTCATGCCCTCGATGTTCTCGAGCGTGGCGGCGATGCGCGCCACATTCTCGTCGCTCAGCACTTCGTCCAGGCGCGCCACCAGGCGGTTGGCGGTGTCGGCGATGTTCTGCAGCGCCGAGGCCTCGGTCAGGATCACCGGGATGTCGTCGCCGTCGCGCGCCGCCAGGCGCGGCGCGTCCGGGCTGCCACCGGTGAGCTGGATGAAGGGCGAACCGGTGAGCCCGGCCATCGACAGTTTGGCGCGGGTGTCGACCTTCACCGGAACCTCGGCGCCGACGCGGATGCGCGCCACCACGCGGCGCGGGTCCTGCGGCGCCAGGGTCAGCGCATCCACGGTACCCACCGCGATGCCGTTGTACTGCACGGTGCCGCCCTCGGTCAGTCCGGTGACCGGCTCGTCGAACACCACGTGGTAGGTCTGCCAGCTGCGGTCGCTGGAGTATTTCGCCATCCACAGCCCGAACAGCAGCATGGCCACCGCCACCACCAGGGTGAAGGCGCCGATGAGGACGTAATTGGCCTTGGTTTCCATGCGATCAGGGTTCCACGGCGGCGCGTTCGCCCGCCTCTCGTGCCGCGCGACCGCGCGGGCCGTTGAAGTATTCCTGCACCCACGGATGCTCGAGGCGTTCGATCTCGTCCAGCGGCCCCGTCGCCACGATCCGGCGGTCGGCAATGACCGCCACCCGGTCGCAGATAGCGTACAGCGTGTCCAGGTCGTGGGTGATGATGAAGACGGTCAGCCCGAGCGCCTGGCGCAGGGTGAGGATAAGGCTGTCGAAGGCGGCCGCGCCGATCGGATCGAGCCCGGCGGTAGGCTCGTCGAGGAACAGCAGCGGCGGGTCCATGGCCAGCGCGCGCGCAAGGCCGGCGCGCTTGCGCATGCCGCCGGACAGCTGCGAGGGCAGCTTGTTGATCGCGTCCGCGGGCAGGCCGGCCAGCTTGACCTTGAGCAGGGCGAGCTCGCGGCGCAGGCCGTCGGGCAGGTTCGGGTGGTGCTCCTTCAGCGGCACCTCGACGTTCTCGCCCACGGTCAGCGACGAGAACAGCGCGCCGTCCTGGAACAGCACGCCGGTATTGCGTTCGATATGCAGCCGGCTGGCGTCGTCGCCGGCGCGTCCGTCCACGCCCAGTACTTCGATCTCGCCCTCGTCCGGCGTGCGCAGCCCGATGATCGAGCGCATGAGCACCGACTTGCCGCTGCCCGAGCCGCCGACCACGCCGAGGATCTCGCCCTCGCGCACCTCCAGGTCGAGGCCCTCGTGCACCACCTGGGCACCGAAGCGGTTGCCCAGCCCGCTCACGCGGACCACCGGTCGCGCGGCGTCGGCGCTCACCAGCCCACCTGCATGAACCAGATCGCGGCGAAGGCGTCGAGCAGGATCACCATCGAGATCGTCTGCACCACGCTGGACGTGGTGCGCTCGCCCAGCGACTGCGCAGTGCCCTGGACCTGCAGCCCTTCCAGGCAGCCGATCAGGCCGATGACCAGCGCGAACACCGGCGCCTTGGACATGCCCACGAAGAAGTGGCGCAGCTCCATGGTGTCCTGCAGCCGGGTCGCGAACGCCTGGGGCGGAATGTCGAGCTCGAAGGCGGCCACCGCCATGCCGCCGAGCAGGCCCGCGATCATCGCGATGAAGGTCAGCAGCGGCAGCATGAGCAGCAGCGCCAGCAGCCGCGGCAGCACCAGCAGCTCCATCGGATCCATGCCCAGCGTGCGCACCGCGTCGACCTCCTCGCGGGTGACCATGATCCCGATCTGCGCGGTGAACGCACTGGCGGTGCGGCCAGCGAGCAGGATCGCGGTCAGCAGCACGCCGAATTCGCGCAGGAAGGCGATCCCCACCAGTTCGACGACGAAGATGGTCGCGCCGAAGTCGGCGAGGATGCTCGAGCCGAGGTAGGCGATCACCGCCCCGACCATGAACGACAGCAGGGCCACCAGCGGCATCGCGTCCAGGCCCACCTGCTCCATGTGGTGGACGGTGGAGGTGACGCGCAGGCGGCGCGGCTCGCGCGCGATGCGGGCGAGCTTGACCAGGCTTTCGCCGAGGAAGCTCACCAGGGCCACGATCTCGCGGCCGTTGAGGTGCATGGTCTCACCCAGCCGCGCCAGCGCCGCGGCGACGCCGTATTCGCGGCGCTTCTTCGGGCGGTCGTCGGCCACGTCCTCGATCGCGGCCACCAGCGCCATGTGGTCCTCGCGATAGCGGATCGCGTCGTCGCCCAGTCCCTGCCGGTGCGCGTAGCGCAGCAGCTGCAGCACGCCCATGGAGTCCAGGCGCTCGACGGCGGTCGCGTCGACCGCGTTCGCGCCCCCGGGCGCGTCGGCCAGCACCGACGTCACCGCCCCGGCCTGCTCCAGCGTCCAGCTGCCTGCAAGGCGCAGCGTGCCGTCGTCGAGTGCGAGCGTCGGAGTGCTGGCGGTCGTGGCGGGCATGCGCGGAGGATACCGAACACAGGGTCGATCGCGCGTGCCATCCTTTGTGCATGTCGCGCCCGTTTCCCCAGGAAGCCTACGCCGCCCGCATCGCCTTCATGGTCGAGCTGGCCGAACACCTGCACGCCTACGGCACCACCACGCCCCGCCTGGAAGGCGCGCTGGAGCTGGTGGCGCAGCGCCTGGGCCTCGAGTGCGAGCCGTGGACCAACCCCACCGGCATGGTGCTGTCCTTCAGCGATCCGATGCGTCCGCCGGGCGACGGCGACGCCACGCGCGTGCTGCGCCTGCCGCCCGGCGAGAACGACCTCGGCCGGCTGTGCGACGTCGACCGCATCGCCGAGGACGTGCTGGCCGGTCGCATCGGCCTGGCCGAAGGACACGCCGCGCTGCGCGCGCTGGACCGGCCGCTGACGCGGCGGCAAAACCTGATGCAGGTGCTGGGCTTCGGCCTCGCCGCCGTGGGCATCGCCGGCCTGCTGCGGCTGCCGTGGCTGGACATCGGCACGGCGGCGGTGGTCGGCCTGGTCATCGGTCTGCTGCAGGTCGCGGCGCGCACGCGGCCGCGGCTGCGCGAGGCCAACGACGCGGTCAGCGCGATGGTGGCGGCCGCGATCACCATCATGGTGGCGGCCTGGGTGGCGCCGCTGAACCTCAACACCGTGATCATCTCGGCGCTGATCGTGCTCATGCCCGGCCTTGCGCTCACCAACGCGGTGAACGAACTGACCAGCCAGCACCTGATGTCGGGCACGGCGCGCTTCGCCGGCGCGGTGGCGACGATGATCATGCTCACCGTGGGCACGATGGTCGCCATGGTCGGCATGGAAATGCTGGGCGTCGTGCCGCAGGTGCGGGCCTGGCGGCCGCAGCCGGACTGGGTGGAATGGTGCGGGCTGGCGGTGGCGTCGATCGCCTTCGCGGTGCTGTTCCGGGCGAAGGGTCGCGACTGGCTGCTCGTGGCGCTGGCCGCGGCCACGGGCTATCTGGTGTCGCGCAAGGCCGGACTTGCCTGGGGCGCGGAGTTCGGCATCTTCCTGGCGGCGCTGGTGGTGACGGCCGCCGGCAACGGCTATGCGCGCTGGGCCTGGCGCCCGGGCGCGGTGGTGCGGGTGCCCGGCATCATCCTGATGGTGCCCGGCAGCGCCAGCGTGCGCACCCTGATCACGTCGGTGCAGCAGCAGGACGTGGCCGCGGGCCAGAGCGCGGCGATGGCGGTGATCAACATCCTGCTGTCGATCGTCGCCGGCCTGATCTTCGGCAACCTGCTGCTGCCGGCGCGCCGGAACCTCTGATCCGGGGGGGCGCTGCTGTGCGGTGCCCGCCGCGGATGCAGGGGGGATGACCAGCCGGAATCTTCGCTGTCCTGCTCCCAGTTCCGGCCGCGGGCCATCCATGGCCGGCTCTGGCCATCCCCCCTGCATCCGCGACGGGTCCGACCTCTTTCGCGATCCTGTGGCAGGAAAAGCCCGAGCGCGGGGCCGGCCGTTGCGTCTTCGTTGACGTGAGCCTGTGCGTGGGACAGGCTGCGTGGACCCCGCCGGAGTCCTCATCCGCAAAAACAAAACCCCCGCCGGAGCGGGGGTCGTCAATCACGCGATCAGGAAATCCTCGGGCTTCTTGCCCTTGGACACTTCCTCGGCCATCCAGCGCGGCTGCTTGCCGCGGCCGGTCCAGGTCTGCTCGGCGTTCGCCGGGTTGCGGTACTTCGGCGCCACCTTGATGCCGGTGGTCTTGCGCGGCGCGCGCGGGGCCTTGGTCGCGCGTGGCTCGGTGCCGGCGGACGACGCACCGCCGCCGAACAGTTCGGCGATGGTGTAGCCCTCGGCCGCCGCCGCCGCCTTCAGGCGCGCGCGCACGGTGGTGATCGGCTTGCGCTTCTTGAGCACGGTCTTGCGCTTCTTCGCCTGCGTGATCAGGGTTTCGAGTTCCCTGGCCGAAAGCGTATTGAGGTCGATGGACATTGCATCTCCGGTGGATTTCAGAAGGTGGCGCCGATTATCGGCGACGCGCCGATGTTAATCGTCCACGCGGCGGGCGGCAAAATATCCCGCGTCGCCGCCTGATAATCGCCCCGGTATTCCGCGATCAGCCGGGCAGGCGCTGCAGCAGGGCTTCGCGATCCAGGTGTTCGGCCTCGCCCGCGGTGCGCGCGCGATATTCGAACGTGCCGGCCTCGAGACCACGACCGGAGACCACCACGCGATGCGGGATGCCGACCAGCTCCATGTCGGCGAACATCGGGCCCGGGCGCAGGCCGCGGTCGTCGAGCACCACGTCGATGCCGCGCGCGGCGAGTTCGTCGTGCAGGGCCGCCGCCGCTTCCGCCACGGCCGGATCGTTCTTCGGATTGATGATGCAGACCGCCGCCGTCCACGGCGCCATCGCCTGCGGCCAGACGATGCCGGCCGCGTCGTGGTTCTGCTCGATGGCAGCCGCGACGATGCGCGACACGCCGATGCCGTAGCAGCCCATCATCGGCACCGCGGCCTTGCCGGCGCCGTCGAGCACCTTGCAGCCCATCGCCTCGGCGTACTTGCCGCCAAGCTGGAAGATGTGGCCAACCTCGATGCCGCGCATCAGGCGCAGGGTGCCGCCGTCCTCGGCGCGGTCGCCCTCGACCACGTTGCGCAGGTCGGCGACGGCGTCGGGCTCGGGCAGGTCGCGGCCCCAGTTGACGCCGGCGATATGTTCGCCGGGGCGGTTGGCGCCGACCACGAAGTCGGCCATCGCGGTGACCTCCAGGTCGGCGACCACGCGCACCGGCTTTGCCGGCGCCACCGGGCCCAGGAAGCCGGGTTCGCTGCCGAGGTGCTCGAGGATCTCGCTTTCGGTGGCCATGCGGTAGTCGGCCAGCCCCGCGACCTTGGCCAGCTTGATCTCGTTGACCTCGTGGTCGCCGCGGACCAGCACCAGCACGAACTGCGGCCTGCCTTCCGCGTCCTGGCCGATCACCGCCACCGACTTCGCGGTGCGCGCCAGCGGGATTCCCATCAATGCGGCCACCGCCTCGCAGGTCTTCTGCGTGGGCGTGTCGATCGCGCGGATGGCCTCGGCCGGCGCCGGGCGCGGGCCTGGTGCGGCCGCGCGGGCGGTCTCGACGTTGGCGGCATAGCCGGTCGGGTCATCCCCGTTGCCGGTGTCCGACCAGGCGATGGCGTCCTCGCCGGAGTCGGCCAGGACGTGGAACTCCTGCGAGGCGTCACCGCCGATCGCACCGGTATCGGCGAGCACCGCGCGGAAGCGCAGGCCCAGCCGACTGAAGATGCGGGTGTAGGCCGCGTGCATCCTGGCGTAGGACGCCGCCATGCCCTCGGCGTCGATGTCGAAGGAGTAGGCGTCCTTCATCAGGAACTCGCGCGCGCGCATCACGCCGAAGCGCGGCCGGATCTCATCGCGGAACTTGGTCTGGACCTGGTAGAAGGTCACCGGCAGCTGTTTGTAACTGGCCAGCTCCTGGCGCGCGAAGTCGGTGATGACCTCTTCGTGCGTCGGGCCGTAGGCGTACTCGGCGTCCTTGCGGTCGCGGATCTTCAGCAGCTGGCCGCCGAACTTCTCCCAGCGTCCGGTCTCGTCCCACAGCTCCCGCGGCTGGATCGACGGCATCAGCACTTCGATCGCGCCGGCGGCGTCCATTTCCTCGCGCACCACCGCCTCGACCTTGCGCAGCACGCGCAGGCCAAGCGGCGACCAGGTGTAGATGCCGGCGGCAAGCTTGCGGATCATCCCCGCCTTGAGCATCAGCTTGTGGCTGACGAGCTCGGCTTCGGCCGGGGTTTCCTTTTCGGTGTGGAGGTGGAACTGCGACAGGCGCATCGGCGGCATCATCGGTCTGGTGGTTCGGCCGGTGATTGTGCCATGCAGCACGCGCGCTGCCCGGCGCCCGCCACCTACTGGCGGCCGCCGTCGACCTCGATGCCGTCGCGCGGCTGGATGTCGACGGTTTCGTAGCGCCGCCCGCGCGGCGGTGGCTCCTGCGTGACCTGGAGCACGCCGGCGGCGTCGGTCCAGCGGTACAGCACGGGGCGGGCGTCCTCGGCGTTCGCGCTGGCCGCCTGTTCGGCGCGCTGGCGCCTGGCCTCGGCCGCCGCCGGCGCCTCGCGCGCGAACCACCAAGCCACGGCGATGCCGGCAACCAGTCCGGCGACCACGGCCCAGCGGGTCTGCATGGCGCGCCGGCTCCCGGCGGTCAGGGCGTGCAGTAGGCCTTGGCCGCGGCCTGGGCCAGCTCGAGCTGGCTGGTCCGCTGCGCCGCGTCGAGCACCTTGTCGGGCTTGCCGTCGCCGTCGGTGTCGTGCATCACGTCGCCTTCGGCCTGCAGGGCGGTGAGGTTGGCGCGGGCCGCGGTGCACTGCGGATTGACCGGCGCCGCGGCCGCGGCTTCGGCCACGGCCGGCGACGTCGCCCCCGACGAGGTGATCAGGCGGTGCTCGTACTTGCCGCTGGCGGGCGGCGTCTGCGAGTAGTGGGTGACGCCGTTGGCGTCGGTCCACTTGTAGACCTCGCCGGCGGTCTGCTGGGCGATGGCCGGCGCGGCGGCGAACGCCAGGACGGCGCCAAGGACGAAGCGGTACATGGTGGACTCCTGCCGTGCGGGCGTGGCCGCTGATTGCAGCACCGGGGGCGGGTCCGCGCAAGCGCCGCGGGCCGGTTCCGTGACCGTGCCTGCGCCCGCGGGCCCGCCGCGGCGGCGGTTACACTTGCCCCATGGACGAGTTGCCCCCCAAGCCACGGCGCGGCCGCGGCATCTACCTGCTGCCCAACCTGTTCACCACGGGCGGGCTGTTCGCGGGATTCTTCGCGATCATCGCCGCCTCGCAGGGCCGCATCGAGGCCGCCTGCATCGCGATCTTCGTCGCCGCCATCCTCGATGGCCTCGACGGCCGGGTGGCCCGCCTGACCAATACCCAGAGCGAGTTCGGCGTGCAGTACGACTCGCTGTCCGACCTGGTGAGCTTCGGCATGGCGCCGGCGCTGGTGATGTACCACTGGTCGCTGGTGTCGATGAAGCTCGACGGCGCCACCCTGGGCAAGATCGGCTGGCTGGCGGCCTTCCTGTATGCCGCCTGTGCTGCGCTGCGGCTGGCGCGTTTCAACAGCCAGGTGGGCAAGATCGACAAGCGCTGGTTCATCGGCCTGGCCAGCCCCGCGGCCGCGGGCATCATGGCCAGCTCGGTGTGGACCTTCCACAGCCTCGACCTCAGCGGCGAGGCGCTGCGCTACGCGGCACTGGCGATCACCGTGGTCTGCGGGCTGCTGATGGTCAGCCAGTTCCGCTACACCAGCTTCAAGGGCAGCGGCAGCGGGCCGGGCTCCGACCGGGTGCCGTTCTTCGCGCTGCTGCTGGTGGTGGCGGCGCTGATCGCGCTGTGGATCGATCCGCCCAAGACGCTGCTCGCGGTGCTGGGCGTCTATGCGCTGTCGGGTCCGGCGCTGTGGCTGTGGCGCCTGCGCGGTCGTCGCGGAGCCGGCGCCTGATGGCCGGGCTGGCCTGGGATCCGTGGCAGCGCGAGGTGCTGGCGGCGATGGGCCACCAGGTCCTGGCGCGCGCGCCGCGCGCGGCCGACATCGTGCCCGACGATCCGCTGGCGCACGCGCTGTTGCGGGCGGCAGGGCGCGGGCCGGAATCCGGCGACGCCGCCGAACTGCTGCGCGGCCTGCCGCCGCTGGCGACGCTGCGCGGCGACGCCGCCGCCAAGCGCGCCCTGTGGCCCCGGCTGCGCGCGCTGCGCCGCGGAGCCGCGCCGGCGTGAGCGCCGCGCTGGCCGACGCGGTGCGTCCGGTCATGCGGCCGATGCGCATCGAGGACCTCGATGCGGTGATGGTGGTCGAGCGCCGCGCCTATCCCTTTCCGTGGTCGATCGGGATCTTCCGCGACTGCCTGTTCGCCGGCTATCCGGCCTGGGTGCTGCTGGAAGGCGGCGCCTTCATCGGCCACGGCGTGCTGAGCGTGGCCGCGGACGAGGCGCATGTGCTCAACGTCTGCGTCGATCCGGCCCGGCAGGGCCGCGGCCATGGCCGCATCCTGCTGCGTGCGCTGGTCGACGCCGCGCGCGGCCGTGGTGCCAGCCGCGTCTTCCTCGAGGTCCGGCCGTCGAACCCCGCGGCCATCGCGCTGTACGAGGACGAAGGCTTCAACGAGATCGGCCGCCGCCCGCGCTATTACCCCGCCGCCAACAACGGCCGCGAGGACGCGATCGTGATGGCACGGGAACTCTTCAGCGACTGAGTCTTCTTTTTGCAGGGGTGAAGAAGCTCTATAGCCGCGCCCGCTGCGCGGCGAGGGCCTCGTGCTGCGCGGTCCAGTCGGCCAGGCGCGTGCGCTCCTGTTCGACCACGGCGGCGGGTGCGTTGGCGACGAAGGTCTCGCTGGCGAGCTTGCCCTTGGCCTTCGCCAGTTCGCCGGCCACGCGCTTGAGCTCCTTGTCCAGGCGCGTGCGCTCGGCGTCGAGGTCGACCAGGCCTTCCAGCGGCACGAAGAGCTTCAGCTCGCCGACCAGGGCCGCGGCGGCCGGCGGCGGGTCGCCGGTGATGGCCTCGATGCCTTCGACCCTGGTCAGGAAGCCCAGCTGCGCGCCGAAGCGCGCGATCCGCTCGGCGTCGGCCGCGCCACCGCCCGCCACCAGCAGGCGGATCGGCCTGGCCGGCGACACGCCGAGTTCGCTGCGGATGCGGCGCACGGCGGACACCATGGCCTTGAGCCATTCCACGTCGCCCGCCGCGGACGAGAAGTCCTGGCCGGCGAAGTCCGCCGCGCGGGGATAGGCGCGCGCCATGATGCTCTCGCCCTCGATGCCGAGCCGCGGCGCGACCTGCTGCCACAGCTCTTCGGTGACGAACGGCACCAGCGGATGCAGCAGGCAGAGCAGGCGCTCGAGCACGAACAGCAGGGTGTGCCGGGTGCTGGCGGCGGCCTGCGCGTCGCTGCCGTTGAGCGCGGGCTTGGCGAGCTCGACGAACCAGTCGCAGAACGCGTTCCACGCGAACTCGTACAGCGCCTGCGACAGCAGGTCGAAGCGGTAGCCGGCGAAGTGCGCTTCGGCCTCGGCGGTGACCGCGGCCAGGCGGGCGAGGATCCACTGCTCGGGCGCGGTGACCGCCGCCGGCGCGGCGTCCATCGCCCCGGCGCCCTCGGTGTTCATCAGCACGAAGCGCGTGGCGTTCCACAGCTTGTTGCAGAAGTTCTTGTAGCCCTCGGCACGCGCCAGGTCGAACTTGATGTCGCGTCCGGGGCCGGCGAGCGCGGCCATGGTGAAGCGCAGGGCGTCGGCGCCGAAGGCGGGAATGCCGTCCGGGAATTCCTTGCGGGTGGCCTTCGCGATCTTGTCGGCCATCTTCGGCTGCATCAGCCCGGCGGTGCGCTTGGCGACGAGGTCGTCGAGCGGGATGCCGTCGATGATGTCCAGCGGGTCGAGGATGTTGCCCTTCGACTTCGACATTTTCTGGCCGTCCTTGTCGCGCACCAGGCCGGTCACGTAGACGTCGCGGAAGGGCAGCTGTCCGGTCAGGTGGTCGGTCATCATGATCATCCGGGCGACCCAGAAGAAGATGATGTCGAAGCCGGTGACCAGCACGTCCGAAGGCACGAAGTCGTCGTAGCCGCGCTCTGCCATGGCCTCCGCATCGGGCCAGCCCATGGTGCTGAAGGGCCACAGCGCGGACGAGAACCAGGTTTCCAGCACGTCGTCGTCCTGCGACAGCGGGCCGGTGTATCCGGCCGCGTCCGCCTTGGCGCGCGCCTCGGCTTCGTCGTGGCCGACGAAGATCTCGCCGCCGCTGCCGTACCACGCGGGAATGCGGTGGCCCCACCAGAGCTGGCGGCTGATGCACCAGTCCTGGATGTTGCCCAGCCAGTGGCGGTAGGTGTTGATCCAGTTGCCGGGGACGAAGCGCACCTGGCCGTCGGTCGCGTCGGCGCCGCCGGCGAGTTCCAGCCCGCGCGCGCCGAGTCCATCCATGCGCACGAACCACTGGTCGGTCAGCCACGGCTCGATGACCTGGCCGGTGCGGTCGCCGCGCGGCACCTGCAGCGTGTGCGGCTTCGCTTCCACCAGCAGGCCGGCGGCCTCGAGGTCGTCGAGTACCGCCGTGCGCGCCGCGTAGCGGTCCAGCCCGCGGTAGTGCGTCGGGATCGCCTCGTCACCGGAGACGATCCTCGCGTCGGAGGTCAGCACGTTGATCATCGGCAGGCCGTGGCGCTGCCCGACCGCATAGTCGTTGAAGTCGTGCGCGGGCGTCACCTTGACCACGCCGGTGCCGAAGTCGCGCTCGACGTACTCGTCGCTGATCACCGGGATGCGGCGGCCGGTCAGCGGCAGTTCGACGAAGGCGCCGTGCAGCGCGGCGTAGCGCGGGTCCTCCGGATGCACCATCACCGCGGTGTCGCCGAGCATGGTTTCCGGGCGCGTGGTGGCCACGACCAGGTAGTCGCGGGTCTCGCGCAGCGTCTCGTTGCCGTCGGCGTCGTGCTCGACGTGTTCGTAGCGGGCACCGTCGGCCAGCGGATAGCGGATCGACCACAGATGGCCGTCTTCTTCCTCGCTGACGACCTCCAGGTCGGAGATCGCGGTCTGCAGCACCGGGTCCCAGTTGACCAGGCGCTGGCCGCGGTAGATGAGTCCCTCGGCGTGCATGCGCACGAAGGCCTCGACCACCGCGGTCGAGGCGCCGGGATCCATGGTGAAGACGCTGCGCGACCAGTCGCCCGAGGCACCCATGCGCCGCATCTGGCGCTCGATGGTGTCGCCCGACTGCCCCTTCCACTCCCAGACCTTGTCGATGAAGCCTTCGCGGCCCAGCGAATCGCGGGTTTCGCCGCGGCCCTCGCGCTCGAGGTTGCGCGCGACCACCATCTCGGTGGCGATGCCCGCGTGGTCGCTGCCCACCTGCCACAGGGTGCGGAAGCCGCGCATGCGGTGGTAGCGCACCAGCGCGTCCTGCAGCGTGTGCTGGAACGCGTGGCCCATGTGCAGGGTGCCGGTGACGTTGGGCGGCGGCAGCAGGATCGAATACGCGGGACCGTCGCCGGCGGGCGCGAACGCGCCGCTGGACTCCCATTGCGCATAGAGGCGGGATTCGAAGGACCTGGGGTCGTAGCCGGTGGCGAGGGTCATCGGAGGACTCGGAAAGCGGGCAGGGCGGGGGCGGGCCCCGGCGTTACATGTCGTACTTGTTGAGCGCGAAGCCGCGCGCCTTGTACTGGGTCCAGCGGGCGCGCAGCGGATCGCGCGCGGACGGATCCGCCGGCACCACTTCCAGCACGCGCGCGACCTCGCCTTCGACCGCGGCGTCGCGCAGGTTCAGCACCAGCGGGCGCAGCGGCGCGTCGATCTCCGGCGGCACGATGAGCACGTCGGTCTCGGCCTCGTCGCCGCCCTCGTCGTCATCGAAGCCGGTGCCGGCGATCTCGTGGGGGATGAAGGCGTCGGGCTCGAACGACCACATCAGGTCGTCGAGGCGCTCGGCCTGCTCCATGTCGCGGGCCAGCACCAGCATCGGCTGGTTGGCCGCGCAGGCCTTCTTGGCCAGTTCGCAGACCAGCAGCAGCGGCTCGTCGCGGAAGCGGGGCTTGGCAATCAGGTAGAAATCGGCGCGCATGCGGGTTCCCGGTCGACGGCAGGGCCGGCCGGCTCCCGCGAACGGAAGCCCGCGCCGGCCCGGGGGCTTACTGGGCGACCTGGTCCATCAGCCACTGCGACAGCAGGCCGACCGGACGGCCGGTGGCCAGCCCGTTCTTGCCGCTGTGGCTGGCGCTGCCGGCGATGTCGAGGTGCGCCCAGCGCTGGCCTTCGGTGAAGCGCGCCAGGAAGCAGCCCGCGGTCACCGCGCCGGCCCAGCGGCCGCCGATGTTGTAGACGTCGGCGAAGCTGGAATCGAGCATGGTCTGGTACTCGTCCCACAGCGGCAGGCGCCAGGCGCGGTCGAACACGTCTTCGCCCGCCGCCAGCAGTTCCTGGCCGAGGTCGTCGTGCTTGGTCATGAGGCCGGTGGCGAAGCTGCCCAGCGCCACCATGCAGGCGCCGGTGAGCGTGGCCACGTCGACCAGCGCCTGCGGCTCGAAGCGCTGCGCATAGGTCAGCGCGTCGCACAGGATCAGGCGGCCCTCGGCGTCGGTGTTGCCGACTTCGATGGTCTTGCCGGACATGCTGGTGAGGATGTCGGAGGGGCGGTACGAATTGCCGTCGATGGCGTTCTCGACCGCCGGCACCACGACCACCAGGTTCACCGGCAGGTCCATGCCCGCGGCGGCGACGAAGGTGCCCAGCACCGAGCCGGCGCCGAGCATGTCGTACTTCATCTCCTCGATGCCGCCCTGGGTCTTGAGATTCACGCCGCCGGTGTCGAAGGTGATGCCCTTGCCGACCAGCACATAGGGCTTCGCATCACCGCCGTTGTTCCACTTCAGCACGATGAGCTTCGGCGCGTTGGCCGAGCCGCGGGCGACCGCCAGCAGCGAGCCCATGCCGAGCTTCTCCATGTCCTCGCGCTCGAGCACCTCGCAGGAGGCCTTGTCGAACTTGGCGGCGAATTCCTGCGCCTGCTGTGCGAGGTAGGCCGGGTTGCAGATGTTCGGCGGCAGGTGGCCCAGCTCGCGGGTGAAGGCGACGCCGGCGGCGATGGCCTGGCCCTGCGCCAGGGCGGCGGCGTCGCTGCCGGCGATCTCGAGGCGCTCGAGGCCCTTCTCGCCGCGCTTGCGGTTCTTCTCGCCCAGCGTCGCGGTGTAGCGATAGGCGGCGTGGCCGGCGGCGATGGCGGCCTGGCGGATCGTCCAGGCGGCATCGCGGCCGGGGACCTCGACCTCGGACAGGGTCAGCAGGGCCGAGCGCACCGGGCCGGTCTTCACCGCGCGCACCGCGTCGGCAATGGCCTTCAGGTACTGCGGAACCGCGAACTTGCCCGGCTCGCCCAGGCCGACCACCAGCACGCGCGGCGCCGAGACGCCGGCGACGTCGTGCAGCATCGCGACCTTGCCGGTGGCACCGTCGACGTCGCCGCGCGCGGCAAGCGCCGTCAGGCGTCCACCGCTGGCCTCGTCGAGGGCGCGGGCGGCGGGCGTCAGGGTCTTGTCGGCGTAGGCACCGACCACCACGCAATCGACGGCGGCGGTGGCGGGGGCGGCGTTGTTCAGGGCGAATTCGAGGGTCATGGGGTCCTGTACTGGGGTTTGGCGTGAAGTGTTCCTTACAATCCGCGGTCCAGAATGCGGCGTTGCGCCGCAGCGCCCGTGTCCCGGCGCGGCCCTGGCGGTGTATGGACGAACCCCCGATTCTAATGCAAGGCCGCCCCCGGATGCCGAAGCTCGACCGCTACCTGTTCCGCGAATTCGCCCAGTCCACCTTCGCGGCCCTCGTGGTGCTGATGATCGTGAGCCTTGGCGGCGTGTTCGCCGACGTTCTCGGCGATATCGCCCGCGGACGGGTCCCGGCGGGCCTGATGCTCTCGCAGCTCGGCCTGATGGTGCTGAACTACCTGCCGCTGATCCTGCCGCTGGGCCTGATGCTCGGCCTGCTGCTGGCGATAGGCCGGCTGTACCGCGATTCCGAGATGCCGGTGCTGGTCGCCACCGGGGTGGGCCCCGCGCGGCTGCTGCGGCCGCTGATGATGCTGGTGGTGCCGGTGGTGGCCTTCATCGCCGCCTGCTCGCTGTGGCTGGGCCCCTGGGCCAACGACTACTCCCAGCGGATGGTGGCCGAGGGCAACCGCAACCTGCTGCTCGCCGGCCTCGAGGCCGGGCGCTTCGTCGAGCTGCCCGGCGGCAGCGGCGTGGTCTACGTTGGCGCGATGTCGGGCGAGGGCTCGGCCCTGGGCCGGGTGTTCGTCTACCGCCAGGACGAGGAGCGCATGGACGTGACCACCGCCCGCACCGGATTCCTCAGCGTGGACGGCGCGGAGCGCTACCTCGACCTGGGCGAGGGCTTCCGCGTCGAGGGTCCGCTGGCCGAAGGCCTCGACTACCGGATGATGCGCTACCAGCGCAATGAACTCCGCCTGCCGGACGCCGAGACCCGCGCCGCGGGGGACAATCCGGAGTACGCGTCCACCCTGGCCCTGCTTTCGGATCCGCGCGCCGAAGCCCGCGCCCAGCTGCACGCGCGCATCGCGCCGCCGCTGCTGGCGCTGGCCTTCGCGCTCCTCGCGGTGCCGCTGGCGCGCAGCCCGCCGCGCCAGGCGCGCTACGGGCGCATCGCGCTGGGCTTCCTGGCCTACGTGGTGGCGATGAACTTCATGTCGCTGGGCACGCGCTGGCTGGAGGACGGCAAGCTGCCGCTGCCGCTGGGCCTGTGGTGGCTGGTGCTGCCCCTGCTGGCGTTCTCCGCCTGGATGTACTTTCGCGACGGCCAGGTGGGCGCGCCGCGCCTGCGCCGTGGCGCGGAGAAGGCACGATGATGCCGTTCCCGAGGATCCACGACCTGCACGTCGCGCGGGTGGTGGTGTCCACCGTCCTGCTGGTCTGGACCGTGCTGGTCGGCCTGGACGCCGTGCTGGCGGCGGCCGACGAGGTCAAGAACATGGGCCAGGGCAACTACGGCTTCGTCAGCGGCCTGACCTATGTCGCCTACACCCTCCCGCGCCGCGCCTACACCATGTTCCCCACCGCGGCGGTGATCGGCTCGCTGATGGGGCTGGGGCAGTTGGCCGCGACCTCCGAGCTGACCGCGCTGCGCGCGCTCGGCGTCTCGCGGCGCCGGCTGAGCATCTCGGTCGCGGTGCCGCTGGCGCTGCTGACCGCGCTGATGATGCTCAGCGGCGAGACCCTGGGCCCCGGGGCGCAGCGCGCGGCCGACGCGATGCGCGCCGCCGCGCGTTCGAACGACGTCATCGTGGCCCAGTACTCGGGGCTGTGGGCGCGAGAGGGCAACACCTTCCTCAACGCCCGCGACGGCCGCGAGCGCAGCGAGGCGGGCGAGGCCTGGCTGGAGCTCAACGACGTGCGCATGTTCGAGTTCGATGCCGACGGGCGCCTGGAGTCGATCGCCCAGGTCGGCCTGGCCGAGCACCGCAGCAGCGGCTGGTTGCTGCGCGACGTGCGCCGCGTGAGCTTCGAGGAGCGCGCCGTGACCGAAGTGCGGGTGGACGAGGAGCGCTGGGAGTCCCGGCTCGACGCGCAGGCGCTGGCCGCCAGCGCCGGGGGCGCGTTCCGCCCGCGCTACATGTCGGCGAGCGACCTGGCCCAGGGCATCGACTACCGCAAGCGCAACGCGCTCGACGCCAGCGAGTACGAGGAGCACTACTGGGCGCGCTGGTTCTACCCGGTCAACGTGCTGGCGCTGTGCCTGGCGGCGATCCCGTTCGCATTCGGTTCACTGCGCAGCGGCGGCCTGGGCCGGCGGCTCTTCATCGGCGTGGTGTTCGCGCTCGGCTTCTGGATGCTGCAGAACCAGGTCGCCAAGCTCGCCGCGGTCTACGGCTTCGACTATCGCCTCGCCTACGCGATGCCGCCGCTGCTGATGATCACCGTCTCCTGGCTGCTGTTCCGCCGCCGCAGCGGCTGACCGCGCGGCGGGTTGCGCCGCCCGTCCACCGCGTTGGAGAATCCGGGCTCGTCGCGGGGCGGCAGCCCCAGGGCCCGCGGCAGGGGAAATCCGTGGCGATGCCGCGGGCGCTGGGGCGAAACCACAGGGAGAAGCAAGCAATGCACAGCACCATGCGAGTGGTCGCCGCCGCGGCGGTGATCGTCGGCGCCAGCCTGTTCGTGGCCGGCAACGCCGACGCGCGCCGCGGGGCAGGGGCCAAGGACGCGCCGGCCTGGATGAACGCCGAAGGCGAAGTGACCGATTCCGCCGCGGTCGAGGCGGGTTACGGGGAAACGGTGAAGGGCCTCAACGACTGGGAGGGCGAGATCACCGGCAAGCCGGCTCCCGGCAGCAAGTTCACCCAGCTGCAGATCGGCATGCCGATGAAGCAGGTCACCGACATCATCGGCGAGCCCACCGACCAGGGCGTCTACATCACCGGCAAGGCGTTCATCCCGTTCTACTTCGGCTCCGACCGCCACCGCTACGAGATGGCCTACAAGGGCCAGGGCCGACTGGTGTTCGCCGGCAAGGGCTGGGACAGCGGCGGCAACCTCATCTGGATCATCCACAACAAGGACGATTCCGGATATCGCGAATAAGGGCGCACACCGGCGCTCCTCTGGAAGGCCCCGCCATGCGGGGCCTTTCTTCTGGTTCGCCGCGCTTTGACGCATGGCCTGCTGCCGCTCATGTCCCCCGATGCCGGCCCCCGGGCCGGCATCTCCTCCTTGACTTCCCGTCAGCAGGCCACGCGCCAAAGCGATGCGGCGCTGCGGCCGCTTCGTCATGCACTCGCGTGGCAGTCGGGCATCGCGCTTACCGAAGTCGGAATTTCCAATCTGGCGAAGCGGGGCACTGCGAGGGAGGTATGGACAGCGCACAAGGACGTGCGCGGTGGCCGCTTCAGCCATGGATGGCTGAGGCGGCGGTCCATACCCCCCTCGCAGTGACACGCCTCCCTCCCGAAGCCGAAAGAAATACCGGCGGACATCAGGCCAAGGTTTGAAACGCGCGCCGCCCGCGCTGACAATGGCGCCCCCTGACAGCCGGCGGCCCCTTCCCATGTCCATCCTCCGCATGACCGACCTCGACCTCGCCGGCAAGCGCGTGCTGGTCCGACAGGACCTCAACGTGCCGGTGGCCGATGGCCGCGTGACCTCCGACCAGCGCATCCTGGCGTCGCTGCCGACCCTGCGCGCGCTGCTGGACGCTGGCGCAGCGGTGATGGTCATGTCGCACCTGGGACGTCCGAAAGAGGGCGCCTGGAGCGAAGCCGACTCGCTGGCGCCGGTCGCGGCGCGGCTGTCGGAGCTGCTCGGCCGCGAGGTGCCGCTGGTGCGTGACTACCTCGACGGCGTCGACGTGGCCCCGGGCCAGCTGGTGCTGCTGGAGAACTGCCGCATGAACGTCGGCGAGAAGGCCGACGACGACGCCCTGTCCAAGCGCTATGCGGCGCTGTGCGATGTCTTCGTCATGGATGCCTTCGGCACCGCGCACCGTGCCCAGGCGTCGACCCATGGCGTGATCCGGCAGGCGGCCCAGGCGGCGGGTGGCCCCCTGCTGATGGCCGAGCTCGACGCGCTGGGCAAGGCGCTCGAGGAGCCCGCGCGCCCGATGCTGGCGATCGTGGCCGGCTCCAAGGTTTCGACCAAGCTGGAGCTGCTGTCGTCGCTGGTCGGCAAGGTCGACCAGCTCATCGTCGGCGGCGGCATCGCCAACACCTTCATCGCCGCCGCCGGACACGGCGTGGGCAAGTCGCTGTACGAGGCCGACCTCGTCGATACCGCGAAGCAGATCATCGCCGACGCCCGCGCCCGCGGCGCCGACATCCCGGTGCCCACCGACGTGGTGGTCGCGACCGCCTTCGCCGCCGACGCCGAGGCGACGGTCAAGCCGGTCGATGCCATCGGCCAGGATGATCTCGTGCTCGACATCGGCCCCGAGACCGCGCAGCGCTACGCCGCGATGATCGCCAGCGCCGGCACCGTGGTCTGGAACGGACCGGTGGGCGTGTTCGAGTTCGACGCCTTCGGCAAGGGCACCGAAACCCTGGCGCGCGCGATCGCGGCGTCGAAGGCGTTCTCGATCGCCGGGGGTGGCGACACCCTGGCGGCGGTCGACAAGTACGGCATCGCCGACGGCGTGTCCTACATCTCCACCGGTGGCGGCGCCTTCCTCGAATTCCTCGAAGGCAAGGAGCTGCCCGCGGTCGCGGCGCTGGAACAGCGCGGCGGCTGAGCGCGCGAAGCGGGCCGCGGCGCGCGCCGCGGTCCTCCGGGCTCGGCTAGCATTGGGGTCTTCCCAGCTGCCGTGCGAGGCCACCCGATGTCCGAATACCGCCGCGGTACCCGCATCCTCGCCACCCTCGGGCCGGCGACGGACGCATCCGGCGTGCTCGACGCGCTGGTGCGCGCGGGGGTCAACGCGGTGCGGCTCAACCTCTCGCACGGCGTGCCGGACGACCATGTCCGCCGCGCGCGCGAGGTGCGCGAGGCCGCGGCGCGCGCCGGGGTCGAGGTCGGCATCCTCGCCGACCTGCCGGGGCCCAAGATCCGCATCGAGCGGTTCGAAGGCGGGCGCGTGCAGCTGCGTGCCGGCGAGCGCTTCGACCTGCACGCGCGCATCGACGCGCCCCCGGGCGACGCGCGCGGCGTGGGCGTGAGCTACCTGGGACTGCCCGCCGACGTGGCGCCCGGCGACGTGCTGCTGCTCGACGACGGCATGGTGCAGCTGCGGGTGCAGGCGGTGGAGGGCGCGACCATCGCCACCACCGTGCTCAACGACGGCGTGCTGTCCGACCGCAAGGGCCTCAACAAGCAGGGCGGCGGGCTGTCGCTCGGCGCGATCACCGACCACGACCGCGAACTGGTCAAGGTGGCCGCCGACATCGGCGTCGACTTCATCGCGGTGTCGTTCTGCCGCAGCGCCGAGGACATGCAGGAAGCGCGGCGGGTGGCCCGCGCCCACGGCAGCGACGCCGCGCTGGTGTCGAAGATCGAGCGCACCGAGGCGATCGCCAACCTCGGCGAGATCATCGACGCCAGCGACGTGGTGATGGTCGCGCGCGGAGACCTGGGCGTGGAGATCGGCGACGCCGAGCTGCCGGGGCTGCAGAAGAAGATCATCCGCGAGACCCTGGCGCGCAACCGCGTGGTGATCACCGCCACCCAGATGCTGCAGTCGATGGTCGAGAGCCCGATGCCGACGCGCGCCGAGGTCCTGGACGTGGCCAATGCGGTGATCGACGGCACCGACGCGGTGATGCTGTCCGCCGAAACGGCCGCCGGCGCCTACCCGGTGGCGGCGGTGGAGGCGATGAGCCGGATCTGCGTCGGCGCCGAGCGCCAGTTCGAGCACGACACCGATTTCGAGCAGGCCCAGCGCGGCCTGGAGCGCGCCGACCAGGCGATCGCGATGGCGGCGATGTTCCTCAGCGAGCACATCGGCGTGGCCGCGATCGTGGCCATGACCGAGTCCGGGGGCACCACGCGCTTCCTGTCGCGGTTCCGCTCCAGCGCGCCGATCTACGCGTTCTCCCGCCATGCCGGCGCGCGCCGGCGGATGAGCCTGATGCGCGACGTGTTCCCGGTGGCCCACGACAGCCGCGGCCAGAGTCCCCGCGAGGCCGCGCGCGACGCGGTGGGCCTGCTCGTGGCGGGGGGGCTGCTGTCGGCCGGCGACCGCGTGGTGTTCACCAGCGGCGAGACCATGGAGACCCACGGCGCGACCAATACCCTGCGCCTGCTCCAGGTGGGCGAGGACGGCGCCGCCCAGGGGCTCGGGACCCTGTAGCGGCGGCCCGGCGCGGGGCGAACGGCTATACTGGGCGGCCACGCTGCCAGCCCGGAGTCCCAGAATAATGAGCATCGAACAGCTTGCCGAAACCGCCCTCGCCATGGTCGCCCCGGGCAAGGGCATCATCGCCATCGACGAATCCACGGGCACGATTGCCAAGCGCTTCGCCGGGGTCGGCATCGAGAACACCGAGGAGAACCGCCGCGCCTACCGCGAGCTGCTCCTGTCGACGCCGAACCTCAACGAGTACATCAGCGGCGCGATCCTGTTCGACGAGACCATCCGCCAGAAGACCAAGGACGGCGTGCCCTTCGCGCAGTACATGTCCGACAACGGCATGATCCCGGGCATCAAGGTCGACAAGGGCACCCATGCCCTGGCCGGCTTCCCGGGCGAAGTGGTGACCGAAGGCCTCGACGGCCTGCGCGCGCGCCTGGAGGAGTACTACAAGCTGGGCGCCCGCTTCGCCAAGTGGCGCGCGGTGATCAACATCGGCGACGACGTCCCGTCGGGCACCTGCATCGAGGCCAATGCCCACGCGCTGGCGCGCTATGCCGCGCTGTGCCAGGAGCAGGGCCTGGTGCCGATGGTGGAGCCGGAAGTCCTGATGGACGGCAACCACGACATCGAGACCTGCTATGAGGTCACCGAGGTGTCGCTGCGCGCGCTGTTCGACGCGCTGTACAACCAGAACGTCGCCCTCGAGGGCACGATCCTCAAGGCCTCGATGGTGCTGCCGGGCAAGGACAGCGGCGAGCTGGCCCCGGTCGAAGAGGTGGCCGAGGCGACCCTGATGTGCCTGAAGTCGTCGGTGCCGGCGATCCTGCCGGGCATCGTGTTCCTGTCCGGCGGCCAGTCCGACGACGACGCCACCGCGCACCTGGATGCCATGAACCGCATGGGCCCGAACCCGTGGCCGCTGTCGTTCTCCTACGGCCGCGCCATGCAGTCGGCGGCGCTGAAGCTGTGGTCGCAGGACCTGGTGGGCAACTACGCCAAGGCCCAGTCCACCGTGTACGACCGCGCCAGGGCCAACGGCCTGGCCGCGCTGGGGCAGTGGACCCGCGGCTGATCGCAGCGGCGGTGAACCGAGAAGGGCGGCCCGATGGCCGCCCTTTTTCATGATGCGAGCCGCCGCAGCGCTGTAGGAGCAGCTAGCGCTGTAGGAGCAGCTATAGCTGCGATTGCCGGATGTCTTGGCTGGCCGGGATCGCAGCTATAGCTGCTCCTACAGGAGAAGAGGGGCTGCGGCGGTCAGGGCAGCCCGGCCAGCCAGTCGTCGTCGCTGCCTTCGGCCACGCCTTCGAACAGCGGGGTGGAGAAGTAGCGCTCGCCGGTGTCGGGGAGCATCGCCAGGATCACGGCGCCGTCGCCGGCGTCCTTCGCCACCTCCAGCGCCGCGGCCAGCGTCGCGCCGGCGGAGATGCCGGTGAAGATGCCCTCTTCGGCCGCCAGCCGGCGCGCGGTGGCGATGGCCACGTCGTCGGCCACCGACAGCACGCGGTCGGCGACCTCGCGGTTCAGCACCTCGGGCACGAAGTCCGGCGTCCAGCCCTGGATCTTGTGCGGCGTGAATTCGGCGCCCTGGAGCAGGGCGGCCACCGCGGGCTCGGCGGCGACCACTTCCACCCCGGGCCGCGCAAGCTTCAGCATCTCGCCCACGCCGGTCAGCGTGCCGCCGGTGCCCCAGCCGGTGACGAAATGGTCCAGCCGGCGGCCGGCGAAGTCCTGCAGGATCTCCGCGGCCGTGGTGCTGCGGTGGTAGGCGGGATTGGCCGGATTGGCGAACTGGCTGGCCAGGAACCAGCCGTGTTCGTCGGCCAGCTCCTTCGCGCGTCGCACCATGCCGCTGCCGCGCTCGGCCGCCGGGGTCAGGATCACCCGGGCGCCATAGGCGCGCATCAGCTTGCGGCGCTCGATGGAGAAGCTGTCGGCCATGGTCGCCACGAAGCGGTAGCCGCGCGCCGCGCAGACCATCGCCAGGGCCACCCCGGTATTGCCCGAGGTCGCCTCGACCACGGTGTCGCCGGGCTTGAGCAGGCCGCGCTGTTCGGCGTCGAGGATGACCGCGAGCGCCAGCCGGTCCTTGACCGAACCGCCGGGATTGAAGGCCTCGACCTTGGCGTACAGCGAGACGCCTTCGGGGGCCATGCGGTTCAGGCGCACCACCGGGGTGCGACCGATGGTGTCGAGGATGCTCTCGTGGATCATGGGCTCGTCCTGGAACGGGGGAGGGGACGGGGCCAGAGTGCGCCGTAACGCACGCGGGCGCCACCGGTTGACCGGGACGGCGCATCCCGCGACCGGGCCTGATGGCACACGTTGCCGACACAGGCGGTCGATAGAATCACCGGCTTACTTGCCCAGCCGTTGAAATCCACGATGCCCCACGCCGTTCCTGCCCTCCGGCCCGCCTACAAGGTGGCCAGCGCCATCCTGCTCGCCCTGGCCCTCGTGGCCTGCTCGGCCGGGGACGAGGGTCCCGGCGAGGGTGGACCCTCGGCGGCGGTGGTGACCACCACGACGGTCGCGGTGCGGCCGTTCAACGACCGCATCCGCGCCCTGGGCACGGTGCAGGCGCGCGAGTCGGTCGAGGTCACGGCCAAGGTCAGCGAGGTCGTGGAGCGGGTGCATTTCGACAGCGGCGACGTGGTCGCGGCCGGTGCGCCGCTGGTCACCCTCAGCGGCCAGCAGCAGCAGGCGGCGCTGGCCGCCGCGCGCGCCACTGCCGACGAGGCCGACCGGATGCTGAAGCGCCAGCAGGAGCTCGCCGCGCAGCAGCTGATCGCCCGCGCCACGCTCGACACCCAGCGCGCCACGCGCGACAGCGCCCTGGCCCAGGTGCGCCAGATCCAGGCCAACCTCGCCGACCGCACCATCCGCGCGCCGTTCGGGGGCGTGCTCGGCGTGCGCCAGGTCAGCCCCGGCGCGCTGATCACGCCCGGCACCGCCATCGCCACCCTGGACGACCTGTCCTCGGTCTACGTCGACTTCCCGGTGCCGGAGGCGCAGCTGGCCAACGTCGCGGTGGGCCAGCGCATCACCGGCACCAGCACGGCCTGGCGCGGGCGCGGCTTCGAGGGCGTGGTCAGCAACGTCGGCTCGCGCGTCGATCCGGGCAGCCGCGCGTTCAGCGTGCGCGCGGACTTCGCCAACCCCGAGCGCCTGCTGCGCCCGGGCATGCTGGTGGAGATCGAGCTGGAGCGCGCCGAGCGCGAGGCGCTGATGGTCCCCGAGATTTCCGTGGTCCAGGTCGGCCGCGACTCCTTCGTCTACCGCGTGCGGCCCGACGACACGGTCGAGCAGGTGACGGTGGCCATCGGCTCGCGGGTGGCGGGCCTGGCCGAGATCACCGCGGGCCTGGCGCCGGGCGACCGCATCGTGGTCGACGGCACGGGCAAGCTGCGCCCGGGCGCGAGCATCGTCGAGGCCGCCGCGGGCGCCGAGGGCGACACCGGTGAACAGGCCGGTGAGCAGGCCGGTGAACAGGCCGGCGAGCCGGCCGGCAAGGCGGCCGTCGACGCCACCGGGGGTTGAGTCATGGTGCTTTCCGACCTTTCGATCCGCCGCCCCGTCTTCGCGACGGTCATGAGCCTGCTGCTGATGGTGATCGGGGTGATGGCCTTCTCGCGCCTGACCCTGCGCGAGCTGCCGGCGATCGACCCGCCGATTGTCTCGGTCGACGTGAGCTATCCGGGCGCCTCGGCGGCCGTGGTCGAAACCCGCATCACCCAGGTGCTCGAGGATGCGCTGTCCGGCATCGAGGGCATCGAGACCATCCAGTCGCGCAGCCGCAACGGGCGCTCGTCGGTCACGCTGGAGTTCACCCTCAACCGCGACATCGAAGCCGCGGCCAACGACGTGCGCGACGCGATCAGCGGCGTGGCCGACCGCCTGCCCGACGAGGCCGATCCGCCGGAAGTCGAGAAGGCCGACAGCGATTCGGACACCATCATCTGGCTCAACATGAGCTCGCAGACGATGGACACGCTGCAGCTGTCCGACTACGCCGACCGCTACATCGTCGACCGCCTGTCCAGCCTGGACGGCGTCGCCCAGGTGCGCATCGGCGGCCGCCAGCGCTACGCCATGCGGGTATGGCTGGACAGCGCGGCGATGGCCGCGCGCGGCATCACCGCCAACGACATCGAATCCGCGCTGCGCGCCGAGAACGTCGAGCTGCCCGCCGGGCGCCTGGAGTCGGGCACCCGCGACTTCACCCTGCGCGTGGAGCGCAGCTACGTCGAGCCGCAGGACTTCGCCGCGATGCCCCTGCGCAAGGGCGAGGATGGCTACGTGGTGCGCCTGGGCGACGTGGCCGAGGTCGAGCTGGCCTCGGCCGAACGGCGCGCGTACTACCAGAGCAACGGCCAGCCCAACATCGGCCTGGGCATCGTCAAGACCTCCACCGCCAACGCGCTCGACGTCACCCGCGCGGCGCGCGGCGCGGCCGAGGAGATCCAGAAGACCCTGCCCGAGGGCACCGACATCTTCGTGGCCTTCGACGATACGGTCTTCATCGAGGCCTCGATCAAGCGCGTGTACTGGACGCTGATCGAAGCGGTGGCGCTGGTGCTGGTGGTGATCTGGCTGTTCCTCGGCAGCTTCCGCGCCGCGCTGATCCCGGCGGTGACGGTCCCGGTCTGCCTGCTGGCGGCGTTCATCCCGCTGCTGCTGTTCGGCTACTCGATCAACCTGCTGACCCTGCTGGCGCTGGTGCTGGCCATCGGCCTGGTGGTGGACGACGCGATCGTGGTGCTGGAGAACATCCAGCGCCGCGTCGACCTGGGCGAGCCACGCCTGGTGGCATCGGTGCGTGGGACGAAGCAGGTGGCCTTCGCGGTGATCGCGACCACGACCGTGCTGGTCGCGGTGTTCCTGCCGGTGGGCTTCATGGAGGGCAACACCGGACGCCTGTTCCGCGAGCTCTCGGTGGCGCTGGCCGGCGCGGTGGCGCTGTCGGCGTTCGTGGCGCTGACGCTGACGCCGATGATGGCCTCGAAGATGGTGCGGCCGCACAGCGAGGAAAAGTCCAACCCGGTCAACCGCTGGTTCAACGCGCGCCTGGCTTCGGTGACCGCGGCCTATGGCCGGCGCCTGGAGTCGATGTCCGGCGCGCGCCCGGCGAAGGTGCTGGGCGGCGTGATGCTGGTGATGCTGGCCTGTTTCCTCGCGGCCTGGGGGCTCATGCGCATCGTGCCCTCGGAGCTCGCGCCGGCCGAGGACCGCGGCTCGTTCTTCGTCTCGATCATGGGGCCCGAGGGCGCCGGCTTCGACTACACCGTGCAGCAGGTGAAGGAGGTCGAGAAGGTCTTCGCCAGGCGCGTGGCCGAGGACGGCAGCCCGATCCGCCGCTACAACTCCCGCGCGCCCGGCGGCTGGGGCGCGAGCGAGGAGATGCACACCGGCAACGTGATCGTCTTCCTCCAGGACTGGGACAAGCGCGAGCAGAGCACCGCCGAAGTGGCCGATTCGCTGCGCTCGGAGCTGGGCACGCTCAGCGGCATCCAGGCGCAGCCGCGCGTGGGCGGCGGCCTGGTGGGCAGCCGTGGCCAGCCGATCCAGATGGTGCTGGGCGGGCCCGAGTACGCCGAGATCGCGCAGTGGCGCGACATCGTCATGCAGCGCATGGAGTCGCACCCCGGCTTCTTCTCGGTCGACTCCGACTACAAGGAGACCCGCCCGCAGATGCGCGTCAACATCGACCGCGTGCGCGCGGCCGACCTCGGCGTCAGCGTCACCGACATCGGCCGCGCGCTGGAGACGATGATGGGCGGCCGCCGCGTCACCACCTTCGTGCAGGAAGGCGAGGAGTACGACGTGCTGGTCCAGGCCGGCCGCGATGGCCGCGCCGAGCCGGCCGACCTGGCCGCGATCGAGGTGCGCTCGCGCAGCGGCGAGCTGGTGCCGCTGTCGAACCTGGTCACATTGTCCGAGCTGGCCGAGGCGGGCAGCCTCAACCGCTTCGACCGCATGCGCGCGATCACCATCAGCGCCGGCCTCGCGCCCGGCTATCCGATGGGCGACGCGCTGGCCTTCCTCGACGAGGTCGTGCGCACCGAGCTCCCCGACTATGCGCAGGTCGGCTGGCGGGGCGAGAGCCGCGAGTTCACCAAGGCCGGCGGCGCGGTGCTGCTGACCTTCGGCATGGCGCTGCTGGTGGTCTACCTGGTGATGGCGGCGCAGTTCGAAAGCTTCGTGCATCCCTTCGTGATCATGCTGACGGTGCCGCTGGCGGTGCTGGGCGCGCTGATCGGCCTGGCGCTGACCGGCGGCACGCTCAACCTCTTCAGCCAGATCGGCGTGGTGATGCTGATCGGCCTGGCGGCCAAGAACGGCATCCTGATCGTCGAATTCGCCAACCAGCTGCGCGACGAAGGGCGCAGCGTGGCGCAGGCGATCGTCGAGTCCTCGACGGTGCGCCTGCGGCCGATCCTGATGACCTCGATCGCGACCGCGGCCGGTGCGCTGCCCCTGGTGCTGGCCGGCGGGCCGGGGTCGGCCAGCCGCGCCACGATCGGCGTGGTGATCATCGCCGGCGTGGCGTTCTCGACCCTGCTGTCGCTGTTCGTGGTGCCGGCGTTCTACACCCTGTTCGCGCCGTTCACGCGCT
Organism: Luteimonas sp. MC1895; assembly: GCF_016457215.1. Taxonomy (NCBI): domain Bacteria; kingdom Pseudomonadati; phylum Pseudomonadota; class Gammaproteobacteria; order Lysobacterales; family Lysobacteraceae; genus Luteimonas; species Luteimonas sp. MC1895. The sequence continues at coordinate 1,034,511 of NZ_JAEMDY010000001.1, forward strand.
CGCCCCAGGCGATCACCAGGGAACTGGAGCGGCAGGAGCGCGAGGTCCCCAGCGTCGGCGGCCACGCCTGACGCGCCGGCCGCGCGCATCGCGCGGCCCTTTCGCGTCGAGGGCCCGATCGTGGAGAATCGGGCGGGTTCCGGTCGGGGAGGTCCTGGTTCCGGTGCACAGCGACCCATCACCGGAGCAGCGTCCCTTGGAACAGATCCTCGAGTTCATCAACGGCATCATCTGGAGCAAGGCGCTGATCGCGCTCTGCCTGGGCGCCGGCCTTTGGTTCTCCTTCCGGACCCGCTTCATGCAGGTCCGCGGCCTGGTCGAGATGACCCGGCTGACCTTCAGCGGACAGAAATCCGACGCCGGCGTGTCCTCGTTCCAGGCGCTGTCGATGTCGATGGCCGGACGCATCGGCATCGGCAACATCGCCGGCGTCGCCACCGCGATCGCCTTCGGCGGCCCCGGCGCGATCTTCTGGATGTGGGTGATGGGCTTCCTCGGCGCCTCGACCTCGTACATCGAGTGCTGCCTGGCGCAGATCTACAAGGACAAGGACAACGAGGGGCGCTACCGCGGCGGCCCCGCGTACTACATCGAGAAGGGCCTGGGCATGAAGTGGTATGCGCTGGCCTTTGCGCTGGCCACGCTGCTGGCCGCGGGCCTGCTGATGCCCGGCGTGCAGGCCAACGCGATCGCCGACGGCATCGCCAATGCCTGCCAGGGCGGCGCGATCTGCGGCAACCTCGACGGTGAATGGATGGGCCTGCCGCAGCGCGACGCGCTGAAGCTGGGCGTGGGCGTGGTGGTGGCGATCCTGCTCAGCATGATCATCTTCGGCGGGGTGAAGCGGATCGCGGCCTTCGCCGAACTGGTGGTGCCGTTCATGGCCATCGGCTACATCCTCACCGCCGTCTTCGTGATGGTGCTGAACTACGACTTTCTGCCGGAGATGTTCCGCATCATCTTCAGCAGCGCCTTCGGACTCGACGCCGGCTTCGGCGCGATGCTGGGCCTGGCGGTGGAGTGGGGCGTGCGCCGCGGCGTCTACGCCAACGAGGCCGGCCAGGGCACGGGTCCACACGCGGCCGCCGCGGCGGAGGTCTCGCACCCGGCCAAGCAGGGCTACGTGCAGGCCTGGGCGATCTACTTCGACACGATGCTGATCTGCACCTCGACCGCGTTCCTGATGCTGGCCACCGGCATGTACAACGTGCACGGGCCGGATGGCGCGATGCTGCAGGAGGCGCTGCCCGGCATCGAGGCCGGCGCCGGCTTCGTCCAGGCGGGCATCGACACCGCGCTGCCGGGCTGGGGTTCGGGCTTCGTGGCGCTGGCGCTGTTCTTCTTCGCGTTCACCACGATCATGGCCTATTACTACATGGCCGAGACCAACCTGACCTACCTCACCGGCCACCGCACGCTGCCACTGGCGACCCTGCTGCTGCGCCTGGCGATCGTCGGCATGGTGATCTTCGGCGCCTACCACAACGCGAAGACGGCCTGGGCGCTGGGCGACATCGGCGTCGGCCTGATGGCCTGGCTCAACATCATCGCGCTGTTCATGCTGCAGAAGCCGGCCCTGGCCGCGCTGCGCGACTACGAGACGCAGAGGAAGGCCGGCAAGGATCCGGTGTTCGATCCGGAGGCGCTGGGCATCCGCAACGCCACCTTCTGGATGCGGAAGAAGTAGATGGCGAAGGCCGGTTCCAGCGACGAGATCCGCCTGCACGGCTTCAATGCCGTGCAGGCCGTGTTCGCGCGCCGCCCCGAGGCGATCCGCAAGCTTTACCTGGCCGAGGCGTTGATCCCGCGCCTGCAGCCGCTGTTGAAGTGGTGCGTGGCCAACCGCGTCGGCTACCGCGTGGTGGACGAGGACGACCTGCGCAAGCTCGCCGCCAGCAGCCACCACGAGGGCGTGGTCGCCGACGTCCTGCGCGAGGCGCCGCAGGCGCTGACGACCTGGCTGGGGGGGCTTGGCGTGGGACCCGCCTGCGCCCTGTGGCTCGACGGCGTCGGCAACCCGCACAACCTGGGCGCGATCCTGCGCTCGGCGGCGAACTTCGGCGCGACGGTGCTGCTGCCCAAGCATTCGCCGCTGCAGCTGTCGGGCGCCGCCGCGCGCGTGGCCGAGGGCGGCGCGGAAGCCGTGCCGCTGGTGCGGCTGGGCCGCGAGGACAATGCCATCGCCCAGCTGCGCGGAGCGGGCTTCGCGCTCGCCGCAACGCTGGTGCGGGGCGGTGACGACGCCTTCGCCGCCGCGCTTCCACAGCGCCTGGTCTATGTGCTGGGCCACGAGGGCGAGGGCATGTCGGCCGCGCTCGCCGAGGCCTGCGACCTGCGGCTGTCGATCCCGGGCACCGGCGCGGTGGAAAGCCTCAACGTCGCGGCGGCCACCGCGGTGCTGCTCGCCCAGTGGTACCGGGCGCGTTGAACCGGCAGGTGGCGGGCGGGGGACGCGCCGGCACCGGCGTCCTGGTGCTCGCGGGACGCGCCCTCGTGCTGCTGTACGCGGCCGCCGGCCTGCTGGCGATGTGGCTGCTGGCACCGCGGGTGCCGTATGCGGATGGCTGGCGCCACCTGGCGCGCTTCCTGGGCCAGTCCTTCCCCCGCGACGTCCTGGCGTCCGACAACGGCCACCACGAAGTGCTGCCGAACATCGTGCGCGTGCTCGACCTGCGGCTGTTCGATGCGGGCCAGGTGCTGCAGGTGCTGGCCGGCATCGTGCTGGTGCTGGCGACGCTGCTGGTGTACTGGCGCCTGGTCCGCGACCTGGCCTCCGCGCAGGCGCGCCTGGCCGGCCTGCTGGCGATCGTGCTTGGCCTGTTCTGGCTGGGCAACGTGCGTGCGCTCGGACACGGCAACGAATCGGTGCACGCCTACTTCGTCACCCTGTTCCTCGCGCTCGGCCTGTACGCGCTGGTGCATGGCCGCGGGCCGGTCGGCGGCGCCGGTGCGGCGGCGCTGTGCGGGCTCGCCGCGACCTTCTCCTTCGGCAGTGGCATCGCCTGCTACGTCGGCTTCGCCGCGGTGCTGGGCCTGCGGCGGGGCAGCCGGCGGCAGTGGGCGGTGCTGTTCGCGGGACTTCTCGTCTCGCTGCTGTTGCTGCATCTCGGCGGCGGTACCGGCGGTGGCGCCCGGGTGGCGCCGCTGCAGCAGCTGCCCATGCTGCTGGCCTGGCTGGCGGGTCCGCTGCTCTACGCGGCCTGGCCGCTGCTGGATCCCGACGTCGCCGCGCAGCTGCCCGTGGCCGCGGCGCGGGTGCCTGCGCAGGCGATCGCGGAAGGCTACCGCTCCGCCTTCGGCCCGGCGCTGGCGGGCCCATGGCCGCAGGTGCTCGCGGGGCTGCTGGGACTGGCCTGGTTCGGCCTGCTGGCGGGCCACGCCTGGCGCCGGCGCAGCGCCGCGACATATGCCAGCATCGGGACGGCCTGCTTCGCCCTCGCGGTCGGCGCGATGATCGTGCTGGTCAGGCTGGACTACTTCCAGGCCCATCCGGGGCAGCTGCTGGCGCCGCGCTACGTGGTGTGGTCGAGCCTGTTCTGGGCCGGCCTGCTGCTGGCCACGGCGGCAGGCGTGCGCAACGGGACGCGGGCGCTGGCCGCCATGGTGCTCGTGGCGGTGCTGCTGCTGCCGAGCCAGGCCTGGATGGGACTGCTCGGAGCCCGGGCGCAAGCGGTCGCCGAGCAGTCCGCGATGGCCGCGGCGGTGGGCGTGGTCGGGCCGGAGCTCGCGCTGGGGGAAACCGTCTTCGACGAGCTCGCCGCTGCCTTGCCGGTCGTGCGCGAGGCCGGCGTGGCCGTCTTCGCATGGCGCGAGACGCGCTGGCTGGGTCGGCCGCTGCCGGCGGACGCGCCGCGCCTTCCGGTGCCCGACGCGCCGGAGATGGACGTGGTGGCCAACCGGCTTGGCGAAGACGGCCGGCAGTTGCGCCTGGTGATGGACGCGCCGTGCCCGCGACTGCTGCTGGTGGACGGCGACGGCCTGGTGTCGGGGCTGGCGATGCGCCAGCGTGCCGGCGGACGGGACTGGATCGGCTGGATGCGCGGCCAGGGCAGCGGGGCGCCAGCCGTCGTCGCCTGCGTACCGCGGCCGTGAGGCGGGTGGGCCGCTGCGGCCGCCCTCAGTCCGGGGCCGCCGTGGACGCCGGCGCACTGCCGAAGTCGCCTTCGGCGTCGGCGGCGAGGTAGGCGAACACCGCGTAGGCCGCCGCGTTCTGCGCCAGCGCCGCCGGGTCGATCTTGTCCAGCGTGTCGTCGGGCGTGTGGTGCAGGTCGAAATAGTCGCTGCCATCCTGGCCGAGCCAGGCCCACGTGGCACCCGCGCGGGAGATCGCGATCACATCCGGTCCCGGACCGCCCTGGTCCAGCGGCGCGATGCCCAGTGGCGCCAGGGCCTCGGCGATCCGCGCGGCGGCGGCCCTGGCATGTGCCGGGGCCCCGGTATTGAAGCCGTAGATGCGTCCGGCACCGAAGTCGCTCTCGGCCACCAGCTGGTGGCGGGCCACCTCGCCGCCGTGCGCGGCGGCATAGGCGTTGCCGCCGTGCAGGCCCTGCTCCTCGTTGGCGAAGGCGACCACGCGGATGCTGCGCGCAGGGCGCCGCGACAGCGCGGCGATATGCACCGCGGCCGACAGGGTGATGCCGATGCCGGCGGCATCGTCCACGGCGCCGGTACCCAGATCCCAGGAATCGAGATGGCCGCCGATCAGCACGACCTCGTCCGGGCGGCTGGCACCGGTCATCTCGCCGATCACGTTCTGCGAGGTGTATTCGCCGTCCCAGCCGCAGTCGAGCGCCAGGCGCAGGCGCACCGGACCGCGCGCGAGCAGGCGCGCGAGCTGGTCGGCGTCCGGCACCGACAGCGCCGCCGACGGCACCGGCTCCAGGCCTTCGTCGAAGCGGGTGATGCCGGTATGCGGGTTGCGATGCGAGTCGGTGCCGGCCGAACGCATGAGGAAGCCGCTGGCACCGGCGCGGATCGCGGCCGACGGACCGCGGCTGCGCACGCGCGAGCCCGGGCCGTAGCCGCTGCCGTCGCGCGCGCGTTCCATGCGGTAGTCGACGAAAGCGATCCTGCCGGCCAGCGAACCGGCGGGCGCGGCTTCCAGCGCGGCCAGGTCGGCGAAGCGCACCACCTCGGCCTCGACCATGCCCGCCGGGCTGCCGCCCAGTGCCGTGATCACCAGCGGCTGGGCGCTCGCACCCAGCACCTCGGCGCGCTCGCTGCGGCGGACCCACTTCGGGAAGGTGACCGGCTCGGTCCACACGCGGTCGAAGCCCAGCTCGGCGAACTTCGCCTGCGCCCAGGCGACGGCGCGGGCGTCGGCCTCGCTGCCGGCCAGACGCGGGCCCACCTCGGTGGTGAGCGATTCGGTGATGTCCCAGGCCAGGCTGCTGGCCAGCGCGGTCTCGCGCAGCTGCGCTGCGACCGCCATCGAGGCATCGGAGATGCGGGTTTCAGCCACGCGGAGCGGAGACGGCGCGGAGGTCGCCGGCGTGCGGCCTGCAGCAACGCCATCGGCGCTGCTGCGTGCGCCATGCGCGATGGCGGTGGACGGGAGTGCGGCGGCGATCGCCGTCGCGAGCAGGATCGGGACCAGGCGCATGGTGCTCCGCGGTGGAAGGCAACGGGGCCGCGAGCTTAGCAAGCCGCGGCCCGGTGCCGATGTGCGGAAGGTCCCGCCTGCGCGCGCGGACCCTCAGCGGCGCAGCGCGTCGCGGATCTCGCGCAGCAGCTGCACGTCTTCCGGGATTTCCGCCGGTGCCTGCGCGGCTTCCGGCTTGCGGTTGAGGCGGTTGATCGCCTTGACCACCATGAAGATCGCGAACGCCACGATGATGAACTGGATCAGCGCATTGAGGAACGCGCCGTAGCCGATCTGCACCGCGGGCACGGCTTCACCGGCGGCATCCACGCTGGCGGCCTTCAACGTGATCGCCAGGTCGGAGAAATCGACGCCGCCGATGAGCAGGCCGATCGGCGGCATGATCACGTTGTCGACCAGCGCCGTCACGATCTTGCCGAAGGCCGCGCCGATCACCACGCCCACGGCGAGGTCGATGACGTTGCCGCGCATCGCGAATTCCCTGAACTCACTGATCATTCCCATCGCGGTCTCTCCTGTTGGACGGTGGCGGAAAACTAGCCTGCGCGCGGCGGCGCGACGTGGCAGCGCAGCACGATGGCATCGTCCAGGCGCGCTTCGCACCGGTCGCCGGGCTGCAGGGCGGCGACGCCGGCCGGCGTGCCCATGAACACCAGGTCGCCGGCGCGCAGCCGATAAAGCTTCGAGAGCTCGTGCAGGATGTCCGGCACGTCCCAGATGAAATCCGACAGCGGTGCGCCCTGGCGCTCGACGCCGTTGACCGCAAGCGACAGCCGCCGCGGCGCGAGCTCGCCGATGTCCGCGGCCGGCACCAGTTCGCTCATCGGCGCGGATTCGTCGAAGCCCTTGCCGGTGTCCCAGGGCAGGCCGGCCTTCTTGGCCGCCGCCTGCAGGTCACGGCGGGTCAGGTCGAGGCCCACCCCGTAGCCGAACACCAGTGCTCCGGCCGCGGCCGGATCGAGCAGTCCCTCGGGCGCATCGCGGCCCAGCGCGACCACCAGCTCGACCTCGTGGTGCAGGTCGGCGGTGGCCGGCGGGTAGTGCACCTCGCCGCTGGTCACGATGGCGTCGGCCGGCTTGGCGAAGAACACCGGATCGCCGCGCTCGGCCTTCGAGGCCGGCGCCTGCGCGCCCATCTCGCGGGCGTGGTCGGCGAAGTTGCGGCCGACGCAGTACACGCGGCGAACGGGAAAGGCGCCGCCGCCGCGCACCGGCACGCGGACCGGCGCCGGCGCGGGAATCACGTCGGTCATGGATGTCTCCGGGAAGCGCGATGCGCTCAGTAGGGCAGGGTGTGCGCCGGGCGGTCGACCACGCGGTACTCGGCGTCGACGATGGCGCCGCGGCGCGCGGGCGCCGACGGGCGGCGGGTCAGCAGCCGGCGCGCGAGGCCAAGGGCCAGCATCGCGGTGCCGACCACCACGCCCACCACCAGCAGCGCCGCCAGCAGGGCGAGCCCGAGCAGGCCCACGGCGATGCGCGCCAAGGGATGCCTGGGCTTGCGCGGCGCGAACATGGCGCCGAACTGGCTGGCATCGAAGCGGGCGTGGGCGCTGCGGAAGGTGCGGTTGATCATGCGGTAGTGCCAGAATGTGAAGCGATGGTGATGAGCGAGTATCGGGCCGATGGCGCGGGAAGATGTAAGTGAAGCGTTAACCGGCGTGCCTGACGGACCCCTGCTGGCGCTCGATGACCTGGCGACCGGTGGCTTCGCCGCGGCCGAGGCACCGGTCGATGGGAGCGTGGAGGCGCTGATCCTGCACCGCGATCCCGATGGCGGCGTGCGGGCCTGGCTCAACGTCTGCCCGCACGCCGGCCGACGACTGGACTGGGCGCCGGGCAAGTTCATCCTTTCGAAGGACGGGCTGCTGGTGTGCGCGGTGCACGGCGCCAGTTTCGAGACCGTCGGGGGCCTCTGCACGGCCGGACCCTGCCGCGGGGAATCGCTGCGCGCGGTCGCCGTGGCGGTGCGCGACGGGGCCGTCTGGCTCGCCTGAGCCGCCGCCTCAGAACAGCAGGTTGACCATGCCCACGACCACGACCAGGTAGGCGACCGACAGCGCCGTGCCCACGCGCCAGAGGTCGCGCGCCGAGTAGTCGGCCGGGCCCGTGACCATCGAGACCACCGGATTGGACGCGGTCACCAGGTTGTTCGACGCCGACAGCGCGACGATCAGCGCGAACGCCGTCGGGTCGCCGCCAGCTGCCAGGGCCAGGTTGATCGCCAGCGGCACCATCACGATGGTCGCGCCGACGTGGCTGATGACCAGCGAGAAGGCCGAGGTCAGCGCCGCCACGGTGAACTGGATCACCCACACCGGCAGGCCGTCGGGCAGCTCCTCGATGGTATGGCCGGCGATCCAGGCCGCCGCGCCGCTGGTGTCCATCGCCCAGCCCAGCGGGATCAGGCAGGCCATCAGGAACACCGTCTTCCAGCTGATGGCGGCATAGGCCTCGTCCATCTTCAGCACGCCGCAGACCAGCATGCCGGCGACGCCGGTCATCAGCGCGATCGAGGTCGGCAGGTCGGAGGCCAGGGCCACCAGGATCGTCACCGCGAAGATCGCCATGGCCACCTTGAACTTGTGCGGCCGCTGTTCGCCCTTGGGGAAGTCGGTGACCACGACGAAGTCGCGGTTGGCCGCGGTCTGCGCCAGGTCCTGCCAGATGCTGTGCAGCACCAGCATGTCGCCGGCGCGCAGCGGCAGGCTGCGCACGTCGTCGCGCAGCACGTCCTTGTCGCGGTTCACCGCGAGCAGGCTGATGCCGTAGTTCTTGCGCATCGCGAGCTCGGCCGCGCTCTTGCCGATGAACTTCGAGGTCGGCGGCACCACCGCTTCGGAGATGCCGGCGCGGCTGGGATTGAACAGGTCGCCGAACTCGCGCAGGCGCGTCGACATCCGCAGCATGTTGTTCTGCGCGAAGTCCGCCACCTGCTGCCGCGGGCCCATGGCGCCGATCACGCTGCCAACCCAGATGCGCGCATCGCCGGGCGGCGCCAGGCGCGAATCGTTGCCGGTCTTCAGCGCCAGCAGCAGCGGCGCCCCGTGCAGGGTCTCGGCCTCGCCCAGCGCCATCCCCACCAGCGGGCTGTCGGCACTGACGGTGAGTTCGAACACGTCGCCGTCGATGCCGTAGGCGCGGGAGAAGTAGCTCTGGGTACGCGCCGGCGTGACGCTGCCGTCGCTCTCGCCGGCGCCGCCGAGCAGGCGGTCGCCAAAGAAGTGGAAGTAGGCCAGCGCGATGACCAGCAGGGTCAGGCCGATCGGCAGCGGCGCGAACATCGGCAGCGGCTCGAGCGTGGCCACGCCCGACGGCAGGTTGGCGTTGGCGGCGACGAGCAGGTCGTTGAGCAGGATCAGCGGCGAGTTGCCGACCATGGTCAGCGAACCGCCCATGATGATGGCGGCGCAGATCGGCAGCAGGAAACGCGACAGCCTGAGGCCGGTGCGCGAGGCCAGGCGCGAGGCGACCGGCAGGTAGAGGGCCATCACCGCCGGGTTCTGCATGAACGACGAGTTGATGCCGGCGACCGCCGAGGTATAGAGCAGCAGCCGTTTCTCCATGCCCTTCGAACGCCGCAGCAGCCAGGCGGCGAGGCGGTTCAGGGCGCCGGTGCGGTCCAGGCCGGTGCCCAGGATCATCGTCGCGATGATGCTGATCACCGCGTTGGACGAGAAGCCGCTGAAGATGTCCTCCGCGGCGACCAGCCCGGTCAGGCCCAGCACCACCAGCACCACCAGCGCCACCAGGTCGGCGCGCACGCGCTCGAACAGGAACAGCACCATCACCAGCGCGACCAGCCCGAGCACGAGCTTCATGTCGGTGGTGAGGGCCAGCGTCTCCATGTGTGGCGTCTAGTCCCCGGTCCTGTCGTAGAGCAGGTCCCACACCCCATGGCCGAGGCGCTGGCCACGGCTCTCGAAGTGCGTCTGTGGACGCCAGTCGGGCCGCGGCACGTGGCCGCGGGGTCCCGCGCGGTTCTGCAGCCCCGCCGTGGCGTCGAGCACGTCCCACATCTGCTCCGCATAGTCCTGCCAATCGGTGGCGAGGTGCAAGCGGCCGCCCGGCGCGAGCTTGCGCACCACCAGCGCGGCGAAGTCGGGATTCACCAGCCGGCGCTTGTTGTGGCGCTTCTTGTGCCAGGGATCGGGGAAGTAGATGCGGACCTCATCGAGGCTGGCGTCGGCGACTTCGTTCTGCAGCACCTCGACCGCGTCATGGTGGTACAGGCGCACGTGCCCGCTGCCGTCGGCGGCCAGCGCGTTGAGCAGGCGCCCAACGCCGGGGGCATGCACTTCGATGCCGATGTGGTCGCGATCCGGATCATGCGCGGCGGAGTGGCGCAGGGCCTCGCCGTTGCCGAAGCCGATCTCGAGGATCCGCGGCGCGCTGCGGCCGAAGCTCGCGTCGAAGTCGCGCGGACGGCCCGCATAGTCCAGCCCGAACCGCGGCCACTGCGCGTCGAACGCGCGCTGCTGCGCCGGGGTGAAGCGGCCCTGGCGCAGCACGAAGCTGCGCACCCGGCGGTTGCCGTCCTCGACGGTGAACGGCTTGGGCGGCGTCTTGGAGCCGGGGCTGGAGAAGGGGTCGGTCATGTCGCCCGGCAGAGACTGTAGGAGCGGCTATAGCCGCGATCTGCATCGCGTGGCCGGCGAACGGCGATCGCGGCTATAGCCGCTCCTACAGGTGAAGCGATCGCGGCTATAGCCGCTCCTACAGGTGAAGCGATCGCGGCTATAGCCGCTCCTACAGGTGGTGCGGCCGGCTGCATCAGCCGACGAGGCCGTCGACCGGCGACGAGGCGCTGGCGTAGCGCTTGCGCGGGATGCGGCCGGCGCGGAAGGCGGCGCGGCCGGCCTCGACCGCAAGCTTCATCGCATGCGCCATCAGCACCGGGTCGCGCGCACCGGCGATGGCGGTGTTCATGAGCACGCCGTCGCAGCCGAGCTCCATCGCGATCGCCGCGTCCGAGGCGGTGCCCACGCCGGCGTCGACGATGATCGGCACCTTGGCGTTCTCGACGATCTCGAGCAGGTTCCAGCGGTTCTGGATGCCGAGGCCCGAGCCGATCGGCGCGGCCAGCGGCATCACCGCCACGCAGCCGATCTCTTCCAGGCGCTTGGCCAGGATCGGGTCGTCCGAGGTGTAGACCATGACCTCGAAGCCGTCGGCCACCAGCTGCTCGGCGGCCTTGAGCGTCTGCACCACGTCCGGGAACAGGGTGCGCTGGTCGCCCAGGACCTCGAGCTTGGTGAGGTTGTGGCCATCCAGCAGCTCGCGCGCGAGGCGGCAGGTGCGCACCGCTTCTTCTGCCGTGTAGCAGCCGGCGGTATTGGGCAGGATGGTGTAGCGGTCCGGCGGCAGGACGTCGAGCAGGTTGGGCTCGCCCGGGTCCTGGCCGATGTTCGTGCGTCGGATCGCGACGGTCACGATCTCCGCGCCCGCGGCCTCGGTGGCCTCGCGGGTCTGCTCGAGGCCGGTGAACTTGCCCGTGCCGGTGAGCAGGCGGGACCGGTAGCGCTTGCCGGCGATGACGAGGGCGTCGTCGCCGAGGGTGTATTGGCTGGTCATTGCGCCATTATCGCGCAAGCGCCGCCCCTCAGCCGCCCCCGAGCGCGTGCACGATCTCGATCCGGTCGCCGGCCTTCAGCGCGTGTTCGGCGTGGCGGCTGCGCGGCACGATGGCGCCGTTCACCTCCACCGCCACCTTGCGCCCGGCCAGGCCATTGGATTCCAGCAGGGCGAGGACGGTGCAGGGGCCGGCCAGGGCCTGCGGCTCGCCGTTGAGGATGATCTCCATGCCCGGCATTGTCGCCCGCCCGCGCGGCGAATGCATGCCTGCCGGCGCGCGCATGCCGCAGTGCACATTGAGCGCGCCGGCCCCGGCGTGGAACGATGCGCGGTCGCTGTCCGGCCCCTGCGCCGCGACGGTCCATTGCCAAGGAGCCAGCATGTCGAAGTCCCGCACCGCCCGCACCGCGCTCGCCGTCGCCCTGGCGCTGGCGGTCCTGCCCGCCGCCGCCCATGACCAGCCGTTCTCGGACACGGTCTTCTTCGGCGACAGCCTCACCGACGCGGGCTACTTCCGGCCGCTGCTGCCGGCCAACGTGCGCGCGGTCACCGGCCAGTTCACCACCAATCCGGGCCTGGTCTGGGCGCAGTGGCTGGCCGACCACTACGGCACGGACGCGCGGCCCAACGGCAACGGGCAGGACGGTGACAACTACGCCGCGGGCGGGTCCCGCAACGGCGTGGACGTCACCGGCGCGCTCGGCTTCACGCCTTCGCTGGCCACCCAGGCGACGCGCTACCTTGCCGCCAACGGCGGCCGCGCCGATGCGGATGCGCTCTACACCGTCTGGGGCGGCGCCAACGACCTGTTCGCAGCCACCGCCAGCCCGGCCAATGCCCAGGCCATCATCGGCGGGGCCGTGGCCGCGCAGGTCGGCATCATCGGCAGCCTGCAGGCGGCAGGCGCGCGCTACGTGCTGGTGCCGAACATCCCCGACCTCGGCCTGACGCCCTCCTTCCGCGCGCAGGGTCCGGCGGCGGCGGGGCAGGGCACCGCGCTGGCCACCGCCTACAACCAGGCGCTGTTCACCACGCTCGCCGGCAACGGGCTGAGCGTGATCCCGGTCGACACCTTCGCCTTCCTGCGCGAAGTGGCGGCCGATCCCGGGCAGTTCGGCATCACCAACGTCACCGGCACCGCCTGCATGCCGCAGATCACCGCGCAGTCGCTGACCTGCAACCCCACCAGCCTGGTCAGCCCGGACGCGGCGCAGACCTATCTGTTCGCCGACGGCGTGCATCCCGCCAGCGGTGCGCACGTCGCCGTGGCCGACCTGGCGATCGCCGCGATCGAGGGGCCGCGGCAGATGGCGGTGCTGCCGCATTCGGCGGCCGCCACGGGCCGCAACCGCGCCCAGCGCGTGGGCGCTCAGATCGGCAACCGCGGCGACGTCGAGGGCTCGCGCTGGTGGGCCGACCTTCGCGGTGACTTCCAGCGCTACGCGCACGGCGACCATTACGACGGCACCGGTCCGGCGCTCCTGGTCGGCATGGACTGGGGCGGCGAGGGCCTGGCCTATGGCGGCTTCATCGGCTACGGCGCGCAGGGCAACGACTGGGGCGTGCGCCGCGGCAACTGGGACCAGTCCGAGGCCTCGATCGGCGGCTACATCGGCTGGACCGGCGGGTCCGGCGGCTGGGTCAACGCCCAGCTGGGCTACACCCGCATCGACTTCGACATCGAGCGCCAGGTGCCGCTGGGCCCGGTGCTGCGCACCCACGCCGGCTCGACCGACGGCAGCAGCCTGGCGCTGGCGGTGCAGGGTGGCTGGGAGTTCGGCGACGGTCCGCTGCGCCACGGCCCGGTGCTGGGCGTGGTCGCGCAGCGCGTCGAGGTCGACGGATTCGCCGAAAGCGACCCGGGCCTGTCGACTTCACTGGCCTACCTCGACCAGGAGTTCGACTCGACGGTCGGCAGCGCCGGCTGGCAGCTCTCCTACGCCATCCACGACACGCTGGCGCCCTATGCGCGGCTGACCGTGGACCGCGAGTTCGAGGACGAGGCCGCCCAGGCCTTCGCGCGCTCGCAGTCGATCCAGGGATCTCTGGCCTATGCGGTGCCCGGCGTCGAGTACGACCAGTCCTGGGCCACGCTGACCTTCGGCGCGCGCACGCGGCTGTTCGGCCTGGACGCCGACATCGGTGCCAGCGTCAACAGCGGCCAGAAGGCCGGCAAGCACGCGATGGTGTTCGCCAGCGTCGGCGCCGGCTTCTGAGCGACGCGGCCGGTGCGCGGCTTGGGCCGCGCGCCGTTGCCAAATCCGGCGGCCAGGTCCTAGACTGGTCGCCACGCGCGGGCGTAGTTCAATGGTAGAACTGCAGCTTCCCAAGCTGCTAGCGTGGGTTCGATTCCCATCGCCCGCTCCACTTCCGCCGCATGCGCCGCCACGTCCCACGGGCGCATGCGCCTGGCGCGTGGATTCACTACCATCGGCGATCCCCTGCACGAGGATCCGCCCATGAAGACCCTTCCACTGCTCTTCGCCGGCCTGATGCTGGCGTTCGGCGTCTCCGATTTCGCGCTCGCCGACGCGCGCCCCGATCATTTCGAGGGCGAGCAGGCGGCGTCGCTCGAGGAGGCGCTGTCTCGGCTGTCGGCCTACAACGCGCGGCTGGACGCGATCCTGGCGAAGGACGAGCTCGGTCCCGAGGACACCGCGGAGATCCACGAGCTGACCTACACGCTCGAGAACGCGCTGGGCCGCATCGATTCCGAGGTCAAGGCGATGGCCGAATCGCTGGAGGCCGTGCACGTCGCCTCCGAGCGCTACGAGGTCGACACCGTGCGCGCACAGGGCCGCCGTTACCTGGACGCATCGTCGAAGCTGGTCCGCTGAGCGCCCCGCGGCCTGCCCCGATGAAGCTCGCGATCCTGTCGCGCAACAGCAAGCTCTACTCCACGCGCCGGCTGGTCGAGGCGGCGCGCCTGCGCGGGCACAGCGTGCGCGTGCTCGATCCGCTGCGCTGCTATATGCGCATCGGCAAGGACGGCTTCGCGCTGCGCTACAAGGGGCAGCCGCTGGCGGGTTATGGCGCGGTGGTCCCGCGCATCGGCGCCTCGATCAACCGCTACGGCAACGCGGTGCTGCACCAGTTCGAGCTGATGGGCTGCCACACGCCCAATCCATCGGCGGCGATCGCGGCCGCGCGCGACAAGCTGCGCTGCCACCAGCTGCTGGCGGCCCAGGGCATCGACATGCCGGTGACCGTGTTCGGCGACAACCCCGACGACACCGACGACCTGCTGGCGATGCTCGGGGCGCCGCCGCACGTGATCAAGCTCACCGAGGGCAGCCAGGGGCGCGGCGTCATGCTGACCGAGAAGCCTTCGGCTTCCCGGGGCGTGGTCGATGCGCTGCGCGGGCTGTACGCCACCTTCCTGCTGCAGGAGTTCATCGCCGAAGCCGGGGGCGCCGACATCCGCTGCCTGGTGGTCGGCGACCGCGTGGTCGCCGCGATGCGACGCCAGGCGCCGGATGGGGACTTCCGCGCCAACCTGCACCGCGGGGGGGCCGCCGAGGCCTTCGACCTGGATGCCGGGGCGGCCGGGGTCGCGGTGCGCGCGGCCGACGTGCTCGGCCTGGGCGTCGCGGGGGTGGACCTGATCCTGTCCGCGCGTGGACCGCTGGTGCTGGAGGTCAACGCCTCGCCCGGCCTGGAGGGCATCGAGCGTTCCACGGGTGTCGACGTGGCGGGAACGATCATCGACTTCGTTGCGGCAGGAGCCGCAGGCGGGGGCATGGCGTCTCGGAAGCGGATGAGACCTTCCCGCAGGCGCCAGGTTTAACGGCCCTTTAATTCGCCGGCCGGTAGCGTGGCACGACCGAAATCCCTCGTGCGTCTCCAGGTCTCTGTCGTCAGGTGGATTGCGGTCATCGGGGCAACACTTCTTTCGGCCCGGGCAAGGTTCTTGCCCGGGCCATTTTGTATACCGGCACGCGCCGGGCATCCGGACGCCGTCGCAGAGGATTTGTGCGACCCGTCCGGCGCAGGCAGAATCGGACGACATGCCCCCCACGGCATACGGCCGCATGCATCATCCACATGTCCTGCGAGGTCCATAGATGCACAAGTTGATGCTGTTCTCACTCCTGGCACTCCTGCTCCCGGCCACCGCGTCGGCCACGATCAATTCCGGCGACCAGGCCTTCAAGCCGGACAAGGGCCTGGATCTCAACGCCTCGTTCAACGAGCAGCGTGCGGCCATCAACAAGGCCCTCGGTGACGGGGAGACCTATGTCGAGATCTCGGCCGACGACGTCCGCGTGGTGCAGGATTCGCTGGGCCGCATCTCGACCCTGCTGGCAGGCGCGCAGAGCATCAACCAGATGTCGCCGGAGGCGAAGGTGGAGCTGTTCAACGAGCAGGAGCGGGTCAACACGCTGCTGGTGCGTGCGCACAAGGACAGCCGCCTGGTCTGCCGGCGCGAGAAGCCGACCGGTTCACACCGCCCCACCACGCTGTGCCTGACAGTGGCCGAGCGTCGCCGCCACCGCGAAGCGGCCAGCGACTTCTTCCGCTACAACCCGCGGGCACAGGGCCCGGTCAGCGACCCCTGAGGAGATCCAGTGCGCATACTCGTCATCGAAGACAACCAGGACATCGCCGCCAACCTGGGCGACTACCTGGAGGACCGCGGCCATACCGTCGACTTCGCCGCCGACGGCGTGACCGGCCTGCACCTGGCGGTGGTCCATGACTTCGACGCCGTGGTGCTGGACCTCAACCTCCCGGGCATGGACGGCATCGAGGTCTGCCGGAAGCTGCGCAACGAAGCCCGCAAGCAGACCCCGGTGCTGATGCTCACCGCGCGCGACAGCCTGGACAGCAAGCTGGCGGGCTTCGACTCCGGCGCCGACGACTACCTGATCAAGCCGTTCGCGCTGCAGGAGGTCGAGGTGC
Source organism: Luteimonas sp. MC1895 (assembly GCF_016457215.1). Taxonomy (NCBI): domain Bacteria; kingdom Pseudomonadati; phylum Pseudomonadota; class Gammaproteobacteria; order Lysobacterales; family Lysobacteraceae; genus Luteimonas; species Luteimonas sp. MC1895. The sequence continues at coordinate 1,050,589 of NZ_JAEMDY010000001.1, forward strand.
GGCTGAACGCGCTGGCACGCCGAGGCAAGGGCGTGCAGACCCGCGTGCTCGAGGTCGCCGACCTCGAGTACAACCTCGACACGCTCGAGGTGCGCCGCGCAGGCAAGCTGGTGCAGCTCAATCCCACGGCGCTGAAGATCCTGCAGTCGCTGATGGAGGCGTCGCCGGCGGTGGTCACCCGCCAGGAGCTCGAGACCCGGGTCTGGGGCGAGGAGCTGCCGGATTCGGACAGCCTGCGCGTGCACATCCACGGGCTGCGGGCGGTGATCGACAAGCCGTTCCCCACCCAGCTGGTGCAGACCCGCCATGGCATCGGATACCGGATCGCGGCACCGGATGCCTCAAGCTGACGACGCGGCGCCCGTGCCCAAGGGGCTCGGGCGCCGGCGTTACCGCCGCCGGCTGCGCAGCCGCATCATCCTGTCCTTCGCCCTGCTCGGGCTGGGCCTGACGGCGATGTTCGCCATCGCCGCGGCCTATGTCGGCGCGGTGGTCGAGGACCAGGCGGTCGGCACGGTGCTCAAGGAAAACCTCGACGACTACGCCGAGCGCTTCTACCAGGACCAGTCGGCACAGCTGTCGCCGCTCGGCAGCGTGCGCGCCTATGTCTTCGGCCCGGACAAGTGGCACAACGCGCAGCCGGACTGGATCCCGCTCGAGTCCGGCGTCTACAACATGAACGGCGTCGAGGGCGGCGAGCCCTTCGTCTACCGCCTGGTGGTGAAGAAGGACCCGGACTACTGGTTCTTCGTCGCCCAGGACATGACCAGCACGGCCGAGGTGCGCGCGCGCATCAAGCTGATCCTCATCGCGGCGGTGGTGCTGTTCACGGTGCTGGCCGGCTTCATCGGCTGGTGGTCGGCCTCGCGCGTGATGCGCCCGGTGTCGGAACTCGCCAACCTCCTGAGCACCTCGGACGAGAGCGCGCGCCCGGCGGCGCTGGCGCCGCACTTCCCCGATGACGAAGTCGGCGAGTTGGCGACCGCGCTGGACGACTACGCCGCGCGCCTGACCGAGGTGGTCCAGCGCGACCGCGAGTTCAACGCCGACGTGAGCCATGAACTGCGCACGCCGCTGGCGGTGATCAAGGGCGCGGCCGAACTCCTGCTGTCGCGCCCGGGGCTCGACGACAAGTCGCTGGCGCGGCTGCAGCGCATCCAGCGTGCCGAGGCCCAGTGCACCGACCTGATCAGCGCCCTGCTGCTGCTGTCGCGCGCCGAGCGCGGCCACGGCAGCACCGACGTCTACCGGGTGGCCGAGCAGCTGCTGGACGCGCACCGCCCGCAGCTGGGCGCCAAGGCGCTGGAGCTGCGACTGGACGGCGGCCCCGGACGCCTGGTGGTGGATGCACCCGAGGCGGCGGTCTCGGTGGCGCTGGGCAACCTGATCGGCAACGCCATCAAGTACACCACCGCCGGCAGCGTGGTGGTGCGCCTGCACGATCGCGCGATCGACGTGATCGATTCCGGGCCGGGCCTCAGCGCCGAGGACGCCGCGCACCTGTTCGAGCGCGGCTACCGCGGCAGCCACGCCGAGCACACCCACGGCGGCGGCATCGGCCTGTCGATCGTGCGCCGGCTGTGCCGGCTCTACGAGTGGCAGGTGCGGGTGGTCCCGGGCGCGGAGCGCGGCGTGGTGGCCACGCTCAGCTTCGATGCCGATGCCGAGGCGGACGCGGGCAGGGCCTAGCGCGGCCCGCGCCCCGGCTCAGCCCTGCAGCGGCTGCAGCCAGCCATGGCGGTCGGGCGTGCTGCCGTCGAACAGTCCGAAGAACAGCTCCTGCAGCCGCCGCGTCACCGGCCCGGCACGCCCGGCGCCGACCTGGCGGCCGTCCACCGAGCGGATCGGGGTGATCTCGGCGGCGGTGCCGCACATGAAGAGCTCGTCGCAGAGGTAGAGGTATTCGCGCGGCAGGTCGCGCTCGACCACCTCGATGCCGGCGTCGCGCGCCAGGCGGATGATCGAGTCGCGGGTGATGCCGTTGAGCAGCGCCGCGCTGACCGGCGTGGTGTGCAGCGCGCCGTCGAAGACCAGGAACAGGTTCTCGCCCGCGCCCTCGCTGAGCAGGCCGGTCGAGGCCAGCGCGATGCCCTCGCCGAAGCCCAGCCGGCGCGCCTCGCGCGCCACCAGCTGGCCGGAGAGGTAGTTGCCGCCGGCCTTGGCCCCGGCGGGGATGGTATTGGGTGCGAAGCGCTGCCAGCTGGAGACGCAGGCGTCGATGCCTTCGGTCAGCGCGCCTTCGCCCAGGTAGGGACCCATGTGCCAGGACGCCACCGCGACGTCGATCGGCGTCTCGGCGCTCAGGCCGAAGCCTCCGAGGCCGCGCCACGCCACCGGGCGCAGGTAAGCCTGCTGCAGGCCGTTGCGCCGGACCACCTCGTGGCAGGCGGCGTCGAGCTCCGCGGCGGTGTAGGGGATCGCCATCTCGTAGATGCGCGCCGAGGCGAACAGGCGGCGGGTGTGGTCCTGCAGGCGGAAGATCGCGCTGCCGCCCGGGGTCGCATAGGCGCGGATGCCCTCGAACACCGACGAGCCGTAGTGCAGGCCGTGCGCCATGACGTGGGTGGTGGCCTCGGCCCAGGGCTTGATGCCGCCGTTGTGCCAGATCCATTCGGGGTAGTGCATCGCGCGGCTCCTGTCCGGTGGATCGCCATTGTGCCGCACGGGCTCAGAGCGAGATCCACCAGCAGTCCATGTGCCGGCGCAGGCCGAACGTGGTGGTCGAGGGCGTGGCGCCGTCGGACAGCACCTGGTCGATGCGCAGCGCAACCGGCCGCCGCGGTGCCGGCGGTTCCCGCGGCGCCGTCGCCGCCGTGCCCATGACCAGGGCCGACAGCGGTGCCGGTGCGGCGGTCGTCGCCTGCGGCGCCCCGGGCGCGGCAACGACCACGGTCTGCGCGGGCCGCAGCGCGGTGACGTTGAGCAGCGGGCGGCGGGCGATCGCGTCCAGCCGCTCGAGCACTGCATAGCCGTTGCGATGGCCCATGCCGGCCCAGTGGTAGCTGCGCGCCAGCCAGTTGGTGTCGCGCGCATCGATTGCCGAGGTGACCTCGAAGATCAGGTCCTGCAGGCGGCGCGAGCAGCCGCCGCGGTAGCGCAGCGCCGCGCCGGGCGTGCTGCCTGCACCGGTGTCGGGCCGGGTCTCCACCGCGCCCAGCGAACCGCAGCTGCGGTCGGTGTATACGGTGCCGCCATCGGGCGTCGTGCAGCGCCGGACCTGGGCCTGGGCCGGTGCGGGCGCAAGGGTGGCGATCGCCACGGCCCATAGCAGCGCGGCAGCCAGGACGGGGTGGCGCGGGGACGGCATCGGCAAAGGGTACCGCGGCGAACGCCCGACGGGCGTGGTGGACGTCGGCTTCAGCCCAGGCGCTCGAGCACGGAGACGGTCGGCCTGGCCAGGTTGAGGGTGTAGAAGTGCAGGCCCGGGGCGCCGCCCTCGACCAGGCGCCGGCACAGGCTGGCCACGAAGTCGCAGGCGAGCTCGCGGATGCTGGCGGCATCGTCGCCGTGGGCGGCCATGCGCTTGCCCAGCCAGCGCGGGATCTCGGCGCCGCAGGCTTCCGAGAACCGCTTCAGCTGGCTGAAGTTCGCGATCGGCATGATCCCGGGAACGATCGGCACCTCGACGCCGAGCGCGCGGGCGGCGTCGACGAAGCGGAAGTAGGCGTCGGCGTTGTAGAAGTACTGGGTGATGGCACCGTCGGCGCCGGCGTCGACCTTGGCCTTGAAGTGGCGAAGGTCGGCGAGCGCATCCTCGGCCTGGGGGTGCGTCTCTGGATAGCAGGCCACTTCGATGTGGAAGCAGTCGCCGTGCTCGGCGCGGATGAAGGCGACCAGCTCCGCCGCCTGGCGGAACTCGCCGGGATGGCCCATGCCCGACGGCAGGTCGCCGCGCAGCGCGACGATCCGGCCGCAGCCGTGCGCGCGATAGCTGTGCAGCAGCGCGGCGATCTCGTCGCGCGTGCCGCCGACGCAGGAGAGGTGGGGAGCGGCGACCAGGCCGTGCTCCTGGATCAGGGCGCGCACCGTGTCGCCCGTGTAGCTGAGCGTGGAGCCACCGGCGCCGAAGGTGCAGGACACGTATTCCGGCGACCAGGCCTTGAGCCTGGACGCCGTGCGGGCGAGCTGCGTCCGCTGCTCGTCGTTCTTGGGCGGATAGAACTCGAAGCTGATCGGGATCATCGCGGCTGACGGAAACGGGGATCGCCCCGAAGTCTATCGCTTTATCGGGATGGATGGATAGATCGGGTCCGGAAGAACTTGCAGGCGCCCTGGCGGCACGCACGCGCCGTGTTCACGGGCCCCGCCCCAAGGTCGGCGTCCTGCCGGCGAATCCCGGCCGCGCCACCAGGAGAGCCGCATGCTGGCAACCACCTACCGCCGCCCGCGCAGGATGCGCATCGAGAACGTCGCCGAGCCCTCCATCGAACATCCCAACGACGCCATCGTGCGCGTCACCCGCTCGTGCATCTGCGGCTCGGACATCCACATCTACAACGGCCTGGTGCCCGACACCCGGGTCGGCCAGATCGTGGGCCACGAGTTCACCGGCGTGGTGGAGGAGGTCGGTCCATCGGTGCAGAACCTGAAGGTCGGCGACCGGGTACTGGTGCCGTTCAACATCTTCTGCGGCAGCTGCTACTTCTGCCAGAAGGAGCTGTACGGCAACTGCCACAACGTCAATTCGCAGGCCAGCGCGATGGGCGGCTTCTACGGCTACACGCACACGGCGGGCGGCTATGACGGCGGGCAGGCCGAACTGGTGCGCGTGCCCTTCGCCGACGTCGGCCCGATGGTGATCCCCGACGACATCCACATCGAGGACGCGGTGCTGCTGACCGACGCCTTCCCCACGGGCTACCAGGCCGCCGAGATGGGCGACATCCGCGAGGGCGACACCGTCGTGGTGTTCGGTGCCGGCCCGGTGGGACTGTTCGCGGCGAAGAGCGCCTGGTTCTTCGGCGCCGGTCGCGTGATCGTGGTCGACCGCGAGGAGTACCGGCTCGAGTTCGCGCGCGGGTTCGCCCACTGCGAGACGGTCAACTTCACCGAAGTCGACGACATGGCCACCCATCTGAAGAAGATGACCGACTGGATGGGCGCCGACGTCTGCATCGACGCGGTGGGCTGCGACGCCAGCGGCAGCGCGTTCCACACCTTCACCGGCAAGATCGCCATGCTGCAGGGTGGCTCGGCGATCGCGCTGCACTGGGCGATCAACAGCGTGCGCAAGGGCGGTCGGATCTCGATCGTGGGCGTCTACGGTCCGACCTTCAACATGATTCCGATCGGGAACGCGGTCAACAAGGGCCTGACGCTGCGCATGAACCAGGCCAGCGTGAAACGGCACCTGCCGCGGCTGATCGAACACATCCGCGCCGGCCACATCTCGCCGCGCGAGATGATCACCCACCGCATCCCGCTGGAAGACGTGGCCGATGCCTACGACATCTTCGTCAACAAGCGCGACAACTGCATCAAGCCGGTGCTGATCCCACCCTCCGCGCGGGGTGACGCGTAATGGCCGGCAACGCACGGGAGACCACCATGGACAAGGCCCGATTCGCCCACATCCCCGGCTGGGGCGCCGACCTCGCGCACGAGAACCGGCCGGCCGTGCCGATGGAGCGCACGCCGCCGCGGCTGGACGTCCCCTGGAGCGACCCGCCGCCGCAGCAGCCGATGACCGTCGAAATCCTGAAGTCGCTGGAGCGTCCGGAGCACTCGCGCACCTTCGGCACCCGCCTGCCGCCCAAGGGCCTGAGCGGCGTGATGCGTCGCGCCGCCTTCAGGCGCAGCGAGAACAACGTCGGCCACTGGCTCATGCTGATCGCCGCCGACCGCGTCGACGTCGTCGAAGGCATGGCCGGGGACCTGAAGCGCTCGCCGCTGAAGCTCGCCGCCGTGGGCGTCGGCGTCGCCGCGCTGGTGTGGTGGCTGGCATCGGACTGACCACCCGATGCCACAAACGGAACGGGCGCCCGAAGGCGCCCGTTCCGCTGTCCCGGATGGGCCGGATCAGTACCGGTAGTGCTCCGGCTTGAACGGACCTTCCACCGGCACGCCGATGTAGTCGGCCTGTTCCTTCGTGAGCTTCGTCAGCTTCACGCCGATCTTCTCCAGGTGCAGGCGCGCGACTTCCTCGTCGAGCTTCTTCGGCAGGATGTAGACCTTGTTGGCGTACTCGTCCTTCTTCGCCCACAGGTCGATCTGCGCCAGCGTCTGGTTGGAGAACGAGTTCGACATCACGAAGCTCGGGTGGCCGGTGGCGCAGCCCAGGTTCACCAGGCGGCCTTCGGCCAGCAGGAACATCGCGTTGCCGTTCGGCAGGATGAACTTGTCCACCTGCGGCTTGATGTTGACGATCTCCACGCCCGCCAGCGCCTTCAGCGCATCGACCTGGATCTCGTTGTCGAAGTGGCCGATGTTGCAGACGATGGCCTGGTCCTTCATCGCGGTCATGTGCTCGACGCGGATGATGTCCTTGTTGCCGGTGGTGGTGACGTAGATGTCGGCCTCGCCGAGGCTGTCCTCGACGGTCGAGACCTCGTAGCCCTCCATCGCCGCCTGCAGCGCGCAGATCGGGTCGATCTCGGTGACGATCACGCGCGCACCGTAGGCGCGCAGCGACGCCGCGCAGCCCTTGCCGACGTCGCCGTAGCCGCAGACCACCGCCACCTTGCCGGCCAGCATCACGTCGAGCGCGCGCTTCAGGCCGTCGGCCAGCGACTCGCGGCAGCCGTACAGGTTGTCGAACTTCGACTTGGTGACCGAGTCGTTGACGTTGATCGCGGGCACCAGCAGCTTGCCGTCCTGGGCCAGCTGGTACAGGCGGTGCACGCCGGTGGTGGTCTCTTCGGACACGCCCTTCCAGTCGGCGACGACCCTGGTCCAGTAGCCCGGGCGCTCCTTGGCGACGCGCTTGAGCAGGTTCTTGATCACCTGCTCCTCGTGGCTGCCCGCGGGCGCGTCGACCCAGGACGTGTCGCCCTGCTCGAGCTCGTAGCCCTTGTGGATCAGCAGGGTCACGTCGCCGCCGTCGTCGACCACCATCTGCGGGCCGAGGAAGCCGCCCTGGCCGTCGGGGAAGGAGAGTGCGTCGAGCGTGCAGTCCCAGTACTCCTCCAGGGTCTCGCCCTTCCAGGCGAACACGGGGGTGCCGGTGGCGGCGATCGCCGCGGCGGCGTGGTCCTGGGTGGAGAAGATGTTGCACGACGCCCAGCGCACATCGGCGCCGATGTCGTTGAGGGTCTCGATGAGGACCGCGGTCTGGATGGTCATGTGCAGCGAGCCGGTCACGCGCACGCCCTTCAGCGGCGCCTCGGCGGCATGCTTGCGGCGGATGGACATCAGGCCCGGCATCTCGTGCTCGGCGATGTCGATCTCCTTGCGGCCCCAGTCGGCCAGGGAGATGTCGGCGATCTTGTAGTCGCCATCGGTTGAAAACTGGCGTTCAGGGCTGGTCTTGGTCACGGCGTTCATCTCTTGCTCCGGTTTCGCGCCCTGTCCCGCTCGCGGGAGGGGTCGGTGGGGTGAACCGGGCGCCGTTCAGATCGTCATCGCCGAGCCTGGTGGGCGGCTTCATCGAAGCCGGTCCATCGCAGCGCCCCTCGGCGGAGCCGCGGATTATATAACGCGCAGGCCGCGCGGACCCCGGCCGGTGGTCCGCGTGGCACCACCTAGGGTCCGACCGGGTGTAGCGCAGGGCCCGGATTGCCTAGGCTGGCGCGAATCCTGGAACAACCGGAAGCCCCCCATGACCGTCAACGCCATCGGATACCAGCAGCCCGTCCAGCCGCCGCCTCCGCCGCCCCCGCCGAAGCAGCACGAAGTGGTGCGCGGCGAGACCATCGACAGCATCGCAAAGGCCAACGGCACCACGCCGCAGGCGCTGATCGGCGCCAATCCGCAGCTGGCCAATCCCGACCACCTCTACCCCGGCGATCTGCTCAACCTGCCGGCGGCCGCGGCCGAGGATGGCAGCGGGGGCGGCTCGGTCAAGGCCACGGGAGACGACACCGCCAGGACCGGTACTGATGCCAATGGCACGAGCTCGAAGAGCGAGGCCAGCGTCGGCGTGTCGGATGACGGTGTGACCGTCGGCGGCAAGCAGACCGACAAGACCACCACCACCGACGCCAACGGCAGCAAGACCACGAGCGGCACCACGACCGGGGCGAGCGTCGGCGTCGATCCCGACAAGGGCACGGTCGCGCTGACCGCCAACGGCGGGTTCACCGAGAGCGTCAAGAACTCGAAGGGCGTGGGCCTGAGCTTCGGCATCGACGGCAGCAGCACGGTCGTCGCCGGCCAGAAGACCACCGACGGCGTGACCACCTATACGGTGTCCAGCGACGTCTCGGTCACGCTGAACGCCGGCGTGGACGTCAAGCAGGCCGGCCTGGAGTACGGCCGTACCGACGGGATCAAGGCGTCGTACGAAGTCTCGATGCCGGAACAGGCGGCGAAGACCACCGACCTCGCCAGCGTCAATCCCTTCGATCCCGCGTCCATGCCGACCGGCACGGTCATCAGGCTCGACGGGGCCAGCTACGCGAGCAACGAGTTCAAGGCCACCTTCCGCAACGTCGCCGTCGAAACCAAGGTGACCAGCGAGGAGGGAACCAGCCTCCTGGTCGAGAAGACCGGCACCGACACCGTGCGCGTGACCGCAGGGCCGACCGAGGCGATCAGCGCCTACAACGGCGTCGGCCTGGACTTCGAACAGGTCAAGCTGATGCTCGGCAACGACACCAGCCTGAGCGGCGCGACGCTCAAGACTGCCGAGTTCGACCTGTCCACGCCCGACGGCCTGGCCGCGTACAACGATTTCGTGGCCACCGGCACCATGCCGGCCGACAACGGCCCCGGGGTGTCCGAAGTGAAGACGATCGAGAAGCTCGACTACTCGTCGCAGGCCAAGGTCGACGTGAAGCTGGGTCCGCTGGAGCTGGGCATCGACGGCGCGCAGAACACCGGTGACTCGGTGGTCACCACCTATCCCGACGGCACCGCCGAGCGCACGGTCAACCTGCAGTACAGCGGCAACGTGCCAATGACGCTGACGCAGACGTTCGACGCCGAAGGCAAGGAGATCGTCTCCGAGCGCGCGTATGCGTTCACGATCAAGGCCGACGAGAACACGTCGCAGATGATCAACGCCGCGCAGACGGGCGACGTCGGCAAGGCGCAGGACGGCCCGGTCAAGCCCGGTGATACCGTCACCATCACCTATACCGAAGCCGAGATGGGGCAGCTCAAGGCCCACGCCGAGGGCGCGCTGGAGGCGAGTGGCGGCATGAACACGGGGTTGCGGGTCCTCACCCAGGACTACGACGGCAACCCGGTGAGCAGCTTCGACTTCGCGATCGGGATGGCGCGCAACCTGGGCGGCTCCGACTACGGCAGTGCGGAACGCCTCTTCACCATCTCCGGCGGCGCTGACGGCAACTTCGGTGACGGCAACTACGTGCAACTGCCGGGCACGGTGACGGTGCACGACAGCTGAGCGCCGCGGCCGGCGGATCGTAGCGACCATGACCGTCGCCACGGTCCCCCTGCCGCGTCGACGGGCTAGGCTCGGAGTTTGCCACCTGCAGGACCTTCGCCTTGCCCACGCCCGTTTCCAGACTGCTGTCCGCGCCGCTGCTGCTCGCCTGCCTGGCGTTCCTCCCCGGGCCCTCGCAGGCCCGCGAGCAGGCCGCCACCGCCGACGCGGCCCGTGACCCCGCCAGCGCCGGCGGCTACCGCCTGCCGGCCTCCGAGCTGCGCGCGATCGTCGATGCGCCCGCCGTGCCGCAGCTGTCGCTTTCGCCGCGCCGCGACCTGCTCGCCTACATGCGGGTGCCGGCGCTGCCGGGCATCGACGTCGTCGCCCAGCCGGAACTCAAGCTCGCCGGACTGCGCATCCATCCGCGCACGCATTCGGCGAGCGCCTTCAGCTTCATCGACGACCTGTGGCTGCAGGAAGTCGACGGTGGCCGCGAGCGCCGCATCCAGGGCCTGCCGCAGCCGCTGGCACTCGGGTCGCTGCAGTGGTCGCCGGACCAGCGCCACATCGCCTTCAGCCAGGTCGACCGGCGCGCGGGTCGCGTCGAGCTGTGGCTGGTCGACGTCGCGGCGGGCCAGGCCCGGCGCCTGCTCGACCGACCCCTGGGCAGCGTCACCGGCAGCGGCTTCGACTGGCTGCCCGACGGCAGCGGACTCATCGCGCTGGTGCGTCCGGACGGGCAGGGCGCAGCGCCGTCCGACGACGGCATCCCGCCGGGGCCGAACATCCAGGAGACCCGCGGCAGCGGCCAGGTGCAGAGCCTGCGCACCTACCAGGACCTGCTGTCGAACCCGCAGGACGAAGCGCTGTTCGCGTACTACATGACCAGCCAGCTGCTGCGCGTCGACCTCGATGGCCGGACCCGCGCCATCGGCGCGCCGGAGATGTACGTCGGTGCCTCGGTGGCGCCGGACGGCCGCCACCTGCTGCGCCAGCGGCTCGAGCGGCCGTTCTCCCACCTGGTCCCGTACTCGCGCTTCCCGCGCCGCATCGACGTGATCGACCTCGACGGCCGCCTGGTCCACACCGTGGCGACGCTGCCGCTGGTGGAAGGCCTGCCGACCGGCAATGACGCCGTCGCCACCGGCGTGCGCCGCATCGCCTGGCGCTCGGACGCGCCGGCGACCCTGGTCTGGGCCGAAGCCCAGGACGGCGGCGATCCGTCGCGCGAGGCGGCCGTGCGCGACCGCGTGTTCGCGCACGCGGCACCGTTCGCCGGCGAGCCGCGGATTCTGGCCGACCTGTCGACGCGCTATCGCGGCGTGTCCTGGGGCCATGGAAGCCTGGCCCTGCTGCAGGAGTCGTGGTGGAAGACGCGGCAGCTGCGCGAATGGCGCCTGGCGCCGGACACCGGTGCGGCGCCGGTCCTGCTGCGCGAAGGCTCCTACGAGGACCGGTACGCGGATCCCGGGACGCCGGTCATGCAGCTCGACGCGCGCGGCTTCGCACGCCTGCTCACCACCGGCGGAGGCGAGACCATCTACCGCATCGGCGACGGCGCCTCGGCCGAGGGCGATCGTCCCTTCCTCGACCGCCAGGACCTGGCCAGCGGGCGGACCGAACGGCTGTTCCACTCGCAGGCGCCGTGGTACGAAGCGCCGTTCGCGCTGCTCGATGCCGAGGCTTCGCGCATCCTGACCACGCGCGAATCGCCGACGCAGACCGCCAACGTGCTGCTGCGCCGCCCCGGCGCCGATGGCGAGCCGGTGGCGCTGACCGACTTCCCGCACCCGACGCCCGCGCTGCGCGACGTGACCAAGGAGCAGATCCGCTACACGCGCGACGACGGCGTGGAGCTCACCGCCGACCTCTACCTGCCCGCGGGCCATGACGCCGCGCGCGACGGCCCGCTGCCGATGCTGATGTGGGCCTACCCGCGCGAGTTCAAATCCGCCGATGCCGCCAGCCAGGTGCGCGGTTCGCCGCACCGGTTCAACCGCATCAGCTACTGGGGGCCGCTGGCCTTCCTCGCGCGCGGCTATGCGGTGCTTGACGGCCCGACGATGCCGATCGTCGGCGAGGGCGAGTCCGAGCCCAACGACACCTACGTGAGGCAGCTGGTGGGCAGCGCGCGGGCGGCGGTGGACGCGGTCGTCGAACGCGGCGTCGCCGACCGTGGGCGCATCGCCATCGGCGGGCATTCCTACGGCGCCTTCATGACCGCCAACCTGCTGGCGCACTCGGACCTGTTCCGCGCCGGCATCGCGCGCAGCGGCGCCTACAACCGTTCGCTGACGCCGTTCGGCTTCCAGGCCGAGGAACGCAACTACTGGCAGGCCACCGAGACCTATCATGCGATGTCGCCCTTCGACCACGCCGACCGCATCGACGAGCCGGTGCTGCTGATCCACGGCGAGGAGGACAACAACTCCGGCACCTTCCCGATGCAGAGCGAGCGCCTGTTCTCCGCGATCAAGGGCCTTGGCGGCACGGCGCGCCTGGTGATGCTGCCGCGGGAATCACACGGCTACCGCGCGCGGGAGTCGATCCTGCACATGCTGGCCGAGACCGACGCGTGGCTGGAGAGTCACGTCAAGGAGGCGAAGCCCCGGCCCTGATCCGCGTCCTGGTCGGGCCTATGCTCCGGGCCCGACCGTCATCGCCATTCGGGAACCCAAACGCTCGCACCTCGCGACGACCCGCCCCCTGTAGGAGCGGCTACAGCCGCGATTGCTGCAACCGCGACGTCATCCTGGGAATCGGATGACGCTGCGGCTGCGGCTGCGGCTGCGGCTGCGGCTGCGGCCGCGGACTCCGGCGGAGCGATCGCGGGCGATCACGCTTAGGCACTGCACGCCGGCGTGGCGGAGCGTGACAGGTACAAAAAAAGACGGGCCGCGCAATGCGGCCCGGCTTGTTCGCGTTTCCTGCGGCTGCGATCGCGGCTGTAGCCGCTCCTACAGCCGCGATCGCAGCCGCTGCTACAGCTTTGCGGCCTTGCGGAGTTCTTCGGCCTTGTCGGTCTTCTCCCAGGAGAAGGCGGTGGCGGTGTGCTGCTTGCCGGCGGCGTCGACGTAGCTGACCTCTTCCGGCTTGCGGCCGAAGTGGCCGTAGCTGGCGGTGCGCTGGTAGATCGGGTGCACCAGGTCGAGCATCCTGATGATGCCGTAGGGGCGCAGGTCGAAGTGGCGGCGGATCAGGCGCTCGATGACGTCGTCGCCGACGTTGCCGGTGCCGAAGGTGGTGACCGAGATCGAGGTCGGCTCGGCCACGCCGATGGCGTAGCTCAACTGCACCTCGCAGCGGTCGGCCAGGCCCGCGGCCACGACGTTCTTGGCGACGTAGCGCGCGGCGTATGCGGCCGAGCGGTCGACCTTGGACGGATCCTTGCCCGAGAACGCGCCGCCGCCGTGGCGGGCCCAGCCGCCGTAGGTGTCGACGATGATCTTGCGGCCGGTCAGGCCGCAGTCGCCCACGGGGCCGCCGATCTCGAACTTGCCGGTCGGGTTGATGTGGTACTTGGTGCCCTTGTGCAGCCACTTGGCCGGCAGCACGGGCTTGAGGATCTCTTCGCGGACGGCCTCGATGAGGTCCTTCTGCTTCACGCCCGGCGCGTGCTGGGTCGACAGCACGACGGCGTCGATGGCCACGGCCACGCCGTCCTCGTAGCGCAGGGTGACCTGGCTCTTGGCGTCGGGGCGCAGCCACGGCAGCGGCGAGCGCTTCTTCTTGCGCACGCGCGCCTGCTGCTCGACCAGGCGGTGTGACAGGTGGATCGCCGCCGGCATGAAGCTCGAGGTCTCGTTGGTGGCGTAGCCGAACATCAGGCCCTGGTCGCCGGCGCCCATTTCCTCGGGCTTCTTGCGGTCCACGCCCTGGGCGATGTGCGGGCTCTGCTTGCCGATCAGGTTCAGCACGCCGCAGGTGGCGCCGTCGAAGCCGACGTCCGAGGAGTCATAGCCGATGTCGAGGATCACCTTGCGGGTCAGGGCCTCGAGGTCGATCCACGCGGAGGTGGTGATCTCGCCGGCGACGATCGCCACGCCGGTCTTGACCATGGTCTCGCAAGCCACGCGTGCGCCCTTGTCCTGGCTCAGGATGGCGTCGAGGACCGCGTCGGAGATCTGGTCCGCGATCTTGTCCGGATGGCCTTCGGAGACCGATTCGGAGGTGAACAGGGTGCTGGACATCGGCCTTATATCCCTTGATTCGGATGGAGAGATGGGCGCGCATGATACATGCGTGCGGCCACCGGCGCATTGTGCCGTCTCGCGCGTGCCTTCGCGATCGCGGCCGGCGGCGCGCGCGGCTAGCATGCGCGGATGGATTCACTGACCCAGATCGTCCTCGGCGGCGCCGTCGCGGCCGCCATCGCGCCGCCCGGGCACCGCCGCGCCGCACTGCTGGCGGGCGCGGCGCTCGGCACGCTGCCCGACCTCGACTCGCTGCCCATCGCGCTGTTCACCGACGATCCGGTGGCGCTGATGACCCTGCATCGCGGCGCGAGTCACTCGCTGTTCGTCCTGCCGCTGCTCGGCTGGCTGCTGTGGGCGTGGTTCCGTCGCCGGGGCGGGCGCGTGGCGCAGGCACCGCGGCGCTGGTTCTGGGCGATCCAGCTGGCGCTGCTGACGCATCCGCTGCTCGATGCATTCACCGTCTACGGGACCCAGTTGCTGTGGCCGCTGCCGCTCCCGCCGGTGATGTGGTCGAGCGTGTTCATCATCGACCCGCTGTACACGATCTGGCTGCTCCTGGCCTGCATCGCCGCGTTCCTGCTGCGTGGACAGGTGGCGGCGCAGCGGGCGCTCGCCGCCGGGCTGGTGCTGAGCACGGCCTATCTCGGCTGGTCGCTGCTGGCCAAGTCCATGGTCGACCGCGAGGCGGATCGCGCGCTGGCCGCCATCGGCCTGGCGGAGGCGCCGAGGTTTTCCGTGCCGATGCCGTTCAACACCCTGCTCTGGCGGGTGGTCGCGATGACGCCGGACGGCTACGTGGAAGGCTTCCACTCGCTGGCCGCCGACCGCGGCGCGATGCGGTTCGAACCGCATGGCTCCGACCTGCGTGCACTGCGCGAGGCCGCGGCTGTCCCCGCCGTCGAGCGCCTGGCCTGGTTCAACCGCGGCTTCATGCGGGCCACGCAGGTCGAGGGCGAGCTCGTGCTCAGCGACCTGCGCATGGGCAACGAACCCGACTATTTCTTCAATTTCGCGGTCGCGCGCCGCGGCGGCGGCTGGCAGCCGATCCCGCCGCGGCAGCTGCGGGTCGAACGCGACATCGGCCGGGCCTGGGACGACACCTGGCAGCGGATCTGGCAGGACCCCGGCGCGGTGGCCGGCCGCGATCAGGCGGCGGAGGGCAGCGCGGGCGCCACGCCGGCCGACAGCGCGTCGAAGTAGTCGCGGGTAAGTGCGAGCTGCTCGCGCGCGGTCGCGGCGCGGTTGACCACGGCGCGGAAGGCCGCGTTCTCCGGCCGGTCCTTCGCGTACCAGCCGAGGTGCTTGCGCGCGATGCGCACGCCCGACGGCTCGCCATAGAAGGCGTGCAGGTCGTGGAGGTGGCCGAGCAGGATGTCGCGGACCTCGGACAGCGCGGGCGGCGGCAGGCGCTCGCCGGTGGCGAGGAAGTGCGCGATCTCGCGGAAGATCCACGGCCGGCCCTGCGCGGCGCGCCCGACCATCACCGCGTCGGCTCCGGTCGCGCGCAGCACGTCGGCCGCCTTGTCGGGTGTCTCGATGTCGCCGTTGGCGATCACCGGGATGCGCAGCCGCGACTTCACCTCGGCGATGGTCGCGTACTCGGCGTGGCCGGTGTACTGCTGGTCGCGGGTGCGTCCGTGCACGGCCAGCGCCTGCACGCCGCAGTCCTCGGCGATGCGTGCGATCGCCACGGCGTTGCGCTGGTCGGCGGCCCAGCCGGTGCGAATCTTCAGCGTCACCGGGACGTCGACCGCGGCGACCACCGCCTCCAGGATCCGCGCCACCAGCGCCTCGTCGCGCATCAGCGCCGAGCCGGCCCAGGCGTTGCAGACCTTCTTGGCCGGGCAGCCCATGTTGATGTCGATGATCTGCGCGCCATGGTCCACGTTGTGGCGCGCGGCGTCGGCCAGCTGGGACGGCTCGGTGCCGGCGATCTGCACGCCCACCGGATCGGGCTCGCCCGCGTGGTCCATGCGCCGCAGGGATTTCTCCGTGCCCCAGAAGCGCGGGTCGGACGTGGTCATCTCCGACATCGCCAGGCCCGCCCCCAGCCGCTTGCACAGCAGCCGGAACGGCTTGTCGGTCACGCCGGCCATGGGCGCGAGGACGACATTGGGGCTGATGGCGTGGGCACCGATGCGCATGCCGCCATTGTCGCCGATCGTGCGGCTTCAGGCGTCCGGAAACCGCGCGGCGACGTCCTCGGCGCGCGGCATCGCGGCCGCTGCGCCGGGGCGTTCGGTGGACAGCGCGGCGTAGCGCGAGGCGAAGCGCACGTGGGCCGCGAACGGCTGCGCCGGCACGCGCGCCAGTGACGCCGCCAGGGCGCCGTTGAACGCGTCGCCGGCACCGGTGGTGTCGACGACCTTGGCCGCCGCCGCCGGACAGCGGTAGTGGGCCTGGGTATCGCCACGCAGCGTGTCTTCGCGGTGCGACACGAAGCAGCCCGCGGCGCCCAGGGTCAGCACTACGGTCCCGCGCGGCAGCAGGGTGCGGCAAAGCCGGTGCAGGCGCTCGCGGTCCATGCCGGCGAGGGTGCCGGGATCGACGTCGCCGCCGCAGTGGCGCGCGAGCAGGGCGGCGAACTCGGTTTCGTTGGGGGTCAGCACCTCGGCCACCGCCAGCAGCCCGCGGCTGCAGTCGGCATTGGCCGGCGCCGGGTTGAGCACGGTGTGGGCCCCGCTGGCGCGTGCCAGTCGCAGGGTCTCGACGATGGCGTCCACCGGCGACTCGAGTTGGGCCAGGACCACGTCGGCGGCGGCGATCGCCACGCCCTGCGCGGCCACGAAGTCCGGCGTCAGCGTCGCGTTCGCGCCCGGCCCGATGACGATGCTGTTGCTGCCGTCGTCGCCCACGTAGATGCCGGCGGTCCCGGTCGGCTCCTCGCTGGCGTGGGCGCGCAGGTCGATCCCGTGGCTGGCCGCGAGCCCGCGCGCGAGGCGTCCGCCATCGTCGTCGCCGAGCGCGCAGACGAAGGTGGTGGCCGCGCCGGCAAGCGCCGCGGCGACCGCCTGGTTGAAGCCCTTGCCGCCCGGGCCGGTGGAATACGCCCCGGCCAGCGTCTCGCCGGCGCGCGGCAGGGCCGCGCAGTGCCAGACGTGGTCGACGTTGAAGGAGCCGGCGACGACGACGCGCGACATCGCCCCGGCCTCAGGCGCCGATATGGGTCAGCACGCCGGCGATGGTCGCGGTCATCAGCGTGGCGATCGTTCCACCCAGCACCGCGCGCAGGCCGAAGCGGGCCAGGTCCTGGCGGCGGTCGGGCGCCAGTCCGCCGATGCCGCCGATCTGGATCGCGATCGAGCTGAAGTTGGCGAAGCCGCACAGGGCGTAGGTCGCGATCAGGCGGCCCTCGTCGCTCAGGCTGACGCCCTCGACGCGACCGTTGACGATGTCGGCCAGCTGCAGGTACGCGACGAATTCGTTGATCACAACCTTCTGTCCGATCAGCGAGCCGACGGTGCCGGCATCCGACCACGGCACGCCGATCAGCCACGCCACCGGCGCCAGCACGTAGCCGAAGATCGCCGACAGGTCGGTGGGCTTGCCGATCGCCGCGGCCACGCCGGTGACGTCGCCCAGCCAGGTCAGCGGCGCGTTGATCATCGCGATGAGCGCGATGAAGGCCAGCAGCATCGCGCCGATGTTGAGCGCGAGCTTCAGGCCGTCTCCGGCGCCCGCCGCGGCGGCGTCGATGACGTTGCTGGTGGTGTTCTCGACCTCCATCTTCACCGTGCCGCGGGTCAGCGGCTCACCGGTTTCCGGGATCAGGATCTTGGCGATCACCAGCGTCGCCGGCGCCGCCATGATCGAGGCCGCCAGCAGGTGCTTGGCGTAGAAGGCCTGCTGCGCCGGATCGCCCGCGCCGAGCATGCCGACGTAGGCCGCCAGCACGCCGCCGGCGATGTGCGCCATGCCGCCGATCATCATCGTGATCAGCTCGGACTCGGTCATGCGCGAGATGTAGGGACGCACGGTCAGCGGCGCCTCGGTCTGGCCGATGAAGACGCTGGCGCAGACGCTGGTGGTTTCGGCGCCGGACACCCGCATCACCTTGGTGATCGCCCAGGCCATGGCGCGCACCACCAGCTGCATCACGCCGAAGTGGTACAGCACCGCCATCAGCGAGGCGAAGAAGATGATCGTCGGCAGCACCTGGAAGGCGAAGATGAAGCCGTAGGTGCTGACGTCCATCAGGCTGCCGAAGATGAACTCGGAGCCGGCGTTGACGAAGCCCAGCACGCGCACGAACAGCTGGCCCAGCCAGTCGAAGACCTCGCGCCCGCCCGGCACCAGCAGCACCAGCGCCGCGAACGCGATCTGCAGGGTGACCCCGGTGACGACCAGCTTCCAGTCGACCCTGCCCTTGTTGTTGGAGAACAGCCAGGTGATCCCGATGAGCACGGCCAGGCCGAAGAGGCCGAAGCCGATCCGCGTCAATACTTCCATCGTGAAGCCGATCCCCTGGACCTGCCGCGGGCGCGCGGCGACGGGGCAGCGTAGTGCAGGCCGCAGGGCCGGGCAACCGCGGTCAGGGGTCCCGGGCCACGATCCGGTTGCCGCCGGCGGCCTTGGCCGACTTCAGCCGGCGGTCCGCGCAGCCGAGCAGGCTCGACGTGCTGCTGCCGTCCTGCGGCCAGGCCGCCAGGCCGGCGCTGAAGGTGAAGACGAAGGCGTCCTGGCCGCGCTCGGGCAGGAAGGGGCGCTCGACCAGGGTGCGGCGCAGGCGATCGAGGCGTTCCCAGGCGCTGCCGGCCGGGCCGTGCAGCAGCATCACGAACTCCTGGCCGCCGATCCTGGCCAGTGATTCCGTGTCGGCGAGCATCTCGCTCATGGTCGAGGCGATGTGGCGCAGTGCGCGGTCGCCGGCCTGCGGCCCGGCCTCGTCGTTGACGCGCTTGAAGCGGTCGACGTCGAGCAGCACCAGGGTCAGCGAGGCGCCCGAGTTGCGCGCGTTCGCGAACACGTGCGGCATGCGCTGCACCAGCCAGGAGCGGTTGGGCAGGCCGGTCAGGGCGTCGTGTCCCGATGTTTCCACCAGCGCCTGCATCCGTCGCACCGCGACCGCCGCGAGCCCGGTGGCCAGGACCAGCAGCAGCATGCGCAGGGCCTCGGCGCCGATGCGTGTCGCGACCGGCTGCAGCGCGAGGGCCGCCTCGGGAGGCGTCCTGCCCAGGTAGGCCGCCAGCGCGAACAGGCCGTACTGCAGCAGGGCCAGGCCGCCGGTGTAGAGCGCCAGCCGGCCATCGGCGCGCAGCGCCGCCGACAGGATCACCAGGAGGTAGCACGACCAGGCCGCGACTCCGGTGGTCGCGGCGGAGGGATCGCGCAGCGCGATCGCCACCAGCGTGGCGGTGACCAGGCTGGTGTCCCAGGTGCAGGTGGCGAAGGGCAGCCAGCTCCGCTCCTGTCGCGCCAGCACCAGCCAGGCGAGGGCGACGGCATTGGCCAGCACGACCGCGCCGAGGCAGGCGAGGATCCCGCCCATGCCCGCGCCGGTCGCCGCGGCGAACAGCGGCAGCGCCAGTGCCAGGACCGAGAGCAGCAGCCGGACCCGGGCGACCAGGCGCTCGCTGCCCGCACCCAGCCGGCGCATGACCTGGTCCGGCGGCGCCAGCAGGCGCTGCAGCGTGTCGCGTATCCCGCCGTCGCTGGCGTGCATCGTCCGTGCTCCCTTCCCTGCGGGGAGGATAGCGCGGCGGCTTGCGTAAACTGCCGCCCAACACAGCGCGCTGGAGGCGTCGACCATGGAATACCGCAGGCTTGGCAGCTCGGGACTCGCGCTGTCCGCGCTGTCGTTCGGCGCCTGGACGACCTTCGGCGGCGCCATCCCGCGCGGTGAGGCGCGCAACCTGGTCGCCGCAGCCTGGGACCATGGCGTCAACTTCTTCGACAACGCCGAGAGCTACGCCCACGGCGAGGCCGAGCGGATGATGGGCGACGTGATCGCCGACCTGCGCCTGCCGCGCGACGGGTATGCGGTGTCGAGCAAGGCGATGTTCGGCTCGGCGGCCAGCCCGCTGCCGCTGCAGCGCGGGCTGTCCCGCAAGCACCTGCACGACGCCTGCCACGCCGCGCTGAAGCGGCTGCGCGTGGACTACCTCGACCTGTACTTCTGCCATCGGCCCGATCCGGACGTGCCGGTGGCCGAGACGGTGGCCGCCATGGACGCGCTGGTCCGCCAGGGCAAGGTGATGTACTGGGGCACGTCCGAATGGCCCGCGGCGCTGGTGCGCGAGGCGCATGCGGTGGCGCGCGCGCGGCAGCTGCAGCCGCCGACCATGGAGCAGCCCGAGTACAACCTGTTCAACCGCAGGCGCGTGGAGCTGGAGTACGCATCGCTGTACGCCGAACTCGGCCTGGGCCTGACGGTGTGGTCGCCACTGGCCTCCGGAGTGCTGACCGGCAAGTACGGCGATGGCATTCCCGCCGGTTCGCGCGCGGCGCGCGAGCCCTGGCTGCGCGAACGGCTGGATGGCGGCGAGGGGCCCGGGCTGCTGGAGCGTGCCCGCCGCTTCACCGTGCTCGCGCGCGAGCTGGGCGTCGAGCCTGCGGCGCTGGCCATCGCCTGGTGCCTGCGCAACCCGCACGTGTCCAGCGTGATCCTCGGCGCCAGCCGGGTCGGGCAGCTGCAGGCGAACCTGGGCGCGCTGGAGCTGGCCCGGGGCCTCGACGACGGCGTCTGGCAGCGGGTCGAGGCCGCAACCGTCGGCTGAACCCGGCAGTTGACAGGCAAATGAGAATCATTAGCATCGGAGGTCATCGATCGATGAGGTGTCCCCCATGCTGGCCTCCCGCGTCCATCCGTCCGCCTTCGAAGCGGCCGACGACCTGCCGTCGGCCGGCGGCGCAGACGCGCCCGTCGAGCGTGCCGAAGTCGACAGCCTGCGCCTGCTCGATGGCCAGCGCGAAGTGCTGATCCGCCACGGCAACGAGCTCTATCGCCTGCGGCATACGCGCAACGACAAGCTCATCCTCACCAAGTAGGTCCGCCGCGCACGCGGTGTGGCCCGCGTGCGGTCACGGATGCGCTCCGGGCCGCGTCTATACTCGAAACCATTGCATGGGGAGGGTATGGAATGTCCGGAACCACGTTCATTGCCGCCGTACTGGCGCTCGCGTTCATCATCTTTTTCTTCAAGATGGTGCGCATCGTGCCGCAGGGCTTCGAGTGGACCGTCGAGCGCTTCGGCAAGTACACGCACACGCTGTCGCCGGGACTGCACCTGCTGATTCCGGTGATGCAGGCGATCGGCCGCAAGGTCAACGTCATGGAGCAGGTCCTCGACGTGCCCTCGCAGGAGGTCATCACCAAGGACAACGCCGTGGTGAAGGTCGACGGCGTGGTGTTCTTCCAGGTGCTTGACGCCGCCAAGGCCGCCTACGAGGTGTCCAACCTCGAGATCGCCACGATCGCGCTGGTGCAGACCAACATCCGCACGGTGATCGGCTCGATGGACCTGGACGAGTCGCTCAGCAACCGCGAGACGATCAACGCCCAGCTGCTCAACGTGGTCGACCACGCCACCAATCCCTGGGGCATCAAGGTCACCCGCATCGAGATCCGCGACATCCAGCCGCCGCGCGACCTGATCGATTCCATGGGCCGGCAGATGAAGGCCGAGCGCGACCGTCGCGCCGTGATCCTGGAGGCCGAAGGCCATCGCAGCTCGGCGATCCTGCGCGCCGAGGGCGAGAAGCAGGCGGCGATCCTGCAGGCCGAAGGCGAGCGCGAGGCGGCCTACCGCGAGGCCGAGGCGCGCGAGCGGCTGGCCGAGGCGGAGGCGAAGGCCACGGAGATGGTGTCGAACGCGATCGCGTCGGGCGACGTGCAGGCGATCAACTACTTCATCGCGCAGAAGTACGTGGAGGCCTTCCGCGAGCTCGCCACGGCGCCCAACGCCAAGTTCGTGATGATGCCGATGGAAACCAGCGGGATCATCGGCTCGATCGCGGGCATCGCCGAGCTGGGCAAGGAGGCGCTGGGCAAGCAGCAGGTCGATACGCGTGCGCGGATCGACGCCAGGCGGCCGGAGATCTGACGATGGCCTGGAGCACGCCCACCATCGTCTGGGCCGCGATCGCGCTGGCGCTGATCGCGGCGGAGACCTTCATCCCGGGCGCATTCCTGCTCTGGATGGGGATTGCCGCGGCCTTCGTCTGGCTGGCGGTGCTGTTGTTCCCGGGCCTGTCGCTCCTGGCACAGGTGGTGCTGTTCGTGGCGCTGAGCGTGGTCGCGGTGCTGGCCTACCTGAGGTGGGGGCGTCGCCGCGAGCGTCCGAGCGACCGGCCGCTGCTCAACCGCCGCGCCGAGCAGCTGGTCGGGCGCGTGGTCGCGCTGGATCGCGCCATCGTCGGCGGGCGGGGCAGGGTGAAGATGGATGACGCCTACTGGGACGTGAGCGGTCCCGAGCTCGAAGCCGGGCAGCGGGTGCGCGTCATCGGCGCCAGCGGCATGGTCCTGGAAGTCCGCGAGGCCGGCTGACCCCTTGTCCCCTACAGGATCCGGGAACGGCAACGGGCCGTATCGCCTGTGGCCGTGCCGGTCGGCGTGCGAAGGGCGATAATGGCCTTCCACCGCACAGGAGCCGACATCCCATGACCCGAAAGACCGTCCTCAACGCGTCCCACCGCGCGCTCGGCGCGAAGATGGTCGACTTCGGTGGCTGGGACATGCCGATCAACTACGGCTCGCAGATCGAGGAGCACCACGCCGTGCGTCGCGACGCGGGCATGTTCGACGTCTCGCACATGACCGTGGTCGACCTGCACGGCGCGCGCGTGCGCGAATTCCTGCGCCGGCTGCTGGCCAACTCGATCGACAAGCTCAAGGTCCAGGGCAAGGCCCTGTACACCTGCATGCTCGATGCGGACGGTGGGGTCATCGACGACCTGATCGTCTACAACCTCGGCGACGACTTCCAGCGCCTGGTCGTGAATGCCGGCACGCGCGACAAGGACCTGGCCTGGATCGAGGCCCAGGCCGAGGGCTTCGACCTCGACATCCGCGTCCGCGACGACCTGGCGATGATCGCCGTGCAGGGACCGCAGGCGCGCGACAAGGTGGCGGCGCTCGTGCATCCCGACGATCGCGCGGCGGTCGCGAAGCTGGGCCGCTTTGCCAGCCGCGACGTCCGCTCGACCGATGGCGCGCCGCTGTTCATCGCGCGCACCGGCTATACCGGCGAGGACGGGTTCGAGGTCGCACTGCCGGACGAGCACGCGGTGGCGTTCTGGGACGCGCTGGTGGCCGCGGGCGTGAAGCCGGCCGGCCTGGGCGCGCGCGACACGCTGCGCCTGGAAGCGGGCCTGCCGCTGTATGGCCAGGACATGGACGAATCGGCGACGCCGTACGAAGCCGGGCTCGGCTGGACGGTGGCGCTGGACGAAGGCCGCGACTTCAACGGCCGCGCCACGCTCGAAGCGCAGCAGGCCCGCGGCGACGCGCGCCAGCTCATCGGCCTGGTGATGGACGAGAAGGGCGTGCTGCGGCACGGGCAGAAGGTGCTGGCCGGCAGCGGCGACGGCGAGATCCTCTCCGGCACCTTCGCGCCGACGATCGGCAAGTCGATCGCGCTGGCGCGGATCCCGGCGGGCGAGCCGGGCGATGTCCGGGTGGACATCCGCGGCCGCGAGGTCCCGGTGCGCGTGGTCGCCTGGCCCTTCGTCCGCGATGGCCAGCCGCGCGACGGCATTTGATCCACGGCCGCGATGCTTGGCTACACTAGCCCCCCACCTCCCAACCACGGCGATCCGGAGCAGCAGACATGAGTGACATCCCTGGCGACCTGAAGTTCATGAAGTCCCACGAGTGGGCCCGCGTCGAAGGCGACGGCAAGGTCACCGTCGGCATCTCGGACCATGCCCAGGGACTCCTCGGCGACCTGGTCTACGTCGACCTGCCCGCCGTCGGCGACAGCGTCGAAGCCGGCACCGCCTGTGCGGTGGTGGAGTCGGTCAAGGCCGCCTCGGACATCTATGCGCCGATGTCGGGGACGATCGTCGCGATCAACGAGGCACTCGCCGACAAGCCGGAAACGATCAACGAGGACGCGTTCGGCGAAGGCTGGCTGTTCGTGCTCGAAGCGAGCGAGCCGGAGCAGGCGAACGAGCTGCTCGATCCGGACGCCTACGCGGCGCTGGTCGAAGAGGAAGCCTGACCGGCATCCGCCGCGCGCTGCGCGGCATGTCGATACGGACGCCGGGCATTGCCCGGCGTTCGCGTTTCCGGGTCGCGGAAACGTCGCGAAGCTTCGCGCACTTTCGCGCAAATCATGTCCTGCGACCTTCCCGGCGTGCTCCGGCGCGCATGCGGCGCGCGCGTCATGTGCGCCCCGGATCGACGCACGCGACGCGCAGGTCTTCCGCCTCGCCGGGACGCGCGCGCGCCACGTCGATCCGTCGAGCGCGAACGCAAACGCCTTGAAACAAGCCCTTTGATGAAAACGCCTGCAGGCGCGTGCGTGTTCCGGCGTCGACGCGGCACGCAGCGGACGACGTCGGCGGACGCATCGCGTCCGCTCTTGCATCGACGTGGCGTGACGACACGCAGGCGACGGGTGTTGACAGCGAAAAAAACCGTGATTAGGTTTCGCCCAACAACACGTGGCCACAGAAGCGAGTGAGTGCGAACCGGACGACAACGCGCAACACAACTCAGTCCTCCGCCCGGATGGTCGACATGGTGGACTCAGGCGTCGTCTTCCCCGCGAAAACTCCAGGCGAACCAGAGCAGGCAACCCGCGGCGCATCGCGCAGCGGGTTTTTTCGTGTCGAGGGACCGACACAGGGAGCGTCCGCGCTCCCCGCAGATGCCGGGCAAGGATGGCCCGGGAACAGGATCCGGTGCGACGCGCCCAGCGCGTCGTCGGTTGATCGCGGGTCCGATACCCGCGGTGTGTTTCGTACTGGGCAGTAGTACCTGCAAGTCCCACTGACGAGGAGAGCCATTCCATGGCCACGAAGAAAGTCGCGAAGAAGAAAGTCGCCAAGAAAGCGGTGAAGAAGACCGCGAAGAAGGCCGCGCGCAAGGCGGCACCGCGCAAGGTCGCGAAGAAGGTCGCGAAGAAGAAGGTCGCCAAGAAGGCCGTGAAGAAGACGGCGAAGAAGGCAGCCGCGAAGAAGGCCACCCGGAAGACGGCGAAGAAGGCCACGGCCAAGAAGGCCACCCGGAAGACCGCGAAGAAGGCCACCAAGAAGACGGCCAAGAAGGCTGCCAAGAAGACGGCGAAGAAGACGGCGAAGAAGACCGCCAAGAAGGCTGTCCGCAAGAGCCCCGCCAAGAAGGCCGCCGCCAAGAAGGCGGTGCGCAAGACCGCGAAGAAGGCGCCCGCCAAGAAGGCCGCCGGTCGCAAGACCACCGCCAAGAAGGCCGCGAAGAAGACCGCCAAGAAGGCGGCGAAGAAGCGTGCGCCGCGCAAGGCCCCGGTCGTTTCCATCCCGGCCGCTCCCGCGCCGCTGATGTAACGCTACCCCGATAGCCGTCAATCAGGCCCCTCTCCCGCAGCCCAGGCGGGGGAGGGGCTTTTTCGTTACTCCGGCCGGGCGTCCGACGCCGCGCCGCCGCCGCTGCCGGCGGCAGCCTCGGGTCCGGTCGATATCGACACCGCGCCGGCATCCTCGCCGGCATTGGCGAGCAGCAGCTCGTCGACGTCCGCGAAGTCCACGTCCAGCCACTGCTGCGGCGCCAGGCCGATCGCGCTGTCGAGGATGGTCGGCAGCAGGCCCGTCGGCAGGCTGCTCTCGCCGTTCCACAGCACCACCACCCCGATCTCGCGCTCCGGCATCATCGCCATCAGGCCGCGGTAGCCCTGCACCGCGCCGGCGTGGAAGACCACGCGGTGTCCGGAATAGTCATAGACGCGCCAGCCGAGCGCATAGCCGGCATCGCCCAGACGCTGGCGGCGCCAGCCCGAGCTGCGCATCTCGCCGGGGGTCGACACCAGCGGCTGCTGCAGGGTCGCCAGCAGCGGGGCCGGCAGCACGTCGGGACGACGGCCCGACTGCGCGATCAGCCACTGCGCCATGTCGCTGATGCTGGCGTTGACGCCCGCCGCGGGCGCCACGCGGTAATAGGTCGGCTTGGGCATCAGCGATCGCCAGCCGCCGCCGGCGCGCACGTGCGGCTTGGCCCAGCGCGGACTCGCCTGGATGCCTTCGAGGCCGTAGCTTGCATCGTCCATGCCCAGCGGCTTGAAGATGCGGCCGGCCACCGCCTCGCTGAAGAACTGGCCCGAGGCCGCGGACACCACGTCGCCCACCAGGCTGAAGGCGACGTTCTGGTAGCTGTAGCAGTCGCCGACGTCGCAGGTCATCGGCGCGTTGGCCAGCCGCTGCACCAGGCTGCGGTAGTCGACGTTGCGCTCGATGTCGCGGTCGTAGGTGTTGCGGCCCAGGCCCACGCGGTGGCTGAGCACGTCGGCCACGGTGAGGCGTGCCGCCGCATCCGGACGGGCGAGCTGCAGCGCCGGCATGAAGTCGGCGATGTGGCTGTCCCAGCGCAGCGAGCCTTCCGCCACCAGCAGGCCGGTGACGGTGCCGGCGAAGGGCTTGGACAGCGAGGCCAGGCGGAACACGGTATGCGCGTCGACCGGCTCGGCGTTGCTGACGTCGGTGATGCCGTAGCCACGTGCGCTGAGCACTTCGCCCTTGTGCACGATGGCCATGGCCAGGCCCGGCACGCGCTGGTTGGCGACCACCGCCTGCGCCATCGCCTCGAAGCGCGCGACGTCGAAGCCATCGGCCAGTGGCATCGGCTTCGTGCCGGGCGGCAGGAGGGGCGAGGCATCCGCCACCACCGCGCGGGACTGCGCCGGAGGTGACTGCACATGACTGGAGGCTTCCCGGCGGAGTTCCGTCTGTGCCGCGGTGCCCACCGCCATCGGCGTCAGGCATGCGACCAGGCCGGCGCCGAGGAGGAGGCGACGAGGCGTGCGCGCTGCGTCTTTCATCGGGCGTATCCCCTGCGTATGCTGCGACTGCGGGGTGATCATATGCCCCTGATTCCGCAATTGCATGAACAAGGGGAGCTTTCATGTCCAGCCTGCTGATCCTGCTGGTGTTTGTTGTCGTGATCGTGGTCGCGATCGGCTGGGGCGTCGGCATCTACAACGGCCTCGTCACCGCCCGCAACGCGTTCCGCAACGCCTTCGCCCAGATCGACGTGCAGCTGCAGCGCCGCTTCGACCTGATCCCGAACCTGGTCGAGACCGCCAAGGGCTACCTCAAGCACGAGCGTGAAACGCTGGAGGCGGTGATCGCCGCCCGTGGCGCGGCGGTGTCCGGCCTGGCCGCGGCCAAGGCGAGTCCCGGTGATCCGGCGGCGATGGCCGAGCTCGCGCAGTCGCAGGGCGTGCTCAACGGCGCGCTGGGACGCCTGATGATGGTTGCCGAGGCCTATCCGGACCTCAAGGCCAACCAGAACATGATGCAGCTCACCGAGGAGCTCACCTCGACCGAGAACCGCGTCGCCTTCGCGCGCCAGGCCTTCAACGACTCGGTGATGGCCTACAACAACCGGCGCGAAGTGTTCCCGTCGAGCATCGTCGCGGGCATGTTCAACTTCGACGCCGCGGCCCTGCTGGAGATCCCGGCCGACCGCGCCGAGGTCCGCGAGGCGCCGAACGTCCAGTTCTGACGCTCGATGAACTTCTTCGAGCAGCAGACGAAGGCGCGCCGCAACAGCACCCGCCTGGTGGTGCTGTTCGCGCTGGCGGTGATCGGCATGGTGCTGGCGATCGACCTGGCGGTGCTGCTGGTCGCCGGTGCCAACTGGCCACTGCTGGCCGTCGTCACCCTGGGCACGCTGGCGGTGATCGGACTGGGCTCGCTGTACCGGCTCGCCACGCTGCGCGGCGGCGGTGACGCGGTCGCCCTGCAGTTCGGCGGCACGCCGGTGCCGCAGGACACCGGCGACGCCTCGCTGCGCCGCCTGCGCAATGTCGTCGAGGAGATCGCGATCGCCTCGGGCGTGCCGGTGCCCGGCCTCTACGTGATGGAAGGCGAATCGGCGATCAACGCTTTTGCCGCCGGCTACTCGCCCAGCGACGCCGCCATCGCGGTCACCCGCGGCGCGCTCGACCGCCTCAACCGCGACGAACTGCAGGGCGTGATCGCCCACGAGTTCAGCCACGTCGCCAACGGCGACATGCGCCTCAACATCCGCCTGATGGGCGTGCTGTTCGGCATCCTCATGATCAGCCTGATCGGCCGCAAGGTGCTGTA
Source organism: Luteimonas sp. MC1895 (assembly GCF_016457215.1). Taxonomy (NCBI): domain Bacteria; kingdom Pseudomonadati; phylum Pseudomonadota; class Gammaproteobacteria; order Lysobacterales; family Lysobacteraceae; genus Luteimonas; species Luteimonas sp. MC1895. The sequence continues at coordinate 1,078,498 of NZ_JAEMDY010000001.1, forward strand.
CCTGGGCGGCAGCCGCGACCGCAATGCGGCGGCGGTGATGATGGCCGCGCTGGTCGCCCTGGTGGTCGGCAGCATCGGCATGTTCTTCGGCCGGATGATTAAGGCCAGCGTCAGCCGCTCGCGCGAGCGGCTGGCCGACGCGTCGGCCGTGCAGTTCACGCGCCAGACCACCGGCCTCGCGGGTGCGCTGAAGAAGATCGCGGGCCTGCCCGACGGCGCGCGCCTGAGCGACCGGGCCGATGCCGAGGAGGCCAGCCACATGCTCTTCGGCGATGGCGTCGGCTTCAGCGGCCTGTTCGCCACCCATCCGCCGATCCTCGAGCGCATCCAGGCGCTGGAGCCCGGGTTCCGCGGCGAACAGCTGGAAGGCCTGCGCCGGCAGTGGTCGCTGACCCCGCCGTCGGGGCTGCAGGAGGACCGGATGATGGGCCTGGACGTCCATGCCGGCCGCCTGCCAGCGCATGACGCCCGGCTGGACGTGACGCCGCCGATGGTGGCCGCGCAGGTGGGCCACCCCGAGGTCGACGACTACCAGCGCGCCGACGCCATCGTGCACGGCATGCCGGCTTCGCTGCGCAGCCTGGCGCAGTCGCGCGAGGCGGTGGTGCCGCTGGTGCTCGGCCTGCTGCTGGACGACGACGCGGCGCTGCGCGGGCGCCAGCTGCCGGAGATCACCGCGCGCCTCGGCGACGAGGTCGCGCGCGGGGCCAAGGCGCTGCATGGCGGCGACCTGCAGGCGCTGCATCCGATGCAGCGCCTGCCGCTGGCCGCGCTCGCGTTCCCGGTGCTGCGCCGGCGCCCGCGTCCCGAACTCGAGACCCTGCTCGACACCGTGCACGCCGTGGTCCACTGCGACGGCAAGGTGTCGCTGTTCGAGTACTGCCTGGGCCGCCTGCTGGAAGTGCAGCTGCGCGAGTCGCTGGATCCGCGGCGGCATGCGCGCTTCGGCCGGCGCAAGCCCGGCAGCGTGCGCGAGGAGTTCGCGACGTTGCTGGCGGTCGTCGCCCATGCCGGCAACCCGGGCGACCCGGCGGCCGCGCAGCGCGCCTACCTCGCCGGCCTGCAGCGCGTGCTTCCGCGCGACCACCTGCCGTATGCACCGCCGACCAACGGCGTGCTCGCGCTCGACGAGGTCTGGCCCGCGCTGGACGCGCTCGAGCCGCTGGCCAAGCAGCTGATGGTGGAAGCGGTGACCGCCGCCGCGAGCCACGATGGCCGGATCTCGGTGGCCGAAGCCGAACTGCTGCGCACGATCTGCGGCGTGCTGCACTGTCCGCTGCCGCCCGACGTCGCCCGGATCGGAACCGCCGGATGAGCAGCGATTCGGGCGCAGTGGCGTCCGCCGGCACCATGGGCCGGCTGCGCCGCGAGCTGGCCGCCTCGCCGCCGCTGTGGTGGGCGATGCTGTACTTCTTCAGCCTGCTCTGCGGCTATTACGTGCTGCGCCCGGTGCGCGACGCGATGGGAGCGTCCACGGACGCGGCCTCGGTGTTCCCGCGCGGGCTGATCGCGCTCGGCGAGCGCATGGGCATCGAGGTCGGCGACTTCATGCTGCAGCTGCTGTTCACCGCGACGTTCATCGCGATGGTGCTGCTGCAGCCGCTGTACGGCGCGCTGGTGTCGCGCTTTCCGCGACGCGTGTTCCTGCCGGCGGTCTACCTGGTCTTCATCGCCTGCCTGCTCGGCTTCTGGTGGGCCTTCGACAGCGGGATGGCCGGCCGCGGCGCCGCGTTCTTCGTCTGGGTAGCGGTGTTCAACCTGTTCGCGGTGACGGTGTTCTGGAGCTTCATGGCCGACGTGTTCGACAACGCGCAGGCCAAGCAGGTCTACGGCTACATCGCGGCGGGCGGGACCGTGGGCGCCCTGGTCGGTCCGGCGATCACCCGCTTCCTGGTCGAGCCGGTGGGCGTGGCCAACCTGTTGCTGGTGTCGGCGGGGTTCCTCGGCATCTGCCTGCTCTGCATCATGAAGCTGCGGCCGTGGGCGCTGGCACGCGAGCGCCAGGGCGGCGCGATGGCAGGGCAGGCGATGGGCGGATCGGTGCTCGCCGGTCTGCGCCTGGTGTGGCAGCGTCCGCTGCTGCGTGCGCTGGCGATCCTGATGTTCTTCGGCGTCGGGGTGGGCACGCTGCTCTACAACGAGCAGGCGCGGATCGTGCGCGCGGCGTACGCCACACCCGAGGAGCGCGCGGCGTTCTACTCGACGCTGGACTGGGCGATCAATGGCCTCACCATCGCCATCCAGCTGCTGCTGACGCGCTTCCTGCTGCAGCGCTACGGGATCGCGCCGCTGCTGCTGCTGCCGGCGTTCGCCATCATGCTCGGCTTCGCCGCGCTGTCGGCTTCGCCGCTGCCGATGCTGGTGGCGATCGTGCAGATCGTGACCCGGGCCAGCGAGTTCTCGCTGGCCAAGCCGGCGCGCGAGACGCTCTACACCCGCGTCGATCGCGAGCAGCGCTACAAGGCCAAGGCGGTGATCGACACCGCGGTCTATCGCGGCGGCGACCTCACCTTCGTCTGGCTGCACAAGGCGCTGGCGGTGCTGGGATCGGGCATGGTCTTCCTGGCCGGCCTGGGCATCGCCCTGGGCATGACCTACGGCGCATGGCGCGTGGTCCGCGCCGAGCGCACGCTCCCGCAGGACCCCTCCGCGGAGCCTGCGCATGCACCATCCAAGCCGACGTGAGCTGCTGAAGGCCGGCCTGGCCGGCGCCGTCGCCCTGGCCCTTCCGGCCTGCGCCCGCGGCCTCGGTGTCGCGGCGGACGCGGGCGCTGGACCGGCCGCCGGCAGCGCGGCCGCGGCGCGGAGTCCGGGGACCCTGGACGTCCTCGTGCTGGGTGGAACCGGCTTCCTCGGCCCGCACTTCGTCGCCGCGGCGCGGGCGAAGGGCCACAGGCTGACCCTGTTCAACCGCGGCAGGAGCAATCCGGAGCGCTTCGCCGGTGAGGCGTTCGCCGACATCGAGCAGCTCCGCGGCGACCGCAAGAGCGACCTGTCGGCGCTGGAAGGCGACCGCCGCTGGGACGTGGTGCTGGACACCTCCGCCTACGTCCCGGACGACGTCACCCGCTCGGCCCGCCTGCTGGCGCCTCGCGTCGCGCAGTACCTGATGGTGTCGACGATCTCGGTCTACGCGAAGACCAATCGCCCGGGCCAGGACGAGGACGCGCTGCTCGCAGTCCTTGCCGATCCGGCCGTCACCGATGTCACGGGCGACACCTACGGCGGGCTCAAGGCGCTGTGCGAGCGCGCGGCCGAGGCCGAACTCCCCGGGCGCACCACGATTGTCCGCCCCGGCCTGATCGTCGGCCCCGGCGACACCACCGACCGCTTCACCTGGTGGCCGGCGCGGGCCGACCGGGGCGGCGAGATCCTCGCACCCGGGACGCAGGACGACCCGACCCAGTTCATCGACGTGCGCGATCTCGCGGACTTCCTGCTGCTGGCGCTGGAACGGCGCCACGTGGGCATCTACAACGCCGATGCGCCCGCGGGCTCGATCACCATGGGGCGCCTGCTGGCCACCTGCCAGGAGGTCTCGCGGCGGATGAACACCATCCACTGCGTGCGCGCCCCGTGCCCGCAGCCGCCAGGCCACGACTCCACGCTGACGTGGGTGCCGGCGGACTTCCTGGAGGCGCAGGGCGTGTCGCCCTGGCAGGACATGCCGGCGTGGATCCCCGCGGCCGGCGACTACGCCGGATTCGGCCACATCAGCACCTCACGTGCGCATGCGGTCGGGCTGCGCACGCGCCCCCTCGAGGACACGGTGGGCGACACGCTCGCCTGGTGGCGCTCGCTGCCCGCGGAGCGGCGGGCGCAGCCCAAGGCCGGGCTCGCGCCCGATCGCGAAGCCGCCGTGCTCGCGGCGTGGCACGCGCGGCGCTGACGGCGCGCGGATCCCTGGAATGACGAGGGCGCCGCGTGGGCGCCCTCGGGTCCTGCTCAGGCCGCTTCGCGCGTCCCGTCGGGTCGCTGGCCATCGTAGTACGTCGCCGCGCGCAGTTCGTGCGGCTCGAAGTCGTCGACGCTGATGGTGTCGAGCGTCATCGCGCGCAGGTCCTCCAGCTGCGTGCGCTCCTCCGCCGAGATCCAGCCCTCGCGCACGCCCTCGTCGAGCTGGCTGGCGAAGTCCAGCGCCTCGATGCCCTTGTTCTTCAGCGCCTTCAGGAACTTGCGCTCGACCGGCTCGGCCGCGATGGCCGCGGCCAGGTAGCTGTTGATGCGGCCGGCCGGGTTGTTCGCGCACGGCGTGGTGAACACGCCGGAGGCGAGGCGGTCGCGGCCTTCGTTCGGGGTCATCAGCAGCGCGGCGACGCGGTGGCCGAGGCGGTCGCCCGGGGCCACGGCGCGGCGGCCGAGCGGGAAGATCAGCATCCACATCAGCCAGCCCACCGGACGGATCGGGAAGTTGCGCAGCGCGGCCGACAGCGCGGTTTCGATCTTGTGGATGCTGTCGTGGTAGGCCCAGGCCAGCAGCGGCTGGTCGGCGACCGGCGCGCCTTCGTCGTGGTGGCGCTTGAGCATCGCGCTGGTCATGTACAGGTGGCTCAGCACGTCGCCCAGGCGGCCCGACAGCGACTCCTTGAACTTCAGCTTGCCGCCCAGCATCAGCATCGAAACGTCGGCCATCAGCGCCAGGTTGGCGGAGTGGCGGTTGAGGCGGCGGAAGTAGCGGCGGGTGTAGTCGTCGCCGGGCGCGCGGCCGAAGCGCGAGCCGGTGATCCCGAACCACACCGAGCGCACGGCGTTGGAGATCGCATAGCCGACGTGGCCGAACAGCGCGCGGTCGAACGCTTCCACGCCTGCGCGCTCATCCGGATCCTGCGCCGCCTTCATCTCCTTCATCACCCACGGATGGCAGAGGATCGCGCCCTGGCCGAAGATCAGCAGGCTGCGGGTCATGATGTTGGCGCCCTCGACCGTGATCGCGATCGGCGAGGCCTGCCAGGCGCGGCCGGCGAAATTGCGCGGGCCGAGGATGATGCCCTTGCCGCCGATGACGTCCATGACGTCCTTGGCGACGTCGCGGCCCATCTCGGTGCAGTGGTACTTGGCGATCGCGGACGGCACCGCCGGTACGTCGCCGCGATCGACGGCGGCGGCGGTGGCCTGTGACAGCGCGCTGATCGCATAGGCCTTGCCGCCGATGCGCGCCAGCGCCTCTTCCACGCCCTCGAAGCGGCCGATCGAAAGCCCGAACTGCTTGCGGATGCGCGCGTAGGCACCGGTGGTGACCGCGCCGGACTTGGCGCCGCCGCTGGCGGTGGAGGGCAGGGTGATCGAGCGGCCGATCGACAGGCACTCGCTGAGCATGCGCCAGCCCTCGCCGAAGCCGTTCTCCTCGCCGATGATCTGGCTCAGCGGCACGAACACCTCATGCCCGCGCACGGGACCGTTCTGGAACGGCGAGTTGAGCGGGAAGTGGCGGCGGCCGACGTCCATGCCCTCGACGTCGCGCGGCACCAGCGCCAGGGTGATGCCGATGTCGCGCACGTCGCCCAGCAGGCCATCCGGGTCGTACATGCGGAAGGCCAGGCCGATCAGCGACGCCACCGGTGCCAGGGTGATGTAGCGCTTGTCGAAAGTGAGCCTGACGCCCAGCACCTGGCCGCCGTCCCATTCGCCCTTGCAGACGATGCCGAAGTCGGGGATGGAGGTGGCATCGGAGCCCGCGAAGGGACCGGTCAGGGCGAAGCAGGGCACGTCGCGGCCGTCGGCCAGGCGCGGCAGGTAATGGTCCTTCTGCGCCCGGGTGCCGTAGTGCATCAGCAGCTCGCCCGGTCCGAGCGAGTTGGGCACGCCCACCGTCGAACTGACGACGCTCGAGATCGAGGCCAGCTTCTGGATCACCTTGTGGTGCGCCAGCGCGCTGAAGCCCAGGCCGCCGTACTCCTTGGGGATGATCATCCCGAAGAAGCGGTGGTCCTTCATGAACTGCCACATCTCCGGCGGCAGGTCGGCGCGCACGTGGGTGATGTCCCAGTCGTCGGTCATCAGGCAGAGCTGCTCGACCGGGCCGTCGAGGAAGGCCTGTTCCTCGGCGGTGAGCTGCGGCCTGGGCTGCGACATCAGCACGTTCCAGTCCGGCGCGCCCGAGAACAGTTCGCCCTCGAAGCCGACCGAGCCGGCCTCCAGCGCGATGCGTTCGGTCTGCGACAGCGGCGGCAGGATCCGCCGGAAGATCTTCAGCAGCGGCGCGGTCATCAGCGGCTTGCGGATGAAGGGCAGCAGCAGCGGAAGGGCGACCAGGACGGCGACCACGATGGCCGCGATGGTGGCGCCGCGGTGCGCGCCCAGCAGCCAGCACGCGGCGAGGGCGGCGGCGGTGATCGCGGCCCAGGTGGCCAGGCGCATGCGGTGGTAGGCGGCGAAGGCGCCGACCAGTACCAGGACGAGGAAGGGGACGACGATACTCATGGCATGGTCTCCGCGAGCATTGCGCCCGCCTTGGCTGATGGAGGCCAGCGTGTATTCCGCCAATGGCGGAATCCCCTAGACTGGCCCATACGGGCGAGTATGGACATCGCCGCGGCGGCCTGTCAACGCGTCCGTGGGCTCCCGGCGCTGTCCCGCACCCAAGCGTATGGATACACTCGGCGGCATGAAGACCACCGCCGCCAAGGGTGAACGCAGCCGGCTCAGCGCCGGGGACTGGGCCGAGGCCGCGCTGGACCTCATCGCCGAGCAGGGGGTCTCCGCGCTCGCGGTGGAACCGCTGGCGCGCCGGCTGGGCGTGACCAAGGGCAGCTTCTACTGGCACTTCCCGTCGCGCGACGCGCTGCTGCAGGCGGCGCTTGAACGCTGGGAGGCCTACGAGGAGCAGGATGTCTTCGGAAAGCTCGAAGCCGTCCCGGACCCGCGCGACCGCCTGCGCGCGCTGTTCCAGATGGTGGCGCGCGAGTTCAAGTCGCACATCGTGTACAGCGCGCTGCTGAAGGCGCCCGACCATCCGGCGGTGCAGCCGGTGATCGGCCGCGTGTCGCAGCGCCGCCTGGACTACCTCACGGCGTCCTTCCGCCAGGCCGGGCTTGGGCGGACCGAGGCGCGCCATCGCGCGCGGCTGACCTACGCCGCCTATGTCGGCTTCCTCCAGCTCAACCTGCAGCTGCACCAGGCGCGCATGCCGCAGGAGGAGTTCGACGAGTACGTGTCGCACATGGAGCGCACGCTCGTCCCCGGTTGAGACGCCGGTGCGCCGCGCGATGACGCGGTGCAGCACGGCGGCACGGTCCCCGCTCGCTAGAATTGCGGGTCCTGCCTGAAAAAAGCGCACTCCGGAGGCGCGAGACATGATTGCAGTTCCCCAGCAGGGCGCGGAAGCGTCGCCCGGCACCCGGCTTGCGTCCCTGCAGCAGTGGGTCGACGAAGTCGCCGCGCTGACCCGCCCCGACCGCGTGGTCTGGTGCGACGGAAGCGACGCCGAAGCCGCCACCCTGCAGGCGGCCATGATGGCCGACGGCACCCTTCTGCCGCTCAACCAGGACACCCATCCCGGCTGCGTGTTGCACCGCTCCCATCCCGACGACGTCGCCCGCGTGGAGCACCTGACCTTCGTCTGTCATGAGAACAGCGAGGACGCCGGTCCGAACAACCACTGGATGGCCCCGGCCGAGGCACACGCAACGATCGACGCGCTGTTCGACGGCTGCATGCAGGGCCGCACCCTGTACGTCGTGCCCTACTGCATGGGCCCGGTCGACTCGCCGCTGGCGCGCTGCGGCGTGGAGATCACCGATTCGCCGTACGTGGTGGCCAACATGCGCCTGATGACGCGCATGGGCGCCGCCGCGCTGGCGCGCATCGAGCGCGAGGGCGCCGAGGGCAAGCCGCTGGTCCGCGGCCTGCACTCCACCGGCGAGCTCGACCCCGGCCGCCGCTACATCATGCATTTCCCCGACGAGCTGGTGATCAAGTCCTACGGCTCGGGCTACGGCGGCAACGCGCTGCTCGGCAAGAAATGCCATGCGCTGCGCATCGCCTCGCACCAGGCGCGCCACGAGGGCTGGCTGGCCGAGCACATGCTGATCGTCGGCATCGAGAATCCACAGGGCGAGGTGCACTACGTGGCCGCCGCCTTCCCGAGCGCCTGCGGCAAGACCAACCTGGCCATGCTGATCCCGCCGGAGGCCTACCGCGAGCAGGGCTGGAAGGTGTGGACGGTCGGCGACGACATCTGCTGGATGCATCCGGGCGAGGACGGCCGCCTGTGGGCGATCAATCCCGAGGCCGGGTTCTTCGGCGTCGCGCCGGGCACCTCGGAGAAGTCCAACCCGAACGCGCTGCACAGCATCGAGCGCGACACCATCTTCACCAACGTGGCGGTGACCGACGACGGCCAGCCGTGGTGGGAAGGCCTGGACAAGCGCATTCCGGCGCACGATTGGCAGGGACGTCCATACGACGCTGCGAATGGCCCGGCCGCACATCCCAACTCGCGCTTCACCGTGAGCGCCAGGCAGTGCCCGACCTGGTCACCGCGCGCCGAGGATCCGCAGGGCGTGCCGATCAGCGCCATCGTGTTCGGCGGCCGCCGGTCGAGCCTGGTGCCGCTGGTGTTCGAGTCGCGCGATTGGGCACACGGCGTGCTCGTGGGCGCGGCGATGGGTTCGGAAACCACGGCTGCGGCCACCGGCGCCGTCGGCGTGATGCGCCGGGACCCGATGGCGATGAAGCCGTTCTGCGGCTACAGCTTCGCCGACTACTTCGCGCACTGGCTGTCCTTCGACAGGCCGGGCGCGCGGCTGCCGAAGATCTTCCACGTCAACTGGTTCCGCAAGGACGCCGACGGCCGCTTCATGTGGCCGGGCTTCGGCGACAACCTGCGTGTGCTGGAGTGGATCATCGGCCGCGTCGAGGGCGGGGCGGCGGCGGTCGAGACGCCGATCGGACACCTGCCGACGCACGATGCCCTGCGCCGTGACGGCCTCGAGCTCGACGACGCGGTGATGCAGGAGCTGCTGCGCGTCGACGAGGCGGGCTGGCAGGCGGAATCGGCCGAAGTCGCGGCTTACCTGGACGAGCTCGGCGTGCCTGCCGACTCGCCGCTGCGCACCAGCCTCCAGGCCGCGGCCTGAGTCGGCAGGACCCGGCGGCCGACCAGGCCGCCGGGTGCCGTCAGCCGCAATCGATCCCGGCGTCTTCCAGCATCGCCCGCAGCGGCTGCAGCTGCGCCTCGTAGCGCTTCCAGCGCCCGAGCGCGGTGGTGTACATCTTCGCCCGCACCTGGACCGCGCTGGCCGTGGTGACCGGCGCGGCGTTCTTCTCGAAGGACAGGCAGGCGTCGTCCCAGTCCAGCCCGCAGTGGGCGATGAGCGCGCGGCTGTCGGCTTCCTGCTCCGCCACCAGGGACTCGTACCGCACCTCGTGGATGCGGCCGGGGAAGGCGGCCTTCCAGTGGGCCATCAGCCTGTCGAACAGGATGTAGTAATGGCCGATGTCCAGCAGGTCGTACGAGTAGTCGAAGTAGGGCGACTCGGGCGCGAACAGCTGCCTGAAATTGCTCAGGCAGGTGTCCAGCGGATGCCTGCGGACGCAGACGAGCTTCGCCTCGGGCAGCGCACAGGCGATGTAGCCGAGGTAGAGGAAGTTGTGCGGCAGCTTGTCGGTGAACCGCGGCCGTGAGCCGGTGAAGGCCCGCGTGCTGGCCACGTAGTCGTCGCCGAGCTGGCGCCAGTCGATGGGCCTGGCCGTGGCGCGCGCGATGTGCTCCGGGTTGAACATCTCGAACGAGGGGCCGCCCATGGCGCGCTTCCACACCGACGCGAAGTTGTGGAGTTCGCCTGCCGACTGCACCTGCGGATGGCTGGACACGATGCGGTCGACGAGCGTGGTGCCGGTACGCGGCATGCCGACGATGAAGACCGGATCGCGGGCCTCGCTGCCCGTGGTGGTGGCGGGCGACCAGGGCTCGGGAAAGCCCGATGCCAGCGCGTCGAAGAGTTCGCGCTCGTGCGCCCTCGAGTAGCCCAGCATGTCGCGGGGCGCCGCCTTGCCGGTGACCATGCGGTCGAAGGCCCCCGCGTGGTCGCCGAGGTCCTCGAGCTCCTTGGCGAGCGCCATGTTGAGGAAGGTGGTCGCGGTCACCTTGCCCGTGGCGCCCGCCGCCAGCGCCGTGAGTCGCTCGATGTGGTTGGCGTCCGCCGTCTGCCGGCGCAGCTGGGACAGGGATTGGTGGGCCCGCCAGTGCTGCGGTTCCAGGCCGATGCAGGCTTCGAACTCGCGCTCGGCGCCGTCGATGTCGCCGAGGAAGGTCAGTGCGGTGCCCAGGTTGAAGCGCACGCCCGGATTCGCGGGCGCAAGCCCGGCCGCGTGGCGGAAGGCGACGGTGGCGCGCTCGTAGGCGTGGCACTGCACCAGCACCACCCCGAGCGTGTCGAAGCCGGCGGCGCTGTCGCGCGGCAGGAGCCGCTCGGCCTCGCCGGCGGCGGCGAGCGCCGCGTCGTAGTCCTGCGACGACGCGCAGGCGCGCGCGAGATAGAGGTGGAAATCGGCGCGGCCGGGCGCGAGCGCGATGGCCTGCCTGAAGACATCCCGGGCTTCGAGGACGCGGTCCTGCTCGAGCATGGCCACCCCGGCGATGAAGTGCACCTCGGGGTCGCCTGGATCCAGGTCGATCAGGCGCGCGGCGAGCGACTGCGCCTCGTCCCAGCGCTGACGCTGCAGGGCGGCGATCGCCCCCTGCTTGAGGACGCCAATGTCCATGGATGGATGTGATCCTGTCGTTGGGTCGGAGTGCGCGCGGCCCAGCAGCGTGGCGGCGTCGGCACTGCGGAGGATCGACATTATGCGGCATGCGCCAGGCCGGCCCGGCCCATTGCGCCCGCCACAAAAAACTACAGCCCCTTTCGGGGCTGTAGTTCAGAGCACTAACGGAAGTTCGATGGATCAGAACTTCTGGGTGTAGCGGGCGTAGATGAAGCGACCGATGTCATGACCGCCGTAGAACGCGAAGCCCGAGTTCGGCTGGGTGTAGTAGATCGGCGGATCCTTGTCGAGCACGTTGTTGGCGCCGACAGCGATACGCGCGTTCCACGGAGCATTCCAGCTGAACTGCAGGTCGTTGAACGTCGCCGAACCGACTTCGTTCTGCGGGACCACGGCGCCGAGGGTATCGGGAGCCTGGTAGTCGGGCAGCGAGCAGTGGGCGCCGTCGCCGAAGCCGGCGCACGATTCCTTGGTGCCCGAGTTGTAACGCACGCCCCAGGTCACGCCGAAGTCGTTGTAGTTCCAGCTCAGGTTGAGGTTGGAACGCACGCGGAAGGTGCCGCCGAAGCCGTTCGCCTGGCTCGGGACCTCTTCCGGATCGTTCGTCGACTTGGTCTCGTACATGCTGACGTAGGTCGTGGCCCAGCGCGCGCTGAAGCGGCCGTAGTCCGTGGTCAGGGCGTAGTTGACGTCGAGGTCGTAACCTTCGGTCTCGGCATAGCCCGAGTTGCGCACGCCGTACTGCAGGTTGTCGACGATGTAGCCCAGTGCCGCGTTGCGCGAGAACAGGGCGCAACGGGACTCGATCAGGGCGACGTAGCAGTCTTCCATGATCTCGTTGGGGGTATCCGACACGATGGTGTTGTCGATGCGGATGTTCCACCAGTCAAGACCGACCGACAGACCCTCGACAGCGCTGGGGCTGTACACGAAACCAACGGTCTTCGACTCCGAGAACTCCGGCTGGGTCAGCGGGTTGGAGCCCGAGGTGAACGGAACCGGGGTCTGCTGGCCAGCAGCGGTCGTGGGCACGAAGCCCTGCTGCAGCTGGCGGTAGCCGACCGGGACGTCCTGGAGGCAGCGCGCCGAACCGGCCGCCACACCGTACACGGTGTCGCAGGGATCGCGGAAACCGGTGGTGAAGGTGTCGGAGGTGCCGCCGTACAGGTCGCCGATGGTCGGGGCGCGGAAGCCCTCGGCCCAGGTCGCGCGGACCAGCAGGTCGTCCATCGGACGCCACTTCAGGCCGAACTTGTTGTTCGTGGTGTCACCGAAGGTGTCGAAGTCCGAGTAGCGGCTTGCGACGCTGAGCGACAGCTCCTGCGCGAACGCCATGTCGGCGAGCAGCGGGATGTTGAGCTCGGCGTAGACTTCGTCCAGCGAGTACGAACCGTAGGTCGGACCCGACGCGAGGTTGGTGGAGTCACCCGACTGCGCGATGGCGTCGGGGGAGAAACCGCCCTCTTCCTTGCGATGCTCGATGCCCACCGCGAAGCCGAGGTCACCGGCCGGAAGCGTGGCGATCGAACCCGCCAGGTTGGCGAAGTAGTTGTTGGTCTCGGTACGGCCGACCGCGTTTTCCTGCTTGTACAGGTAAGCCTGCACCTCCGGATCCTCGAGCGAATTCGCGACCGCGCCGGTACCGAAGCCCGCGAAGGGGTTCCACGGCACGCAGCCGACGATCACGGCACCCGGGGTACCGCAGACGATCTGGCCCTGGGCGTTCATGAACGACGGGCCCACCGCGCGGCGGATGTTCGGGATGTACAGGTTGCCGTTGTTGGTGATCGCCAGGTCGTTCTCGTTGAACATGTACCCGACGTCCCAGTCGAAGTAACGCTCACCGATGTCGAACGAGCCCTGCAGGGCGGCCGTCCAGCGCCAGGTGGTCTGGACGGTGTCGGTGGTGCGCGGCACTTCCCAGCCACGACGGCGCCAGTTCACCGGGGACACGCCGCCGGTCGGGTTGAAGTAGCTGTTGGCGGCCATCGGCGCGTTGACCGCGGCAGCCTGCGACTGGGTCGGGTAGCCGGCGATCTGGCGGTTCGACTCGCGCTTGGTGTAGCTGAGGTCGCTGACGAAGCGGACGTTGTCGGTCACGTCGTAGTTGACGTTGGCGAACAGCGAGCGACGCTCGATCGGGGTCAGGACGTGCATCTGGTCGGATGCGCGGCTCGTGTCGAGCGGGCTCAGGCCGTCCTGGTTGTGCCATTCGCCCGGGCCAAGGGCATCGCTGCCAGGATTGGCGACCTGCCACGGACCGGCACTGCCGACGCGCCAGTTGCCCCACTGGCCAACGACGGTCTGGCTGTACTGCGGGTAGCCCGGGTAGCTGTCGCGCGAGAAGAAGCGGTTGCGCGCCCAGACGCCGTCTTCATTGTGGTACTCGGCACCGATGGTCACCGAGCCACGGTCGCCGGCCATGCCGACCACGAAGTCGTAGCTCTGCTTCTGGCCGTCACCCTGGCCGTACTGGCCGAAGTACGCGTTGACTTCCGCGCCTTCGAAGTTGGTGCGGGTGATGATGTTGATGACGCCGGCCATGGCGTCGGAACCGTAGATCGACGACGCGCCGTCCTTCAGGACGTCGATGCGCTCGACCATCGAGGCCGGGATCGTCGACACGTCCTGGAAGCCGTCCGGGCTGATGCCCAGGCGCTTGCCGTTGACCAGGACCAGGGTGCGCTGGGCGCCCAGGTTGCGCAGGTCGATGTACTGGCCACCGGCTTCCGCGTTGGCGGTCAGCGGCGAGGTGCGGCTGAACGTCGGCGAGCCCGCGGACGGGATGTTCTGCAGGATGTCGGCAACGCTGTTGAAGCCGCCGGCCTGGATTTCGTCGCGGCTGATCATCGTGACCGGCTGGGCGGTCTCCACGTCAACCTGGCGAATGCGCGAGCCGGTGACCTCGATGCGATCGAGCGTCGTGGCCTGCTGTTCCGAGCTGTCCTGCGCGAACGCGACGCCGGTACCGGCGAGGACGGTCGCACCGGACACGAGCGCGAAGGAAATCGCGTCGCGGAGCTTGGTGGTCTTAAGGGTCATCTCTTCTCTCTCCAAGTGAGTCTTGGGTAATTCCCATGGGAGCCCACCGGTGGAGTCAAGATCGACACCAAGCCCGGTTAGGCCGTTGCCGATAGTAGCCCTGCCGGAGCAAAAATTAAAGTGTTGTTAATAATCGCCGGTTTCAGAGAAGAAACCGCGAAACATCAAGGACTTAGAGGTCCTGCTCGTACCGGATGTAGGGCACGGTGCCTTCGTCGTCGCGCGCGCTGGTGCCCGGGGCGAAGGGATTGCGGCCCTTGGTGACGAGGTTGTCGGCGCCCACGGTGAGCTGTCCGCTCCAGGGGGTGCGCCAGGTCAGACCCAGGCCCAGGCCTTCCCACTTGGGCTGCCCGGGGGTCTCGACCACGTGGCCGACGATGTTGGCGCTGAAGCGGCCGTAGCCGCCGCCAACGCTCACGCTGCGAGAGGTCCAGGCGTCGCCGATGCCGAGGTTGCTGGCCTCGGCCGGGGTGACCAGGGTGGCCTTGGCCATGGTGCCGGCGATCGACACCATGCCTTCGCGCCCGATGTTGTGCTGGGCGAACACGGTCAGGTCGTTGACGTCGACCGTGGCGGCCGCGCCGCGGTTTCCCGGGGCGAGCCAGCTGGGCAGGGTCCCGCTGCCGCTGCCGGCGTTGACGCCGACGCGGGTGTTGTTGCCGGCACGGAAGGCCGCGGTGCCGCCGGTGCGCTTGCCGGCCCCGTCCTGGAAGCTGGCCAGCATGCAGTTGTTGGCGAGGTTGCCGAGCGCGCTGGCCAGGCCGGTCTTGCGATCGCAGAACACGCCGAGCGACTTGCCGGCATCGATGCCGAAGGCGGCGTCGAGCGCGCGGCCGTCGAATCCGGACGCCGAACCGGAACCCGTGGGTTCCAGCAGCAGCAGGGCCTCGACCTTGCCACTGGACTGGTTCCACACCGGCAGCACGGCCTGTTCCCGCTTGCCCGCCGGCGACTGCGCATGGGCACCCGCCGCCACGCCGAAGGCGAGGAGCAGGGACAGTGCGAGCTTGGCGGGACGCGGCTTCATGGCCTGCTGATAGACCTGTCTGGCAGGCGGGAGTTCCGCCCGGTCGTGGGCACGACTCTAGTGCGTTTATGTTTCTTTAACAATGCCCGCCCCTCCGTCACTGCAGGCCGGGAGGTGCCTCCATTGGGCGCCTGTCCGCCGTGAAGAGCGCGTTGATGCCGGCCGCGTCGAACTGGTAGGCCTGGCCGCAGAATTCGCAGCGCACGGTGGCCACACCATCGACCAACGCGGCCTCGGCCTCGCTGCGGCCGAGCGACTCGAGCATCGCCTCCACCCGGCCCTGCGAGCACGAGCAGCCGAACGCCAGCGGCCGGCCTCCCACCAGCTCCGGGGACTCTTCGTGGAACAGGCGGTGCAGCAGCTCCGCCGCCGGCGTCGTGGCGAGTTCGGCCGCGCCCAGGGTCGAGAACAGGGCGCTCGCGCGATCCCAGCCGTCGCCGTCGCCGGCGTCGGCCGGAAGCTTCTGCAGCACCAGGCCGACGGCGTGGTCCGCGCCCGCGGTCAGCAGGATCCGCGTCGGGAGCTGCTCGGACCGGGTGAAATAGTCCTCGAACGCGCCGCCCAGGTCGGGCGCGTCCAGCGGCACCATGCCCTGGTAGCGGGTCGCCTCGCGGTTGCCGATGCCGGCGCCTTCGATGGTGATCGCCAGCAGCGCGTCCTCGCCGAGGCTTCCGAGGCCGTCGACGTCGTTGCTGCCCTCCGCCAGCCGCGCGATGCCGCGCAGCGTGCCTTCGGAGGTGCATTCGGCGAACAGCGTCCGCAGCCCATGCTGGCCCCGCAGCTGCACCGACAGGCGCCCGTCGACCTTGACGTGGCCGGTGAACAGCGCCGACGCGGCGGCCGCTTCGCCCAGCAGTGCGCGCACGCCCGGCGGGTAGTCGTCGCTCGAGGCGATCGCGCGCCAGGTTTCGCCCAGGTGGACGTGCACCCCGCGGACCCCGGCGCGCGGCAGCAGGAAGCGGGTGAGGTGGTCGCGGGCGTTGGCGGCGTCGGGCATGCGGGATCCGTGTGCGTTGTGGTGGTGCGCCGGGGCGGGATAATCGCGCATCGGCCGATCGGCGAACGTTGGAGATGGGGATGGCGGGCGGCAGGGACAAGGATGCAGGGGCGGCCGTGGCCGCCGCGTCACCGCCACGGCGCAGCCGCTGGCACTGGATGTGGAAGCTGCCGCTGCTGTTCCTGCTGGCGAGCATCGCCCAGGTGGTGGCCCTGCGTTTCGTCGATCCGCCGTTCACCACGTTCATGGCCATCCGCCAGTTCGAGGCGCTGCGCTCCGGCGATACCGCGTTCCGCATCGCCTACGACTGGCGCGACCTCGATGCGATCGCACCCTCGCTGCCGCTGGCGGCGGTTGCCGCCGAGGACCAGAACTTCGCCCGCCACCGCGGCTTCGACCTGGAGGCGATCGAGCGCGCGCTGGAGAGCAATGCACGCGGCGGCCGCGTGCGTGGCGGCAGCACGATCAGCCAGCAGCTGGCCAAGAACCTGTTCCTGTGGAGCGGGCGCAGCTGG
This sequence comes from Luteimonas sp. MC1895, assembly GCF_016457215.1. Lineage (NCBI taxonomy): Bacteria > Pseudomonadati > Pseudomonadota > Gammaproteobacteria > Lysobacterales > Lysobacteraceae > Luteimonas > Luteimonas sp. MC1895. The sequence continues at coordinate 1,094,786 of NZ_JAEMDY010000001.1, forward strand.
GTGCGCAAGGGCCTGGAGGCCTGGTACACGCTGCTGATCGAGACCCTCTGGCCGAAGCAGCGGATCCTCGAGGTCTACGTCAACGTGGCCGAGTTCGGCGACGGCATCTACGGCGCGCAGGCGGCTGCGCGCAGCTACTGGGGCAAGGACGCGGCGGCGCTGTCCGGCGCCGAGAGCGCGCGCCTGGCCGCGGTCCTGCCGAGCCCGCGCCGCTACAGCGCCCATCGCCCGGGTCCCTACGTGCGGAAGCGGGCGCAGTGGATCCAGCGCAACATGCGCAACCTGGGGGGCGACGCCTGGCTGGAGCAGCTGGAGTGAGCCGCCGGCGCGCTAGGATGCCGGCATGACCCGCGATCGACTCACCGTGGTGGTGGCGGCCTTCAACGAGGCCCAGTCGCTGCCCCGGCTGCACCCCCGCCTGGCCGCCGTGCTGGATGCGCTCGCCGCGCGCGACGGCGTCGAGGGTGGCGTGCTCTACATCGACGACGGCAGCACCGACGCGACATGGGCGGTGCTGCAGGCGCTGGCGGCGGACGATCCGCGCGTGTCGCTGCTCCGCCTGTCGCGCAATTTCGGCAAAGAGGCGGCCCTGACCGCCGGCCTGGACCGGGTGCGCGAGGGCGCCGCACTCATCCTCGATGCCGACGGCCAGGACCCGCCGGAGCTGATCCCGCAATTCGTCGCGCGCTGGCGCGAGGGCTACGACGACGTCCACGGCACGCGCCTGGCGCGCGAGGGCGAGGGCTGGTTCAAGCGCGCTTCGGCGCATGGCTTCTACCGCGTCATGCAGCGCCTGTCGAAGACCCCCGTGCCCACGGACACCGGTGACTTCCGCCTGCTGTCGCCGCGCGCGCTGGACGCCCTGCGCGAGCTGCGCGAACGCCATCGCTTCATGAAGGGCCTGTTCGGCTGGATCGGCTTCAACCGCGTGGCGGTGCCCTATCGGCGGGAAGCGCGGATGGCGGGCCGCAGCAAGTTCAACGCCTGGCGGCTGTGGAACTTCGCGCTGGAGGGCATCACCAGCTTCTCGACCGCTCCGCTGCGCCTGGCGACCTATGCCGGCGTGGTCACCGCGCTGGTGGCCTTCGGCTACGGGCTGTGGATCATCCTCAAGGCGCTGTTCTGGGGGGACCCGGTGGCCGGCTGGCCGACGATGATGGCGGTGATCCTGTTCCTGGGCGGCGTGCAGCTGATGGCGCTCGGCCTGATCGGCGAATACCTCGGCCGCCTCTACGAGGAATCGAAGCAGCGCCCGCTGTACCTCGTCGACGCCTGGCGTCCGGCCGAAGGGGTATGCTCGACCGTGCCACCCACGAGCGAGCGAGGCTGCGATGCGTACGGTGAGGCAACTGCTGGAATCCAAGGGCGCTGAGGTCCACGCGATCGGTCCGGATGCGGCGGTGATCGATGCGATCCGGCTGATGGCCGAGCAGGGCATCGGCGCGCTGGTGGTGCTGGACCCCGGAGGGCGGCTCGCCGGCATCGTGTCCGAGCGCGACTACGCGCGGAAGATCGTGCTCGAAGGCCGGTCGTCGAAGGAAACCCCGGTGCGCGACATCATGACCGCCGACGTCGCCACCGTCCGCCTGGAGGACGGTGCCGAAGCCTGCATGCAGCTGGTGACCGAGCGCCGCGTCCGCCACCTGCCGGTGGTGAGCGCCGGGGAAGTGGTGGGATTGGTCTCGATCGGCGACCTGGTCAAGGCGGTGATCGAGGAGCAGCAGCGCGAGCTCGAGCACCTGCAGCGCTACATCAGCTCCTAGGCGTCAGCTCCTGATCGCGGCGAGGCGGCGCCGGGGCGCTATTTCGCGTACTGGCCGCCGCAGGTGCTGTCCTCGCCCGGACCCAGTTCCAGGGTCGCCAGCAGCGCGGCCGGCGGCGCGATGCTGCCCAGGGCGAGCGCGATCGCGCCGCGCAGGCCGAGGCGCGCCATGTCGGGGCGGAAGCCCGGGTCGCGGAAGCTGCCGTCGATCACCAGCGGCGAGCGCAGCGCCAGGATGCTGCGGTCCTTGGGCCGCGGCTTGAGCAGCAGGTCCAGCTGCTCCTCGCCGAGGTCGATCGTGCCTTCGCCGATGATGATCGTGTCCTCGGTGTCGAAGGCCAGGGCGCGCGTGGTCATCACCCCGTCCTGGACCGCAAAGTCGCCGAAGGCGCAGCGCACCGCGACCTGGCGGTCCTTGCCGATCAGGAACTTGAGCGCCTCGTAGATATCGAGGCCGGCAAGTTCCAGCAGCAGGTTGCTGACCTGTCCGCGGCCCATGCCGAGGGTGGCATCGCCGTCGGCCGTGGCCAGCATGCGCGCGACCGAATTGCCGGTCCCGGAAAGGTCGATGTCGCCGCTCACGCGGCCGACGGCGCCCTGCGCCAGCTCGTTGTCGGGCAGCAGCCGGCCCAGCTCCAGCCCGCGCGCACGGATCGCGGCGTGGGTCTGGATCGCGTCCTGCCGGGCATCCATGCGCACCGTGGAGCGGATGCGTCCGCCGGCCGCGCCGAACTCGAGCGGGTCCAGGCGCAGCAGTCCGGCTTCGAGCAGGATGCGCACGTCCATGTCGTCCAGCGGCCAGCCCGGCGCCTCGATGCGGGCGGCCTTCCAGCGCACGTCGGCATCCATATTGCGCAGCTTGTGCAGGTCGTAGGGTGTGTCGGGCAGCAGCCGGCCGGCGGCGGCGCGCTTGGCGGCTTCGGCCTCGAGCTCGGCGTTGCCGGTTTCGCCGGCGCCGCTGTCCGGCGCACCGCCGACGAAACCGGCCAGGTCGTCGAAGTCCAGCAGCTTCGAATGCAGGTCGCCTTCGAACAGCAGGCGCTCGCGCCCGGTGGTGATCTTCGCGGTGCCGCCGAGGTCGCTGTCGCCGACCTTGCCGCTGAAGCCTTCATAGCGCCACACCGCATCGTCGCGGACCAGGCGGCCGTCGAGCTCGTAGGGCGGGGTGTGCGGCATCGCGATGCCGAGCAGCGGGTAGAGGTCTTCGAGGTCCTTGCCCGACAGCGCCATCTGCAGGTCGAAGGCGGACAGGCCGAGCAGGCGGGTGATGGCGCCGCGTGCGTGGGCGCGGGTGGCCCCGGCCGAGGCGCGCAGGTCGATCGCATACGGCGTCTCGGTCTCGCGCAGCGCCAGCGGCGAGGCCACGGCGCCGGTGAGCTCGAACGGGGCGCCGCGCCAGTGGCCGTCGCCGCTCAGGGCCAGCGGGCGCACCGACGGATCCTCCGTATCCTCACTGGCGACGCCGAGGTCGACGTCGGTCTCCCTGGCCGCGTCGACATAGCGCAGCCGGCCCGATTCGACGTGGAGGAGGTCGATGCGCGGCCCCTCGCCTTCGCCCGACATGCCGTCGAAGCGCCAGTTGCCGCCGTCCTCGCCGGCCTCGAGCAGGATGTCCGGCTGGCGCAGGCGCAGCTCGGGGATATGCACCTGGCCTGCCAGCAGCGGCCACAGGCGGACGTGGAGCTCGAGCCTGTCCGTCGTGGCCATGTCCGGGCTGTCCGACCAGTCGGCGTTGCCCAGCGTCAGGCGGTCGGCGCGGATCACCGCGGTACGCCCGACATCGACGTCCAGGTCGCCGCCGATGTCGAAGCTGCGCCCGGTCCGCGCCGAGACGATGCGCTCCACCGGACCCCTGAACCAGTTCCAGTCCCAGAGCAGCAGCAGTGCCAGCAGGCCGGCCGCCACGACCACCGCCACCGTGCGCCACGGATGCGCGAGGACGGCCTCGACCGGCCTGCTGTGGGTGGCGCCCTGGGACGTGGACTCCGTCGGCATGCGCCGGCTCCGTGGGATGCAGCGGCCAGCCTCCCGCGCCGGCGGTCAAACAACGGTGAACGCGATGGAAGCCGTTCAGCCGGGACCGGTGACCTGGGCCATCACCGAGACGTAGTGGCACACGCTGCCGGCGATGCAGAACAGGTGCCAGATCGCGTGCGCGTAGGGGATCGATTCGCGGTGGTAGAACACGGTGCCCAGGGTGTAGAAGACGCCGCCGGCGACCAGCCAGCCGAGCGTCCAGGCATCGAGCGCGGCCAGCACGGGCTTGATCGCCACCAGGACCAGCCAGCCCATCGCGACATAGATCAGCGTGGACAGGCGCCGGTAGCGCCCGGTGTGGAACAGCTTGAACACTACGCCGGCGATCGCCAGCGTCCAGATCGCGGTAAACAGGCCCCAGCCCCAGGGCCCGCGCAGCCCGATCAGGGTGAACGGCGTATAGGTGCCGGCGATCAGCAGGTAGATCGCGCAGTGGTCGAGGACCTTCAGCCGTCCCTTGAGCACCGGGTGCTGGAACGCGTGGTAGAGCGTCGAGGCCAGGTACAGCAGCAGGAGGGTGACGCCGAACACGATCGCCGCGCCCAGCTGCCAGCCATTGCCGAAGATCGCCGCCAGCGTGATGAGCACCGCACCGCCCGCGAGCGCGGCGGTGGCGCCAAGGCCGTGCGTCAGCGCACTGGCCAACTCCTCGCGCTTCTGGCGCAGGCTCATCGTCGACACGCAGGAACCCCGGGGAAAGAACGGGAACGATCATGCCATGCGTGGGTGTGTCCAGGAGCCAAGGCCTTGCCACGGATGGACGCGGATCAAAGCCGGTCTACGCGGATGGAGCAAAGCCAACATCAGCTGTAGGAGCAGCTATAGCTGCGATCCCGGCGCGCGGTCTTGGCGAGGCGGGCCTGGTCAGCACGCTGGTGCTGCGATCGCAGCTGTAGCTGCTCCTACAGTTGAGTTCATCAACCCGCGGCCCGCGTATGCGCCGCCTCGCGGGTGGCATCGAAGCGCACGTCGGGCCAGCGTTCCTGGGCGAGCTGCAGGTTGACGCGGCTCGGGGCGAGGTAGACGAGTTCGCCGGCGGCGTCGATGCCGAGGTTGCCGGCGTTCTTCTCGCGGAATTCCTCGAGCTTCTTCTCGCTGTCGCAGCGAATCCAGCGCGTGGTCGCCACGCCGACGGGTTCGAAGATCGCGTCGACGCCGTACTCGGCCTTGAGCCGGTAGGCCGCGACGTCGAACTGCAGCACGCCGACTGCGCCCAGGATCAGGTCGTTGGACATCAGCGGGCGGAAGAACTGGGTCGCGCCTTCTTCCGACAGCTGCTCCAGGCCCTTCTGCAGCTGCTTGAGCTTGAGCGGATCGCGCAGGCGCGCGCGGCGGAACAGCTCCGGCGCGAAGTTCGGGATCCCGGTGAAGGTGAACTGCTCGCCCTCGGTGAACGTGTCGCCGATCGAGATGGTGCCGTGGTTGTGGATGCCGATCACGTCGCCGGGGTACGCCTCGGCGGCGATCTCGCGATCGCTGGCCATGAAGGTCAGCGCGTTGGCGAGCTTCATCTCCTTGCCCGCGCGCACGTGGAAGGCCTTCATCCCGGCTTCGAAGCGGCCCGAGCACACGCGCATGAAGGCCACCCGGTCGCGGTGCTGCGGATCCATGTTGGCCTGGATCTTGAAGACGAAGCCGGTGAGCCTGGCCTCGTCCGCCGCCACGTCGCGCACCGTGGTCTCGCGCGGCTGCGGCGGGGGCGCGTGCCGGACGAAGAAGTCGAGCAGCGGCTGCACGCCGAAATTGTTCACCGCCGAGCCGAAGAACACCGGCGTCTGGCGCCCGGCGCGGTAGGCATCGAGGTCGAAGGCATGGCTCGCGCCCTGCACCAGTTCGAGCTCCTCGCGCAGGCTGGCCAGCATGTCGGTACCGATGCGCGCCTCGAGCTGCGGGTCGTCGATGGAGGCGAAGATCGTCGAGTCCTGGCGGGTGAAGTTGCGGCCCTGCTCGTACAGGTGCACCTCGCCGGTGACCAGGTGCACGACGCCCTTGAGGCGCTTGCCCATGCCGATCGGCCAGGTGACCGGGGCGCACTGGATGCCGAGCACGGTCTCGACCTCGTCGAGCAGTTCGATCGGGTCGCGGCCTTCGCGGTCGAGCTTGTTGATGAAGGTCATGATCGGCGTGTCGCGCATGCGGCACACCTCCATCAGCTTGATCGTGCGCTCCTCGACGCCCTTGGCGACGTCGATCACCATCAGCGCGCTGTCGACCGCGGTCAGCACGCGGTAGGTGTCCTCGCCGAAGTCGGCGTGGCCCGGCGTGTCCAGCAGGTTGACCACGCAGCCCTCGTACGGGAACTGCATCACCGAGCTGGTGACCGAGATGCCGCGCTCCTGCTCGAGCTTCATCCAGTCGGACGTCGCATGGCGCGCGGCCTTGCGGCCCTTGACCGAGCCGGCCATCTGGATCGCGCCGCCGAACAGCAGCAGCTTCTCGGTCAGCGTGGTCTTGCCGGCGTCGGGATGCGAAATGATCGCGAAGGTACGGCGGCGGCGGGCTTCGGCGGCTACGTCGGGCATGGCGATACGCGCCTTGCTGGCGCCGGGAGTCTGCGGGGAACCCGCGATTATACGGCCGCCATGGGGATCCCAAGAGCAATCCGCGGCAAAAAGCGCCTGCTCTACTCCTCGACCCCCACCGCAGCATCGGTAAAGCGCAGGATCCCGCCCGGGCCGAACATCCTGAAGGGCAGGGAGACCAGGCGCAGGCCCCGGTTGGCCTGGACGGCGAAGTGCAGGTGCGGGCCGCCGCTGTAGCCGGTGTTGCCCGAGGTGGCGATGCGCTGGCCGCGGCGGACGCGTTCGCCGGCGCGCACCCGGGCGCCGGCGGGGGCCAGGTGGGCGTAGAGGGCCATGGTGCCGTCGTTGTGGAGGATGCGCACGAAGTTGGCGCGGCCGGTGTCGTCGCTGGAACCCAGGCCGCCGCTGCCGAAGCGGTCCTCGACCTGCATGACCACGCCCTCGCGCGCGGCGAGCACTGGCGTTCCCTCGGGCGTGGCGAAATCGACGGCGTGGCGGTTCTCGTCATCGCGGTGGCTGAAGGTGCCGCCCCAGCCCTGGCTGACGCGCAGCGTACGAGACCCGAGCGGCCAGGCATATTCGCCGTCCAGCGGCCGCGCGCCCGGATGGCCGGGAACGACCTCGAGGACCAGCTGCGCGTCTGCGCGTCCGATCCGGCTCACCAGCACCCGCGCGCGGGCCGGCACCGTGGCGCGCGCGGGCAGCGCCGGCTCCGCCGGGGGCGCCGCACCGGTCGCGCGCAACATCACTTCGATCGGGCCCGAGAGCAGGTTCTCCGCCCAGGCCTCCGGCCCCGCGCCGCGGTCGACGATCTCCAGGCGTGCGAGCGGGGCAGGGTCACGCTCCCCGGCACCGGCACCGGCACCGTCACTGGCGGCTGCGGCTGCGGCGGGCAGCGCGGCAATGGCGATGGCAATGGCCACGGCCATCGCCAGGAAGCGGCCCAGCCACGCGGAAAGTCCGGACGGAGTGGGCCGGGCAGGCATCGGTCAGCCCAGGCAGGCGGGATCCAGGCCCAGCAGGCCGACGATCTGGCGCAGGTCGAAAGCCGAGACCGCGCGGTCGTCATGGACCGCGTACAGCGCGCCTCCGGGGAAGCGCGGCGTCGGCGCCGCATGCAGCGCGATACCGTCGGTGTTGGCGGTCACCTGGCCGTGGAAGCTGCCGACCGTCGCGAGGGTCTCGCGGTCGAAGAGGTGGAACCAGGTCAGCGGTGCCTGCTGGTCCACGGCCAGCCAGTAGCCGGCACGGGCGCCGCAGGCCCAGAGCACCACGCCTTCGGCCTCGCCGGCGAAGGTGCCCTCGGGCAGGCTGCGTCCGCTCCAGCGGCCGTCGAAACCGTAGACGTGCAGGTTCGAGGGACTCTTTCGGTCCTCCTCGGCGACCAGCAGGCGGCCGTGCACCGGATCGCCGGCGATCGACTCGACCATGTTGAGCCGCGCGGGACCCTCGGGTTCGCCGAACGAGCCGAGGTAGGCGGCATCCAGGTGGCCCTGTTCGTCGAAGCGCAGCCGGTAGCGCCGCACCCGCTGGCTGAGTTCCGCCGCGGGCGGCACCACGTCGTGGCGCTCGCCGTACATGAAGCTGTCGGTGACGAAGGCCTCCAGCTCCCCAGGCGCGGACTCGCGCAGCCAGATGCCGTACGGCGCGCGCAGTTCGTCGCCGCCGAAGGAGCCCTGCGGCTGGAGATCGGGCAGGCCCAGCAGCTGCACGCGCGGCGTGTCGCGCTCGACCACGAACAGCAGGTTGCCGGAAACCGCCAGGCCATTGGGCCGGGTGAACTCGCCCGGCGCCTTGCCCCGGCCGCCGACCGTGCGCAGCGCCTCGCCGCTGTCGCCGTCGAACAGCGCCAGGCGATGGGTCGATTTGCCGGTGGCGATCAGCAGGGTGCGGCCGTCGCGGTCGACCCAGGTGGCGATCGAATCGAGCTCTTCGCCGGGCAGGTCCGCCGAGACCCAGGCTTCCGCCACGAGGCCCGAACCGGGGACGCCGTCGGACGCGGATGACCGCCGCGAATCGGGTGGCGCGGGCGCAGTGGCGCAGGCGGCGACGGACAGCGCGATCGCCGCGGCAAGGAGGAATTTCGACATGCGGGGATTATGGGGCCGCGGCGCACGCCGCGGGAGTGGGCCGCGGCTCAGCACTCGATGACGTTGACCGCCAGGCCGCCGCGCGAGGTTTCCTTGTACTTGTCCTGCATGTCGCGGCCGGTGTCGCGCATGGTCTTGATGACCTCGTCCAGCGTGACCTTGTGCTTGCCGTCGCCGCGCAGCGCCATGCGCGAGGCGTTGATCGCCTTGACCGCGCCCATCGCGTTGCGCTCGATGCAGGGGATCTGCACCAGGCCGCCGATCGGATCGCAGGTCAGGCCCAGGTTGTGCTCCATGCCGATCTCGGCCGCGTTCTCGACCTGGCTGGGCGTGCCGCCGAGCGCGGCGGTCAGGCCGGCCGCGGCCATCGAGCAGGCCACGCCGACCTCGCCCTGGCAGCCGACCTCGGCACCGGAAATCGAAGCGTTTTCCTTGTAGAGGATGCCGACCGCGGAGGCGGTGAGCAGGTAGTCGAACATGCCCTGCTCGTTTGCACCTTGGCAGAAGCGCTCGTAGTAACGCATCACCGCGGGCAGGATGCCGGCCGCGCCGTTGGTTGGCGCGGTGACGACCCGGCCACCCGCGGCGTTCTCCTCGTTCACCGCCAGCGCGTACAGGTTGACCCAGTCGAGCGTGGTCAGCGGATCGCGCATGCCGGCTTCCGGACGCCCGGTCAGTTCGGCGTACAGCGCGGGCGCGCGGCGCGACACGCGCAGGCCGCCGGGAAGGGTGCCGCCATTGGCGATGCCGCGCTGGATGCAGGCCTGCATCGCGTCATGGATCTCGCGCAGGCCGGCGCGCACCTCGTCCTCGCTGCGCCAGGACTTCTCGTTGGCCATCATCAGCTGGGCGATCGTCAGCCCGTGCTCGGCGCACTGCGCCAGCAGTTCGCGGCCGCTGTTGAACGGATACGGCACCGGCGTGGTATCGGCGACGATGCGGTCTTCGGCCGCTTCGTCCTGGTTGACCACGAAGCCGCCGCCGACCGAGTAGTAGTCACGCGTGGCGATCACCTCGTCGCTGGCGTCATAGGCGGTGAAGCGCATGCCGTTGGTGTGGTGCGGAAGCTTCTGGCGCTTGTTCATGACCAGGTCGCGCTTCTCGTCGAAGGCCACCGGATGCCGCCCGAGCACCATCACCTGCCGGCCGCCGCGGATCCGCTCCAGCGCGGACGGGATGATGTCCGGATCGATCGCGTTCGGATGATGGCCTTCCAGTCCCATCAGCACCGCCTTGTCGGTGCCATGGCCGCGCCCGGTCAGCGCCAGCGAACCGAACACCTCGGCGCGCACGCGCGCCACGTCCTGCAGCCGCCCGGGCTCGTCCAGCCAGTGCTCGACGAAACGCGCGGCCGCGCGCATGGGCCCCACGGTGTGCGAGGAGCTCGGCCCGATGCCGATCTTGTAGAGGTCGAACGTGCTGACGGCCATGGCGTCCCGGAGGGGCGGGTGGATTGCCTATGATAGCCGCCGCCCCGCGCCGGGCCTGGCCCGGCCCCACCGACGGAGAGTTCCATCCGCATGCCCCTGGTCCTGTTCCAGCGCGACGATTGCCACCTCTGCGACCTCGCCCTGGAGGTGCTGGCCGCGGCGCGCGCACCCGAGTTCGAGAGCGTATTCATCGACGGCGACGCGACGCTCGAGGCCCGCTACGGCCACCGCGTGCCGGTGCTGCGCGACGCGGCAGGGCGCGAGCTGGACTGGCCCTTCGGCGCCGCCGGGCTGGCACGCTTCCTCGGCTGACGCCGCCCTCAGCGGCTGGCTTCGAGCTCGATCCGCACGTCCACGGCGTCGCCGATCATCGAGTTCCAGGCCGTGATGCCGAAATCGGCGCGGCTCAGCGTGGTGGTCGCCGAGAAGCCCGCGGTCTGCCGGAATGGCGGCAGCGGATAGCGGCGTTCGCCGTTGCGCACCACGTCGAGCACGACCTCGCGGGTGATGCCACGCAGGGTCAGCTCGCCGTGCAGGCGCGCGCGCGCCGCATCCACCGGCTCCACGCGCAGCGAACGGAACTGCGCCTGGGGATGCCGGTTGCTGTCGAGCAGGCCGCCCGCGGCCACCGCCCGGTTCCAGGCGCCGTCGCCGAAGTCCAGCTGGTCGAGCGGGATCGCCACGGCCACCTGGGCGCCGTCCCACGTTCCCGGCGCGAGGTGCAGCGTGCCGGTGGTCCCCGATACGGTCCCGATCGCCTTGGAGAAGCCCGCGTGGTCGACCGCGATCGCGATGCGCGTGTGCACCGGATCCACGGCGTAGACCGCGGCGCCCGGCTGTGGCGCCGGCAGGGTGGGCGCGGCCATGCCGTCGGCGGGCCTGCCGTCCGCGACCGCGCCGTCCGGCGCCGGCGCGCGCGGCGGTGCCGTGCCGCAGGCCGCGGCGAGCACGCAGACGATGCCGGTACAGAGGATCCGTGCGAAGCAACCGTGACGCGGGGCGTTCATGGCAGTGCCTGCGGCGCCCGTGGGGGCATCCGGGCCGATTCTAGGCCTGTGGCCGGCGCTGGTGAAACTTGCGCCAGCACGGCGGCGTTGCGACGATGTCGGCGGGGGCGCGGGATGCCGCACGGCATCGCGGGCGAAAGGGGAATCGGATGCGGCGCTGGACGGTGTGTTTGCTGCTGTGCCTGCTCTGGCTGCTGGCGGGTGCGGCCGGCGCCGCCGTGCCGCAGATGCCGCAGCCGCGGCAGATCAGCGTCATCGACGGGCTGCCTTCCAATCGCGTCAACGCGCTCGCGGAAGACCGCCGCGGCTACCTGTGGATCGCCACCCGCGACGGCCTGGCGCGCTACGACGGCGTCGGCTTCCGCACCTGGCGCGTGGGCGACGGGCTGCGCGACAACTTCGTCTGGTCGGTGCACGTGGATGCGGCGGACCGGGTCTGGATCGGCACGTCGACGTCGGGCCTGGCGATGCTCGACGTCACCCGCGAGCACTTCACCTGGCACGACCGCGCCACCCATCCGGAAATGGCCAGCAACGATGTCTGGTCGGTGGCCAGCACGCCGGATGGCGACGTCTGGTTCGGCACCGCCGACGGCGGCCTGCATCGGCTGTCGCCGGACGGGCGGATGCGTCGCTACCGGCACGATCCCGATGACGCCACCAGCCTGCCGGCCGATGGCGTGTCCCACCTGGTGGTGGACGACCGCGACGGCACGCTCTGGGTCGGCACCAAGGGTGGCGTCGCGCGCTGGACCGGGGATGGCTTCGCGCGCCTGCCGCCGGAGCGGCTGGGCACGCGGATGGTCGATGGACTGGCGCTGGACGCGGCCGGCAGCCTCTGGATGGGCATCCATGGCGCCGGCAGGGTCCGCCATGCCGATGGACGCATCGAATCCCTGCCCTGGCTCGACCCGGTGCTCGGCGAGCCCGCGCTCAACATGCTGCTCGAGGACGGGCAGGGCGCGCGCTGGCTCGACACCCGCAGCGGCCTGGCCTGGGTGCGTGGCGACCGCGTCGACAACGTCCCGCTGTACAGCACCACCAGCCGCGGCCTGGTGCGTCCGGCCTGGTCCACCGCCTACGAGGACCGCGAGGGCGGCCTGTGGTTCGCGAGCACCGATGCCGGCCTGTGGCACCTGCCGGCGAACTGGCGGAACTTCAGCGTGCTGCAGCGGCGGCTCGGCGACCCGGCATCGCTGGCCAACGCCTTCGTCTACAGCGCGGCGCCCGCGTCCCAGGGCCAGGGGCGCGGCCTGTGGCTGGTCGGCACGGGCGGTGCGCTCGATCATCTCGAGCCCGAAACCGGCGAGATCGGGCACCGGCTGGGCCCGGTGTGCGGCACGCTGTTCATCACCGGGGTCATCGAGGTGCGCGACGGCCACGTCTGGCTGGGCTGCCAGGACCACCTGGTGCGCTTCGATCCGCGCAGCGGCGCGCTGCGACGCTGGCTGGCCGACGGCACGCGCGACGCCGCGCCCGCGGGGCGCATCGCGCAGTTCGTGGAGCAGCGCGACGGCACGGTCTGGCTGGCCAGCCACCAGAGCGTCCAGGCACGTGCGCCGGACGGACCCGTGCTCGACACCATCGACCGTGGCAGCGGCCGCGGCCTGGACGACACCGACGCCGTCGAGCAGCTGATGCTGGCGCCCGATGGCGGACTGTGGGTGGCCACCTCCGGCGGCCTGCTGGCCTGGGACGCCGGCGCCCGTCGCTTCGCGCCGGTTCCCGGTGCCCCGGAAGCCGCGGTCTACAGCGTGGCGATCGCCGGCGACGGGACGGTATGGCTGGCCGGCTACGGCGAGCTGTCGTCCTGGGCCTGGGACGGGGCTTCGCTGCGGCCGCTGCGCGTGGTCGGCAGCGCCGAGGGGCTGCCGATGGTCGCGCCCGGCGGCGTCATGGTCGACGCCGATGGCGTGGTCTGGCTGACCACGGTGCGCGGCCTGGTGCGCTTCGACCCCGAGGACGCCCGGCTGCGCGTCTACGGCGTGCGCGACGGACTGCCGAGCCACGAGTTCAGCGAATTCCCGATGGCCATGTCGGCGCAGGGCTATATCGCCGCCGGCACGGCCGACGGGCTGCTGCTGTTCCACCCGCGCCAGGTGGTCTGGAGCCAGCGCATGCCGACGCTTGCGATCGAGTCGGTCGACCTGCGGCGCGGCGACGCACGCATCGCGCTGTCGCCGCAGTCGCGGCTGTCGCTGCGCCATGACGACCGCGACCTGCGCGTGGTCGCCCGCCTGCTGTCGTTCACCGACGCGCACGCGCACCGCTACCGGTTCCGGCTGGAGGGCTACGACCCCGGCTGGGTCGACACCGGCGCGGCCGGTGAGCGCGTCTTCGCCCGCCTCGAGCCTGGCGCCTACCGCCTGCACGTGCAGGCGCGCACCGCAGACGACGAGTGGACGCCGGTGCAACTGCTGCAGCTGCACGTGCAGCCGCCGTGGTGGCAGGCACCCTGGGCGCTGGCCCTGTTCGCGGTGGCCGCGGCGCTGCTCTTGCTGTGGAGCGCCCATGCCTACCGCCTGCGGCTCAAGCGCCGCCACGGCTGGCAGCTCAACGAGGAGAAGCGCGTGCTGGCCGAGCAGGCCTCGCTGGCGAAGACCCGCTTCCTCGCCACCCTCGGACACGAAGTGCGCACGCCCATGACCGGGGTGCTGGGCATGAGCGAGCTGCTCCTGGGCACGACGCTCGACGCCCGCCAGCGCGGCTATGCCGATGCCATCCGCCACGCCGGCGAGCACCTGATGCGCCTGGTCAACGATGCGCTCGACCTGGCACGCATCGAGGCCGGCAAGCTGGAGCTGGTCGTCCAGCCCTTCGACCTGGTCGCGCTGCTGGACGAGGTCGCCGGCCTGGTCGAGCCGCTGGCACGCCGGCGCGGTCTCGCGTTCCGGCGCCACGTGGATGCACGGACGCCGCGCTGGCTGATGGGTGACGCCGGCCGCGTGCGCCAGGTCCTGCTCAACCTGCTGGGCAACGCGGTGAAATTCACCGAGACCGGCAGCGTGACGCTGCAGGCCGCGCCGATCGCGACCGGCGGCGTGCGCCTGGTGGTGTCCGACACCGGGCCGGGCCTCAACGAGGAGCAGCAGGCGCACCTGTTCCGCCGCTTCGAGCAGGCCGATGGCGCGCGCACCGCGGCGCGCTATGGCGGCAGCGGGCTTGGGCTTGCGATCTGCCAGGAGCTGGCCATGGCCATGGGTGGCCGGGTGGAGCTGGACAGCACGCCTGGCCAGGGCACCGATTTTACCGTCGACCTGCCGCTTCCCGAGGCCCGCCCGCCCGAAGGTGCGGCGGCCACCGACGGTGGGCCGGCCCGCGATGCCACGCGCCCGGGCCTTTCGCTGCTGCTGGTCGAGGACGATCCCACGGTGGCGGCGGTCATCGCCGGCCTGCTGCGCGCGCACCACCATGAGGTGGTGCATGTCCCGCACGGCCTTGCCGCGCTGTCCGAGGTCGCCTCGGAGCGTTTCGACATGGCCCTGCTCGACCTCGACCTGCCAGGCATCACCGGCCTGGCGCTGGCCAGTCAGCTGCGCGCCCAGGGTTTCCTGGCGCCGCTGCTCGCGATCACGGCGCGTGCCGACGCCGAAGCCGAAGTGGTCGCGCGCGAAGCGGGCTTCGACGGTTTCCTGCGCAAGCCCGTGACCGGCGCGATGCTGGGGTCGGCGATCGACACCCTGCGCAGCGGGAACGGCGCTTGAAGGCTGGATCCCTCGCGCGCGCACCTGAGGCCACCCCGGGCGGCGGCCTGGGCTGACCTGCGGGGACGTCGTACCGGAGCGTCAGCGCCGGCTGTAGGCGTGCACTTCGTCGACCAGCACGCGCACGTGTTCCGGATCCATGCCCGGCGACATGCCGTGGCCGAGGTTGAAGACGTGGCCCTCGCGCGAGCCGCCATTGCCCTCGCGGTAGCTGTCGAGCGCCCGGCGCACTTCGCCGCGGATCGCCTCGGGCGTCCCGTACAGCGTGGTCGGGTCGAGGTTGCCCTGCAGTGCGACCTTGCCACCGGTGCGTCGTGCGGCGTCGCCGAGGTCGATGAGCCAGTCCACCCCCACGCCCTCGGCGCCCGAGTCGGCCAGCTCGCCGAGGTAGGCGGCATTGCCCTTGCCGAAGACGATCAGCGGGGTGCGTGCCTCGCCTTCGCCGCGCTCCAGCTCGCGCGCGATGCGCTCGAGGTAGGGCAGCGAGAATTCGCGGTACATCGACGGCGACAGCACGCCGCCCCAGGTGTCGAACACCTGCAGCGCCTGCGCGCCGGCCGCGCGCTGGGCCGCCAGGTAGGCGATCACCGCGTCGGTGTTGACCGCCAGCAGCGCGTGCAGCGCCTGCGGATCGGTATGCGCCATCGCCTTGATGCGGGCGAAGTCCTTGCTGCCGCCGCCTTCCACCATGTAGCAGGCCAGCGTCCACGGGCTGCCGGAGAACCCGATCAGCGGCACGCGCCCGTCGAGCTCGCGGCGGATCACGCGCACCGCGTCCATCACGTAGCCGAGCTCGGATTCCATGTCGGGCACGCCGAGCTTCGCGATCGACGCCGCATCGCGCAGCGGGCGCTCGAACTTCGGGCCCTCGCCGTCGACGAAGTACAGGCCCAGGCCCATCGCGTCGGGGATGGTGAGGATGTCGGAGAACAGGATCGCGGCGTCCAGCTCGAAGCGCGCCAGCGGCTGCAGGGTGACCTCGCAGGCCAGCTCGGGGTTCTTGGCCATCGCCAGGAAGCTGCCCGCCTTTGCGCGGCTGGCGCGGTATTCCGGCAGGTAGCGTCCGGCCTGGCGCATCAGCCACACCGGCGTGCAGTCCACGGGCTCGCGGCGGAGGGCGCGAAGGAAGCGGTCGTTGCGAAGGGTCTGGGACACGTCTCTGGTCCTGTATGGGGGTGTGTGGCGGCGCGGCCTCAGCGGCGCGCGCCGTCGGCGCCCTGCGCGAACATGAGCTGGAAGCCGCGCTTGAGCTGCTGGTCGCGCGCCTGTTCCAGCGCGGCGATCGCGGAATCCTGGTCGAGGAACTGCTCGCGACGGACGCTGCTGCGCCCGCCGATGTGGCCGGTTTCGCGGAGCAGCGTCCACCCCCCGAGGAGGTCCGGCTGCAGCATCAGCTGCACGAAGCGCGGGGCTTCGTGGCCGTCGGGGCGTTGTTGCAGGAGCAGGCGCATGGACCGGCCATTCTACGCCACGGCCCGCGGCCCGGCTCAGGCGGCCCGCAGCACCGCCAGCACCTCGGCTTCGGGCACGTCCGCGACCACCCGCGCGCGGCCGATGCCGCTCCACAGCACGAAGCGCAGCCCGCCGGCCTGGGCCTTCTTGTCCAGGCGCATGCGTGCGAGCAGGGCGTCCGGGGCGAGGCCCCGGGGCAGCGCCACCGGTAGGCCGAAGCGTTCCAGCACCGCCTGCAGCCGGTCGGCGTCGGCGTCGGTGGCGTGGCCGAGCCTGGCCGACAGCCGGGCCGCCAGGACCATGCCGACGGCCACGGCCTCGCCGTGGTTGAGCCCGTCGAAGGCCTGCCCGGCCTCGATCGCGTGGCCGAAGGTGTGGCCGAAATTGAGCAGCGCGCGCTCGCCGTGCTCGAAGGGATCGCGCTCGACGATCGCCGCCTTGTGCGCGCAGCTGCGCGCGATGGCCTCGGCCAGCGCCGCATCCTCGCGCTCGAGCAGGCCGCTGGCGTGCGCGGCCAGCCAGTCGAGGAAGCCGGCGTCGACGATCGCCCCGTATTTGGCCACTTCGGCCAGCCCGGCGCGCAGCTCGCGGTCGGGCAGGGTGCGGAGCGTGGAGGTGTCGGCCAGCACCGCGCGCGGCGGGTGGAAGGCCCCGACCAGGTTCTTGCCCTGCGGCAGGTCGACCGCGGTCTTGCCGCCGACCGAGGAATCCACCATGGCCAGCAGACTGGTCGGCAGCTGCACGCAATCGATGCCGCGCATCCAGCAGGCCGCGGCGAAGCCGGCCAGGTCGCCGACCACGCCGCCTCCGAGCGCGTAGACGCAGGCGTCGCGCGTGGCGCCGAGCGCGGCGAGGGCATCGATCGCAGCGCCGAAGCCGGCCAGGGTCTTGCTGGCCTCGCCCGCGGGAAGCACGAAGCTGTCGACCCGTACGCCGGGACGTGCCGCGAGCAGGGCATCGCTGACCCCGTCCGCGTACAGCGGCGCCACATGGCTGTCGCTGGCCAGCAGCACGTGGCGGCCGCGCAGCGGCGCGGCCAGCGCCTCGCGGTCGGCCAGCAGGCCGGGGCCGATGGTGATGGCGTAGGGCGCGTGGCCGCCGACCTCGATGCGTTGCCGCGCGCTCATGCCGCGGGCTCCGTCGGCCGGGCGGTGCAGGGTCTGCGCTCCCAGCGGGCATCGAGCTGCTGCGCCAGCTGGCGCGCGGCGTCGGCGGCCGGGAGGTGGCGGGTATCGAAGACCAGGTCGGCGACCTCGGCGTACAGCGGATCGCGCTCGGTGGCCAGCCGGTTGAGGGTCGCCTCGCGGTCGCCGCTGGCGAGCAGCGGGCGGCTGCGGTCGCGCGCCAGGCGCTCGAGCTGGGTCGGCACGTCGGCGCGCAGGTGGACGACGAAGCCGCTGGCGGCCAGCAGCCGGCGGGTGCCGGCATCGAGCACCGCGCCGCCGCCGGTGGCCAGCACCGCGGCCGGCCCGGCCAGCAGCTCGGCCAGCGTGTCGCGCTCGCGCGCGCGGAAGCCGGCCTCGCCCGTGCAGTCGAAGATCGTGGTGACGGTGGTGCCGGTGCGCTGCTCGATCGCGTGGTCGCTGTCGACGAAGGCCAGCCCGAAGTGGCGCGCCAGGCAGCGCCCGATCGAGGTCTTGCCGGCGCCCATGGGGCCGACGAGCACGAGATGGCGGGCTGGATTCATCAGGCAGGTGTTCGACCGGGGATCGCGGCGATGCTAGCAGCCCGATGCCGCCCGCTAGCAGCCCGGCGCCGGCAGGGCCGGCCGACGCTGCGCGTCCAGCGCGACGACGCGGTCGGCGATGCGCGGCAGCGTGCGCAGCGCCTGGCGGCTGGTGCGTTCGTAGTGCTGCACGAACCGGTCGATGGCGGCATCGTCCATCCCCGGCGTGCCGGGCCGCGAGGCGGCCAATGCCCGCTCGGCCTGCCGCCGCCAACCGGGCACGACCTCGAATCCGGGCGCCTGCAGCAGGAGCAGGCGGTCGATGCGCCGCCACAGTGCGGGATACGCGTCCTGCAGGGCCTGGTTGCACCAGCGCCGCCAGCACCCGTCGCCGTCCTCGTCGCGCTCCAGCGCGTTCAGAGGTGCCTCGAGCGCCGCCGGTGCCTCCGCCGGCGTGCCCAGGCACCAGCCTTCGAACAGCACCAGGTCGGCGCCGTCCACGCGCGGCCAGTCGGCAGGCGGCAGGCGGTCATCGGCCAGCTTGTCGAAGCGCGGAAGCGCGGCGCCGTGGCCGGCGCGCAGGGCGTCCAGCACTTCGGTCGCCAGCTCGACTTCGTGCGTGCCCGGTGGGCCGCGCGTGGTCAGCAGCGGATGCACGTCGCGCGCCAGGCGCAGGCGTTCCGCGCTCGGCAGGTAGACATCGTCGAGCGACAGCACGACGCAGCGCAGGCGCTGCCTGCCGGCCGCGTCGGCCACCTGCGCGGCCAGGGTCGACTTGCCGCTGCCCTGCAGGCCGCTGATGCCGTACACCCGCGCACCGGACGCGAGCGCATCGTCGAGCACCGCGGACACGATGCGCGCATCGAAGCCGCCCGTGTGCAAGCCCGTCGCCATCCGGGCACGATAGCGCAGGCGCGGGCGCCGTCCGCGCGCCGGAATCCAGCGGAGCACCCCTGCCGATGCACGACCTGTACGCCGAAGCCCTGCAGACCTTCGACACCCTGTTCGACGAGGCCCTGGCCGCGGGCGAGCCCGACCGCACCGCGATGCAGCTGGCCACCGCCACCGCGGATGGCCGGCCGTCGCTGCGCACCGTGCTGCTGAAGGCACACGACGCGCGCGGCTTCGTGTTCTACACCCATCTGGATGGCCGCAAGGGCCGGGAGCTGAAGGCCAATCCGCGCGCGGCGCTGCTGTTCCACTGGCCGCGCGTGCGCCTGGGCGTGCAGGTGCGCGTCGAAGGCGGCGTCGCGATCGTCGACGAGGCCGAGGCCGATGCCTACTTCGCCAGCCGTCCGCGTGGAAGCCAGCTCGGCGCATGGGCCTCGCGGCAGTCGGAAGTGCTGGAGTCGCGCGAGGAATTCGACCAGCGCCTGGCCGAGGTCGAGCAGGAGTTCGCCGGTCGCGACGTGCCGCGCCCGCCGCGCTGGACCGGGCTGCGCGTGGATCCCGAGCGCATCGAGTTCTGGTACGCCGCCGAGTACCGCTGGCACGAGCGCTGGCTGTACGAGCGCGACCTCGCCGGCGACTGCAGCAAGCGGATGCTCTACCCGTGAGTACGCCGGCGGCGCCGCGCGGGCCGCGCCGCATCGTCTGCCTGACCGAGGAGCCGACCGAGACCCTGTACGCGCTCGGCGAGGACCATCGCATCGTGGGCATCAGCGGCTTCACCGTGCGGCCGCCGCGCGCGCGGCGGGAAAAGCCCAAGGTCAGCGCGTTCACCAGCGCGAAGATCGACGAGATCCTGAAGCTCGCGCCGGACCTCGCGATCGGCTTCTCCGACATCCAGGCCGACATCGCCGCCGAGCTGGTGCGCCGTGGCGTGGAGGTGTGGATCAGCAACCACCGCAGCGTCGAAGGCATCGTCGACTACGTGCGCCGGCTGGGCGCGCTGGTGGGCGCCACGACGCGCGCCGAGGCCTACGCCGACGACCTGCAGCGGGGCCTCGACGCCGTGGCGGCGCGCGCGGCGACGCTTGCGGTTCGCCCGCGCGTCTATTTCGAGGAGTGGGACGATCCGCCGATCACCGGCACCGCTGGGTGTCGGAGCTCGTCGGCATCGCCGGCGGCGACGACGTCTTTCCCGAGCGCGCCGCGGAACCGCTGGCCAGGCAACGCATCCTCGCGGATGCCGGGGAAGTGGTGCGGCGTGCACCGGACATCATCATCGGTTCGTGGTGCGGCAAGAAGTTCCGCCCCGAGCGGGTCGCCGCGCGGCCCGGCTGGGATGCGATCCCGGCCGTGCGCGACGGCGAGCTGCACGAGGTCAAGTCGCCGCTGATCCTGCAGCCGGGGCCGGCGGCGCTGACCGACGGCGTGCAGGCGCTGGCCG
Source organism: Luteimonas sp. MC1895 (assembly GCF_016457215.1). Taxonomy (NCBI): domain Bacteria; kingdom Pseudomonadati; phylum Pseudomonadota; class Gammaproteobacteria; order Lysobacterales; family Lysobacteraceae; genus Luteimonas; species Luteimonas sp. MC1895. Next base: position 1,114,788 of record NZ_JAEMDY010000001.1, read on the forward strand.
GCATCATCCACGCCTGGGCGGCCCGGCACCGCGCCTGACCCCCGGCGCGCGGCCCGGGCGACTCCCACCGCACGCCGTCCTCTGCGATCATCCGCCCCCCGTTCCGGAGCCCGATCCCCATGAACCAGGCCACCCTCCACGACGTCGCCCGCCTGCTGCTGCGCATCGCGCTGGGCCTGCTGGTGCTGTTGCATGGCGTCGCCAAGCTGCGCGGCGGCATGGGCGGGATCGAGCGCATGGTCGAGGGCGCGGGCCTGCCCGGCGTGCTCGCCTACGGCGTGCTGGTGGGCGAGGTGCTGGCGCCGCTGATGGTGATCGTCGGCTTCCACGCGCGCCTGGGTGGCGCGCTGGTCGCGGTGAACATGCTGTTCGCGATCGCGCTGGCGCACCTGGGCCAGCTCGACCGGCTCAATGCCACCGGCGGCTGGGCGCTGGAACTCCAGGGCATGTTCCTGGCCACCGCCGTCGCGATCGCGCTGCTGGGCCCCGGCCGCTACGGCATCAACCAGAACTGAGGCGCGCCGGCCGGCGAGCGCTCAGTCGTTGGCGGCGGACAGCTCGCGACCGCGCACCGTCGCCGCCGCCACGGCATCGGCGACCAGCCGGCGCAGGCCGCCGGCCTCGAAGGCCTCGATCGCCGCCTGGGTGGTGCCGCCGGGCGAGGTCACGCGCCTGCGCAGCTCGGCCGGCGCTTCGCCGGATTCGGTGAGCATGCGCGCCGCGCCCAGCAGGGTCTGGAGCACGAGCGTGCGCGCGGCGTCCGCCGGCAGGCCCTGGGCGCGCGCCGCATCCTCCATGGCCTCGGCCAGCAGGAAGGCATAGGCCGGTCCGCTGCCGGACACGGCGGTGACCGCATCCATCAGCGCTTCGTCCGCGATCCAGACGGTCGCGCCGGCCGCGGACAGCAAGGCTTCGGCGCGCGCGCGCCCCGCTGCGTCGACCGCGGCGTTGGCGTAGAGGCCGGTCACGCCGGCACCGAGCAGGGCAGGGGTGTTGGGCATGCTGCGGACCACCGCGGCGCTGCCGCCGAGCCAGGCCGACAGCTGCGCGCTGGTGATGCCGGCGGCGATCGACACCGCCAGCGGGTGCACGCCACGTGCGTGCCCGGCGAGGCCCTCGCAGACCGTGCGCATCACCTGCGGCTTGACCGCGAATACCCAGGTGCCGGCGCCTGCCACCGCGTCGCCGGCCCCGGCATGCGCCTCGACGCCGAAGTCGCGCACCAGCGCCTCGCGCAGCGCCTCGACCGGCTCGGCCACGTGGATGCGCGCCGGGTCGGCGCCGCGCCCGACCATGCCGCCGATCAGGCTGCGCGCCATGTTGCCGCCGCCGATGAAGGCGATGGTGTCGTCGATGCTGGAGGCGGATCCGGACATGGCGGGACTTCCTGGAACGGCGGGTCCGGCATTGTCGCCGAGCCGGCGGATGGCCGCGACCGGATCCGCCTCCGTTCGCGCGGGCGGCCATGCAGCCGTGGCGCCCCGCGGGGTCACGCCTCCGGTCGTGCCCCGAACAGCGCGGTGCCGATGCGCACCATGGTCGCGCCCTCGGCGATCGCCAACGCGTAGTCCTCGCTCATGCCCATCGACAGCGTGTCGGCGCGCGGATGCCCGTCGCGCAGCGACGCATGCAGCGCACGCATGGCCGCGAAGGCTTCGCGGCGTCGGTCGAGGTCCGGATGCGGCTCGGGGATCGCCATCAGCCCGCGCAGCGACAGGCGGGGCTGCGCGGCGATGGCCGCGGCCAGCGCCGGCACGTCGCCGGGTGCGCAGCCGTGCTTGCCGGCCTCGCCCTCGACGTTGACCTGGATGAGCACGTTGAGCGGCGGACGGCCCGGATCGCGCGCCGCGGCCAGCGCGGCGACCAGCTTCGGGCGGTCGACCGACTGCACCCAGTCGAACAGCGCCGCCGTCTGCGCGGCCTTGTTCGACTGCAGGTGGCCGATCAGGTGCCATTCGATGCCGCTGCCGTCCAGCGCCGCGATCTTGCCCGCGGCTTCCTGGACGTAGTTCTCGCCGAACGCCAGCGTCGCGTCGGGGCGCAGCGCGAACCAGTCGGCGGCCAGCGCGGCGATCTCGCCGGCGCTGCGGGTCTTGCCCACCGCCACCAGGCGCGGGGCCGGCCGCGAGGCGGCCGCGGCTGCGTTTTCCATCGAATCGAGGACGCGTGCGAGGGGTCCTGTCGGCATCTGCCGGCTCCTCCAGCAGGGCTGGATATGTGACGCGGATACGGGGCTATACTGCCCGCGGGGAGTACTCTGGCGCCAGCCGCGACCCGGTCCGGCGCTCCAACACCAACTTGCACTGCCGCTGGGGAGCATGCATGGATATCGCCGAACTTCTGGCGTTTTCGGTCAAGAACAAGGCGTCGGACCTGCACCTGTCCGCAGGCCTGCCGCCGATGATCCGCGTCGACGGCGACGTCCGCCGGATCAACATCCCGGCGCTCGACCACAAGCAGGTCCACGCGCTGGTCTACGACATCATGTCGGACAAGCAGCGGCGCGATTACGAGGAATTCCTCGAGGTCGACTTCTCGTTCGAGATCGCGGGCCTGGCGCGCTTCCGCGTCAACGCCTTCAACCAGAACCGCGGCGCGGGTGCGGTGTTCCGCACCATTCCCTCCGAGGTGTTGACGCTCGAAGACCTCGGCACGCCGCGGATCTTCAAGGAGCTGATCGACCAGCCGCAGGGCCTGATCCTGGTCACCGGACCGACCGGCTCCGGCAAGTCGACCACGCTGGCGGCGATGGTCGACCACATCAACAAGACCGAGTACGGGCACATCCTCACCATCGAGGACCCGATCGAGTTCGTGCACACCGCGCAGAAGTGCCTGATCAACCAGCGCGAAGTGCACCGCGACACGCACGGCTTCAACGAGGCGCTGCGCTCGGCGCTGCGCGAGGATCCCGACTACATCCTGGTCGGCGAGCTGCGCGACCTCGAGACCATCCGCCTGGCGCTGACCGCTGCGGAAACCGGCCACCTGGTGTTCGGCACCCTGCACACCTCGTCGGCCGCCAAGACCATCGACCGCATCATCGACGTGTTCCCCGCCGGCGAGAAGCCGATGGTGCGCTCGATGCTGTCGGAGTCGCTGCGCGCGGTGATTTCGCAGGCGCTGCTGAAGAAGGTCGGCGGCGGGCGCACCGCGGCCTGGGAAATCATGGTCGGCGTACCGGCCATCCGCAACCTGATCCGCGAGGACAAGGTGGCGCAGATGTACTCGGCGATCCAGACCGGCCAGCAGCACGGGATGATGACGCTCGACCAGCACCTGCAGGACCTGGTGAAGCGCGCGATGATCACGCGCCAGCAGGCGAAGGACTATGCCAAGGACAAGCGGCTGTTCGAGTAACCGGAGCACCACATGAGCGCCATCGACTTCACCTCGTATCTCAAGCTGATGGCCCACCAGAAGGCCTCGGACCTGTTCATCACCGCCGGCATGCCGCCGTCGATGAAGGTGCACGGCAAGATCTCGCCGATCACCCAGAACCCGTTGACCCCGCAGCAGGCGCGCGACCTGGTGCTCAACGTGATGACGCCGCCGCAGCGCGAGGAGTTCGAACGCACCCACGAGTGCAACTTCGCCATCGGCGTGTCCGGCGTGGGCCGCTTCCGCGTGTCGTGCTTCTACCAGCGCAACCAGGTCGGCATGGTGCTGCGCCGGATCGAGACCCGCATCCCGACGATCGAGGAGCTCAACCTCCCGCCAATCATCAAGACGCTGGCGATGACCAAGCGCGGCATCATCATCTTCGTCGGCGCCACCGGCACCGGCAAGTCGACGTCGCTGGCGTCGATGATCGGCTACCGGAACGCGAACTCCACCGGGCATATCATCACCATCGAGGACCCGATCGAGTTCGTGCACAAGCACGACGGCTGCATCATCACCCAGCGCGAGGTCGGCATCGACACCGACAGCTGGGAAAACGCGCTGAAGAACACCCTGCGCCAGGCGCCGGACGTGATCATGATCGGCGAGGTGCGCACGCGCGAGGGCATGGACCATGCGATCGCCTTCGCCGAAACCGGGCACCTGGTGCTGTGCACGCTGCATGCCAACAACGCCAACCAGGCGATGGACCGCATCATCAACTTCTTCCCCGAGGACCGGCGCGGCCAGCTGCTGATGGACCTGTCGCTCAACCTCAAGGGCGTGGTCGCGCAGCAGCTGATCCCGACCCCGGACGGCAAGGGCCGTCGCGTCGCGATGGAGATCATGCTCGGCACGCCGCTGGTCCAGGACTACATCCGCGACGGCGAGATCCACAAGCTCAAGGAGATCATGAAGGAGTCGACCAACCTCGGCATGAAGACCTTCGACCAGAGCCTGTTCGAGCTTTACCAGGCCGGCGAGATCTCCTACGAGGACGCGCTGCGCTATGCCGACTCGGCCAACGAGGTGCGCCTGCGCATCAAGCTGGCGCAGGGTGGCGACGCGCGCACGCTGTCGCAGGGGCTCGATGGCGTCGAGGTGGCCGAAGTCACCTGAGACGCGGCGTTGCGTGTCTCCGTGAAAGGGCGCCCGCGGGGCGCCCTTTCCATATGCGTACTTTTTACCTGTCGCGGGAGACAATGGCTGGCCAATACACCACTGGAGACCCGCCATGGCGTTCACCCTGCCCAAGCTTCCCTACGCGTACGACGCGCTCGAGCCGCACATCGACGCGCAGACGATGGAGATCCACCACACCAAGCACCACCAGACCTACATCAACAACGCCAACGCCGCGCTGGAAGGCACGGAGTGGGCCGACAAGAGCGCCGAGGAGATCATCGCCAACCTCGACGCGCTGCCCGAGGACAAGCGCGGCCCGCTGCGCAACAACGCCGGCGGCCACGCCAACCACTCGCTGTTCTGGACCGTGATGTCGCCCGAGGGCGGCGGCCAGCCGAAGGGCAAGGTGGCGGAGCGCATCGAAAGCGACCTCGGCGGCTTCGAAGCCTTCAAGGAGGCCTTCACCAAGGCCGCCATTAGCCGCTTCGGCTCGGGCTGGGCGTGGCTGGTCACCGATGCCTCGGGCAAGCTCTCGGTGGAGTCCAGCGCCAACCAGGACAACCCGCTCATGAAGGGCGTCGGCTCGGGCAACACCCCGATCCTGGGCCTGGACGTGTGGGAGCACGCGTACTACCTGAAGTACCAGAACCGCCGCCCGGACTACATCGGCGCGTTCTACAACGTCGTCGACTGGAACGAAGTCGAGCGTCGCTACCAGGAAGCCGTCGCGGGCTGATCCGCGCGGCGCATCCGGTCCATGCACGAAGCCCCGCACACGCGGGGCTTCCTGTTTCCAGGCGGCGCGCGGCCCGTCTCGTCCGCCCCTGGAGGCTCGCGCCGTGCCGCGGGTGCGCATCCGGTCACGCCGGCGCGCCAGCGGGCTTGCACGCACGCGACGCGCTGGCGAGGATGCGGCGATACCCGCCAAGGATCCCGCCGACGATGGACATCGCAGACCGCCGCATCGCCACCGTGCACTTCACGCTGACCGACGCCGACAGCGGCGCGCCGATCACCAGCACCCGCGGGCACGAACCGCTGACCTACATGCACGGGACCGGCGGCATCGTGCGCGGGCTGGAGCAGGCGCTGGAAGGCCGCAGGGCGGGCGACCGGGTCGAGGTGGTGGTGGCGCCCGCGGACGGCTTCGGCCCGCGGCACGAAGCCCTGGTGCAGACCCTGCCGCGCACGATGTGGCGCGCGCCCGCCCAGCCGAAGGTGGGCGACCGGCTGGAAACCACGACCGCCAAGGGACCGCTCGACGTGGTGGTGACGGCGGTCGAAGCCGACACGATCACCGTCGACGGCAACCATCCGCTGGCCGGGCGTCGCGTCCGGGCGGAGCTCGAGGTGCTCGCGGTGCGCGTCCCGACGCCGGACGAGGTCCAGTTCGGCCTGGGCTGAGCGGGCTCAGGGCTGGCCGGGGCGTTCGAGCCGGCGTGGCTCACCGTCGCCGATCCTGAGGTCGGGCCAGCTCCGCGGAACGGCCTGCACGCGGCCATCGAGCAGGTCGCGGCGCAGCGTGCGCCGCCACGCCTGCTCGGAGGTGCCTTGCGGCCACAGGTCCAGGGTCGCGACCGCCGCCCAGGCGCCGTCCGCGTCCCGCGCGTGGATCACGCAGTGCGCGCCATGGCCGTTGCCGAGCGTGCACAGCAGCGGATCGCGCGCGCCGTCACCGTCGAGGTCGGGCGTGAGCAGGATGCAGTCGTCGGACGCGCGCCTGCAGTTGCGGTCGCCCAGTCCATCGGCCAGGGCGACCCACCAGTCCTCGTCGGGCGACAGCGCGCCTTCCGCCAGCTGGACCTGCACGCGGAGCGCCTCGGCATCGCGCGCGGTGGGCTTGCCGCCGTCGACGGCCGCCGGCTCGCCCCAGCGGTTCTCCCTTGCGATGACGCGTTCGAGTTCGGCCAGCCGCTCCCGGTCGCCGGCCCAGGCCGGGTGCCCGCGCAGGGCCAGCGTCGCCTCCCAGCCGGCGCGGCCGCTGTCATGGCGCAGCCACTCGAGATCGAAATCCTCGGGGCTGGTGCGTCCGTCGGCCAGCCGCTGCAGCTGGCTGGACACGCCGATCCGGTGCGGATCCAGCACGGGCGTGTTGGCCAGCACCGCAAGCGCCACCACCACCAGCGACATCACCCGGTTCACCGGCCGGATGGGTCCCAGCCAGCCGTCGCGCCTGCGCAGCACCGCCCAGGCGTAGCCGGATGCATAGCCGGCCACGACGACGGCCAGCAGCACCGCCCAGACGCGGTCGGCCGTCCACCCGTGCTGGTCGATGCGCAGCCACAGGGCATACAGCGCCAGCAGCGCGTACACCGGCAGCAGGGCCAGCCCGGCATCGACCAGGCGGCACAGCCAGGCGGGGTAGGGCCGCGCGCCGGTGCCGTCCTGCAGCACGGAGTTGGCGAACGCGACCAGCAGCGCCACCACGGTCACCAGGGTGGCGGCCGCGGACCGCATGTCCCACAGCGGTTCGAGGCCGGTGAACGGCAGGCTGGCCACGAACAGCACGGCGATGAAGGCCAGCAGCGGCAGCAGGCCGGTGAAGATCGCGAACAGCACCTGGCGGGCGACCATCACCGCGCGGTCCTGGGTCCGGCCGATCAGCACCCCCAGCCCGGCCATCGCGCCCGTGGCGAGGTAGACGAAGGCGTCCTCGCGGAACAGCTCGCGGAAGAAGTCGATCTTCACCAGCGCGAACAGCGCGCCCCACAGCCACAGCACCAGCCAGCAGATGCCGGTGAACAGCGCCGCCAGCGCCAGCGTCAGCGTGTTCTGCCAGGCGTGTCCGAACAGGCAGGCATAGGGCGCGCGCCAGTGGCCGTGCGCGAGGCGGCACTGCAGCCAGGGCAGGGCGACGAACAGCCCGACCGCGACCGATGCGCCGAAGGGGGCGAGCACGCTGCCGGCCTGCACGCCGGGGCCGCCGGTGGCCTGCCGCGCGGCCCATGCGGCCAGCGCGCCGACCACCACGGTGGCTCCGGCGGCCTGCTGCCAGAAGCGCGCGTCGCGCAGGCGCACCACGCTCAGCGCCATCATCGTCGGCACCGCCAGCACCAGGGTGTACCAGCAGACCCGGCCCGAGAGCGCGGCGAAGGGCCACCAGCCGCCGGCGTGGCCCTTCTGCGCCAGGTACATCAGGCCGCCCTGCAGCACGGCCAGCAGCACGATGAAGGCGCGTTCGTCGCGCGGGAGCGGGGCGGCTGTGGGCATGGTGGATCCGCGGCGGTGGCGTGGCGGCCATGGTAGCCGCGGCCGGGCGCGAGGCCGCGGCACTGGCTAGAATGACCCCATGTCCACCCAGCCCACCCCGCTCGCCAACCAGCTGCTGGTCGCGCTGCCGTCGCTGGCCGATCCGAACTTCGAGCGCACGGTGTCGCTGCTGTGCCAGCACGACGCCGACGGCGCGATGGGCGTGGTCGTCAACCGCCGCTCCGACTACACCCTGGGCGAGGTCTTCTCGCAGATGGGCATTCCCTGCGGCGACGCGGCGCTGTGCGCCACGCCGGTGCTTGCCGGCGGCCCCGTGCATCCCGAGCGCGGTTTCGTCATCCACGACGGTGCGCACGGCTGGGACTCGAGCCTGAGCGTGGCCGACGACCTGCGCGTGACCACCTCGCGCGACGTGCTCGAGGCGATGGCGCGCGGCGAAGGTCCCGCGCGTGCCGTGGTCGCGCTGGGCTGCGCCGGCTGGGGCGCGGGCCAGCTCGAGGCCGAACTGGGTGAGAACAGTTGGCTGACCGTGCCGTCCGACGGGGAGATCCTGTTCGCACTGCCGCTGGAGGCACGCTGGCAGGCCGCCGCCGGCCGCATCGGCGTCGACATGGCGCACATGCCGGACTACGCCGGGCACGCCTGATGGCCACGATCCGCGCCGACGGCACCGTGCTCGGGTTCGACGTCGGCGCGCGCCGCATCGGCGTGGCCGTGGGCAGCGCCTTCGGCCACGGTGCGCGTGCGTTGGCCGTGGTCGACGTGCACGCCGACCACGTCGACTGGCCGGCGGTCGAGCGCCTGCTGAAGGAATGGGGGCCGGATGGCTGCGTGGTCGGTGATCCGATGACGCTCGACGGTGGCGACCAGCCGATCCGCGCGCGCGCCCGGGCCTTCGCACGCGAGCTGGGCCGGCGTTACCGCCTGCCGGTGGTGATGGTGGACGAGCGCTCCAGCTCGATCGAAGCGGCCCAGCGCTTCGCCGTTGACCGTGCCGAGGGCCGGCGCCGTCGCCGCGACGCCGCCGCGCTCGACGCCGTGGCCGCCGCGATCATCGTCGAACGCTGGCTGGCCTCGCCCGGCGACGCGGTCGCCATCGATCCCGATTCCACGTCCCCGGACGCCCCGGCATGACCCTGCAGACCACCGACGACGGGCGCCTGCGCCACCTGCTCACCCTCGAAGGCCTGCCGCGCGCGACGCTGGTGGCCCTGCTCGACCGCGCCCAGGCCTTCCTCGACGGCCAGGGCGCCGCCGATCCGCGCGGGGCGCTCGCGGGCATCGCCACCTGCACCCTGTTCTTCGAGCCGTCGACGCGCACGCGGCTGTCGTTCCAGCGCGCCGCGCAGCGCCTCGGCGCCGACGTGCTGGCCTTCGACGCGTCCACCTCGTCGACCAGCAAGGGCGAGACCCCGCTCGACACGCTGCGCAACATCGAGGCGATGGGCGTGCGCGGCTTCATCGTCCGCCACCGCGAGGACGGCGCCGCGGCCATGCTGGCCTCGTCCGCGCAGCCGGGCACGGCGGTCATCAACGCCGGCGACGGCCGCAGCGCGCACCCCACGCAGGGCCTGCTCGACGTGCTGAGCCTGCGCCAGGCCAAGGGGGCGGATTTCGCGCGGCTGAAGGTCGCGGTGGTCGGCGACATCCGCCATTCGCGGGTGGCGCGGTCCGAGCTGCATGCGCTGCGCACCCTGGGCATCGGCGAGGTCCGCGCCTGCGGTCCGGCGAGCCTGCTGCCCGACGACGCCACGCTGTCCGGTTGCCGCGTCGGCAGCGACCTGGACGCCGCGCTCGACGGCGTGGATGCGGTGTTCATGCTGCGCCTGCAGCGCGAGCGGATGGAGGAAGGCTTGGTGCCGTCGCTCGAGGCCTACCACCGCGACTACGGGCTGACCGCGGCCCGCCTGCGCCGCGCCGCGCCGGACGCCGTGGTGCTGCATCCGGGACCGATGAACCGCGGCGTCGAGATCAGCGACGAGGTGGCCGACGGCCCGCAGTCGCTGGTGCTGCGGCAGGTCGCCAACGGCGTCGCCGTGCGCATGGCGGTGCTCGAAGCCCTCTTGGCCTGACCCGGCCGCCCGCCGCCTGCAGGCTCACGGCTCCTGCAGGAGCAGCCACAGCTGCGATTGCCGCGGATCACCGGGAATGGACCGCAGGAACGGATTTCGGGAACGCACCGCGGCCCCGGATCGCGGCTATAGCCGCTCCTGCAGTCCCGAGCGTTGCCGCAGTTGCCGCAGTCGCCGCAGTCGCCGCAGTCGCCGCGGTTGCCGCAGGGAAGGTGCGGCCTCAGTGCAGCAGGATGACGGTGGCCAGGCCGAGGAAGCTGAAGAAGCCGACCACGTCGGTCACCGCGGTCACCACCACGCCGCCGGCCACCGCGGGATCGACGTCGGCGCGCTTCATCGCCAGCGGCACCAGCACGCCGGCGAGCGCGGCCGAGGCGAAGTTGATCACCAGCGCCGCGGTGATCACCAGGCCCAGCATCCAGTCGCGGAACCAGGCGAAGGCGACCAGCCCGACGAAGCCGCCGATCAGCAGGCCGTTGATCAGCGCCACGCGCACTTCCTTCCACAGCAGCAGGCGCGCGTTGCTCGCGCCCACCTGGCCCAGCGCCAGGCCGCGCACCATCAGGGTCAGCACCTGCATGCCGGCATTGCCGCCGATGCCGGCCACGATCGGCATCAGCACCGCCAGCGCCACGATCTGCTCGATCGTCGCCTCGAAACGCCCGATCACCGCGGCGGCGAGGAAGGCCGTGGCGAGGTTCACGCCCAGCCAGACGATGCGTCCGCGCACGGCGCGCTTCACCGGCGAGAACAGGTCCTCGTCCTCGTCCAGGCCGGCGGCGCCCAGCGCCTGGTGCTCGGCCTGCTCGCGGATGATGTCGACCACGTCGTCGATGGTGATGCGGCCGAGCAGCACGTTGCCCTCGTCGACCACGGGCGCGGAGACCCAGTCGTGGTCGGAGAACTGCCGCGCGACGGACTCCGCCGACTCGCCGGCGTGGATCGCGGTGAGTTCGTCGTCGATCAGCTTGTTGACCGGGGCGCCCGGTTCGCTGGTGACCAGCTTCTGCAGCGCGACCCAGCCCAGCAGCTGGTGGCGGCGGTTGACCACGTACAGGTGGTCGGTGTTCTCGGGCAGCTCGCCGCGCAGGCGCAGGAAGCGCAGCACCACGTCGACCGTGGTGTCCGCGCGCACGGTCACCACGTCGGGGTTCATCAGGCGGCCGGCGGTGTCTTCCTCATAGGACAGCGCCTGCTCCAGGCGCTCGCGGTTCTCGCGGTCCATCGAGCGCAGGATCTGCCCGGTGACGGCCTCGGGCAGGTCCTCGACCAGGTCGGCGAGGTCGTCGATGTCGAGGTCTTCGACCGCGGCGACGATCTCGTCGGGATCCATGTCGGCGATCAGGCTTTCGCGCACCTCGTCGCCGACGTGCACCAGCACCTCGCCGTCGTCCTCGGCATCGACCAGGCCCCAGACCACCATCCGGCGGTCGGGCGGCAGCGATTCCAGCAGGTTGCCGATCTCGGCCGGCGCCAGCGTGTTGATCAGCCGGCGGACGGGGCCCAGGCGGCCGCTGTCGAGCGCATCCGACAGCAGTCGCAGCTGGCGCGCGGTCTTGTCGTGGCGGACGGCTTCGGCCATGGATCTTCCGGTGGGCGCGTCGCGCGACGGATGCGCGACAGGGTCAGGCGTTCATGCGCGCATTATCGCCCGCGCGCCCGGCGCTGCCCAGCCCGTGCGCTCGTTCAGCGGCGCAGTCGCGCGAGCATGCGGCGTGCCGCGCCGAGCACGCGGCTGGCGGGCGTCGCGTCGAGCTGCGCCTGCAGCGCGTGCAGTTCGCCATACAAGCGGCGCACGTGGCCGTCGCGGCGCGCGAGCAGCTCGTGCAGCGTGGCCATGTCGGACGCGTCCAGCTCGTGTCCGGCCGCGAGGTGGGGCGGCAGCGGGCGGTCGACGTAGACCGTCGAATGCGCGGGTGCGGCTTCGTCGGCGGGCCGCTCGCGCGTGTAGAAGTACAGGGCCACCGACCGGCGGCTGAGCGACTCCCTGCCCGCGGGCAGCCGGATCGTCGGAAAACCGTGCCAGCTGTGCTCGGTGGTCTCGAAGATCACGCAGCGGTTGTACGCCGGCGCGATCGCGACCACCTCGTCGTTCTCCGGATCATGCGGGTCGCGCCGCAGTTCCAGCGCACCGCCCCAGGCCGCGTCCCACTCCGGGTTGAGGTAGACGATCAGGTTCAGCCGTCGATGCCAGCCGGTGGCGGGGTGGTGGTTGAAGTCGATGTGGGTGTCGAGCGCCTGGCCATCGCGGTTGTCGTGCGTGCCGCCGCCGAAGTAGTCGGGGTCGTAGAGCAGCCCGTCGATGCCGGTCAGCCGTTCGATCAGGCCGAGGAAGGCCGGCGTCTGGATGCAGGCGTCGAGCGCCGCATACGCGCCGCCAAGGCCGCGGATGCGCTCCACCGTCGACTTCCCGCCGGCGACGCCGTCCTCGTTGAGGGCGTTGCCGCGATCGAAACCCGGGAAGCGCGCGAGCAGGTCGTGCACGAACGCAGGCGCGAAGAAGTCCTCGACCACGCAGTGGCGGAACGGGCGCGCGCCGATGAACCCGACGCGGATCGCATCCGCGTCGGCCACCACGTGCGGGGCGACCACGTCGCGCAGGGCGTCTGTGCGGCTCATGGTTCTCCGGTGCTCCGGGCAAGCCAGCGGGCGATGCCGGCGTGGTCGCGTGCGCGCAGCAGTTCCGTGAGGCGCGCGCGCAGGCCGGCCAGGTCCTGCGCCCGCACCGCCTGGCGCACTTCGAGCAGCGTGCCCGGATGCAGGCTGAACTCCTCGAGCCCGAGCGCGAGCAGCAGCGGGGTGAACACGGCATCGCCGGCCATCTCGCCGCAGACCGCCACCGGCTTGCCGTGCGCGCGGGCGGTGCCGATGACCTGGTGCAGCAGCAGCACGACCGCCGGATGCAGGGGGCTGTGCAGGTCGACCAGGGCATCGTTGCCGCGGTCCGCGGCCAGCAGGTACTGCACGAGGTCGTTGGTGCCGATCGACATGAAGTCGAGCAGGTCGATCATCGCCGGCAATGCGATCGCCGCGGCCGGGACCTCGATCATCGCGCCGAGCGGGATGCCCTCGGCGACCGCATGGCCTTCCCGGCGCAGGCGCGCGGCGACCGTGCGCAGCAGGCGGCGCGCCGCCAGCACCTCCTCGCGCTGCGCCACCATCGGCAGCAGGATGCGGATCGGCCCGTAGCCGGACGCGCGCAGGATCGCGCGCAGCTGGGTGGTGAACACGTCGCGCCGGCGCAGCGCCAGGCGCACGCCGCGCACGCCGAGCGCGGGATTGGGCTCGTAGGGCAGGGCCAGGCCGCTGCCGTCGGACTTGTCGGCGCCGACGTCGAGCGTGCGGATGGTCGCAGTGCGCCCGGTCATGCCCAGCACCAGGTCGCGGTAGGCGACGAACTGCTCCTCCTCCGACGGCAGCTCGTTGCGCTGCAGGAACAGGAACTCGGTGCGGTACAGCCCGACGCCCGCGGCGCCGAGCGCGTGCGCCTCGGCGACGTCCTCTCGCGTCTCGGCGTTCGCGTACAGGCGGATGTCGACGCCGTCGAGGGTGCGCGAGGGTTCGCGCCGCAGGCGGTGCAGCTGGCGGCGCTCGCGCTTGCCCTCGCGCACGCGCTCGCGGTGCGCGCGCAGGTCGTCGGCGTCCGGATCGACGATCACCAGGCCGGTGGCACCGTCGATCATCACCACGTCGCCGTCGTTGACCAGCGACAGCGCCTGCGGCGAACCGACCACCAGCGGCAGGTGCAGGCTGCGCGCCAGGATCGCGGTATGCGAAAGCATGCTGCCGCCCGCGGTCACGATGCCGAGCACGCCGCGCGCGTGCAGGCGTGCGACCTCGGACGGCGCCAGGCTGTCCGAGACCAGGATCTCGCCGGCCACGCCGGTGACCTGCGCATCGTGGCGGTGCAGCGCCGAGTGGATGCGGCCGATGACGTGGTCGATGTCCTCCACGCGGCTGCGGAAGTAGGGGTCGTCCATGCTTTCGAACACCGCCGCCAGGCGGTCGCGTTGCACGCGCAGCGCGAAGTCGGCGCCGTGCAGCTCGTTCGCGATAAGGCCGTCGAGGCCCTGCAGAAGTTCCGGGTCGTCAAGCAGCAGCGCGTGCAGGTCGAGGAACTCGCCGACCTCGTGCGCCAGCGCGCCGTGCAGGCGCGAGCGCAGGTCGCGCAGTTCCTCGCGCACCATGTCGATGGCCTCGTGCAGGCGCGCGACCTCGGCCGCGGCCTGCCCGGGCGCGATGCGCTCCTCGGCCACCTCCAGCGCGTGCGGCTGGCGCACGCGCGCGCGCCCGAGCGCGTTGCCCCGCGAGGCACCGTGGCCGGGGAACTGCCGGCGCATCAGCTGTCCTCGTCGAATCGCCGCTCGAACAGCGCGCTGACGGCCTCGGCGGCCGCGGCCTCGTCGGCGCCCTCGACACGCAGGGTCACCGCGGTGCCGGCGCCGGCGGCCAGAAGCATCACGCCCATGATGCTCTTGGCGTTGACCTCGCGTCCCTTGGCGGTCAGGGTCGCGTTGACGTCATGGCCCGACAGCAGCTGCACGAGCTTCGCGGTGGCGCGCGCGTGCAGGCCCAGCCGGTTGGAGACGACGAGTTCGCGTTCGATCATGGCCGGCGTGCCTCATGCGTCATCGTGCAGGACTCCGTTGCGCGCGCCAGCGGCAGCCACCGCCGGCAGCGCGTCGAGCGGAAGCTCGGGATAGTTCAGGACCCTCAGCAGCATCGGCAGGCTGAGCGCAGACACGCGCCGGACCGGGGTGCCGAGCTGCGCCAGGCGCGCGGCGAGGTTCGCCGGCGTGGCGCCATAGAGGTCGGTCAGCACCAGCACGCCTTCGCCGCCGTCGGCGCGGCGCAGCGCGGCGCTGGCGGCGGGCAGGGCGGCGGCGGGGTCGGCGTCGTAGGACATCTCGAACACCTCGACGCGGAGCGGCAGCGTGCCCAGCAGCCGGCCCGCCACCGCGGCGAGCGCGGTGCCGATACCCAGGTGCGTGACGAGCAGGATTCCGACGGCCATCGGGACAAATTAACAGAGCCGCATGACGGTCCGGAAGCACCGCGTGCGCGCGCGGCAACGTTTCCGGACTTCAGTCGAGTTCTCAGTCGAGTTCGCGGTGGTGCGTGGCGACCTCGTTCCAGCCCTGCCGGCGCGCGTGGGCGGCCGCGGCTTCGGCGAGGTAGACCGAGCGGTGGCGGCCGCCGGTGCAGCCGAAGGCGACGGTCACGTAGCTGCGCGTGGACGAGTCCATGCGCGGCAGCCAGGCATCGAGGAATGCGTTCACCTGGCGCAGGAACTCGCCGACGTCGGCCTGTTCGGGCGCTTCGAAGTAGTCGCGCACGGGGCCGTCGCGGCCCGACAGCGGGCGCAGCCGTGGGTCCCAGTGCGGATTGGGCAGGGCGCGCGCATCGAACACGAAGTCCGCGTCCGGCGGCAGTCCGCGCCGGTAGGCGAAGGATTCGAACAGCAGCGACAGCGACGAGTCCATCGCCAGGCCCAGTTCGGTCAGCACCCGGTGGCGCAGCTGGTGGACGTTGAGCTCGCTGGTGTCGATGGTGACGTCGGCCAGCTGGCGCAGCGGACGCAGCACCTGGCGCTCCAGCGCGATGGCGTCCGAGAGCGCCAGGCCCAGCCGCGTCAGCGGATGGCGGCGGCGGGTGTCGGCATAGCGCTTGAGCAGGACGTTGTCGGCGGTGTCGAAGAAGACCAGCTTCGGGTCGAAGCCCAGGGCGCCCACCGCCGACAGCCACTCGGGCAGGTTGGCGAGGTCGCCGCGGCTGCGCACGTCGATGCCCACGGCGAGCTTCTGCGAGGCGCGCTCGGGATGGGTGGCGCTGCGCACGAAGTCGGGCAGCAGCTCCGCCGGCAGGTTGTCGACGCAGTAGAAGTCGAGGTCCTCGAAGGTGTTGAGCGCGACGGTCTTGCCACTGCCCGACATGCCGCTGACGATGACCAGCGCATTACTGGCGGCGGTCGCGGTCGCGGTCGCGTCCGCGGGCGCGTCCGTGTTCGCGGGCGTGCTCATGCCGTGCCCCGTTCGAGGAAGTGCGAGTGGCGCGCGAGAAAGGCCGCGGCGGGATCGACGCCCTTGGCGCGCAGCATGTGCACGCGGGTGGCGGCTTCGGTCAGGACCGCCAGGTTGCGGCCGGGCATCACCGGCAAGGTGATCATCGGCACGTCGAGTTCGAGCACGCGCCGCGAGCCGAGGTCGCCGGTCAGCCGCACCATGCCGCTGGCATCGCTCGATTCGCGGCTGTCCTCGGGGCGCGCCAGGTGCACGATCAGGCGCAGGTACTTGTTCCGCTTCACCGCGGTGTCACCGAACATCTCGCGGATGTTGAGCACGCCGAGGCCGCGCAGTTCGAGCAGGTCCTGCAGCAGCTCGGGACAGGTGCCATCGAGCACGTCCGGCGCGATCTGCGCGAACTCCGGCGCATCGTCGGCGACCAGCCGGTGTCCGCGGGTCACCAGCTCCAACGCGAGCTCGCTCTTGCCGGTGCCGGATTCGCCGGTGATCAGCACGCCGATGGAGTAGATCTCCATGAACACCCCGTGCAGGGTGGTGCGACGTGCGAGGGCGCCGGCCAGGTGGTACTGCAGCACGCTGTAGAGCTCGTGGCCGCGGCGCGGCGAGGACCACAGCGCGATGCCCGATTCCTCGGCCATCTCGATCAGGTCCTCGGGGCAGGACTGGCCTTTGCTCACCACCAGCGCCAGCGGCCCGAACTGCAGGATCTTCTCCAGCGTCTCCCAGCGCTGCCGCGGCTCCAGGCCGTCCAGCCAGGCCAGCTCCTCGGTCCCGAGGATCTGCACCTTGTTGGGATAGATGATGTTGAGGTAGCCGGCCAGCGAGGGCCGGCGGGCCACGGTATCGACCGCCTCGAGCTGGCGGGCGGCACCGGACTGGCCGGCGACCCAGCGCAGCGCGAGGCGCTCGCGCAGCTGTTCGTAGAGTTCGCGGGCGGTGATCGCGGCGTTCATGCGCTCACGTCGAGGCGCAGCAGCAGCGCGCGCAGCGCGGTGATGTCGCGGGCGGCGCGGACCGCGTCGCGGAAGCCGGGGTCGGCGAACTGGCCGGCGAGCTCGGACAGCGTGTCCAGGTGCTGCTGCGCATGGCCCTGCGGCACCGCCATCGCGAACACCAGGTCGACCGGCTGGCCGTCGTGGGCGCGGAAGTCGACCGGCGCGGCCAGCCGCAGGAAGGCCGCCACCGGAACGCGGCAGGCGGCGGTATGGCAGTGCGGGATGGCCACCCCACGGCCGATGGAGGTGCTGCCGATGGCCTCGCGTGCGCGCAGGCCGTCGGCGATCGCCTGGGTCCAGTCCGGCGAGCCGCCGCTGAGCAGGCGGGCGGCCGCGTCCAGCACCTGGTCGCGCCCGCCCGGCTCCACGACCTGCACGATGCGCGCGGCCGTGAGCAGGTCGGTATACGGCATGACGTCGTGCTTCCGTCGCGGCCGCGGGTCAGCCGAACTCGCCGTCGCGCACCGGGTTCCCGCCGCGGCGGTGCTGGTCGATCATCTTCTTCTTCTCCTTCACCAGCATCCGGTCGAGCTTGTCGGCCAGGAGATCGATCGCCGCGTACATGTCGACCGCGCGCGCATCGGCGTGCAGGGTCTTGCCGCCCACGCTGAGCGTGGCCTCGGCGACATGGTCGGGCTTGTCCAGGCTCAGCTGGGTGCGGACCTGCAGCGGCGGATCGTAGAGCCGCGAAAGCCGGCCAAGCTTGGTCTCGACGTAGTCGCGCAGCGCGGGCGTGACATCCATCTGCTGGCCGTGGGTCTCGATGAGCATCGCAAACCTCCTCTCTCGTGGGGTCCACAGCATCGCCCATGGCGATGTCGCGGTTGTCACGGACAGGTTAACCCAGCCCCCGGAGGCCGGGAAGCGGCGGGGCGGTGCTCAGGCGATGCGCACGCGGTCGTGCGATGAAGGGATGTTCAGGGCTTCGCGGTATTTCGCCACGGTGCGCCTCGCGACCGGCACGCCGCCGTCCTTGAGGCGTTCGGCCAGGCGCGCGTCGGACAGCGGCTTGCGCGGGTCCTCGGCCTCGACCAGGCGGCGGATCATGTCCTGGATCGCGGTGCTCGAGGCCTCGCCGCCGCCGCCGGTGTCGATGCCCGAGGCGAAGAACGCGCGCAGCGGCATCGTGCCGCGCGGCGTGTGCACGTACTTGCGCGCCACCGCGCGCGAGACGGTGGACTCGTGCATGCCGATCTGCGCAGCCACCTCGCGCAGGGTCAGCGGGCGCAGCGCCTTGTCGCCGAACTCGAGGAAGCCCGACTGCTCGCGCACCAGGCAGTGCACCACCTTGAGCAGGGTCTCGCCGCGCGCCTCGATGTTCTTCAGCAGCCAGCGCGCCTCCTGCAGCCGGCCGCGCAGGTAGCCGGCGTCGGCCCCGGCCGCGTGCTGCAGCATCTGCTCGTAGCCGCGGTGGATGGTCAGGCTGGAATGGCGGCCGCCGGCCAGCGCCACCTTCCACATGCCGCCCTGGCGGGTGATGACGCAGTCGGGCACGACGTAGGTGTCCTGCGGCATGCCGCCGATGCGTGCGCCGGGGCGCGGGTCGAGTCCGCGGATCAGGTGCAGGGCGGTGACCGCGTCTTCCAGGCTGCAGCCAAGCGCGTCGGCCATTCCGGCTTCGCCCAGCCGCGCAAGCCGTTCGATCAGCGTCGACACCGCGCGCCGCGCGATGCCGCGCCCGGGCGTGTCGCCGGGCAGCGCGTCGAGCTGCAGCAGCAGGCACTCGCCGAGGTCGCGCGCGCCGACGCCGGTCGGGTCCAGGCCCTGGACGCGGCGCAGGACCAGCGCGATCTCGGCCTCGCTGCAGTCCAGTTCCGGCGCCAGCGCTTCGGCGATGGCCGCCAGCGGCTCGCGCAGGTAGCCGTCGTCGTCGATGGCATCGACCAGCGTTTCGCCGATGGCAAGTTCGCGCGGGGAAAGATGGCTGAGGTTGAGCTGCCAGGTGAGGTGGTCGCGCAGGGTTTCCGACTGGGCGATGCGTTCGGACGCGTCGCCATCGGGATCCTCGCCGCCGCCGCGCCCGCTCTCGGCCCAGGCCACGTCGCGGTGGTCGTCCCACGGGTCCTCGTGGGCCCCGGTGCGTTCCTCGTGTCGCGTCTCCGCGGATTCGCCATCCGTGCCCGGCGGATCGCCAGGCGTCGGAACCGGCGCCGAGTCGTCCCACTCCAGCAGGGGGTTGCTCTCGACCGCGTCGCTGATCTCGGCCTCGAGCTCGGGCATCGACAGCTGGAGCATGTGCAGGGCCTGGCGCAGCTGTGGCGTCAGTACCAGTTGCTGTCCCAGCGATGTCTGAAGGCGAGGCTTCACGACGTTCCCCTGTCGACGGGGACGTGCCCCCGGCTCACAGCCGGAAGGAATCCCCGAGGTAGACCCGGCGCACGTCCGGATTGGCCAGCAGCGCGTCCGGAGCCCCCTGCGCGAGCACGCCACCATCACTGAGGATATACGCGCGGTCGCAAATGCCCAAGGTCTCGCGCACGTTGTGGTCGGTGATCAGCACGCCGATGCCGCGGTTCTTGAGGTGGCGCACGATGCGCTGGATCTCGCCGACCGAGATCGGATCGACGCCGGCGAAGGGTTCGTCGAGCAGGATCAGCCGCGGGCGCGCGGCCAGCGCGCGCGCGATCTCGACCCGGCGGCGCTCGCCGCCGGAGAGGCTGGCACCGGCCTGGCCGGCGACGTGCGCCACCTGCAGCTCGTCCATCAGCGACGCGAGTTCGGTCTCGCGCCCCTTGCGGTCCAGGTCCTCGCGCAGCTCGAGCACCAGCATGATGTTGTCGGCCACGCTCAGCTTGCGGAACACCGACGGTTCCTGCGGCAGGTAGCCGACGCCGAGGCGCGCGCGGCGATACATCGGCTCGCCGGTGATGTCGCGGCCGTCGAGCACGATGCGGCCGGCGTCGGCCGGCACCAGGCCGACGATCATGTAGAAGCAGGTGGTCTTGCCCGCGCCGTTGGGGCCGAGCAGGCCGACGACCTCGCCGGCGTCGAGGGTCAGCCCGAACTCGCGCACGACCTCGCGCTGCCGGTAGCTCTTGCGCAGCCCCTCGGCGACCAGCATCAGTTGCCGCCCTGGCCGCCGGTGCTGGCCCCCTTGGGCAGGATGCGGGTGCGGATCTGCTGGCCGTCCTGGCCGCCGCCCTGCACGCGGCCGGTGGCCATGTTGTAGACGATGCGGCCGCCGGCCATGGTGCCGCGGCCGGGCTGGTTGAGCTCGGCATTGCCGGTAAAGACCACGGTCTCGGTCTGCAGGTCGTAGTCGACGTTGCTGGCGCTGGCGTCGATCGAGCCGCCGTCGTCGAGCTCCTGGGTCAGGCGCACGGGCGCGCCGGTGAGGATCACGCGCTGGATGTCGCCGCCGCCGCGGCGGACGTCGGCCTTGGCCGCGCGCACGTCGAGCGTGCCCTGGACGATGCGCACGTTGCCGGCGAACACGCAGGGGCCGCCGTCGTCGGCGAGCATGCAGTCCTGGGTGTTGGACGTCAGGTCCATCGGCTGGTTGCGGTCGCTCGACTTCGCCCACGCGGACGGGGCGGCCAGGGCCGCGGCCAGGGCGAGGAGCGTCGTGAGGCTAGCGGCGCGTGGGGACATAGCGGGTCTGGACCTTGGAAGTGAGCTGGAAGCGCTTGCCGGCCAGGTCGGCTTCCATGCCCGTGCCCTGCATTGTAGTGCCGGGCTGGGTGATGGTCACGGCGGCATCGGTGCGTGCGCGACGCTGCTCCGGGAAGACCTGCAGGGCGTCGGTTTCCATGCGCATGGCCCGGCCGCCGGCCGGGTCGGAGACGGCGACGACGCTGCCGTCGAGCCGCATCTCGCTGCTGTCGGCGCTGATCCAGCCGGCGTCGCCGCGCAGGTCCCAGTAGTACTCGCCGCCTTCCTCGGGCAGCAGGAACACGGGTTCGCGCAGCGACAGGGTTTCATCGGCGGGGTCGCGCTGCAGCCAGGGCGCGCGGAGGGTGAAGGCTTCCTGCCCGCGGCTGTCGAGCGACACCAGTTCGAAGTCCTCGAGCACGTAGTCGGAGCGGTCGCTGGTGGCCAGGGCGTCCGGCTCGTCGGCGCCCTGGCGCCAGGCCGACCAGCCGCTGGCGATGGCGGCCACCAGCAACACCAGGATCAGCGCACCGCGCCAGTTCACTGGCCTGCTCCGGCCGCGTCGGCAGCGATGCCGGCGTCGCCGCGTGCCGCCAGCACGAGGTCGCAGAATTCGCGCGCCGCGCCCGCGCCGCCGCCAAGCGACGACTGCCAGTGGACGCTGGCCAGGATCGCAGGATGCGCATCGGCGGGCGCCGCGGCCAGGCCGGCGGCGGCAAGCACCGCGAGGTCGGTCAGGTCGTCGCCCATGAACGACACCGCGTCGGCGTCCAGGCCCAGGCGCGTGCGCAGCCCTTCGACGAAGGCGAGCTTGTCCTTGACGCCGGTATGCACCTCGACGCCGAGGTCGCGCGCGCGGATCTCGGCCGCCGCGCTGCTGCGCGCGGTGATGAAGGCCACCGCGATGCCGGCGCGGCGCAGCAGCGAGATGCCGAGGCCGTCGTGGACATGGAAGGACTTGCTCTCGGTGCCGTCGCTGGCGATATGCAGGCGCCCGTCGGTCAGGGTGCCGTCGACGTCGAAGCAGGCCAGGCGGATGCGCGCGGCGCGCGCGCGCAGTTCGGGAGGCGGGGAGGGCGGGTAGGCGGGGCGCATGAACGCGGGATCACACCACGCGTGCGCGCAACAGGTCGTGAATGTTCAGGGCGCCAACCACGCGGCCCCCGTCGTCCACGACCACGAGGCCGCCGATCTTGTGCGCCTCCATCAGCTGCGCCGCCTCGACCGCAAGCGCGTCGGCGCCGATGGTGCGCGGGCTGCGCGTCATCACGTCGGCGATCGGCGCGGTGCGCACGTCGATGCCCGCGTCCAGGCTGCGGCGCAGGTCGCCGTCGGTGTAGAGGCCCAGCAGGCGGCCGTCGTCGTCGACGACGGCGGTCATGCCGAGCATCTTGCGGCTGATCTCGGCCAGGGCCTCGCTCACGGTCGCGCTGGCCGGCACGCGCGGCACGGCATCGCCGGTGTGCATGACGTCGGCGATGTGCAGCAGCAGGCGGCGTCCGAGCGCGCCGGCCGGGTGCGAGCGCGCGAAGTCGTCGGCGGTGAAGCCGCGCGCCTCGAGCAGGGCCACCGCCAGCGCGTCGCCCATGGCGAGCGAGGCCGTGGTGCTCGCGGTCGGTGCCAGGTGCAGCGGGCAGGCCTCCGCCGGCACGCTGACGTCGAGGTGCACGGCGGCCGCGCGCGCCAGCGTGGAGCCGGGGCGGCCGGTCATCGACACCAGCGCGTTGCCCTGGCGCTTGAGCACCGGGAGCAGCTGCAGCACCTCGTCGGATTCGCCCGAGTAGGAGAGCGCGAGGACCACGTCGGCGTCGGTGACCATGCCCAGGTCGCCGTGCCCGGCCTCGCCCGGATGGACGTAGAACGCCGGCGTGCCGGTGGAGGCGAGGGTGGCGGCGATCTTGCGCGCGACATGGCCGGACTTGCCCATGCCGGTGCAGACCACCCGGCCGCCGCAGGCCAGGAGCAGGGCGCAGGCGCGCGAGAAGTCGCCGTCGATGCGGGCCGCGACGGCGGCCAGGCCCTGGCATTCGATCTCGAAGACCCGCTGGCCGCTGGCCGCGAAGTCGGGCGCGCTGGCGGGGTGGTCGTTGCTTCCGGGCATACCGGGCCGGACCCTTTTCCGTTAGGCTAACCGGTTCATCTTACGCGGATTTCTCCCCGCTCCCCCGGTTTTCCAGGGCGGCCGGGAGGCCGCCTCATGTGCCCTTCATGACCTGGACGAGCCGCCTTGGACGCAGACACCATCCGTAAACTCATCGAGCAGGGGCTGCCTGGCGCCGAGGTCGACGTGCGTGGCGACGACGGCGTGCACTTCGAGGCCGTCGTGGTCCACCCGGACTTCGCCGGCCGGCTGCCGCTGGCGCGCCACCGCATGGTTTACGCCACCCTGGGCGCGCTGATGGGCAACGAGATCCACGCGCTCGCGCTGCGCACCCTGACCCCCGACGAGCACCGGCCCGCCTGATGCAGAAGATCGCGGTGGTTGGCGGCGTGGCCCTCGAGGGCGACGTCCGCGTCTCCGGCGCCAAGAACGCCGTCCTGCCCATCCTGTGCGCGACCCTGCTGGCCGACGAGCCGGTGGAGATCGGCAACGTCCCGCACCTGCATGACGTGGTGACCACGGCGCGGGTGCTGGACGGCCTCGGTGCCGCGGTCACGCATGACGCGGACGGGAGCCACGTGCTCGTCGATCCGCGCGGCGTCGACAGCCACGTCGCCCCCTACGAACTGGTGCGCACGATGCGCGCGTCGGTGCTGGTGCTCGGTCCGCTGGTCGCCAGGCACGGTGCGGCCGAGGTCGCGCTGCCGGGTGGCTGTGCGATCGGGTCGCGCCCGGTCGACCTGCACATCCGCGCGCTCGAGGCGCTCGGCGCGCGCATCACCGTCGAGCACGGCTTCATCAACGCCCGCGCGGGTCGCCTGCGCGGCGGCCATGTCGTCTTCGACATGGTGAGCGTGGGCGCGACCGAGAACGTGCTGATGGCCGCGACCCTGGCCCAGGGCACCACGGTGATCGACAACGCCGCGCGCGAGCCGGAAATCGTCGACCTCGCCGACTGCCTGCTGGCGATGGGCGCCGACATCGAGGGCGCGGGCAGTTCGCGCATCGTCGTGCACGGCGTCGACCGGCTGCATGGCGCGCGCCACGAGGTGGTGGCCGATCGCATCGAGGCCGGGACCTTTCTGGTGGCCGGCGCCATCACCGGTGGCCGCGTGACCATCACCCACGCGCGTCCGGACACCATGGACGCGGTGCTCGAGCGGCTAACCGCGGCTGGCGCCGACATCGGCATCGAAGGCGACCGCATCACCGTCGACATGCGTGGCCGCCGTCCGCGCGCGGTGGACATCAGCACCGCACCGCATCCGGCGTTCCCCACCGACATGCAGGCGCAGTTCATGGCGATGAACTGCATCGCCGAGGGCGTGGCGACCATCGACGAGACGATCTTCGAAAACCGCTTCATGCACGTCAACGAGCTGATGCGGCTGGGTGCGGACATCCACATCGAGGGACACCGCGCAACGGTCACCGGCGTCGAGCGCCTGAGCGGCGCGCCGGTCATGGCCACCGACCTGCGGGCCTCGGCCTCGCTGATCCTGGCCGGGCTGGTGGCCGAGGGCGAGACGGTCATCGACCGCATCTACCACCTCGACCGCGGCTACGAGCACATCGAGCGCAAGCTGTCCGGGCTCGGCGCCAGGATCAGCCGGATCGACTGACCGCGGGCCGGTCGCCCGCGGTCGACCGCGGTCAGTTGACCGCGGTGAGCTTCAGGTCGATGTGGTCCTTGCCGTCGCGACGCTGCAGCACGCGCGCCGGCACCGGCAGGCCATCCACCACCCAGGCGATGATTTCGCGCTTGCCGTCGCGACGCACCACGCGGGTGGCGGCATGCGACTTGTCGCCGACCTGGATCTGTTCGGTCCCTTCGACCTGGAAGCGCTGGCGCTTGACGCGCCCGTCCTCCACGAGGCGGTAGTCGAGCGGCTTGCCTGCGGCGACGTCCCGCACCAGCACGAGGTTCATCAGCATGCCGTCCAGGTCGCCGGTGCGCAGCTTGACCGGACCCGCGCGATCTTCCTTGACGTCACCGGTCCAGCGCGCTTCGCCCTGCTGCCAGTCGTAGTCGGCGGTGACGCTCTTGCGCTTGACCAGCATCGCGGCCAGCCCGCTCGTGCCCCGCTGGCTGTCCACGCTCTTCAGCGGGCGCCACTGGTCGCCTTCGACCTCGAACACCGTGCTCTGGGCCAGCTCCGCGCCCATGCCGCCGATGTCGATGCGGTATTCCCAGCGGTCCTTGCCGGCGCTGGCCAGGCTCATCTTCGCCGTCGCCTGCATGCCCATGTAGTTCGCCTGGTAGTCGGCGCTGAAGGGCTTGATCGCAAGCGCCGGCGCGGAGGCCAGCGCGAGCAGGGCGATCGCGGCGGTAGCCGCGACGCGGCGGCGGAACAACGTGGTGTCCAACATCTAGTGAGCTCCTTCGTATGCGACCAGGCGCAGGTCGATGGCGTCTTCGCCGTTCTCGCGCTGCAGGATCCGGATGGGCGTGGGCACGCCACGCGCCACCCAGAAGATGGTTTCATCATTGCCGCCATTGGTCCGTGAAACACGCATGGCGTCGTACGAGAGGCCGTCGACCTCGACGTACTCGGTGGCGTCGGCCACGGCGTACTGGTGGTCGCGCACGCGGCCACCATCGACGAAGCGATAGCGGAGCGCGCGTCCCGGCGCGGCGTCGCGCACGATGGCAAGGTTGATCAGCAGTCCGCTCTTGTCGCCTGCGCGCAGCGCGACCGGCTGGCGGCGTGCGTCCTTGAGGTCGCCGCTCCACTGCGCGACGCTGGACGTCCAGTCGTACACGCCCTCGATGTGCCGGCCCATGAACAGCGCCTTGCGGCGCGTGTCCTGGCGCAGCGGCCGGTAGTCGCCGCCGGCCTCGTCGAAAACGGTGCCCTGGTCGATGTCCAGCCGGACCCAGCGCGCCAGGCCCCGGTTGCCGGTGACGTCGAGGTCGATCCGCCACAGCCTGCCTTCGCGTGCCAGCCGCATGGTCGCGGTGCCTGCCTGCTTTCCACCGTTCCATGCGTCGTAGGTGGCGACGAACGGTGTCAGCACGGGCTGCGGATCCGCGGCCTCGCTGGCAGCCGCCGCCGGGGCGCCGGGCACGCTGCCGCCCGCTTGCGCCGGCTGCTGCACGGCCGACATCGTCCCGCCGGCGGCCAGCGCGGGCAGGACGGTGAGCGCGGCAACGAGCGCCGTGGACAGGAGGCGGGGGGCGGTGTTCATACCGCCGGGATCATGACAACAGGCGGTTGGCTGCCAGCTGAAGAGGTGCGCCCAGTGGCCTGCCGTCGAGCTCGACGGCATCGTCGCGCAGGGTGATGCGACCGGCGCAGAGCAGCTGCAGGCTGCCCACGAGCAGCGGATGTTCGGTGTCGAGCACGCGCGCCGCCAGCGCCTCCGCGTCATCGCCGTCGTGCACCGGCACCCGCGCCTGGGCGATGACCGGCCCCCCATCGAGGTCGGCGGTGACGTAATGGACGCTGGCCCCGTGTTCAGCGACGCCGGCGGCCAGCGCGCGCGCATGCGTGTCCAGGCCCTTGAAGTCGGGCAACAGGGACGGGTGGATGTTGATGATGCGGCCCGCCCAGGGCGCCAGCGCCGCCGCGCCGAGCAGGCGCATATAGCCCGCGCAGACCACGAGGTCCGGCTGTACCGCCGCCACCCGTGCGAACAGCGCGGCGTCGAACTCGTCGCGGCCGGCGTAGTCGCGCGGACGCAGCGCCCCGGCCTCGATGCCGGCATCGCGCGCACGCTGCAGCGCGTGGGCTTTCGCACGATCGCCGAACACGCCAGCCACGCGTGCGTCCAGGCGGCCGTCGGCGATCGCGTCGAGCATCGCCTGCAGGTTGCTGCCGCGGCCGGAGGCCAGCACGGCCAGCCGCGGCGTGCGCTCCGCCATGGCGATCAGCCGATGCGCACGCGGGCGCCAGCGTCGCGCGCGGGCACCACGGTGCCGATCGTCCGGTGCGCGAGCGAAAGCGCGTCCAGTGCCGCGGCCACAGCGCCGGCGCGCGCCGGGTCGACCACCAGCACGAAGCCGAGGCCGCAGTTGAAGGTGCGCCACATTTCCTCGGGGGCCACCGCGCCTTCGCGCTGCAGCCAGTCGAACACCGCGGGCAGCGCCCACGCCGAGGCGTCGATCTCGAGGGCGAGGCCCTCGGGCACCACGCGGATGATGTTCTCGGTCAGGCCGCCGCCGGTGATGTGCGCCATGGCGTGGATCGAGCCGCCCTCGGCGCCGCGCAGCAGCTCGAGCACCGGCTTCACGTACAGCGCGGTGGGCGCCATCAGCGCGTCCTCGAGGCGCACGCCGTCGAGGTCGGTGTGGCCGGGCCGGCCGGCGCGGTCGTAGATGCGACGGATCAGCGAGTAGCCGTTGGAATGCGGTCCGCTCGAGGCGATGCCGATCAGCACGTCGCCGGCGGCGACGCGGCCACCGTCGCGCAACTCGGACTTCTCCACCGCGCCCACGGTGAAGCCGGCCAGGTCGTACTCGCCGGGGCCGTACATGTCGGGCATCTCGGCGGTCTCGCCGCCGATCAGCGCGCAGCCCGCCAGCTCGCAGCCGCGGGCGATGCCGCCGACCACGGCCACCGTGGTGTCGATGTCGAGCTTGCCGGTGGCGAAGTAGTCGAGGAAGAACAGCGGCTCGGCGCCCTGCACCAGCACGTCGTTCACGCACATGCCGACCAGGTCGATGCCGATGGTGTCGTGGCGGCCCAGCTGCTGCGCGAGCTTCAGCTTGGTGCCCACGCCATCCGTGCCCGAGACGAGCACGGGCTCGCGGTACTTGCCCGACAGGTCGAACAGCGCGCCGAAGCCGCCCAGGCCGCCCATCACTTCGGGGCGGAAGGTGCGCTTCACCAGCGGCTTGATGCGTTCGACGACTTCATTGCCCGCGTCGATGTCGACGCCGGCGTCACGGTAGGTCAGCGGAGTGGGGCTGGTCACGATGGCTCGCCGGCGCATGGAAACGTTCATTTTAGCAGTCCCGCGCCCGTCTTCATGGACGCGGCGCGGCCCGTGCGGCACCATTCCACGTTGTCATGCTCCAGGGAACGACGATGCCCAAGGCGTTGCTGCTCACGCTGATCCTCGCGCTGCTGCCTGCCGGCTGGGCCCAGGCCCAGCGCGTCGAAGGCGACCGCGCGGGCGCCAGCGGCCTGTACGAGGCCGAGGTGGCGGTCGGCAGCCAGACCGAATCGGCCCGGCAGTCGGGCTACCAGCGCGCGCTGGCGCAGGTGCTGGGCAAGCTGTCCGGCGATGCCGGCGTGTCGCGGCGCCCGGGCGTGGCCCGCGAGCTCCGCCGCGCGGGCGATTTCGTCGAGCACTCCGACTACCGCCAGGACGAGGGGCGCTCCGCCGCCGGTTCGCCGACCTACACCACGACCCTGGTGGTGCGCTTCCGCAAGGACGATGTCGACGGCATCGCCGGCGCGCTCGGCCTGCCGGTGTGGCCGGAGCCCAGGCCCAAGCCGGTGCTGTGGCTGGCGATCGACGACGGCACCGGGCCGCGCCTGGTCGCCGTGGGGCAGAACAACGTCGCCAGGCCGGTGCTCGACCGGGCGCAGGAGCGCGGCTTCCGCCTGGGCCTGCCGGGTGGCAGCGCCGCCGAGCGTGCCGCCGTCGGCGCGATCTGGCGCGGTGATTCGGCCGCGGTCGCGCGCCTGTCGGCACGCTACAACCCGCCGATGCAGCTGATCGGCAAGCTGTACCGTGCCGGCGGCGGCTGGAAGGCGGACTGGACCTTCGTCGACAACGGCCGGGTGCTGGCCACATGGTCCGAGGAGGACACGCAGGCCCGACGGGTCATCGCCTCCGGCGCCGACGGCGCGGCCAACGCCCTGGTGCGCCGCTATGCGAAGGCGAGCCCCGTGGGCCAGCCGGGCGTCGAGCACATCGTCGTCACCGGGATCAACAGCGCCGACGACTACGTGCGCCTGGCGGCCTGGCTGCAGTCGACTTCGGTGGTGCGCGGGGTGCGGCCGCTGCGGGCCACGCCCAACAGCATCGAACTCGAACTGGACCTGCTGACCGGCCTGGCCGGCTTCCGCCGCGTGCTCGACGGCTCGGTGCTGGTGGAGTCGGGTGCCAACCTCGACGGCCTGCCGCCCGAGTTCCAGCTGCGCTGAGGTCCGTGATGGAGCGTCCACCGGTGGCGGCGCCCCGCCGCGGCGGCGCGTGAGCCGGCAGCTGCCGCTGGCGCTGCGCTATCCGCCGGACCAGCGTTTCGACACCTTCGTGGGCGCGCCCGCTGGCGCGCTCGCGCAGCTGCGGGCGCTGGCTGCCGGCGACGGGGACTGGCTGTACCTCGACGGCGGTCCGGGGACCGGCAAGACCCATCTGCTGCTGGCGGCCTGCGCCGAGGCCGAATCCCGGGGCGCCAGCGCCGTCTACCTGCCGATGGCCGCGGCCGTGGGCCGCCTGGCCCTGGCTCTGGATGGACTGCAGGCGATGCACCTGGTCGCGCTGGACGGACTCGAGGCGATCGCCGGCGACCGCGGCGACGAAGTCGCGCTGTTCGATTTCCACAACCGCGCGCGCGCCGCCGGCGTCGCCGTGCTCTATGCCGCTGACGCAGCTCCGGCCGCGCTGCCGCTGGGGCTGGCGGACCTGCGCTCGCGCCTCGCGCAGTGCGCCCGCATCACGCTGCAGCCGCTCGACGACGCCGGGCGCGCCGAGGTGCTGCGGTTGCGCGCGCGCCGGCGCGGCCTGCAGTTCGACGAGGCCGCGATCGGGTGGTTGCTGAAGCGTGCGGGGCGCGACCTGGCCGGGCTCACCGCCCAGCTCGACGCCCTGGACCGGGCTTCGCTGGCGGCACAGCGCCGGGTGACGGTGCCGTTCCTGCGTGAAGTCCTGGGAAGCGCGGGCGGCTGAGGCGGCCCGCGCGGACGTCGTCCTGGCTCAGCGGTGGAGTTCGCCGGCGCGCTCGGGCTGGTAGGTCACTTCCTCGATCAGCACCTTGACGCTGCCGCCGCCCGGCTTGGGCCATTCCATCTCGTCGCCCTGCGACAGGCCGAGCAGGGCGCTGCCCACCGGGGCGAGCACGGAGATGCGGTCGGGGCTGCCATCGGCGTCGCGGGGATAGACCAGGGTCAGCTTGAAGGTCTCGTCCGGGCCGACGCGGAAGCGCACGGTCGAATTCATGGTCACCGTGGTCGGCGGGATCTCCTTCGGCGTGACCACGTCGGCGCGCAGCAGCTCGGCTTCGAGCGCCTGCCGGCCGGGGAAGGTGGCGTCGGGGAGGGACTCGAGCAGGCTCTCCAGCCGCTCGGCATCCAGCGTCGAGATGGTGATGTTGGGTCGGGTGTTCACGCGTGCGTCTCCTGCAATGCGTTTGCCGCCAGCAACGCGCCCCGGGCGACGTCTCGCGTCGGCCGGGGCGCGGGTGGGCTGGCGGCGATGGTGTTCGTTGCGGTCAATGTAGCCGCAGCGCGCCGCGATCTCAATCGGTCCGCGCGGTCCCGTCGTAGCGCCAGTGCCAGGGTTCGTGGACGATTCCGTGCGGATTGTCGCGCGGGTAGCTCATCGTGAACCCGAGCCCGCCCGCATGGGCCTGGAGCCAGGCGAACGCCGGCGTGGCCTCGAAGGACTCCTCGGCGGCCGGCTCGCCGGGCGCGCTGACGTCCACCGCCCGTCCCGAATGATGCTCGGACCAGCCGGGGGCGGCGTTGACCGCCAGGATCTCCGCGATCTCCAGGCCCCGGGCCAGCTTCCGCTCGACGATCCCGGCCTGGTAGGCGTGGCTGCGGTAGCCGGACACCGCCTCCAGCACGATGCCGTCGCCGGCGGCCGCATCGACCAGGCGCCGCCAGCCCAGGGCGGCGTCGGCGCGCAGCCAGAGCGCGCGGCCGTAGCGGTCGCGCCCGGCCAGGGCCAGCCACGCGGGCTCGGACTGCAGGGCCAGCTCCGTGCGTCCGGCATAGGCCTCGCCGTCGATGCCGAGCGCGTCCAGGCACAGCGCCAGCCGGGTCGGTGGAAGCGTCGGCACCGCATCGATTCCAGCGCGCCGTGCCCGCCGCGGTGCATGGGCCAGGGCGCGGAGCGCGGCGTCGAGGCCGGGTTCGCGTGCCAGCCTCGGCACCAGAGGCTGCAGGCCTTCGGCCAGGTCGGCCGCCAGCAGGGTGCCATCGCGCTTGCGCCGCAGCACGCTGCGGGCCCGCGCCAGCAGGCGCGCGTCGCGGTTGCCGCGCGCGCGCAGCAGGCCGCCGGGCCAGATCTCGATGTCCGGCGTGTTGACGAGGATGGCGTCGCGGTGGCGCATGGACACAGGCTAGCCGCTGGCGCGCGGGCCCGCCATCGCACGGGCCGCCGACGGCAGGTCTGCCAAGATGCCTGCCCCCCTTCCTGGAGCCGCCCGCCAATGACAGGTCGCAACGGCTATGCCGTGTTCTTCTTCCCGCAGGCGCTGGAGGCGCTCGGGGATGCCATCAAGCCCTATATCCAGGACAGCCCGGTGGTCGGGCCTCACGTCGCGTGCGACGAGGTCGATACCGCCGGCGCACTGATCGAGATGACGCTGAAGGGCCGCATGCCCACCGGCGAGGAGGTGGACCTGGAACTGATGGTGCCCGCGTCGATGGTGCGCATGATCGTCTCGCGGCAGAGCGGCGGGATGTTCGGCTTCGGGCCGCGCAGCTACGAGGCCGCCGCGCCGCTGCCGATGCTGCCGATGGTCGGCCCGTCCGCTCCGCCGGCGGAGGCGCCGGCGCAGGCGGTGCCGGAGAGTGCGGACGCGGGATCGCCCGGCGTGGAGGACGTCCCGGCCGGGGACGCCGGCGGCAAGCCTGCGCCCTGAGAGGCGCCGCAACCGGCCGACGCGCGCCACCGGGTGCGCGCCCGCGCGGGCTCACGGGTTGGCGAGGTCGACCCAGATCAGGCGATGGTCGGTGCCGTCGATGATCCCGGCGCCATCCGTGCCCGGGGCCGGCCAGAACACCCCGGCATTTCGCAGGCGGAATCCGCTCGAGGGCAGCGCGTAGTCCAGCCGCAGCGGGCCGACGCGTGGCCCGAAATCGCCGGTGGCATGCCCGGCGTCACCGCGGCGGTCGGGCCGGTCGGCGCCCTGGGCATGCCGCGCGCCGGCACTGGCCGGCGGGTCGGCGCGCAGCACGCGCGGATGCGACAGCAGGCCGGTGATCGCCTCGTGGCGGCCGTCGCCGTCGACGGGGTCGTTGTTGAGGTCGCCGAGGATCACGAATCGCGCGCCTGGATCGAGGCCGCCGCAGCGGCCGGCGTCATCGCACAGCCAGCCGGCGCGGCCGCCGCCGAGGTATTCGGTCCACAGCCTGATCTCGTCGTGGTTGCGGGCGCCGTTGCGGTCCTCCGGGCCGTCGAAGACCGGCGGCGTGGGGTGCGAGGCCAGCATGTGCACCGTGCCCAGCGGCGTGCGCACCGGCACGTCCCAGTGCGATTTCGACGACAGGCGCAGCTGCGACCAGATGGCATCGTCATGCCAGGGTCCGCCGGTCGCGGGATCCACGGGGCGCGCGGCGCCCGGCATGGCACTCCAGCGCAGCCGCTGGAAGGTGCGGATGGCCGCGGTGTCGATGGGATGCATCGACAGCAGCAGCATGCCGTACTGGCCGGGATGCAGGCCGTAGCCCCAGGCGTCGTTGCCGCGCCCGCGCGCCGCGGCGGCGTCCTCGCCGTCCACCGGTCCGGCTGCGCCGACGTCGCCGCTGCGGTCGAGGTCCAGCCCGCTGGGAACGCCGGTGTTCACCGGCGCGAAATAGCGGTAGCGATAGCGCAGCGCATCGCCGCCGCCGGCCTGCGGTACTTCGAGGTAGTCGCGCTGGAAGGCATCGGCGGCGCGGCCGGACGGGTCGAAGTCGAATTCGTTGACCAGCACCACGTCGGGGCGGACGCGCTGCAGCACCGCGGCCACCTTGCGCGCGTCGCCGTCGCCGGCCTCGAGCCGGCGCAGCAGGCCGCCGGACGCGTCGGAATACAGCGAGGCGTTGTAGGTGGCCACGCGCAGCGTTGCCGGCTGCATCGCCTGGCCCGGATCACCGTGCACGTTCACTCGCACGCAGCCGGCGAGCAGGACGCACGCGGCAAGCGCCCAGGCTGCACGCCTGCCGGCGGACGCCATGCGGGGCGATTCCGGCGCGGCCGGCCGCATCCGGTGCAGGCGCGCGAGCGGTCGCGCACTCACGCCTCGCCACCGCGCGACAGCGGCTGCCAGGCGCGGCCGTCGAACTGTTCGAGGGGTTGGAACCTGCGCTTGTAGTCCATCTTCCGGTGTCCCGATATCCAGTAGCCAAGGTAGAGGTGGCGGCGGCCGTCGCGGCGCGCCCATTCGATCTGGTGGAGGATCGCCAGGGTGCCGAGGCCGCGTGCGGCGTCCGCCGGATCGTAGAAGGTGTAGACGGCGGACAGCGCGTCCTCCACCAGGTCGGTGACCGCCACCGCCAGCAGGCGTCCACCGGCACGCAGTTCGAGGAAGCGGCCCTGCGACCAGCTGCCGACCAGGAACTGGGCGAATTCCGGCTTGCCGTGGTCGTCCATGCCACCGCCGGGGTGCCGTCCGGTGAGGTAGCGGCGATACAGCTCGAAGCGCTCGCTGTTCTCGCCCGCCGGCAGGATGCGCGCCTGCACGTCGGCATTGCGCGCGAGGCAGCGGCGCTGGCTGCGGTCGGGTACGAAGCTGTCCACGGGGATGCGGACCGGCACGCAGGCGCGGCAGCCGTGGCAGTGCGGGCGGTAGACCAGGTCCCCCGAGCGGCGGAAGCCCCAGGACAGCGCGCGCGCATAGCTCTCGGCCAGGCGCGGGTCGCCGGGATCGAGGACCAGGTCGCGCGCGGCGCGCTCGGGCCAGTAGCCGCAGGGGTGTTCCGCGGTATGGAACAGGCGCAGCGCCGCCGGCTCGGTCATGGCCGGCATGCTGCGCAGGAGGCGGAAGCGACGCGATGCATGCGGGCAGGATACTGCGCCCGGTCGCAGCGGCCGCGACCCGGCTGGGAGCTGAACCCCGTTGCCGGCCGGTCAACGGTCGCGCGGTGCCGTGCGTTGAACGGGGCACTGCAGCACTGTCGCTGCCGCAAAGAGGAGTCACGCATGAAGCGTCATGCCCTGTTCTTCGCCACCGCCCTCGCGCTGGCTTCCGTGGGTGTCGCCGGCATGGCGGCCGCCCAGTCCCCGTCCGTCGCGCCCGCCAAGGCCGCCGCAGGCGACGCCACCCGCGACGCCAAATCGGAGCGCCCGATGCGCGATGGCCGGCATGGCGCCGGCCACCACGGCCGCCGCGGCCCGGGCGGACATGCCATGTGGGGCGGCGTCGAGCGCATGGACGCCGACGGCGACGGCCGCGTCAGCCGCGCCGAGTTCGACGCCGCGAAGGCGGCACGCGACGAAGCCCGCCAGGCCCACGCCGCCCGCATGGCCGAGCGCCGCGCGGCGCCTGGAACGGCCGCCGCCGACGCCCCGCCCCGCATGCGCGACGGATACCCGGACGGCCCGCGCATGGGCCGCCGTGCAGCGGTCGATTTCGACGCGATCGACGCCAATCGCGACGGCTTCATCGTCCGCACCGAGGTCGCCGCGCACCAGGAGCGCACGCGCGCGCAGCGTCGCGCCGAAGGCGGGAAGCGCCTTGCCGAGGCGTTTGCCGCCGCCGACCTCAACCGCGACGGCAAGCTGAGCCGCGTCGAGGTCGACGAGAAGATGCCGCGCCTGTCGAAGCGCTTCGCGTGGATGGACGACAACCGCGACGGCGTCCTCAGCCGCGCGGAGCTCGAGGCGGGCAAGCGCCGCTGAGCCTTTGCTCCCGTCGGACAGGGGTGGCCTCGGCCATCCCCTCCAGGCCCGCACCGCCAGGTGCGGGCTTTTTCGTGCCGCGAGGGCGCGGGCGTTGAGCGGCCTCAGCCCTTGAAATACAGCAGCAGCAGCCCGCCGATGATGGCGAGGTTGCTGATCGCCACGCCGCTCGGGCCGAAGGTCAGCCGGTACAGCAGCTGCCGCATGCGCGCGCCGTCCGGATTGCGCATGGCGTCGCGGCGCAGCAGCGGCTTCATCACCCGGGCCAGCGGACCCAGCAGCTGCCAGTTGAGGATGGCGATCGCCGCCAGCGCCAGGGCGTAGGTCGCGACCAGGCTGTCGAAGCTGAAGGCCGCGGCGAGGGTCAGGCCCACGGCCACCAGCGAGGTCCAGATGTAGGTGTGGTAGACCCGCAGGATCCCGGCGCGCTCGGCGTCGTCGTCGGCATAGGCGGTGAGCATCTTCCGGCACAGCCACGCGGTCACCAGGCCGGCGAGCAGCCCGCCGCCCAGCGCGCCGGCCGTGCCCAGCACGCCCTTGCCCAGCACGCCGCCGATGACGCTGCCGCCGACCTTGGCGAACCCGGCGGCGGCGGCCGGCCGGCTGAAGCCGAGCATCGCGGTCACGCCGACGGCGAACGCGGTGCCCGGCGCCGTGGCCCGCGCGAAGTCGCCGAAGCGCGACAGCAGGTCGCCGCGCAGGCTCTTGCGCGCACGTGACAGGCGCTTGCGCACGGCCGCGTCGGACATGCCGAGCAGTTCCGCCACCTGGCGCGAGTTCTGGCCTTCGCGGTAATAGAGCAGCAGCACTTCGCGGCTGTCCTCGGGAAGTTCGGAGATGAGCTCCGCCGCCATGCGCTCGCGCTCGGCGTCGATCAGCTGCTCCTCGGGCAGGAGCGAGGGGTCGGCCGCGTGGCTGATCGCGATCTCCGCCGCTTCGCCGCCGATCGCGCGGTTGCGGTGCCGGCGCAGATGGTCGAAGGCCAGGTTGCGGGTGATCTGGCGCAGCCAGGGCAGGAAGCTCGACGGATTCTGCAGCCGCCTGAGGTTCTGCCAGGCCGACAGGAAGGCCTCCTGCGCGATGTCCTCGCTGGCGGTCGGATCGCGCGTGATCGCCAGGGCCACCGCGGTCACGGTGTTCTGGCTGGCGACGATGATGCGCGTATAGGCCTGTTCGCAGCCGCCGGCGGCGGCCGGCAGCTCGCGGTGGATGAGGGCGTCGATGGCGCAGGCGGTCATGTGCGGCTCGCGTGGCGGTGCCGGGCTGGCACCCGATCGTATCCAGACGGCGCCGGCCGCGGAACGTGACCGGCGGTCAGGGCGCCGCGTCGTCCAGCAGCCAGTCCCGGCCCTCGCGCCGCACCGCCAGCGTCCGCGGCGGCGCGGTGCCGACCGCCAGCTGCACCGTGCCGCGGCCCGATCCGTCGGTGGTGTAGCCGGAAACGGCCACCGCGACCCGATCGTCCCCGCAGGCGGAGGCGGAGAGCACGTCGAGGCCGGCGGCGGCCAGCTCACGCAGCAGCTCCGGCGCCGGGTCCGCGCCGTCGATGGACAGGCAGGCGCGCGGGTCGCCGGCAGCGGACAGCTCCGAACGGACCAGGGTCGCGGCCAGGGCGGGCGGCGTCGCCACAACGAAGGCGGTGTCCGGCAGCGCGGTGATGTCGGGAACGCCGGAGAGCGGCGATGCGGCCGGGGCCGCAGGCGCGTCCGGCGATGGCCCGGCGGTCGGCGTTGCCAGGCCCGCGGGCGCGGTGTCGTCGCGCCCGGCGCGCCAGGCGAGCATCGCCAGCGCCGCCATCACCGCCACCGCGAGCAGCAGACCGTAGCGGAAGCGGCCCCCGCCGCGCGCCGGTTGGGCGGCGGCAGCGCCGGCACCGGCACCGGCCGCCTGGCCGCTTGGCAGGAAGCCCTGGCCGCGCGCCGGGGACTGCAGCAGTCCGGCTTCGCGCAGCATGCGCCGCGCCTCGGGCTGCTGGTCCGAGCGGATCACCCAGACCGACGGACGCGGCGCACCGCCGCCGCCGTCGCGATAGCTGAAGTTGCCGCGGATCGCGCCGCGATAGGAGCGTCCGTTGCTGACCCGGGCCTCGATGCCGGCGTCGGTGAGCATCCGCGCGACCGCCTCGACGTTTTCGATGCGCGGGCTGGAGAAGACCTGGCGCACGTCCTCAGCCCGCCGCCGCCGGCGCCGCGGGGTCGCCGCCCACCACGCGGATCATGCCTTCCTGCGCGGTGCTGGCCACCAGCCGGCCCTGGCGGTCATAGATCAGGCCGCGCGCCAGCCCGCGCGAGCCCTGCGCGCTGGGGCTGTCGATCGAATACAGCAGCCAGTCGTCGGCGCGGAACGGGCGGTGGAACCACAGCGCATGGTCGAGCGAGGCCATCTGCACGTTCGGCGTGTAGTAGCTGATGCCGTGCGGGAAGGTGGCGGTGCCCAGCAGCTGGAAGTCCGAGGCATAGGCCAGCAGGGCCCGGTGCAGTTCGGGCGCGTCGCCGACCTTCTCGGCCAGGCGGAACCACACCTGCTGGTAGGGCGGGCGCTTGGGCGGATTGAGCTCGTCGCGCGGATAGACGTGGCGGAATTCGAACGGGCCGCTGCGGTCGAGCCAGCGCTGCACCTTGGTCGGCAGGGTTTCCAGCACCGAGTCCGGGACCGCATGCGCGGGCTCGATGTCCTCGGGTCGCGGCACTTCCGGCATCGACAGCTGGTGCTCGGCGCTGCGCTCCGCGTCCTGGAACGAGGCCGCGCAGAAGAAGATCACCTTGCCGTGCTGGATCGCGGTGACCCGGCGCACGGAGAAGCTGCCGCCGTCGCGGGTCCGGTCGACGTCGTAGACGATCGGATGGTCGATGTCGCCGGCGCGCAGGAAGTAGGCGTGCAGCGAATGCGCGCCGCGTGGCTGGGTCAGCGTCGCCTGCGCCGCGGACAACGCCTGTCCCAGCACCTGCCCGCCGAATACATACTTGGTGCCGATGTCGCGGCTCTGGCCGCGGAACAGGTTGTCCTCCAGGCGCTCGAGGGTGAGCAGGTCGAGGAGTTCGGAGGCCGGGGCAGGGGTGGTCTGGGGCATCCGGCGATTATAGGCGGCGGTCCATGACCGGCGGCCTGCGCGCCCCTGCAGGAGCGGCTGTAGCCGCTCCTACAGGAGGGGCTGCAGGGTGGTGGCGGCGAGGATGCGGTCCCAGGGGAACAGCGGGCCGGGGTCGCGCTTGCGGCGCACCTGCAGGCCGGGGTCGTCGCTTGCGGGAACCTGCTGCGCGTCGAGGTCCTCGTGGCCGGCGATCCAGCGCAGCGCGGGCAGCTCCGCGCACAGCGCCTGCAGGAGTGTCGACAGCGCATCGAGCTGCGGCCCGGGATAGGGCTCGTGCATCGCCTGGCGCCGCGAATCCAGCCAGTCGGGCCATCGGCCGCTGTTGACCAGTTCGATCCCGACGGAGCGGGGATTGAACCCGCGCACATGGTGGGCGATGCGCGCTGGCTCGACCCAGCGCTCGACCTGGCCGTCGCGGTCGATGTACCAGTGGCCGCTGTTGCCGGTGCCGCTGGCCGGGTAGAGCACGCGCGCGCCGTATTCGCGGGCGGTGGCGAGGTCCGGAAGCTCGGTGCAGTGGATCACCACCAGGTCCACCTGCGACAGCGGCCGCGCGTCCAGCAGGCGTTCGTAGGGCAGGGGGTCGATGCGCACGTGGCGGCCCGGGCTGGAGACGGCGGCGATGCTAGCATTCACGGTTCCCCCGGTACCGGCGACACCATGAGCCTTCGCGGCCACTGCATCCTGTCCCATGGCTTCGAAAGCGGCCCCGACGCGACCAAGGTCACCGCGCTCGCGGACGTGGCCGAACGCCTCGGATGGAGCCATGAGCGCCCCGACTACACGGCGTTCGACGCGCAGCGCGAGCTCGGCCGCCACGGTGACGTGGCCGCGCGCCTGGCCCACCTCCGGGCGCTGGTGGCGGCGCGCGCCGCCGACGGCCCGCTGGTGCTGGCCGGCTCGAGCCTCGGCGCGTGGATCTCCGGGGCGGTCTCGCTGCAGGCACCGGTGCGCGCGCTGTTCCTGATGGCGCCGCCGGTGAACCTGGCCTCGGCGCATCCGCTGCAGGCGGCACCGGTGCCGACCGCGATCATCCACGGGTGGGGCGACGAGCTGATCCCCGCCGCCGACGTGGTGGCCTGGGCCGCGCCGCGCGGCGACCGGCTGCTGCTGGTCGACGACGGCCATCGCCTGTCCGGCCACGTGGAGGCCTCGGCCGCGCTGTTCGCGGAACTGCTCGGGTCGCTCGCGCCGTGAGGTTCTTCGCAAGCTGCGGCAAGGGCCTGGAATACCTGCTGGCCGACGAGCTGATGGCGCTCGGCTGCGAGCGCGCCACGGCCACGGTCTCCGGCGTCAACGTCGAGGGCGAACTGGCCGACGCCCAGCGCGCGGTGATGTGGTCGCGCCTGGCCAGCCGCGTGCTGTGGCCGCTCGCGGAATTTCCCTGCGACAGCGAGGACGTGCTCTACCGCAAGGTCGCCGAGCTGCCCTGGGCCACCCACCTCGCGCCCGGGCGCACCCTGGCCGTCGATGCCCGCGTGTCCGGCGAGGGAATCACCCACGCGCGCTACGCCGCGCAGCGGGTCAAGGACGCGGTGGTCGACAGCCTGCGCGCCGAAACCGGCGAGCGGCCCGACGTCGACCTCGAGTCGCCCGACCTGTTGCTCAACCTGGTGGTGCGCAAGGGCCGCGCGATCCTCTCGGTCGACCTGGCCGGCGGGGCGATGCACCGGCGCGGCTGGCGCCGCTCGCAGGGCGACGCACCGCTGAAGGAGACCCTGGCCGCGGCGGTCCTGCTGCGTGGCCACTGGCCGCAGGTGTACGCCGAAGGCGGCGCGCTGCTCGACCCGATGTGCGGCAGCGGCACTTTGCTGGTGGAAGGGGCGTCGATGGCCGCCGACGTCGCGCCCGGACTGCTGCGCCACGGCGGCACGGCGCCGTCGCGCTGGAGCGGCTTCGACCTCGCCGCCTGGGACGCGCTGCGCGCCGAAGCCCTGGGGCGCGAGCAGGCCGGCCGCGAAGCGCTGCGCCCGGTGTTCTTCGGCAGCGACGTCGACCCGGCCGCGCTGCGCGCCGCGCGCGCGAACGCCGAGGTGGCGGGTTTTGCCGCGGCGATCCAGTTCGACGAGCGCCAGGTCGCCGCGCTGCAGCCGATGGCGCAGCTGCGCGGCCTGGTCGCGAGCAATCCGCCCTACGACGCGCGCCTGGCCGCCGATGCCCAGCTGTATCGCGGCCTGGGCGATGCGCTCCGGCGCATCGCGCCGTACTGGCGGGCCAGCCTGCTGTGCGGCGACCCGGAGCTCGCGCGCGCGACCGGGCTGCGCCCGCAGAAGGTCTACCAGCTGTTCAACGGCGCGCTGGAGTGCTCGCTGCTGGTGGCCGATCCGGTCCAGCCGCCGCTGCGCGAGGACAGCGCCCCGCGCCCGCTGAGCGCCGGCGCGCAGATGCTGGCCAATCGGCTGCGCAAGAACCTGCGGGCCTCGAAATCCTGGCGCGTGCGCGAGGACATCTCCTGCTACCGCGCCTACGATGCCGACCTGCCGGAATACGCAGTCGCGATCGACGTCTATACCGAGGCCGACGACCCCGACGCGACCTGGCTGCACGTGCAGGAATACGCGGCGCCCGCCGACATTCCCGAGGCCGACGTGCGTCGCCGCTTCGGCGAAGTGCTGGCGGCGGCGCGCGAGGTCTTCGGCGTCCCGCGCGAGCGCATCGCCACCAAGGTCCGGGCGCGCGGCAAGGGCGGCAGCAAGTACGCCGGCGGCGCGGCCGAGCGCCGCGGCGAGTCCATCACCGTGCGCGAAGGCGCCGCGCGTCTGCGCGTGAACCTGTTCGACTACCTCGACACCGGGCTGTTCCTGGACCATCGCCCGCTGCGCGCGCGGCTGCAGCGCGAGGCGCGCGGAAGGCGCTTCCTCAACCTGTTCTGCTACACCGGCGCGGCCACCGTGCACGCCGGCGTGGGCGGCGCGGCCAGCACCACCAGCGTCGACCTGTCGGCGACCTACCTGCAGTGGGCGGCGGACAACCTGCGCGGCAACCGCGTCGACGGCCGCACGCTCGCCGGTCACGCGCACCGGATGGTGCAGGCGGATGCCGTCGCCTGGCTGGAGGCGGACACGGGCGAGTACGACCTGGTCTTCTGCGACCCGCCGACCTTCTCCAACTCCGCGCGCGCGGATGATTTCGACATGCAGCGCCAGCACGTGCGCCTGCTGCAGGCGGCGGTGGCTCGGCTGTCGCCCGACGGGGTGCTGTACTTCTCCAACAACTACCGGCGCTTCCGCCTGGACGAGGAGGCGGTGGCGGAGTTCGCGCACTGCGAGGACATCACCGGCGAGACGATCCCTCCCGATTTCGCGCGCAACCCGCGGATCCACCGCGCCTGGCGGCTGCGGCGCAGGTAGGTCGGGGGCCGCCTTCGCGCGCGGGACCGCAGCGTTGCAGGGGCGGGGCTTCCGCGCCGCCGTGGGGCCGCCATGATGGAGGGAGTCCCCTCCACAGGAGCCCGCCATGGCCCCCACCCGCTTCGATTCCACCCGCGTGGTGCGCAAGGTGCGCGGCCGCGCCGCGTCCGACGGCGCCGGCGTCAAGCTCACGCGCGTCATCGGCGGCCAGGAGCTGCCCGACCTCGATCCGTTCCTGCTGCTGGACGAGTTCGGCACCGATCGCCCGGAGGATTACCTGGCGGGCTTCCCCGACCACCCGCATCGCGGCTTCGAGACCGTGACCTACATGCTCGACGGCCGCATGCGCCATCGCGACAACCACGGCAACGAGGGCCTGCTGGTCCCCGGCGGCGTGCAGTGGATGACCGCCGGGCGTGGCCTGGTGCACTCCGAGATGCCCGAGCAGGAGGCCGGCCGCATGCGCGGCTTCCAGCTGTGGGTGAACCTGCCGGGGCGGGACAAGATGTCCGAGCCGCGCTACCAGGAGTTCGCGCCGGAGCGGATTCCGGTCGCGCATCCCGTGGACGGCGTCGAAGTGCGCGTGGTGGCGGGCGAACTCGCCGACCGCGACGGCCGCCAGGTGCACGGTCCGATCGACCAGCCCGCCACCTCGCCGCTGTACCTGGACGCGACGCTGGACGCGGGCATGGCCTGGGAGCACCGGCTGCCCGAAGGCCACAACGCCTTCGCCTACGTGTTCGAGGGCGAGGCCATGCTGGGTACCGGTGACGAGGCGCGCGCCGTGGCCAGCCAGGAGTTGGCGATCCTCGGCGGCGGCGACCTGCTGCGCATCGAGGCCGGCGCGGCCGGGGCACGCGTGCTGCTGGTGGCCGGCCGGCCCCTGCGCGAACCGGTGGCGCGCCACGGCCCGTTCGTGATGAACACGCGGCAGGAACTCATGCAGGCCTTCGTGGACTTCCAGGAAGGCCGCTTCTGACGGAGCCGGTCATGGGCCGGCTGGTCATGACGCGGTCCGGGCCGTCGTGATCCGGCCCGTGCTGGCCGACCCCGGTCAGCGGTCGATCAGTTGATCGAAAGCCGGACGTCGTCGAAGCGCAGCGCCTCGGCCAGCGACATCGCGTGGGCGAGCTCTTCCTCGCTGCGGCCGCGCAGCGAGATGTGCGCCACGTGGCGGCGGTCGATTTCGACCTGCGTCTCGCGGACCTCGGTGCCGGTGCTGCCCGAGAGCTCGCCGCGGTACCACCAGGTCTCGCCGCCGTCGATGCGCGCTTCCTGCAGGCGGTTCGGGCGGCGCGGACGGAAGGTCGAATCGGTGGTGATCATCACCGCGAGCACCTGCTGGCCGTCGCTTGGGCGGATGGCCTTGCAGAAGGTATAGCCGCTGCCGTCGAGCGTGTCCCAGGCAAGGCCGCTGTTGGCGGGAAGCGTCGGGCAGGTGCCCACGGACTGGGCCTGGGCCGCTCCGGCCATCAGCAGGACGGCCGCGGCCAGCAGAGTCTTGGCGTACATGTGTTTTCCCCTTGGGGCGCGTGGAGATTGCGGCCCTTCCCCGATCCTGTCGGTGCGCGCCGTGCAAATCCGTGATGTGTGTCACGGATTGAGCGCAAGCGCATCATTCGCCAGCGGTTTTTCCCGCCGGATCGGGTTCCAGCAGTGCGCGTGCAAGCCGCAGCGGCTCGGGGAGCCAGTGCGCGCGCATGAAGCGCATCACCAGGTCGGCGGTCGATGCCAGCGCGACGCGGTGCGCTGGGGACACCACCAGCGGTGCGCGGTCGGTGCGACTGCGCAGCAGCCAGCCCACCTGGCGACGGGCCGCGTCGCGCAGCGGCGTATAGGCGCCGCGCGTGTCGTGGGTATCGGGCGCCGAACCCATCAGGATCTCGCGGGCCACGCCGATGCAGGGCACGCCGGTCGCGACGCCGGCATGCGCCGCCACGCCGAGTCCCTGCGGATGCGCGATGCCGTGGCCTTCGACGAAGGCGAGGTCGGGTGCATGCGGGAGTCCGGACAGGGCCGCGACCATGGCGGGCATCACCTGGAACGATCGCGGCGCATCGGCCCCGGGCCAGGGGTTCGCCACCTGCACCACCTGCCGGCCCAGGACGGCGAGGGTGTCGGCGTCCAGGAGCACCGCGGCGGCACCGGGCGTTCCGCCGTCCGCGGGCAGGTCGAACGCCAGTCCCGCGACCGTGCGCAGCGGAACCGCGAAGCCGTCGCGCCGCTGGACCCGTGAGGCCAGCCGCGCCTGGAGTTCGCGGGCATGCGCGGGCGTGCCATCCCATGCGTCGATGCCGGTGCCGGGCGTCGTGTCCATCGGGTCGAGGGGCCCGGCCATGGCGGTCAGGACGTACGCCCGGCGTCAGGCGGCTGTTCGAGTTCCCGCGCGAGCGCCTCCAGCCTGGCGGGCGTACCGACATCGGTCCAGCGGCCGCGGTGGTGCTGGCCGGTGACGGCGTTGCGGTCCATCGCCGCGCGCAGCAGCGGGGCCAGCTTGAAGCGTGGCGGATCGTCGCCGGCGCCGGGCATGTCCCCGATGGTGGCGCGCCAGTCCTGCAGCAGCGAAGGTCGATAGATGCCGATGCCGCCAAAGGTCAGGCGCGGACCGCCGTGGCCGTGCACGCGGCCTTCGTCATCCAGGGAGAAGTCGCCCTGCGGGTGATGCGTCGGGTTGTCGACCAGGACGAGGTGCGCAGCGCCCTCCGGCTCGC
This sequence comes from Luteimonas sp. MC1895, assembly GCF_016457215.1. Taxonomy (NCBI): domain Bacteria; kingdom Pseudomonadati; phylum Pseudomonadota; class Gammaproteobacteria; order Lysobacterales; family Lysobacteraceae; genus Luteimonas; species Luteimonas sp. MC1895. The sequence goes on from NZ_JAEMDY010000001.1 coordinate 1,158,165, forward strand.
GCGGCAGGGCGGCGAAATCCAGGTCGCACCAGATGTCGCCGTTGACCGCGAGGAAGGGCGCATCGCCCAGCAGCGGCAGCGCGTGCAGCATGCCGCCGCCGGTCTCGAGGGGAATGTCGCCCTCGAAGGCGTAGTGCAGGCGCACCCCCCAGCGGCTGCCGTCGCCCAGGGTGGCGGGAAACCTGGGCGCGAGCCACGAGGTGTTGAGCACCACGTCGCGCACGCCCACGGCCGCGAGCTTCTCGAGGTGCCAGGCCACCAGCGTCCTGCCGCCCGCCTCGAGCAGCGGCTTGGGCGTGGTGTCGGTCAGCGGGCGCATGCGCTCGCCGAGTCCAGCGGCGAAGACGAGGGCCTTCACGGCGGCGCGCTCAGGCGGCCGTCATGGCGGCGAGCGCCGGCCGCACGTGGCGCTCGATCACCCCGGCGAGCGGGGCGAGCTCGGGATGGTGCGGCAGCGCCTCGTCCAGGTAGGCCAGGAAGCGCGGCGCGTCGGCGATGTACTTCGGCTTGCCGTCGCGGTGGTGCAGGCGGGCGAAGATCCCCAGCACCTTGAGGTGGCGCTGGATGCCGATCAGCCGCGCGTCGCGCAGGAAGCGCTCCGGCGCCGCCGGAACCGGCACGCCGGCGTCGATCGCGCGGGCGTGGTAGCGCAGCAGCCAGCCCTCCACGCGTTCCGGCGGCCAGCTGAGGAACGCGTCCTTGAACAGGCTGGTCGGGTCGTAGGCCACCGGGCCGAGCACCGCGTCCTGGAAGTCGAGCACCGCCAGGCCGCCTTCGACCGGCATCAGGTTGCGCGGCATGTAGTCGCGGTGCACCAGGACGCGCGGCTGGGCCAGGGCGGCATCGATCAGCACGCGGTAAGCCAGGTCCAGCGCTTCGAGGTCGCCGCAGCCGGGCTGCACGCCCAGGTGGCGGCCGAGGAACCACGCGTCGAACAGGCGCAACTCGCGCGCGAGCAGGGCTTCGTCGTAGCGCGGCAGGTCATCCGGGGCCTGGATCGCCTGGATGCGCAACAGCTGGTCGATTGCGGCGTCGACGTACGCGTCGGCACTGGCGGGGTCGATGGCCTGCAGCAGGGTGTCGACGCCAAGGTCCTCGAGCAGCAGGAACCCGCGCTCGACATCGCGTGCCAGCACCCGCGGAACGCGCACGCCGCCGCCTTCGAGCAGCGCGTGCATGCGCAGCCACGGGCGTACGTCCTCCAGCTCCGGCGGGGAATCCATCACCACCCGGGTGGCGGCGCCCGCGTCGCGTGCGCGCCAGTAGCTGCGGAACCCGGCGTCGGTGGACGCGCGTTCGAGGGTCAGGGTGTCGCTGCCGGCGGCGGCGCGTGCCCAGTCGCCGCGCTCGGTCGCGCGACTGTCGTGGATGGCGGTGGTCATGCGGTCTCCGGGCCGGCGAGGCGGCGTCGGTGCACAGGGTAAACTCCGCGCTTGCCCCACGACAGCGCAGGCCCACCGCACCATGACCCAGCTGCAACCCGTGCTCCTGTCCGGAGGCTCCGGCACGCGGCTGTGGCCGTTGTCGCGCGAGGCCTATCCGAAGCAGTTCCTGGCCTTGGCGGGCGAGCGGACGATGCTGCAGGACACCTGGCTGCGGGTGGCGCCCCTGTCGACCCTGGCGCCGATCGTGGTCGCGAACGAGGAGCACCGCTTCCTGGCCGGCGAGCAGCTGCGCCAGGTCGGCGTCGACGGCGCCGCCATCGTGCTCGAACCGGTGGGCCGCAACACCGCGCCGGCGATTGCCGCGGCCGCGCTGCAGGCGATGGCCGGGGGCGCTGATCCGCTGCTGCTGGTGCTGCCCTCGGACCACGTGGTGCGTGACGCGGCCGCCTTCCAGGCCGCCGTGCGCGAAGCGATGCCGGCGGCGGAATCCGGCGCGCTGGTGACCTTCGGCATCGTGCCCGAAGCCCCGGAAACAGGGTTTGGATACATCCAGGCTGGTGCGGACCAGGCGCGAGCGAACGAACCCGGCGCGGCAGGGCCTGGCGGGGCGGTTGGCGTGCGCCCGGTGCTGCGCTTCGTCGAGAAGCCCGATGCCGCCACCGCCCAGGCGTACCTGGACGCCGGCGGCTACTACTGGAACAGCGGCATGTTCCTGTTCCGCGCATCGCGCTACCTCGAAGAGCTGGGCCAGTTCCGTCCCGACATGCTCGAGGCCGTGCGCCGCGCCTTCGACGGTGCCGGCCGCGACGGCGACTTCGTGCGCCTGGAGCGCGACGCCTTCGCCGCGTCGCCCTCGGACTCGATCGACTACGCGGTGATGGAGCGGACCTCGCGCGCCATGGTGCTTCCGGTCGACATCGGCTGGAACGACGTCGGCTCGTGGTCGGCGCTGTGGGCGGTCAGCCCGCAGGATGCCGACGGCAACGCCCACAACGGCGAGGTCATCGCCGTCGACAGCCACGGCAGCTACGTCTGGTCGCGGCGCATGGTCGCCCTGGTCGGCGTCGATGACCTGGTGGTGGTGGAGACCGACGATGCGGTGCTGGTCGCGCGCAAGGACCGGGTGCAACAGGTCAAGGAGGTGGTCGCGCAGCTCAAGGCCGGCGACCGCAGCCACGCCGTGCTGCACCGCGAAGTGCACCGGCCCTGGGGCAGCTACGACTCGATCGACCAGGACGAGGGCTTCCAGGTCAAGCGGATCAAGGTCAAGCCCGGCGGCCGGCTGTCGCTGCAGTCGCACACGTGCCGCGCCGAGCACTGGATCGTGGTCCGCGGCACCGCGCGCGTGACCCGCGACAACGACGTCTTCGAGCTGCACGCCAACCAGTCGACCTACATCCCGCTGGGTGCGAAGCACCGGCTGGAGAACCCCGGCACCGAAGTGCTGGAGCTGATCGAGGTGCAGTCGGGCGACTACCTGGGCGAAGACGACATCGTCCGCTACGAAGACGTCTACGGGCGCTCGTGAACGCAGGCGCGATCGGCCGGCAGCTGGACCGCCTCGAGGCGGAGAGCCTGCACATCCTGCGCGAGGTCGCGGGCCAGTGCCGCCGGCCGGTGATGCTGTATTCGATCGGCAAGGACAGCTCGGTGCTGCTGCACCTGCTGCTGAAGGCGTTCGCGCCGGCCAGGCCGCCGATCCCGCTGCTGCACGTCGACACCACGTGGAAGTTCCGCGAGATGATCGCCTTCCGCGACCGCCGCGCGGCCGAGACCGGCGTCGAGCTGCGCGTGCACATCAATCCCGACGGCGTGCGCGACGGCATCGGGCCGCAGAGCCACGGCGCCAGCCGCCACACCGAGGTGATGAAGACCCTGGCGCTGAAGCAGGCCCTGGCCGAAGGCGGCTACGACGCCGCGATCGGCGGCGCACGCCGCGACGAGGAGAAGTCGCGCGCCAAGGAGCGCGTGTTTTCCTTCCGCGACGGCAACCAGCGCTGGGATCCGCGCCGGCAGCGTCCGGAGCTCTGGAACCTGTACAACGCGCGCGTGAATCCCGGCGAAAGCACGCGCGTCTTCCCGCTGTCGAACTGGACCGAGCTGGACGTGTGGCGCTACATCCGCCGCGAACGCATCCCGGTGGTGCCGCTGTATTTCGCCGCCGAACGGCCGGTGGTCGAGCGTGACGGCACCCTGGTGATGGTCGACGACGATCGCTTCCAGCTGCGCGCCGGCGAGCAGCCGGTGCTGCGGCGCGTGCGATTCCGCACGCTGGGCTGTTATCCGCTCACCGGTGCCATCGACTCCGCGGCGAGCGACCTCGACGCGATCATCGCGGAGATGGAGGCGGGCACGCAGTCCGAGCGGGCAGGGCGCCTGATCGACCACGCCGAGGGCGACTCGATGGAGAAGAAGAAGCGCGAGGGCTATTTCTGATGGCGCGCGACTTCCTGCGCATCGTCGCCTGCGGCAGCGTCGACGACGGCAAGAGCACCCTGATCGGGCGCCTGCTGGCCGAAGCCGGGCGCGTGCCGGACGACGAGCGCGCGGCGCTGGCCAGGGCCAGCGTGAGCCACGGCACCCGCGGCGGGGAGATCGACTACGCCCTGCTGCTCGACGGCCTCGAGGCCGAGCGCGAGCAGGGCATCACCATCGACGTCGCCTGGCGCCACCTGGACACGCCGCGGCGCCGCTTCCTGATCGCCGACTGCCCGGGACACGTGCAGTACACGCGCAACATGGCCACGGGTGCCTCCGTCGCCGACCTCGCGATCGTACTGGTCGACGCGACCCGCGGGCTGCTGCCGCAGACCTTCCGCCACACCGCCATCGCCTCGATGTTCGGCGTGCGCCACGTGCTGCTGGCGGTCAACAAGATGGACCGCGTCGGCCACGACCAGGCGGTGTTCGATGCCATCGCCGCGGCCTACCGCGCGCATGCGGCGAAGCTCGGCATCGCCGACGTGGAAGCGATTCCGCTGGCCGCCGCCACCGGTGCCAACGTCACCGTGGCCGCCGGGGACGCGATGTCCTGGTACACCGGCCCGACGGTGCTCGGCCACCTCGAATCCGTTGTGGTGGCACCGCGCGGCGCCGGGCTGCCGGCGCGCCTGCCGGTGCAGCTGGTGCTTCGCGACGGCGAAGGCGGCCGCTGGCTGGCCGGTACGCTCGCCTCCGGCACGCTGCGGACCGGCGACGCCCTGCGGATCGAACCCGATGGCGTTGCGGCGACCGTGGCGGCGCTGCGCCGCTCGGGCGATGCGGCGGCGGAGGTGCACGCCGGCGACGCCGTCTCGGTGCGGCTGGCCGAGGACGTCGACGCCGCGCGCGGTGACGTGCTGGCCGCCGCTGGCGCGCCGCTGGCGGCCACCGACCAGTTCGTCGCCGACCTGCTGTGGTTCGACGATGCCGCCCTGCTGCCGGGCCGCCGCTACCAGCTGCAGTCGGGGCCCTGCGTGGTCGGCGCGCGGGTGGGCGAGATCAAGCACCTGCTCGATCCGGAGACGCTGCAGCCGTTGGCGGCCAAGCGCCTGCAGGCCAACGACATCGGCGAGGTGGCGCTCTCGCTCGACTCCCCGCTTCCCTACGCGCCCTTCGCCGACGAACCGGCCCTGGGCAGCTTCGTGCTGGTGGACCTGCTGACGCGCGCCACGGTTGCCGCGGGCATGATCCGGCACGGGCTGCGCCGCGCCGACAACATCCACTGGCAGGCGCTGGATGTCACGCCGGGGGTGCGCGCGGGGCTCAAGGGCCAGCGCCCGCGCTGCGTCTGGTTCACCGGCCTGTCCGGCGCCGGCAAGTCGACCATCGCCAACCTGGTGGAGCGCGGCCTGGTCGCGCGCGGCTGCCACACCTACCTGCTCGACGGCGACAACGTGCGCCACGGCCTCAATCGCGACCTCGGCTTCACCGACGAGGACCGGGTCGAGAACCTGCGGCGCATCGCCCATGTCGCGCGGCTGATGACCGACGCTGGGCTGATCGTGCTGGTGAGCTTCATCGCGCCGTTCCGCGCCGAGCGTGCGTCGGCGCGCGCGCTGTTCGACGCCGGCGATTTCATCGAGGTGTTCGTCGACACCCCGCTGGCGGAGGCCGAGCGCCGCGACGTGAAGGGGCTTTACGCCAAGGCCCGCCGCGGCGAGCTGCCGAACTTCACCGGCATCGACTCGCCCTACGAGCCGCCCGAGTCGGCGGAGCTCGTGCTCGACACGCTGGCCGAGAGTCCGGATGCACTGGCCGCGCGCGTGATCGCCCGGCTGCTCGACTGAAAGAGACGTTCTTCTCCCACTTTCGGCAAGGACGCGACAAACGTTCTCTTCCAAAAGTCAGGGCCTTGCGCGTCGCTTGGTTCCGGAACCCTGCACGGCGGGACCCTTGGCGGTGCTGCGGCGCGATGCCTGCTGCCGCTCATGTCCCCCGGCTCCGGCCTGCGGCCGGAGCCTCCTCCTTGACTTCCCGTCAGCAGGCATCGCACCGCAGTCCGGATCGGTTCGGCCGCTGGACGCTGGCCGCAGGGCGAAAGGCGAAGGGCGAAAGGCGAAGGGCGAAGGGCGAAAGGCGAAAGGCGCAAGGCGAAAGGCGCAAGGCCCAGGGAGAACGACGCAGTGCGCAGTGCGCAATGCGCACCGCAGATGATTGTCACGACACGCGGCTTTTGCTCTTCGAAGGAGCGCCCGCAGCCCCGCATCGCTTTGGCGCGTGGCCTGCTGACGGGAAGTCAAGGAGGAGATGCCGGCCCTATGGGCCGGCATCGGGGGACATGAGCGGCAGCAGGCCATGCGTCAAAGCGCCGCGAAGCTGCAGCGCGGCGCCTCCCGCACTCGGGAAACGAACCAGGAAAAAGCCGGGCGATGCCCGGCTTCTTTCGTCCCGTCCGTCGCAGCCGCTCAGCGCCGGCGGCGGCGTCCGTTCACGGCCTCGGCGACGAACAGGATCACGACCGCGCCAATCAGCGAGGCGATGAAACCGACCTTCTCGCCCTGGTCGTACCAGCCCAGCATACGGCCGATCCAGCCGGCGAACAGCGCGCCGACGATGCCGAGCACGACGGTAAGGATGATGCCGATGTCCTGCTTGCCGGGCTTGATCAGGCGCGCCAGCACGCCGACCACGAAGCCCACGAGGATGATCCAGAGCCAGCCGCTGCCGCCAAATACACCGTCCATTGCCGCCCCCTCGAGTGATGAGCCCGGAGCTTAACAGGCGACAGGCGCGGCTGGCGGCCGTCGCCTGCCGGCTCCGCGCGGGCTCAGCAGCAGCCGTGGTCGCCGTGTCGCGTGCCGCTGTCGGCGGCCACCGCCGAGCCGGTGGTCTCGCCACGGCCGCTGGCGGCCTGGTGGGCGGCGATCACCTGCGCGACGCAGGCGGTGACCCGCTTGCCCATCTCGATGTGCAGGAATTCGTTGGGGCCGTGGGCATTGGAATGCGGGCCCAGCACGCCGGTGATCATGAACTGCGCGCCCGGGAACTTCTCGCCGAGCATGCCCATGAAGGGGATCGAGCCGCCTTCGCCCATGTACATCGCCGGCCGGCCGTAGAACGCCTGGCTGGCGGCGTCGATCGCGCTCTCCAGCCACGGCGCCATTGCCGGCGCGTTCCAGCCGGAAGAGGCCTTTTCCAGTTCGAGCGTCACATGGGCGCCATTCGGCGGGTCGCGCAGCAGCGCTTCCTGCAGCATCTCGCCGGCACGCTTGCCGTCGAGCGTGGGCGGCAGCCGCAGCGACAGCTTCACCGCGGTGTGCGGCCGCAGCACGTTGCCGGCTGACTCCAGCACGGGCATGCCGCCAATGCCGGTCACCGACAGCGCCGGGCGCCAGGTGCGGTTGAGCACCAGCCCGGTCAGCTCGTCGCTCATGGGCGTCATGCCGGGCAGGAACGGGAACTTGTCAAAGACGGCGGTGTCGAGCACCTCGGCACACTTTTCCGCCTGCTGCAGGCGCTCGGCCGGGATCTCGACGTGCAGTCCCTCGAGCAGGATGCGCCCGGTCTGCTCGTCCTCGATGCGCGACAGCAGCTGGCGCAGCAGGCGGAAGCTCGACGGCACCACGCCCGAGGCGTCGCCCGAATGCACGCCTTCCTCCAGCACCTTGACGGTGAAGTTGCCGCCGGCGAGGCCGCGCAGCGACGTGGTGCACCAGAGCTGGTCGTAGTTGCCGCAGCCGGAGTCCAGGCACACCACCAGTGAAGGCTGGCCGATGCGGTCGGCGAGGTGGTCGACGTAGGCGGGCAGGTCGTAGCTGCCGGATTCCTCGCAGGCCTCGATCAGCACCACGCAGCGTGCGTGCGGCAGCTTCTGCTGCTGCAGCGCCATGATCGCGGTGAGCGAGCCATAGATCGCATAGCCGTCGTCGGCGCCGCCGCGGCCATAGAGCTTGCCGTCGCGCAGTACCGGCTTCCAGGGGCCGAGGTCGTCGTCCCAGCCGGTCATCTCGGGCTGCTTGTCGAGGTGGCCGTAAAGCAGCACGCAGTCGTCGGCATTGCCGCCGTTGGCCGCCGGGATGTCGATGAAGATCAGCGGCGTGCGGCCTTCCAGGCGCACCACCTCGAGCTGCATGCCGGCGATGTCCTGGGCGCGCGCCCAGTCTTCCATCAGCCTGACCGCGTCCTCCATGTAGCCGTGCTCCACCCAGTCGGCGTCGAACATCGGCGACTTGTTGGGGATGCGGATGTACTCCACCAGCTGCGGCACGATCTCGTCATCCCACTTGGCGGAGACGAAGCGCTCGGCGCGGGCGGGGTCGATCAGGCTGGTGTCCATGGGGGCGTCCTGTGTTCTGCGGTGAAAGCCCGATTCTACGCCCCCCGCCTCGGGCTTTCCGGACAGCGGCGGGCGCAGGACGCCGGCATGGCGGCGGGCGGTGTGGCGATGCCATCGGGCGCGGCTGGCGGTCGAGACTGGCCACGTCGGAGCCAGGAGGGCCCGGCGTCACAGAATCCCCAACGCAAGGAGAGCGCCATGAAGCCCCTGAAATCCGTGCTGGTTCCCGTGCTGCTGTCGCTGCTCGCGGCCGGCAGCGCCATCGCCAGCGAGAAGGTCAACATCAACACCGCCGACGCGGCCACCATCGACCGCGTGCTGGTCAACATCGGCGCGTCCAAGGCCGAGGCCATCGTCGCCCACCGCAAGGCCAACGGCGCCTTCAAGAGCGCCGACGAGCTGGCCAACGTCAAGGGCGTCGGCCTGAAGACCGTGGAGCGCAACCGCGACCGCATCGTGGTCGCCGGCGGTGCGGCGGCCAAGCCCGCTGCCGGCGGTGCGAAGCCGGTGGCCAGGCCGGCCGCCAAGCGCGTGGCGGCGGCCGGCAAGCCCTGAGCGACGGCTCCCGGATCCGGCGCAGGGACGCGCCGGACGCGGTGGACCGTCGGACCCGGGACGATCCCGCCCGCCGATGGCCGATCCCACGCAGCTTCGGGACGCATGGACGCGTCCCGGGCGCCGCGCGCGTGACTACACTCCGCGCATGAGCGGCGATGCATCCCTGCTGCGACACCTTCCGGCCTGCGGCTACCGGCGCCTCCGCTGGCGCAACGGCCTGGGCTGGACGCGCGAGATCCACGCGGTGGCTGCGCCGAATGGCGTCGACGCCTACGCCGACGCCGACGCGGACGCCAACGCCTGGGACTGGCGGCTGTCGATCGCGGAGATCGAGGCCGATACGCCGTACTCCACGTTTCCCGGCGTCGAACGCGAGCAGGTGCTGCTCTCGGGCGATGGCCTTGCGCTGGACTTCGGCGGCGACGATCAGCGGCCGCTGCTGCCACCGCATGGACGGCAGCGCTTCAGCGGGGATGCGTCCGTGCATGCGCGCCTCGAAGGCGCGCGGGCCGAAGTGTTCAACCTGATGTGGAACACCAGGCGGGTGCTGCCGCGTCTCTGGCACCGTCCGCTGGTCGGTTCGATGCTGCTGTTCGTGGAGCCGGGAAGCAGCTGGGCCGTGCACGTGGTGGCCGGACAGCTGACGATCGACGGCGGTCGGTCACTGCCGCTGCTCGAGCGTGGCGACAGCGCGCTGATCGTGGCGGGCGCGGGCCGCGGCCGGCATATGCTCGAGGGCAGTGGCGAACTGCTGCTGGTGCGCGTCGATCCGGCGGCCGGCGCGGCTCAGTAGACGTCGCGGCGGTAGCGGCCCGAGGCGAGCAGATCGTCGACGCGCGCGCTGCCGAGGATCGCGCGCAGCTCGGCGTCCACGCCGGGGGCCATGCCCTGCAGGCTGCCGCAGACGAAGAGCGCGGCGCCATCGTCGAGCCACTGGCGCAGCCGCGCGGCCTGGAGTCGCAGCGCCCCCTGCACATGGCCGGCATGGATGGCCGCGCGATCGGCGGCCAGCGCCGACGGGGGCAGTGCGGCGCCATCGGTGCCGCGCGAGAACGCCAGGTCGAGGCGTGCCAGGGTGCCGTCCGCGAGCCAGCCGAGGATGTCCTCGCGCAGGTGGAAGTCGCGGTCGGCGTGGCGCTCGCCGAACAGCAGCCAGCTGCGGGCGCCGTCGTCGGCTGCGCGTTCGGCCAGGTGCGCGCGCAGGCCCGCGATGCCGGTGCCGTTGCCGAGCAGTACGAGCGGCCGCTGCGCGGGCGGACCGTGGAAGCCCGGGTTCGCGCGCACGCGCAGGTCGACCACGCCGCCCAGCGGCGCGTGGTCGCAGAGCCAGCCGCTGCCCACGCCCGGCGTGCCGTCGGGGCGCAGCATGCGCCGCAGCAGCAGGCGCACCGTGCCTTCGCCGGGGATCGAAGCGATCGAGTATTCGCGCGATGGCAGCGGCTCGAGCCTGTCGGCCAGGGCCTGTGCCTGGATTCCGGCAAGCCCATCGACCGGAGGCAGCTGCGAGCGCGAGACCAGGTCGGCGAGCGGGTGCGCGACGCCGTCGCGCTGCACCCGGGTTGCGCCGTCGAGCCCGGCTGCCGCCAGCAGTGCGCCCACCGCCGCGGGGTCCTGGCGCGGTCCGATCTCGGCGATGTCACCGGCGCGCCAGCATGGGCTGTCGCCGGCCGGAGGCGTGAGCCGCAGTTCGAACACCGGGGCTCCGGCGCTGCCCGGGTTGAGTTCGCGCCGCGCGGCCAGGGTCCAGGCCTCGTAGGCCACCGGCGCCCAGTCGGGCAGGGCGGACGCACCGGCGGCGGTGCCGACGTGGTGCTGCCAGTGGCGCAGCGCCGCCGGATCGGCGTTGTCGACCTCGACCAGGTCGAACAGCGGGATCGCACCGGCATCCTGCAGCCAGCGGTCGAGGGCGTGGCCGAAGGCGCAGTAGTTGCGGTAGCCGCGGTCGCCCAGCGCGAGCACGGCGTAGCGCAGGGCGGGCAGGCGGAGGCCTTCGCACATGGTGGCGCGGATGAATCCAGCGGCAGGGTCGGGCGCGTCGCCTTCGCCCGTGGTGCTGGCGACGAACAGCGCCTGCCGCGCGCTGGAGAGCGTGGCGGCATCCAGCGATGAGATCTCGCGCAGGCGCACGCGCAGCCCCGCGGCCTGCAGGGATCCGGCCGTGCGCTGCGCGAGTTCGAGCGCCTGGCCGGTCTGGCTCGCGTGGACGACCAGCCAGTCGGCGGGTTCCGGAACGCCGGCATCGGCGGCGCTCCGCGCGGCCTGCGTGCGCGCAGCGCGCCGGGCGCGGCGCAGCGTGAGGCCACTCGCGACCAGCCATGCGGCTGACAGCAGCGCCGCCAGTCCGGTCCGCGTGCCGTCCGGCGCCGCGGGCCACCAGGCGTCGCCGTGGAGCGGCACCAGGGCCAGGGCCGCCGCGCACAGGGCGATCAGCGTGCCGGCCTGCGCCGCGCGCGACGCGATCGGGGAGGCGACCGTGCTCACGGCGAAGTCACCGTGCTCACGGCGCCAGGCGCTGCAGGAAGGCGTCGCTGGCATGGGCACGTTCGCCGCCGGCGCCGCGCGTGACCCAGCGCGCGGCGATGCCCCGCGCCTGCGCGAGCGCCAGGCCGTCGATCGGGCCGAGGACCGTCAGCGCGGTCGCCCAGGCATCGGCCTGCAGCGCGCTGTCGGCGACCACGGTCACCGCGCCCGGCGCGTGGTCCACGGGCGCGCCGCTGCGCGGATCGATCGTGTGCGAATACCGTCGCCCGCCGTGTTCGAAGCAGTGCCAGTGGTCGCCGGAGGTGGCGATCGCGGCGTCGTCCAGGACGACGATGCAGGGACCCGCGGCGTCCTCCACGGTGCCGATGCCGGTGCCGGTGCCGGTGCCGGCATCGGCGGCAGCGGCCTGGGCGCCGTCCTCATCCGTGGCACCGGCGTCGCCGTCCGCGTCCTCCGGCCAGGCCTCGGCGAGTACCCGCCACGCGGACCCGTCCGGCTTGCGACCGTAGCCGCGAAGCTCGCCGCCGACCTCGACCAGCGCCGCGCTCACGCCGCGCGCGCGCAGCCACTGCACCACCGCATCGACGCCGTGGCCCTTGGCGATGCCCGACAGGTCCAGGCCAACGCCGCCAGGCTGGAGTGCCCGCTGGGCCGCCTGGTCGAGTTCGACGCGCGTCCAGCCGACGCGTGCGCGGGCATCCGCGCGTGCGTCCGGGTCGGGCGGCCGCCCGCCCTGTCCGCCGGGGCCGAAGCCCCAGGCCTCGACCAGCGGCCCGATCGTGGGATCCACCGCGCCGCCGGTGTCGGCGGCGATGGCCAGCGCTTCGCGCAGCACGTCGAAGAACGGCTGCGGCAGCGCCTGCCAGGTCCCGGCCGGCGCACGGTTGTAGCGGCTGATGTCGGAGCCGTGCTCCCAGGTGCTCATCTGCGCCACGACGCGGTCCAGGCAGGCCTGGATGCCGTCATGCAGCGCGTGCCCGTCGGCGCCGGCCGCCGCCACCACCGAGGCCTGCCAGAGCGTGCCCATGGTCGCGCCCCCCAGCACGTGCACCGCGCCGGCGGGGGCCGCGCACGCGGCGCCGTTGCCGGCCATTACTGCGGCAGCACTTCCAGCGTGGCGACGTAGCGCAGGCGCCGTGCCGTGGCCTGCGGCAGGGTGGCCTTGTCGTCCTCGACGCCGGTCTCGAGCCAGTAGATGCCGGCCTCGGGCCAGGTCACGCGCAGCAGGCCTTGTGCGTCGGTGGTCGCGGCGATGTCGTCCTGCGCGTTGCGGTAACGGGTGCCGCCGCGCACGATCTCGAACGCCAGGCCGGCGGCGGGCTTTCCGTCCACCAGCACGCGGAAGCTGGCTTCCTCGCCGGCGAAGAGGTCGTTGGGATGGGTCACCGGTTCCAGCTCGATGCCTTCGCCGGTGGCCGCGAGCGCGGTGCTGTTGGGCGCGCCGTTGGTGACGAAGGTCTCGACGCGGCTGGCGGTCTGGGTGACCTCCAGGTTCTCGGCGTCGGCCGGCACCTTGGTGGCCAGGTCCTCGGCGGTGGCGTTGCGCAGGAAGCCGCCGCGCGTCGCCGGCGGCGCGCCCGGGCCGGTGGCCGGGGTGCCCGCGGCCTCGGCCCTGGCCTTCGCGGCGAGGCTTTCAGGCGTGTCCCAGCGCGCCGACATGCCGGCGCTGGCGTTGGCGATGCGGTAGGTGCCCGGCTGCGCCAGCTGCACGTCGAAGGTGCTGCGGTACTTGCCGGTGGCGCCGTTGGCCAGCTCGACCTGGCTGCCGTCGGGCGCGGTGACGCGGATGCCGTCCAGCCGCATCGGCACGTGGTCGGGGAAGAACAGCTGGTTGGACACCGCCGCGTCGAAGGTCACCCAGACGTCACTGCCGTTGACCACCGCCTGCGACGGGATGATCCACTGCTTGTGCGCGGAGGCGGCCATGGGCAGCGCGGCGGCGAGCGCAAGCGCGAGGGCGAGGGTCTTCTTCATCGATGGGTCTCCAGGAGTGTTGGATCAGGGCCGGAACGCGAGGCTGACCGCGCCGAGTTCGCTCTGGCCCTGCGCCTTGCCGGACCGGGCGGCCTTGGCCGGCCAGTCGAATGGAATCTTGAGCAGTTCGCGCCCGCCCACCTCGCGCACCGCTTCGACCACCACGGCGTAGCGGCCCGGCGCCAGGCCGGACAGGCGCGGATCGCGCGCGTCGAACTTCAGCGCATGGCGACCTGCCGGGCGGGTGGGGCCACTGACGCCGTCGACCGGAAGCGTCTGCGTGCGCCCGGACTTGCGCCACCACTGGCGCAGGTCGGGCAGCCACTTGGTGCCGTGGCCCTCGGCGGTGTCCTTCTGCATGTACCAGACGGCCAGGTCGGCGGCGGCCTTGCCGTCGGCGCCTTCGACATACACCGCGACGTAGGGCCGGTGGTACTCGGCCACCGTCAGGCGCGGGATCTCGACCTCGACGGTCAGCTCGGCGGCGTAGACGGGCGTGGCCAGCAGGCCGCCGAGGACGATGGTCAGGGGAATGCGCATGGGTGTCGGCTCGCGGTCGGAAGTCAGTGGATGAAGAGCAGCGCCAGCACCACCGGCACCACCAGGCCCAGGCCCACCCAGGGCCAGGTCGTGGGGCGCTGGCGCGCGTGCATCTGCAGCAGGAACAGGCCGGTCAGCGTGAACACGATGCAGGCGATGGCGAAGACGTCGATGAACCAGCCCCATGCAGGACCGCTGTTGCGGCCCTTGTGGAGGTCGTTGAGGTAGGACACCCAGCCGCGGTCGGTGCGCTCGTATTCGACCGTGCCGCCGGCCTTGTCGATCGCCAGCCAGGCGTCGCGGCCCGGACCCGGCATCGACAGGTAGATCTCGTCTTCCGACCATTCGGCCGCGCGCCCGCCCAGCGGTGCATCGAGCGCGTCGCGCAGCCAAGTCGCCAGGGCCGGCGGCAGCGGCGCGGTGCCGTCCACGTGCGCGTCCAGCTGCGGCCGCAGGTGGTCGGGCAGCCCCAGCTGCCGGGTGTCGACCCTCGGGTCGCCCTCGATCTTCGCGGCGTGGTTGAGCGTGATGCCGGTGACCGCGAACAGCAGCATCCCGACCAGGCAGACCGCCGAGCTGATCCAGTGCCACTGGTGCAGGGTGCGCAGCCAGAAGCCGCGGCGCTGGCGGGCGTCAGCGCTGGCGCTGGAGGAAGGCGGTGCCGTCACGACTGGACCGGGAGGGGAAAGCGCGGAGTATAGCGGGCAGTGAGACGCATTCTCATCGCTGGGGGGCTCAGAACTGCACGTTCAGGCTGACCCAGAGGTTCCGCGCCTTGTCCTTGTTGTTGTAGTCGTCCAGATAGGTCGGCAGCCATTCGCCGGTGCCCGCGTCCTGCGTCCACAGGGTCTCGAACGACGTGAAGTCCTGGTCCAGCAGGTTGTTGATGCGCGCGTTGACCGCGACCCGGTCGCTGAAGCGGTACTGCGCGCCAAGGTGGAACACGGTGTAGTCCTCGTAGTCGCGGCGCACGCCGTCGAACACGTCGCGGTAGCGCGCGGAGCGGATTTCCGAGACCAGCTGCATGCTGAAGCGCTCGCTGGCCTGCCAGCCGAGGGTGGCGTTGGCCATGTGCTTCGCCGTGTCGGTCAGCGGCAGGCCCTGCTGCGGGCCGCTCAGCTGCTCGCTGTCGGTATACGTGTAGTTCGCGCGCAGCGACACGGCCTCGGTGATGCCCCAGCGCCCGGCCAGCTCGGCGCCCTGCACGCGCACCTCGTCGATGTTGATGTTCTGCGCGTAGGTGGTGTAGCCGAGCAGGCCGTAGTCACCGAGGTTGGCGCAGGGGCGGACGCCGCCGGTCTGCGCGCAGCTCAGGCTGGTCTCGCCGCGGGCGATCTTGTCGTCGAAGTCGTTGCGGAAGACGGTGACGTTGAAGTTGTGGCGGCTGTCGGGCGAGGTCCAGTACAGCGCGACCTCGCTGTTGACGCTGGTCTCGGGCTCCAGGTCCGGGTTGCCGACGAAGGGCGAGGTGCCCTGGCCGCCAAAGCCGGTGACGCCGTCGTAGAGATCGGTGGTCTTGGGCGTCTTGTAGCCGGTGCTGATGCCGCCCTTCAGGGTCCAGGCCGGGGACACGTCCCAGACCGCATAGGCGCGCGGGCTGAGGTGGCTGCCGAAGACGTTGTGGTCGTCGTGGCGCAGGCCCAGGGTGATGGTCAGCGCGTCGACCGGGTTCCAGTTGTCCTCGGCGAACAGCGACCACATCCGGTGCTCCTGGACCGTGCCGCCACCGTCGCCGCCGTCTTCCATGCCGAACACGCCGTCCTCGAGCTCGCCGTCGATGAGCTGGCCGCCGACCACGAGGTGGTGGCGCTCGCCGACGGCGAAGTCGAACTTGGCGTCGAGCGTGTACTGGCTGCTGTCCATCGTGCGGCCGGGCCGCGGCAGGAAGGTGTCGGCCACCAGCTGGCGGCGCTGCGCGCGGGTCAGCCCGGCGTAGGGCCCGGTGCCGCAGGTGGCCGCGTTGTTGCAGTACATGTCCAGGTGCAGCAGCCGCTCGGCGACGGTGAAGGGCAGGGTGCGGCCATGGTTGGCGGTGTCGATGTGGGCCAGCGACACGAAGCTGTTGCCCCAGTCCCACTGGCCCTGCCAGGTGAGGGCCCACTGGTCGCGGGTGAACTCCTGGTCGGAGGCGTAGCCCACGCGCGGCGCCGCGCGCCACAGGCCTTCGATGCCGTCGACCGTGCCCAGCGGATAGGTCTCGGTGCCGAGGTTGTTGATGTAGGGCGTGTTGTCGTATTCCTGCTTCGAGGTGTCGTAGTCGAAGACCAGGCTCTGGTATTCGCTGGGCGTCCAGCTGAGGGTGAGGCCCGCCGAACGGTTGGTGTTGTCCACGGTCTTGCCGCCGCCGCCGAAGCCCAGCGAACGTTCCACCTGGGTACCGTCGGGCGCGCTGATCACCTCGTAGTCGGGCGTCGAGGCATCACGCTCGTACCAGGAGCCGCGCACGCCCAGGCCGAGCCGGTCGCGGACCAGCGGGCCACTCAGCGCGAAGTCGAAGGTGCTGTCGGTCCCGAAGTCGTCGTTCTCCTGGACATTGCGCGACACCGTGGCCGAACCGCGCCAGTGCTCGCCGACCTTGCGGGTGATGATGTTGACGACGCCGCCAAGCGCATCGGCGCCATACAGGGTCGAGGCCGGCCCGCGGATCACCTCGATGCGCTCGATCATGTCCAGCGGCGGGATGTGGTTGAACTGGTTGCCGCCGAAGCTGTTGGGATAGATGTCGCCGTGGTTGTTCTGGCGCCGTCCGTCGACCAGGATCAGGGTGTAGTCGGGCCCCATGCCGCGCATGCTGATGGTCTTCTGCCCGGTCTTGTCCGAGGTCTCGCCCACGTCCACGCCTTCCAGGTCGCGCACCGCGTCGATCAGGGTGATGTAGGGACGGGTGACCAGCTCCTCGCGGGTCACCACGCTGATGCTCGCCGGTGCGTCGGTGAGCTTCTGCTCGAAGCCGGCGGCGGTGACCACGATGGTGTCGAAGTCCGTGGTGGCGACGGCACCCACCGGCAGGGTGTCCTGCGCCAGCGCCGCGGACAGCGGGAGCAGGGCTGCGATCGAGGCGGACAGGACGGTGGGCGCGAGCGCGCGGCGCCCGTGCAGGCGGGCAGCGTGGGTGGACATGGACGTTTCTGGCTCCGAGGCGGTATGGCGGATGCCTGACGTCACTGGCGGCTGCTGGACGGGTCGAGGCGTTGGCCGGCTTCCCGATAGGGTCCGGCGTGACCGGGAGCATGTTAATGAGAACCATTCACAGCTGCAAGCGATTGTCAGCCGGCCCGGCCTCCAGCGCGGACCTAGTCGCGGTCGTCGCGGGCCCAGACGCCGTCGTGTTCGCGCTTCACCGGGAACCTGGCCACCGGCTCGTAGGCCGGGGCGCACAGTGCGCGGCCATCGCGGACGTCGAATTTCGCCCCGTGCAGCACGCATTCGATCGTCCCGGTGACGGCATCGAAGCTGCCCGCCGACAGCTCGAAATCCTCGTGGCTGCAGGTGTCCTCGAGCGCATAGAGCTCGCCGTCGAGGTTGAGCACGAGGATCGGCGCCCCGGTGACCTCGTCGAAGGTCCCGCGCATCTCGCCGGGCAGCAGCTCCGCGCTCGCGCAGACGAAGGTCCAGGTGTCGCTCACAAGGCTTTCTCCAGGACTTCGAAGCGCAGGTCGTCGCGCTTCGGGATGCCGAAGCGGACGTCGCCATACGGGAAGGGGTGGTACACGCCGGTGCGCCGGTAGCCCAGGCGCCCGTACCAGGCGATCAGCTCGTCGCGCACGTCGATCACGGTCATCTGCATCGCCGGCAACCGCCAGTCGTCGCGGACGATGCGTTCGCACTCGCCCAGGGTCGCCCGGCCGAGACCGGCGCCCTGGCAGGTCGGTTCGACCGCGAACATGCCGAAGTAGCCGCGCCCGCCGAGATCGGCGACGTGGGCGCAGGCCAGCAGGACAGGCCCCTGGAGGCCCAGTACGACGCGGCTGCCGGGGCGGGCGATATCCGCGGCCAGCACCCCGGCATCGATGCGTTCGCCGTCGAGCAGGTCGGCCTCGGTGGTCCAGCCGGCGCGGCTGGCGTCGCCGCGGTAGGCGCGGGTCACCAGCTGCACGATGGCGTCGATGTCGGATCCGGTGGCGGCGCGGAACTGCAGCGTGGTCATCCCGCAATTGTGCCGCCCGCCGATAGCGTCACGCCAGCAGGCGGCGCACCTTGCGCAGCGCCACGATGAACGCCTCGATCTCGTCGTGGGTGTTGTAGAAGGCCAGCGATGCGCGGCAGGTGGCGGTGACGCCCAGCCACTCCAGCAGCGGGTGCGCGCAGTGCTGGCCGGAGCGCACCGCCATGCCCTCGAGGTCGAGCAGCGTCGCGAGGTCGTGCGAATGCACGCCGTCGATGGCGAAGGACACCACCGCGGCCTTGCCCGGCGCGGTGCCGAAGACGCGCAGGCCGTCGACCCTGGCGAATTCCTCGTCGAGGTGCGCCAGCAGCGCCTGCTCGCGCGCTTCGACCTCCGCCATGCCGATGCCGGAAAGATAGTCGACCGCCGCGCCCAGGCCGACGAAGCCGGCGATGTTGGGCGTGCCGGCCTCGAACTTGCGCGGCGGATCGTTGAACACGGTGCCGCCGTCCAGCCGCACTTCCTTGATCATCTCGCCACCGCCGATGAAGGGCGGCATGGCCTCGAGGTGCTCGCGACGCGCCCACAGGGCGCCGGTGCCGGTGGGCGCGCACATCTTGTGGCCGGTGAGCGCGTAGAAGTCGCAGCCGATGGCGGCGACGTCGACCGGGCGGTGCGGCAGGGCCTGGGAGCCATCGACCACGGTAACGATGCCGCGCTTGCGGGCCTCGCGGCAGATGTCGGCGACCGGATTGACGGTGCCCAGCACGTTGCTGACGTGGGCGACGGCGAGCAATGTCACGTCGCCGGTCATCTTCGCGCGCAGCATGGCAAGGTCGAGGCTGCCGTCGGGCAGCAGGTCCACCACCTCGATCCGCGCGCCGGTGCGCTGCGCCACCAGCTGCCAGGGCACGATGTTGGCGTGGTGCTCCATCCGCGTGAGCAGGATCGTGTCGCCGGCCTTCAGCCGCGGCAGCGCCCACGAATACGCGACCAGGTTGATCGCGAAGGTGGTGCCGCTGGTGAGGACCAGGTCGTCCGCGCGGACGTTGATGAAACGGGCCAGCTTCGCGCGCGCGCCTTCGTAGGCTTCCGTCGCCTCGCTGCCCAGCTGGTGCACGGCGCGGCTGACGTTGGCGTTGTGGCGGCTGTAGAAATCGTTGACCGCCGTGATCACCGTCGCCGGCTTCTGCCCGGTGTTGGCGGAATCGAAGTAGACCAGCGGCTTGCCGTGGACCTCGCGCTGCAGCAGCGGGAATTCGGCCCTGACGGCTGCCCAGTCCACGGTGGAACCCGGCGTGGCCTGCTCGCCAGGCAGGCTCATCCCAGCGCCTGCGCGTCGATGGCCCGGTCCAGCCGCGCTTCCAGCATCTCGCGCATCGCCGGCGCCTGCACCACCGAGAGCAGCGGTTCGCGCACGAAGGCGGCGGTCAGGAGCGCGCGCGCTTCAGGCTCCGGGAGCCCGCGCGTGCGCAGGTAGAACATCGCGTCGGCATCCAGCTCGCCCACGGTGGCGCCGTGCGCCGCGGTCACCTCGTCGGCGTGGATCACCAGCACCGGCTGGGTGTCGATCTCGGCGGTGTCGGACAGCAGCAGGTTCTTGTTCGACAGGCGCGCATCGGTGCCGTCGGCGCCTTCGCGGATCTCGATGCCGCCATGGAACACGGCGCGGCCGCGGCCTGCGGCCATGCCGCGCCAGCCCAGTTCGCAGCGGGTGTCGCGGGCGATGTGCTCGATGCCCAGGCGGGTGTCAAGGTGGCGGCGGCCCGAGGCCAGCAGCACGCCGTTCGCCACGAGCTCGGCGCGGTCGCCTTCCAGACGCACGTTGAGCTCGTGGCGCGAGAGTGCGGCGCCCAGCTCGAGGTCGAGGCGGCGGTAGCTGGACTCGCGCGCCAGCACCGCATCGGTGCGGGTGAACAGAGTGGCGCGCGGTGACTCCTCCTGCACGCGTGCGTGGCGCAGCGTGGCGCCGGCCGCGAGGTGGACGTGCGCGATCGCGTTGCCGAGATGGGCGTGCTCGCCACCGGCGATGTGGTGCTCGACCACGGTCGCCGATGCGTTGCGGCGCAGCTCCAGCAGGTGGCGCGAATGCCAGGCCAGGTCGCCCTCGGCGGGCAGGCCGATGAAGACCAGGTGCACCGGCGGTTCGACCACCACGTCCTCGGCGATGCGCAGAACAGCGCCATCGTCGGCCAGCGCGGCGTTGAGGCGGGCAAAGACTTCGTCGGCGCGCTCGTAGCTGCGGGCAAGCACGTTGCTCTCGCGCGGGTCCGGATCCGCCAGCGCCCCGGCCATCGTCAGCAGGCGCGCGCCTTCGGGAAGGCCGGAGATGTCGGAGAGCGCGGCGTCGTAGCGACCGTTGGCGAACACCAGCCGCGGCGCGGGAATGCCGGCCACCAGCGCAGGATCGACCGCTGCGTGCGCCAGCACCGTGGGCGAGAAGCCGCGGCGCTCCAGCGCGCGCAGCGAGGTGTATTTCCAGGCTTCGCTGCGCGCGTGCGGCAGGCCGTCGCGCAGCGCGGCGTCAAGCGCTGCGCGCCGCGCGCCATCGCCGCTGAAGCCGGTGGACAGGGAGTCGAGCAGTGCGGTCATGACGCCACCGCCTCCGGCACCTTGCGTTCGCGCAGCCACTCGTAGCCCTGGGCTTCGAGCTGCAGGGCCAGCTCCGGGCCGCCGGACTCGACGATGCGGCCGTCGGCCAGCACGTGGACGCGGTCGGGCTTGATGTAGTCGAGCAGGCGCTGGTAGTGGGTGATCACCAGGAAGGCGCGGTCGGGCGAACGCAGCGCGTTGACGCCGTCGGCGACCTGGCGCAGGGCATCGATGTCGAGGCCGGAGTCGGTCTCGTCAAGGATCGCCAGCTTCGGCTGCAGCACCGCCATCTGGAAGATTTCGTTGCGCTTCTTCTCGCCGCCGCTGAAGCCTTCGTTGACGCCGCGGTGCAGCAGTTTGTCGTCGAGGTGCAGCACGCCGAGCTTCTCGCGCACCACCTTCAGGAACTGCATCGAATCCAGCTCCTCTTCGCCGCGCGCCTTGCGCTGCGCGTTAAGCGCGCTGCGCAGGAAGTAGGTGTTGTTTACGCCCGGGATCTCGACCGGGTACTGGAAGGCCAGGAACACGCCGGCCGCGGCGCGCTCCTCGGGCTCCAGCGCCAGCAGGTCGGCGCCCTCGAATTCGACGCCGCCGGCGGTGACCTCGTAGCCATCCCGCCCGGCGATGATGTTGCCCAGCGTCGACTTGCCGGCGCCGTTCGGACCCATGATGGCGTGGACTTCGCCCGGCTTCACCTCGAGCTCGAGGCCCTTGAGGATTTCGCGGCCGTCGCCGACGGTGGCGTGGAGGTTGCTGATCTTGAGCATTTCAAATCCCTGCTGGATCCCGCGGGATCCTGATGTGGTGTGTTTGTGTAGGAGCGGCCACGGCCGCGATCGCCTTCCCGGTCGCGAGGCGATGGCCTCAGCCCACCGACCCTTCCAGGCTCACCTCGAGCAGCTTCTTCGCCTCCACCGCGAACTCCATCGGCAGCTCGCGGAAGACCTGCTTGCAGAAGCCGTCGACGATCAGGCTGACCGCATCCTCTTCGCCCAGCCCGCGGCTGCGGCAATAGAACATCTGGTCGTCGCTGATCTTCGAGGTCGTGGCTTCGTGCTCGACGGTGGCGCTCGGGTTCTTCACCTCGATGTAGGGGAAGGTGTGCGCGCCGCAGGTCTTGCCGATCAGCAGGCTGTCGCACTGGGTGTAGTTGCGCGCACCCTCGGCGCCGGAACCGACCTTCACCAGGCCGCGGTAGGTGTTCTGGCCGTGGCCTGCGCTGATGCCCTTGCTGATGATCTTCGACTTGGTGCGCTTGCCGAGGTGGATCATCTTGGTGCCGGTATCGGCCTGCTGGCGGTGGTGGGTGAGGGCCACGGAATGGAACTCGCCAGACGAGTCGTCGCCCAGCAGCACGCAGCTCGGATACTTCCAGGTGATCGCCGAACCGGTCTCGACCTGGGTCCAGATCACCTTGCTGCGCGCACCACGGCACTCGGCGCGCTTGGTGACGAAGTTGTAGATGCCGCCGACGCCGTTCTCGTCACCGGGATACCAGTTCTGCACCGTCGAATACTTGATCTCGGCGTCATCGAGCGTGACCAGCTCCACCACTGCCGCGTGCAGCTGGTTCTCGTCGCGCATCGGCGCGGTGCAGCCCTCGAGGTAGGACACGTGCGAGCGCTCCTCCGCGATGATCAGCGTGCGCTCGAACTGGCCGGTGTGGCCGGCGTTGATGCGGAAATAGGTGCTGAGCTCCATCGGGCAGCGCACGCCCTTGGGGATGAACACGAACGAGCCGTCCGAGAACACCGCCGAGTTCAGCGCCGCGAAGTAGTTGTCACCTACCGGCACCACGGTGCCGAGGTACTTGCGCACCAGGTCCGGGTACTCCCGGATCGCTTCGGACATCGAGCAGAAGATCACGCCCTTCTCCGCAAGTTCCTTGCGGAAGGTGGTGCCGACCGAAACCGAGTCGAAGACCGCGTCCACGGCCACGCCGGCGAGCTTCGCGCGCTCGTGCAGCGGCACGCCGAGCTTGTCGTAGGTGTCGAGCAGTTCCTGCGGCACCTCGTCGAGCGACGCGTACTTCGGCCCCTTGGGCGCGGAGTAGTAGCTGATCGCCTGGAAGTCGATCGGCGCGATCGACAGCTTCGCCCAGTGCGGGACCGGCATGGTCAGCCAGTGGCGGTAGGCCGCCAGGCGCCATTCGGTCATCCACTCGGGCTCTTCCTTGATCGCGGACAGGGCGCGGACGGTGTCCTCGTCCAGGCCGGGCGGGAGCGAGTCCGACTCGATGTCGGTGACGAACCCGGCCTCGTACTTGCGGCCGAGCTGCTCGTGGATCGCCTCGTTCTGGAGCGGACGGTCGATGACGGAGTCTTCGGTGGGTGCTTCGATCTGGGTGGCCATTGCGGGCTGCCTGGTATTCAAACGGTGGCGAGGCGGGCGGGGATGCGACGCGGCGCTCCGGCCTCGGATTCGGGGTGGGATGGCGCTTCGAACATCTGCGCCAGGCTGACGCCACGCAGGGCGTCGGCCACGATGTCGTTGATGCGCCGCCAGTTGGCGCGCGCGCCACACTGCCCGGCGATGCCGCAGCTGACGTCCTCGAGGCTGCACTCGGTCATCGCCAGCGGACCCTCCATGGCCTCGACGATCGCGATCAGGCTGATCTCCGAGGCCGGCCGCGACAGGCGGTAGCCGCCATGCGCGCCGCGGAACGCTTCGAGCAGGCCGGCCTGCGCCAGCGGCTTGAGCACCTTGCTCACGGTCGGTGGTTCCAGCCCCGATCGCTCCGCCAGCTCCACCGCGCTGAGCACGCGATCGGGCTCCGTGGCGAGCACGGTCAGCACCACGGTGGCGTAGTCGGTGAGTCGGGTGACGCGCAGCATCCGGGATTCCTTCAATCAGGACCGAAATTGTACGCTTTTGCCTGCGCGCGTCCAAGCGGATCGCTGAACGACAGGTTTGCGCGGCGGCCGGGGCTGTCGCACGCGCTCGGTGGCGCACCGGCAGCGCCACGGCCACAATGGTGCTTTCCACTGCGAGACGAAGTCGCCGATGGCCAGCAAGGACACGTCCGACAGGACGAAGAGCAAGAAGATCGTCGCCCGCCGCTCGGAGATCCACGGCAACGGCGTCTTCGCCACCGAGGTCATCGAGAAGGGCGAGCGCATCGTTCGCTACAAGGGCCGGCTGCGGACCCATGACGAGGTCGACGAGGAATACGGCGAACTCGACGAGAATGGCCATACGTTCCTGTTCACCCTCAACGACGACTACGTCATCGACGGCAACCTCGACAGCGGCGTCGCGCGCTGGATCAACCACAGCTGCTCGCCCAACTGCGAGGCGGTGGTCGAAGAGGACGATCGCGACCGGCGGCACAAGGACAAGGTGTTCATCGAGGCCCTGCGGCGGATCAAGCCGGGCGAAGAGCTGACCTACAACTACGGCATCGTGCTCGACGAGCGGCACACGCCCAAGCTGAAGAAGCTGTGGGGCTGCCGCTGCGGCTCCGCGAAGTGCACCGGGACGATGCTGCAGCCGAAGCGCTGATCGCGCATCGGGCTGTAGGCCGGCTCAGGGCTGGTATTCGCGCAGCTCGGCCGAGGCGATGCGCCATGCGCGCTGCCCGGCACTGGCGCCGTCGGCCGTCGCCCGGCGCAGGACGTAGGCGCCCACGTAGCGCTGTTCGCGGCCATCGGCGCGGGTGGTGGTGACCGAGACCGGCACTTCGACATGGCGCGACCCGGCCGTGCCTTCCACGCGACCCGGCTCACCCGGCTGCACGCTGACGGCACGCGTGTCGGCGAAGCCGGCGGCGAACTGCTGCGGCGTCTGGCCGCTGCTGCGGCCGCCGTCCGACCACAGCGCATAGGCCTGCGCGTACTGGCCGGCGGCGATCGCGGCGTAGTAGGCGCGGACCACGGCGACGGCCTCGCCGGCCGCCGGCTCCGCGGCGTCGACCGCGGCGGGCAGCGCAGGCGACGCATCGGCCAGCGGGGCCGGCGGCTCGCCCACCAGCACCAGCGGCGGGTCGCCGGCAACCAGTCCGGCTTCCGGTTCGTCTTCCAGCGGCGGCAGGCCGTCGAGTGACGCGACTCCGGGAATCGGCACCACCATCGCCACGCCGTCCGCCGTCGTTGCCGCGGCCTGCGAACCGCCAAGTGGCACGTCGCCAGGGCCCGGACCATCCGGCATGCCGGTGACCGAGCCGATGGCCTGCGGGGCCGGCAGCGCCTCGAGTGCGTCGCCGCCCGCCGCCGCGCCCGGCGCAACCTCCTGCTTGCCGCCACAGGCCGCCAGGGCCAGGCACAGCAGGACGGGAACGAGAGGGCTTGCAGGACTCATGGCGGGACCGGGCGGCGGATGCAGGGGCAAACCATACCCGCGCGCGATGAACGCATCGTCAGCGCTGCTCAGGGCAGCGGCATGAGGACCCGGCGATGCGGCTGCAGCCAGGCCAGCAGCAGTCCCAGCAGCACCATGGCCGCCAGGTCGAGCGCCACCTGGCGCAGCATCAGCGACAGCGGCAGCGGCTGGGCGACGAAGGCCAGGATGTGCCAGGGCACGAACGAGACCAGCGCGATCGCCAGGCCAAAGCGCGCGCCGCGCGCGAGGTCGATGCCGTCGCTGGCGGGCATGCGCCGGTACAGCCACGTCATCGCGAGGCCCAGCAGCAGGTAGGCCGGCAGCACCCAGGCCGCATGGGCGTTGGCCTGTTCCTGGCTGCGGTAAAGCGCCGCCATCGCCTGGTAGTCCGCGCGCAGCAGCACGCCGTGGACGAGCATGCCGAGGATCAGCGCGGCGGCGGCCACGACGATCCCGCAGATCCAGAAGCGCTTGTCCATCCATCGTCCCCCGTGCATGCCTGCGCGACTGTCGAAGCCTAGCGCCAAGGGCAGGCGGCGTCGATCACGGTGCGGGTGCCGACGCGGCCGCGTCCGCGGTTCCGGTCGCGGCGCGCAGCAGCGGCAGCGGGTCGATGGCGCCGTCGCTGGCGTAGATCCCGTAGTGCAGGTGCGGTGGCGTGCCGCGCGCGTTGCCGGTGTCGCCGACGCTGCCGAGCACGCTGCCTTCGGCGACGACGTCACCTTCCGCCAGGCCCGGCGCCCAGTCGTCGAGATGCGCGTAGTAGTGGCGCTGGCCCGCCGGGCCGAGCACCCAGACCTGGCGCCCGCCGAGGCCGCCCTCGCGCACCGACGACACGATGCCGCGCGTCGCGCTGAGCACGTCGGTCCCGCGCGCGGCGAAGATGTCCACGCCCTGGTGCGTGCGGTCGCGCCCGCGCGGGGCACCGAAGGTATCGGCCACCCGGCGGGCCTCGACGCCGTCGACCGGCATGGCCACCGCCGCGGGCGGCGGCATCCGCGACAGCTCCCACAGCGTCCGCGGCCTGGCCATGAAGGGCTGTCGCCAGGCCCAGTCGGCGATGACCGCCAGCGCGGCCAGCACCAGCAGCCAGATGGCCAGGCGCAGGAGGCCGCGCATCCTCAGGCGCGCTGGAGCTCGTGCTCGAGGCGCCGGCGCAGCGCGTCGTCGATCCCGAGCTGGCGCGCGAGCTCGTCGAGGTAGGCGCGCTCCATGAAGTTCTGCTCGTCCGCGGCCATGAGGCTGGCGAGGTACATCTCCGAGGCGATCTCCGGCGTGGCCGCGGCGCGTGCGACGTCCGCGGGATCCAGCGGCTTGGCCAGTTCGACGTGCAGCCACTGCTGCACGTCGCGGTCGGGGTTGAGGCGGGCGAATTCGCCCTCGATGACGCCGCGCTCGCGTTCGTCGATGTGGCCGTCGGCCTTCGCCGCGCCCACCAGTGCACGCAGGATCGCCTCGCTGTGCAGGGCGGCCTGCGGCGGCGGCAGGCGGTCGACCGTCTGCGGCTGGACGCCCGTCGCACCCTGCTGCGCCTGGTAGTCGCCGTAGGCGCGGTAGGCCATCACCCCGATCGCGGCAAGCCCGCCATAGGTGGCCAGCTTGCGCGTGGTCTTGTTCTTGCCGAGCAGGAGGCCGAGCGCGCCACCGCTGATCGCGCCCTTGCCGAAGTCGGCGTTGAGCAGGCCGCCGGCCGGCGACTGCCCGCCGCTGCCGGCGGGAGAGGACTGGGACTTCAGGAGATGGTCAAGAAAGCCTTGCAGGTTCATTCGCGTTCCAGGACATGGTTTGCGGGGCCGGCGTGCTGCCGGGACGCGCCAAGCATGCACGAGGCGGCGTCTGGGCCGCGTTGCGGACCCCGGAAACGACTCGGGACGGCAATGCCGTCCCGAGCAGTTCGAAGCGGTGGCGCGTCGCGATCAGACGGCGGCGTCCTTGAGCTTCTTCAGCGGGCGCACCTTCACCTTGACCGAGGCCGGCTTGGCGGCGAACCACTGCTCTTCCTTGGTGAAGGGGTTGATGCCCTTGCGCTTCGCCTTGGCGGGCACCTTGACCGACGTGATCTTCAGCAGGCCGGGCAGGGTGAAGCTGCCGACGCCCTTCTTGCTGATCGAACCATGCACCGCGCCTTCCAGCGCGGACATCACCGCGCGGACGTCCTTCGCGGCGACGCCGGTGGACTCGGCGATGTGGGACACCAGGCCCGACTTGGTCAGGGCTTCCTTGATCGCCTTCGGAGCGGCGGCCGGCTTGGCAGCGGCGGCGGCCTTCTTCGGGGCGGCTTTCTTCACCGCCTTGGTTGCTTTCTTCGCCATGTGAGTGTGATTCCGTTTATCGGTAGATGGGATGTCGGCCGACCCCGTCGGCAAATGCAATGTAGGGCATGCCCGGGGCTGCGCCAAGTGGGAAAGCGCAGAAAACCTAGGGTTTCGCAGGCGTTGGCATCCTGGGGCCGTGTCAATCGTCCTCGTGGCCAGGGTGCCAGGCCTCGGCGAGCTTCTGCTGCAGCGGCGCCGGGACCGGCTCGTAATGGCTGAAATCAAGGGAATAACGCCCGCGTCCCGCGGTCACCGACTGCAGCTCGGCGGGGTAGCCATCGAGTTCCGACAGCGGCACCTGGGCCTTGACCACGATGTCGCCGCCGCGCGCGGCATCGGTGCCGACGATGCGTGCGCGGCGGCTTGCAAGCCCGCCGCTGATGTCGCCCATGTGCACGTCGGGCGCGGTCACCACCAGGTCGACGATCGGTTCGAGCACCTTCGGCGATGCCTTGGCCACCGCGTCCAGGAAGGCCTTGCGGCCGGCCGTGGCGAACGCGACCTCCTTGCTGTCGACCGGGTGGTGCTTGCCGTCGTGCACGACGACGCGCACGTCCTGGATCGGGTGCCCGGCGACGGCGCCGCTGGCGAGTGCCTGGCGCACGCCCTTTTCCACCGCGGGAATGAACTGCCCGGGGATGGTGCCGCCCTTCACCGCATCGACGAACTCGAAGCCGGCACCGCGGGGAAGCGGTTCGACGCGCAGCATCACCTCGCCGAACTGGCCGGCGCCGCCGGTCTGCTTCTTGTGCCGGTGGTGGCCTTCGGCGGTGCCACCGATGGTTTCGCGATAGGCGATGCGTGGCGGGCGCGACTGCACCTCGACGCCGTGGCGCTCGCGCAGGCGGTCGAGCTGGATGCGCAGATGCAGTTCGGACAGCCCGCGCACCACCGTCTCGTGGGTGTCGGGGTCCTGCTCGACCTGGAAGCAGGGATCCTCCTCGGAGAGTTTGTGCAGCGCGGTGGCCAGCTTCTGTTCCTGGCCGCGGCTCCCGGCCTCGACCGCCAGCCCGAACATCGGCCGCGGGTATTCCATCGGCGCCAGGTGGATGTGGTCCTCGTCGTGGCTGTCGTGCAGCACGGCGTCGAAGTGCAACTCGTCCACCTTGGCCACCGCGGCGATGTCGCCGGGCACCGCCTGCTCGATCTCGATGTGCTCGCGGCCGTGGATGCGGTACAGGTGCGCGACCTTGAAAGGCTTGCGGCCGTCGTCGACGTACAGCGGCTGGTCGCGCCTGACCGTGCCCTGGTGCACGCGGAAGATGCCCAGCTTGCCGACGAAGGGGTCGTTGACGATCTTGAAGATGTCCGCGATCACGTGCGCCGACGGATCGGGTCGCGATGCGACCGCTTCGGTCGCGTCGCCCACCCCGCGGCGGAACGGCGGCGGGTTGGCCTCGCCCGGATGCGGGAACAGGCTGGCGATGGCGTCGAGCAGTTCGGCCACGCCCGTCCCGGTCCGTGCCGACGCGAAGCACACCGGCACCAGGTGGCCCTCGCGCAGGCACTGTTCGAAGGCGTCATGCAGTTCCTGGCGGCCCAGCGCGCCCTCGCCGCCGTCGAGGTAGTGCTCCATCACCGATTCGTCGACCTCGACCACCTGGTCGAGGATGCGCCGGTGCCAGTCGGCCACCGGTCCGAGGTCGCTGTCGCCGCCCTCGCCGGCGAAGCAGTCGACCACGCGGGTGCCGCCGCCTGCGGGCAGGTTGACCGGCAGCACGACGGGGCCGAATTCCGCGCGCAGTTCGTCGAGCAGGCGTGCGCAGTCGGCGCCCTCGGCGTCGATGCGGTTGACCACGACCGCGCGGCACAGTCCACGTCGCGCGGCGTGGTCCATGATCCGCCGCGTGCCGTGGCCGATGCCGGCGGCCGCATCGACCACCACCGCCACCGTGTCCGCCGCCGACAGCGCCGACAGCGCCGCGCCGCGGAAATCCGGATAGCCGGGCGTGTCGAGCAGGTTGAGGTGGACGCGCGTGCCATCGGGTGCGGCGTGCTCGACGGCCGCGATCGCCGCGTCGATCGAGTGGCCGCGCGTGCGCTCCTGGGGATCGAAGTCGGACACGGTGCTGCCGCGTTCGATGCTGCCTGCCGCCTGGAGGGTGCCGCCGGCATGCAGCAGGGCTTCGAACAGGGTGGTCTTGCCGGCGCCGGGATGGCCTGCAAGGGCCACGTTGCGGAGGGTTTCCGTTGCATGGGACATGGGTCCGTTTCTCCCTGGCTGGGATGGAAAGGACGTCATGGCTGTCCGTCGCATGCTGCGACCGGGCCTGCGAGCGGCGGGCGGTCATGGCGGCACCGCACAGTAGCGCGGCCGCCGCGCGGGCGTCGCGTTGCGACGCAGCATCCGCGGCGGCAGACACCCGCGTAACGACGGCGGCCCTACGGTGGCAGGCCGACGCAAAGAGGAGCAGACACATGGGAATCTCACGCAAGGCCACGGCGCACTGGGAGGGCGACCTCAAGTCCGGCCGCGGCACGATCAGTACCCCCGCCAGCGGACTGATGCAGGACACGCGCTACGGCTTCAACAGCCGCTTCGGCGACGAAAAGGGCACCAACCCCGAAGAGCTGATCGCCGCCGCGCATGCCGGCTGCTTCACCATGGCGCTGGCCAATGCGCTGGCCGAGGCGGGCCATCCGGCCGAGTCGCTCGACTCGCGCGCGGAAGTCGACCTGTCGATGGAGGGTGGGCCGACGATGAGCGCGATTCGGCTCTATACCAGGGCCAGGGTGCCGGGGATCGACGAGGCCAGGTTCCGCGCGGTGGCCGACGACGCGAAGACCAACTGTCCGGTGTCCAAGGCGCTGTCGGCGGTGCCGATCACGCTGGAGGCGGAACTGCTTTGACGTTCTGACGCGCCGCAGGATGAATGAAGGGGCCTGATGCCGGAGCCCGGGCCGTCCGGTTCAGCCTCGCGTTAGCGCCCAGGACCTAGCGTGGCTGCGCTGCGCCCTTTTGGCGCGGGGAGTCCTGCCATGCGTCCAGTCGCGTCCGTCCTCGCCCTCGGCCTTGCGCTTGTCGCCGGTCCTGCCCCGGCGCAGGCGCTGGGCTTCGACTCCGGCGTTCCGCGGTATGACCGCCATGGGCAATACGACCGCGACGGCGCCGGGCAGGACGGCTACTACGACGACGCGCGCGTGCTGCGCGTGGACCCGGTGTTCGACGACGGCCGCGTGGCCACGTCCGACCCGCGCTGCCGGACCCGCCAGGACTCCTACGTGGAGGACGATGGCCGCGATGGCTATCGCGACCCCTATGGCGCTGACCGCTACGGCCGCGATGGCGATGCGTATGACCGCTACGGCAGCGACCGGCGCGACGCGAACGGCCGCATGGTCGCGACCGTCGTTGGCGGCGTGGTCGGCGCCGTGCTGGGCAGCAAGGTAGGTGGCGGCTCCGGCCGCTACGCCACGTCCGCCCTGGGCACGATGGTCGGCGGCATGGCCGGACGCGAGATCTACGATGCGGCCCGGCGCGACCGCTACGCGCGCACGGGGCAGGTCACGGTCTGCGATCCGGTGCCGGTGGGCGATGCGGCCGGCGAGCGCTACGGCGGCGTCGAGGCCTACGACGTGACCTACGAGTACGGCGGCCGCCAGTACAGTACGCGCACCGGATACCACCCCGGCGACACCATCCGCGTGCGGGTGGACGTGCGCCCGGAGTAGGCGCGCGGGTCGGTCGCACGCGGGTTCGGCATTGCCCTGCACGACGATCGTGGACATAGTCGGCGGATCCTCCATGGAGTCCGCCGCATGCGCCGCATCCATCCCGCCGTCCTCGCGCCCGTCTCCATGGGCATCCTCCTGGCGCTGTCCGCACCTTCCGTCGCGGCCGATGGCGAGCGGCTGCTGACCGCCGCGCGCATCCACACGTCCGACGCGACGACGCCGGTCGCCACGGCGATCGTCTGGGATGCGGAGGGTCGCCTCGTGGCCGTTGGCGACGCCGCGGCGCTGGCCGCGCGGCATCCCGGGGCGGAACGCATCGACGCCGGCGATGCCACGGTGATCCCGGGGTTGATCGACGCCCATGCGCACCTGGTCGGACTCGGGCATGCGCTGATGCAGGCCGACCTCGTCGGCGCGCGCAGCACGGATGAAGTCGTCGAGCGGCTGCAGGCGTTTGCGCGGGACCTGCCGGCCGAGGCCTGGCTGATGGGTCGCGGCTGGGACCAGAACCTGTGGCCCGACACCGCCTTCCCGACGGCGGCCGTGCTCGACGCCGCCTTCCCGGACCGCCCCGTGGTGCTGGAGCGCATCGATGGCCACGCCACCTGGGCCAACAGCGCGGCGATGCGTGCGATCGAACGCGACCTCGCGGGCGACTGGCAGCCCGATGGCGGCCTGGTGCTGCGCGAGGACGGCAAGCCGACCGGCGTCTTCGTCGACATGGCCGCCAACCTGGTCTACGCCGCCGCGCCCGAGCCTGACGCGCAGTGGCAGGAGCAGGCCTTCGCGCGCGCGCTGGAACACGTGGCGAGCCTCGGCCTGACCGGCGTGCACGACATGGGCAGCAGCGACGACGGCTTCGCGCTGATGCGCCGGTTTGCCGACCGCGGCGCGCTGAGCGTGCGCGTGCAGGCCTATGCCAGCCGCGGTGCAGGGGCAATCGCGGCGGTTTGCCGCGACGGGGCCTATCGCCATCCGTCGGGGCGGCTGGACATGCGCGGCGTCAAGCTGATGATCGACGGCGCGCTTGGCAGCCGCGGCGCCGCGCTGATCGAGGACTACAGCGACGACCCCGGCAACCGCGGCCTGCTGGTGCAGGACGAGGCCGGCTTCGAGGCCGCGGTGCGCAGCGCGCAGGACTGCGGCCTGCAGGTGGCGACGCATGCCATCGGCGATCGCGGCAACCGCATCGTGCTCGACACCTATGCGCGCGTGTTGGGCGAGCGCGCCGGCATCGACCATCGCTGGCGCGTCGAACATGCGCAGGTGATGGCGCCGGGCGACATCGGGCGCTTCGCCGGGCTGCGCCTGGTGGCGTCGATGCAGCCGACCCACGCGACGTCCGACATGGGCTGGGCCGGCGACCGCCTGAACGAGGCGCGGCTGGCCGGCGCCTACGCCTGGCGCAGCTTTGTCGAGGCCGGCGTGCCGCTGGCGCTGGGCTCGGATTTCCCGGTGGAGTTCGCCGATCCACGGCTGGGCCTGCTCGCCGCGGTGACGCGCCAGGACGTGCATGGGCAGCCGCCTGGCGGCTGGCTGCCGGGACAGGCGCTGACCGCAGCCGAAGCGCTGCATGGCTTCACCGCGGGCGCGGCCTGGGCGGCGTTCGACGAGGACCGGGTCGGCCGGCTGGCGCCGGGGCTGCGCGCGGACTTCGTGATCCTCGACCGCGATCCACTGGCGGTGCCGTCGGGCGAGCTCGATGCGCTGCAGGTGCGCTCGACCTGGGTCGACGGCAAGCCCGTCTACGAAGCAAAGACACCCCTGCAAGCGCGGCTGTAGGAGCGGCTAAAGCCGCGATCGCCCCGGCCGGAGTCTTTCGCAAGCGCCGATCGCGGCCATGGCCGCTCCTACAGGGAAGCCAAACCACCCTTGCAGGAGCAGCTGTAGGAGCGGCTACAGCCGCGATCGCCCTGGCCGGAGTCTTTCGCAAGCGCCGATCGCGGCCATGGCCGCTCCTACAGGTGGGATGTCGCCCCGGCGTGCGTCACCAGTCCAGCGTGCCGTTCACCACCGTGCGCGCGCGCCCGCCGGACCAGACTTCGCCGGCTTCGTCCACGCGCAGCTCGATGATCGCGTCGTGTCCGACCTCGCGGCCCTGGCTGATGCGGTAGAAGCCGCCGTCGCCGGGGAGCGCGTCGCGCTCGGCGAGCCACGCCGCCAGGGTCGCGTTGGCGGCGCCCGAGGCCACGTCCTCGAAGGTGCCGGTGGCGCCGACCCAGGCGCGCACCGCCAGGTAATAGACCGGGTCCTCGCTGCGCGCGAACACGCACAGGCCCATGCTGCCGCTGGCCTCGGCCAGCGCGCTGATCGCCGCCCAGTCGGGCACCGCCGATCGCAGCTCGGCCTCGTCGCGCAGCTCGGCCAGCCACCAGCGGCGGCCACCATCCATCAGTACCGGTGGCAGCTGGCCGGTGGCGAGACCCGCCAGCGCGTCGCGCAGGCGCGGGTCGGCGGCCTCGGCCACTTCCACCACGCTGGCCCGCGGCGTGCGCACGGCCACGGTCCGCTTGCGGCCCTCGCCATCCACGCGCAGTGGCAGTTCGCCGACAGCACAGGACTGCACCAGTACGCCGTCGCGCGCGGCCACCAGGCCGCGATCGAGCAGCACGTGCGCGGTGCCGACGCTGGGGTGGCCGGCGAACGGCACCTCGCGGCGCGGGCTGAAGATGCGCACCGCGTAGTCGGCGGTCGGCGTGGGGGAGGGGAAGACGAAGGTCGTTTCCGGCAGCCGCGTCCAGCGCGCGATCGCCTGCATGTCGGCATCGTTGAGGCCGCGGGCGTCGGGCACGACGGCGAGCGGATTGCCGGCGCCGGGGCGGTCGCCGAAGACGTCGAGCTGGACGTAGGGACAGGCGGGCATCTCGGGGTCCATCGCGGGGCGCGCCAGTGTAGCCGCGACGGCGCTGGCCGGCCGGCCGCGCGGCGCTAGAATCGCAGGCCTTGCCCGATCCCCGGGCCACGCGGATTCCCATGCACGCCAATTCCCGACCCGAACCCTGGATCGTGCTCAAGTTCGGCGGCACCTCGGTCTCCTCGCGCGAACGCTGGGACACCATCGGCCGCCTGGCCGCCGGGCGCGCGGCCGAGGGCCGTCGCGTGCTGGTGGTGGTCTCGGCGCTGTCGGGCGTGACCAATGCGCTCACCGCGATCAGCGAGGGCGCGGGCGACGCGCGGGCGCAGGTCGATGCCCTGGTCGAGCGGCACCGCGCCTTCGCGGCGGCGCTGGACCTCGACCCCGCGGTGATCGACGAACGCCTGGACGTGCTGCGCACCCTGGTGGCCGAGCCGCGCGCCACGCGCCGTCCGCTGGACTGGCAGGCGGAGGTGCTGGCCCAGGGCGAACTGCTGTCGTCGACGCTCGGCGCCGCCTACCTGCGCGCCCGTGGCCTGGCCTTCGGCTGGTGCGACGCGCGCGACTGGCTGCACGCCGTGGCCCTGCCCAACCAGAACGACTGGGCGCGGCGGCTGTCGGTGGCCTGCCGGCGCGAGGCCGATGCCGACTGGCGCGCGCGCTTCGCCGCGCAGCCGGCGCCGATGCTGCTGACCCAGGGCTTCATCGCGCGGCACGAGGACGGCGGCAGCGCCATCCTCGGTCGCGGCGGCTCCGACACCTCGGCCGCCTGCTTCGGCGCGCTGCTGGGCGCGGAGCGCGTCGAGATCTGGACCGACGTGCCCGGCATGTTCAGCGCCAACCCGCGCGAGGTGCCCGACGCGCGCCTGCTCACGCGCCTGGACTATGCCGAGGCGCAGGAGATCTGCACCACCGGGGCCAAGGTGCTGCATCCGCGCGCGATCAAGCCCTGCCGCGAGGCCGGCGTGCCGATCGCGATCCTCGACACCGCGCGCCCGGACCTGCCCGGAACCCGCATCGACGGCGGCCCGGACACCGTGCCCGGGGTCAAGGCCATCTGCCGCCGCGACGGTGTGGTGCTGGTGTCGATGGAAACCATGGGCATGTGGCAGCAGGTCGGGTTCCTCGCCGACGTCTTCGAATGCTTCCGCCGCCACGGGCTCTCGGTCGACCTGATCGGTTCCTCGGAAACCAACGTGACCGTGTCGCTGGACCCGAACGAGAACCTGGTCAGCACCGACGTGATCGCGCGGCTCTCCGAGGACCTCGCCCGCAGCTGCCGGCTGAAGGTGATCGCGCCCTGCAGCGCGATCACCCTGGTCGGACGCGGCATGCGCTCGCTGCTGCACCGGTTGTCCGGCGTCTGGGCGACCTTTGACCGCGAGCGCGTGCACCTGATTTCGCAGTCGTCCAACGACCTCAACCTGACCTTCGTGATCGACGAGGCCGACGCCGATGGCCTGATGCAGGAGCTGCACGACGGGCTGATCGCCAGCGGCGCCATGCCGGTGCGCGAGGCCGAGGTCTTCGGCCCGCGCTGGCGCGAGCTCGAGGGCCGGCTGCGCCGCCGCCCGGCACCCTGGTGGCAAGGCCGGCGCGCCGAGCTGCTGGCGCTGGCCGCCGGGGGCACGCCGCGCTATGCGTACGACCTCGGCACGGTGCGCGCCCGCGCGCGCCAGCTCCGCGCGGTGCAGGCGGTGGACCGGCGCTTCTTCGCGATCAAGGCCAATCCGCACCCGGACATCCTGCGGGTGCTGGTGGAGGAGGGCTTCGGCCTGGAGTGCGTCTCGGCCGGCGAGCTGGCGCACGTGTTCTCGGCGCTGCCGGGCCTCGATCCGGCGCGCGTGCTGTTCACGCCGAGCTTCGCGCCGGTCGACGAGTACGCCGACGCCTTCGCGCGCGGCGTCAACGTCACCCTGGACAACGTCGAGGCGCTGCAGCGCTGGCCGCACGTGTTCCGCGGCCGCGCGCTGTGGCTGCGGGTCGACCTGGGCCGCGGCGACGGCCACCACGCGAAGGTGGTCACCGGCGGCCTGGCGTCGAAGTTCGGCCTGCAGGTGGACCGTGTCGAAGCCTTCCTCGAAGCCGCGCGCGTGCTGGACGTGCGCGTGACCGGCCTGCACGCGCACCTGGGCAGCGGCGTCGATACCCCCGACCACTGGCGCGCGGTCTGCGACGAGCTCGGCGGGATCGCCGGTCGCATCGGCAGCATCGACACCATCGACATCGGCGGCGGCCTGCCGATTCCCTACCGCGAGGACGACGAACCCTTCGACCTCGACGGCTGGGCCGCGGGCCTGGCCGAGGTCAAGGCGGCCTATCCGGGCTACCGGCTGGCGATCGAGCCCGGCCGCTTCCTCGTGGCCGAATCCGGCGTGCTGCTGCTCACCGCGACCCAGGTGGTGGAGAAGGGCGGAATCCGCCGCGTCGGCGCCGACGCGGGCATGAACGCGCTGATGCGGCCGACGCTTTACGACGCCTGGCACGACATCCACAACCTGTCGCGCGGCGACGGCGGCGAGCCTGTGGCCTTCGACGTGGTGGGTCCGATCTGCGAATCCGGCGACGTGCTCGGCCAGCACCGGCCGCTGCCTTCCGACACCGCCCCCGGCGACGTGCTGCTGGTCGCCGACGCCGGCGCCTACGGCATGGCCATGGCGAACACCTACAACCTGCGCGCGCTGCCTGCAGAAAGCGTGCTCGTGGAGACCGAGCAATGAACAACGTGTTCGATCGCGAGGCGATCCGGACCTTCCGCTTCGTCGACTGCGGCTTCGATGCCGACACCGGCGTCGCGCGCCTGGCCTATGCCTTCGACGACGGCCCCGACCTGGTGGAAACCGTGACCCTGCCGGGCGCGCCGTTCGCGCTCGACGCCGCGCGCGCGCGCGCGGCGATGCAGGCGCTGCGCCTGCTGCACCTGGTCGCCGGCGTCAGCTACTACAAGGCGGCCGTGCCGCGCGACATCCGCATCGACGGCTATGGCATCGACGGGGCGACCGCGGCGCTGCTGGAGGACGTGTACCTGCAGGGGCTGGGCGAGTTCGCCTACCGCAACGGGCTGGAGCTGCACGGCCGGATCCGCTTCCCGCGCACGGACGCTGCGGACACCGCATCCGCTGCCGGGGCCAAGCCGCTCGGCCTGCGCCGGCACGCCCTGGTCGCCATCGGCGGCGGCAAGGACTCGCTGGTCTCGATCGAGGCGCTGCGCGCCGCCGGCATCGCGCAGACCGTGGCCTGGATTGGCGGCTCGCAGCTGATCGCCGCCTGCGCCGCGCGCACCGGGCTGCCTACGCTCAATATCCAGCGCCAGCTGGCGCCGGAGCTGTTCGAGTACAACCGCCAGGGCGCGTACAACGGCCATATCCCGGTGACCGCGATCAACTCGGCGATCCTCGCCTTCGCCGCCATCGTGCTCGACGCGGACCAGGTGGTGTTCTCCAACGAGCGCTCGGCCAGCTACGGCAGCCTGATCGAGGGCACCGGCGAGGTGAACCACCAGTGGTCGAAGGGCTGGGCGTTCGAACAGGCGCTGGCGGGCTACCTCCAGCGCGAGGTCGCCGCCGACCTGCGCTACTACTCGCTGCTGCGGCCGCTGTCGGAGCTGGCGGTGGCCCGCCAGTTCGCGAAGATCGACCGCTACGACGCCTGGTTCTCCAGCTGCAACCGCAACTTCCACCTGCTCGGCGAACGTCCGACCAGCCGCTGGTGCGGCGTCTGCCCGAAGTGCCACTTCGTCTTCCTGGCGCTGGCGCCGTTCATGCCCAAGCCCAGGCTGGTGGGCATCTTCGGGCGCAACCTGCTCGACGACGAGGCGCAGGTGCCGGGCTACGACGCGCTGATGGAGTACCGCGACCACAAGCCCTTCGAGTGCGTGGGCGAGGCGCGCGAATCTCGCGCGGCGATGGCCGCCCTGGCGGCGCGCCCGGAGTGGCGCGAGGACGCGGTGGTCGTGCGCTTCCGCGAGGTGATCCTGCCGCAGCTCGGCGGCGAGGACCTGGCGATCGCGCCGCTGCTGGTGCCCGATCCCGAGCACGGCATCCCCGAGGTCGTCTGGAGCCGCCTGCATGCGTATTTCGCAGCTTGAGGGCCGGCGGGTCGCGCTCTGGGGCTGGGGACGCGAGGGACGCGCCGCCTACCAGGCGCTGCGCGCGCGGCTGCCGGCGCAGCCGCTGACGCTGTTCTGCAGCGTCGAGGAGGCCGTGGCCGCGGACGCTCTGGGCGACGGCCTGCTGGCGGTCGAGACGGATGCCAGCGCCGGCGCCCTGTCGGGATTCGAGGTGGTGGTGAAGTCGCCGGGCATCAGCCCCTATCGGCCGGAGGCGCTGGTCGCGGCGCACGCCGGCACGGCCTTCATCGGCGGCACGGCGCTGTGGTTCGGCGAGCGCGTGGCCGACGGCGAGGTGGCCCGCGGCGTCGTGTGCGTGACCGGGACCAAGGGCAAGAGCACCACGACCGCGCTGCTCGCGCACCTGCTGCGCGCCGGCGGCGTGCGCACGGCGCTGGCGGGCAACATCGGCCTGCCGCTGCTCGAGGTGCTGGACGACCGGGCCGATGCCTGGGCGGTGGAGCTGTCGAGCTACCAGACCGGCGACGTCGCCGCGGGCGGCGTTCGCCCGGACGTGGCGGTGGTGACCAACATCTTCCCCGAGCACCTCGACTGGCATGGCAGCGAGGACCGTTACGTCGAGGACAAGCTGGCGCTGGTGACGCGGGCCAGGCCGCGCGTGGCGGTGCTGAACGCCACGGACCCCCGGCTGGCGCGACTCGCCGCCGGGCTGGATCCGGCGACCACGCTGCGCTGGTACGGCCGCGAGGACGGCTGGCACCTGCGCGGCGACGTGCTCCATCGCGGCGATACCGCCCTGTTCGATACCCGCGGCGTGCCGCTGCCCGGGCGCCACAACCGCGGCAACCTCTGCGCCGCGCTGGCGGCGATCGAGGCGCTGGGGCATGACGCGGCGGCGCTGGCGCCGGCGGTGCGCGGCTTCCGCCCGCTGCCACACCGCCTGCAGCCGCTCGGCGAGCGCGACGGCATCGCCTGGGTGAACGATTCGATCAGCACCACCCCGCACGCCACGCTCGCCGCGCTCGACGTGTATCGCGACCGCCGCGTCGCACTGCTGGTGGGCGGACACGATCGCGGGCTGGACTGGTCGGGCTTCGCCGCGGAAATGCGCCGCCAGGCGCCCTCGGTGATCGTGACCATGGGCCACAACGGGCCGCGCATCCATGCGCTGCTGGCGGAGATGGCGGAGGCCGGCGGCTTCGCGTTGCGCGCGGCCGGCGACCTGGCCAGCGCGGTGGAGGCGGCACGCCATGCGCTGGCGACCCGCGGCGGCGGTCGCGGCGGGAGCGATGGCGGCGACGGCGACGGCGACGGCGACGCGGCCGCGGGCGAGGTCATGCTGCTCTCGCCGGGCGCGCCGAGCTTCGGCGCCTACCGCGACTACGTCGAGCGCGGCCGCGACTTCGCGCGCCTGGGCGGCTTCGATCCGGAGGCGATCGCCGCGATTCCGGGGCTCGGCATTTCGGCCTCGAATCCGGCCTGACCCTCGCTCGAAGGACCGTGTAGGAGCGGCTATAGCCGCGATCGGGGTACCCGCAAGATCCGGTCGCGGCTATAGCCGCTCCTACAGTGTTGGAGGCGCCTCAGGCGCCGCGGTCGACGGCGTGCCGGACCAGGCCGCGCAGGGCGGCCACGGAGGGGCCGTCGTCCAGGCCGTCGAGCGCGGCCTCGGCCAGCGCGGCGTATTCGCGGGCGCGGGCGATGCTGTAGTCGAGGCCGCCGCTCGCGTGGATCGCGGCCACCGCCTCCTCCAGCGCGTCCACGTCCCCCGCTTCCACGATCGTGCGCAGGCGCGCCCGCAGGGCGTCGTCGGCGCGGGCCATGGCGTGGATCAGCGGCAGGGTCATCTTGCCTTCGGCCAGGTCGTCGCCCAGGTGCTTGCCGAGCGCGGCCTCGTCGGCGCTGTAGTCGAGCACGTCGTCGGCGATCTGGAAGGCGATGCCGAGGTTGAGCCCGTAATCGTGCAGGCGCTGCTGCACCTCGTCGCTTGCGCCGGACAGCAACGCGCCCAGGCGGGTGGCGGCGGCGAACAGGATCGCGGTCTTGCGCTCGATCACCCGCAGGTAGGCGGCCTCGTCCACGTCCGGATTGCGCACGTGCAGCAGCTGCAGCACCTCGCCCTCGGCGATGCGGTTGGTGGTGTCGGCCAGGATCTCCTGGATCGGCATCGAGCCCAGCTCGACCATGAGCTGGAAGCTGCGCGAGTACAGGAAGTCGCCGACCAGCACGCTGGCGGCATTGCCGAACACCGCATTGGCAGTGCTGCGGCCGCGGCGCAGGTCGGATTCGTCGACCACGTCGTCGTGCAGCAGGGTCGAGGTGTGGATGAACTCCACCACCGCCGCCAGCTGGTGCGCGTCCGGGCCCTGGTGGCCGAGCGCCCGGGCGGCAAGCAGCAGCAGCATCGGACGCAGGCGCTTGCCGCCGCCGGCGACGATGTGCTCGGCCACCTGGTTGACCAGGACCACGTCGGAGGCCAGACGGCGGCGGATCAGGGCGTCGACCGCGGCCATGTCGGCGGCGACATGGGCCTGGACCTCGGAGAGCGGCAGGGCGGGGCGGGGCGGGGCGGCCTGGGAGTCGGGGTCCATGCGCGGGCGTGGTTCGGGGGGCGCCCATTATAGGCGCCGGGTAGCCTTCGGCCCCGGGCGGCGTTGTCCCACCCGCGCGCGCGGTCCCTCCGGATGGCCCGGGGGCGGCAGGTATACTCACTCTTTTACTCCGCCAATCCCGGCGGAGAGCGATCAGGAAGACAGGTCCATGGCCCGCGGAATCAACAAGGTCATCATCGTCGGCAACCTCGGCAACGACCCCGACGTGAAGTATTCGCAGGGCGGCAGCGCGATCACCACGATCAGCGTGGCCACCTCCGAGCAGTGGAAGGACAAGCAGACCGGCCAGCAGCAGGAGCGCACCGAGTGGCACCGGGTCAAGTTCTTCGGGCGCCTGGCGGAAATCGCCGGCGAGTACCTGAAGAAGGGCCGCCAGGTCTACATCGAAGGCTCGCTGCGCACCGACAAGTACACCGGCAAGGACGGCGTCGAGCGCTATACCACCGACATCATCGCCAGCGAGATGCAGATGCTCGGCGGCGGTGGCGAGGGTGGCTCGCGCGGCGGCGGTGACGCCCAGGGCGCCGGCGGCGGCTACCAGCGTGGTGGCGGCGGTGGCGGTGGCGGCGGCGAGGCCCGCGGCGGCGGTGACTACCCGCGCGGCCCGCGTGAGTCCTCGGCTCCGGCGCGACAGGCGCCTCCGGCCGCGGGTGGTTCGCAGTTCGACGACGGCGGCTTCTCGGACGACGACATTCCGTTCTGAGCAGGCCACACGGCAACACTTTCAGGAGATCCACCCGCATGCCTACCTGGCTGGTCACCGGCGGAGCCGGTTTCATCGGCGGCAATTTCGTGCTCGAGGCCGTGGCCGCGGGCGTCCGCGTCGTCAACCTCGATGCGCTCACCTATGCCGGCAATCTCGACACGCTGGCCTCGCTCGAGGGCAACCCGGACCACGTCTTCGTGCACGGGGACATCGGTGACCGGCCGCTGGTCGAGCGCCTGCTGGCCGAGCACCGCCCCGACGCGGTGGTGAACTTCGCCGCCGAGAGCCACGTCGACCGCTCGATCGACGGCCCGGCCGCCTTCGTGCAGACCAACGTGGTCGGCACCTTGGCCCTGCTGGAGGCCGTACGCGACTACTGGAAGGCGCTCGAGGGCGAGGCGAAGGCCGCGTTCCGGTTCCTGCACGTGTCGACCGACGAGGTCTACGGCACGCTGGGCGAGACCGGCCTCTTCACCGAGACCACGCCCTACGCGCCCAACTCGCCGTACTCGGCGTCGAAGGCCGCGTCCGACCACCTGGTGCGCGCCTTCCACCACACCTACGGGCTGCCGGTGGTGACCACCAACTGCTCGAACAACTACGGCCCGTACCACTTCCCGGAAAAGCTCATCCCGCTGGTGATCGCCAAGGCCCTGGCCGGCGAGCCGCTGCCGGTCTACGGCGACGGCAAACAGGTGCGCGACTGGCTGTTCGTGACCGACCACTGCGAGGCGATCCGCACCGTGCTGGCCAAGGGCCGGGTGGGCGAGACCTACAACGTCGGCGGCAATGCCGAGATGCAGAATATCCAGGTGGTGAAGACCATCTGCGCGCTGCTCGACCAGCGCCGTCCGCGCGAGGATGGCCAGCCGCGCGAATCGCAGATCGCCTACGTCGCCGACCGCCCGGGCCATGACCGCCGCTATGCGATCGACGCCTCGAAGCTGCGCGACGAGCTGGGCTGGACGCCTGCGTACACCTTCGAGCGCGGCATCGCCGAGACGGTCGACTGGTACCTGGACAACCAGCCCTGGGTGCAGCGCGTGCTCGACGGCAGCTATCGCCTGGAGCGGATCGGGGTGGAGGCATGACCTCGCGCCGCGGCATCATCCTCGCCGGCGGCTCCGGCACCCGGCTGTATCCGATCACCCAGGCGATCAGCAAGCAGCTGCTGCCGGTGTACGACAAGCCGATGATCTATTACCCGCTGAGCGCGCTGATGCTCGCGGGCATCCGCGAGGTGCTGATCATCAACACCCCGCACGAGCAGGCGCTGTTCCAGCAGCTGCTGGGCGACGGCTCGAAGTGGGGCATGGACATCCAGTACGCGGTGCAGCCGA
Organism: Luteimonas sp. MC1895; assembly: GCF_016457215.1. Taxonomy (NCBI): domain Bacteria; kingdom Pseudomonadati; phylum Pseudomonadota; class Gammaproteobacteria; order Lysobacterales; family Lysobacteraceae; genus Luteimonas; species Luteimonas sp. MC1895. The sequence continues at coordinate 1,200,445 of NZ_JAEMDY010000001.1, forward strand.
GCCCCGATGGCCTGGCCCAGGCGTACCTGATCGGCCGTGACTTCGTCGACGGCAAGCCGAGCTGCCTGGTGCTGGGCGACAACATCTTCCACGGCCACGGCTTCACCGAGATCCTCAAGCGCGCCGATGCGCGCCAGGACGGCGCCACGGTGTTCGGCTACTGGGTCGGCGACCCGGAGCGCTACGGCGTGGCCGACTTCGACGCCGACGGCAAGGTCGTCGGGCTGGAAGAGAAGCCGGTGAACCCGCGTTCCAACTACGCCGTCACCGGCCTGTACTTCTACGACGGGCGCGCCAGCGACTTCGCCGCCTCGCTCAAGCCTTCGCCGCGCGGCGAGCTCGAGATCACCGACCTCAACCGCTGCTACCTCGACGAGGGCAGCCTGCACCTGGAGCAGCTGGGTCGCGGCTACGCCTGGCTCGACACCGGCACCCACCAGTCGCTGATCGAAGCCTCGAACTTCATCGAGACGGTCGAGGCGCGCCAGGGGCTGCGCGTGTGCTGTCCGGAGGAGATCGCCTGGTCGAACGGCTGGATCACCGACGCCGACCTCGAGCAGCTGGCCGCGCCGCTGGCCAAGAACGGCTACGGCCAGTACCTGCTGTCGCTGGCCAAGCGCGGAGTGGTGCGATGAAGGTGGTGGAAACCGGCCTGCCGGGCTGCCTGGTGTTCGAGCCGCAGGTGTTCGGCGACGACCGCGGCTTCTTCTTCGAATCCTTCAACGCCGACAAGCTGGCCGCGCATGGCCTGGCGCCGAACTTCGTCCAGGGCAACGTGTCCGCGTCCTCGCGCGGGGTCCTGCGCGGGCTGCACTACCAGTGGCCGAAGCCGCAGGGCAAGTATGTCTCCGTGGTCGAGGGCGAGGTCTGGGACGTCGCGGTGGACATCCGCCGCGGCTCGCCGACCTTCGGCAAGTGGACCGCCGTGGTGCTGAGCGCGGAGAACAAGCGCCATTTCTGGATCCCGGAAGGCTTTGCGCACGGCTTCGTGACCCTGAGCGAGCGCGCGGTGTTCACCTACCTGTGCACCGCCACCTACGACCGCGACGCCGACGCCGGCATCCGCTGGAACGACGCCAGCCTGGCCGTCGACTGGCCGGTGGCCGATCCGTCGCTGTCGGACAAGGATGCACGCGCGCCCTTCCTGGCCGACATTCACGAAGAGCGCCTGCCGGTCTACGTGCCGTGAGGCTGCTGCTGCTCGGCGCCAACGGCCAGGTCGGCCACGCGCTGCGACCCGAGCTGGCGGCCCTGGGCGAGGTCGTCTGCACCACGCGCAGCGGCCTGCTGCCCGACGGCGGCACCTGCGAAGTGGCCGACTTCGACCAGCCGGGCACGCTGGCCGCCCTGGTCGATCGCATCGCGCCGGACGTGGTGGTCAATGCCGCCGCCTATACCGCCGTCGATCGCGCGGAGCAGGAGCGCGACGCGGCGTTCCGCGCCAATGCGGAGGCGCCCGGCGCGCTCGCCGACGCCTGCGCCCGCCGCGGCGCGCTGCTGGTGCACTACTCGACCGACTACGTCTTCGACGGCAACTCCAGCCGCCCCTGGCGCGAGGACGATGCCACCGCGCCGCTTGGCGTCTACGGCGCGAGCAAGCTGGCGGGCGAAGCCGCCATCCGGTCGAGCGGCGCGCGCCACATGGTCTTCCGCACCGCCTGGGTCTACGGCGCGCACGGCCACAACTTCATGCGCACCATGCTGCGCCTGGCGGCCGAGCGCGACGAGCTGCGCGTGGTCGACGACCAGCACGGGACGCCGACCGCCGCGGCGCGCATCGCCTCGGTCACGGCCCAGGCGCTGGCCACGGCGGGATCCGCATCGGGACTGTGGCACCTCACCGCGTCGGGCGGGACCACCTGGCACGGGTTCGCCAGCGCGATCATCGACGGCGCGCATGCCCGCGGCCTGCTGCCACGACGCCCGCGCGTCCTGCCGGTGCCGGGCAGCGAGTACCCGACGCCCGCGCGACGCCCGGCCTACTCCAGGCTCGACACCTCGGCGCTGCGTGCACAGTGGCCGGTCGAACTCCCGGACTGGGCCAGCGACCTGGATCGCGTCCTCGACGGCCTCGCGCGCGCCTGACGCGCGCCGACGCGGCGCAGGGATGCCAAGCATCCCGTTCGCCGGTCATAATGGGCGCGCGCCAGCGAGGGGCTGGCTGGACTTTCGGGGATCAGGATGAAGCGGGGATATCAAGTCGCGCTGGCTGCGATGCTGGCGTTCGTGTGCGTTCCGGCCGTGGCGGCACCGGGCATCGATCTCGATGCCTTCGTCAAGAAGGACACCTTCGTCGACATCAAGCTCTCGCCCACCGGCGAGTACTACGCCGCGACCGTGCCCCTGGAGGACCAGATGGGCCTGGCCATCATCCGGGTGGCGGACGCCCAGATGTCGACCGCGCTGCGGCTGGGCAAGAACACGCACTTCGCCGACTTCGACTGGGTCAGCGACGAGCGGGTCGTGCTCAGCGTGGCCGAGAAGTTCGGGATGATGGACGCGCCCCAGCTCACCGGAGAGCTGTACGCGCTCGATGCCGATGGCAGCGACAAGCAGCTGCTGATCGGCCAGCGCGTCGCCGGTGCCGGAACGGGCACCCGCATCCAGACGCAGCGGGCCGACCGCGTCGCCGCCTTCCTGATCGATCCGCTGCTGGAGGACCCGCGCTACTCGCTGGTGTCCACCGAGCGCTTCGCGCTGGATCCGTTCACCCGCGCCGAGCGCCTGGACATCTATACCGGCCGGCGCGTGGTGGCCGCGGTCGCTCCGATCCGCAACGCCCGCTTCACCACCGACAACACCGGCGTGGTGCGCTTCGCGCACGGCGCGGGCCACGACATCGTCAACAAGCTGTATTACCGCGCGGGCGATGGCGCCGAGTGGGTGCTGCTCAACGACGAGTCGGCCAGTGGCCACGCGGAATGGCCGGTGGGCTTCTCCGCCGACAACCGGACGGCGTACCTGACCGTCGAGCAGGCCAGCGGGCCCGGCCGGATCGTCGCGTATGACATCGCCAGCGGCGAACGCACCACCGTGCTCGCGGACGAGACCGGCGATCCGGCGGTGATCCTCCACGCGCCGGGCACCCAGGTGCCGGTCGGCGCGCTGTTCCTGGACGGCAAGCCGCGGACCGCCTTCTTCGATCCGCAGTCCGCGGATGCGCGCCTGTACCGCAGCCTCGAGGCCGCGTTCGATGGCCACGCGGTCTACATCACCTCGAGCACGTCCGACGGGCGCAAGGTGCTGCTGCAGACCTGGAGCGACCGCAACCCGGGCGACTTCTACATCTACGACACCGTCGACAAGAAGGCCGCCCACGTCGTCGCCCGGCGCCAGTGGTTCGACCCGGCGCAGATGGCCGAGCGGCGTCCGGTCAGCCTCCAGGCGCGCGACGGCCTGGAGCTGCAGGGCTTCGTCACCCTTCCCGCCGGCTCCAACGGGCGCAACCTGCCGATGGTGGTGCTGCCGCACGGCGGTCCCTTCGGCATCTTCGACACCTGGCAGTTCGATACCGAGTCGCAGATGCTGGCGTCCGCCGGATATGCAGTGCTGCAGGTGAACTTCCGTGGCTCGGGCAGCCGCGGCCGCGCCTTCGAGCATGCAGGCGCGCGCGAGTGGGGCGGCCGGATGCAGGACGACGTCACCGACGCCACCCGCTGGGCGATCGCGCAGGGCATCGCCGATGCCGGCCGGATCTGCATCTACGGCAGCAGCTATGGCGGCTATGCCGCGCTGATGGGCGCGGCGCGCGAGCCTGCGCTGTACCGCTGCGCCGCCGGCAACGTGGGCGTCTACGACCTTCCGACCATGCACACGCACGGTGACATCCAGCAGCGCGGCTCGGGCACGACCTACCTGCGCGAGTGGATCGGCGAGCGCGACGCGCTCGGCGCGGTGTCGCCGACGCGCATGGCCGACCGGATCAGGATCCCGGTGTTCCTGGCCGCCGGCGGCAAGGACGAACGCGCGCCGATCGAGCACACCCGGATGATGGAGCGCGCGCTGGCGTCGGCTGGCGTACCGGTGGAAACCGCCTACTTCCCCACCGAAGGGCACGGCTACTACGACGATGCCAACCGCCGCGAGTACTACACGCGGCTGCTGGCCTTCCTGGGCCGGCACCTGGGCGGCAAGGCCACGGCCGCCAACTAGGCGGCGGCCACCCGCGTCGCGTCGCGCGACGCGGGATCTGGACGCGCAGCCCCCGGAGCGCTAGCGTTGCCGCTTCCTCCGGGGGGTGCGATCCGATGACAGAGCATGAGCGCGGTGCCGTTCCGCAGCTGACCTTCCGCGCCGTGGTGCTGGCCATCGTGCTCGCGGTGATCCTCTCCGCGGCCAATGCCTATCTCGGCCTGTTCGCGGGCCTGACCATCGCCACCGCGATTCCCGCGGCGGTGGTGTCGATGGGCGTGCTGCGCCTGCTCGGCGGCGGCACGATCCTCGAGAACAACATCGTGCAGACCGGCGCTTCGGCCGGCTCGTCGATCGCCGCGGGCGTCATCTTCACCATCCCGGCTCTGGTGATCCTCGGTTACTGGGACGACTTCCGCTATTCCTGGGTACTGGCGATCGCCGGCCTGGGCGGCCTGCTGGGCGTGCTGTTCTCGGTGCCGCTGCGGCGCACGATGATCGTCGAGAACCCGCTGCCCTTCCCCGAAGGCAAGGCCGCGGCCGAAGTGCTCAAGGCGGGCGAGAACCCGGGCCCGGGCCTCAGGATCCTCGCGCTGGCGGCCACCGTCGGCGCCGTGGTCAAGGTCGCCGCCGAGAGCGGGATGCGGATGATTCCCGACAACGCGGTGGTGTCGGGCTTCGTCGGGCGCTACCTCGGCTACATGGGCACCAACCTGTCGCCGGCCCTGCTGGGCGTCGGCTACATCGTCGGGCTGAACATCGGCATCGTCGTGCTGTCGGGGGCGATCCTGTCCTGGAACATCGCCATCCCGCTGTACCACGCGCTCTTTCTGGACACCGATCCGGTGCTGGCGGCGCAGCTGGCGGGCGTGCCGGCGGCCGATGCCGCGGGGGCGATCTGGTCGGCGAAGATCCGCTACCTCGGCGTCGGCGCGATGCTGATCGGTGGCATCTGGACCCTGTTCTCGCTGCGCAAGTCGCTGCTGTCGGGCGTGAAGAGCGGCATCGCCGCGGCGCGCAAGGGCGGCGACGAGGTCGTGGCCGAGACCGACCGCGACCTGCCGATGAAATGGATGCTGATCGCGCTGCTGCTGTTCGTGATCCCGCTGCTGGTGCTGTACCAGGCCATCGTCGGCAACTGGTTCGTCAGCGTGCCGATGACGATCATCATGATCGTGGCGGGCTTCCTGTTCGTCTCGGTCTCGGCCTACCTCGCGGGTCTGGTGGGCTCGTCGAACAACCCGGTGTCGGGCATCACCATCGCGACCATCCTGTTCGCCGCGGCGGTGCTGGTGCTGCTGCTCGGCCGCGACTCGCCGGTGGGCGCGGTGGCCGCGATCATGATCGGCGCGGTGGTGTGCTGCGCCGCGGCGGTCGGCGGCGACAACCTGCAGGACCTCAAGGCCGGCTACATCGTCGGCGCCACGCCCTGGAAGCAGCAGCTGATGCTTGCCATCGGCGCGTTCTCCTGCGCGCTGATCATGGCCCCGGTGCTCAACCTGCTGGCGCAGGCCTACGGCATCGGTGCGCCCACGCCCGAGCAGCCGCAGTCGCTGGCCGCGCCGCAGGCCACGCTCATGGCCTCGGTGGCGCAGGGCATGTTCGGCGGCAAGCTCCCCTGGGACATGATCGCGATCGGCGCCGGCGTCGGCGCGGCCATCATCGCGCTGGACGAATGGCTCAAGGCCCGCGCGTCGACCTTCCGCGTGCCGGTGCTGGCGGCGGCGATCGGCATCTACCTGCCGATCGAGCTGATGGTGCCGATCTTCCTCGGCGGCGTGCTGGCGTGGATGGTGGAGCGGCGCCACGGCGTCGACGGCCACGACGAGGCGGCCCGCGACCGCGTGCACCGCCCGGGCACGCTGTTCGCGGCCGGCCTGATCACCGGCGAGGCGCTGATGGGCATCGCGATCGCGGTGCCGATCGTCATCACCGAGCGCTCCGACGTGCTGGCCGTGGCCGAATCGCTGCACTTCAACCAGTGGGTCGGGCTGGCGGTGCTGGCCGTGGTGGCCTGGCTGCTCTACCGCAGCTCGGCCAGGCAGGAAGCGCCCGCGGCGCCGGTGGAGCCGGGTCCGCGCTGAGCCGTGGTGGTGGGACTTCCTGCCTTTGCGCAGGGCAGCCCCGCCGCCTACCATCGGGCCTTTCCGTCCGGGAGTCCCGATCCATGCCGCGCACCGCCCTGTTGACCCTGTGCCTGCTCGCCGCGCTGCCGGTGGCCGCCGATGCCCGAGGCCTCGAGGCCCGCGACCTGGTGGCGCTGGAGCGCGTGTCCTCGCCGACGCTGTCGCCTGACGGCCGGCACCTGGTCTTCGCCCAGCGCAGCATCGATTTCGACGCCAACTCCGGCACGTCCGCGCTCTACGTCCGCAACCTGGTGACGCGCGACCTCGCGCCGCCGAAGCGACTGACGCCCGAGGGCTGGAGCGTGAATTCGCCGGCGTTCTCGCCGGACGGCGGCACGGTGTACTTCCTCAGCGCGAAGAATGGCGCGCAGCAGCTCTACGCGATCCCGCTGGCCGGCGGCACGCCGCGGCAGCTGACCGGCTTCGCGACCGACGTGGGCACCTACCACGTCTCGCCCGACGGCAACCGCGTCGCGTTCAGCGCCAGCGTCTTCGGCGACTGCGGCGCCGACTTCGCCTGCACGAAGCAGCGCATGGATGCCCGCAAGGACTCCAAGGTCTCCGGCGTGGTCTACGACCAGCTGTTCGTGCGTCACTGGGACACCTGGGCCGACGGCACCCGCAACCGGCTGTTCGTGGCCGACCTGCCCGCGCAGGGTGCCAAGCCGGCCAGCTCGGCCACCGCGGTCAGCGCGGCGCTCGACGGCGACATTCCGGGCCGGCCGTTCGGCGGGGCCGAAGACTACACCTGGGCGCCCGACGGCCGCAGCCTCGTCGCCAGCGTGAAGGTCGCCGGCCGCGAAGAGCCGTGGTCGACCAATTTCGATCTCTACCGCCTCGACGCCGGCGGTGGCGCCGCACCAGTCAACCTCACCGCTGACAACGCCGCCTGGGACGCGGGCCCGGTGTTCAGCGCCGACGGCGGCACGCTGTTCTACCGTGCCATGAAGCGCCCGGGCTTCGAGGCCGACCGCTACGCGCTGATGGCGCTGGACCTGGCCAGCGGCGAGCGCCGCGAGATCGCGCCCGGGTGGGACCGCTCGCCCAGCAGCCTGCAGCCCTCGGCCGACGGCCGCGCCCTGTACGTGGCCGCGCAGGACACCGGCGAGTACCCGCTGTTCCGCGTCGATGTCGCGACCGGCGAGGTCACCCGGCTGGTCGGCGGCGGCAGCGTCTCGGCATTCGAAGTCGCCGGCGAGACCCTGGTCTACAGCCGCAACGCGATCGACACCGGCGACGTCATCCACGTGGCCTCGCTGGACGGGCAGGGCGAGCGCGCCATCACGCCGACCGCCGCCGAGCGCCTGCCGGGCGTCGATTTCGGTGCCTTCGAGCAGTTCAGCTTCAAGGGCGCCAAGGGCGCGACCGTCCATGGCTACGTGGTCAAGCCGTCGAACTTCGAGGAGGGCCGCGAGTATCCGGTCGCCTTCCTGATCCACGGCGGTCCGCAGGGCAGCTTCGGCAACGGCTGGAGCTACCGCTGGAACCCGCAGACCTATGCCGGCCAGGGCTACGCGGTGGTGATGATCGACTTCCATGGCTCGACCGGCTACGGCCAGGCCTTCACCGACGCGATCAGCGGCGACTGGGGCGGCGCGCCGCTCGAGGACCTGCAGAAGGGCTGGGCCGCCGCGCAGCAGAAGTACGCCTTCCTCGACGGCGACAACGCCTGCGCGCTCGGCGCCAGCTACGGCGGCTACATGGTCAACTGGATCGCGGGCAACTGGAACGGGCCGTGGAAGTGCCTGGTCAACCACAACGGCGTGTTCGACACCCGTTCGATGGGCCTGGTGACCGAAGAGCTGTGGTTCACCGAGTGGGAGAACGGCGGCACCGTGTTCGACAATCCCGAGGCCTACGAGCGCCACAACCCGGCGCGTCACATCGAGAAGTGGCGCGTGCCGATGCTGGTGGTCGCCGGCCAGAACGATTTCCGGGTGCCGATCGACCAGAGCCTGTCGACCTTCACCGCGCTGCAGCGCCAGGGCATCGACTCGAAGCTGCTGTACTTCCCCGACGAGAACCACTGGGTGCTCAAGCCGCAGAACAGCGTCCTCTGGCATGACACCGTCAATGCCTGGCTGAAGCAGCACATCGGTCCCTGACCGCCCCGCGTCGCGGCCGGCCCGGAATGGGTCGGCCGCGCGTTCCCGTACGCGTCTCCCCACCCAGCACAACAGGACACTGCCGATGGCACCCACTCCCGCCACGCCCCAAGCCGAAGCCGCCGCCATCGATGCCCTGGATCCCGTGGGTGCGGCGGCCGCGGTCGAGGCGTCGGCGCCGCTGCTCGGCAACGACATCGTGGTCTTCGGTCTGATCGCGGCCACGCTCGGCACGATCTTCTGGCTGGCGTCGGGTCCGACGCCGTTCTGGAAGAAGTTCTTCGCCTGGATCCCGGCGCTGCTGCTGTGCTACTTCGTGCCCGCGTTCTACAACACGGTCAACCTCATCGATGGCGAGGGCAGCGCGCTCTACCACCTGGCCAGCCGGGTCCTGCTGCCGGCCGCGCTGGTCCTGCTGACGCTGTCGATCGACCTCAAGGGCATCCTGAAGCTCGGGCCCAAGCTGCTGTTCGTGTTCTGCGCCGGCACCCTGGGCATCGTGCTGGGCGCGATCATCACCTTCCAGACGATGGAATGGTTCTGGCCGGCCGCGGTGGCGGGCGACACCTGGAAGGGCATGGCCGCGCTGTCGGGAAGCTGGATCGGCGGCGGCGCCAACATGGTTGCGATCCGCGAGATCTACGAGGTCGACGCCACCCTGTTCGGGCAGTTCGCCGTGGTCGACGTGGCGATCGCCAGCCTGCTGATGGCCACCCTGCTGTTCCTCGCCAATCGCGCCGGACCGATCGACCTGCGCAGCGGCGCCGACACCCGCGCGCTGGACGACATGAAGGAACGCATCGCTGCCTACGAGGCCGCGAACGCGCGCATCCCGTCGCTCGCCGACCTGATGATGATCGTCGGCTGGGCCTTCGGCATCGTCGGCCTTGCGCATGCGATCTCCGAGCCGGCCTCGGCGTGGTTCAAGGCCAATGCGCCCTGGTCGTCGCAGTTCAGCCTGGATGCGCCCTTCGTCTGGATCGTGGTGCTGTCGACGCTCGGCGGACTGGTGCTGAGCTTCACCCGCGTCCGCCGCCTGGAGGACGCGGGTGCGTCGCGCGTCGGCACCGTGTTTCTGTATTTCCTGATCGCCTGCATCGGCATGCAGATGGACTTCCTCAAGCTGGCCAACCGCCCGGAACTGGTGGTGATCGGCTTCATGTGGATGTCGATCCACGTGGCGGTGATCTGGTACGCGGCGCGCCTGGTGAAGGCGCCGCTGTTCTACTTCGGCGTCGGCTCCATGGGCAACGTCGGCGCGGCCGCTTCGGCGCCGGTCATCGCCGCCGCCTTCCATCCGACGCTGGCCCCGGTGGGCGTGCTGCTTGGAACGGTCGGCTATGCCAGCGGTACGGTGATCGCCTACGGACTGGGGCAGATCCTGCGGATGATGGCGGGGGCCTGACGCCGGCAACCCCGGCCCGGCGGCCCGTCCCAGGGCTGCCCGGCCCCGGTCGGGGCTCTCAGCAGCAGCGGAACCCGCCGCGCCCGCCGTAGCGGGCTTCCTGGCGCTCGCGGAAGAAGGTCGGGTAGTCCATGGGCTCCCGGTCCGGGTGCTTCTCCAGCACGTGGCGCACGTAGTTGTCGTAGTCGGGGATGCCGCAGCACAGCCGCGCGGTCTGCAGGACCCGACGCCACACGCGCTTGTGGGTGGCGAAATGGTCGAGCGGGACCAGCGCGCCGGCCATCAGAGCCAGACCTTCCGCTGCTCTTCGGTCAGCGCGACGTAGGCCGTCTCGCGGTCGCTGCGCGCCGGGTTCGCACGCGCCTTGCGCACCGCGCCGACCGAATACACCAGCACCGCCACGACCACGAACATGAAGAGCGCGGTGAGTCCGGCGTTGACGTAGTTGTTGATCATGATCTGCTGCATGCCGCCGAAGTCCTTCGAGGGCGCGATCAGTTCGCCGGCGTTGATCGCCGCGCGGTACTTGTTCGCCTGCGCCAGGAAACCCACGCCCGGGTTGGCATCGAAGATCTTGATCCAGCCGGCGCTGAGCGTGCAGGCCAGCAGCCACACGGCCGGCACGATCGGCACCCACGCGTAGCGGTCCTTCTTCATCTTGAACAGGACCACCGTGCACAGCATCAGCGCGATGCCGGCCAGCATCTGGTTGGCGATGCCGAACAGCGGCCACAGCATGTTGATGCCGCCCAGCGGATCGGTGACGCCCTGGTAGAGGAAGTAGCCCCACAGCGCGACGCAGCCGCCGGTGGCGATCAGGTTCGCGCCCCAGGACTCGGTCCGGCGCATCGCCGGGACGAAGTTGCCCAGCAGGTCCTGCAGCATGAAGCGCCCGGCGCGGGTGCCGGCATCGACCGCGGTCAGGATGAACAGCGCCTCGAAGAGGATCGCGAAGTGGTACCAGAAGGCCATCATCCCTTCGCCCGGGATCACCGCGTGGAAGATCTGCGCGATGCCCACCGCCAGCGTCGGCGCGCCGCCGGCGCGGGAGATGATCGAGGCTTCGCCGACATCCTCGGCGGTCTGGACCAGCACCTCGGGCGTGACCGTGAAGCCCCAGCTCGACACCACCTGCGCCACCGCGGCCGGGTCGGTGCCGATGATCGCGGCGGGGCTGTTCATGGCGAAGTACACGCCCGGATCGATGATCGAGGCGGCCACCATGGCCATGATCGCCACGAACGATTCCATCAGCATGCCGCCGTAGCCGAGGTAGGGTGCGTGGCGTTCGTTGGCCATGAGCTTGGGCGTGGTGCCCGAGGCGATCAGCGCGTGGAAGCCCGACACCGCGCCGCAGGCGATGGTGATGAACAGGAAGGGGAACATCGAGCCCTTCCACACCGGCCCGGTGCCGTCGGTGAACTGGGTCAGCGCCGGCATCTGCAGCATCGGCATCGTGATCAGGATGCCGATGGCCAGGCCGATGATCACGCCGATCTTGAGGAAGGTGGACAGGTAGTCGCGCGGCGCCAGCAGCAGCCAGACCGGCAGCACCGCGGCGACGAAGCCGTAGCCGATCAGCATCCAGGTGATCTGGGTGCCGGTGAAGGTGAACGCCGGGCCCCAGGTCGGGTGCGCGGCCACGCTGCCGCCGAACCAGATCGCGGCCATCAGCAGCACCAGCCCGATGACCGAGATCTCGCCGATCTTCCCGGGCCTGAGATAGCGCATGTAGATGCCCATGAAGATCGCGATCGGCATCGTCGCGATCACCGTGAACATGCCCCAGGGGCTTTCCGCCAGCGCCTTCACCACGATCATCGCCAGCACGGCGAGGATGATGATCATGATCAGGAAGGCGCCGAACAGGGCGATGGTGCCGGGGATCCGCCCCATCTCCTCGCGCACCAGGTCGCCGAGCGAGCGCGCGTCGCGGCGGCTCGAGACCACCAGCACCATGAAGTCCTGCACTGCGCCCGCCAGCACCACGCCCACGATCAGCCACAGGGTTCCGGGCAGGTAGCCCATCTGCGCCGCCAGCACCGGGCCGACCAGCGGGCCGGCGCCGGCGATCGCGGCGAAGTGGTGGCCGAACAGCACGTGCTTGTTGGTGGGCACGTAGTCCAGGCCATCGTTGTGGATCATCGCCGGCGTGGCGCGGGTCGCATCGAGGTTGAACACCCGGTCGGCGATGAAGCGCGCATAGAAGCGGTAGGCGACCAGGTAGATCGAGACCGCGGCGACCACGATCCACAGCGCATTGATCGATTCGCCGCGCCTGAGCGCGATTGTGCCAAGGCAGAACGCGCCCAGCACCGCGAGCGCCGCCCACGCGATCTTGCCGAGTCCACCCTTCATGGCACGCCCCGTTGGATTGTTGGGATCAGGGTCGCTTCTACTCCGATCGTGGTCAATCGCCAATGCTGCGCTGCGGCGGGAACTGGCCTACGACTTTGGTCGCAGGCCGCGCAACGCTGTCAGAGCCAGCGCACCTTGCGCAGGTAGCGATAGAGCAGCCCCACCACCAGCACCACGACGCCGATCAGCACCGGGTAGCTCCAGCGTCCATGGAGCTCGGGCATGTGCACGAAGTTCATGCCGTACCAGCTGGCGATGAGGGTCGGCGCCGCCAGCAGGGCGGCCCAGCCGGCCAGGCGCTTGACCACTTCACCCTGCGCCAGCGTCACCAGGGCCTGGTTGACGCCCAGCGCCGTGCCGAGCATGTCGCGCAGCACGTCCACGGCGTCGTTGGCGCGGACCGAGTGGTCGAGCACGTCGCGCAGGTACAGCCGCACGTCCTCCGACACCAGCGGGCCGCCGGTGCGCACCAGCTGCGACAGCACGTCCTGCATCGAGGTCACCGCCACCCGCATGTAGGTCAGCTCGCGCTTGAGTTCGTAGAGGCGGCGGATGGTGCCGCGGCGGTAGGTCTCGCTGAAGACGTCCTGTTCCAGCGCTTCCAGCGTCGAGCGGAACTCGTCGACGATCGGCAGGTAGTTGTCGACGATGGTGTCGAGCACCGCGTACAGGGCGAAGGCCGGGCCCAGCGCCATCAGCTCCGGATCGCGTTCCAGCCGGCTGCGCGCCGGCGCATAGGTCAGCGAATGCCCGTGGCGCACGGTGACGAGGTAGCGGGCGCCGAGGAAGGCATGGGTCTCGCCGTAACGGATGATGCGTTCGTCGACCACCTGCGCGGTCTTCGCGACCAGGAACAGCGAGTCGCCATAGCCCTCGAGCTTGGGTCGCTGGTGCGCGTGGTGCGCGTCCTCGATCGCGAGGTCGTGGAGCCCGAACTCCTCCTGCAGCTTCTCGAGCACGCCTTCGCCGGGTTCGTACAGGCCGATCCACACGAAGCTGCCGTCGTCGACGGCGAGGACGTCGCTGATCGCGTCGAGGTCGATGTCGCGGCGATGCCCCGCGCGGTCATAGGCCGCGCAGTTGATGACGCTGGAGGGCATCCGCGCCGCGACGTCGTCGTTCATGCCCTCATCCTGCGGCCGGGCGTGCCCGCGGGTGAAGTGCCGCGGCCAGGGCCAGCTGCAGGGGCAGCAGGAGCGCCACCCAGTGCGCGTTGCGTTGCGACTGCAGCGGCATCCAGAGCAGGAACGGAGCCAGCACGGCCATGGCCGCCACGGCGACCAGCACCACGCCGAACACCCGTCCACCCGGACGGCCGCGGGCGATGCGCCATGCGCCCGGGAGCAGCAGCAGGCACAGCGGGTTGAGCAGCAGCAGGTTGTGGTTGGCCCAGCCGAAGCGGTGCGCGGTGGCGAGCCAGATGTAGAGCATCACCGCGCCGACCAGCGCGCACGCGAACCATGCCGGGACCGCCGCGGCAGCCACCATGCGGGGCCGACCACGCTGCGTCCAGGCGAGGGCCCCAAGGAGCAGGCCGGCGAGCAGCCACGGCCACCAGGCCACGCGCCGCGGCTCCGGTTCGGCGGCCAGGCGGTGCGGCAGCAGGACCTCCTCGGCGACCACCAGCGGCCGGCCATCGGCGAGCTGCATCTCGCGCAGCGACTGCGCCAGGCGCATCGGCACGAACGCGTCGTCCCAGAGCGCGTTCGGGCGGTCGGACGCCGGCCCCAGGCCGACGTCGAAGCCCAGCGCCATCAGCCGGTCGGGGCGTGCCAGGCGCACCGCCTCGCTGCGGAAGGTGTTGCCCTGCGAGCGGCCCTGCAGGCGGCGGGCGAGGGCGCCGTCCAGGGTGGTGTCGATGGCGTCGCGCACCCGGGTCGAGCAGTTGTCGGTGAAGTAGTCGTAGGTGTAGGTGGCGTTTTCAGGCCGCGCGTTCCAGGCCAGCCGCTCGGCGAGGGCGGTGGCGGCGGCGGCGTCCAGGGCCAGCCACTGGATCGAGACGCCGCGGCCGACGCTGTCGTAATACGCGAGGTCTTCCGCGAACGGCAGGACGGCCAGGCGATAGCGCATCTCGCCGCGCAGGAAGCGCAGGTGGAAGTCGGGCTCGGCGGGATCGAAGAAGCCGAAGTTGTACGACAGCGGCGGGCCGGCGGCGGGGTCGTCGACCACGATCGCGTTGTGGCCGAAGCGCTCGAAGAAGATCTCGCCCGGCTGCATGGTGGCCACGCCGATGCGCGGAGCGGCAACGGCCGGCAGGCAGGCCACGACGAGGAGCAGCAGCGCCAGGGCGGCGATCCGGCGGGCGATGCGTCTGCCAGGCACGCGCACGCCGGTCACCGGGCGCGGCGCTCAGTCGCCATGGATCGACAGGTGCAGCGCGTGCAGGCGGCGCGCGTCGGCGCTGGCGACGCGGAAGCTGAAGCGGCCCAGCGTCAGCTCTTCGCCGGCTTCGGGCAGGTGCCCGATCGCGGCCGTGATCAGCCCGCCGATGGTGTCGTACTCGTCGTCGTCGAAGTCGGCGCCGAAGCGTTCGTTGAAGTCGTCGATCGGGGTCAGGGCGTCGACGACGTACTGGCCGTCCGCCTGCGCCGCGATCAGCGCTTCGGGGTTCAGCGCCTCGTCGTGCTCGTCGTCGATCTCGCCGACGATCTCCTCCAGCACGTCCTCGATCGTGATCACCCCGGCCACGCCGCCGTACTCGTCGATCACGATCGCCATGTGGTTGCGCGACTGCCGGAACTCGCGCAGCAGGACGTTGAGCTTCTTCGATTCCGGGATCAGCACCGCCGGGCGCAGCAGCTCGCGCACCGTGCCGGGGCCGTTGTCGGCCACCACGCCGCGCAGCAGGTCCTTGGCCAGCAGGATGCCGAGGATCTCGTCCTTGTCCTCGCCGTGCACCGGAAAGCGCGAGTGGCCGGACTCGACCACCTGCTTCATCAGATCGATGAAGCGCGCCTCCACGGGCAGCGAGACCATCTGCGAGCGCGGCACCATGACATCGCCCACGGTCATGTCGGAGACCGCGATCGCGCCCTCCATCATCCGCAGGGTGTCGGCCCCGATCAGGTCGTCGGCCTGGGCGTCGCGCAGCAGCTCCACCAGGTCATCGCGGGTGCTGGGCTCGCCGGTGATCGCCGAGCTCAGGCGTTCGAGCCAGCTGCGCCGGCGTTCCGGAGCGTCCGGCGCGGCGCTGTGACTACTGTCGTCTTCGGGCATTGCGGTCTGGTCAGCACCCCGCGTGGGGCGACCGGGGAAGTTTACCCCGCGGCCGGCTACCCCGCTGCGAAGGCGCGCCCGACGCGACCGCTGGGATTTCCCGACCCGCGGGCGGGTGTCCGCCCGTAGCCGAGGCGCGCCGCAGGCCGGTCGCGCGGTTCCCGGCGCGGAGGCAGGCTGGGAACCGGTCGCAGGACGCGGCTCCGCGGCACCCGCCGCGCACATCCAGGAGGAATCCCGATGCCCCGCAAGCCCCGCAATCACAACCCGTTCTCCACCCTGCTCCTGCCCGTGCTGCTGCTGGGCGCGGGGCTGGGGCCCGCCGGCGCCGAGGCCGCTCCGCGCCGGGCAACCTATGTCGACGCGTCCTCCTACCTGCAGGACGAGGTGGATTTCGAAGCCTGGTTCACCCTGCGTCGCCAGCTGCGGCTGAATTTCGACGCCATCTGCGGAGACACCTTCTGCGAGGGCGATTACACCAACATCCAGGCCCTGCGCTTCGTCTGCTCGGTGCAGCGCCTCACCGGCCGCGTCGGAGAGTGCGCCTGGAGCTTCGCAGCCAGCGAGGAGTCCGTGGATCCGGCGCGCGGACGCATCGGTCTGGATGCGCCGGCCTGGCTCTGCCGCTCGCCGCTGGCGCCCGGGACCACGATCGAAGCCCTGCTCGACGCGCTGCAGGGCGAGGAGCCGCTGTATGCCGCGCTCCCCGGGACGGCGCTGACGCTTTACGACGGCCTGGTCGACTGCCTCTGACCGGCACATGCCGGAGCGGGAAGCCTCAGCCTTCGCGGTAGGGATCGCCGATGCCGAGCCCGGCCAGGATCTCCCGCTCCAGCTGCTCCATGGCTTCGGCCTCGATGTCGTTGCCGTGGTCCCAACCGAGCAGGTGCAGGGTGCCGTGGACGGTGAGGTGGGCATAGTGGGCCGCGAGCGGCTTCGCCTGCTCCTGCGCCTCGCGGGCGACCACCGGCGCGCAGAGCACCAGGTCGCCCAGGAGCGGCAGGCGGACGCCCTCGGGCAGTCCTTCCGGCAGGTCGGCGGGAAAGCTCAGGACATTGGTGGCGTAGTCGCGGCCGCGGTAGTGCCGGTTGAGCGCGCGGCCTTCCTTTTCGTCGACCAGGCGGATCGCGAGGTCCGCCTCGCGGATCCGTCCGGACAGCGCCGCGGCCACCCATTTGCGGAAGCTGACCGCGGCCGGGATTCCGGCGCGCGGCAGCGCATAGCCGACGGAGACGTCGAGACGGACGGGACCCTGGGTCATGCCTCCCAGTCTACGCCGGACCTGTCGAAGCGTCCTCCGCGTCGCGGCGGTCGTAGGCGTTGACGATCCTGGCCACCAGCGGGTGGCGCACCACGTCGCGCGATTCGAAGAAGGTGAAGCTCACGCCGTCGACGTCGCGCAGCACCTCGAGCGCGTCGCGCAGGCCGGACTTCATCGACTTCGGCAGGTCGATCTGGGTGAGGTCGCCAGTGACGACCGCCGTGCTGCCGAAGCCCAGGCGGGTCAGAAACATCTTCATCTGTTCGATGGTGGTGTTCTGCGCCTCGTCGAGGATCACGTAGGCGTCGTTGAGCGTGCGTCCGCGCATGTAGGCCAGCGGCGCGATCTCGATGACGTTCTTCTCCAGCAGCTTCAGCACCTTCTCCACGCCGAGCATCTCGTACAGCGCGTCGTAGAGCGGACGCAGATAGGGATCGACCTTCTGCGACAGGTCGCCCGGCAGGAACCCGAGTTTCTCGCCGGCCTCGACCGCCGGGCGCACCAGCACCAGGCGCTGTACGCGCGACTCGTTCAGGGCCTCCACGGCGCTGGCCACCGCCAGGAAGGTCTTGCCGGTACCGGCCGGGCCGATGCCGAAGTTGATGTCGTGGGTCGCGATCGCGTGCAGGTACTTCTGCTGGTTCGGGCCGCGGCCGCGGATGGTGCCGCGCTTGACGCGGATCGCGACCGTCTGCGGCACGAAGTCGGCGTCGTCGCGGCCCGCGGCCGCTCCGTCGGCAGTGTCGGACTGCACGACCCGCGAAGCATTCACCCGCAGGTTGATCGCATGCGCGTCGAATGTTTCGCTGGCGGACTCCTCGTAGAGGTCGCGGAGCAGGCGCTCCGCTTCGTCGACGCGATCGCCGTCGTCGCCACTGACGCGGAAGATGTTGCCGCGGTTGGCGATCTCGACGCCGAGCGCCAGTTCGATCTGGCGCAGATGGGCGTCGAAGGGCCCGCCGAGGTTGGCGAGCCGCTCGGTGTCCGCGGGTTCGAGGGTGAAATCACGCTGGTGGGAATTGGGCATGCGGCAAGGGTAGCGCGCCCACGGCGATGCGCGTGCACGTGGCCTCGACGCCGGCCACGGCGTTCGTCAGTCCTGTCTGCGGTGGCCTGCGCGCAGCCCGCGCACCAGCAGCGCGAGCCCCGTGGCGCCAAGCAACAGCGCGCCCCCGAACCAGATCCAGCCAACGGCGCCTGCGCTGCCGGCGTCGCGCACCAGGTAGAGCCAGGCGCGGGCCAGACCCAGGGCCGCGAGGCCACAGAGCCAGAGGCCGAGCGGGTCGAAGCGGCGCCTGGCGCGCATGGCGGAAGGGGGCGGGTCCTGGGCCATGCCGCCCGTACTCAGCCGGTGACCGGCGCGTCGGTCGTCGCCAGGCGTCCGCGCAGCGAGTTGCTGAGCGCGCCGGTGATCAGCACGTCCACGAACTGGCCGACCAGGCCTGGCGACCCGGCGAAATTCACCGACCGCATGTTCTCGGTCTTCCCCGTGAGTTCGGCGGGATCCCTGCGCGAGGGTCCGGTCACCAGCACCTTCTGCACGCTGCCGACCATCGCCTGCGAAATCCCCGCGGCATGGGCGTTGATCTGCGCCTGCAGCCGCGCCAGCCGCGCATGCTTGGCCTCGCTGGACACGCTGTCCTCGAGGTCGGCGGCCGGGGTGCCCGGTCGGCGCGAGTAGATGAAGGAGAACGACTGGTCGAAGCCCACGTCCTCGATCAGCTTCATCGTCTTCTCGAAGTCGGCGTCGGTCTCGCCGGGGAAGCCGACGATGAAGTCCGAGCTGATCGAGATGTCGGGACGCACCGCGCGCAGCTTGCGGATCTTCTGCTTGAACTCCAGTGCCGTGTAGCCGCGCTTCATCGCCGACAGGATGCGGTCCGAGCCCGACTGCACCGGCAGGTGCAGATAGTTGGCCAGCTGCGGCACGTCGCGGTAGGCCTCGACCAGCGAGTCCGAGAACTCCAGCGGATGCGAGGTGGTGAAGCGGATGCGGTCGATGCCGTCGATCTCGGCGATGGTGCGGATCAGCAGGCCGAGGTCGGCGAACGGCAGCCCGCCGTCCGTCGCTCCGTCGCCTTCCCGGCCGTCTTCGCCAGCCCCGGCAGCGGGCATCGGCCCGCGGTAGGCGTTGACGTTCTGCCCCAGCAGGTTCACCTCGCGCACGCCCTGGGCGGCGAGCTGCATCACCTCCACCAGGACGTCCTCGAACGGGCGGCTGACCTCCTCGCCGCGGGTGTAGGGCACCACGCAGAACGAGCAGTACTTGCTGCAGCCTTCCATGATCGAGACGAAGGCGCTCGGCCCTTCCGCGCGCGGCTCCGGAAGCCGGTCGAACTTCTCGATCTCGGGGAAGCTGATGTCGACCTGGGGCCGCCCGGTCTCGCGCCGGCCCCGCAGGAGCTCGGGCAGCCGGTGCAGGGTCTGCGGTCCGAAGACCAGATCGACGTAGGGCGCGCGCTTCACGATCGCTTGGCCCTCCTGGCTGGCCACGCATCCGCCGACGCCGATCAGCACCGGGCGCCCGCCCTGCTTCAGGGCCTTCCAG
Source organism: Luteimonas sp. MC1895 (assembly GCF_016457215.1). Lineage (NCBI taxonomy): Bacteria > Pseudomonadati > Pseudomonadota > Gammaproteobacteria > Lysobacterales > Lysobacteraceae > Luteimonas > Luteimonas sp. MC1895. The sequence continues at coordinate 1,219,595 of NZ_JAEMDY010000001.1, forward strand.
CGACCGAGCTGACTGAAGACCTTTTCCTGGGCTTTTTCGCGGATCGAGCAGGTATTGACCAGGATCACGTCGGCTTCTTCGACGTTCGTCGTCAGCTCCAGTCCATCCGACTCGGCCAGGACATCGGCCATCCGCGCCGAGTCGTACTCGTTCATCTGGCAGCCGTGGGTCTGGATGAACAGCTTGCCGCGGCGCGGCGGGGCGGCGGCGTCGGGCGCCGTGCGCGCAAGGATGGTGTCGTCGGTCATGGCGGTTCCGGGGCACGGCGGTGAGTCCGGGCCGGAGGGGTGGGGATGGCCGCGCAGTGTAAACCCGGGGCCCGGCACTGGCCGCGGAAGGGGCGGGCCGGCGTTTCCTTGGGCGTGGTCACGGTTCCGGGCCTTGGCAAGGCCGCCCCAAGATAGGAGACTGCGCGCGAATGGAGGGGCGGGGATGACACGCTACGGGATACTGGGTCTCGCCTGGACGGCGATGATCGGCCTGGCCTGCGCGGCTGCGGCCGGCCCCGCCGTGGCCGGCACCATCTACCGCTGCGAAACCGGCGACGGCGTGACCAGCTACGTCAGCCGGCGCATCAGCGGCGCGACCTGCGCGGTCGCCACCACCTACCGTTCCAGCCGACCCTCGCGCCCGAGCCAGCCCTCGACCACGCCGGGCGCGGTCGGCGGCGCGACGGCATCGACGGCCGTCGCCGGCTCGCCGGCTTCGATCAACACCAACGCGCCTGCCACCTTCATGGGCGCGGGCGGCGCGACTCCGGCGGCGTCCACGGGCGGGGTCTCGACCACCCAGGTGCCGTCGGCCCCGTCGTCCACCGCCGGTTCGCGCCGGCTGGTCCAGGGGCAGGTGTACTCCTATGTCAAGGATGGCGTGCGCCACTACACCAGCCGCAAGCCGGCGGGCGGCGGCGGTGCCGACGCTGTCCGCACCATCCGCTACAGCTTCTTCGAGACCTGCTACGCCTGCGGCTCGCCCGGCCTGAACTTCTCCAACGTCCGGCTCAACACCGCGGCCTACGACGCCGAGGTCAAGGCCGCGTCGCAGGAGTTCGGGGTCGAGGAGGCGATCATCCGCGCGATCATGCACGCCGAGTCCGCGTTCAACCCCAATGCCCTGTCCCGCGTCGGTGCGCAGGGCCTGATGCAGCTGATGCCGGCGACCGCCGACCGTTTCGGCGTGGTCAACGCCTTCGACCCGGCGCAGAACATCCGCGGCGGCGTCCGCTACCTGGCCTGGCTGCTCAAGCGCTTCAACGGCGACCTGACGCTGGCCGCGGCCGGCTACAACGCGGGCGAGGGCGCCGTGGACCGCCACAAGGGCGTGCCCCCGTACAACGAAACCCGGCGCTATGTCGAGCGCGTGGGCGTCCTGGCCGACCGTTACCGGGCCAATCTGGCGGCGAACTGAGCCTTCGCGGGGCAACCGACGTTGTCCCCTGAATCGGCGTTCCGCTACACTTCATTGTCTTTGCGACGCCCTCCGGCAACGGGGGCCGCGTGCGCGGCAGCCAGTACACACAAGCGACCGTAGGTTTTTTCGGAGTGGCGATGGGCAACGAAGGGGTTATGGATCCTGTCGAGGGGGGTACGGTCGACCACGGTCGCCGCCGCTTCCTGACAGCCACGACGGCGGTGGTCGGCGCAGCAGGCGTCGGCGTGGCCGCGGTTCCGTTCATCAAGAGCTGGTTCCCCAGCCAGCGCGCCCAGCTTGCCGGCGCGCCGGTGACCGCCGACATCAGCGCACTCGCCGAAGGCGAGCGCCTGATGCTCGAGTGGCGCGGCCAGCCGATCTGGATCGTGAAGCGCTCGCAGGCCATCCTGCAGGCGCTGCCGACGCTGGACGACCAGCTGCGCGACCCGAAGTCGGAGAATCCCGAGCAGCAGCCGGAGTACGTCCGCGAGGCCAACCCGGAGCTGCGCTCGCTGAAGCCCGAGATCTCGGTGCTGGTCGGCCTGTGCACCCATCTCGGCTGCTCGCCGGAAATGGTCGCCGAGATCCGCCCGGCCCCGTTCGACGCCAACTGGAAGGGCGGCTACTTCTGCCCCTGCCACAAGTCGAAGTTCGACATGGCCGGCCGCGTCTACCAGGGCGTCCCGGCGCCGACCAACCTCGTGGTGCCGCCGCACCATTTCGTCGACGACAACACCATCGTCATCGGCGTCGATCCGCAGGGGGCCGCGTAAGCCATGTCGAACGTGATCACGCGTACCGCCAACAACGTGATGGACTGGGTCAACGAGCGCGCGCCCGGCATGATGCCGATGTACCGCAAGCACATGACCGAGTACTACGCGCCGAAGAACTTCAACTTCTGGTACTACATGGGCTCGCTGGCCATGCTGGTGCTGGTCAACCAGATCGTCACCGGCATCTTCCTGACGATGCACTACAAGCCGTCCGCGGCCGAGGCGTTCTCCTCGGTCGAGTACATCATGCGCGACGTGGAGTGGGGCTGGCTGATCCGCTACATGCACTCCACCGGCGCCTCGCTGTTCTTCATCGTCGTCTACCTGCACATGTTCCGCGGGCTGATGTACGGCAGCTACCAGAAGCCGCGCGAGCTGGTGTGGATCCTGGGCATGCTGATCTACCTGGTGCTGATGGCCGAAGCCTTCCTGGGCTACGTGCTGCCCTGGGGCCAGATGTCGTTCTGGGGCGCCAAGGTGATCATCTCGCTGTTCGGCGCGATCCCGGTCATCGGCGGCGGCCTGGTCGAGTGGATCATGGGCGACTACCTGCCGTCCGACGCCACGCTCAACCGCTTCTTCGCCCTGCACGTGATCGCGCTGCCGCTGGTGCTGCTGCTGCTGGTCGTGCTGCACCTGGGCGCGCTGCACGAGGTCGGGTCGAACAACCCTGACGGCGTCGACATCAAGAAGGGTCCGAAGGGCAACCGCTGGGACGCGACCAAGCCGGCCGACGGCATCCCGTTCCATCCCTACTACACGGTCAAGGACCTGGTGGGCGTGGGCTTCTTCCTGATGATCGCGGCCTTCATCATCTTCTTCGCACCGGCCTTCGGCGGCTGGTTCCTGGAACATGACAACTTCACCGAGGCCAACCGCCTGGTGACGCCGGAGCACATCAAGCCGGTCTGGTACTACACGCCGTACTACGCGATGTTGCGCGTGGTGCCGGACAAGCTCGGCGGCGTGCTGGTCATGTTCGGCGCGATCGCGATCCTGTTCCTGGTGCCGTGGCTGGATCGCGCGAAGGTGCGCTCCTACCGCTACCGCGGCTGGATGTCGAAGCTGCTGCTGGGCCTGTTCGCGATCAGCTTCATCTGGCTCGGCAAGATCGGCGCCGGCCCGGGTACCGACCCGGTCGAGACCATCGTCGGCCGCGTCCTGACCTTCTTCTACTTCGCCTTCTTCATCACCATGCCGCTGTGGACCAAGATCGACTCCACCAAGCCGGTCCCGGAGCGGGTGACGACGCATGACTAAGCCCATGACCCTGATCACCCGCGCCACGGCCTTCGCGGCTGCCATGCTGCTCTCGTTCTCCGCACTGGCCGCCGCGGGCGGGCCGCTGCAGCACGCCGGCACCGACCTGGGCGACACCGCCTCGCTGCAGCGCGGTGCCCAGCTGTACATGAACTACTGCTCGTCCTGCCACTCGCTCAAGTACCTGCGCTACTCGCGCATGGCCGACGACCTGGGGCTGACCGAGCAGGAGGTGATGGACAACCTCAACTTCACCGGTGCCGCCTTCGGCGAGCAGATCCTCACCGCGATGCCCGCCGAGGGCGCCGCCCAGTGGTTCGGCACCGTGCCGCCCGACCTCAGCCTGACCTCGCGCGTGCGCGGGGGCGACTGGATCTACAGCTACCTGAAGTCGTTCTACATCGACGAAGAGCGGCCGCTGGGCTGGAACAACACCGTGTTCCCCAACGCCTCGATGCCGAACGTGCTGTGGGAAATGCAGGGCGTGCAGCGTCCCGTCTACGGTGCGATCGACCCGGCCACCACCGAGCCGAGCATCGACCGCCTCGAGATCGCGCACGCGGGCAGCATGGACGGCGCGCAGTTCGACCAGGCCGTGCGCGACATCACCGCCTTCCTGGAATACGCCGGCGAGCCGATCGCGACCAAGCGCGAGGCGCTGGGCGTGTGGGTGATGCTGTTCCTGGCGTTCTTCACCTTCCTCGCCTGGCTGCTGAAGAAGGAATACTGGAAGGACGTCCACTGACGGCGACGGCAGGGAACCGGGCAGCCGTCCGCGAGGGGCGGGCGGCGCCAATGCGGCTGGCGGATTCCGGCCGCGGGAGAGTTGTTCGATGATGGCAGCGAGTCCGCGCATGCGTAATGCACTCACGCTCTTTTCCTCGGCCGACGATGTCCTCTGCCACCGGGTGCGACTCGTGCTCGCGGCAAAGGGCGTCACCTACGACCTGATCACGGTCGACCCGAAGGACCCGCCCGAAGACCTGATCGACCTCAACCCGTACCACTCGGTCCCGACGCTGGTCGAGCGCGACCTAGTGCTGTACGCCGCGAGCGTCGTCACCGAGTACCTGGACGAGCGCTATCCGCACCCGCCGCTGATGCCGGTCGACCCGCTGTCGCGGGCCCGCCTGCGCCTGGCGATGCTGCGCCTGGAGCATGACTGGGTTCCCGAGGTCCGCACCATCCAGACCGGGACCAAGGCCACCGCCGACGCCGCGCGCAAGCGGTTGAAGGAGCTGGTGGCCACCTCGGTGCCGCTGTTCAAGGCCTACAAGTTCTTCCTCAACTCCGAGATGAGCCTGGCCGACTGCGCCATGGCGCCGATCATCTGGCGCCTCGAGGCGTTGGGCGTGCCGCTGCCCAAGGATGGCAAGGCGATCGAGGACTATGGCAACCGCATCTTCCGCAATCCGGGGTTCACGCGCAGCCTGACCGCGCAGGAACGCCACCTGCGCGAGCTGCCGGCCTGACGTCGTCGTCCCGCGCTAGAATCCGGGCATGAACGATGCTTCCCGGATGACCAGCCATCGCCCCTACCTGCTGCGGGCGCTGTACGAGTGGATCGTCGACAACGGAATGACGCCCCACCTCCTGGTGGACGCGACCCGTCCGGGCGTGCGCGTGCCCGCGCATACCGTCAAGGAGGGCCGCGTGGTGCTGAACGTCGCCGAGCGCGCGGTCACCCGCCTGTCCATGGACAACGAGGCGGTCGGTTTCACCGCGCGCTTCGGCGGCGTGAGCCATCCGGTGCTGGTCCCCATCGCCGCGGTGCTGGCGATCTATGCGCGGGAGACCGGGCAGGGCATGGCGCTGCCCGATGACCAGGGCATGCCGGCCGCGTCCGGGGACGCCGAAGACGCCGGGCTCGAGGGCGGAAACGAACCTGCGGCCGGCAGCGAGGTCGTGCTGGGCGTGGTGCCCGGTGGAATCGGCGACGACGACGCGCCCGTCGCGGACGACGACGGCGGGGACGACGATGGTGGCCCGGCGCCGAAGCGTGGCGCCCACCTGCGCGTGGTGAAATAGCCCGCGCGCTCAGTCCCCGCCGAGGAGGCTCGACGCCACCGCCGTCGCGGGACCCGTGAACGACACCAGGCGCGTGCCATGGAAGACCATGCGCCCGCGCTGCCGGTCCATGCCGTCGTGCGAATACTCGAAGCGGAAGCTGCGCTCCAGGCCCATCCGGCCGTCGTCCCGGCGGCGCAGACGCAGGCCCACCGCGTGCACCGTCTGGTCGAGCAGCTGGACGCCGGCTGCGCGGCAGGCCGAGCGGCCGATCTCGATGGCGTGTTCGCTGGCGGCACGCGCGGCGTTCCACCACGCGTAGGCGAAGGCGCCGGCTATCATGAGCAGGATCAGACTGGGCATGGCTGGGCAATCTGGGGCCAACCCGCGGTTTGGGCAAGCCTTTGCGTGGGCTTCACGCAGGACGTCGCACTTTCTCCCCGCATGAACAGCCAACTCCGTGTCGACCCGGCCCCCAGTCCATCCGCCGTGCGTGAAGAGCGTGGCGTCGTTGCCTCCACCGTGGTCCGGCCCGCATTGCCGCGCTTCGTCCTGCGCGGCGTCAGCGGCGCCGGCTTCGGCCGCACGTTCCCGCTGGTCGGCCCCACGGTGCTGGGACGCGCGCCCGAGTGCGCCATCCACCTCGACCATCCGGGCATCTCGCGCGAGCACCTGCGGCTGACGCCGACGGCCGAGGGCCTGCTGGTCGAGGACCTCGGTTCGACCAATGGCTGGCTGCTCAACGAAGTGCCGCAGCAGCGTGGCTGGGCCCGCCATGGCGACGAGATCGGCATCGACGTGCTGCGCTTCCGCGTCGTCGCCCCCGGGCTTGCGCCGGTGCCGACCCCGCAGGCGGGCACGGCACCCGCGCGGACGGCCGGCGTGTCGAACCGGTGGTGGCTGGCCGCGCTCGCGGTGCTGGGCACCGTCGCGGTACTGCTGCTGCGCTAGGCGGGCGGCGGGCCGAGCTTCAGCGAGAGGTCGATCGCGCGGACGTGCTTGGTCAGGCCGCCGATGGAAATGCAGTCGACGCCGTCTTCGGCGATCGCGCGCAGCGATGGAAGATCGACGCCGCCCGAGACTTCGAGCGGGATCCGGCCGCCGGCGATGCGCACGGCCTCGCGGCGGTCGGCGGCATCGAAATCGTCGACCAGGATGCGGTCGCAGCCGGCCTCGAGCGCCGCGCGCAGTTCGTCCAGGGTCTCGACTTCCACGATCAACGGCAGGCCGGGCTGGCTGGCACGCGCGGCGGCGATGGCGGCGCCGATCGAGCCGGCCGCGCGCACGTGGTTCTCCTTCAGCATCACCGCGTCGTACAGACCGAGCCGATGGTTGTCGCCGCCGCCCACGCGAACGGCGTACTTCTGCGCGATGCGCAGGCCGGGCAGCGTCTTGCGCGTATCGAGGATGCGTGCGGGCGTGCCGCGCACGGCGTCGACGTGGGCCGCGGTCGCGGTCGCGGTGCCCGACAGGGTCTGCATGAAGTTCAGCGACGTGCGCTCGGCGCTGACCAGGGCGCGGGTGCGGCCTTGCAGGGTCGCCAGGACGGTGCCCGCCGGTACGCGCTCGCCCTCGGAGACGCGCCATTCGATCCGGACGTCCGGATCCAGCGCCCGGTGGCAGGCATCGAACCAGGGGCGGCCGCAGACAACGGCGCCCTCCTTGCACAGCAGGTAGGCGGATTCCGGTGCGTCGGGCAGCAGGGCGGCGGTGACGTCGCCGGCGCCGAGATCCTCGGCCAGGGCGCGTTCGACGTCCGAGGCCACGAGCTCCGCGGCCGGAGCGGCGATGATCGCGCCCGCGGCCGCGCTCATGCCGCGGGGAACCCTTCGACCTGGGAGGTTGCGAGCGCCTCTTCGGCCAGCAGGACCGGGATGCCGTCATCCACGCGGTACACCGTGCGCCGGTCACGGGTGACCAGGGCCTCGCGCAGCGGTTCGGCCTGGGTCGCGTCGTCGCCGCGCCTGACCCCGCCGGTGGCGATGGCCCGGTTCAGCGCCTCCAGCCCGGCAGGTTCCAGCAGGGCCAGGGACTGGCGGCTGGAGGGGCAGACGAGGATGTCGAGCAGCTTGCGGTCCATGGCGGGTACGGTCGGCGCGAGGGATCGCTAGAATACGTCTTTGCCACAGGGGACGGCCATGACCGCCACCACCAGCGCGCCGGTCGTCGGCATCGTGATGGGTTCGCGCTCCGACTGGGAGACGATGCAGCATGCGGTGCGCAAGCTCGAAGAACTCGGCGTCGCGCACGAGGTCCGCGTGGTGTCCGCGCACCGCACGCCCGACATCCTGTTCGAGTACGCCGCCACCGCGCGCGACCGCGGCCTGAAGGCGATCATCGCCGGCGCCGGCGGTGCCGCCCACCTGCCTGGCATGCTGGCTTCGAAGACGCCGGTGCCGGTGCTGGGCGTTCCGGTGCAGTCGAAGGCACTCAACGGGATGGACTCGCTGCTGTCGATCGTGCAGATGCCGGCCGGCGTTCCGGTGGCGACGTTCGCGATCGGCAATGCGGGCGCGGCCAACGCGGCGCTGTTCGCGGCCGCGCAGCTCGCGGCGGCCGGCGACACCCGCGTGGCCGCCGCGCTCGACGCGTTCCGCAAGCGCCAGACCGAGGAGGTCGCCGGCAACGACGACCCGCGCCTGTGACCACCGTCGGCATCCTTGGCGGCGGACAGCTGGCGCGCATGATGGCCCTGGCCGGCGCGCCGCTGGGCCTGCGCTTCTCGGTGATGGACACCAGTGCCGAGGCCTGCGCGGGTCAGTTCGCCCCGCTGGTGGTCGGCGACTACCGTGACGGGGCGGCGCTGGCCGAGTTCGCGTCCGGCATCGACATCGCCACCTTCGACTTCGAGAACGTGCCCGCGGCATCGGCGCAGTGGCTGAGCGAGCGCGTCCCGATGTTCCCGAACCCGCGCGCGCTCGGCACCAGCCAGGACCGCTTGGCCGAGAAGACGCTGTTCGGCGCGCTGGGCATCCCGGTTCCGGGCCATGTGCCGGTCGACACGCGCGCCGAACTCGATGCGGCGATCGCGGAGCTCGGCGTGCCCTGCATCCTCAAGACGCGGCGGCTTGGCTACGACGGCAAGGGCCAGTTCCGCATCCGCGCCGCCGGCGACGCCGCTGCGGCGTGGGAAGCGCTGGGCGGGCAGGCCGCGAACGGCGGGCTGATCCTGGAAGCGTTCGTGGCGTTCGACCGCGAGCTGAGCGTGGTGGCCGTGCGCGGCCGCGACGGCGAGTTCCGCACCTGGCCGCTGACCGAGAACTGGCACGTCGACGGCGTGCTCTCCGCCAGCCTCGCGCCGGCGCGCGTGGAGGTGGCACTGGAAGCGCGGGCGTTCGGATACGCACGCGCGCTGGCCGAAGCGCTGGACTATGTCGGGGTGTTCGCGCTCGAGCTGTTCTGCCGCGGCGGCGAGCTGCTGGCCAACGAGCTGGCGCCGCGCGTGCACAACTCCGGACACTGGACGATCGAAGGCGCCGAGACTTCGCAGTTCGCCAACCACCTGCGCGCGGTGCTGGGCCTGCCGCTGGGCGCGGTCCGCCCGCTGGGACGCAGCTGCATGCTGAACTGGATCGGCGAGATGCCGGCGCACGATTCCGTCCTCGCCGAGGCCGGCGGGCATTGGCACGACTATGGCAAGACGCCGCGCGAGGGCCGCAAGGTGGGCCATGCCACGCTGCGGGCCGACAGCGACGCGGCGCTGGCCGATGCGCTGGAGCGCGTGGGATCCGCCCTGGGCCGCGACGCCCAGACCGCGCCCGTCATCGCCCGCCTGCGCGAGCCCGACCGCGCCCCCCTCCTGTAGGAGCGGCTACAGCCGCGATCCCCCCGCCAGACCCGCGCATCTCCGCCCCGCACCTGCGGACGCGGCCGCGCAACAGCCACCCCGTGTCGCCGCATTCCCGGCGTCAACGCATGTGCGAAGCCACTGCCGCCCAATCCACCACGTTCCAGACCGCCTCCACGTACCGGCCGCGCGCCTCGCGATAATCCAGCACGTAGGCGTGCTCCCACAGGTTCAGGCCGAACAGTGGCCGGTCGTCGCCGGTGATCGGCGACGCGGTATTGCAGGTGACGGCGACGCTGACCGTCCCGTCGGGGCGCTGCAGCAACCATGCCCAGCCGGATCCCTGCAGGGCGAGGGCGACCGTCGCGAAACGCTGGCGAAACCGCGTGGCGTCCCCGAAGCGGCGCACGATGGCGTCCGCCAGCGCACCTTGCGGTTCACCACCGCCGCCCGCGGCTGCGGGCTTCAGGCAGCGCCACTGGAACGCCAGGTTCCAGGCCTGCGCCGCGTGGGCCTGGAGGGTGCCCTGCGCGGTGCGCACGAGGTCCTCGAGGGCCGTCTCACCCAGGCCGGCTGCCGGCGCCAGCGCGTTGACCGCGTCGACGTGGGCGCGCTGATGGCGGCCGTGCTGCAGGTCGAGCGTGTCGCCCGAAAGATGCGGTTCGAGGGCGGTGCGATCCCAGGGCAGGGCGGCGAGTTCGATGGGCATGGACGCTACAATAGCGCGATCACCATCACACGCCGCGCGCCCTGGTCGCGCGGCCCGCCACGCTGGAGCCAGCATGCCCATCATCGATCGCATCCAGGCCGAGATCTCCGGCCATCCCATCGTCCTCTTCATGAAGGGCACGCCCCAGTTCCCCATGTGCGGCTTTTCCAGCCGGACGGTCGGCGCGCTGCGCGAGGCCGGCGCGGAGATGGCCACGCTGCACAGCGTCAACGTGCTCGAGGATCCCGAGGTCCGCGCGAACCTGCCGCGCGTGTCCAACTGGCCGACCTTCCCGCAGCTCTTCATCAACGGCGAGCTGATCGGCGGCTGCGACATCACCATGGAGCTGTTCGAATCCGGTGAGCTCGCGCGCATGATCGCGGAGACGCAGCAGGCGTGAACGGGTCGGCGGCAGCTGCAGCGCCGGAGCCGGCGCTGGACGGACGCGTGGTCATGGTCACCGGTGCCCACGGCGGCCTTGGCGCGGCGGCTGCCCACGCCTGCGCACGCGCAGGCGCGACGGTCATGCTGCTCGGCCGCAAGATCCCCAAGCTCAACCGCGTCTACGACGCGATCGTGCGCGACCCGTCCGGGCTGCCGGAGCCGGTCAACTATCCGTTCGACCTGTCGGGCGCGGAATACGGCGATTACATGGAGCTGGCCGGACGCATCGGCGCACAGCTGGGCCGCCTGGACGGCATCCTGCACTGCGCGGCGGAGTTCCCCGGGCTGACTCCCCTGGAGCACACCGACCCCGGCCACTTCGCGCGCGCGCTGCACGTCGACCTGACCGCCCGCTGGTGGTTGACCCAGGCCTGCCTGCCGCTGCTGCGCGGCTCGCCTGACGCGGCGGTGGTGTTCGTGCTCGACGACGACGTCCCGGCCGCGTACCGCGGGGCCTACGGGATCGCACAGCACGGCCAGCGCGCGCTGCTGGACACCCTGCATGCGGAACACGCATCGGGGACCGTGCGCTTCCACGGCCTCCGCCCGGGGCCGATGCGCACGCCGCTGCGGGCGCGGGCGCACGTCTCCGACGACGACCGTCGCGCCCGCGACCCGGCCGTGGCCGCTGACGCCTGCGTCGTGCTGCTCTCGTCGGCCGGCGCCGCGCACCGCGGCCTGGTCCTGGATCCCGCGCCGTGACCATCGCATCCGCGGCCCTGCTGCTGTTCCTGATCCTGGATCCGCTGGGGAACATCCCGGTGTTCCTCAGCATCCTCCGCCACCTGCCGCCGAAGCGGCAGCGGATCGTGCTGGCGCGCGAACTGCTGATCGCGCTCGGCGTGCTGATGCTGTTCCTGTGGGTGGGCAAGTACGCGCTCGAGGTCATGCACCTGCGCCAGGAGTCGGTGTCGATCGCCGGCGGCATCGTCCTGTTCCTGATCGGAATCCGGATGATCTTCCCGCCGCCGGAGGGGCTGATGGGCGAGCTGCCGGGCGGGGAACCTTTCATCGTGCCGCTGGCCGTGCCCCTGGTGGCCGGCCCCTCGGGCATGGCCGCGGTCATGCTGATGGGCACCCGCGAGCCGGACCGGCTCTGGGAATGGAGCCTTGCCCTCGGGGTCGCGTGGGGCGCGACGGCGGCCATCCTGTTCTGTGCGCCCTACCTCTATCGCCTCCTGGGCGCCCGCGCGCTGACCGCCGTCGAGCGCCTCATGGGCATGCTGCTGGTCGCCATCTCGGTCCAGATGCTGCTCGACGGCCTGGCCGGCTACCTGGGGTCCCTGCCCGCCGCGTGAAACCGTCATCCGGCTGTCATACGGGCCGGCTACCGTGTTAATCTGTTGTTAACCGCTGCCGCCAGGCGGTCGCGGCGTGAGTGGGAACCCAACCCGAAGATCTCGTCCCTCCGCGCCTGTCCGCGCGGCCCGTTTCCTTGCCAAGAGTCCAGCCATGACCCGTCGCAACGCCTTCCGTGTGTCGAAACTTTCGCTCGGCCTGATCGCCGCGCTTGCCGCCGCACCCGTCTTCGCCCAGAGCGCCACGTCCGCAGGCGTGGGCGGCGTCGTCATCGGAAACGACGGGCAGCCGGTGACCAATGCCGAAGTCACCATCGTCCACGTCGAGTCGGGCACCACCAGCCGCGTCACCACCGATGCCAGCGGCCGCTACAGCGCCCGCGGCCTGCGCGTGGGTGGCCCGTACGAGATCACCATCACCAAGGCCGGCGCCGGCACCAAGACCGAGGACAACGTGTTCCTCGGCCTCAACGCGGCCAACACCGTCAACGCCCAGCTCACCGGCGACGTGACGACCCTGGCCACCGTGACCGCGGTCGGCGTGGCCGGCGGCTCCGAGATCTTCAGCGCCACGAAGATGGGCACCGGCACCAGCCTCAACAACGATGCCATCGAGGCGCTGCCCTCCGCGTCGCGCAACATCCAGGACTACATCCGCCTCGACCCGCGCATCTCGCAGGTCAGCAAGGCCGATGGCTCGATCTCGGCCGGTGGCCAGAACTCGCGCTACAACGTGATCCGCATCGACGGCGTCAGCAACTCCGACCCGTTCGGCCTCGAAGCCAACAACATGCCGACCGAGCGCCAGCCGGTCTCCATGGACGCGATCGAGGAAATCCAGATCGACCTGGCCAACTACGACACCACCATCTCCGGTGGCACCGGCGCGGTGATCAACGCCGTGACCAAGTCGGGCACCAACGAGTTCCACGGCAGCGCCTACTACACCGTCCGCGACGGCGACTGGGTGCGTGACGAGCTGCGCGGCATCGACTTCAACGGCTTCGACAAGGAAGAGACCTACGGCTTCACCTTCGGTGGCCCGATCATCAAGGATCGCCTGTTCTTCTTCGCGAACTACGAGCAGTTCAAGCGCGAGCGCCCGGGCACCAGCCTCTCGGGCACCCCGTACGGCGACGGCGACATCACCGACGGCGACATCCAGCGCGTGATCGCCGCGTCGAACGCCTTCGGCTTCGACCCGGGCAGCTTCAACCCGCCGAGCATCTCCGAGACCGACATCGAGGAATACGCGGTCAAGCTCGACTGGAACATCAACGACAACCACCGTGCGGCCCTGCGCTACAGCAAGACCGAGGAAGTGGTGCCCAAGCTGGTCGGCTTCGGCGGCAGCAGCGTCTCGCTGTCGAGCTACTGGTATGACCAGAACAAGACCTTCGAGAGCACCGTCGCCGAGCTGTTCAGCGACTGGAGCGACAACTTCTCGACCGAGTTCAAGGTCTCGCAGCGCGACTACGCGTCGGTGGCTTCGACCTATGCCGACCTGCCGACCATCATCATCAACAACGTCGGCACCGGCCAGGACACCATCAACCTCGGCACCGAGCGCAACCGCCACGTCAACGTCGTCGACACCAAGCAGACCACGTTCTTCGGCGCGGGCACCTGGTACGTGGGCGACCACACGCTGAAGTTCGGCTTTGACTACGAAGACAACGACATCGTCAACTTCTACGGTCGCGACCTCAACGGCGTCTGGACCTTCAACAGCCTCGAGGACTACGAGGCGGGGCGCGTGCTGCGCTACGACCTGCGCGCGCCGCGTGCCGGCGGCAGCCGTTCGGACATCCCGGCGGCCTACACCTTCGAGAACCTCGGCCTGTTCGTGCAGGACACCTGGGCGGTCAACTACAACCTGAGCCTGATGTTCGGGGTGCGCGTCGACATCCCGGACTTCGGTGACTCGCCGATCTACAACCCGCGCATCGAGGAGATCTACGGCCTCGACAACACGGTCACCGTCGACAAGAAGCTGTGGCAGCCGCGCTTCGGCTTCAACTACACCTTCGACAGCGAGCGCCCGACCCAGCTGCGCGGCGGCGTCGGCCTGTTCCAGGGCGGCAACCCGAACGTGTGGCTGGCCGGCCCGTTCCAGAACACCGGCCTGAACTTCGACACCTACGCGCTGACCGGCGGCAACGTCCCGGCGTTCGACCCCAGCGTGCCGCCGGACGTGCCGACCGGTGGCGCCGCCACCGCGCCGCGCATCACCGCCGACATCATGGAGCCGGGCCTGGCCCTGCCGTCGATCTGGAAGGCCAACCTGGCGTTCGACCATGAGCTGCCGTGGTACGGCCTGGTCGCGTCGGCCGAGCTGCTGGTGACCAAGAACAAGAACGCGCTCTGGTTTGACCGCATCGACATCGGCAACCCGACCCGCTACGGCCAGGACGGCCGCGAGATGTTCTGGAACGCCGCCGGCTACAACCCGGCCAACCGCGACGGCAACGGCATCACCAACGGCCGCCGCGGCGCGTCCAACCGCGCCAACCGCAACCCGCAGGTCGACCAGGCCATCGTGATCCGCAACACCGACAAGGGTTCGGCCCGCCAGCTCACCCTGGCGCTGTCCAAGCCGATGGTCGACCAGTGGGCCTGGACCCTGGGCTACACCTACACCGACGCCACGGAGTTCAGCCCGGCGACGAGCTCGCAGAACTCGTCGAACTGGAACAACACGCTGGTGCTCAACGCCAACGATCCGGTCGGCTACAACTCGCGTTACGCCATCAAGGACCGCTTCACCGCGGCCCTGACCTGGCAGAAGGCGTTCTTCGGCGACAACATGACCACCGCTGGCCTGTTCTACGAAGGCCGCTCCGGCCGTCCGTTCAGCTACATCTACTACAACGACTTCAACGGCGACAGCGCCGGCACGAACGACCTGTTCTACGTGCCTGCCGGCCCCGGTGACGTCCAGTGGGTGGGTGGCGCCGCGATGGAGCAGGCGTTCTTCGACTGGATGGCCGCCGAAGCTCCCGAGCTGCAGGCCTACCGCGGCCAGGTGGCCCCGGCCAACGCCTTCCGCGCGGGCTGGACCAACAGCTTCGACGTCCGAGTGAGTCAGGAAATCCCGATGTTCTTCGAAGGTCACAAGGCGGAGATCGCCCTGGACATCATGAACGTCGGCAACCTGATCAATAAGGACTGGGGCCTGATCGACGACTACGGCTTCTTCGCCACCCGCCGCGTGGCCAACTACGCGGGTATCGATCCGGCGACCGGCAAGTACGTCTACAACTTCTCCGGTTCGACCGACAACTCGGGCATCCAGGAGACGAATGGCGATGGCATCAACACCGCCGTGTCGCGCTGGTCGGTCATGCTGAGCCTGAAGTACAAGTTCTGACCGGTAGCAGACAGGTGTGATCGGAACGGCCGGGGCTTGCCCCGGCCGTTTCCGTTTCCGGGGCCCGTTGCGCTAGAGTCGCTGGCCGAAAACACGACATGAAACAAGAAGAAGAGAGCGCAGATGACCCTTTCCTCACGGCCCGAGGCCACCCTTCCAACCGTCGACGCCCGCATCTACCCGCGCGGCGGCCTGGACATCCTCTCGCGCGAGGAAGTGGCGCGCCTCAAGGACGCATCCTCCGGTGGCCTGCATGACCTGCTGCGGCGCTGCGCGCTCGCGGTGCTGACCAGCGGCAGCGCCAACGACGACCCGCGCGCCGCCCAGGAGATGTATCCCGACTTCGACATCCAGGTCCTGCAGCAGGACCGCGGCCTGCGGATCGAGCTCAAGGCCGCGCCGGCGATGGCCTTCGTCGACGGCGAGATCATCCGGGGCGTCGCCGAGCTGCTGTTCGCCACCGTGCGCGACCTGGCGTACATGGCGATCGAGCTCGGGCCCGAGCACGCGAGCGACCTGGAGTCGTCGGCCGGCATCACCAATGCCGTGTTCGGCCAGCTGCGCAACGCCCGCCTGCTGCAGCCGAGCGAACCGAACCTGGTCGTCTGCTGGGGCGGCCATTCCATCAGCCGCGTCGAGTACGAGTACACCAAGCTGGTCGGCTATGAGCTGGGCCTGCGCGGCCTGGACATCTGCACCGGCTGCGGCCCGGGCGCCATGAAGGGCCCGATGAAGGGCGCCAACATCGCGCACGCCAAGCAGCGCCAGCGCCGTCCGCGCTACATCGGCATCACCGAGCCGGGGATCATCGCGGCCGAAAGCCCGAACCCGATCGTCAACCAGCTGGTGATCATGCCGGACATCGAGAAGCGCCTCGAAGCCTTCGTCCGCGTGGGCCACGGCATCATCGTGTTCCCCGGCGGCGTCGGCACCGCCGAGGAGATCCTCTACCTGCTGGGCCTGCTGCTGCGAGAAGAGAACGCCGCGCTGCCGTTCCCGCTGATCCTGACCGGACCGGTGTCCTCGGCGCCGTACTTCGAGCAGATCGACCGCTTCATCCGCCTGACCCTGGGCGACGCCGCCGCCGCGCGCTACCAGATCATCGTGGGCGACCCGCAGGCGGTCGCCCGCGCCATGGCCGCGGGCGTCAAGCGCGTGCGCGAGGCGCGGATCCACAACAAGGACTCGTTCTACTTCAACTGGGGCCTGGACATCCCGCTGCCGTTCCAGCAGCCGTTCGTGCCGACGCACGAGGCGATGGCGGGGCTGGACCTGCACCACGGGCGCAAGCCGCATGAGCTCGCGGCGGACCTGCGCAGGGCGTTCTCGGGGATCGTGGCCGGCAACGTGAAGGAGGACGGGATGCGGAGGATCGAGGCATTCGGTCCGTTCCAGATCCACGGCGACCAGGACATGATGGAGTCGCTGGATGCGCTGTTGCGGGCGTTCGTGGAGCAGAGGCGGATGAAGATCTCGGGGGAGTATCGGCCTTGTTATGAGGTGGTGACCTGATCAAAGGGCACGTCGTAAGGCGGAAGCCCAGGGGATACGAATCGTGGCGACGTGTCGGCCGGCAGAGGTATGCGTGTCTACCCCGCCTTCGCCGCCCGTCATGTCGTCGATTCGCTGGCTGACGGACGCCAGTCCTACGCCGTGCCCCCTTCCGTCGTCCGGTGTCACCCCGGCTGGAAGATCGTTGCGCACCGATAGGATCAGGTGTTGTGCATCCGAAGTCACGAGGATGTCGATGCTGCCGCCACCTTCCCTGCGTTCTATGCCGTGTCGTACGGCGTTCTCAACCAGCGGCTGGAGTGATAACGAGGGGAGGCTCACGGCGGGCAGCGGAACCGGGAGTTCCCACCGGACGTCAAGCCGCTTTCCGAGGCGCAGGTGTTCGATCGACAAGTAGCGCTTGGTGAGGTCCACCTCTTGCTCGAGCGGTATATAGCTTGGACCCGTGAGTGCTGCCCGGAACAGGTCGCTGAGATCCAGCAGCAACGTTTCCGCGGCATCCGGGCGCGCGTGGACCAGCGCAGCAGCGGTGTTGAGTGTGTTGAAAAGGAAATGCGGATGAGTGCGCGCCTGCAGGGATTCGAGCTCTGCCTGCTTGGTCCGCAGCGCAAGTTGCCGCGAACTCCACGTGATCCGGAATGTCGCAAGCGCCATCAGGCCCAGGATCAGCGCGATTCCCGTCAACCGCACAAAGAAGCCCGCCCAGGTTTCCTCCATCGGCCATGCATCCCTGAGCGTCACCCAGGTGAGCGTGCCGACAAGCCATGCGTTTGCAACCAGAAGTCCCAGCGCGGTCCAGGCGAGGTAGACAGCGTGCAGCCGTCCCAGGGCGCTCCTCAGGGCGTACATCAGCGCCAGAGTCAGGAGGGCGACCCATTGGATCAGTAACGAGGCAAGTCCGAAGTAAAGCCACCGGTCCTCCCCGGCATTGGAGGCGAGGGCGAGAACCAACGCGAGGCCCTCGCCCGCAATGAGGGTGGCCACCACCGTCCGGGGCTGGGCCAGCGTCTCCAGTGGGGAATGGATTGCCAAGCGCATCAGCAGACGTCCGGCAGGAGGCGGGCCAATGCCGATTCTAAGCCGTTCAAGCTCCCCTTCGGTACGCCTGTCGGGGCTGGATGGCGCGCGACCACCTCCCTGTAATAGCCTTCCGTCGGGTTAGATGGGGACGTACCGATGGGGAAAGCTCTTACGGGGAGGCCGGTTTGCGCCGAGGGGGGCTTCACCCTGACCGAGGTCATGGTCACTGTGGCCGTCCTGGCCGTGATCATGGCCATCGCAATACCCAGCATGACGGTAGTGGTCAACAACAACAGGTTGACCGCACAGTCCAATGAACTCGTAGCCGCACTGCAGCATGCGCGGAGCGAAGCCGTGAAATTCAATGCGCCCGTGAGCGTCTGCAAGTCCACCGACGGTGCGACGTGCTCGACGGCTGCAGGAACGTGGGGGGGATGGATCACGGTCGTCGACGCGACTGGCGAGGTGCTGAGAAGCAGGGTGCTGGACGGGCCGGTGCAGATGACCTCCGATTTCGATGCGGTGACGTTTCGCGGCGATGGCCTGGCGCGCGCTGCCGCCGGCGGCCTTCTCACGGCCGATGCCGTCGCCTGCCTGCCCACGGAGAAGCCCGTTGACAACCAGCGTGTTGTCAGCATCCGCAGCGGCAGCCGCATTTCCACTGAAAGCCGCAGCGGAGCGGGGGCATGTCCATGATCCGGAACATCAGTCGGCATCGGCGGCGCACTGTCTCGACCGCGAGGGTTGAACGCGGGGCCAGCCTGATCGAAGTGCTCGTGGCAGTACTCATCATGGCCATAGGCCTCCTGGGCATCGCCGCCATGCAGACCGCGGCGCTTCGCAACAACCAGAGTGCCCTGGAACGCAGCCAGGCGGTCATCCAGACCTACGCCATCCTGGACGCAATGCGTGCCAACCGGGACCAGGCACTGGCAGGCGCGTACAACATGGGCGCCTTGACTTGCGCGGTTCCTGCCGCGGTCGGCACGTTGGCCCAGAACGACGTGAATGCGTGGATGCAGTCGATCCACGACACCCTCGGCACCGACGCCTGCGGACAGGTGACATGTCCCGCGAACAGCCCTTGCCAGGTCACGGTTCGCTGGAATGACATCCGCGCCACCGACGGCGGCATCACCGGACAGGCCGCGGGAAACCGCAGCATCACCACGATGGCATTGCTATGAATCCGAACACGCCTCTCCGCAGAATGCGTGGCTTCAGCCTGATCGAGCTGATGGTCTCCCTGCTCATTGGTCTGCTTGTGATGGGTGCCGCGATCGGAATCTTCCTTTCAAACCGGCAGGCCTTTCGAGCGACCGAGAACATCAGCCAAGTGCAAGAGAGCGCGCGTACCGCGTTCGAGCTGATGGCCAGGGACATCCGCGAAGCCGGTGGAAATCCCTGCGTGAACAACCTTCCGATTGCCAACGTCATCAACTCGCCGGCGGATCGCTGGTGGACCGACCTTCAGCAGTGGGGAACGGCCGTCCGGGGCTATGGGAACGCGGAGGCCTTTCCGGACGCTGGATTCGGGACTGCCACGGCGCAGCGCCTTGCCGGTACCGATGCCATCCAGCTGCTTTCGGGAGAAGACCAGGTGGTGACCATCAGCGCCCACAACCCCGGTGCCACCCAGTTCACCCTCAACACTGACGTGGGCAGCCTGGGCTTCAGCGCGGGCGACCTCATGCTTGCCTGCAATTCCCGACAGGCGTCGCTGTTCCAGGCCAGCAGCGCGGGCGGAACCCAGGTCATGCATGCGGCGGGAGGATCGCCTGGCAATTGCTCGGGCAACCTCGGTCTCGTCGCCGAAGGTGCCGCGTGCTCGGGCCGCCCGGTCTTCACGTATGCAGCTCCGAACTCCGTGCTGGTGCGCATGCATGCCACGAGGTGGTACATCGCCAATAACGCGCGCGGGAGACGATCGCTCTACCAGTCGAGAACGACGGGAGGCGCAATTGCCAACGAGGAAGTCGTCGAGGGCGTGGCCGACATGGAGATCACCTATCTGCTGCGTGGTGGCACCGTGTACGTGGACGCCGCCACCGTAGCCGGCGCCTGGGGCGACGTGATCGCGACCCGTGTGGAGTTGACGTTGGAAAGTCCCGAGAACGTGGGCGTGGATGGAGGTCGGCTTGACCGTCAACTGGTCCAGGTCACGACGCTCCGCAATCGGAACTCCTGAAATGTCCAAGAACCTTGCCTCCCCGTCCCGCTACAGCCGCGGCGCATCGTTGCTCGTGGTGCTGATCCTCCTCCTGGTCATGACCGTGCTGGGGCTGACCATTCTGCGCAGCACCATGCTCGAGGAGCGGATGAGCGCGAACATGTTCGACCGGAGCCTGGCCTTCCAGGCGGCCGAGACCGCCCTGCGCGAAGGCGAGGCGCTGGCCGCGCTGCCAGCGACCCGCGCGAACGTCCCCGATCCGGGCGAGCCCTGCGTAGGGGGGCTGTGTCCCACACCCGATGCCAGCCAGCCGGATCGCTGGCTGGACAGCGCATTTGCTGGCTGGGTCAGCGCGGGCACTGACGTGAGCGCCTTGGCCGCGACCCCGCAATTCTTCGTGGAGTACATGGGGGATGCGCCGACATGGCCCGGATGCGACCTTGTCGACGAAGCGAACATGTCACCGCTCTGCATGCGGCCGCGTTATCGCATCACGGCGCGCAGCCAGGCAGCGGACCGCGCCTCGGTCATCCTCCAGTCGAATTTCATTGCCCAGTAACTGCGTATAGCGGAGCAGCACCATGGATATTCGTTTTAACAGGAAGTCTGCAGACGCGCGCCAGTCACGTTCGCTGGCGATGGCCGTCGGTTTCCTCGCGACTATGCTTTCAGCCCCCGGAGCTGCAAGCATCTCCATGCCCAATGAGCCGTTGACGACGGGCGCGCGCGTCGCGCCCAATGTTCTTTTCATTCTCGACGATTCAGGGTCGATGTCGTTCACAGAAATGTACAACCCTGTCGTGAGTTCGGTGTCGTCTGTCTCCGGAATCCGAGCGCGCTCGTACGCGACCAACACCATTTATTACAACCCCGCTGTGACGTATCGGCCCTGGGTCACCGCCGGCGGTGCCCTCATGACCGGCGGCACTGGCTACGATGGGGTCTACGGGGACTTCAACAATGCCGGCGGAAATACGATCAATCTCTCCAGTTCTTCCAGCTGCCGGTCATTCAACCAGAACGACAACGCCACCTCCGGCGAGATGTCGGGCGGCACGCAGGTATGTGGTGGCACCCAGACCTACTACGTGCCTAAAAACCCGGCAATGACGTCACAAGCCTACCTGTCTGACGGGAGGAACTACTGGCGATACCAGATCCATACCGACGGGAGGGTCGTTCGCAGCGAGTATGGTCCACGAACAGGCAGCGCCCCCGACTTCAACAGGGGTCTCGACAATCGCGATTGCAGCAGTGGTAGTGGCACTGGCAATGCCTGGCGCAACTGTACTTTCGCGACCGCTGCTCCGGGGGTTACCGGTCGTAGCGAGGAGGCCGAGCGAAACAACTACGCGATCTGGTTTTCGTATCATCGCACCCGGATGAAAGCTGCAAAGGCGGGTGCGAGTGAAGCGTTCAGTGATCTCAGTGACGACGTCCGCGTCGGCTTTCGCACGATCTGGAGGCGCAACGGTAGCCAGACGAATGGCAACTGGCCTACGCAAAGCAACCCGATACCGGTGAATTACAACAATGGACTCTTTTCAGACGTGACCATTGGTGGTGTCCTGTACAACAACAGGTCGAGGTGGTACAGCAGGCTGCAGAGCTCGATCGGATACAACGGTACGCCGCTGCACGGGGCCCTCCAAGCAGCCGGCGACTATTTCAGCGGCGATAGCGCGAGCGGCGCGTACGGGCCCGAATCTACTGAGGAACAACTTTCCTGCCGACAGAATTTTGCGATTCTGACCACAGACGGCTACTGGAACGATTACAGCAATTACAGCAACGTCGGCAACGTCGACAACACCGCTGGTTCCCAGATCACGTCTCCATCCGGCCAGAGCTACCAGTATTCCCCGTCCGCGCCCTACAAGGATGGCCATGGCGGAGCTAGTGGAACCCTCGCGGACGTCGCGATGCGTTACTGGAACCGCGATCTGCGCTCGGATCTCCGGAACATCGTACCGACAACGGCTGCCAATCCCGCGTTCTGGCAACACATGGTTACCTTCGGCATCTCGATCGGCCTGCAGGGAAGCACTGGCATGCGAAGCGTAGGTGATGTTCCTAGCAACTATGCGTCGTGGCCTGATCCTACGGACGGCGAGGACGCCGACCGCATTGACGATCTTCTGCATGCTGCTGTCAATTCACGAGGTACGTTCCTGTCTGCTTCCAACCCGGAGGAGTTCCAGGAAGGTCTGAAGGGAGCGCTGGCCGCCATTGTGGAACGCACCGGCTCTTTCTCCAATGTCGCAGCGAACTCTTCCACGCTGAATGCCGAGACCCAGCTCTTCCAGGCCAACTATGTATCCGGCGTGTGGACGGGCGACATTCTGTCCTTCGCTCGCAACGCTGCAGGGACGGCATTTGAAACGACGCCCGAATGGAAGGCGTCCGAGCAGATTCCGACTGTAAATCGTCGCGTGTTCACGAAGGCGGGAGCGTTCCCGGCGAGCGCCACCGCAGGACAGTTGAGCGCATTGAGGAGGACCGCTGCAGGAGACTATCCTGTTACTGGAGAGAACAACGCGGCGTACCTGACTGGTGCGCGCGAACTCGAACTCCGCAACGGCGGTAATCTCAGGAACCGGAATCATCTTCTGGGTGACATTGTGAACTCGTCGCCGGCATATGTCGCGGATACCAAGACGCTGTATGTCGGCGCGAATGACGGCATGCTGCATGCCATAGATTCTGAAGACGGCAAGGAAGCGTTCGCGTTCATTCCTGATGGAATCCACTGGGGTAATTTCGGCAGCCTGAGCAGGCCGGATTACGGCCACCGTTACTTCGTCGATGGCCCAGTGGTGGTCTCAAGTCGCACACAGACTCCTGGCGAGAATATTCTCGTGGGTAGCCTTGGCAGGGGCGGAAAGGGGATATTCGCGCTCGACGTAACCACTCCGGCAAGTTTCAACGCGTCGAGCTTCAAGTGGGAAAAGTACGAGACACCAGGCAACAACATGGGTCTGGTGCTGGGGAAGCCGATCATCGGGCGGTTGAACAACGGCGAGACGGGCTTGATCGTGCCTAACGGCATCAACAGCACGACGGGACGCGCAGTTCTCCTTGTCTACAACCTGCGGACGGGGGTGTTGTTGCGCGAGATCGATACCCTGGTCGGCTCTCCCGCTGCGAACAATCCTGATTCGAACGGCCTCATGGCGCCGGTCGGTCTCGACCAAGACGCGAACGGGACGCTTGACGTGGTTTATGCCGGTGACATGTTGGGCAACGTATGGAAGTTCGATCTGTCGGCAAGCCTGCCCGCCGGGTGGGGCGTGGCATTCTCGGGCGACCCGCTGTTCACGGCGCGCGGCCCGAGCGGGGAGCGACAGCCGATCATGGGAGGTGTTGCGGTTGGCATCCATCCCACCAGTTATCGTCCATGGGTGTTTTTCGGCACTGGCCGATTCATGACAGTCAGCGATCCCTCCAACCAGGATGTGCAGGGGCTGTACGGAATTGCAGACTTTGGTACACCGATTACAAACAAGGCCAGCCAACTCACGCGTCGCCGTGTCATCGTGGCAACGACGGCGGATGGGAGGCGCATCCGCGGCTTCCAGGCCAATGACGCCCTCCCGCCCGGTTCACGGGGCTGGTACGTCGACTTGCTGGAACCCCCGGCACCCGGGACACCCATCGGGGAGCGGATCGTGACGGCACCCCAGATGAGCGGCAGTGCGCTGGTGGTCAGCAGCATCATTCCGCTATCCGACGCGTGCGAGTCGGACGGGCGCGGGTATATCAATGCCTTGGATGCGTTCACTGGGACAAGCACGAGTTCGCCATTTTTCGATACCGATGGCGACGGCGATTTCACCGACGAGATGGTGGAGGCGGTTGATGAGGACGGTAATACGATCCTGGTTCCCATTGGCTCCGTCGACCCCGGACTCGGCATGGTGACGCAGCCCACACTCTTTGGTGGTGGCGGTGGGGGCGGTGGAGGTGGAAATGGTGAGGCCTGCGCATCAGGTTCTACCGGCGAAGCTGGCTGCATCGACATCGACGACCTTCGGAATACGGGCCGCGTTTCCTGGCGCGAAGTCCTGGGGAGATAAGACATGGATCAGAGGTATTCCCGGTCGTCAGAGCTCGGCTTCACGCTGTTGGAGGTGATGATCACGGTCGCCATCGTTGCGATCCTCAGTTCGATTGCCTACGCCAGCTATGACTCCTTCATGGTCAACAGCAGGCGGGCCGCCGCCGCGACGTGCTTGCAGGAGCGCGCGCAGTTCATGGAGCGCTACTACTCGACCTATCTCACTTACAACCGGGTTGCGACCCCGCCTGTCATCGCCCAGTGTGGCGCCGAGATCACGCCGTTCTACCAGGTGGGCATGCGGGCCGGTTCGCTGGGGGCGAAGACCTACATCCTGCAGGCGGTGCCACAGGGTATCCAGGCCGCAAAGGACGTGGGCTGCCGGACACTGACCCTCAATGCGCAGGGTGTACGTGGAGTGACGGGAACCAAGCCAGTGGAGAGATGCTGGTAGTCCTCTAAAAGTCCCCATGGCCGCCCCGGGGTGTACGGGGCGGCCTGGTTCACGCCCTCGGACTCCTCTCCTCCCGCACCTTCGGCCGCCGATCACTGACCAGCACGCTCAGCACGATCCCGAACCCCAGCGCCGAGGCCAGCAGGAACATGACCATCGCCACCGCGGGATAGCCGAACAGCTTCGGCCCCACGACATCGCCGCGCATCAGCATCGCGCTGGCCATGATCAGGGCGGCGACGATGACGCCGGCGGCGACCCGATTGGCGATCTTCTGCAGGTTCTCGGTCAGTCGCGATTCCTGCAGGCCGCCGATGTTGACCCGCAGCTTGTTCTCCGACACGAGGGACAGGATCGTCGAGAGTTTCCGCGGCGCCTCCTGCAGCAGGGCCTGCAGCTCCATGGCGTCGCCGGCCAGGCGGCTGGGCGAAAAGGCCTGGCGCATCCGCTGGCGCATCAGCGACTGCAGGTGCCCGTCGACCACGCGCTTGACGTCGAGCCCGGGCTCCAGCGCGCGGCTGACGCCCTCGAGGTTCAGCAGGGTCTTGCCGAGCATCTGCATCTCGGGCGGCGAGCGCAGTCCGCAGGTCAGCCCGAGGCGGGCGAGTTCCAGCATCAGGCGGCCTTCGGACAGGGCCTGCGAGCCGGCATGCGCGGCGTAACGCGCCACGAGGTGGCTGACCTCGCGCACGTAGCGGACCTCGTCGAAGTCCTCGAGCTGGATGGACATGGCGATGGTCTCGCCGGCCACTTCTTCGCCGCGCCCGTCGACTGAGGCCAGGAGGAGCTTGAGCAGGTGCTCGCGTTGGCGCGGCGGGACATGCGCGACCATGCCCAGGTCGAAGATCGCCAGGCGCCCTTCTTCGGTCACCAGCATGTTGCCCGGGTGGGGATCGGCGTGGATTTCGCCGTGGACGAAGACCTGGTCGAGATAGCCGCGCATCAGCGCCGAGGCCAGCAGCTCGTAGTCGTTCTCGGTACGCCGCAGGCCGCCGAGCGACGTGACCTTGGTCCCACGCACGAGCTCCATGGTGAGCACGCGCCGGGCGCACAGGTCGCGCAGCGGCGCGGGGACCTGGAGTTCGGGGTAGTCCGCCAGGCGCTCGCCGAATCGTTCGAGGTTGTCGGCCTCCAGGCGATAGTCGAGTTCCGCCATCAGCGACTTCCGGAACTCCTGCACCCATTCCGAGAACCGCACGCGGCGCCCGATGCCGGTGGCGCTGTCCGCGCGGCGCGCCAGGCCGGCAAGGGTGTCGAGGTCGATCATCGCTTCGTTGTCGACGCCCGGACGCTGGACCTTGACCGCGACCTCGCGCCCGTCGTTCAGCACGGCGCGATGCACCTGGGCCAGGGAGGCCGAACCCAGCGGGACGTCTTCGAACTCCTTGAACAGCTTGCCGAGCCGCACGCCGAGTTCGGCTTCGACGATCTCGCGGATCTCGGCGGCGGGGACGGGCAGCACGTCGTCCTGCATCCGCTCGAGGGCTGCCAGATAGGCGGGGGGAACCATGTCGGTCCGCGTGGACAGTGACTGGCCGAGCTTGATGAAGGTAGGCCCCAGGGCCTCCAGGTCGCGGACGAAAGCCACGGGTCCGAGATCGTCGGCCTCCTGTGGGGATTCCACGACCTCTGCGACCACGACGGTGTCGCTGCCGGGGTCGGCGAATACCCCTGATGCGCGGTGCTTGAGTACGAACCGCAGGATCTGGGCGCTGCGCGCCATGCTGCTGTTTCCGGCCATGGGCCCTCCTGTTCAGCGCAAGGTAGCCCTGCGGGTGTCAAGGCGGGCTGAGGGCCAGGACCTTGCCGGTTCGAGTCCGTCACGCATCTCCCACCGGGTCGGCCTTAGGGTCGGACATTCTCCGCACGGGACGACGGCCATGAAGCTCTCCATGACCCTGCTGGCGCTTGGCTGTGGCATCGCGACCATGCTGGCGGGCTGCGATCACAGCGACAGACGCACCGATGCCGGCGAGGCGCGCGACCAGGCCGAGGCGGGGCAGGCTGCTGCGCAGTCCCCGGGCGGAGCGGAACAGACAGGGACTTCGCGGCAGCCATCCGACCCGTCCGGCATGACGGTGGGTTCGCGCGTTGAGCCACGCGATGGCGGACAGACCACGCTCGCGATGTCGGGCACGCCGGCGTCCCACCTGGTGGATGGTGCAGGAAGCGCGGTGTACGTACTGGCGGGCAACTCCGACGGCAGCAAGTGCGACGCAGCCTGCCAGGAAGCCTGGCCGCCGGTGCTGGCCCATGAGGCCCAGGCCGGGGCGGGAACAGGCGTTGAAGCAAGCAGGATCGGCACGCTGGAACGCAACGGACGGACGCATGTCACCTACGGCGGCCAGCCGCTCTATCGGTATGCCGCGGATGCGGGCGCCGGGCGCACCGCTGGCGCCGGGGTACAGGACCAGTGGGGCAAGTGGTCCCTGGTCGGTCTCGACGGGCAGCCGCTCGCGGACCCGGCGGCGCCGGGCGACTAGCTTTCCCCGGTCGCAACGGGCATGCGAGAACAGAGGCTCGTGTGGGCTCGAGCGATATATGCGGTCGCGACGCAAATTCAGCTACCACGATCCAGAACGAGTAGCCGTGACGATCGCCGTCGCGGCAGAGGTCTTGGGCCTCAATGGCACTGAGGGCGGGAGGAGTCGCTCAGAGCGATCCGGGTGCGGACGCTGATCTTCAGCGCCCAGCATCCGACTGAGTCTGGTCGACCAGGCCGGCGATCCCGTGCCGCGTTGCAACCTTCTGCAACAGCACGTCCACCCACTCGTGCTCGGTCGGCGCGAGGTCCTGGAACCCCGCGCAATGCTGCTCCCACACCTGCCGGAGCTCACCCACGTCGATCGCGCGGCGCTGGCAGGACGCGAGTGCCGCGTCCAGCTCGTGCAGGCGATTCATCAGCTCCCTGGTTTGCACGGACAGCGCTCCGGATGAGGAGTGCAAGCATGCGCGGACGGGCCGCTTGAGGGCGTGAAGTGGGTGTCTGCTGCGGCAAGAAGGTGATCGCGGCTGTAGCCGCTCCTACAGGGGGAGATGGGCGAGCCCGGTGCCGCCACTCCGTGGCAGGTGGTCGGTTCCAGTGCGTCGTGACGACTCCAACGGCGGCGGCCTGGCTTGGGTGGCGGCCAGCATGAGCTCGGTGCTAGCGCCGTGTGCCCTCAAGGCGAAGCGTCGCCCCCTTGGTCAGGATCGT
Organism: Luteimonas sp. MC1895; assembly: GCF_016457215.1. Classification (NCBI taxonomy): domain Bacteria; kingdom Pseudomonadati; phylum Pseudomonadota; class Gammaproteobacteria; order Lysobacterales; family Lysobacteraceae; genus Luteimonas; species Luteimonas sp. MC1895. The sequence continues at coordinate 1,247,065 of NZ_JAEMDY010000001.1, forward strand.
CCTTCCAGCGATCGCTGCGCTCGTCGCGGTCGGCATCGCGCCACCGGCTTCGCGCATCCAGCTCCCCGTCCTCGACGCGCCGCGGCTGCGTGCTCTCGCCGCGACCGCGCCCCGGGTAATCGCCACGACCCGGCCCGTTTTCCTCGTAACCGCTTTGTCCCGGCACGCCTGGCGTGTCGTCGACGGGATCGCGTCTGCCGGCCGAAGGCTCGACATCGTCGTAGGGCTCCGGACCGTCCTGCCGACGCACGCCACCCGCGCGATCGGCCGCGTCCTTTGCGCCGGCAGCTGCATCGGACTCCAGGCGCTTCGCACCGTCGACCTTGTCGCGCTCCACGCCGCCTGCAGGGGCGTCGTCGCCGCTGTGCTTGCCGCCCTGGTTCATGTCGTTCTCCTGATTCGAAGTGTCGAAGCGTGCTCAGGCCGAGGCCTGCCCACGGGTATCGGTTGCATCGTCCGCGATCGCCTCGGCCTCCTGCGCGGCGACGCGATCATCCAGCGCCTGCAGGAAGCTGGAGGTCCACCAGTGCACATCCTGCTCCTGCAGCGATCGCAGGGACTGTGAGTGGCGCTCCCGACGCTCGCCCGACTCCATCCGCATGGCCATGCCGATGGAGTCGGCCACGCCGCCGATGTCATAGGGGTTGACCAGCACCGCGCCGGACAGCTGTTCGGCGGCCCCGGCAAACCGCGACAGCAGCAGCACGCCCGGATCATCCGGGTCCTGCGCCGCGACGAATTCCTTCGCCACCAGGTTCATCCCGTCGCGCAGCGGGGTCACCAGGGCCATGCGGGCAGCCGCGTGGAAGCCGGCGAGGGTCTGCCGACCGAGATTCCGGTTCACATAGCGGATCGGCATCCATTGCGGGTCGGAGTACTGGCCATTGAGGTGGCCGGAAATGCGTTCAAGCTCGTGGCGCAGCTCGCGGTAGCTGCGCACGCCGCCACGGGAGACCGGCGCCACCTGCAGCAGGGTCAGCTGTCGCGCCTTGTCCGGGTGCCGGCGCAGGAATTCGCCGAAGGCGTTGAACTTTTCCACCAGTCCCTTGGAGTAGTCGAGCCGGTCGACGCCGATGGCCAAAGCACCCTGGCCCAGGCTTTCACGCAGCCCGCGCACCGTGGCCGAGTTTCGTGCCTTGCGCGCCGCGTCGGCGAACTCGCCGGCGTCGATGCTGATTGGGAAGGCCCGGGTCAGCGGCGGTGGGCGGTGGCCGCCCAGCGACAGTTCGCCCTTCTCGGACGCGTCGCGCAGGTAGGCGTCGAAATTCTCGCGGTCGCGGTTGGTCTGGAAGCCGACCAGGTCGTAGGCCGACATCGCCCCGAACACGCTGGCGTGGTGGGGCAGGGCGCGCGCGAGGTCGGGCGGCGGGAAGGGCACGTGCAGGAACAGCGCCAGCGGATTGTCGACGCCGCGCGCGCGCAGCTCGCTGGCCAACGGCAGCAGGTGGTAGTCCTGGATCCAGACACGGTCGCCGGGCTTCAGCAGCGTGGCGAGTTGCTCGGCGAAGCGCGCGTTGACCTGGCGATAGGCGACGTGCGTCTCGCGGCTGTATTCGACCAGGTCGAGGCGGTAATGCAGTGCCGGCCAGAGCGTCCGGTTGGAGAAGCCGTCGTAATACCCGGCGATGTCGGCCTCGGTGAGGTCGGTCGTGACGTATTCGACGTTCCCGGCCTGGGTGCGATGCAGTTCGCGCGTGCCGTCGCGGGTCGCCTTGCCGCTCCATCCGAACCAGACGCCGCCGGGCTCCCGCAGCGCCGCGTCCAGGGCAACCACCAGGCCCCCCGAGCGCGCCTGCTGGGGGATGGCAACGCGGTTGGAAACGATGACCAGGCGCGACATCCGTGGGTCCCTGGAACGGTGGGACCATGGACGCTAGCGCCGTGCCGGTTAGGCCGCGTGATGGGCCCCGGCTGCCTGGCTGCTGCGCCGGGCGGCTGGGCGCGGGCGGATCCGGCCAAGAAAAAGGGCCTGCGGATCGCTCCGCAAGCCCTTGAATTCTTTGGCGCCCGAAGTTGGACTCGAACCAACGACCCCCTGATTAACAGTCAAGTGCTCTAACCGGCTGAGCTATTCGGGCGGGGACGCACATTCTAGTGCCTGCGCCGCTGGGGTCAAGACGGATGTGCGTCCCGGGCGTCAGGGGCAGGGCGTGCCGCGCCCGGGCCGTTCGGTGCGCACCCGCCCCAGGCGGTTCACCACCACCTTTCCGCGCAGCTGGTCGCCGATGCAGGCGTTCACCGTCAGGTTGCTGTGAGCCGCCAATCCGCTCGGCTGGTAGCGAAGCAGCGATCGGGTCCCGCTGAGACGGAGCGTCCCGCTGCCGGCAGCGGGCGCGTCGCTGGCGCGGAGCAGGTCGGCGGCGGCGTCCGGCTGGCGGTTGCCGTCGGCGTCGCTGAAAACCAGCCAGCCGCGGCTCCAGTCGCGGTCGCCGCTGCAGCCGGTGTCCGGCCGCCCCGGGCAGACCACGACGGCTTCGCGGCGCATGATCGCGCTGCTCCGGGCCATCGCCATGTCCGCCGAGACCAGGTGCAGGCTGGTGGCCAGGCGCTGGTGTTCGACCACCGCCGCCAGGGCGGGGACCCCGAGCCCCAGTCCGATGGCCATGACCGCCACGACGACCATGGCCTCGATCAGTGTGAAGCCGCGGTGCGGCGCGCGGGTAACGGCGGCTTCCATGCCAGCCTCTTTCGCGGGTTGCGGGGAGTCGATGGTGCGCAGGCGCTGCAGGCCACGCCATCGGCACAGTCGGCATGCGGCGGTGGGATTTCGACCCCGGCGCGCCACCGGGATGTCCGCGCGGGCCGGTCCGCATTCGCCGGACGTTGTCATCGGCCTGCCTACAATGCCCCGATGAACACTCCGGGCCACTCGCGCTTCCAGCTCGTCTCCCCCTACCAGCCCGCCGGCGACCAGCCGCAGGCCATCGCGCGCCTGGTCGATGGCTTCGAGGCCGGGCTGGCGCACCAGACCCTGCTCGGCGTCACCGGTTCGGGCAAGACCTACACCATCGCCAACGTGGTGCAGGCGGTGCAGAAGCCGACCATTGTCATGGCGCCGAACAAGACCCTCGCGGCGCAGCTGTACGGCGAGTTCAAGTCCTTCTTCCCGCACAACGCGGTCGAGTACTTCGTCAGCTACTACGACTACTACCAGCCCGAGGCCTACGTGCCCTCGTCGGACACCTTCATCGAGAAGGACAGTTCGATGAACGAGCACATCGAGCAGATGCGGCTGTCGGCGACCAAGGCGCTGCTGTCGCGGCCCGATGCGCTGATCGTGGCGACGGTGTCGGCGATCTACGGCCTGGGCGATCCCGAGGACTACCTCAAGCTGCGCCTGATCCTCGCCCGTGGCGAGCCGATCGAGCAGCGGCAGCTGATCCGCCACCTCACCGAGCTGCAGTACACGCGCAACGACACCGAGCTGCGCCGCGGCACCTACCGCGTGCGCGGCGAGGTCATCGACGTGCACCCGGCGGAGTCGGAGGCCGAGGCGCTGCGCATCGAGCTGTTCGACGGCGAGGTCGAGAATTTGGCGCTGTTCGACCCGCTGACCGGCGAGGTGCAGCGCAAGGTCCCGCGTTTCACCGTCTATCCCAAGACGCACTACGCCAGCACGCGGGAAAGCGTGCTCAACGCCATCGAGACCATCAAGGTCGAGCTGAAGGACCGGCTCGAGTTCCTCTACGCCAACAACAAGCTGGTGGAGGCGCAGCGGCTGCAGCAGCGCACCCAGTTCGACATCGAGATGATGGCCGAGGTCGGCTTCTGCAACGGCATCGAGAACTATTCCCGGCACATGACGCGCCGCCCCCCCGATGCGCCGCCGCCGACGCTGTTCGACTACCTGCCACCCGATGCGCTGCTGGTGGTGGACGAATCGCACGTGACCGTGCCGCAGATCGGCGGCATGTACCGCGGCGACCGCGCGCGCAAGGAGACGCTGGTCGAGTTCGGCTTCCGCCTGCCCTCGGCGCTCGACAACCGGCCGCTGCGCTTCGAGGAATGGGAGGAGCGCGCGCCGCGCAAGATCTTCGTCTCGGCCACGCCCAGCAAGTACGAGCTGGAGCATTCCGGCGACGAGGTGGTCGAACTGGTGGTGCGACCGACCGGCCTGATCGATCCGGAGGTGGAGATCCGTCCGGTGGCGACCCAGGTCGACGACGTGCTGGGCGAGATCAACCTGCGCGTCGCCATGGGCGACCGTGTGCTGATCACCACCCTCACCAAGCGCATGGCCGAGAACCTCACCGAATACCTCGGCGAGCACGACGTGCGCGTGCGCTACCTGCACTCCGACATCGACACCGTGGAGCGGGTGGAGATCATCCGCGACCTGCGCCTGGGCAAGTTCGACGTGCTGGTGGGCATCAACCTGCTGCGCGAGGGCCTGGACATGCCCGAGGTCTCGCTGGTCGCGATCCTCGACGCCGACAAGGAGGGCTTCCTGCGCTCGAGCGGCTCGCTGATCCAGACCATCGGCCGCGCCGCGCGCAACCTGCGTGGCAAGGCGATCCTCTACGCCGACCGCATGACCGATTCGATGAAGCGCGCCATCGAGGAGACCGACCGGCGCCGCGCCAAGCAGGTCGAGTACAACCTCGAGCACGGCATCACCCCGCGCTCGGTGGCGCGGCCGATCATGGACATCATGGAGGGCGCCCGCAGCGACGCCGCGGAAGCCAAGGCCGGCCGCGGGAAGGGCGCGCGGAAGGTGGCCGAGCGCGGCGAGGACTACGCGCGCATGGACCCCGCCCGGGCCGCGGCCACGCTCCGCGAGCTGGAGCAGCAGATGTACCAGCACGCCCGGGATCTCGAGTTCGAGGAGGCCGCGGCGGTGCGCGACCGCATCCAGACGCTGAAGGAGGCGATGCTGGCGGTCCGCTAGGCTTGCCGCCCGGCGAACCACCGGCTAGAATTCGCGTCCCTTCGGGGCGGTTAGCTCAGCGGTAGAGCACTACCTTGACATGGTAGGGGTCACAGGTTCGAACCCTGTACCGCCCACCACGCCAATTGGCGTGGACCCTGCGCCAGCACTGGCGCACCGAAGGTGACCGTGGAACCCCTGGCCCTGTCAGGGGTTTTCGTTTTCCGGACCGACCTCAGCCTGCACCCCGGCGCTGGCGCCTGCGCCGCACGACGGCGGCGATCGTGGTGACGCCCGCCAGGAGCATGAAAAGACCCACCTCGACGTCGCGCGGGTCCTTTGCATCGGAGGCGAGCGCGATCCATAGCGCGGCACCACCGAAGATCAGGGCCAGCACGCCTGCCACCATGATGCTTCCGGTTCGCGACGGCGGCGCGACGCCCTCGGCCACCCGTTGCGCCACCTGCATGCGCTTGCGCCGGCTGCGGCGGAGCAGCAGCACGAAGGTGATGGCACTCAGGCCGTACATCGCGGGTTGCGCCCACGCGCGGGCGGGCGGCCCACCCAACATTTCCACCGGGATCAGCAGGAGCCACGCGGCATTGACGCCAATGAAAAGCGCGGCGATCGCCAGGCCGATGGGCCGGAGGATCCTCATCGCCGATTCGGGGATCGGAGCGGTGGGGTCACCAAGATGCATTCATGACTCCTTCCGTGGGTGGCACCGGCAATGGCTGGCCTGCACCCTGGGGGGCAGGATATCGGCTGACCGGGGAAGGGCAACGCTGGCCGGCGTGGCGTCGTAGGCGAGCGCCGTGCCCTGATGTCCGCCAGCGCAGATTCGATTCAAGGGTCCCAGGCACGTCATGCTCTCCCCGACTTGCGTGGAGGCGGCACGCCGGCGCGGGTCCGCGACACGTGTCCGTGCCCCGGGACATGCCAGCGCCAAGGCAGTTCGATGGCATGGCGGATCCCCACGCGGGGCCCGACGGCGGGTTCCTCCGGAGGCGGGGTGCCGTCGGACCCGATCCAGATCCCGCGATCGGGCAGCACGAGATCCGCGCCGTCAAGGTCGCGGTCCAGTCCCATCGCCTGTCCGAGGCGGCCCGGCCCGGAGGCGAGGTCGCGGTCTTTCTTCGGCGGCATTCCTCGTGCCTCGCGCATGGCGTCCAGCCCATGTACCGGCTCCATCGCCCGCAGCAGCACGCCCCAGCCTTCCCCGGGCGAGCCGCACACGGCGTTGCCGCACCAGTGCATGCCATAGGTGAAGTAGACATATAGGTGCCCGCCGGGGCCAAACATGGTCGCGTTGCGCGCGGTGCGTCCGCGATAGGAGTGGGCCGCGGGATCGTCCCTGCCGGCGTAGGCCTCGACCTCGACGATGCGCCCGACCCGCCCGTCGGCGCGCACCAGCAGCTTGTTGAGCAGGTCCGGCGCCACGTCCACCGGGTGGCGCAGGTAGAACGCGCGTGGCAGCGGCGGCCACGCCCCGGTGGCGGATGCGCTCATGGCCTGCCACCGCGCTCGCCGATGTCGCGGTGCAGGATCCGCCGGATCTCGAGGATCGCGGCGGCGGTCTCCTGCACGCTGTGGCCGGACGTGATCACCTTCTCCGAGAGCGCACCTGGCAGGTGGGCGCTGCGATACGGCACCAGGCCGTCGTCGGACTGCTCCAGCGGCAGGTCGGGATCGGCGCGCGCGATGATGCTGTGGTAGCGCACGCGCGGCGACATCGGAAGGTCGGCCGCGGCGCGCACGAAGGGATCGTCCTGGCTCAGGTTGGCGATGCTGTTGGGGATCGCGAAGTCGCCGGGCACCGGTTCGTCCCCGCCGGTGACGAGCTCGGCGACCTCCTCCAGCACGGTCAGCGGCAGCCGCACCACCTTGCCGATGAGCCGCCCCAGGCGCGAGCCGGCCGCCGCCGTGCCGCGGTGCGGGGCGGCGATGAAGACCACCCGGTCGACGCCGGGCAGCGGCTCGAAGCGCAGCATGCGTTCCAGCCGCGGGCCGGCGCGCTCCAGGCGACCGTCATCGAGTCCGTAGTTCGCCTGCATCCAGTTCCAGAGCTGGTCGTCCGCCGATGACACCAGCAGCCGCGACAGCACGCCCCCCATGCTGTGCCCGATCAGCACCGCGTTGCGGGAGGCCTGAGCCGTTCCCTGCGGATCGAAGCGGTGCAGGGTCTCGGTGACGATGCGCCGGATCGCGGCCTGGTTCAGCACCAGCGGCATGTTGGTCGGGTAATAGACCTGCCAGATCTGGAACTCCCGGCGCAGGGTCTCGTCACCCATAACCTCGTTGGCGACGTTCACCCAGGCTTCCGGGCTGCTCGCCAGTCCATGGATCATCAGCAGGATCCGGCGATCCGGGTCGTAGGGCTGCATCATGTACAGGTGCGGCCGGGTGATGCCGTTCTCCCGCCCCAGCAGCGTCTGCAGGGACTGCCGCGCGAAGCCCGAGCGCGCCAGCCACAGGCCGTAGCCGGCGGTGTAGTTCGCCGCCAGGGGCACGCGCAGGCCGTGCAGCCCGATCGCGTCTTCGCGATAGGGATCGTGCGCGCTGATGGTCAGCTCCCGCGTGGCCAGGATGGTGGCGAGATCGTCGCCCGGAAAGCGGATCAGCAGGGTGAGCGCCGGCGAGGGCATCTCGCTGTAGGCGCGCGGACGTGGCGGTCGCGGCTGCGACGCAACGTCGGGGTCGCCGTCGGCCTGCCGTGCCGTACCGGCGGGGACGCCGGTCACCGGGTCGTCTCCCATCACCGCCACCACTTCGGCGCCGAAGCCGTCGCGCCGGTAGATGCTGCGCAGGCCGGCGAAGTTCAGCGCCGACGCGGGCACCAGCTCCTGCGGCAGGTCGACGCCCTCGGGCATGCGGATCCCGGACAGGTCGCTGTGGACGGTCCAGCCGGCGATCTGCAGGCTGGCGTCGTCCCCGCCGGTGACCCTGGCCGACGCGCCTCCGGTCATTCGCTGCGCGCGCTGCCAGCGTTCGAACATGCCGCTGGCGGCCCGCTGCACGGCGTAGTTGTAGTAATCGCGGACCTGGGTCTGGCGATCCTCGAATGCCCGTTCGCCGGGCGCGCGTTCGCTGAAGAACAGATAGGCGTAGGCGTGGCGCGCCGCTTCCAGCCAGGCGTCGATCTGGACATCTTCTGCCGGCGGGGAGTCGGCCGGTGTCAGGGCGATCGCCTGCTGGATCCAGAGTTCGGCCAGTGCCGCCAGGCGGCGCTCCTCGGCGATGCCCGCGACCGCCGCCAGCGCCTGCATGCATCCCGGTGCCGGCAGCGTGGCGCAGGCGTTCTCGTCGAGCCCGACCACGCGCAGGGTTTCCTGCGTGGCCGTGCCCAGCCGATCTGTCGTGAGGATGTCGCCGCGCTTCATGGCGATGTACTCGCCGGGACCCATCGGCTCGGCCTCCACCTGCGGGCCGAATTCACGGAGGATCGCGCATCCGTTGAGCACCAGCAGCCCAAGGCCGAGGAGCAGCAGGCGCAGCGGCGATGGGCGTCGGTTCAAGGCGCGGGTTCCGTTCGCAGGGGGCGGGGAAACAGGTGGACGTCGTGCGACGCGCGAGCCCATGGGCTGCCGCATTCACGAAGACCCCACCGCCGGCAGCATACCGTCGGCTGCATCGCATCCGTGGCAAGGAGTCAGGCAATGATCAAGTGGGCCATCATCCTCGCCGTCATCGGCCTCATCGCCGGGGCCCTGGGCTTCACCGGCGCCGCGGGTGCGGCGATGGGCATCGCGAAGTTCCTGTTCTTCGCCGCGATCATCATCGCGGTGGTGCTGTTCGTGCTTGGCGTGACGATCTACAAGAAGGTGACCTGAGCGCAGCCGGATCGGCAGCAGGCAGGACTGGCGCCGCGGCGGGCCGCGTGCTTGACTGCCGGCCCTTGTCGCAGGCCAGGCGCCCCATTCCATGAAGACCCCGAGCGGCCTCCAGCCGCTGATCGACGACGGCGTGATCGACGAAGTCATGCGCCCGCTCAAGAGCGGCAAGGAGGCCGCGGTCTACGTGGTCCGCGCCGGCGACGCAATCCGCTGTGCCAAGGTCTACAAGGACATGGCGCAGCGCAGCTTCCAGCAGCGCGTGCAGTACCAGGAAGGCCGAAAGGTGCGTGGCAGCCGCGAGGCGCGCGCAATCGGCAAGGCCACGAAGTACGGCCGGAAGCAGCAGGAAGCCGAGTGGAAGAACACCGAGGTCGAGGCGCTGTACCAGCTGCGCGACGCGGGCGTGCGCGTGCCCGAGCCCCATGGCTACTTCCACGGCGTGCTAGTGATGGAGCTGGTGGTCGATGCCGATGGCCACTCGGCGCCGCGCCTGGCCGAGGTGGAGCTGTCGCCGGAACAGGCACGCGGCTTCCACCGCGTGCTGGTGCGGCAGGTGGTGCGGATGCTCTGCGCCGGCCTGATCCACGGCGACCTGTCGGAGTACAACGTGCTGGTGGCGCCGGACGGCCCGGTGGTGATCGACTTCCCGCAGGTGGTCAGCGCATCGGGCAACAACGCCGCGCGCGCCATGCTGCTGCGCGACGTCAACAACCTCACCGCCAGCCTGGGCTTCTGGGCGCCCGACCTGCTCGAGACCTGGTACGGCGAGGAGATGTGGGCGCTGTTCGAGGCGGGCGAGCTGCGCCCGGACAGCGAGCTGAGCGGGCATTTCGTGCATGATGAGTCGATGCCCGACATCGACGGCGTGCGCGCCGCGATCAATGACGCGCGCGAAGAGGCCCTGATCCGCCAGCAGGGGCGCGAGGCGGCCGAAGAGCAGGACTGAGCGGCGCCGGGGCGTGGCAGGCGCTGCGCGGTGCGGTGGTTTTCAGCGGGCCGCCATGCGCGCATCCGGCGCGAGCTCGGACGCAGCCACCTCGCGGACGAAGCAGCGGCGGTAGGTTTCGATATCGCCCAGGCCGATGCCGTAGGGGTCTCCGGCGACATAGAGCGTGGCGTGCGGCACGCCGCAGTCGAGCGGCAGTTCGCTGGCCTGGGCCAGCGCGTGGCGGAAGCCCGCGAAGGCCGGTGCCTGCAGGTGCTCGATCAGTGACCAGGCCATCAGCGGGCCGTCCCACTGCGGCTTGGCCTTGTGCATCAGCGCGTAGCGCGCGGTCCCGCGGGGCTGCCAGTCGAAGGCGTCGAACAGGGCGCGGATGCGCGCATCGCCGATCCCGTCGCGCAGCGCCCGTCCGGCTTCGCGGCCGAGCAGGGTCATGTGCAGTTCGTGCTTGCGCTCGAGGACATGGCCGTCCAGCCGCAGCCGCATCGGCGCGCCCGGAGGCAGCAGCATCGCGGGATCGAGCGGCAGGATCAGCGCGCTGTCGTCGCGGAAACCAGGCCAGCGCATCGGCATGCCTCCTCCCCGGGGACTCGCGCCCGAGCTTACGCTAAGCTCCGCCAGGCCGGGCACCGGCACACCAGGGAAGGTGACATGGACAGGATCAGGATGACGCTGGCACTCGCGTGCCTGTGCGCGGCGTGCGTGGCGGGACTGTGGCTCTCGGGCGCGCTCACGCTGCGCCTGCTCGGGATCGCCGGGGCGGAAGCCGGCTGGACCACCTGGCTCGACTACCTGCGCGCGCTCGGACATCCTGACGTGGCGCCATATGCCGGCCGCATCCGCCTGGCCGGCGGGATCGGCCTCGGACTTCCGCTGCTGGCAGCGGGCGTTCCGGCATTCCTCCTGCTGCGGCCGCGCCGGCGCTCGCTGCACGGCCGTGCCCGCTTCGCCAATGCCGTCGAACTCGCGCGCCGCGGGCTGTTCACCCGTTCCGGCCAGGCCATCGTGGTCGGGCGCTGGTTCGGGCGCCTGCTGCGCTTCGACGGCCAGCAGTCGGTGCTGCTCGCCGCGCCCACGCGATCGGGCAAGGGGGTGGGCGTGGTCGTGCCCAACCTGCTCGACTACCTCGGCTCGGTGGTGGTGCTCGACATCAAGCAGGAGAACTTCGCCCTGACCAGCGGCTGGCGCCGCGCGCAGGGCCAGGCGGTGCATCTGTTCAATCCCTTTGCGGAAGACCGGCGCACGCAGCGCTGGAATCCGCTGTCCTATGTCTCGACCGAGCCGCTGCAGCGCGTCTCCGACCTGCAGGGCATCGCCAACCTGCTGTATCCGGATGCAGGACCGGAGCAGAAGTTCTGGACCAGCCAGGCGCGCAACGCCTTCCTGGCCTTCGCGCTGTACCTGTACGACCACTACGAGGCCCAGTGCCGCGACGGCATGCCCGTGGAATTCCACCTGTTCCCGACCCTGGGTCGCGTCTTCCGGCTCTCGTCGGCCGAGGGCGCCACGGCGCGCCAGCACCTGCAGGACCTGGCGTCGCGGCCATTCCTTGGCGAGCACGCGCGCCGTGCCTTCGGCAACCTGCTGTCACAGGCCGAGGAGACCTTCGCGTCCATCCTCGGCAGCTTCCGCGAGCCGCTGAACCCGTGGATCGACCCGCTGCTGGACGCGGCCACCAGCGGCAACGACTTCCTGCTCGACGACCTGCGGCGGCGATCGATGACGGTCTACGTGGGCGTACCGCCGCACCGCCTGGCCGAGGCGCGGCCCCTGCTCAACCTGTTCTTCAGCCAGCTGATCAACCTGAACACGCGGGTCCTGCCGCAGGATGATCCGGCGCTGCGCCACCCGTGCCTGCTGCTGATGGACGAGTTCACGGCGCTGGGGCGGATCGACATCATCGCCACCGCCATGGCCTACATAGCTGGCTACAACCTGCGCCTGCTGCCGGTGATCCAGAGCATGGCCCAGCTCGACGCCGTCTATGGCAAGGACGTCGCGCGCGCCATCGCCACCAACCACGCCATGCAGGTGGTATTCGCGCCCCGGGAGCAGCAGGACGCCAACGACTATTCCGAGATGCTGGGCTACACCTCGCTGCGCCGTCGCAACCTGACGCGCGGCCGCAGCCGGCGCGAGGTCAGCCGCAGCGAGAGCGAAGAGCGGCGCGCGCTGATGCTGCCGCAGGAGCTCAAGTCGATGGATCCGAAGCGCGAGATCGTGTTCTGCGAGGGGCTGGCGCACCCGGTGCGCTGCGCCAAGATCCGCTACTACGCCGACCGCCGCTATCGCTCCCGCCTGCTGCCGCCGGTCGCGATCCCGCCGCTGCCGACAACCTGAGGACGCGGTGAACGCAGGCGCGTCCCGCGCTGCGCGCCGGGACCACGCGGCGTATCGTGCGAGACTGCTCCGCACGTATCACGAGGTGACCCCCCATGAAGCCTGTCTTCATCGCTGCGGCCCTGGCCGCGCTGGCGTTCGCCGCGGCGCCCGTCGCCGCACACGCGCAGGACGAGCCCGAGGAAGCCGCGCGCAGCCGCGCCAAGGACGCGCGCAAGGCCGACGACCGCTTCTGCATCGAGCAGACCGGTTCGCGCATCACCGCGGCGCGCAACGCCCGTTCGCGCGGCGACCAGAAGGACTGCGTGGCGGCGGGCGGGCGTGTGTACACGCGCGAGGACATCGAGCGCAGCGGCTCGACCGACCTGCACGACGCCTTGCGCAAGCTCGATCCCTCGATCCGCTGAGTCCCGCGACAACCCACGGGCACCCGGTCACGCGGGGCGTCCACGCTTCGGTGGCCCAGCGTTGGCCCCACGACGCCCGGCCATGTGCCGGGTGTCTTCTTTTCGGCGATGCGATAATCCGGCGTCCACTCCGCCGCTGAACCGTCGCCCATGTCCAACCGCCACGACCCGTCCCGCAGCGTCCGCGCGCCCCGCGGCAGCACCCTGAGCTGCCGCTCCTGGCTGACCGAGGCGCCGTACCGGATGCTGCAGAACAACCTCGACCCCGAGGTCGCCGAGCGGCCCGAGGACCTCGTGGTCTACGGTGGCATCGGCCGCGCGGCGCGCGACTGGGCGAGCTATGACGCGATCCTCGAATCACTGCGCACGCTGGGCGACGACGAGACCCTGCTGGTGCAGTCGGGCAAGCCGGTCGGCATCTTCCCGACGCATGCCGACGCGCCGCGCGTGCTGATCGCGAACTCCAACCTGGTGCCGGCCTGGGCCAACTGGGAGCACTTCGACGAACTCGACCGCAAGGGCCTGATGATGTACGGGCAGATGACCGCGGGCTCGTGGATCTACATCGGCAGCCAGGGCATCGTCCAGGGCACCTACGAGACCTTCGTCGAGATGGGGCGCCAGCACTACGGCGGCAGCCTCCAGGGCCGCTGGATCCTGACCGCCGGTTTGGGTGGCATGGGCGGTGCGCAGCCACTGGCGGCATCGCTGGCCGGCGCGTCCTCGCTGACCATCGAATGCCGCCAGGCGAGCATCGACTTCCGCCTGCGCACGCGCTACGTCGACGAGCAGGCAACCGACCTCGACGACGCCCTGGCGCGGATCGCGAAATACGTCGCCGCGGGCGAGGCGAAGTCGATCGCGCTGCTGGGCAACGCCGCGGAAATCCTGCCCGAGCTGGTCAAGCGCGGCGTGCGCCCGGACTGCGTCACCGACCAGACCAGCGCGCACGACCCGGTGCACGGCTACCTGCCGATCGGCTGGACGGTCGAGCAGTGGCTGGACGCGCAGGCCTCGGAGCCCGCCAGGGTCCGCGACGCAGCCAAGCAGTCGATGCGCGTGCACGTCGAGGCCATGCTGGCCTTCCACGCCCGCGGCATCCCCACCGTCGACTACGGCAACAACATCCGGCAGATGGCAAAGGACGCCGGCTGCAGCAACGCCTTCGATTTCCCGGGGTTCGTGCCCGCGTACGTGCGGCCGCTGTTCTGCCGCGGCATCGGGCCGTTCCGCTGGGTGGCGCTGTCCGGCGATCCCGAGGACATCCATCGCACCGATGCCAAGGTCAAGGAGCTGATTCCCGACGACCCGCACCTGCACCGGTGGCTGGACATGGCGCGCGAGCGCATCAGCTTCCAGGGCCTGCCGGCGCGGATCTGCTGGGTCGGCCTGGGCCAGCGCCATCGCCTCGGGCTGGCGTTCAACGAGATGGTCCGCAACGGGGAGCTGAAGGCGCCGGTGGTGATCGGCCGCGACCATCTCGACAGCGGCTCGGTGGCCTCGCCCAATCGCGAGACCGAAGCGATGGCCGACGGCAGCGATGCAGTGAGCGACTGGCCGCTGCTCAATGCCATGCTCAACGTCGCCAGCGGCGCGACCTGGGTCAGCCTGCATCACGGGGGCGGCGTGGGGATGGGCTACAGCCAGCACAGCGGCGTGGTGATCGTCTGCGACGGCAGCGAGGATGCGGACCGGCGCCTCGCGCGCGTGCTCTGGAACGATCCCGGCACCGGTGTCATGCGCCATGCGGACGCCGGCTACGACATCGCCAGGCAGTGCGCGCGGGAGCAGGGTCTCAAGCTGCCGATGGCCTGAGCCGCGCGTGCAACCATGCGGCCGGCGGATTCACCGCGCGGCGCGCACCCGGCCGCCATAATCGGCGGCAGACACTTCCATGCAGGAATCTTCGATGGGCAACGGACAGGGCACCACCGGCAACGTGATTGCCGCGATCTGCAGTCTCTTCATTCCCGGCCTCGGCCAGCTGGTGCAGGGGCGGGTGGTCTCGGCGATCCTCTGGTTCACGGCGGGCTGCATCGCCGGCGCGGTGACCTGGCTGCTGACCCTGACCCTGCTGCCGTTCGGCTGGTTCGTGGTGAGCCTGTTCTCCTGCATCAGCGCGGCCATGTACCGCGCACCGGTGACGCGCTGACCGCGATGAGCGCCGGCCGCCGGTCGCGTGCCCGGCGGAAGACCGCTCACGCCCGGATTCAGCGCACCGCCGCGGCCGCCGGGTCGTCGAACAGCCGACCGTAGTCCGCCAGCGCACCGCGCATGCCGGCGACCGGCGCCGGATCCGCCGGCGCAGCCCGAAGCGCCTGCGAGCCCGCCATCAGCCGCGCGAGGATCCCGTGCAGCGCGACGTCGGGTTCCGGGTCGAGCTCGCAGTTGCCGAACATGTACTCGATCGCGGCATCGACATCGCCCGCCACTGTCAGCACGTTGCCTTCGCCGAGGTGGCCCATCTCGAGGTGGGCGAGTGTCGCCACCGCCTTGCGGACCTGGCCCATGCCTTCGACCAGAGGGGCGTCCGGCGTCCATCGCACGTGACCGGCCGGAATGGCCGCGGCCGGCGTGTCCGCGGCATGGTGTGCATGCGCCGCGGGAGTCGTCCCGGCCTGTCGGGCATGCGCGGCGTGCGCGCCATGGTCGTGCTGGGCGTGGGCCAGGCCCGGGACGATCGCCAGTGACAGGGCCAGCAGGATGGGAAGGGGCTGCATGGAGGACTCCTGGTTGCTTTGCGTGTCGCTCCATCCTCGGCCATCGCCTCGGGGCGGGCCATGACAAGGGTCAAGCAGGGGGGCACGCGTGTCCTGGCCGCTTGGGAGGCCGACGACGCGGCCTATTCATAAATGTCCAGGCGTGCTATAATTGCTCCGTAAGTTGCTGTAATCATTAGATTTATGGAGGATCAAAATTACCAGTCACCTGAAAAACACCATCCTGTCGCTGTTCCCCGCCCAGACCTCGCGCGTCACCGCGCCGCGCCGCCGGACCGCTCCGGCCACGAGCATCACCCGCATCCAGGCCGGCTTTCCGCATGCCGCCCTGGTGGTCGCCAACGCTGCCCATGCCGGCGGCCAGCGCCGCAGCGTCCGCCAGTTCCCGACCTACACGCGCGGCAGCTACCTCTCCCATACGCGCCACGACGTGCGCCGGCGCCAGCCAATCTTCCGCATCGGCTAGCGGCCGTGGCGCATGGCCTGCGCGGCGCGATGTAAAAACCCTTTGACATCGCGTCCGGGCCGGATGTACGTTTCGTTTTACATCCACTGCCTGGAGCCCCCCCGATGATCGCCCGTCGTTTCGCATTGCCGATGCTGCTCGCCGCGGCGGGCCTGGGTCTCTGGCTGCTGCTCGCAGGCGTGGAATCGCTGTTCGGACTCGATACCGGCGCCGTCGGCTTCGCCGTGCTGGTGCTGGCGGCGTGGAGCGCGCTCTACGGTGTCTGGCAGCTGTCACTCACCGAAAGCGAGCTGCAGGTGTCACCCGCCGAATGGAAGGCCTGGATCGGAACGGCGTTCATGGCGGTGGCGGTGCTGTACTTCGTCGCCCGCATGCACGTGTTCCAGACCCCGAGCCTCGCCGACAGCCCGGAAGCCCGGCAGGTGGGCCGCAACCTCGTGCTGCTGCTCGTGGCATGGACGGTGCTGTCGTCCACCATCGGCAGGCGCTGGAAGGACCGCGTGCAGGAGGACGAGCGCGACCGCGAGATCGAACGCGAAGCCGCGGGCTGGGCGCGCAGCGCGGTCAGCGCGATGATCGTGTTCCTCGCAATCCTGCTGGGCCTGTCGCCGGCGGACCGCCTGCAGTGGGCCACCCTCCCGATGATCGCCAACCTGCTGGTGCTGGTGCTCATGCTCGGCTGCCTCGTCGACAACGGCGCCAGCGCGGTGCGCCACTGGCTGGACCGGCGCTGAGCCGCGTGGCGCGCACCGCGGTCACCAACCACATCCGCCGCCTGCGCCAGGAGCGCACCGGCATGACCCAGGAGGCACTCGCGCAGGCCTGCAGGGTCACCCGGCAGACCATCATCGCGCTCGAGGCCGGCCGCTATGCCCCCTCGCTGGAACTGGCCTTCCGCATCGCGCATGCGCTGGGCACGCCGCTGGACGAGGTATTCGAGTGGGACGCCACGCCACCGGGATGAGCCGGGGCCAGGACCTTTCGGCATTGTCGCGGCTCCGGAGGCCGGCGTAGTCTGGCCTGATCGTTCCGCGATCGGCCCGCCCGCGCGCGGGATCCCCCCGCACCGCGAGCCACGCCACCGATGAACCCGTCGCACACCGCATCAAGCCGCCCGTCGCGCAGCCTGTTCCGCACCAAGTCCATCGAGCAGACCATCGCCGACGCCGCCGAACCGGGGCGCCAGCTCAAGCGCACGCTCAGCGCCTGGGACCTGATGATCCTCGGCGTGGCGGTGGCGGTCGGGGCCGGCATCTTCTCGGTGGGCGCGCGTGCGGCGGGCAGCTTCGCCGGTCCTGCCGTCACCATGTCCTTCCTGCTCGCCGCGCTGGCCTGCGCGCTCGCGATCATGTGCTACGCCGAGTTCGCCTCCAGCATCCCGGTCGCCGGCAGCGCCTATACCTATACCTACGCCACGCTGGGCGAGTTCATCGCCTGGATCATCGGCTGGGACCTGATCCTCGAGCTGCTCACCGCGGGTGCGGTGATCGCGAAGTACTGGGGCATCTACCTCGCGATGGTGTTCGAGCTGTTCGACGTGCACATCCCGACGACGATCGCGGTGCTCGGCATCAGCGTCGACTGGGGGCCGATCCTGATCGTCGGCGTGTTCACCTGCCTGCTGATCCTGGGCACCAAAATGTCGGCGCGGGTCAACAACGTGTTCACCCTGATCAAGGTGGGCATCGTGGTGTTCGTGATCGTGGTCGGGCTGACCTATTTCGATGCCGCCAACCTCACGCCGTTCGTACCACCGCCGGAGCCCGCCGTCGGCGGCGACGCCGAGGCCTGGTCGCAGTCGCTGCTGTCCTGGATGACAGGCGCCGAGCCGGCGCGCTACGGCGTGGCCGGGGTGCTGTCGGGCGCGGCGCTGGTCTTCTTCGCCTTCATCGGCTTCGACGTGGTCGCGACCTCGGCCGAAGAGGTCAAGGATCCCCAGCGCACGCTGCCGCTGGGCATCTTCGGCGGCCTGGCGCTGGTGACCCTGCTGTATCTCGGCGTGGCGGTGGCACTGACCGGCATGGTGCCGTACACGGTGCTGGCGGCGGCGGACAACCCGTCGCTGGCCACGGCCTTCGTCGCGGTTGGCGCGGACTGGGCCGCCCAGGTGATCTCGGTGGGGATCCTCGCCGGTCTGACCACGGTGATCATGGTGCTGCTGATGGGCCTGTCGCGGGTACTGCTGGCGATCAGCCGCGATGGGCTGCTGCCGCGCTGGCTCAGCGTCACGTCGGAGACCCGCAAGACCCCCGTGCGCCTGCAGCTGGTCAGCGGCGCCGCGGTGGCGCTCCTGGCCGGCTTCACCCAGGTCGAAATCCTGGAGGAGATGATCAACATCGGCACGCTGTCGGCCTTCGTGCTGGTGAGCCTCGCGGTGGTGGTGCTGCGGCGCACGCGGCCGGACCTGCCGCGGGCGTTCCGGGTGCCGTGGTCGCCGCTGCTGCCGATCGTCTCGGCGGTGCTGTGCTTCTACCTGATGCTCAACCTGACCACGCTCACCTGGGTGCGTTTCGCGGTCTGGCTGGCCATCGGCGCGGCGATCTATTTCGCCTACGGCCGGCGTCACGCGCGCGTCGGGCTGGCCACGGGCGAACGGGCATGAGCGCGGTCGCGATCCTCACGCCGGACCCGGCCACGGGCGATCACGCCGAGGTCTGGCCGCCGGTGCTCGCGCGCCTGCAGTCGGCGCTGGCGGCGCAGGGCATCCGCGCCGTCCCGGCGCCATGGAGCGCGCACGTGGAGGATGCCTCGGCACTGGACGGCTACGCGCAGGTGCTGCCACTCCTGGTCTGGAACTACCACGTCGACCACGCACGCTGGCTGCGCGCCTGCCGCACCTGGGCGCAGGCGGGCCTGCCGATGGCGAACCCGCCGTCGGTGCTGGCCTGGAACTCGGACAAGCGCTATCTGGACCGGCTGGCCGCGGCCGGTGTCGCGATCCCGCACACGGCGTGGACCCGCCGCTTGACACGGACCTTGCTGGAACAGGTGTTCGATGCGACCGGCGCGGACGAACTCATCGCCAAGCCCGCTGTTTCAGGAGGTGCCTGGAAGACCTGGCGCTTCGGTCGCGACGGCATCGACGCGCTGCTGGCACAGGCCGGAAGCGACGCGGATGACGATGCCGGTCGTGCCGGGGTTGCGGAAATCCTGGTGCAGCCGTTCCTGCCGACGATCCTGCAGCATGGCGAGACCTCGCTGCTGTATTTCGGTGGCCGGCTGTCCCACGCGGTGAACAAGCGCCCGACGCCCGGCGATTTCCGCGTGCAGGAGACCTTCGGTGGCCACTACACCGCACTCGCGCAGCCGCCAGCCGGCGCGCTCGCGCTGGCGGAGCAGGTCCTGGCCGCGATCGACGAGCCGCTGCTGTACGCGCGCATCGACATGGTTCCGGATGCGGACGGGCGCTGGCTGCTGATGGAGGCGGAGCTGATCGAGCCTGATTTCTATCTCGGCGTCGATCCGGGGCGTGGCGCGCTGTTCGCGCAGGCGCTGCGCGACAGGCTGGAGGCCTTGCCGGCGCCGCGCGCCGCAACGGGAGCCGTGGGAGCGGCCTCCGCGCCCTAGAGCGCAGCCACGCGGAAGCGGCGGCCCTTGATCCTGCCCTCGCGCAGGCGGGTGAGCGCCTGCGGCGCCTGGGCGCGGGCGATGGCGACGTAGGACCGCGTGGCCTGCACGTCGATCTTGCCGATGGCCTTGGCCGACAGGCCTGCATCGCCGGTCAGCGCGCCGAGGATGTCGCCGGGCCGCAGCTTGTCGCCCTTGCCGGCGTCGATGCGCAGCGTCGCCATCGCCGCCTTCGGCACGCCCTTGGGCCGTCCGTCCACCGGCTGCCCGCGTTCCCGCGGCAGGGTGCGGAACTGGTGGTCCTCGATCGCTTCCATGCGGCGCAGTTCGTCCGGCGTGCACAGGGTCAGCGCGAGGCCGCTCTTGCCGGCGCGCCCGGTGCGGCCGATGCGGTGCATGTAGGTGTCGGGATCCGAGGGCACGTCGTAGTTCACCACCGCGGCCAGGTCGTCGATGTCCAGGCCGCGCGCCGCGACGTCGCTGGCGACCAGCACGTTGCAGCTGCGGTTGGCGAAGCGCAGCAGGGTCTCGGCCCGGTCGCGTTGCTCCATGTCGCCATGCAGCGCCAGCGCGTCGAACCCGTAGTGCGCCAGCGAGCCGGCCACCTCGTCGACGTCCCGGCGCATGTTGCAGAACACCACGCAGGATTCCGGGCGGTGCTCGAGCAGCAGCGCCGCCAGGAGCGGTGCCTTGCGCGCGGGATCGGCGTCGATGATGCGCTGCTCGATCGCGGGCGCGTGGACGGCACCCTGGACGCTCACTTCGGCCGGATCGCGCAGCATCGCCTTGCCGAGGGCGCGGATCGCGTCGGGGAAGGTCGCCGAGAACAGCAGGCGCTGGCAGTCGCGCGGCACATGGCGCGCGATGTCGCGGATCTGGTCCTCGAAGCCCATGTCGAGCATGCGGTCGGCCTCGTCGAGCACGAAGCCGCGTACGCCCCGCAGGTCGAGCGCGCCCTGCGCGAGCAGTTCGAGGATGCGCCCGGGCGTGCCCACGACCATGTGCGGCGCGTGGGCCAGCGATGCCAGCTGCGGGGCCAGCGGGATGCCGCCGCAGAGCACGCTCAGCTTCACGTTGGGCACGCCCGTCGCCAGCCTGCGCAGTTGTCCGCCGACCTGGTCGGCGAGTTCGCGCGTGGGACACAGCACCAGGGCCTGGGTCTGCACGGCTGACGCATCCAGCCGGTGCAGCAGGCCGAGGCCGAAGGCGGCGGTCTTCCCACTGCCGGTGGGCGCCTGGGCGATCAGGTCGCGGCCCTCGAGGATCGGCGGCAGGGCCTGGGCCTGCACCGGCGTCATCGCGGTATAACCGAGCGCGTCGACGCCCTTGAGCAGGGCGTCGGTGAGCGGGAGGGTGGTGAAGGCGGGCGGCGTCATGGGATCCATGCCGCACATGATCGCAGCTACGCGCCGGCGGCGTATGGATCGTCCTTGATCGCCGGCGGAAAGCGACCGCGGTCAGCGGCGCTCGCGCGCCTCGTCGTCGCTGATCGTGTCGCTGCGCACGTCGTCGGCGAAGGAGCGGCCGTCCTGGTCGACGTCGCCGGGCTGGTCGTCGAGCGCGATGTCCAACAGGTCGGCGCCGTTGTCCACGCCGATGTTGTCCATCGCCGACGTGGCGCGGGGGTCCTTGAGCGCGGGGCCGCGGGTCTCCGGCAGGTCGGTGCCGTCATCCAGGCTGGACTCGTCGCTGGGTGCGGCAGGTCGGGTGGAATTGGACTTGGCCATCGGGATGCTCCGTCACGGGGGTGCCCACTCTGTGCCCGCGGGCGTCAACAGGACGGCAAGGGAGATGGCGGGCCGCTGCGCCGTCGAGAAGGCGACGGGGTCCGCAAGCGTATCGGCGCCGGATGCGGCCCGGGTCGCACGCAGTGAGACGCCGCTGGCCGAGCATCGCCCTCCGCCCAGCCGGAGCCCGCCTTGAACGCCAGTCCCAGTCCCGCCAGCGCCCTCGTCCTTCCCGGGCGCACCGCCGCCGCCAATGATCCGCAGGGCGGCAGCACGCTGGCCGCGAAGCTGGAGGCCAAGTATCCCGGACGCGTGACCGGCAGCCTCGTGGTGCCCGGGCAGGGCGGCGAGTACGCCCCGTTTCCGGACGACCTGCCCGAAGCGCTCGCGGCGGCCCTGCGCGCGCGCGGGATCGACCGCGTGTACAGCCACCAGGCCCGGGCCTGGGAGGCCACGCAGGCCGGGCGCCACCTGGTCGTCGCCACGCCGACCGCATCGGGCAAGTCGCTGTGCTACACGCTGCCGGTGGTCGGCAGCGCGCTGCGCGAACGCGGCAAGGCCCTGTACCTGTTCCCGACCAAGGCCCTGGCCCAGGACCAGGTGAGCGAGCTGCTCGAGCTCAACGCCGCCGGCGGGCTCGGCCTGCGCGCGGCGACCTTCGACGGCGACACCCCCGGCGATGCGCGGCGCGCGATCCGGGTCAGCGCGGACATCGTGGTCAGCAACCCGGACATGCTCCACCAGGGGATCCTGCCCCACCACACCAAGTGGGCGCAGTTCTTCGAGAACCTGCGCTACGTGGTGATCGACGAGGTGCACACCTACCGCGGGGTGTTCGGCAGCCACGTCGCCAACGTCATCCGCCGCCTGAAGCGGGTATGCGCGTTCTATGGCGCGTCGCCGACCTTCATCCTGTGCTCGGCGACCATCGGCAACGCCGGCGAACACGGGCGCGCCCTGATCGAGGCCGCGCAAGGCGAGGTCGACGTGATCGACCACAGCGGCGCGCCGCGCGGCGACCGCCACGTGCTGCTGTGGAACCCGCCGGTGGTGAACCCCGACCTGGGCATCCGCGCATCGGCCCGCTCGCAGTCCAACCGCATCGCCCGGCTGGCGATCCGCGCCGGGCTGAAGACGCTGGTGTTCTGCCAGTCGCGTTCAATGGTGGAAGTGCTGACGAAGTACCTGAAGGAGGTCTTCGACCACGACCCGCGCAAGCCGCGCCGCATCCGCGCCTATCGGGGCGGCTACCTGCCCACCGAGCGCCGCGCGGTGGAGCAGGACATGCGCGCCGGACGCATCGACGGCATCGTCAGCACTTCAGCGCTGGAGCTGGGCGTCGACATCGGCAGCCTCGACGTGGTGGTGCTCAACGGTTATCCGGGCAGCATCTCCGCCACCTGGCAGCGCTTCGGCCGCGCCGGACGGCGGCAGCAGCCCTCGCTGGGCGTGCTGGTGGCGAGTTCCGAGGCGCTGGACCAGTACGTCGTGCGGCATCCGGAGTTCTTTGCCGCGGCCAGCCCGGAGCACGCGCGCATCGAGCCCGACCAGCCGCTGATCCTCCTCGACCACATCCGCTGCGCGGCGTTCGAACTGCCGTTCCGCGATGGCGACGGCTTCGGCCCGGTCGAACCCGGTCCGTGGCTGGAGGTGCTGGCCGAAAGCGGCGTGCTGCACCACGAAGGCGAGCGCTGGGAATGGATCGCCGACAGCTACCCCGCGCAGGCGGTGAACCTGCGCTCGGTGGCCGACGGAAATTTCGTGGTCGTCGACCGCACCGACGGTCGCCAGCAGATCATCGCCGAGGTCGACTATTCGGCCGCCGCGCTCACGCTGTACGAAGGCGCGATCCACATGGTCCAGTCCGAGCCGTTCCAGGTCGAGCGTCTCGACTGGGAAGGCCGCAAGGCCTATGTGCGCCGCACCCGGGTCGACTACTACACCGACGCCATCGACTACACGAAGCTCAAGGTGCTCGACGACGCCGAGCAGGCGCCGGCGGGGCAGGGGGAGGCGCACATGGGCGAAGTGCACGTGGTGCGGCGTGTCTCCGGCTACAAGAAGATCCGTTTCCACACGCACGAGAACATCGGCTACGGCCCGGTGACCCTGCCCGACCAGGAGATGCATACCAGCGCGGTGTGGTGGCAGCTGCCGCAGTGCGTGCTCGAGGACGCGTTCGAACGGCGACACGAGGCGCTGGACGGCTTCCTGGGCGCGGCGCATGCGCTGCACCTGGTGGCGCAGGTGGCGGTGATGGCCGAGTCGCGCGACCTGCTGAAGGCGGTCGGCAGCGGCGACGGCGCCTGGTTCGCGGGCCGTGACGCGCGCGGTCGCGGCCAGCTCCGCGGCCCTGGCGAAGCGGCCTTCGCCCACGACGATGCCCATGCAGGGGAGGGCGGAACGCCGGTGCCCGGGGACGCGAACGCGATGCTGCTGGCGGGCCCCGGACGCTTCACGCCCACGCTCTACCTCTATGACAACTACCCGGGCGGCGTGGGCCTGTCGTCGCCGCTGTACGAGCGGCGCGCGGAACTGGTCGCGAGCGCGCGGGCGGTGGTGGCGGGCTGCGACTGCCGCGGTGGCTGCCCGGCCTGCGTGGGGCCGATCCTCGAGGCGGATGAACGCGCGTCGGCCACGCCACGCGCGCTGGCCCTGCGGGTGCTCGACCTGCTGGACGCGGCATGACTGCGCTGGCCAGCAAGCTGGCGGGGCTGCGACGGCAGGCCGGTGCGGTGGGCGAAGCAGCGGCGCAGCCGCGCGTGGAGGCGCCGAGGGCCGTCGTGGGTCCGCGGGCGGTTGGACCCGCTGTGCCCGCGGGGATGTCGCGGGAGGCGACCATCGCGCAGCTGCGCACGCTGCTGAAGATCCGCGCGCCGTCCATTCCGGCCGCGCCGCGCAGCATCGATCGTGCGCTGCCGGGCGACGAGATCGCGCACGGCCTGCGCTATCACGAGCAATGGGTGCCCTGGGCCGCCGCGGGCGACACGCTGCCCCTGGACGGCATCGGCCAGGCGCAGGTGGCGCGCGAGCATGTCCTGGCATTCGACACCGAGACGACCGGCCTTGCCGGCGGCACCGGCACGCGCGCGTTCATGATCGGCGCCGCCGACTGGCGCGGCGGCGGGCTACGGATCCGCCAGCTGTGCATCACCCGGCTCGCCGCCGAGGAAGCCATGCTGGACGCCTTCGCCGGCTGGCTTCAGCCGGACACGGTCCTGCTCAGCTACAACGGCAAGAGCTACGACCGTCCGCTGCTGTCGACGCGTTACCGGCTCGCGCGCATGGCCGATCCGCTCCCGGCGCTGCGCCACGTGGATCTGCTGCACCCGATGCGCCGCCGCTACCGCAGCGTGTGGCCCAACTGCCGCCTCGCTACCGCCGAGCGTGAATTGCTCGGCGTGCTGCGCGAGGACGACCTGCCGGGGGCGGAGGCACCAGGGGCCTGGCTGGCCTATCTGCGTGGCGGCAGCGCATCGAAGCTGCGCCGCGTCGGGCTGCACAACGCGCAGGACCTGCGCAGCCTGTGCGGCCTGCTCGAAGCCCTACAGGACAAGGCGGTTGAAGGCCTCCAGCTGTACGGAAGCCATCGATCAGAAATCGCGTCAACGGAAGGTGTTGACGTACGCGGATCCGACGCTAATATGTGCGGCTCCCCGGCGGACACGGCCAACACGGCGCGGCGGCGGGGGAGGCGGAAGTTTCCACCCACAGGGTGTTGACGGACGCGAAAGTCGCGCTACAATGTGCGGCTCACCCCGGCG